>CAVSMY010000010.1:0-25000 GCA_963729175.1 uncultured Chloroflexia bacterium | reverse complement strand
TCGGGCGTTCAATCGCGGGGGTAGAGCACTGGATGGGCTAGGGGGCTTCCCGCTTACCAACCCCAACCAAACTCCGAATCCCGCGATTCTAGAGCTCGGGAGTCAGACTGCGAGGGCTAAGCTTCGTGGTCAAAAGGAAAACAGTCCGGACCGTCAGCTAAGGTCCCTAAATCCAGGCTAAGTGGCAAAGGATGTGGATTCGCCTAGACAACCAGGATGTTGGCTCAGAAGCAGCCATCATTGAAAGAGTGCGTAACAGCTCACTGGTCAAGTGGATCCGCGCCGAAAATCCAACGGGGCTCAAGTCTGGTACCGAAGCTACGGACCTGGTGGTCGGCTTGCCGATCGCCGGGTGGTAGGGGAGCGTTCCGTTCTGCAGCGAAGGTCGACCGTGAGGACGGCTGGAGCGGACGGAAGTGCGAATGTCGGCATGAGTAGCGAGATGTGGGTGAGAATCCCACACGCCGTAAGCCTAAGGTTTCCTGAGGAAGGCTCGTCCACTCAGGGTTAGTCGGGCCTAAGCCGAGGACGAACGTCGTAGGCGATGGACATCCGGTTGATATTCCGGAACCACCTGAGATCGTTTGCACCGCAAGGTGTCGCTTGGGGGTAGGTGAACGGAGGTTGTCCGGCGCAAGCCGGACGAGTCCGGGAGCTGATCCCAAGTGAGAGCGATGGCATGACACGGTGTGGTAGTTCGAGCGCGTTTTGGCTATACGCGTCCAAGCCGGTAGGGGGAGTGGACAGGCAAATCCGTCCGCTCATTCAACCCCGAGCAGCGATGGCGAGGCCTTTTTGGCCAAGTCGAGTGAGCCATGCTGGCAAGAAAAGTGTCTAGCGAGATCAATGGTGTCCGTACCGCAATCCGACACAGGTAGGCGGGTAGAGAATACCAAGGCGATCGGAAGAACCCTCGTTAAGGAACTCGGCAAAATGGCCCCGTAACTTCGGGATAAGGGGCGCTTCGCGGCTGCTGCTTGCAGTGGTCGATCGAAGCCGCAGTGAAAAGGCCCAGGCGACTGTTTAGCAAAAACACAGGTCTGTGCGAAAGCGAAAGCTGACGTATACGGGCTGACGCCTGCCCAGTGCCGGAAGGTTAAGAGGAGGGGTGCAAGCTCTGAATCGAAGCCCCGGTAAACGGCGGCAGTAACTATAACTGTCCTAAGGTAGCGAAATTCCTTGTCGGGTAAGTTCCGACCCGCACGAATGGCGTAACGATCTGGGCGCTGTCTCAACGAGGGATCCGGCGAAATTGAAATACCTGTGAAGATGCAGGTTACCCGCACTAGGGCAAAAAGACCCCGTGGAGCTTTACTGCACCCTGACATTGGATTGGGGTTCAGCTTGTGTAGGATAGGTGGGAGGCTGTGAAACTGGAGCGCCAGCTTCGGTGGAGCCGACCTTGAAATACCACCCTTGTTGGATTTCGACTCTAACCGCGACCCGTTATCCGGGCGCAGGACAGTATCAGGCGGGCAGTTTGACTGGGGCGGTCGCCTCCTAAAGTGTAACGGAGGCGCCCAAAGGTTCCCTCAGGCTGAATGGAAACCAGCCGAAGAGTGCAAAGGCATAAGGGAGCTTGACTGCGAGACCCACAAGTCGAGCAGAGACGAAAGTCGGGCTTAGTGATCTGGTACCTCCGAGTGGAAGGGGTATCACTCAACGGATAAAAGCTACCCCGGGGATAACAGGCTGATGGTGCCCAAGAGTTCACATCGACGGCACCGTTTGGCACCTCGATGTCGGCTCGTCGCATCCTGGGGCGGAAGTACGTCCCAAGGGTTTGGCTGTTCGCCAATTAAAGCGGCACGCGAGCTGGGTTCAGAACGTCGTGAGACAGTTCGGTCTCTATCCAGTGTGGGCGTAGGAAACTTGAGCGGAGCTGCTCCTAGTACGAGAGGACCGGAGTGGACGAACCGCTGGTGTGCCAGTTGTCCCGCCAGGGGCATCGCTGGGTAGCCAAGTTCGGTCGGGATAAGCGCTGAAAGCATCTAAGTGCGAAGCTCGCCGCGAGATGAGGTTTCCCACCGGGTCAACCGGGTAAGACCGCAGGTAGACCACCTGTTATATAGGCGGCATGTAGAAGTCCGGTGACGGATGCAGCTGAGCCGTACTAATGGTCGAGGGCTTGACCTCTTCAGCAGCTGACCAGGGGTCAGCGGGCTGAGGCCGGGACCGCATCCCGGACCTGATCTCCGAGATCGGAGATCTTCGATCGGCGCCCCACGGGGTCGACCCGTGCAGGCGCAGCCGATTCCACGTATCAGACGGAGATCCCGGTGACTCTGGCGGAGAGGCCATACCCGTTCCCATCCCGAACACGGCAGTCAAGCTCTCCAGCGCCGAAGATACTGAGAGGGCAGCCTTTCGGGAAAATAGGTCGTCGCCGGGATCTTTTCCGTTTCCGGCGGGTCGATGCCCGTCGTCGCCGACCTCGGCTATCCTCGACGCGATGAGCGACCGGATCGGTCCCGAGCCGCCTGCGGTCGGCGGCGCGAGCATCGGCGTCGCGGATCCCCCGGCGCCGGAGTCCCATCCGAACACCGATCCCGCCCTCGACCAGATCGCGTCGCTCTGTCCGTTCCTGATCGCCACGCCCGGTGACTGGCGGGCCGCGGGAGCCGCGCGTGAGCACACCTGCGGCGCGGTCGAGCCACCGGTCCCGGTGGCCCTCGACAAGCAGCGTCGGCTGTGTCTCGGCGCGAGCCACGTCGAGTGCGCGACCTATCGTGCGGCGCGACGAGCGCTCGTCGACGATGTCGGCCCGACCGCGATCGGCGAGCGTCAGACGCACCGGTGGACCATCGCCTCGACCGCGCCCGTCGTCATCGATCGAGGTGGCCCCCGGCTGTCGATCCGTCTCGATCGGACCGCGGCTCAGATCGGGCTCGTCGGGTTGATGGTCCTCGCGTTCGTAGTCCTCGGCGTCGCCCGCTTGTCGGCGGGCGCCGAGCGCGACGCCAGCGCGTCACCGTCGCCGACCGTCGCCCCATCGCCGACCGCCAGCGTGGCGCCGAGTGCGCGGCCGTCCCCGAGCCCGGCGGCATCGCCGTCGGTCGAGGCGTCGCCCGGCGGATCGGTCGGCGGGTCGGCCGGTCCATCGGGGTCCGTGGCCCCGTCGCTCTCGGGTCGGACCTACACCGTCCAGCCCGGCGACACCCTGGCCGCGATCGCCGCCCAGTACGACACGACCGTCGTCGTCCTCGCCCAGCTCAACGGCATCGACGACCCGTCACTCATCCACTCGGGCCAGGTGCTCCAACTGCCCTGATCAGGAGATGCGGTCAGCGCTGGCAGCCGCGGCACCAGTCGGTCGCCTCGCGGCCCGGAGCCACCTCGGTGATCCGCGTCCCGCAGCGCGGGCACGGCTGGCCGCCCTTGCCATGGACGGCCAGGAAGTCTCGGACCTGGGTCTCGAACGTCGGCGGGACACGTTCTCGAAGGACCTCGACCGCGGCTGCGAGCGTCATCCGGGTCGCGCGATACAGCTCATCGATCTCATCGGCGGCGAGCGAGGACCGCTTCCGGAACGGGGCGAGCCGGGCCGCGTGGAGGATCTCGTCGCTGTAGGCGTTGCCGATCCCAGCGACGAACGACTGGTTCCGCAGCAGGTTCTTCAGCTCGCCCGGGTGTCGACGGATCCGCGCCCGCCACATCTCGAGGTCGAGGGCGGGGTCGTCGGCGTCGGGCCCGATCTCGTCGGGGCCGAGGCCCGGCACCGGACGCTCGACTCCCGCCGGGAGGACGTACACCTTGCCCATCTGGGTCGGGTCGCGGTACCGCATCTCGGGTGAGGCGTCGTCGGCCGGCAGCCACGGTGCGCCGATCGTCCACGGCGCGACATCGCTCGGCGCGGCCGGCCGCTCGGTGAAGCGGAGGATGACGGCGGTCTTCGACGGCAGCTTGGTCCCGGGCAGGGCGAGCTGGAATCGGCCGGTCAGCATCGGGTTGACGATGATCCGGTCACGATCCAGTTCGAGCACGAGGAACTTCCCGCGACGGCCGACCGAGACGAGCGTCTGCCCGACCAGGTCGGCCAGCTCCGCCGGCGTGCCGCGCACAGCGAGCGGAGCGACCGCCTCAGCGGCTGAGATCCGTCGGCCCGCCAGCGCCGCGTGGGACGCCTCGGCGACGATCGTCAGGTCGGGCAGCTCGGGCACGGCCGGGCGATTGTGCCACGCGCGAAGCCCGTGCTAGACTCGCCCGGCCCTCGGGCCTCGGACAGTTGAAGAGCACGCTCGACGTCATCCAGCGACGAAGGAGGGGCCGCGGCCCAGCCACCCACGGACACTCTCGCGATCGGATCTAGACGGCTCGAGCCACGCTCGGGCCGTTCGTGTTCCCGGGGAGACCACACCAGGAGTACCAAAGCGTTGACTGAAGAGCAGCAGGGCGGGACCGCGCCGCAGACGGAGGCGACCGTCTCCGATCAGCAGGCGGCCGTGGACGCCGTCGCGGCGGTCGCCGTCGCCGACGAGCCCGCCACCAGCGAGGCCGAGACCGTGGCCGCCGAGGTGATCGCAGAGCCTGTCCCCGCCACCAGCGAGGCCGAGGCCGCCGAGGCGGTCACCGAGCCCGCAGCGGTCGAGAGCGTGCCCGAGGCCGCCGAGGCGGTCACCGAGCCCGCCGCGGCCGACAGCGTGCCCGAGGCCGCCGAGGCGGTCACCGAGCCCGCCGCGGCCGAGGCCGCCTTCGTCGAGCCGGAGGCGATCGTCCGACGCGATCGCCGATGAGGTCGGAGCCGCGGCCTCCGAGGAGGCTGTCGCCGAGCTCGAGGCCGAGGTCGATGATGCGCCCGGCGCGGAGCCGGAGGGCGAGGCGGAGATCGAGGTCATCAGCCGCGCTCCCCTGGGGCCCGAGCCGACGACGATGGAGGAGCTGCTCGCGGAGCAGGACACCGACATCCGGAGCTTCAAGCACGGAGACGTCGTCGAAGGCAAGGTCGTCCGGATCGACAAGGACGAGATCCTCGTCGACATCGGCGCGAAGAGCGAGGGCGTCGTCAGCAATCGCGAGCTCTTCGGACGCAACACCGAGAGCCAGCCGGCGCTCGAGATCGGGGACACCGTCCTCGTCTACGTGCTCCAGCCGGAATCGCCGGAGGGCCACGCGGTCCTGTCGCTCCGTCGGGCCGGGCTCGAGCGCAAGTGGCGGGCGATGCAGGAGCAGTTCGAGGCGGGCGTCATCATCGAGGCACCCGTCATCGACCACAACAAGGGCGGCCTGATCGTCGACTGCGGCATCCGGGGCTTCGTCCCGATCAGCCAGATCGTCGACTTCCCGCGCCGCCCCCAGAACGACCAGCCCCGCGACGCGGCCCAGGAGATCGCCGAGAAGCTCCAGCCGTACGTCGGTCGGAAGCTCCGGCTCAAGATCCTCGAGGTCAACCGCAAGGCCAACCGCCTCATCCTGTCCGAGAAGGTCGCCCTGTACGAGGAGCGGCGCGAGAAGCGCGACGAGCTCTTCAGCAGCCTCCAGGTCGGCCAGAAGGTCACCGGCTCGGTCCGCTCCATCGCACCGTTCGGCGTCTTCATCGACCTCGGCGGGATCGACGGCCTCGTCCACAAGAGCGAGCTCTCCTGGAACAAGGTCAACAACCCCGAGTCCGGCTACAAGGTCGGCGAGGAGGTCGAGGCCGAGGTCATCGACATCAACCACGAGCGTGGTCGGATCAGCCTTTCGATCCGCCGCCTCCAGCCCGACCCGTGGCACTCGACCGTGGCCGACTTCAAGGTCGGCGACATCATCGACGGCACCGTGACGAAGCTCGTGAACTTCGGCGCGTTCGTCCGGGTCCGCGACGGGCTCGAGGGTCTCATCCACATCAGCGAGCTGTCCCATCAGCGGGTCGCCCATCCGGGCGACGTCGTCCACGAGGGTCAGCAGCTGAAGCTGAAGATCATCAGCCTCGACTCCGAGCGGCACCGCCTGGGTCTCAGCCTCAAGCAGGCCGAGGAGCCGCCGGCACGGCCCGCGCCGGAACCCGGGGCGGCGCCGGCGGCCGCAGGCGCCCGACCCGAGCGTCGCGAGCGCCGCGATCGCGAGCGGAGCTGGACGGCCTCCGATGCGGTCCAGGAGCCCGAGGGCGGGATCGACAACACCCTGGCGGCTGCGTTCGCCCAGGTCCGCCAGCAGCTCGCCGATGCCGAAGCCGCGGGTGACACGGCCGAGGTCGCAGACGAGAAGGCCGAGGAAGCCGTGGCCGAGGCCGCCGAGACCAACGCGGTCGCGGAGGACGCGGTGACCGATGCCGTCCTCGCCGATGCGGTGGCCGCCGAGGCCGTCGATGAGGCGGTCGAAGCCGAGGACCTGGCCGAGGAGGCGGTGGCGGAGGCGGAGATCGCCGATGTCGTCGCCGAGGAAGCCGTCGCCGAGGCCGAGTCGACCGAGACAGAGGCGGAGCGATCCGTCGACGCCGCGGCCGCGCTCGTCGGCACGTCCGACGAGGAACGCGCCGAGGAGATCGCCGAGGAGGCGGTGGCAGAAGCCGCGCAGGCCGACGCCGTCGCCGAGGAGGCCGTGACCGAGGCGCTGGAAGCCGACGCCGTCGCGGACGTCCTGGTCGAGGATGCCCTCGAGGCGGAGGTCGTCGCCGAGCTGACGATCGACGCCGCTGTTGACACGGAGGCGGTCGCCGAGGACGCCGTCGTGGAGGCAGCGGTCAGCGAGGCCGAGGCGGAGGAGGCGACGGCTGAGGCGGCTGTCGCCGACGCGGTCGCAGACGAGGAAGTCCTCGAGGCGATCGATGCCGCCGAGACGGTCGAGGAGCTGGAGGCCGCGAAGGCCGCCGACTGACCGTCGACCTCATCCGCGCGATCCGAGGGCCCGCCGGACCACGGCGGGCCGCTCAATTCATCGGCCCGACAGATCCTCGGCGTCACTGACCACGTATCTCCGTTCGATCGGCCCATCTCCCGGACTGCCGACCGGGGCACCGGTGGGGGTACCGCTGGCTGCATCCGCGGTGAAGTTCGGTTCTGCTAGCATGGCTGTGAGGTGCTCTGATGCACCTCGGAAGGGAACAGGCGTTCGGTTCGATGGACCGGTTCGACAAGTTCACCGACCGCGCACGCAAGGTCCTGACGCTCGCGCAGGACGAGGCGCAGCGCTTCAACCACAACTACATCGGGACCGAGCACCTGCTGCTCGGGCTGGTCCGTGAGGGTGAGGGTGTCGCCGCCCGCGTCCTCGAGAACATGAACGTCGAACTGCCGAAGGTCCGCACCGCCGTCGAGTTCATCATCGGCCGCGGCGACCGGCCGGTCGTCGGTGAGGTCGGGCTGACTCCGCGGGCAAAGCGCGTCATCGAGCTGGCGATCGACGAGGCCCGCCGCCTCGGCCACAACTACATCGGCACCGAGCACCTGCTGCTCGGCCTCGTCCGGGAGGGTGAGGGCATCGCCGCCGGCGTCCTGGAGTCGCTCGGCGTGAATCTCGACAAGGTCCGCCATGAGGTGATCCGGGTCCTCTCGCAGAGCTCGTCCGCCAGCCCGACCCAGGAGACGAAGCGGGCCAGCAAGACGCCGACGGTCGACCAGCTGGGGATCAACCTCACCGAGGCGGCCCGCGCGGGCAAGCTCGATCCCGGTGATCGGCCGGGAGAAAGAGATCGAGCGGGTCATCCAGATCCTCTCCCGGCGGACCAAGAACAATCCGGCCCTGATCGGCGAGCCCGGCGTCGGCAAGACGGCCATCGCCGAGGGTCTGGCGCACCGGATCGTCGCCGGCGACGTCCCCGAGACCCTGATGAACAAGCGGGTCCTGACGCTCGACATCGGCTCCCTCGTGGCGGGCACGAAGTACCGCGGCGAGTTCGAGGAGCGCCTGAAGAAGATCATCGAGGAGCTCCGCAATACGAACGACGCGGTGCTCTTCATCGACGAGCTCCACACGCTCGTCGGGGCAGGTGCGGCCGAGGGTGCGATCGACGCGGCGAACATCCTCAAGCCACCGTTGTCCCGCGGCGAGTTGCAGTGCATCGGCGCCACGACCCTCGACGAGTACCGCAAGTACATCGAGCGCGACGCCGCCCTGGAGCGGCGCTTCCAGCCGGTCATGGTCGAGGAGCCGACGCTGGAGCAGACGATCGAGATCCTCCTCGGGATCCGGGAGCGCTACGAGCAGCACCACAAGGTCCGGATCACCGACGACGCCGTCAGGGCCGCCGCCGATCTCTCGATCCGGTACATCACCGACCGCCACCTGCCGGACAAGGCGATCGACCTCATCGACGAGGCGTCGAGCCGGGTCCGCCTGCGCCACTCATCGGCGCCGCCCGACCTGCGGACGGCCCAGCGCGAGCTCGACCGGGTGACGAAGGAGAAGGACGCCGCGATCAACGCCCAGGAATACGAGGCGGCGGCGACCCTCCGCGAGGCCGAGTCCGAGGCCCGCGAACGCGTCGAGGCCCTCCGCACCGAGTGGCAGTCGCAGCTCTCCGGTGACGTCCCGGAGGTCGACGAGGAGGAGATCGCCCAGGTCGTCGCGATGTGGACCGGGATCCCGGTGACGCGGATCGCGGAGGAGGAGTCGGAGCGGCTGCTCCACATGGAGGACGACCTCCATCAACCGGGTCATCGGACAGCAGGAAGCGATCGAGATCGATCAGCAAGGCGGTCCGCCGCGCCCGCGCCGGGCTCAAGGACCCCAAGCGCCCGATCGGCTCGTTCATCTTCCTCGGACCGACCGGCGTCGGGAAGACGGAGCTCGCCAAGGCCCTCGCCGAGTTCATGTTCGGCTCCGAGGACGCGCTCATCAAGATCGACATGAGCGAATTCATGGAGCGCCACAACGTCAGCCGCCTGGTCGGCGCGCCTCCCGGCTACGTCGGCTTCGACGAGGGCGGTCAGCTGACCGAGGCGGTCCGCCGCAAGAGCTACGCGGTCGTGCTCCTCGACGAGGTCGAGAAGGCCCATCCGGAGGTGTTCAACATCCTCCTCCAGATCCTCGAGGACGGCCATCTGTCGGACGCGAAGGGTCGGCGGGTCGACTTCCGGAACACGATCATCATCATGACCAGCAACCTCGGCGCTCGGCAGCTCCAGACCAACAGCGCCCTCGGGTTCCGGCTCGGTCGGCGAGACCGAGCTGGATCGCCAGACCGCGAGCTACGAGCTCATGAAGGAGAAGGTCCAGAACGAGCTCAAGTCGAACTTCCGGCCGGAGTTCCTCAACCGGATCGATGCGACAGTGGTCTTCCGCTCGCTGACCCAGGACGAGATCCGCCTGATCGTCGATCTGATGCTCGCCCGGGTCCGCGACCAGCTCCGGGCCCAGCAGATGAACCTCGAAGTCACCCAGGCGGCGAAGGACCACATCATCAAGCTCGGATACGACCCGGCCTATGGCGCCCGACCGCTCCGCCGGGTCATCCAGAACATGGTCGAGGACGTCCTCGCCGAGCATCTGCTCCTCGGGAAGTACGAGCCGGGACGACGATCGTCGTCGACCGGGACCCCGAGGCGGGTCTCGACATCCACGCCGCCGAGGTGAAGACGCCCGTCGAGGCGCGCTAGCCCCGTCGGTGGCGCGGCCGGCCAGCCGATACGTCTGCCAGTCCTGCGGTGGCTCGTTCCTCCGCTGGGAAGGCCAGTGCCGTAACTGCGGCGCCTGGAACAGCCTCGTCGAGACGATCGTCCACGAGCCCAGCCGGGCCAAGGCCCGGGTGGCTGCGGGCGGGGCCTCGGGAGCGACGCCGATCTCGCTCGCCGCTCTCGGCGACGGCGATGCGCCGCGTCGACCGACGGGCATCGGCAGAGCTGGATCGGGTCCTCGGTGGCGGGATCGTCGACGGGTCGCTCGTCGTCCTCGGGGGCGAGCCGGGCATCGGCAAGTCGACCCTCGTGCTCCAGGTGGCCGCCACGGTCGCCGATCCGATCGCGGCGACCGGCGGGCACGTCCTGTACGCCTCGGGCGAAGAGTCGGCCGGCCAGATCCGGCTGAGGGCGGGCCGCCTGGGACTCCTCGACGGCCCTGCCGGGGCGTGCGATCCGCGTCGTCGCCGAGACGGATGTGGGACGGATCGTCGAGCTGGCCACGACCGACCGACCCGCGCTCCTCATCGTCGATTCGGTCCAGACGATCCGGACCGACGAGCTCGACGGGCCCCCTGGCAGCGTCGGCCAGGTGCGCGAATCCGCGGCCCGGCTCCAGTCGCTCGCGAAGGGCGAGGGGATCCCGGTCGTCATCGTCGGGCACGTGACGAAGGACGGCACGCTGGCCGGTCCGAAGACCCTTGAGCATGTCGTGGATGTCGTGCTCGCGCTTGAGGGCGACCGCTACGGCCCGCTCCGACTGCTGCGAGCGGCGAAGAACCGCTTCGGGTCCGCGGAGGAGGTCGGGGTCTTCGAGATGGACGAGACCGGGCTGGTCGGGGTGGTGGACCCGGCCCGGGCGTTCCTGGCCGATCGGGCGACGCTCGCGCCGGGCAGTGTCGTGGCCGCCACCGTCGAGGGCACCCGGCCGATCCTCGTCGAGGTCCAGGCGCTGGTGACACCGTCGGCGTATGGCACGCCGACCCGACGGGCCAGCGGCATCGACCCGAATCGACTGGCGCTCCTCGTCGCGGTGCTCGGCCGCCGCGCCGGGATCGGCCTCGGCAGCCACGACGTCTACGCGAACATCGCCGGCGGGCTCGAGCTCGCCGATCCGGGTCTCGACCTGCCGCTGGCGCTCGCTCTGGCGTCGTCGCTGCGTGATCGTCCTGTCCCGGCCGACACCGTCGCGCTCGGCGAGGTCGGACTGCTGGGCGAGCTGCGACCGGTGCCCCGCTCTGATGCCCGGCTGCGCGAGGCGGCCCGGCTGGGATTCCGACGGGCGATCGTCGGGGGCCGGCCGCGGCCCGAAGGTCCATCAGGGCATCGAGACCGTCGTCGTCGCGACCGTCCGCGAGGCCCTCGAAGCCGTGCTCTCGGGACCGGGTTGATGGGACCGGACGACCGCCCCGCCGCGGATGCTAGGCTGGCCCCCGTCCCCCGAACCGACGAGGGCCACGTGATCCGCAACATCCGCCTGCTCGGTGCCGCCCTCGGCGGCATCGTCGGCCTCGCCCTCGCGTCGACGCTCCCCGGCATCTTCGCCCAGGGTCCGTATGCGGGCGCGCTGCTCTGGCGGTCTGGGTCGTGGCCTGGGTCCTCGTCGGGTTCGCGATCCTGCCGTACCTGACGATCGTGCCCGCCACGTGGCTGATCCGGCGGGTCCAGGAGCTCTCGACCGCGGAGTTCGTGACAGCGATCGGCGGGCTCGTCGTCGGCCTGCTGATGGGTCTGCTCCTCGGGCTCCCGCTGTCGTACCTGCCGCCCCCCTTCGGCTCCTGGCTGCCGCTCGCGGTCTCCCTCGTCCTCGGTCTCGGGATGCTCGGGCTGACCGTCGCGAAGCGTGACGACCTGGTGGTCGCGGCGGAGGCGATCGGCCTCTTTCGACGGGCCCAGCCGACCCCGGTCGACCCAGACCGGCGAGCCGTTCATCGTCGTCGACACGAGCGCGATCATCGATGGCCGGATCGCCGACATCGTCGAATCCGGCTTCATCTTCGGGACCCTCGTCGTGCCGCGCTTCGTCCTCGAGGAGCTCCAGCACATCGCCGACAGCTCCGACACGATGCGTCGCGCCCGCGGTCGCCGCGGCCTCGAGATCCTCGGCCGGCTCCAGAAGGATTCGCCGACCCCGGTCGAGATCGCCGATGTCGAATTCCCGGACGTCGCAGAGGTCGACGCGAAGCTCGTCGCGCTGGCGAAGCAGCGAAGCCGGACGATCCTGACCAACGACTTCAACCTCAACCGGGTCGCGGAGCTGCAGGGCGTCCGGGTCATGAACATCAACTCGCTCGCGAACGCGGTGAAGCCTGCCGTGCTGCCGGGCGAGGAGATGCACGTGAAGGTCATCCAGGAGGGCAAGGAGCCCGGTCAGGGCGTCGGGTTCCTCGATGACGGCACGATGGTCGTCGTCGAGGGCGGCGGCCGGTTCATCGACCGCGAGCTCGACGTCGCCGTCACGCGTGTCCTCCAGACCGTCGCGGGCCGGATCGATCTTCGCCCAGCCGAAGCTGGAGTGAGCGCGCCGACAGCGTTCGATCTCGTCGTCGTCGCCGCGGGTGCGAGCCGGCGGATGGACGGGATCGACAAGCTCGCCGCACCACTCGGCGGCGTCCCGCTCCTCATCCGGACCGTCGCCTCGATGTCCTCCAGCCCCGGCCTTCGGCGCACGGTCGTCGTCTCGTCAGCGGATCGGGTCGATCGATCTCCGGTCGGCCGGCTGGCTGCCGGCCGTCGATCGGATCGTCGCCGGTGGGCCGCGGCGCCAGGAGTCCGTGGCGGCCGGCGTCACGGCGATCGACGCGCCTGGCTGACTCCGCCTCGGCCGCCGCCGCGGTCGTCCTGATCCACGACGGCGCGCGGCCGTTCGCCAGCCCCGAGCTCGCGGCGCGCGTCGCCGATGCTGCCGCGCAGCATGGCGCGGCGATCCCCGTCCAGCCGGTGGCCGAGACGGTCAAGCGGGTCCGCGAGGGCGTCGTCGTCGAGACGGTCGACCGCGCCGACCTCGTCACGGCCCAGACGCCGCAAGGCTTCCGGCGCGATGTCCTGCGGGCCGCATACGCCGCGTTCGACCCGGCCGGTCCGGTCGAGTGGACGGACGAGGCCGCCCTGTGTGAGTCCTGTACCATCCCCGTTCATGTCGTCCCCGGTGAGCCGTCGAACCTCAAGGTGACCGTGCCCGCCGACCTGGCCCGGGCCGAGGCGCTCCTGGCGGCGGCGGACCGGAGCCGCGTCGGCCTCGGCCGCGACAGCCATCCATTCGGCCCCGACGCGCCCCTGGTCCTGGGTGGTCTGACCATCCCCGGGGCGCCCCGGCTACACGGCCATTCGGATGGCGACGTGGCGCTCCACGCCATCGCCGATGCGCTCCTCGGCGCGGCGGCGCTCGGAGACCTCGGACGGCTCTTTCCGGCCGACTCCCGGACGCCGCGCGGGGTCGCAAGCGGCGCCCTGCTCGAGACCGTCCTCGAGGCCGTCGCCGCGGCCGGCTGGCGGCCGGCGTCGGTCGACCTCACGATCCTCGGCGCCCGACCGCGACTGTCGGCGCATCTGGACGCCATCCGGACCTCGATCGCGGAGCGGGCCGGGACCCGGAAGGGGCGGTCAGCGTGAAGGCCGGCACCGGCAACCTGAGCGGCGACGAGGGCGCGGGTCGCGTCCTCTCGGCCCTCGCGATCGTCACGCTCGGCCCGGTCGTCCGTGACCTGGCGGCGGCATCGAGATGACGATCCGGCTGCGCGACACGCTGACCGGTGAGCTTCGTGATCTCGATCCGATCGAGCCGGGCCAGGTCGGGATCTATTCCTGCGGCCCGACCGTCTACGGCCCCGCCCACGTCGGCAACTTCCGGTCGTTCCTGTTCGCCGACCTGCTCGTCCGGTTCCTCCGCTGGCGCGGCCTGTCGGTGACCTGGGTGATGAACGTCACCGACATCGACGACAAGATCATCCGCGGCGCGGCGGCGGCCGGGATGACGACTCGTGAGCTGGCCGATCTGTGGCAGGGACGGTTCCTCGAGGATGCCGCCGCCCTGCGGATGACGATGCCCGATGTCCTGCCGCGGGCCACCGATCACATCGATGAGATCGTCGGGATCGTCGAGACCCTCCTGGCGAAGGGCCACGCCTACCGGACCGACGACGGCTCGATCTTCTTCCGGATCGCGTCCTGGCCCGCTTACGGCCGGCTGGCCCGGCTCGATCCGGAGTCGCTTCGCGTGGGCGAGCGCGTCGAGGCGGACGAGTACGCCAAGGATGACGTCCGCGACTTCGCCGTCTGGAAGGGTCCGAAGCCGGGAGAGCCGTCGTGGGACACGGCGATCGGACCGGGCCGTCCGGGCTGGCACATCGAGTGCTCGGCGATGAGCATCGCCCACCTCGGCCCGTCGTTCGATCTCCACACCGGCGGGATCGACCTGATCTTCCCGCACCACGAGGACGAGCTCGCCCAGAGCGAGGCCGCGACGGGACAGCCGTTCGTCCGGACGTGGCTGCACTGTGCGCACCTCCGGATGGGCGGCTCGAAGATGGCGAAGTCGACCGGCAACATCGCCCGGGTCTCGGAGCTGCTCTCGACCGGGATCTCGCCCCGGGCACTCCGATACGCGCTCCTCGCGGTCCACTATCGATCGCCGCTCGAGTACAGCGACGTCTCTCTGGCGGCAGCGACGGCAGCCGTGGACCGCCTCGACGCGCTCCGGGCGGCCCTCGCCGCGTACGACGAAGCGGGCTCGGCCGGCGGGGTCGAGATGCTGCTCGCCGAGACCCGCGCGGCCTTCACGGCGGCCCTCGAGGATGACCTGAACATCTCGGAGGCACTGGCGGCGGTCTTCGATCTCGCCCGCGAGCTCAACCGCCGGATCGATGCCAGATCCCTGTCCAGCGTGGACGCCCGGGCGGCCCTCGGCCTGCTGGACGACCTCGATGAGGTGCTCGCCATCGCCCCGGAGGCCGAGGCCCTCCAGCCGGAGCTCCGCACGATCCTCGACGCTCGTGCCGCAGCCCGTGCCGCGCGCGACTTCGCGGAGTCCGACCGGCTCCGCGACGAGCTCGCCCGCCACGGTGTCGTCGTCGAGGACAGCCGCGACGGTCAGCGATGGCGACGGGAGGCGGGTGTCGGCGATGGCTGATCGGCCCGATCGACGAGATCGGCCGGACCGACCCGACCACGGCGGTCGTCCCCGTCGAGATGGCCCGGCCGGCGGCAGGGGACCGTCGGGCGGTCGGCCGCCGGGCGGTCGGCCGCCGGGCGGGCGAGGCCCGTCCGATCGCAGTGGTCCTCCGGACCGAGGCGACCCGCGCGGCCGGCGGGACGCTGGTCATGACGAGCGTGCCGGGTTCGGCTGGGGCACCGGCCGGGACGGCGGTCCACCGCCGTGGGAGCGCCGTCCTGGTCCGCCCGATCGCGGCAGGCCCCCGGAGCGTCGTGGGCCGCGCCCGCCGGGCGGCGGCGGCCAGCCGTACTCGACCGGCGGTGGGGGCCGCCGCTACCAGGGCGGCGGTGGTCGCCCGTACCCGACCGACCGACCCGCCCGGCCCGCCGGACCCCACGACCGCCGGGAGCCATGGGATGCGGATCGCGATCGGCCGCCCGACCGCTCCCGGCCACACGATCATGGAGCCTGGCCCGACCAGGCCCCGCGTCAGGATCGCGCTCGCCCGCCGGACTGGGACCGGGGTCGGGATCGTCCGACCGGCGACCGACGCTGGGATCACCCGCCTGACCGCGGACCGCGCCCCGGGGATCGGCGTCCGGCCGGAGGCCCACCACCCCGAGGACAGGGCGGACCGCGCGGTCGGTGGGAGCGCCCGGGCCCACCGCCTCGAGGCTCGAGTGGACCGCGTGGCCCGTGGGACCGGCCCGGTCCACAGCCGGACCGGGGCTTCCGTCCCGGGCCTGGTCCGGACCGACGAGGACCGGCGCGACCGCAGCCCGACCGGTGGCCGCCGGACGAACCGCCGCCGTTCGCGACACTCGACCCTGCTGATGTCCTCGGCCAGGCTGAGGAGCTCGTCGCTGGTCGGCGTCCGGTCGAGGAGGCATTCGCCGCCGGGCGTCCGGCGATCCGGCTGCTCGTCGTGCCCGCTCGTCGCGACGCCCTCGAGCGGCTGGTCCTGCATGCGACCCGCCTCCGGATCCCGATCGTCGAGGTGGAAGGCGGGACGCTGACCGCGATCGCAGGCTTCGATGGCCACCAGGGCATCGCTCTCGTCGTCGAGCCCCGCCGCTGGTCGAGCATCGATGAGGTCCTGGCCGCCGCAGCCACGGCAGGCGACCCGCCGTTCGTGCTCGTGATGGACTCGCTCGAGGATCCCCAGAACGTCGGGACGCTCCTGCGGACCGCCGAGGCGTCAGGCGCTCATGGCGTCGTCTTCCCGACCCATCACCAGGCGCCCCTCAGCCCATCCGCCGTGAAAGCCTCGGCCGGCGCCATCGAGCATCTCCGCCTGGTCCCGGTCGACGACCTGGCCGGCGCGCTCGTCGACCTGCATGCTCGCGGGCTTCGGATCGTCGGGACCGACATGGACGCGCCGCTGACGGCTCGCGAGGCCGACCTGCGCGGGCCGATCGCGATCGTCATCGGGAGCGAGGGTCGGGGTCTCGGGGCAGCGGTCCGGCGACGCTGCGACCTTCTCGTCCGCATCCCGATGCGCGGCCGCGTCGGCTCGCTCAACGCGGCCGTCGCCGGGTCGATCCTCGCCTACGAGACGCTTACGCAGCGCGGGCCGATCGAGTGGACGCCCCCGGAGGCCAGGGACGGCGAGCCGGGTCCGGGCGATGAGGTCGCCGACGCTTCACCGCTGTCGGTGGCTGACGGTGGAGCACCAACGGATGGAGTCCAGACCGAGGGCGAGCGTGAAGCGGAGTCGCTCCTCCCGGGTGGCCCGGAGCCGGTCGCGTCGACCGACGAGGCCGCAGTCCCGACCCCCAAGCGTCGCGCGACGAAGAAGGCGACGGCCTCCGCCGAGTCGGCCGCCGTGGCAGACGCCGCGCCGACCCCAAGCGTCGCGCGACGAAGAAGGCGACGGCCTCCGCCGACCCCGCCCCGGTGGCAGACACAGCAGTCTCGACCCCCAAGCGTCGCGCACGAAGATCCACGGCGCTCACCTCCGACGCCACTCCCGAGGTCCCGCCCGCAGTGGCTCCGGAGACAGGCCCGCCGGCGACCCGGAAGCGATCCACCAGAAAGCCGCCGACCAGCGACTGACCAGGCGGTCCCCGACCCGCCTCGCTTGACCCATCGTCGCGCCGAGCCCTATCATCTCCGGGCGTTTTCGGGCTGCCTGCGGATGGCCCTCTGCGCGCCGACGTAGCTCAATTGGTAGAGCAGCGGTTTTGTAAACCGCCGGTTCCGGGTTCGAGTCCCGTCGTCGGCTCCATCGCCCAGACAAGGCGTCGCGGAACCAGCGGAGCCCGCAGCTTCGCCCCGGCGCGAAGCCCGCGACCGACTGTCCCGGGCCCACATAGCTCAGCTGGCAGAGCACTTCCTTGGTAAGGAAGAGGTCATCGGTTCAAGTCCGATTGTGGGCTCCACCTTCCAGCGGCCTCGCCGCATCCAGATCGGATCCATCGTCGCGCCAGCGCGCCTACCGGGCACGCGACCACGACAGCAGCTGACGGAGCACGAGTCGAAACGTGGCCAAGAAGAAGTTCGAGCGCACCAAGCCGCACGTCAACGTCGGCACGATCGGCCACATCGACCACGGCAAGACGAGTCTGACCGCGGCGATCACGAAGTACCTGGCCCTGAAGGGCGAGGCCGAGTACCGGGCCTTCGACACGATCGACAACGCCCCAGAAGAGCGCGAGCGGGGCATCACCATCGCCATCGCCCACGTCGAGTACGAGACCGCCGCCCGCCACTACGCCCACGTCGACTGCCCGGGTCACGCCGACTACATCAAGAACATGATCACCGGAGCGGCCCAGATGGACGGGGCCATCCTGGTGGTCGCCGCGACCGATGGCCCGATGCCCCAGACCCGCGAGCACATCCTGCTGGCCCGCCAGGTCGAGGTCCCCTACATCGTCGTGTTCCTCAACAAGGTCGACATGGTCGACGACCCCGAGCTGCTCGACCTCGTCGAGCTCGAGGTCCGCGAGCTGCTCACCAAGAACAACTTCCCGGGCGACGACATCCCGGTCATCCGGGGCAGCGCGCTCAAGGCCCTCGAGGCCCCCGACGACCCGTCCGACCCGGCCTACGGCCCGATCCAGGAGCTGATGGATGCGGTCGACAGCTACATCCCGACGCCCGAGCGACCGGTCGATCGGCCGTTCCTCATGCCGGTCGAGGATGTCTTCGGCATCAAGGGCCGGGGGACCGTCGCGACGGGCCGCATCGAGCGCGGCATCGTCAAGGTCGGCGACGAGGTCGAGCTGGTCGGGGTCAAGGCCACCCGCAAGGTCGTCGTCACCGGCGTCGAGATGTTCAAGAAGCTGCTCGACTCGGGCCAGGCCGGCGACAACGTCGGCTGTCTGCTGCGGGGCATCGAGCGCGACGAGATCGAGCGCGGCCAGGTCCTGGCCAAGGCCGGCTCGGTCACCCCGCACACCAGGTTCACGGCGCAGGTCTACGTCCTGACCAAGGAGGAGGGCGGGAGGCATACCCCCTTCTACAACGGCTATCGGCCCCAGTTCTACCTCCGCACGACCGATGTCACCGGAGCCATCGGGCTGCCCGACGGGGCCGAGATGATCATGCCCGGTGACAACGTCGAGATGACCGTCGAGCTCATCACCCCGATCGCCCTCGAGACCGGCCAGCGGTTCGCCATCCGCGAGGGTGGCCGGACCGTCGGTGCCGGCGCGATCACGAGCATCCTCGAGTAGCCGAGCGATGGCGAGAGTCGAGAACCGGCCGGTGATCCAGCTGGCCTGCACCGAGTGCAAGCAGCGGAACTACACGACCCGGAAGAACAAGAAGAACGATCCAAATCGGCTGGAGTTCAACAAGTACTGTCCGCGAGAGCGGCGGCACACACTCCACCGAGAAGCGAAGTAGCCTGTACGTCGCGCAGGGGTGTAGCTCAATTGGCAGAGCACCGGTCTCCAAAACCGGCGGTTGTAGGTTCGAGTCCTATCGCCCCTGCCAAGGACTCCCCCGAGGTGACCACACGAACCCGAAGGCGGATCTGAGTTGAGTCGAATCCGGCGCTTCCTCCAGGAGGCGTGGTCCGAGCTGAAGAAGGTGACCTGGCCGACGCGCGCCCATGTGCGCGACCTGACGATCCTCGTGTTCGTCGTCAGCTTCGTCATCGGCGCGTACATCAGCACCCTCGATCTGCTCTTCACCCAGGCGATCAAGCTGATCGAGGGAGCGTCATGACGGCCGAGACGGTCACCGAGCAGCGAGAGAAGCGCTGGTACGTGATCCACACGTATTCGGGCTACGAGAACAAGGTCAAGGCCAACCTCGAGCATCGGATCGAGTCGATGGGGATGGAGGACCGGATCTTCCAGGTCCTCGTGCCCATGGAGGACGAGATCGAGATCCGTCAGGGCCAGCGCCACACCGTCCAGAAGAAGGTCTACCCGGGCTACGTCCTGGTGGAGATGATCCTCGACCCCGACTCGTGGTTCGTCGTCCGCAACACCCCGGGCGTCACGAGCTTCGTCGGCGGCGGCAACATCCCGGGCATGCGGAGCGAGCCGATCCCGCTCGACGAGACCGAGGTCAAGCAGATCCTCCGCCACATGGGCGTCGAGACGCCGAAGTACCGGGTCGCATTCCAGAAGGGCCAGAGCGTCCGGGTCACGGACGGGCCGTTCGCCGAGTTCATCGGCACGGTCGACGAGGTCAACCCCGAGCGCAACAAGGTCAAGGTCCTCGTCAGCATCTTCGGCCGGGAGACCCCGGTCGAGCTTGACTTCCTGCAAGTCGAAAAGCTGTGACCACCTCGGCGCTCACCACGGCGCACGCCAGAAGGGATCGCTGACCCGTGGCCAAGAAGATCCGCATCGTCCTGACCCTGCAGCTCCCGGCCGGCAAGGCGACCCCTGCCCCGCCCGTGGGCACGGCGCTCGGGCCCCACGGCATCAACATCGTCGAGTTCACGAAGTCCTACAACGAGAAGACCGCGGACAAGGCCGGCCAGATCATCCCGGCCCAGATCACGATCTACGAGGATCGGTCGTTCTCGTTCATCCTCAAGACCCCGCCTGCCGCCGACCTGCTCCGCAAGGCGGCCGGCGTCGACAAGGGCGCGGCGACCCCGAAGCGGGAGACCGTCGGCCGGGTCAGCCGGGACCAGGTCCGCGAGATCGCGACGATCAAGCTGGCCGACCTGACGGCCAACGACATGGACGCGGCGATGCGCCAGATCGAGGGCACCGCCCGATCGATGGGCATCGAGGTCGTCGGCTAGATCCTCGGGCGGATGGCTCGCGGGAGCGTCGCCTCCGCCCTCGGAGAAGGAACCGCAAGAACGACGTCGCGGAGCCACCCCGGCCGCGACGGGACAGAGCGGGGGAGGCCGGACGGTCCGGCCGCACGGAAAGGACCTGACATGAGTCACGGCAAGAAGTACGACGAGGCGAGCAAGCTCGTCGATCGTGACCAGCTCTATTCGCCGGACGAGGCGGCCGAGCTGGTCAAGCAGACGACCACCGTGTCGTTCGATGCCTCGGTCGAGGCCCATCTTCGCCTGGGCGTCGATCCCCGCCATGCCGACCAGATGGTCCGCGGCACGGTCGTCCTGCCCCACGGCACCGGCAAGGTCGTCCGCGTCGCGGTCTTCGCCCAGGGGGAGAAGGCCCAGGAGGCGCTCCGCGCCGGCGCCGACGAGGTCGGGGCCGAGGACCTGGTCAAGCGGATCGAAGCCGGCTGGCTCGACTTCGACGTCGCCCTGGCGACCCCGGACCTGATGGGGCAGGTCGGACGGCTCGGCAAGATCCTCGGTCGGCGTGGTCTCATGCCCAACCCGAAGGCCGGGACGATCACCTTCGACCTGGATCGCGCGATCCGCGAGGTCAAAGGCGGCCGGGTCGAGTTCAAGGTCGACAAGGGCGGCATCATCCACGTGGCGATCGGCAAGGCGAGCTTCGAGCCGGGCGCCATCGTCTCGAACCTCGCGACCCTCGTCGATGCCGTCAACCGGGCCCGCCCGAGCGGCGCGAAGGGCCAGTACCTCAAGACGCTCACGATCGCCAGCACGATGGGCCCGGGCATCCGGGTCGATGTGCCGGCCGTCCTCGCCGCCGCCGCGGCCTGATCACACGCGGTGACGGCCGGCGGGCGCGTCACCCGACAATCGAATAGGACGGACCGCCGCAGACAGCCTGCGCCCGCGGACCGCAGCGACCCACCGGTCGACTGACGGTCGGGGCTTGATCCGCCGGACCGGATCGGGCGCCACGGGGTCGAGCGATCGACCTTCGGGCCCCGGGGACGACGGCGAGCACGCCGAGGCAGGACCAGCGCTTCGCCACCAGCGGTGGCGGCTCGCGCCCCTGCGCACGCCAGGTGCCGTCGCAGGGGCGTCGTGGTCTCTCGGGACCGCCGCTCCACCGCCGCGCGCCGGATGCGCGCCGTAGATGGAGGTGGCCATGCCCACCGAGGCCAAGAGGGAGACGGTCGAGTCGCTGCGCGCCGCGTTGGCGGGCAGCCCGACGCTCGTCGTCTCCGAGTACCGCGGCCTCACGGTCAAGGAGCTCGCGGAGATCCGGCGGGCCCTGCGCAAGCAGGACGTCAGCTACCGGGTCGTGAAGAACCGGCTGATGAAGATCGCCGCGGACGGACCGACGGGCGACGCCCTCGGGCCGCTCCTGTCCGGGCCGACGGCGATCGCGTTCGGGAGCGACGAGGCCGCGACGGCCAAGGCGGTCCTCGATGCCGTCAAGCCGTACAAGGTCGTCAAGGTCACGGGTGCCGTGATCGGCGACCGGACGATCGACGCCGACGGCGTCCAGCGGCTCGCCGCACTGCCGCCGCGCGAGGTGCTCCTTTCCCAGATCGCGGGCGACTTCGCCGCTCCGCTGGCGACGATGGCCGGCCTCATCGCGGCTCCCCTCCGCGACACCGCCGGACTCCTCGCCGCGCTCCAGGATCAGAAGAGCCAGGCCGCCTGAGGGCGGTCCGCACCGAGCCGGACGCGCGGCGTCCAGGAAGGAACGAACGACACATGGCGACTCTCACCCACGATCAGCTCCTCGAGGCGTTCGAGAAGATGACCGTCCTCGAGCTGTCCGACTTCAAGACGGCCTTCGAAGACCGCTTCGGCGTCACCGCCGCGGCACCGGTCGCAGTCGCGGCTGCCGGCGCCGCGCCGGCGGGCGGGGCGGCCCCGGCGGCCGAAGCCGCCGAGGAGCAGACCGAGTTCTCGGCGGTCCTCGCCGAGGTCGGGCCGAACAAGATCCCGGTCATCAAGGTCGTCCGGGAGCTCACGGGCCTCGGGCTGAAGGAGGCGAAGGACCTCGTCGACGCGGCGCCGAAGCCCGTCAAGGAGGGCGTCGCCAAGGACGAGGCCGAGAAGATCAAGGCCGCCCTCGAAGAGCAAGGAGCCAAGGTCGAGATCAAGTGACGGCCTCTCCGAAGACCGAGCTGAGCTCCTGCGGGCCCTCGGTCCGAGGATTAGAGATCGAGTAGCGCGGGTCGGCTGGCCATCTCGGCGGCCGCCCGCGACATCCCACCGGACCACACCACGCCGCCCGCCGGCGATGGCGCCCGACGCCGTCGCCGGTCCGGCGTGTCGTTTGACAGATCGGGGGAAAGCGGTATCCTTCTAGGTTCTGTGAGCGCGGCTTTCCCCTTGATCTTCCTCCGCCAAGGAGCGGTGCATGCTGTCTTCCGCTGAGTCGGTGCAGCGTCCCGGGCGCGCGCTTGCGCGCAAGCGGTACGCACGGATCCCCGAGGTCCTCCCGATCCCGAACCTGATCGAGCTGCAGCTCGAATCCTTCCGGTGGTTCATCGACAAGGGCCTCCGGGAGCTGTTCGACGAGATCAGTCCGATCAAGGACTTCACCGGCAAGGTGATGGAGCTCCAGTTCCTCGACTACGAGTTCGGTCCGCCGAAGTACACCGAGGAGGAGTGCCGGACCAAGGACCTGACGTTCAGCAAGCCGCTGTACGTCAACGTCGAGCTTCTCATCAAGGAGACCGGCGAGATCCAGCGCCAGCGGGTCTACATGGGCGACTACCCGTGGATGACCGATCTCGGCACGTTCGTCATCAACGGCGCCGAGCGCGTCGTCGTCAGCCAGCTGGTCCGCTCGCCGGGCGTGTACTACAGCGACGTCGAGGACCCGACCTCGGGCCGGATGCTGTACGCCGCGAAGGTCATCCCGAACCGCGGCGCCTGGCTCGAGTTCGAGACGAACAACAAGGACCAGCTGTGGGTCAAGGTCGACCGCAAGCGGAAGATCCCGGCGACCACGCTGCTGCGCGCCGTCGGATACGAGCAGAACGACGAGATCGCCGCGCTGTTCGCCCCGGTCGACATCGACGCCGATCATCCGTACGTCGCGGCCACCCTGGAGAAGGACGTCACCCACACGGTCGGTGAGGCCCTCATCGAGGTCTACAAGAAGCTCCGGCCGGGCGACCCGCCGACGGGCGACAACGCCCGCCAGCTCGTCGAGAGCCTGTTCTTCAACTTCCGCCGCTACGACCTCGGGCGCGTCGGCCGCTACAAGTTCAACAAGAAGCTCGACCCGGTCGCCGAGCGGATGGGCATCGAGCTGTCCCGCGAAGGCCGGACCATCACCCGCGAGGACATCGCGGCGATCGTCGGCCACCTCATCGAGAGCAACCGCGGCCTCCACCCGCGGGACGACATCGACCATCTCGGCAACCGCCGCATCCGGGCCAACGGCGAGCTGATCCAGAACGCCTATCGGATCGGCCTGCTCCGGATGGAGCGCGTCGTCCGGGAGCGGATGACGATCCAGGAGATCGACAAGGCGACCCCGAACGCGCTGATCAACATCCGGCCGGTCGTGGCCGCGATGAAGGAGTTCTTCGGCGGCAGCCAGCTCAGCCAGTTCATGGATCAGACGAACCCGCTGGCCGAGCTGACGAGCAAGCGCCGGCTGTCGGCCCTCGGGCCGGGCGGCCTGTCGCGCGAGCGCGCTGGGTTCGACGTCCGCGACGTCCACCACAGCCACTACGGCCGGATCTGCCCGATCGAGACCCCGGAGGGTCCGAACATCGGCCTGATCGGCTCGCTCGCGACCTACGGTCGGATCAACGCCTACGGCTTCATCGAGACGCCCTACCGCAAGGTCCGCCGGACGGTCGCCTGGGACGACCCCGATGTCGCCGACTACACCGCCGGCTCGGACGTCGTCGGCAAGGACGGCGGCGTCATCCTGAAGGCCAACGCGAAGTTCAACCCGGCGGCCCTCGCCGAGCTCAAGCGGCAGAAGGCCCAGGCCTTCCCGATCCGCCCGGTCGTCACCGACGAGATCGTCTATCTCGCGGCGGACGAGGAGGAGGAGCACGTCGTCGCCCAGGCCAACGCCGAGCTCTCGGCCGACGGCCACTTCAAGGCCGATCGGGTGCCGTCGCGCTACCGGGACCAGTTCCCCGAGGCGCGGCCGAGCCAGATCGAGTACATGGACGTCAGCCCCAAGCAGGTCGTCTCGGTCGCCACGGCGCTGATCCCGTTCCTCGAGCACGACGACGCGAACCGCGCCTTGATGGGCTCGAACATGCAGCGTCAGGCGGTCCCGCTCCTCGAGCCCGAGGCGCCGATCGTCGGCACCGGTGTCGAGGAGCGCGCCGCGCGCGACTCCGGTCAGGTCGTCATGGCCCTCCATGCCGGCGTCGTGACGAGCGTCACGGCCGACCGCATCCGGGTCGAGACCGACGCCGGTGAGCTCGACGAGTACCGCCTCCAGAAGTTCGTCCGCAGCAACCAGGGGACGTGCATCAACCAGCGCCCGATCGTCGACGTCGGCAGTCGCGTCGGCGAGGGCGAGGCGATCGCCGACTCGTCGTCGACCGATCGGGGCGAGCTTGCCCTCGGCCGGAACGTCCTGGTGGCGTTCATGAGCTGGGAGGGCGGCAACTACGAGGACGCGATCGTCATCAGCGATCGCCTCGTCCGCGACGACCTGTTCACGAGCATCCACATCGAGAAGCACGAGATCGAGTCGCGCGACACGAAGCTCGGACCCGAGGAGATCACGCGGGACATCCCGAACGTCGGCGAGGAGTCGCTCAAGGACCTCGACGAGGAGGGCATCGTCTACATCGGGGCGGAGGTCCGGCCCGGTGACATCCTCGTCGGCAAGATCACGCCCAAGGGCGAGACCGAGCTGACCGCGGAGGAGCGCCTCCTCCGGGCGATCTTCGGCGAGAAGGCCCGCGAGGTGAAGGACTCCTCGCTTCGCCTGCCCCACGGCGAGCGCGGCAAGGTCGTCGAGATCCGTGAGTTCCGGCGCGAGTGGAACGACGACCTCCAGCCCGGCGTGAACCGCCTTGTCCGGGTGTCGGTCGCCCAGAAGCGCAAGGTCTCGGTCGGCGA
>CAVSMY010000009.1:0-342143 GCA_963729175.1 uncultured Chloroflexia bacterium | reverse complement strand
CGCGGCTTTGAGGCCCCGCTTCCCAGAACGCCTGGTGCGGTGTCGATGCGAGGCACCGACAAGTCCGCGTTCCACCGAGGCCCCACACGCCCGGGGTCGCGTTCATCAACGTCGCCCAGGCCGTCCACCGCCACTCGCCGACCGCAGCGACGGCGCGGAGCCGCCGCTGGCTGCCGACAGTCTCCGGACCATCACGGTCAGCCCGAGGCCGACCTTCCAGGTCGCCGGTCCGGCTGATCGATCAGCGGTGCGTCCGCCGGCGCGGACCCCGCTGATGACAACAGAAGGCCAGCAGAGAGAAGAGGGTCGGGACCATGAACAGACGATTACAGCGAGTCGGTATCGGATCGTGCTGATGGGTATCGCATTCTTCGCTGCCGGTAGACGCGGTACCGGACGCAGCAGGGCGCGGGTGCGCTCCAGGCGTTCAGCGCCGCGCAGAATGTCAAGCTCACCTACAACGAGCAAGGCCAGCTCGTCGACCGCGGCGAGACCGCAGACGCCGACAAGATTATGTCGCTCCTCGTCAACGACCGGGGCTACGCCGTCGACAAGGGCGAGCTCAACCCGAATGACCCGCTCGTCAACACGGCCAGCGAGTACATGTACCTGACGCGTTATCAGCACTCTTCCGCGATGGACGGGAGCCGTCGACCGTACAGACGCCGCCGGGGACGTCATCGATCGGCGGTAAGAGTCATCACTCGCGACTAACACCAGTTCCCAGTCGTGAACGACGGACGCTGGACCGGCCTTCAGACCGGACCGACCCGATTGAGGCTGCCGCTCGTCAGCGGGTCTGGACCGGCACCGCACACGCCCTTGATCGCCGAACTCGGCGTGGGCAGCGTGACCGCCTCAGCCCTGACGATGGGCCTCGGCATCGCAGCGCTCTTCGGCCTCGTCCGGACTCACCATCGTCCTCTTCGGCCTCGGGCTGGTGTGGGCGACCCGCACCAGAAGAAGCAGAAGGTCAAGGCCCCCGTGCTCCAGCAGGCGCCCATCGCCGCCTGACCAGTCTCTGGCGGTGACGGACCGCCGACGAACGAAACGGCGATGGCGAAGGCCTCGCCAGTTGCGTGGTTCTGGTCCGAGGAGCCGGGACCCAACGCAACCGAACGAACATCGACACGACCACTTCAGTGACCGTCCCCCGCTTCGCTGGCCAAGGTGGCCCGAAGCACGTCCAGTTGCTCAAACGTTTCTCCCCCATCGCATCCGCAGCCCAGGTGCACAGGGTGAGTTGCGAGCTTCCTTCGACGGATAGAGCTAGTGCATGACAAGCAACGTCTTGCCGCCCTGTTCCGCGAAGGTCACCGTCGTTGAGCGAACCCTCGTCACTTTCCTCATTCGTACAGACGAGGCGCGAGTCCGGTGCCGCTTCGAGGTACGTGCCGAAGAACGCCACAGCATCGGGTTCGAACTCCAGACGGGTACTTGCCCCCGACACGCACATCCATCTCACAGGAACGCCGGAACGTCCCATCGACTTCGGCACCCACCACTGCCTGAACAGCTCGGGCTTGGTCCACGCCTCGAACACGAGGCGCGCCGGCCCGTTGACGGTTCGGGTCACGACGAGCTCACGCTCGGACGTCCGTTCCACCGTCGCGTTGTTCCTCATGGAAGTGGGCTCAGTCTGGCTGATCACGCCCATCGACCTTCTCCTTTCGATCCAGTTCCTCGACGACCTTGTCCAACTCGTCGAAGCGTGCGTCCCAGAGTTGGCGGTACCATCCATCCATGCCGTCTCATCCTCCAGGCGGGCGGGCCGAGCGTGCAGGTCCGAACACGCCGACTTCTCCGTCCTGACGAGCCCGGCCTGCTCAAGGACGCCGACGGCTTCCTCATGCCCGTGAGGGTCATGTGGAGCGTTCGGGCCAGGCGTCGGTCGAACGAGTCGGCACGACTGAGCTCCTCCAGAACGCCGCGCCGGGTGGCGCCGAGAGCGCGGCGAACGAACCATCGAGTCGGCCGCTGGAATACTGACCCATACGGTTCAGTATACACCGATGATGGCGATGCAAGGGGCCCCACGAAGACAAGAGGATCGACCGATCGAGGTCCCGAACCTACGCTCCCTTGCGTCGGCGATGGCGTCCGCCGAGGCGCAGTTCCGCGCCTGAACCGCCCACCCGGGCTGATGGCTCCTGACTGATGGACGGCGAGAGGGGCTCTCTTCTTGCCCCGGGAGGTGTTCCGGTGGACGACACGTATCTCACCGCCGCCATCTGGATGGGTCTCGCCCTCCTTGCCAGCCCATTTCCACCGGCGGTTGGTGGAGCCTGGTCGCGACGGGTACCGTTGGGCGTCGTCGGTGGCGACACCATCGGACCCAGACGACCCCTGGAACCGATTTCCTGGCCGCCTTCGGCGCCGTCCTCCTCTCCTCGCAGGCGCTGAGATCGAACGACAGTTGATGCGCCGTCACCTTCGAGCAAGTCTCGTCATCGGGGCTATCGAGCTTTGCCGCCCCGTTCGCGGCGGCCTTCGCCGTCGCGTACTTCGTCCTCGGCTGGACCCTCCCGGCGGCCGAGATCGCGGGGCTCCCCCTGTCGACCACTTCGGTCGCTGTCGTGTACGCCGTGAGATCGAGTCGCGGCCACCAGGAGCTCGGCAAGCTCATCCTCGCCGCGTGCTTCGTCGACCTCGGGACCGTCCTGTTCCTCGGGCTCCTGTTCGCCAACGTGAGCCCGCTGCTCGTCGGCTTCGCCGCGGGACAGCGCTCGCCATCCTCATCGTGCCCCGCCTGACCAAGTTGGTCCACCGCGTCCCCGATCGGGTATCGGAGCCGGAGGTCAACTTCCTCTTCCTGGTCCTGTTCCTGCTCGGCGGGCTCGCCGAACTGCCGGAGCGAGGCCGTCCTGCCGGCCTACCTCATCGGCCTCGCGGTGGCCGTTGTGTTCGTCGCCGACCGCGTCGTCGTTGAGCCGATGCGGGGCGACGGCGTTCTCGTTGCTGACGCCGTTCTACTTTTGAAGGCGGGCTCGCTCGTGTCGATTTTCCGGCGATCGTGGCGGGGCCGGGCTGATCCGCTGTTTCTCGCCGTGAAGGTGGGCGCTAAGGTCCTTGGGGGTGTGGCCGACGGCACGTGCCTGCGGTCTGCCGACACGCGATGCGAACTACACGACGCTCCTCATGTCGACCGGGCTCACGTTCGGCACGATCGCCGCGCTGTACGGCCTGACGAACGGCTACATCGACCAGCCGACGTACACGATCCTGGTCACAGTCGTGCATCTTCAGTGCGGTCGTGCCGACGCTGATCGCGACGACCTTCTTCCAGCCGCAGCACGCGTCTGACGAGGCATTCGCGGACTTCGAGGCGGCCGAGGAGATCGACGCCGGGCTACTCGGCTGCCACCCCCGGGCCGTTCGTCCGGAAACGCGACCAGCCAGGGTCGTGGACCGGGCCACGAGCGGCATGGAGGCTGGTTCCTCCAGCCGGATGCGACGTTGCGGGCGGCATCCTCTCGCGGCCACGGTCGGGGCCTCATCGCGCGCTGGCGAATGACCTGCCGGGTCGGCCCGCGCCTCACACCGGCCGCGTGCCGGCACCGATCGGCGATCTCTGCGCCTGAAGCTAGCGAGAACCGGAAATCCCTAGACTCTCGACATGAGCGGCGTTGTCGCCCCTGGTGGCGAGTTCGGTGTCGTGCCAGTATGTGATCGATCGGTGCTGCCTTGGCGTTCCTGACGACGATCCGAACCGCTCTTGGTGGCGAAGGCGGAGACGACGACTGTCAACGGATCGGGAGTTCGATCCGGAAGGCCCCAGGTCAGCTTCGGAAACGGACTGTTGGCCCGAGCCGCATTCAGAAGGCCCCGCCGCTTGTCAACGTGTTCGAAGAGGCCGCGTACTGGACCACGAGCGTAGACAGCGCAGGGAAGAAGCTCAGTGGTGAGCACGTGCGCTGCCTGCACTTCCCACCAGGGCATCTCCCGCCGAATGACGCCTTCTGGTCGATCACAGCGACCGACACCGTCGGGTACTTCTTGCGGCCGTCCGACAGGTCGGTCAAGCGTCGGATGACCATTCGGGTCTCGTGACCGATCCGATGGTTCGGTCGATGCTCGCCCCGATCGCCAGTCGGACGTCGATACCGAAGACGATCGTCAGCGCTGGCACGACGATGATCCCGCCGCCGACGCCGGCAAGGGCGCCGATCAGGCCCGCGCCGATGCAGACGAGGAAGATCCCGAAGATCGGCGCCGACCGTCATGGCGAGATCCGGATTCCGCATCGACTGTGTCAGTAGATCCAGGGGATGAGGCGCTTCGTTCGCCGCTGATAGGCGTCGTACTCTGGGTGCTCGGCCGATAGCCAGAGCTCCTCACGCCGCGACTTCCCAGCAAACAACAGGAAGAGCAGTCCCGACGTCGCGATCGCTACGAGCGAGCCGGTCACCAGTCCCCAACCGATCGCGGCCAAGATGAGCCCGCTGTAGATCGGATGACGGACGAACCGGTAGGCGCCGGACTCGATGAGCGGCGCTCCGGCGACCGGTCGCGGGAAGACGCTGAGACTGGCTCGCAGGTCCCACACACCACGCGTTGCGACGAAGCCGCCGACGGCGATCGCACCGAATCCAACGACGACGGCAGCCGCTGGCCATGCATTCCCGGAACCCTGTCCGACGAGTCGGCGGACGCCCGCCAAGGCGATGATCGCGAACAGAACGAGCTGCGCCGCGACCCAGCCCTCACCATTGGGACCCAGGGCCGGCAATCGCGAGTTCATGCCAAGATGCTAGGTGAGCCCTGGACGGCCCGCAGACTGCGTACCCCGTCCGGGTCAAGTCCTCATCGCCGACGACCAGGTCCGGGTCATCTGAGTTCGCGGGTAAGCGCATGAGCGCGGCTGCTGGCTCGCTGGATCGAGAAGCGGATGGACGCTGCCGGCCACAGATCCCACGATGGGCCAGTGGCGACCCTCTACCGATCAGGCCGACGGTCGAGCCTCGACGAAGCCCACCGCGCTGAAGTCGCCGTCGAACGCCAACGCCTCCCCAAGGCGCTCTCGACGCATGACGGCGAAGCTCGTTGCGTCGACGAACGAGTAGACCCGCTCATCGTGTCGCCGAAGCCACGTTCGTGCCTCGCGTTCCGTCGCCTCGTCGACATGGACGACCGTGAGCCAGTCCGTCGCCTCGACCGCATCGAGGAAGGCGACCGCCGAAGGGTGGCCATCGCGACGGCGCAGGAAGGTCCAGGTCTCGCCGACGACGTGGTTCGTCGTCAGGATCCCATGGCCGGGCGCCCACAGGCGGACCGCGGCCTCGTGGTTGGCATCGCGCCGCAGACGCAGCGCCACCCAGTACGAGGTATCCACGAACCTCATGAGCCGTAGACGACGTCGTCGACGGGTTCCGGGACCGCGTCACTGCCGCCGATCCAGTCCCGGAACGGATCGACCGGCGCCTCCGGCTCGCCGATCGAGCGGCGGACGGCGTCGCGGATCAGGGCGGCCTTGGACGTGTGCGTGCGACGCGCCAGGACGGCGAGCGCATCGTCCAGGTCCTCGTCGATGTAGATCTGCAGGCGCCTCATATGTGGAGTATACATCTAGCAGCGCCGTATACGCTAGTGTCCAGGCCGTCGATCGGACCGACAGGAGTTGAGCGCGCGGATGCCATAAACATTACGACGGTGGTCGCGGCTGCGGCCCTCCTTGCCACGGTCGTGGCCGAGACAGCGTTCCTCGTTGCGGTCCCGATCGCGACAGGGGCGGGCGACACCGGAACCGCCAGCACCATGTTCACGCTGAGTAACGGCGTCTTCGTCCGGGTCTTCCCACTCGCACCCGCGTCCGCGACGCTCATCGCGCTGGGCGTCGTCCTCAGGCGATCCGGCGTGCTCCGACGGTGGACGGCCACCACCGCCCTGGGGCTGGGGATGGCATTCGAGCTGGCTGGTATCGTGGCGATCTTCAGCACCGTGGGTCTGGTCGCGGCGGTGGCCTTGTCTGTCGGCCAGGGCCTGTGGGTGCTCGCAGCGGGGATCGGCTCTGATCCGGTCTCGCCCCACGCGCACGCCACGGGCTGCATCGTGAGCCCGGTCTCGGTCGTGCGCCGCCATATTCGCATTCCGATACAGCGTGCTCCTGACCTCCGGGTCGCCTGAAGCGAGACCTAATCGCCCAGCGTGGCCAAGAACTCGGCCGGGGTCATGACCGGCAAGCGATCGCGCAGGTCGAGCAGGTGCGCATCGCCCGAGACGAGCATGTCGGCCGCGGAGGCGCGCGCGAGGTCCACCAGGTACTCGTCATCGGGATCGGCGCTGAGCGGCCGAGCGCTCGGTGCCGGGTCATCGATGATCGTGGCTTCGTGCCGGATCAGGTCGACGTAGGCGACGGCTTCGGCTTCGGTGACGTAGCGACGGAACTTCTCGCGCCCGAGGACCTGGCCGAGCTCGGCCAACAGCATCGGAGAGGCGACGAGCTCGAAGGCGCCAGCGCGAAGTTCGAGCACCAGCGCTGCGCTTGGGCCGCCCGGGCTGATCAGGGCCGAAACAAGGACGTTGGTGTCAAGAACCGCGCGCGGCACGCTTCTCGGCTCGGGCGGCGTGCGTCTCCTCGACCGCGAGGTGCATCGCCTCGTCCTCGCCCAGGTCGCTGCGCGCCCAGACGCCGGCCAGGACATCGAAGCCGAGGTAGGCGCGGAGCGCGTCTTCCACGACCTCGGAGTCGCGCTTGTCGGTCCGGGCCGCACGGACACGAGCCGCCCGCATGACGTCCTCGTCCACGTACAGGGTCACCTTCTTCTTGGTCGCCATGCCTCCAGCATAGCGGCATGACGTCAAGACCTCAAGATGGCACGTGAGCGAGATCTCAGCCGTTGAGCGCCCGGGTCTGACGCAAGAGCAGATTGAGCCTGACGTGGGTGAAACGCGCCGATCCAGCAGCCAGACGCTCGGGGCCCCAGATCGCCGAGCGTCGGGCCGTCGCGTATGGGCCCGTCATGGATCCTTGCGGTACCTACGGGATCGCCATCGTGGAGATCACCGACGAGGCGGCAGCGCGCGAGATGGCCGGGCACGACCCCGCCATCCAAGCCGGGGCTGGTTCGCCTTTGAGATCCTGCCGATGACCAACGCGATGGTGCGCCCGTGAGAGGACTCGTGTACGCAGCCATACCGGCATCGGCGAGGAGGCGCGGTCCCATCGATAGAACAAGTGTTCTGGCGCGCCCGACAGGTGTTGGACGCGCGATTTCAACCTACACCATCCCGATCGAGGGGCGCGACGAGTGGCTGGCCGCTGCTAGGCGGCTGGCATGAGGGACGGGTACCAGCGCGGGGTGCTTCCGCCGCAGGCGACGCGGCGCCAGATGGACGTGCTTGCCGCCTACGTCGCCGCCGGCGGGTCGGTCCACGACGCGGCCGAACTCGTGGGTATCAGGCCCAGCACCGTCAAGCGGCACCTCGCCGACCTACGAGCGCGGTCGGGACTGACGACCGAGCAGCTGATCTATTCGGGCCGCGCCCTTGGTTGGCTCGTCGTCCCGAGCCTGGAGCCAGCGTGATCTCTTGAATGCAGGCTGAGCCCCCGCGCGCGACCCCGAGTGCCCATCGCTCGCTCAAGTCGGACTATGCGCCAACCACTCTCGCTCCGCAGTCAGGCCGTGCCGATGGGATCGGCACGGTCGGGCGACGCCCGGAGGCTGTCCAGACCGGCGAGGATCAGATCGAGACCGAAGTCGAACTCGCTGGCGAAGTCGTAGCCGGCCTTGCCCACGTGCTCGGCAACGGACTCGGCGAGGTAGGGATAGTCGTCAGCGGGGAACTGGCTGAGAATCTCGATCGCCAACTTGTCGACCTGGTCCGTGCTTTCGAAGGGCAGGGTCTGCTCTTGCAGCGCGAAGCCGAAGATGAAGCTGTCGAGCAGGGTGAAGGCGTGAACGGCCATCGCGACGGAGAAGCCAGCCTGCCGCAACGCCCGTATCACCATGTCGTGGTATCGCATGTTGCCCGGGCCTGGATGGACGCGGGACTGGATCACCCCCAGCGCCCAGCGGTGACGCGCGAGCACTTCGCGGATCGAGTTGGCTTGCTGACGCATCGCCCCTTTCCAGTCTGACCCTCCGGCGGTGACGTCGATCTCCTCGTACATCACGTCGACCATCGCGTCGAGCAGATCGTCCTTGTTCGCGAAGTGGTTGTAGAGCGCCATGGGGTATACCCCCAGCTCCTGGGCGACGTTCCGCATGCTGAGCGACTCGATTCCGCCTTCATCAGCGAGCTTGATGGCCGTTCGGAGCACTCGCTGCCGGCTGAGTGGGACTCGTCGTCTGGTCCTCGATCGTCGCTTGACAATCATTTGGATCCCTCTCGGCACCTGGGTCTTGACGTATGTACGCTGTACATCTAATGTACGCCGTATTGGCGATGTACGCCGTACATTAGCAGGAGACCACCATGAAGGCAATCGTTCAACCAACCTATGGCTCACCCGATGACCTGCAGCTGCGCGACATCGACCAGCCCACGATCGGCGACCACGACGTGCTGGTGCGCGTGCATGCCGCGTCGGTCAACACCGCCGACCGGCTCATCCTGCGCGGCCGCCCCTATCTGATGCGCGCCGCGGGCTCCGGACTCGGCTTTAGCCCGCGTCGACCCCAGTTCGCCGTCGCGGGCACGGACCTCGCCGGTCGTGTGGCGGCGGTAGGCAGTTTGGTGACCGCCTTCCGCCCCGGCGACGAGGTGTACGGGAGCGTCCCCGGCGCGATCGCGGAGTACGTCGCGGCGCCGGACACCGCCCTGGCGGCCAAGCCGTCGAGCCTCAGCTTCCAACAGGCCGCCGCGATGCCGCTGGCCGCGCTCACCGCACTCCAGGGGCTTCGCGATGCCGGAGAGGTCCAGCCCGGGCAGCGGGTTCTGATCAATGGGGCCTCGGGCGGCGTCGGCACCTATGCGGTGCAGATCGCCAAGGTCCTGGGCGCCGAGGTGACCGCGGTGACCAGCGGCCCGAACGTCGAGATGGTTCGATCACTCGGCGCCGACCACGTCATCGACTACACCAGCGAGGACTTCACGGAGTCAGCCAGTCGGTATGACGTCATCCTGGACCTTGTGGGCAACCACTCACTGTCGGCTCGACGACGCGCGCTGACCGCGACGGGCACGCTGTTGCTGTCATACGTCGGTACCAACCGCTGGGTGGGGCCGATCGGTCACATCCTGGCTGCCGTGGTGCTGACGCGGTTCACGAGCCACAGGATCGTCTCGTTCACGACCGCTCCGAGCAGTGCCGACCTGCTCGTCCTTGCGCAGCTGACAGACGACGGAAAGATCGTGCCGGTCATCGACCGGACCTACCGCCTCGACCAAGCAGCCGAGGCGATCCGCTACCTGGAACTCGGACGTGCCCGGGGCAAGGTCATCATCAGCATCAGCGACCGCGGCGCGCTGGCCGCGCTGACGCGGGCGAGTGTGGCGTCGTGACGGCGCCAGCGATGCCAGTGGGGCCGTACGCGGCTCGTCTGACCATTGACTACCCCGAACGCCTTGATCGGGTTACGACCTTCTTTCGCCTGATCTGGGTCATACCGATCGCCATCGTGCTCGGAGTGATCACGGGGAGCGGGACCCACATGATGGTCACCGCAGCCGGTGAGCAAATTGTCGGAGCCGGCGGTGGACTGCTCGCTGGCTTGGCTTTCGCCACGGCGCTGATGATCGTCATCCGCATGCGCTACCCGCGCTGGTGGTTCGACTTCGCACGGGAGCTGACCCGCTTCGGCGCCCGCGTCGGTGCCTACGTGGCCCTGCTCACGGACCGATATCCGTCCACTGTCGAGGAGCAATCGGTGCACCTCGAGATCGAGTATCCAGAGGTCGATCGCGACCTGAACCGCTGGCTTCCACTGGTCAAGTGGTTCCTGGCGATCCCCCATTACGTCGCGCTGATCGTCCTGATCATCGGAGCGGCCCTCGCCATCGTGATCGCCTGGTTCGCGATCCTCATGACCGGGCGTTATCCCCAGCCGCTCTTCAACTACGTGGTCGGCGTCGGGCGGTGGAGCCTGCGCGTGAACGCCTACGCGTTCCTGCTCGTGACCGACCGCTATCCCCCCTTCAGCCTGAAAGCAGGGTAGTCATGCGAATTCCTCCGAGAGCTCTCGCGGCGCAAGCTGCGCACGAGCCTGACCATCACCGGCATCACCATCGGCATCTGGGCACTCGTGGTGTTCAGTTCGCTGGCCAACCAGATCAACGGCCTCGTCGGCATGGGCAGCGAATACTTCGCCGACAAGATCGTCGTCACCGACGGCATGGCCTTCGGCTCGTCGCCGATGCGCCTCGACGACGTCGAGATCATCGCCGGCCTCGACGGCGTCGGTGCCGTCCAGCCCAAGGTCGAGATCCCGTGGGACCCCGATCCCGCTATCGGGTTCGGCGCGCCGGACTTCCTGGTCGGGACCATCCCGGGCGCCGACGCCGGGTTCGAGACGCTCACACTCGAGCTGGCGACGGGACGCCAGCTCATCGCCGAGGACACCGGCAACGTCGTGGTCCTGGGGTCGACCATCGCCCGCAAGTACGGCGTCGTCGCCGGCGGGACGGTCGACATCCGAGGCGAGTCCTTCGAGGTCCTTGGGACCCTGCAACCCACCCTCAGCTCGCCCGACACGAACGGCTTCATCCCGCTCTCGACGGCCCAGGCGCTGTACCTGGGCGACCTGCCCCCACTCGTCGCCGAGTCGCTCCAGGCGGACGAGCTGGCAAACCAGATCGTCGTCTTCCCCGAAGTCGGTGCCGACCCGACGACGGTGGCCGCGGCGATCGAGGCCGCGGTCGAGAACAGCGCGACCATGACCGGCGCCGAGTTCTCCGAGACGGTCGGCGCCACGACCGTGATCTTCAACGCGATCATCATCGGGGTGGCCGCCATCAGCCTCATCGTGGGCGGCCTGTCGGTGATCAACACGATGGCCATGAGCGTGGCCGAGCGGACCCGCGAGATCGGCATCCGGCGGGCCATCGGCGGCTCCCGGCGACGCATCGTCCGCGAGCTCGTCGCCGAGGCCGGGGTCATCGGGCTGCTGGGCGGCCTGATCGGGCTCGGCCTGGGCGCTGCGGTCGTCGTCCTGGTCAACGAGGCCGGCCGATCGAGCGGCACCGTCCTCTTCGACCTCACCGCACAGACCGCGGCGTTCGCGGTCGGCTTCAGCACGATCCTCGGGATGGTGGCCGGGATCATCCCGGCCTGGACTGCCGCACGGCTCGACCCGGTGTCGGCCCTGCGTTACGAATGACCAACGACCGAACGACGAAGGAGCGAACGATGAACCTGATCGAAGCGACCGACCTGCGCAAGACCTACCGGCTGTCGCGCCGGACCAGCATCGATGCCCTGCAGGGTGTTGATGTCAGCATCGCCGCCGGCGAGATGGTGGCGATCATGGGGCCGTCAGGCTCCGGCAAGAGCACGCTCATGCACCTGCTCGGGCTGCTCCACGCGCCGGATACCGACGACGGCCCGGCCCCGACCCTGCGCATCGATGGGGTCGATGCGACGACCCTCTCGGACGGCGAGCGAACGTCCATCCGGGCTCGATCGATGGGCTTCGTGTTCCAGTCCTTCAACCTGGTCCCGACGCTCACCGCCGAGGAGAACGTGGCCCTCGCCGCCGAGTATGCCGGGACGTCCGGTTCGGCAGCCCGTGTGGCTGCGCGCGCCTCGCTGGCGTCGGTCGGCCTTGCCGAGCGAGCGGGGCACCGGCCGATGGAGTTGTCAGGGGGCGAGCAGCAGCGCGTGGCCATCGCCCGTGCCCTCGTGAACGACCCGAAGCTGATCCTCGGTGATGAGCCGACGGGCAACCTGGATTCATCCCGGGCCGCGGAAGTCCTGGGCCTGCTCCGTCGCTTCAACCGTGAGCGCGGGCAGACCGTGCTCATCGTCACCCACGACCAGGAGGTTGGCGCCGCCTGCGACCGGATCATCCGGATGCGTGACGGGCGAATCATCGCCGACGAGCGCGTGGCGGACGTGCAGGTTGCCGCATGACGGCCGGAACAATGCGCGATCACGCACAAGCACTCGGCGAACAGCCCGGCGGCCGCGCGGCGAACGGCGTTGACCACGACGCTGAACCCGCGCGACGATGCGCGCTTCGCCAAGGCTCGCCACGCTGGATCGTGATAGTCGATGGCCTGGGCAGCGCCGTAGCTTCGGGCCCGCTGCGTGCCCTCGGCGGAGATCGTCGCAATGATCCTGGCGCCGGTGGCGGCAGCCATCGCCACGATCAGCTCGCCCGTGACCCCGCCGGCGCCGTTCACGAGGACCGTGTCGTTGGGCCCGCAGGCGGTCGCGGCAACGACCTGCAGGGCAGTGAGGAGCGGCACCGGCAGTGCTCCGGCGACCGCCCATTCCAGCTCGGGCGGCATCCTCGCCACGTCGGCGGCGTCCGCCACGAACCGCTCGGCCCATGTCCCCTGATAGCGGAGCGGCGCACTGTGGACGAGGACGCTGTCGCCGGGTACGAAACGGGTCACTCGCGTCCCGACGACGCGAACGATACCCGCCGCCTCCACGCCCAGAGCCATCGGAGGCCGGACGCCCACGTCCCACCCGCCGGTCCGCACGAGGTCGTCCCAGTTGCCGACCCCGGCTGCCTGCACATCGATCAGGACCTCGTCAGCGGACGGGGCGGGAGGCTCGGGCAGCACGAGGGCTTCCACGGGAGCGCTTTGCGCCCGCACGCCGGCAGCTCGCATCAGGCGCCTTTCGCCCGATCGGACTGCATGGAAAGGCTACGCCATGGCGGCCCGGTCAGCCAGTCATGGTGATGGCCCCGGGGAGGAAATAGAACATCTGTTCTGGCGCGCCCGACAGGATTCGAACCTGCGACCTTCGGCTCCGGAGGCCGACGCTCTATCCACTGAGCTACAGGCGCGCGGGTTCCGATGATACCGGCTGGCGCGGGTGGAGCCTCCGCTGGTCTCGTCGGCGTCGAGTCCGTTCCCCCGATCGCGACGCGGAACGCCCTCGGCTTCCTGTCTCACGCTCGCTCCGGTCGCGGCTCGTAACGAATCCGGGACAGCGACGCCCGAAGGTGTCAGACGATGTCCGGCTCGACCGACAGGACTCACCGGGACAGCGCGGCTCGCCAGCGGGGCGATGATGCCGTCGTGACACGACGCCATCAGCACCGGGTCGGGCGGTCGGCCGGATCCGGACCGCGCCCGGCATGACTCGTGCGGTGGCTCGCGGGACCGGGCGATCCGGTCGCGCGCTGCCGCTCCTTGCCCGTCTCGGCCTTGGCATCGTGCTCATCGGCGGGCTGCTCGTCAGCCTGTCCAACCCGATCTCGGTCGTGGCATACGTCCCGAGCGCGGCCGTCGGCGCCCTCCTGATCGTCCGGAGGCCGGCCAACCCGATCGGCTGGCTCCTCCTCCTGTTCGCCCTGGGAGCGAGCTTCGTCGCCCGTGGACGGTACGTCGACCTGACACCGGCCGAGGTCGAGGCGTCGGGGGTGTCCATGTCGACCCAGCTCTACCTCCTGGCCCAGAGCGTGTTCTCGACCTCCGGGCTCCTCGTCCCGATCGCCCTGATCGCCGTCGTGTTCCCGGATGGCGCTTGGCCACGAAGTCGTTCGCGTCGGGTCTCGGCCATCGGGATCACGTTGCTGGGCGCGGCGACGGCCCTTCAGGTGGTCGCTCCGACGTTCTCCGCCCTCACGCCTGACGGGACCACCGTCCTCATCCCCAACCCGATCGGCATCGCACGCGACGGGCCCGCATCGCCCGTGCTTGACCCCTTCATCCTCGCGATGGCCGGTTTGGCGCTGTGCGTCGCCGGCTTCGTCATCCGGTTCCGATCGGCCGCCGAGATCGAGCGCCAGCAGGACAAATGGCTGCTCGCCGGACTGGGGTTCCTCGTCGTCTCGATCGTGTGGGGGTCGGCCCTCGTGTCCATCGCCGGCCCGGATCCTCGCTGGGCAACCGATCGATTCCTGTACGCCCTGAGCGTGGCGATCGCCTGGGGCCCGGCGACGATCGCCCTGACGATGCCGCCCGTCGCCATCGCGATCGCCGTGATGCGGTATCGCTTGTACGAGATCGACCGCATCGTCAGCCGGACGATCTCGTACGCTGCCGTCACGGCGTCACTGGTCGCCATCTATGTCGGGCTCGTGCTGATCCTCCAGGGACCGCTGAGCACGATCACGGGCGGCGAGACCATCGCCGTGGCAGTGTCCACGCTCGTTGCTGCCGCCCTGTTCCAGCCGCTCCGGGTCTGGATCCAGGACATCGTCGACCGACGGTTCAATCGAGCTCGCTACGACGGTGAGCGGACGGCTGCTGCGTTCGCCGTCGTCCTCCGCGACGACATCGATCCATCGGTCGTCCAGGCGGAGCTCGTGTCGACGGTCCTGACCGCGCTCCGTCCGCACCACCTCGGCGTGTGGCTGCGGCCGACCAGTCGATGACGGGCGCCCGATATCCGACGACTCGCTTGACAGGACCGCGCATCTCGGATCATCGACCCGGTGGAGCGGCGCGGCCGGGCGATAGACCGTGGTCGTACGCTGGTGCTCGAGCCGCCGTCCCCGACGCCACGGGTGAGGGATGCATGATCGGCTCACTTGCCACCAGCGGCCCCTCGAAGGCCGCGCATCGCTCGAGAGCCGCTGACACGAGGTAGCGCCGGATGCCCGGAGACATGGGAGCCCACGAGCTGGGCCTGCTCGTCGCCGTGATGCTGGCCTCCGCGGTCGAGTTCGTCGAGGCATTCACGATCGTCCTGGCGATGGGTCTGACCCGCGGCTGGCGCTCGACCTTGGCAGGGACTGGGGTCGCGCTCGTGGCATTGGCGGTCGTCGTGATCGTGGCGGGCTACGCGCTCGCGGTGTGGTTCCCGGAGGCGCTGCTGCAGTTGGTCATCGGGACACTGCTGCTGATCTTCGGGCTGCAGTGGCTGCGCAAGGCGGTCCTCCGCTCGGCAGGCCTGAGATCGCAGCACGACGAGCAGGCGATCTTCGAGGCCGAGGAGGCGGCGGCACGCGAGGCGCCGCCGCAGACCGTGATGGGCCTCGACTGGTTCGCCTTCGTGGTGTCGTTCAAGGGCGTGTTCCTGGAGGGCCTCGAGGTCGTCTTCATCGTCCTGACATTCGGCCTGTCAGCCGGCAACGTTCCGCTCGCCGCAGCCGGTGCCGCCGTCGCCGGGGCGATCGTCCTCGCCATCGGGGCGCTCGTGCACCGGCCGTTGTCGCGGGTCCCGGAAAACACGATCAAGTACGGCGTCGGGATCCTGCTCTCGACGTTCGGGACGTTCTGGGCCATCGAGGGCCTGGGTGTCTTCTCGGCCGAGCACGCGAGCCTCGAGTGGCCGGGTGGAGACGTGGCCCTGCTCGCGGTGCTGATCGGTTGGATCCTCGTGTCGCGCGCCCTCGTCGCCTACCTCCGCCGGCGCCTGCCGGCGGTCGCGACCGTCTGATCGTCGGAGGACGGGATGCGGTTCATCGTCGCCTTCGGTCGGTTCTGGTACGACTTCATCGTCGGCGACGACTGGCGGATCGCGGCCGGGGTGACGCTGGTGCTCGCCTGTGGCGCATTCGTCGAGGCCGTGGGGCTCGGCGGGGAGTGGCTGCCGGCCGCCCTCGCGGTCGGGTTGGCTGTCGTCTTCGCGCTGCCACTGGTCGCGGACTCCGGGCCGTCGACCACCGGCGGCGAGGTGGTTCCCGCCACCGGCGACCGGCTGCCCGCGGCGGATCAGGACGGTCTCGCCTAGCTTCGGCCGGAGGCCGAACGCGTCGAGTCCGCGGCATCCACCACTGAACTCGTCGACTCGCGGCGCCCCCGCATCACGCGTGGGCCGGCTCCGGCATGGCCCCGAGCTGGCGCATCAGGCCGAGCTGATCGAACTGGTGCCAGTGCTCCGAGATCCGGCCATCCCGCACCCGGAACAGGTGGAGCTCCTCGATCCGGTAGCGCTTCCCGCTCGGTGGCAGGCCCATGAACGGACCGGTCTGTCGGGCGGTGGCCGTCAGCCGCGCGGCCACGAGATCGCCCTCGGCCACGAGATCCTCGATCACGAAGTCGGGGTCCGACAGTCCGCTGGCGACGCGCCGCATCGCCTCGCGGAGGCCGTCGCGTCCTTCGATCGGGGCCGGCTGGGCATGCCAGACGAAGTCCTCGGTCACCAGCTCGTCGACCTGGTCGAGACGCCCGTCGACGAAGATCTCGTCGACGAACCGCCGAACCACCGCCTTGTTCTCGTCACTCATCGCTCGCCTCCATCCGACACCCGCGGCAAGATCGTGGACCCACGGGCGCTCCGCCAGCCTCGCAGACCTCGCGTCGTCAGTGGATCTCGATCGGGTCTCGGGACGTGTCGGTCGCCATACGCCTCGTCGGCGCGAACCGACCCACCTCCCGCCAGCCAGCCCGGCCCGACGTATCGTCTGTGACGATGAGCGACACGACCATCGATCGGTTCCGGCACTGGTTCTGGCGGCCGCCGCGGCCGCACGGCGCGACGATCGCCGACCGGCGGGTCAGCCCGCTCGAGCTACTGTACGACCTGATCTACGTCGCCCTGATCGCTCAGGCCGCCCACCCCCTCGCCGATGAGGCGTCCGGCCGAACCGTCGCGGAGTTCGTCGTCGTCACGGCGATGATCTGGCTGGCCTGGATCAACGGCTCGCTCTACCTCGAGCTGCACGGCCAGCCCGACGGGAGGACCCGGTCCTACGTCTTCCTCCAGATGGGGATCCTGGCCCTGCTCGCGGTGTTCACCGAGGATGCCGCCGGCAGCACCGGCCAGCAGTTCGCGACGCTCTATACCGCCTTCCTCATCGTCCTCACCTGGCTGTGGTACACGGTCCGTCGTCAGGACCGGCCCGAGTTCATGGCGTCGACCGGCCGCTACCTGGCCGCGATGGCCGTCTCGGTCGTGGCGATCGCGATCAGCGCCGTCGTGTCGACCGATGTTCGGCTCCTTGTCTGGGCGGCGACGGTGGTCGGCTGGTTCGTCTTCTTCATCTGGCTGGCCTGGACCCCGAGCATCGGATTCGGGCGGGGCGTGATCGTCTCCGACTCGATGGTCGAGCGTTTCGGGCTGTTCACGATCATCGTCCTCGGGGAGCTCGTCTTCGGCGTGGTCGAGGGGCTGTCCGTGGCCGAGCACGACCCGATCACCCTGGCGACCGGGATCCTGGCCCTAGGCCTCGGCTTCGGGTTCTGGTGGGTCTACTTCGACATCATCGGGGGCCGCTGGCCACGCCAGGAAGGCCGGGCGCTGGTGACCTGGATGCTGGCCCACTTCCCGATCGCCCTCGCCATCGCCGCGAGCGGAGCCGCGATGGTCGGTCTGATCGAGCATGCCCACGATCCGGCGACGCCGGCGTCGACCGGATGGCTGATCGGGGCGAGCGTGGCCCTCGCCCTCGCCGCCCAGCCGGTGGCCGCCCTCGCCCTGGAGGACTACGCTCGGCTCAGGTCGGTCTATCGACCGATCGGCGCCGCGCTGCTGGCCGGTGCCGTCGTGGCCCTGCTGGCCGCGGCGGTCCGGCCGCCGCCGTGGCTGCTGGTCCTCGTCCTGGACGTCACCCTGTCCGTCCTGTGGCTCTTCGCTGCCGGCGTGTTCCTTGCCGCCGGCGAATGGCGCGACGATGTCTCGACGGCCAGCGGCAAAGGGGCAGCCGAGGGCAACGAGCGACCCGACCACGTGCTGGCGGACAGCTGACCTCGACTTGTCCCTGATCAGGCGGTCGCGCGCGCGCCATCGACCGGTGACACGCCGGGTCGGAGACGTCCGAGGGGTATGCTCCGGACTCGACTCGCACTGGAGATGGCCCCGGACACTCGATGGACCTGCTGCTCCTTCTGCTCCTTCTGCTCGGCCTCCTCCTGCTTGTCCTCGTCGGATGGGACGTCTTCGAGACGATCGTCGTCCCGCGACCGACCCCCGGCTGGTTCCGGATCGGCCGATACCTCGTCCGAGGGTCGTGGCGGGTCGTTCGGGCCATCGCCGGCGAGGCACCCGACAGGGGCGAGACCCGCGAGCGCCTCCTCGGGCTCTTCGCACCGGCGGCGACACTCATGCTCCTGGCCGGCTGGCTCGTGGCGCTCATCCTTGCATTCGGACTCATCCTCTTCGCGCTCCGCGATCAGCTCGTCCCGTCTCCGGCAGACCTCGGCTCAGCCCTGTACTTCGCCGCGAGCTCGATCCTGACGATCGGCTACGGCGACATCGTCGCGACCGGCCCTGCGGCGCGGATCGCCGTCGTCGCCGCGGCGGCCTGCGGTCTCGCCCTCGTCGCCCTAGTCGTGACGTTCCTCTTCTCGCTCTTCGCCAACTATCAGCGCCGAGAGGCGCCGGTCGTCCTGCTCCAGGCCAAGGCCGGCTCGCCGCTGTCGGCCGTCGTCCTGCTCGAGAATCTCAAGCGGCTGGAGCTGGACCACCACCTGCCCGCGTTCTTCGGGGAGTGGGAGCGCTGGGAGGTCGAGGTCCTCGATTCGCATGTCGCCTACCCGCTGCTCGGGTATTTCCGCTCGAGCCACGACAACCTGTCATGGATCAGCGCGCTCGGCACCGTCCTGGATACGGCGACCCTCGTCCTTACGACGATCGAGGGCGTCCCAAGAGGCCAGGCCGAGCTGGTGAAGGACCTGGGGACGCATCTCGTCGAGGACATCTCGAACCTCGGGAACCGGGCCCCCGCGCGGGCCGAGATCGACCGCGATGCGTTCGACGCGGTCTATGCCCGGCTCGACCAGGCAGGCTATCGGCTCGCGCCCGAGCCGACCGCATGGGAGGCGTTCGCGGCCGCCCGGGCGTCGTATGGCGATCGTCTCGAGCAGATGGCCGCGTTCTGGGTCGCGCCATCGGTCTCGTGGTTCGGCGGCAGCGACCCGCTCCGATCGCCGACCCACCGTCCGGAGAGCCCGGCCCGCCAGCCCGCCGACGAGGTCACCCGCGAGGCCGGCTGATCTCCTGGACCGCCGGATCGGGCGAGGTTCGAGGCCCCCTCAGGCGTGGATCGCGTCGAGGGTGATCCGTCGCGGATGGATCCGGCAGATCACCCGGTGCTCGCGCTCACGCTGCTCGCTCGGGTAGATGCAGCCGTAGTAGCGCGGATGCCGGGTATATCTCCGGGTCAGCCGATCGAGGTGCTCGATCGCGCCCTCCGTCACGAGCTCGACGACGCCTCGGACCTGGATGAACCGGGCGCTGTCGTCGGGATCGACGATGAGCAGGCTGACCCGTGGGTCCGCTCGGATGTTCCGACCCTTCTGGCGCTCGAGTGTCGTGTTCACCGTCGGGCACTCGCCGTCGTGATCGACCCAGACGAGACTCGACTGGGGCTGGCCGTCGGCACCGAGCGTCGTGAGGACGCCGCAGATCGGCCGGCTGAACAGGTCGAGGTGCGAGACCGGGATCAGCTCGCCGGCTGGCGCGGCGGCGGCCGTCATGGCAGCGGCCCGTCGTCGCATCGACGGCGACGACATGGTCCGGCCGGATCCGGCAGAGGACCGGCATCTCTGTCTCGGCGAAACGGAGCGGGATCGCGTCCCCGAAGTAGCGGATCGGTCGGCCTGCGTACTTCGAGGCGAGGGCGTCCAGGTGCTGACCCGCGCCCTCCTCGGTCATCTCGATGACCCGGCCACGGACCTCGAGATACCGGAGCGGACGCCGTGGGTCGTAGCAGAGGAGCGTGACCCGAGGGTCGCGCTGCATGTTCCGCTCCTTCGCGAAACCCCGCATCGTGTTGATCCGGATGAGGTCGCCCTCGGCATCGCACCACACGACCGAGGTCTGCGGTGAGCCATCGGCCATCAGCGTCGTGAGCGCGGCGACCGGCGGACACTCGACGAGGTCGCGATGCGAGGCGGGGATCTCCGTCGGCGCGTGGCCGGTCACCAGCCCAAGGACCCCGGGGACGGTCGTCATGTCGCCCAGAATGTGGACCGACCCGTGTGCCGCGCGAAAGTGCCGGATGGCCCGGCCGATCAGGCTCGGGGGTCGTGGATGCCCAGGGCCTCGGCGATCCGGAGGTAGGCGGGCCACGATCCGGTGTCCCGGTTGCACAGGACCGCGATCGTCGTGCCGGACGCGACATGGTGGTGGACCTTCGCCGAGACGCCCGGATCGCTGCCGCTGTGGCCGACGATCGCCGCCTGGCCGTCCTCCAGGACGAGTGCGCAGCCGTAGCCCCAGCGCTCGGGGTCGTCTGTCGGCGCGGCCTGCGGGCGGATCATCGCGGCAAGGCTGGCTCGGCTGACCAACAGCCCGCCAAGGAGCGCCTCCATCAGGCGGACGAGGTCGCGCGGGGTCGAGATCATCCCGCCGTCCGGCATCCCGACGGCGGTCGTGCCGAAGATGTTCGAGCGCCACCGCTCAGGCGATCCGCCGTCCTCGATGTAGCCGACGGCGAGACGTGCCGGGTCGGTGTCGAGGGCCTCGAACCCGGAGTCGACCATGTCCGCCGGCGCGAGGACCTCCTCCACCACCGCGTCGGCGTAGGGCCGGCCGGTGACGGCCTCGATGACGAGCCCGGCGAGCACGAACCCGGCATCGTTGTAGGCGAACCGCTCTCCGGGCGGGGCGACCGCCGGAAGGTCGATGAACAGCGGCAGGAGGTCGGCCGGCCGCCTGATGTGGTACATCGGGATCCGGTCCCACAGCGCCATCCAGGCGTCCCACCCCTCGCTCTCCTCGTCGACGTAGTCGGGCAGACCCGAGGTATGCGAAAGCAGGTGATGGAGCGTGTGCTCGCGGGTCAGCGCTCGGGGCCGCTGCTCGGCCGGCAGGATCTCGATGAGCGGCTGGTCGAGCCGCACGAGGCCGCGGTCGACGAGACGGAGGGCGGCGATCGCCGTGGGCAGCTTCGTGACCGAGGCGATCGCGAAGCGCGTCCGGTCGTCCACGGGGATCCCGAAGCCGCGATGGGCCAGCCCGCCGTGGTAGGCGAACAGCGGCTCGTCGTCGCGCCAGGCGAGCGCCGCGCCGCTGAAGGCATGGGCGGCCGTCCGGTCATCGAACCAGGCCCGGAGCGCGGCGTCGTCGAGTGGGGCGGGTCGGGTCGCGGGCACCTCGATCAGCCGGGGATGGCGGCCGGGGTCGCTTGATCGCCCGCCTGGATCGCCCCCGACTCGTACGCCAGGACGACGACCTGCGCCCGGTTCCGCAACCCGAGCTTCGACAGGATCGAGGCGACATGGGTCTTGGCGGTCGCCTCAGAGACGACCAACGCGTCCGCGATCTCGGCGTTCGTCATCCCTCGCGCCACGAGTCGGAAGACCTGCGCCTCACGCGTCGTCAAGCTCGCCAACGCCTCCGGGTCGCCGGCGGCGCTCGCCGTCGGGTGGGCGAACCGCGCGACGAGCCGGCGGGTGATCGAGGGCGCGAGGAGGGCGTCGCCGAGCGCGACGATCCGGACCGCACCGACCAGCTGCTCGGGCGACACGTCCTTGAGCAGGAAGCCACAGGCTCCGGCCTGGAGCGCGAGGTAGACGTATTCGTCGAGGTCGAACGTCGTGAGGATGATGATCCGCGGGGCGGTGCCTGACGCCGAGACGATGCGGCGCGTCGCCTCGAGCCCGTCGAGGCCCGGCATCCGGATGTCCATGAGGATGACGTCAGGTCGCAGCCGGGTGGCGAGGCCCACAGCCGTCTCGCCATCACCCGCCTCGCCGACGACGAGGAGGTCCGGCTGGGCCTCCAGGATCAGCCGGAAGCCTGCGCGGACCAGCGCCTGGTCATCGACGATGAGGACCCGCGTCGGGGAGTCGGTCACGGCGATCGCCGCTCGAGGGGGAGCCATGCCCGGACGGCATAGCCACCGCCGATCCGTGGACCCGCCTCGAGCCGTCCGCCCAGGAGCGTCGCGCGCTGGCGCATCCCGGCGAGCCCGTGGCCCGAACCCTCGGACGTCTCCGCGGGACCCGGACCGTCGTCGAGGACCTCGACCCGCAGCTGTTCCGACTCCCACGACAGGTGGACGAGGGTGGCCGCCTGACGGGCGTAGCGCAGCGCGTTCGTCAGCGCCTCCTGGACGATCCGATAGACCGTGACGTCGAGGCCCGGCGGGACCGGCCGTGGCGTTCCGTCGATCTCGAGCTTGGTCGGAAGGCCGGCATCTCGGACGCGCGCGACGAGGGCATCGAGCTGGTCGATCCCCGGTTGCGGAGCGAGACCCAGGGCTGTGTCGCCGTCGTCCATGGCGCCGAGGAAGGCACGGAGCTCGGCCATCGCCTCGCGTCCGGTGGCCTCGACGCTCCGCAGCGAGTCCTCAGCCGAGTCGGGGGACGTCCGCAACACCTGCCGAGCCGCGCCCGCCTGGATGACCATCACGCTGACGGTGTGGGCGAGGACGTCGTGGAGCTCCCGCGCGAGCCGGCGTCGCTCCAGGGCTGCGGCTGCGACGAGCCGCTCCTCGGCCTCTCGCACGGCCCTGGCCGCGGCCTCCTCGCGGTGCGCCGCGGCCTCGCGGCGTCCGCGCACCACGTCGCCGACGAGCCAGGCGGGGCCGAGGACGGCGAACGGCAGGAAGGCCGTCGCGATCGGCGCCGGATCCTGGGCGAGGAACCCGAGGGTCATCGCACTCGCCGTGGCGAAGATGACGACGGCGGACCGGGTCCGGTCGCCTGCCCGCTCGGCGGTCGTGAAGCTCGCGAGCGCGACCGCCAGGACCTCGATCCAGGGCGCGTTCGTCTCGCCGGCGGTCAGAACGGCACCGGCTGACACGACGACCAGGACCGCGGTCGGTGCCAGGCGGCGAGCGACGAGTGGCAGGACCACCAGGAGGGCCGCGAGGACATCGCTCTTGCGTGACGACTCGTCGCCACTGAGGGCCCACAGCACGAGCAGCCCGATCACCGGTCCGAGATCGAGCGCCAGCGACATGCCGAGACGGCCACCCGGGATCTTCACGCTCGCACTCTAGCCCGCTGCGTCGTCCGGGACATCCGTCGGCCGGGCGGCGTCGCGTCCGTCGAACGGATGAGCCCCAGCAGAGGTCGCCCGATCGGGCGACGACTGTTCCCACCTTGCGCCCGATGACGCCCCGACCTCCCCGAAGCGAGGCTCGGTCGACACAGTCCGCTCGGGAGCTCGCAGCCATGTCATCGCTCATCAGACTTCGGGGTGTCGTCAAGGCGTATGACCGCATCGACCAGCCCGCCCTCGCCGGCGTGGACCTGGCGTTCGAGCGGGGGTCGATCACCGCGGTCACAGGGCCCTCCGGCTGCGGCAAGTCGACGCTCCTCAACCTCATCGGCGGGCTCGACCGACCGACCGAAGGCGAGGTCACCGTCGACGACGTCCGTGTCGACCTCTTGAGCGAGTCCGATGCCGCCCGGTTCCGGCGGGCGCGCGTCGGGTTCATCTTCCAGTTCTTCCACCTGCTCGACGACCTGACGATCCGGGACAACATCGCGATCGCGGCGCTGATCGCGGGTCGGCCGCGCAGCGCGGCGATCCACGAGGCGGACCGGCTGCTCAGCGAGCTCGGCCTCGCGAGTGCCTCCGGCCGTTACCCCGGCTCGCTCAGTGGGGGCGAGCGCCAGCGGCTGGCCGTCGGTCGCGCCGTCGTGAACGGCCCCGCGGTCCTGCTCGCCGATGAGCCGACCGGTGCGCTCGACCGGAGGAACGGCGAGCTGACCCTGGCCCTGCTCGACGACCTCCACCGTCGCGGTCAGACGATCATCCTCGTGACCCACGACGACCGGCTGGCGGAGCAGCGAGCCGATCGGATCGTCCGCCTCGTCGACGGTCGGGTCGTCGCCGACGGCGCGACCAGGATGGCTGCGTGATGCGCGCTGTCGTGATGGCCGCGCTCGGGGGGATGCGACGCAGGCGCGCCCAGACCCTCGTCATCGCCGTCGTCCTGCTGCTGGCGACCGGCGCGTCGACGCTCGCGCTGAGCATCCTCGTCGAGTCGCAGGCGCCGTTCGACCACGCCTTCGCCGAGGCGAACGGGGCGCATCTCGTCGTCGACTACGAGACGAGCCTTGACACTGCCGCGGTCGCCGCGACAGCGACGCAGCCCGGCGTCAGCGGCTCGGCCGGGCCGTGGTCCGTGGGGCGGGCTGACCTCGCGGACCCCAGGGGCGGTCGCATCCAGGGGGCACTGATGTCGGACCGGGCGGACCCCGACACGACGGTCGACCGGATGACGCTCGACGCCGGCAGGTGGTGGAACGCACCGGGCGAAGCGGTCCTGTCCCGGACGACCGCCCTCCTGCTCGGGAAAGGCCCGGGCGACACGATCGACCTGTCGTGGTCCGCCGCAAGCAAGGATCCGGGCGCGCCCGCCCCGACCGGCGGGAACACCCGCCGTCTGACCGTCGTCGGCATCGGCGCGTCGATCAGCACGCCCGATGTCGCGGTCTGGATGAGTCCGGCCGACCTCGCCCGGCTGATCCCCGCCCCGGCGAGGACCGAAGAGATGCTGTACCGGGTCGACCCCGCGGCGAGCTCCGCCGACCTGGCCGCGGCCCAGGCTCGGATCACCGCGATGATCCCAGGGGATCAGGTCGCGGACAGCCGGACGTACCTCGCCCAGAAGGCCGAGACTGACAGCATCGCCGACCTGTTCGTCCCGATCCTCCTGTCGTTCTCCGTGTTCGCATTGCTCGCAGCGGCCTTCACGATCGTCAATGTCGTGAGCGGTATCGTCCTCTCGAACGTCCGGGGCATCGGCGTCCTGACATCGATCGGGTTCACGCCGATCCAGGTCACGGCGACGGTCGCCGGACAGGTGGGGATCCCGGCGGTCGTCGGCGCGCTCGGGGGTGTCCTGCTCGGGACGATCGTCGCCCAGCCCGTCGTCGACCGGACCGCGGCATCCTTCGGCCTGCCCGCCGCGGCTGCCGCGTCGGCGAGCGTCGCCGCGCCGGTGCTCGTCGTCGCCCTGGTCGTGACGGCGCTGACCGCGATCCTCCCGGCCTGGGCGGCCGGCCGGATGCGGCCTGCGGTCGCGCTCGGCCACGGTGCCCCGAGCCGGCCCGGCGGCCGCGCGATCCGGCGCCTCGGGTTCGTTACACGGCTGCCCCTGCCCGCTCGACTCGGGCTGGTCGGCGGTCTCGCCCACCCGGTCCGGGCGACGATGACGCTCGGTGCGCTCGTCGTGGGCGTCGCGGCCGCGACGTTCGCCGTGGGGCTCGATGCATCCCTGCTGCGGGTGTCTGACGCCCTCACCCGCGCCGACGCGAGTCCGGTCCGCGTCGAGATCGCGACGCCGAAGCAGTCCGTCTCAGCGGCTCCGACCGGCAGCCCATCCTCAGCCGCCGCCGAGACCTCGGTCGCCGTCGCCGACGCGATCGCGAACGACCCGCAGACCGAGCGGTGGGTCGGGTCCGCCACGACGGAGGCTCGCGCAGATGGCGGTGTGCCGGTGTCCTTCGTCGGTTACGACGGTCCGTCCGACTGGATCGGCTACCGGATGATCGCGGGCCGGTGGTTCGATGGCCCGGGGGAGGTGGTCGCGCCGACGACGTTCCTTTCGACGACCGGTCGCCGGGTCGGCGACAGCGTCACCCTGACCGCCTCCGGGCAGACGGTGACCGCAGTCGTGGTCGGGGAGTACTTCGACGCGAACGGCCGGCGGGACGATCCGCCGGTCCTCCGCGGGACGTGGTCGGACGCCCAGCACCTCGCGCCGGGGCTCGTCGCGACGGCGTGGGAGACCCGGCCGCAGGTGGGCACCGACCCGCACACGTATCGGTCATCGCTGCAGGACGCGATCGGACGGGGACCGGCGATGGTCGAGGAGGTCGAGCAGAAGACGACCGACGTGACGTTCCTTCTCTTCCTCGGCGTCACGGCGCTCCTCGGGATCGTCCTGGTCGCAGTGTCGCTCGCAGGGGTGTTCAACACCATCCTCCTCGAGACCCGCCAGAAGACGCGGCAGATCGCGATCGTCAAGGCGATCGGGATGACGCCGCGCGACGTCGCGACGATGGTCCTGGCCACGGTCGTCCCGGTCGCCGTCGTCGCCGGGCTGATCGGCGTCCCGCTGGGCATCGCCTTCCAGCGAGCCGTGCTCGACTACATGGGTCAGATCGCGGCGGGGACCGCGATCCCGGAGAGCATCGCCGGCGTCTTCGGGCCGCTCGCGGTCCTCGGCCTGGTCTCCAGCGGTCTTGTCATCGCGATCGCCGGCGCAGCCGTGCCCGCCACGCGCGCTGCCACCGCGCGGATCGCGCCGGTGCTCCAGGCGGAGTGACCACGCGCTTCGACCGGCGACGACTTGACGCGACCCGCACCTAGACCCAGGCGAGGACGACCGTGACGACAAGGAGGGACGCAAGTGCGAGGCTGATGGCGCGTCGCGCCCGCTCGCTCGAGACGAGCCCGCCGATCCAGCCACCCGCCAGCGCCCAGATCGCCGCGCTCGGCAGGACGACGAGCGCCATGACTCCGGCCGCGGCCGGCCCACCGAGATCACCCGGCACGCCGACGAGCCGGAACGTCGTCATCGCGCCGAGAGCGAAGACCCACGCCTTGGGGTTCACGACCTGGAAGGCGGCCGCCTCGCGGATGCCGAGCGGGTGGGCGATGTCTGGCTGAGCGAGCGCCCCGGCACGGGCGATCCGGAGGGCCAGGTAGAGAAGGTACAGGGACCCGCCGACCTTCATCGCCAGGCCCAGCTCGGGAGCGCCGGTGACGAGCGCAGCCAGGCCCGCGGCGGCGGCGAGGGCGAGCACACCGATCCCGATCGCCGTCCCGACGACGTGACGGATCGATCTCCGGAACCCGAACTCCGTCCCCGACGCCCACAGCAGGACGTTGTTCGGCCCGGGCGTGACGGCGCTGACGAACGAGAACGCGATGAGGGCGATCAGCCCGTCCACCGCCACCTCCGATGGCCCAGATGCCGCGCGATCGCAGCCGCCGCGACCGTAGACGGAGGGCGTGGCGAGGTCTTGTACGATCCTGCGGTGGACGTCCCGGTGCCGCTCAGCGCTCACGCCTGGAAGCCGCCGGTCGCGGGCATCCGCGAGGTCTTCCACGCACGCTTCCTGGGGCATGCCTACCCGCCCCATGTCCACGATGTCTGGACCCTCTTCCTCGTCGACCATGGCGCGGTGACCTACGACCTCCATCGTCGGACGCTCAGGGCCGAACCGTCGAGCGCCTCGATCCTGCCGCCGCATGTCGTCCATGACGGCCGCCCGGCCACGAGCGACGGCTACATCAAACGGGTCCTCTATCTCGAGCCGGACGTGATCGGTGAGCACCTCGTCGGGCCGGCCGTCGATCGGCCCCTCCTGGCCGTGCCCGGGCTTCGCGACGAGGTCTCGGCGCTCGACCATGCGCTGGCCGGCGCCGACGACGCCCTCGAGGCCGAGGGCCGGCTCTGGCAGGTGGTCGACCGGATCCGGACGGCGCTTGGCGACGTCGCGCCGGACGTCGGGGACCCGCGGCGTGCCGCCGACCTGGCCGAGAGCTTGCGGGCCTACCTCGACACCCATCTGGCCGGGCGACCGACGATCGCCGAAGCGGCGGGATCGCTCGATGCGAGTCCGACGCGCGTGGCGAAGGCGTTCTCCGACACCTTCGGGATCGCGCCGCACGCCTACCTGACCGGGCGCCGGCTCGAGGCGGCCCGCTCGATGATCCTCGAGGGACGGCCGCTCGCTGATGTCGCCCTCGACGCGGGCTTCGCCGACCAGGCCCACCTGACCCGGCGGTTCAAGGAGTTCCTCGGTGTGACGCCCGGCAGGTTCGCCGCGGGCTGACGGCTGGCGCGTGGGCCAGCGGCCGCGGCCGGTGCGTCACACCCGGTCCCGCTGCCCGTCCGACCCGATGCCCGAGCAGCTGCGAGGTCCATCCCGGATGCGTCGTCCCGCCCGCCGCCCGACGTCGATCGTCGCGTCGATCGTCCTTGTCACGCTCGTCGCCGGATGCGCGACGTCGGCGACACCGACGCCGAGCGCTGCCGTCGCTTCGGCTGCTGCATCGCCCAGCCCGATCCCGTCGCCCTCGGCCAGCCCGTCAGCGATGCCCTCGCCGAGCCCGATGGCCTCCTCCTCGCCGTCCCCCTCGCAGTCCCCGAGCCCCCTGCCATCACCGTCCCCGAGCCCGGCCACGACGACCGTCTGCGTCGATCGGACCCTCGCCTCGATGTCGCTCGCCGAGCAGGTCGGCCAGATGATCTCGCTCGGCTTGACGAAGGACGTGCTCGACCCGGCGACCCGCGCCGCGATCATCGACCTCCACATCGGCTCGGTCTGGCTCACCACGAAGGACGCGGCAGGGGTCGATGGGGTCCGGGAGATCGCCGAGGCGGTCGATGCCCTGGCTCCCGACGCGACGAGCGGCGGCGTCGGGATGTTCGTGGCCGCGAACCAGGAGGGCGGCCTCATCCAGTCCCTGTCGGGCCCGGGCTTCGGGACGATCCCGAGCGCCGTCCAGCAGGGCACGCTCAGCCCGGCGACGCTCCAGGCCGACGCCCGTCGCTGGGGCGGGGAGCTCCTGGATGCCGGGATCACGCTCGACTTCGCGCCGGTCGCCGACGTCGTCCCGCCCGGGACCGACGCCCAGAACGCCCCCATCGGTCAGCTCCACCGCGAGTACGGCCATGACCCGACGACCGTCGCGAGCCACGTGGTGGCGTTCATCGCCGGTCTGTCGGCCGCCGGGGTCGCGACGACCGCCAAGCACTTCCCCGGGCTCGGGCGGGTGGTCGGCAACACCGACGACACCGCGAACGTCGTGGATACGGTCACGACGATCCACGACGCCGACCTCGGCCCGTTCAGCCGGGCCATCCGGGCCGGCGTCCCGTTCGTCATGGTGTCGTCCGCGACATACGAGCGGATCGACCCGGACCACCTCGCCGTGTTCTCCCCGACGATCGTCGGCCAGCTGCTCCGGGATGACCTCGGATTCCGCGGCGTCATCACGTCCGACAGCCTCGACTCCGCGGCCGTCGTCGACATCGCCCCCGCCCAGCGCGCGCTCGCCTTCGTCCGTGCGGGCGGCGACCTGCTCGTCATCGACCACCTCGAGACGGCGACCGCGATGGCCAGTGCTCTGATCACGAAGGCATCGACAGACACCACGACGCGCCGCGAGATCACCTCCGCTGCTCGGGTCATCCTCGCCGCCAAGGCTCGCTTCGGGCTCATCGACTGCAGCTGAGGTCGCCGTCCGGGGCCCCAGTCGCGCGTCCGGCCGCGACCTATCATCGGGTCCGAGCCCGATGGAGCCCTACGACACCCGCACCTCGCGGCTGAGCGCGGCCGACCTCGCTCGCGAGGCGGACACGACGCCGGGGCGGGTCGCCCGGCTCGTCGAGGCCGGGATCATCGACAGGGCCGAGGACGGCTCATTCGGCGCCGGCGATATCCACAGGGCGAAGCTCGTCGCCGCGTTCGAGGGTGTCGGGATCTCGATCGACCAGCTGGCCGATGCGATCCGTGACCGCCATGCGGACATCGGCGCCGTCGAGGTCTTCTATCCACGCCCGAGCCGGCGATCGACTCGCACCTACGAGGCGTTCCTGGGTCAGCTCGGTGATCGTGGCGCGCTCGTCCCGCGGATCCTTGCGGCGCTCGGACTGGCCGAGCCGTCGCCCGACGGCTCACTCTCGGTCGACGACGAGAAGCTGGTCGAGGCGTTCCTCACCGCCTGGGACCTCGGCGACGACGAGGTGGCGATGCGGGCCGCTCGGATCATCGGTGATGGCGTCCGCCGGGTCGTCGAGGGCTGGGTCGACCTCTTCTACGAGCAGGTCTCCGATCCGGTCCAGCGCCGGATGGTCGCCGATGGGCTACCGGTCGACGCGATGATCCCGGAGATCGTCCCGGCCGCGGGGCGGATCTCCGACCTCGTCCCCGCGATGCTCGACTGGCTCCTCGCCCGCCACCTCGAGCTGGTCCTCCAGAGCCGCAACATCTCGTCGGCGGAGGAACAGTTCGTGGCCCTCGGCCTCATGCCGCCGCGGCCGCTGCGCCCGCCGGCGATCGCGTTCGCCGATCTCTCCGGGTTCACCAGCCTGACCGAGGTGCGTGGCGACCTGGAGGGCGTCCGGATCGCCGTCCGACTCGGCGAGCTCGCCGATGCCGCGGCTCGACGCCATCGGGGCCGTCTCGTGAAGCTCCTCGGTGACGGCGCGCTCCTACGGTTCGACGGCCCCGACGACGCCGTGGCGGCGGCGCTTGATCTTGTCACCTCGGCCGCCGGTACCGGCCTGCCGCCGGTCCACATCGGGATCGACGCGGGACCGGTCATCACCCGCGACGGCGACGTCTTCGGCCACACGGTGAACGTCGCCGCGCGCGTCGCGGGTGTCGCCGGACCCGGGGAGGTCGTCGTGACGCGGGCTGTCGTCGACGCGGTCGGGGACGTCGACGAGGTCTCGTGGGACCCCCTCGGGCCCGCTTCGCTCAAGGGTGTCATCGAGCCGGTCGAGCTCGTTCGGGTCCGGACGGCGCGCCCTCCCCCTGGATCAGCGGGCTGATCCACGACCCGGTCCGAGCCCTTCGGCCTCGACCGCAGGGCCGGACGGCCCTGCCGTGGGAGCCGTCGGAGGCCGGATGCTCCTGCTGGGCCACGATGCCCAGGAAAGGGAGGCCAGCGATGCGCATCCTCGTCAGTGCCGCCTCCGGTCACGGCGCGACAGCGGAGATCGCCCAGGCGATCGGGATGGCGCTCGTCCGCCCCGGCGTCGAAGTCACCGTCCGGGCGCCGGAAGACGTCCCGACGGTCGCCGTCTACGACGCGGTCGTGCTGGGAAGCTCGATCCACGCCGGCCACTGGCTCACGCCGATGAAGCACCTGATCGAGCGCGACCTGGACCTGCTCCGGCGGCGCCCCGTGTGGCTCTTCTCGAGCGGCCCGCTGGGCGATCCGCTGATGCCGGTCTCCGAAGGACCGGATGGCCAGGACTTCCTTGTCGAGCTCGGGGCCCGCGACCATCGGGTCTTCGCCGGGAAGCTCGACCGCCGGACGCTGAGCCTGATGGAGCGGGCGATCACATCGATGGTGAAGGCTCCCGAGGGCGACTTCCGCGAGTGGGAGGAGATCCGCGGCTGGGCCCTGGAGATCGGCGACTGCCTCGACAAGATCGGTCAGAACACGGCTTCAACGACCGTCGGGTGATCCGCCCGTGGTCTCAGAAAAGAGTCGGAGCGGCTCCCGAAGGAGCCGCTCCGTTGCTGTCCCGGTGAAGTAACCGCCTCGAAGGACGGGCCTTCTGCCACGCGCCAAGGGCATCTATCACGTCGGCTGCACCGACTACCCTGACCCAACCTACCCATGCACTTGGAGCTGGGGCAGCTCGCTGACTTGCAGCTTCAGATAGTCTACCTGCGCAGGGGTCATTCGGCCAAGGCTCGCCCGACTCAGGTCCGGTTGAGATTCCTTAACAAACCGTCCTTCAGGGTGCGCATCCGGCGAGATGTCCGCGTGAAGGCCGCTTCATCGGGGGCGACGGCCGCCGGCCCGCGAGGCCGGCTCAGCGCTCCGTGACGGTCACCGTCGTCATCGCGACCGGCTCGTGGGGTCGGTCGTTCGACCCCGTCGGACCGGCCGCGATCACATCGACGACGTCCATGCCCTTCATCACCTGTCCGAAGATCGTGTAGTTCTTCGGCAGGCGACCGGAGAGGTCTGCGAGGCAGATGAAGAACTGGCTGCCGTTCGTGTTCTTGCCGGCATTCGCCATCGCCAGGGCGCCGCGCCAGTAGTCGCCGGCGAATGGCTCGTCGTCGAACGTGTAGCCCGGGCCGCCTCGGCCGGTCCCGGTCGGGTCGCCGCCCTGGATCACGAAGCCCGGGACGATGCGGTGGAAGATCACGCCGTCGTAGAAGCCCTTCTGGGCGAGGTCGAGGAAGTTGTTCGCGGCCTTCGGGGCGCCTTCGGTGTCGATCTCGACCTCGATGTCGCCCTTCGTCGTGCCGATCGTCGCCTTCGCCATGTCGTCTCCTCCTCCGGATGCTCGATGCCAGGGATCAGGGGTTCGCGACGGTCACGCTCGTCATCTCGACGGGGTTCGCGGGCAGCTCGACGCCGCCTGCCGCAGCGTAGATCGCGTCGGCGGTCTCCATGCCGGACGTCACCGTCCCGATGATCTGGTAGGTGTTGTATGAGGCGAGGACGTCTCGGTCGCGGTCGTCGAGGACGATGAAGAACTCGGAGCCGACCGAGTCGGGAGCGCTCGACCTCGCCATCGCCACCGTGCCGCGACCGTACGTCGCCGTCACCGGCTCGTCCTTGATCGTGTAGCCGGGCCCGCCGTCGGGGGTCCGCTTCGAGGCGCCGCCCTGGATGACGAAGGGAGTCCCATCCTGCAGCGTCGCGACCCGGTGGAAGACGCTGCCGTCGTAGAAGCCGCACGACGCGAGGGCCACGAAGTTCCCGGCCGCGATCGGCGAGAGATCCGCCTGGACGCCGATGACGATGCTCCCGAGCTTGGTGGAGATGGTCACCGTCCGGGTCTGGCCGGCCGGCAGCGCCGGGGGCTGCGATGTCGGGCACGACGAGGTGCCGGCACTGCCGGTCGGGACGGGGATCCCGCCGACGGCGCAGCGGTGGCACCCGCCGTGCATCCAGCGAAAATCGCTGCCACGGCGAGCGAAAGGACGAGCGCGACGCTCGGGCGCGAGATCATGCGGCAGCCTCCAGGGCGGTCGAGAGGTCGAGCGCGCCGGACAGGAGCGGCTCGCCGAGGATCAGACCGGCGATGCCGGTCGAACGGAGTCGAGTGATCGATGCGACGTCGGATGCGCCACCGGCCACGAGGATCTCCGCGTCGGTCGCCCGGACGAGGGTCGCCAGGCGGTCCGGGTCCGGCTCCGTCCCGCCGTGCGACAGCACGAACCGGGCGACGCCCTGTCCCACGAGCTCGGCGATCAGCGTCTCCAGGAGCGGCGCGGCGCGACCGGTCCAGGGGAACGCGGCGAGACGCTCGGGTCGGGGGTCGAGGCCGATGGCCAGCCAGTCGCCGGCGACGGCGAGGCATTCGCCGAGCCGACCCGGGTCGTCGGCGATGGCGAGCGACAGGACGACGCGGGTCGCGCCCGCGGCGAATGCGAGGCGGATCGCGTCGGGGTCCTCGAGCCCGCCAGCGAGCTGGAGCGGGACGGCGACGCGTCCGGCGATCCGGCCGACGGCCTCGAGATTCCGGGGCTGGCCGGACCGCGCCCCGTCGAAGTCGACGAGGTGCACCAGGGTCGCCCCGGCATCGACGAAGCCCCCGACGATGACCTCCGGGCGGTCCGTCGGGACACCGACGCCCGTGGACGCCCCGGGCCACGAGACGAGCCGCGACCGGCCACCCTCCAGGTCGAGCGAAGGGATGATCCGCATCCCGTCAGGCGACCCCGCTCGCGATCGTCCGGCCGTCCGCGGCGTCCTCGAGGAGCCGTCGGTGGAAGGTGACCGGGATGCTGCCGGCACGGAGCAGGGAATCGTGGAAGTCCTTGAGGCGGAACCCGTCGCCGCGTCGTCGGCGCTCGTCCTCGCGCAGGCCCAGGAGCATGACCTTCCCGAGCAGATAGGACAGCTGGTAGGTCGGGGTGTAGGTGTAGCGGTGGACCTCCGCCTCCGCGTTCGCGGGCTCGAAGCCGGTCTGCTCGATGAGGAAGGCGATCGCGTCGTCGACATCGATCTCGCCGCGATGCATCCGGACGTCGAGGATGATCCGGCAGGCCCGCCAGATCGCGTCGGTGTAGAGGCTCACCCGGAACGACGGGCCGTCGTCGAAGCCCTCCTCGCGCATCATCTGCTCGGAGTACATCCCCCAGCCTTCGGTGAACTCGGGACCCTCGACGAGGAGCCGGGTGAGGGACGGGTGACGGGTCCCGACGGCGAGCTGAAGGTGATGGCCGGGGTAGGCCTCGTGGATGCTCGTGTTGCTGATCGCGCTCCAGTTGTGCTCGCGCATCGCTCCGGCCTCGCCGTGGACCGACGGCGTGACGATGTAGAGCCCCGATGGACGAGGGTCGAACTTCGGCGGATCGAAGTACGCGGCGAACGGGACCAACTTGCGGAGATAGACCGGCGTCGGTACGACCTCGAGCCGCTCGTCATCGGGAACGGTGACGAGGTCGCGCTCGATGAGATGGCGGCGGGCGCGGAACATCGCGTCGCGATAGCCGTCGAGGGCCGCGTCGAACGTCGGCGGATGGTCCTCCTTGACCCGTGCCACGACGACCCGCTCGTCCGCCGTCGGGTCGATCTCGCGCGCTGTCGCGAGCCGGGCCTCCTTGTTGCGGGCGAGCTGCTCGAGGCCGATCTCGAGGATCGCGTCGACGTCGAGACCGTCGAACTCGCGGAGCCGGACCAGCTCCTCGTAGGCATCGCGTCCGATCGCCCACGCGTCCGTGCCGTCGGCGAGGGTCGTCTCGAGCCACTCGGAATACGAGGCGATCGCGGTCTTGGCGATCGCGGCGGCCTCGGCGAGACGCCGCTGGTCCGGGGCCGCCAGCCCGGCCGACGGACCGGCCGAGACGATCTCGTCGATAAAGCCCGGGAGGTCCGCGGCCGCCTCGATCTCGATCCGCTGCCACAGCCGGGTCTGGGGTCCGCGAGCGCGGGTCCGATGCTGGGCCAGGTGCTCGGGCAGTGCCTCGAAGCGGGACGCCATGGCGTCGAGGCGGCCGTCCAGGGGCGCGAAGTCGCGGGCGAACGCGAGGAACAGGGTGTCGCCGAACGCATCGAGCGCCGTCGAGCGCCGCTCCCAGGTCCGTGTCTCCTCGAGGTCGAACAGGACCCGTCGGAGACCGTGGACCTCGAGGTCGCGCTCGAACCGGGCGGTCGGGGAGAGCCCGGCGTCATCGAGCGCTTCGATCGCTGCGAGGTGGGCATGCTCCTCGCCGATCTCCTGGAGGACCGCGTCGCGGCTGCCGTCCGTCAGTCGGTGATCCTCGGTGTGGATCCCATACAGGATCCCGAGCGGCGGATGGGTCCGCAGCAGCCGCCGAAAGCGCGCCTCGACGAGGTCGTAGAGGGTCTCATCGAGCGGCCCGGCATCGGGCGCGGGCGCGGGCCGCGAGAGGACGGCGTCCTCGAGGCTCGTCATGGATCGGTCCCTTCCTCGTCGTGCCCTGGTCGGTCCCCGGCCGGACCGCGAGGGCGGATCGTCGCCCGGATCAGCTCGCCATCGCCGCGTGGCGGTCCGCGACGGGAGCAGTCTCGGCGAGCGCCTCGCGCGCAGCGGCGATCGTCGTCTCGATGTCGGCGGCCTCGATGCCGTAGTGGGTGACGGCGCGGACCTGCCCGTGGGGGTACTCGACCATCAGCACGCCCCGGGCACGGAGCGCGGCAAGGAAGGCGGCGCGGTCGCGCTCGACCTTGAAGAGGACGAAGTCCGTGCGGACCCGGCCCGGGTCGAGGCGACCCGGCTCCGGCTGGGCGATGTCGCCGGCCGAGGCGATGCCGTCGAGCTCCGCGAGGCCCTCGGCGAGTCGACGTGCGTTGGCGTGGTCGTCGGCCAGGCGCTCGATCATGCCGTCGGGTCCGTCCCCGAGCGCGACAAGCCCGGCCGCGGCGAGGACGCCGACCTGGCGCAGCCCGCCGCCGAGGAGCTTGCGGGCGCGACGGGCGCGAGCGATGAACGCCGTCTCGCCGGTCAGGACCGAGCCGACGGGGCACGACAGGCCCTTCGAGAGGCAGAAGGTGACGGAGTCGGCCGAGGAGGTCAGCTCCGCGGCGGTCGTGCCGAGGGCGACGACGGCGTTCCAGATCCGAGCCCCGTCGACGTGGAGCGGAACACCACGCTCGTGGGCGACGGCGGCGATCGCCGCGATGTACGCGGCGTCCAGCGGCTGGCCCATCGAGTGGCCGTGGGCGTTCTCGATCGCGACGAGGCCGGTCGGCGGCTCGTGCTCGTCGGTCGGATCCCGGAACGCGGCGGCCACCTCGCCCGGGTCGATCGTCCCGTCCGGCCGCTCCGGGATCGTCCGGATGCTCGCCCCGACGACGACCGCGTGACCGGCCGCCTCGTCCAGGACGGTGTGGCCCTGCTGGCCGGCGATCAGCTCCTGGCCTCGGGCGAGGTGAGCCATCAGGGCCGTGAGATTGCCCTGGGTCCCGCTCGTGACGAACAGCGCGGCCTCCTTGCCGAGGAGGTGCGCGGCGCGCTCCTCCAGGGCACGGACGGTCGGGTCGTCGCGGAAGACGTCGTCGCCGACCTCGGCCTCCGCCATCGCCCGGCGCATCGCCGGACTGGGTTTGGTGACGGTGTCGGAACGGAGATCGATCGGTCCTGTCATGGGCGGTTGAAGGATACCGTGGACGGCCCGCCGGGTCCGGGATCCGACCGCGCGGCGGTCCGCCGATGGCGGCCGCTGACGGTCATATCCATGCACCTTTCCACCATCACCGAACAGGATCGGCGTCTCGCGAGTCTTCTGGCCGGCGGCGGACCCGGAGCCTGTCCCGTTTCCACGATCGGTGGAAAGCTGCATGCCTCCAGGCTTCATCGGGCCGAGGAGGCTGCGCGAAGCCCTCGGTCAGGCTCGGATGTGTTCACTGATCGTGGAAACGCGACGGTGTCCGCAGTCTGCGGGTGGCCGAGGCGGCCGCACGCGGGTCGCGGTGACGCTCGGGGGACCCTCTGTTATCCTTCGCGCTCGGCCGAGGACCCGTGGTGTAGCGGCCCAACATGCCAGCCTGTCACGCTGGAGATCGCCGGTTCGAATCCGGTCGGGTCCGCCATCCGATCACGAAGAACATCCCTCACGCCCCGTCCGCCCGCCCGGACGGGGCGTTCGTCCCGCGCGGATGGGGCGTTCGTCTGTCCGGGCCGCGGCGGCGCCGGCCGCGTCCGAGTCGTACGCCGTCGCCCGCCGGCGGCGTGTCAGTCCAGACCGGCGAACAGGTCCGTTTCGGGCAGGGCGACCTCCACGCGGGAGCCGCGGAGGATGTACGCCTCGCGGGACCACCATCGGCGCCAGGCGTCGAAGCCCGCCGACATGAACCAGTTCTCGTCCGAGATCTGGGTCACGTGGCGGCGCATCGCTCGCCACTTCGCCTCGAGGGGCGCTCCGGTCACGTCGACCCAGGTCGTGATCGACTCGTCGGGCACGAGCATCTTCGCCGCGCGCTCCTCCATCTCGGCGAGCTGCTCGGGCGTGGCGTCAGCCGGTGGCGCCCAGGGGTTCGGCCGACCGGCGGCCTCCATCGCCTCGGACATCGCCTTGCGGACCGACGCGGGGATCGCCTGCTCGTAGATCTTCGAGGGTCCCCACGGAGCGAGCCCGCCCTCGGACTCGGCCGGCCCCGTCCCGCCGTGCTCCGGAGCGAGCTGCTCGGGGTACCAGGCCGGGTCGCCCGCCCGCTCGAACGCGCCGACACCGACGACATGGGTCCGGATGTGGTCGGGGTGCCCGTAGCCACCGAACTCGTTGTAGGTCGTGATGACGTCGGGTCGATACCGCCGGACCAGCCAGGCGAGTCGACCGATCGCCTCGTCGGCGTCGGCCTGCCAGAAGCAGCGCGGGTCGCGGTTGCCCTCGGTCCCCATCATCCCGGAGTCGCGGTAGCCGAGGTTCTCCCACTCGGTCACGCCGAGCTCGCCCATCGCCGCCTCGAGCTCGCCGGCGCGGATCTCGCCGAGCCGCCGGTGGTTGTCGGGCGTGTCGAGGTCCGGGACGACGATCTCGCCGAGCTCCCCGCGGGTGCAGGTGACGAGCACGACGCGATGCCCTTCGGCGACGGCTTTCGCCATCGATCCGCCGGTCCCGATCGATTCGTCGTCGGGGTGGGCGTGGACGGTGAGGAGGGTGAGGGGTCGACTGGAGGGATCGGCGCGGTCGGTCATCGCCGCATCGTACGCGGAGGTGTGCCGAGGCGGCGGAATCCGCTACGCTCGGCCATCCACGGGGCTACAGGCTCGTAAGGGAGAGGGCGTGACCTGTCCGTCGTGCGGGACGGCGAACCCGACCGGAGCGCGCTTCTGCGTCGAGTGCGGGACTCGACTCGCCTCGGGCTGCCCGAACTGCGGCTCGACCACGAACCCTGACGGCGCCCGGTTCTGCGCGACGTGCGGGACGCGACTGACCGCAGGTGACATTCCGGCGGCTGCTGGAGTTCCCGTCCGCCCGGCGTCCGACCGCCCGAGCGGCTCCACGGGCCGCGATGCCCAGACCGAGCGGCGCGTCGTCACGGTCCTGTTCGCCGATCTCGAGGGCTTCACGACCCGCTCCGAAGACGCCGACCCCGAGCAGGTCCGGGAGTTCCTCGCGACCTACTTCGCGCTGGCGCGCGAGGTCATCGAGCGCTACGGCGGGATCGTCGAGAAGTTCATCGGCGACGCAGTGATGGCCCTGTGGGGCGCGCCGATCGCCCGTGAGGACGACCCCGAGCGCGCCGTCCGGGCGGCGATGGAGCTCGTCGACAGCGTCCGACGACTCGAGGCCCCGGGCGGCTCCGCGGCCGCACTGCGAGCCGGTGTCCTGACCGGCGAGGCGGCGGTGACGATCGGTGCGGACGGTCAGGGCATGGTCGCCGGCGACCTCGTCAACACCGCGAGCCGCCTCCAGTCGGTGGCACCCGCCGGCGAGGTCCTCGTCGGCGAGACGACCGTCCGGGCCTCTGATCGCTCGATCTTCTTCGAGCCGGTCGGCGACCAGGTCCTGAAGGGCAAGACAACGCCGGTCCCGGCGTGGCGCGCTGTCCGGGTCGTCGCCGAGCGCGGTGGTCTCGGTCGGACCGAGGGCATCGAGGCGCCGTTCGTCGGTCGGGACGACGAGCTCCGGCTCCTCAAGGACGTCCTCCACGCCACCGGCCGCGAGCGTCGCGTGCGGCTCGTCTCGGTCACCGGCCAGGCCGGCGTCGGCAAGAGCAGGCTGGCCTGGGAGTTCCTCAAGTACATCGACGGGGTCCTCGAGCCGATCTACTGGCATCAGGGAAGGTCGCCCGCGTTCGGTGAAGGGGTGACGTTCTGGGCGCTCGGCGAGATGGTCCGGCGGCGGGCGCACCTCGCCGAGAGCGATGACGAAGCGGTGACCCGGGAGCGGATCTCAGCGACGCTCGACGAGTACGTCCCGGAGGAGACTGAGCGTCGCCGCCTGGAACCCGTCCTGCTCTCGCTCCTCGGCAGCGGCGAGGCGCCTCCGGGCGGCCGCGAGGAGCTGTTCGCCGGTCTGCGGACGTTCTTCGAGCGGATCTCGATCCTCGGCACGACGGTCCTCGTCTTCGAGGACCTGCAGTGGGCCGACGCGGGTGTCCTCGACTTCATCGACAACCTTGTCGAGTGGTCGATCGGCTACCCGATCCTGGTCGTCACGCTGGCGCGGCCGGAGCTGCTCGACCGCCGTCCCGACTGGGGCGCCGGGCGGCGTGACTTCGTCGCCCTGGCGCTCGGTCCGCTGGCCGAGCCGACGATGCGCCAGCTCCTCGCCGGCCTCGTGCCGGACTTGCCGGAGCGGACGGTCGCATCGATCCTCGCCCGGGCCGATGGGATCCCGCTGTACGCCGTCGAGATGGTCCGGATGCTCGCCGCCGATGGACGACTCGAGGAGACGGGTGGGGCGTATCGGGTCGTCGGCGATCTGGGCGACGTGCGCGTGCCGGAGTCGCTCCAGTCACTCATCGCGTCACGCCTGGACGCGCTCGAGCCGGTTGATCGGGCTCTCCTTCAGGACGGAGCCGTTCTCGGGCAGACCTTCAGCGTCGCAGCTCTGGCTGCGATGACCGGCGAGGACCCGGCCGCCCTGGAGGCTCGTCTACGGGCCCTCGTCCGGCGGGAGGTGCTGCAGCTTGACACCGACCCGCGCTCGCCCGAGCGCGGCCAGTTCGGCTTCACCCAGGCGCTCGTTCGGGACGTCGCCTACGCGACGCTCGCGAAACGCGATCGGCGCCAGAAGCACCTCGCCGCGGCCCGCTACTACGAGACCCTTGAGGACGATGAGGTGGCGGGCGTCCTCGCCACCCACTACGTCGACGCATGGGAGGCGGCACCGGACGGGCCGGAGGGCGAGGCCGTCGCGGCCCAGGCGCGGATCGCCCTTCGTGGGGCGGCGGAGCGCGCGAGCGCTTTGGGCTCCCACGCGCAGGCGGTGGCGCTGCTCACGCGGGCCCGATCGGTCACGACGGACGAGCGGGAGGACACCGAGCTCCTCGAGCGGATCTCGGGCGAAGAGCGCTCGATGGGTCGGTATGAGTCGGCGATCGCACATCTCACGGACGCCGTGTCGCGATATCGCGCCGCCGGCGATCGGACCGGCACGATCAGAACGACGGCGCGCCTCGGTCGTGCCTACGCCACGTCCGGTCGGACAGACGACATCCTGCCGATGATGATCGCCGCCGCCGAGGAGTTCGAGGCCTCGACGGCCGACGCCGATCCCGCTCTGGTCGAGCTGCTCGCGACGCTCGCGGTCGTCACCTACACCCCGTCCGATCCGACGACCTGGCTGTTCTGGACGGACCTGGCTCTGGCCGATGCCGAGCGACTGGGTCTGGTCGAGATCGTCGCGGACCTGCTTGTGACCAAGGGCGGCCGATTGTCGTATACGGGTCGATGGCGCGAGGGGACCGCGCTGCTTGAGGCGGGTCGGAGGCTCGCGATGGCGAACGGGCTGTATGTCGTCGCCACCCGCGCCGCGACGAATGCCGTCGGGGCCTACACCGAGTCGGATCCGGCGACGGGCCTGGCTGTCGGGCGGGAGGGCGTCGAGCTTGCTCGACGCTATGGGCTCGTCGCCTACCACATCGTCACCCTTGCGAACACGATCGAAGCCTCGCTCCCGACGGGTGACTGGGAATGGTCGGTGGAGGAGCTCGCGGCCGTCCGCCCCGAGAGCCTCGAGGAGGCCGACCTCCTCTCGTATCTCGTCGCCAGAGTCGAGCTCGATGCGATCGCTGGCCTGTCCGTCGCCGAGCTTGAGGCGCGATTGCGCGATGTCGCAGGGCGACAGGATGTGATGGCGAAGTCGGCCGCCGTCCTCGGTCAGGCGTGGGTCGCCTTCGCCGAGGGCCGGTACCGCGACGCGATCGCCGCGGGCCGCAACGCCGGGACCATCGCGCCGTTGAACGAGGCGGCCGGCCTCGTCGTCGCCATGCATGCCGCGGGCCTGCTCGGCGACCTCGTGGCCGCCTCCGGGGTCCGCGATCAGCTCGTGCGACTCGGAGCCCGCGGCCCCATGAACGACATCATCGTCCTGGAGGCCGGCTCGGTCGTCGACGCGATGGACGGTCGCTGGCCGGAGGCCGTCCGCGGGTTCACCGAGGCCTGGCGTCGCGAGCGCGACGGCCGGCTTGACTTCTTCCTCGCCCTCTCGCAGCTGATGTACGTGGCGGTCGCTCCGCGGGGCGATGGGTCCGTCCCGGCGATCGCCGCCGAGGCGCGGGCGACGTTCGAACGGATCGGGGCCCGGGCGTTCCTTCCCCAGCTCGACTCACTCCTGGGGGCGCCGGTCCTCGCGGCGCCAGCTGGCGTCCCAGAGCCTGAGGCCGTCTCGTGACCTGTCCGAGCTGCGGTTCCGCGACGACGGCCGAGATGAAGTTCTGCGGGAACTGCGGCACGCGGCTGTCACCCGGGTGCCCGAGCTGCGGCGCCGAGAACCCGCCGGGCATGAAGTTCTGCGGCCAGTGCGGGACCCCGCTCGCGCCCGGTCTCCCGACCGGGACGGCGTCGTCGCCCTGGGTCGCCCAGACGTCGATCGGGCCCGCCGCGGTCGGGGAGCCGGCGCCGTTCCGGGCGCCTGAGCCGCTCACCGAGCGGCGGGTCGTCAGCATCCTGTTCGCCGACCTGGTCGGCTTCACTGCCAGGTCGGACGGCACGGATCCGGAGCAGGTCCGCGAGTTCCTGGCCGGCTACTTCGAGCTCGCCCGCGAGGTCGTCGAACGGTACGGCGGCACGATCGAGAAGTTCATCGGCGACGCGGTGATGGCCATCTGGGGGGCGCCGGTCGCCCAGGGTGACGATGCCGAGCGCGCCGTCCGCGCGGCCCTGGACCTCGTCGGGTCCGTGCGACATCTCGCCGCGAGCGGGGCCTCAGCCGATCTGCAGCTGCGCGCCGCAGTCCTGACAGGCGAGGCGGCCGTCGCGATCGGGGCCGTGGGTCAGGGCATGGTCGCGGGCGACCTCGTCAACACGGCGTCGCGACTGCAGTCGGTCGCCCCACCCGGGAGCGTGCTCGTCGGGGAGGCGACGCGCCGCGCCGCCGACGAGGCCATCGCGTTCGAGGAGGCCGGCGAGCAGGTCCTCAAGGGCAAGGAGGCTCCGGTCCCTGCGTGGCGAGCGCTGCGGGTCCTCGGACGGCGCGGTGGGGGTGGTCGTGCGGACGGGATCGAGGCGCCGTTCGTCGGTCGGGATGACGAGCTCCGCATCCTCCGCGACGTCCTTCATGCGACGACGCGCGAGCGTCGCATCCGGCTCGTGTCGGTCACCGGGCAGGGCGGCATCGGGAAGAGCCGTCTGTCCTGGGAGTTGATCAAATACATCGACGGCCTGACGGAGACGTTCTACTGGCATCAGGGTCGATCGCCAGCCTTCGGCGAGGGGATCACGTTCTGGGCCCTCGGCGAGATGGTCCGCCGTCGGGCCGGTCTGGCGGAGGGCGACGACGAGGCGACAAGCCGGGCGCGGATGGCGTCGACGCTGGAGGAGTACGTCCCTGAGGAAGCGGAGCGTCGCCGGATCGAGCCTGCCCTCCTGTTCCTCCTCGGGATCGGGGACGCGCCGGTCGGGGGGCGCGAGGAGCTGTTCGCCGCGTGGCGGGTCTTCATCGAGCAGGTCTCGCTGCGAGGCACGGCCGTCCTGCTGTTCGAGGACCTCCAGTGGGCCGACGCCGGTCTGCTCGACTTCATCGACCACCTCCTCGCCTGGTCGATCGGCTACCCGATCCTCATCGTGACCCTGGCCCGGCCGGAGCTGCTCGACCGACGTCCGGGCTGGGGTGCCGGACGCCGAGACCTCGTCGCGATGTCGCTCGGGCCACTCACCGACGACGCGATGCGCGATCTCCTTGCCGGGCTCGTCCCGGGTCTACCGCCGTCCGCCGTTCGGACGATCCTCGACCGCGCGGACGGGGTCCCGCTCTATGCCGTCGAGACCGTCCGGATGCTCGTCGACGAGGGCCGGCTGGAGGAGGCCGACGGTGTCTACCGGATCGTCGGCGAGCTCGGTACCCTGTCCGTCCCGGAGCGGCTGGCGTCGCTCATCGCCGCGCGGCTCGATGCCGTCGATCCGACCGATCGAGCGCTCCTCCAGGACGGCGCGGTGCTCGGCCAGACGTTCAGCGTCGCGGCCCTCGCGGCCCTCAGCGGCGAATTGACGGGCGACCTGGAGCCGAGGCTCCGGAACCTCGTCCAGCGCGAGATGCTCGCCCTCGATACCGATCCGCGGTCGCCGGAGCGCGGTCAGTATGGCTTCACCCAGGCCCTGATCCGGGAGGTCGCCTACAGCACCCTCGCGAAGCGCGATCGGCGGGCGAAACATCTCGCCGCGGCGCGTCATTTCGAGGCCCTGGGCGACGACGAGACCGCCGGCGTCCTCGCGACCCACTATGTCGACGCCTACGAGGCGGCGCCGGAGGGTCCGGAAGGCGAGGCGGTCGCGGCGCAGGCACGGATCGCGCTCCTCGCCGCGGCGGATCGGGCCACGGCTCTCGGCGCCCATGACAGTGCGATCGGCTACTGGCAGCGCGTGCTGCGGGTGACGAGTGACGCACGAGAGGAGGCCGATGTCCTGCTGAAGATCGGCGAAGCGAGCAGATTCGCGGGCCACTTCACAGCGGCGGAGGCGTCCCACCGCAGCGCATTCGAGCGCTACAGCGCGATCGGTGATCGCCTCGGCGTGGCCCAGGCGACGATCGGGATCGGGCGGTCTCTCAATGCCTCCGGTCGCGGGGTCGAAGCGATGGCCCTGTTCGAGGCGACGGAACGCGAGGTCGCGGATCTTGCGCCGCACCGGACCGTCGCGGAGCTCTGGGTGATCCTCGCGGGCATGTGCCAGGTCATCGGCAGGCTGGACGAGTCGATCGCGTACTGCGACAAGGCCCTGACCGATGCCGAATCGCTCCGACTCACCGATGTCGTCGCCGACGCTCTCCGCCAGAAGGGAGGGACGTATCTGTTCATGGGCCGCGTCATCGAAGCTCGCGCGCTGATCGAGGCTGTCGAACGTCTCGCCGACCGCGCGGGCCTCGGCATGCTCGCCGCTCGGGCCGCGTTCAGCTTGGCCCTCGCGCAGATGGAAGATGATCCACGGACCTCGATCGAGACGAGCAGGCGCGCGATCGAGGCGGCCCGCCGATTCGGCCTCGGACCCATGCGTCTCGACGCGATCGGAAACGCCATCGAGGTCGCATTGCAGGTGGGCGGTTGGGCGTGGCTCGAGGAGGAGCTTGCTCGGATCGATCCCGAGAGTCTTGAGCCGGCGCCCCGGGCCACCGCCGAGATGGCGCGGGCAGAGGCGGCCTCGACGCATGGCGCCGACACATCGTCGTCTCTCGTCGTTCTCGACGCGTTCGTCGACGGCCTCGAGGATCCGTCCATGCAAGCCGCGGTGACCCTGGCTCGTGCCTACGTCGCCCTCGGCGAGGGACGTGACGAAGTGGCCCTGCAGGCGGCCTCCGCGGCCGAGGATGACGACCTGAACGGCCCGTCGGCATCGCTCGTGGCGGGTCGCGCTGCGGTCCGGCTCGGGGATGACGATCGAGCGGTGGCCTCCCTCGCTCGACTCATCGGCGCCCGACTCCGTGGCGAGGCGACGTTGATCCACCGAGATGCACTGGCGGCCTGCATCAGCGCCCGTCAGGGTCGGTGGTCCGAGGCCGTCGCCGGCTTCAGCGAGGCATGGCGACGGTATCGCGACCTCGGGATGGACGTGTCCTTCGCGAACAGCGTCATCGACGCCGTCGTCGTCGCTCCGCCCGGAGACCCGTTCGTCCAGGCGGCCGTGCCGGAGGCGCGCAGCATCCTGACGCGCGAGGGAGCGACGGCATACCTCGCCCGCCTCGACACGATCGTGGCGGACCGGAGCCGCTCGGACGCCGTCGCGAAGCGAGCCTCCGACATCGCCGACTCCCAGGCCGCGTCGCTTCTGCCGTCGTGACGGAGTCCACGCGGGCTCTGGTCGCTCTCGCGGCAGCCGGCGTGCCGCACACGGTCGTCCGGACCGAGCGGGCGCGATCGGCCGAGGAGAGCGCCGCGTTCCAGGGCATCCCGCTCGGGGCCCTGCTCCGCTCGATCGTCGTCCGGCGCGGCGAGGACGACTACCTCTTCGTCCTCGTCCCCGGTGGTCGGCGGTTCGACTGGCCGAAGCTCCGATCGCTGCTCGGGGTGTCGCGGATGTCGCTGCCGGATGCCGATGAGGCGCGGGCCGTCACCGGCTACGAGCGCGGGACGATCACCCCGTTCGGGTCGAGTCGGGCCTGGCCGGTGATCCTTGACACGGCGGCGATGGAGCAGCCGATCGTCGCGATCGGCGGCGGGGCGTTCGGGGTGAACGTCCACCTGGCGCCCGCCGATCTGGTCGTCGCGACGCGGGCGACCGTCGCCGATGTCACGGTCGAGGATCCGCCTCCCGACTGAATGCGGGACGGCGGGGCCGCACGGCGGGGCGGCGGGTGGGGGCGGGACGTCCGGGCGCCACGTCCCGGCAGACATCCGTCCCTCCCGCCTCGGTATCCTCGCCGGGATGGCCGATCCCGTCGCATCAGGCCCGCTCGCGGGGCTCGTCGTCGCGGACCTCTCGACGGTCCTCGCCGGGCCGTATTGCACGATGCTTCTCGGGGACCTCGGTGCTGACGTCATCAAGGTCGAGCCACCGGAGGGTGATGCGACCCGGGGCTGGGGTCCGCCGTGGGTCGGCTCGGGTGCGGATCGGACCGCGGCGTACTACCTGGCGGTCAATCGGAACAAGCGCTCGATCCGGGTGGATCTCAAGGCGCCCGAGGGGCTCGAGGTCGCCCGGCGGCTCATCGCCCGATCGGACGTCCTCGTCGAGAACTCCCGCGTCGGCGGGCTCGACCGGCTGGGGCTGGGGGACGCGGCCCTGAACGCGATCAACCCCTCGCTGATCCACCTCGCGGTGACCGGGTTCGGGCCGGATGGGCCGGAGGCCGCGACGCCGGGCTACGACTTCATCATCCAGGCGATGGGCGGCCTGATGTCGGTCACCGGCTTTCCGGACGAGGCCGGAGGTCAGCCGACCAAGGTCGGGGTCGCGATCTCCGACGTGGTGACCGGCTTGTTCGGGGCCGTCTCGGTGCTCGCGGCGCTCGTGGCGCGCGGCGGCCAGGTGGGAGCGACGGCCGTCCGGGGACAACGGATCGACGCATCGCTGCTCGCGTCGACGCTGGCGGTGCTGGTGAACCAGGCCCAGAACGCCTTCGTGACCGGTCGGGCGCCCGGCCGGCGCGGTAACGCCCACCCGAGCATCGTGCCGTACGAGACGTTCGCGACGGCCGACGGCGAGGTGGCCGTCGCAGTCGGGTCGGAGCGTCAGTGGCCGCGGTTCTGCGCCTCGATCGGGCTGCCTGAGCTCGTGGACGATCTGCGGTTCGCCCGGAACGGCGACCGCGTCGAGCACCGCGACGTTCTGCGCCCGATCCTCGCGGAGCGGTTCCGCTCCCGCTCCACCGGGGAGTGGCTCCACGCCCTCCGAGCGGCCGAGATCCCCGCCGGCCCCGTCCTCGACGTCGTCGAGGCGTTCGGGTCGCCGGCGGCCCAGGCACGCCGGATGACGGTCTTGGTGGAGCACCCCGTCCTCGGGCCGATCCGCCAGGTCGGCGTCCCGTTCGAGCTGTCGGCGACGCCCGCCTCGATCCAGACCGCGCCGCCGCTCCTCGGCGAGCAGACCGACGAGATCCTCGAGTGGCTCGGCTATGACGCCGCGGCCGTCGCCGCTCTCCGCTCGCGGGGCGTCGTGTAGGGGGTCGGTAGGGCGGTCGGATCCGGCCTCGACCGGGGGCCTGTCGGCTCCCAGCGGGACGGCTACCCGGACGGCGACTCAACGGGCGAAGGACCGCCGTGCGATAGGACCCGATGGTGCCGTCGGACGTCGACCCACTCGCTGGGCGCCTCGGACAGCGGAGGACGGCCCGCGTGAGCCTCCCGCGAGCGATCTCGTTCGTCGGTTGAGTCGCTCGGCGGATGAACGCCGTCGCGTCGCCGCGCGACCCGTTCGACTCGGGCACCCGGCAGTCTCAGACGATCACGATCCCGCTCGCCGGCGGCAGCTTTCCGGCCCGCAGCGACGCCGAGACCGCACGAGTGGACAACGGGAACTGCGTCTGCAGCGACTCCATCGCGAGGGCCAGTGCGGAACGGTTCGCCCGCGTGTCGGCGATGACGAGGATCGACCCGCTCCACGTGGCCGTCTCGACACTTCAGGGCGACCCGGCGCTGGACCGCCTGGACATCCCGGAGCCGCGTCTCGACTTCGACGGCGACCCCGTCACGGCCGTCGGCGAGCCATCCATCCCAAGCCCGCCGATCGCCCGGGATCGGCAGTGGGACCTCTGCGCGCCAGAGGAGCGATGGATGAACGACGGCGCGGAAGCGGCTCGTGACGCGCACATGCCCCACGTCGCGGATCGGAGCTCCCACCGGAAACGCCCGGATCGCGACGTCGAGCCCGAGTGCGGCACCGATGCAGGTCAGCTTCTCGACTTCGATGCTGATCCGACCCTCACGCTCGAGGCGGCTGTAGGCCGACTGCGACAGTCCCGCTGCTCGGGCCACGGTCCCCTGGCTCAGCCCGGACGCGACCCTCGCGTCGTGGAACTCGCGACAGAGGTCCGCAACGAGAGCCCGAGCACGCCGCCGTCCGACATCCTCAGGCCGCTCACGTGTCGCCATCCAGGGAACGATGACGACGCGCGGTTCACCACGACTCAACTCGCGGTCACAGCTCCTGGCGGCGGAACGAGAGCCAGGCGAGGACGACGGCGGCGACGATGATCGCGGAGGTGCCGACGACCGCGGCGGCGAGGTCCCCGGCGCACGATCGGCTGACCGGTCGCGAGGGCCAGGGCCGGCGGATCGAGGCCGCTCGGGAGCCATCGCCCGACCGGAGGGATCGCTGCGACGAGCGAGATGAGCAGGAGTGCCCCGACCCCGACCCCGGCCGCCGCGGCCGCGGACGGCAGGACCGTCGAGGCGAGGAACGTGATCGCGGCCCAGGCCATCAGCGCGAGCCACGTCAGCAGCGCCAGGGCCAGCCAGCCGCCGAGTGGCTGAGGCGAGAACAGGATCGCGGTGTAGACCCAGCCGGCGAGGATGGCCAGCACCGTCGCGAGCAGCAGCACCGCCCCGAGCCCGACGATCTTGCCGAGCAGGAACGACGAGCGCGAGAGCGGCTTCGTCAGGAGGAAGGCGGCCGTCCCGCGCTCCTTCTCGGAGGCCACCAGCCCCATCGCCAGGACGATCGCCGCCAGCGCTCCGAACTGGCCGAGGTTCTTCTGGAGCTGGAGCACCGCATCGGCGGCGGTCGGGGTGGGGATCGGGATCGTCGCGGCCTGGTCTCCGAGGGCCAGGTGGAGGATCTCCGGGAGGTAGCGCGCCGTCAGGGGCGAGAGGATCCCGACGAACAGGAAGAGGGCGATGACGACCGGGATCCGGCGCGTCCGCCAGCTCTCCCGGAGCTCCTTCGCGAGCAGCACGCTGAACCCGGTCACGACCGGTCCTCCCCGGTGCCGCGCCCGACGAGTCGGAGGAAGACGTCCTCGAGCGTCGGGCGGACCCGCTCGAACGCCGCGAGCGAGACCCCCGCCGCGACGACGGACGGCAGGAGCTCCGTGGCCGCGCGCGACGGATCGGCGACCGTCACCCGGATCTCGCCATGCGACTCGTCGATCGCCGAGACCCAGTCCTCGGCCCGCAGCCGTGCGACCAGCCCGTCGACTGCGGCGGCCTGACCCGCCTCGGGCTCGATCCGATAGATCGGCTGGGCGTAGTGGTCGAGGAGCTCGTCGAGCGCGCCCTCGGTCACGAGCCGCCCGTGGTCGAGGATGGCGACCCGGTCGCAGACTCGTTCGACATCCGCGAGCACATGGGTCGAGAAGAGGACCGTCGCGGATCCGCGGAGGTCGGCGATCAGCTCGAGCAGATCTCGCCGGCCCTCCGGGTCGAGCGATGAGACCGGCTCATCGAGGATGAGGAGCGGCGGCCCGTTCACGAGGGCCTGGGCGATCCCGAGCCGCTGGCGCATCCCGCCGGAGTACGTGCTGACCCGTCGATCGGCGGCCGAGGCCAGCCCGACCTGGTCGAGCACTTCGGCGACGCGCGCCGGCCGTGTCGCCTCGTCGAGGCCGTGGAGCCGAGCGACAAGGGTGACCAGCTCGCGGCCGGTCATCCAACCGTAGTAGCGCGGGTCCTGGTCGAGGTAGCCGATCCGGTGGGCGAGCATCGGGCCGCCGTCGTCGATCCCGACCCCGGCGACGGTCGCGGAGCCGCCCGTGGCGTGACCGAGGCCGGTGAGCAGCCGGAGGGTCGTCGTCTTGCCGGCGCCGTTCGGTCCGAGGAGCCCGAACACGGAGCCGGTCGGCACGTCGAGGTCGAGGCCATCGAGGGCCAGGACGCCGTCGCCGCCGCCGTAGCGCTTCGACAGGCCACGGCAGGTGATCGCGGGCGGCGCGTCGGGCAGGGGGCTCCGGTCGCGGGCCGGTCGCCTGACCGCCGTCGGCCCGAGCTCGGCGAGTGCCGGTGAGCTCTGGGCCTCGGTCGGTGGGCTCGCGACGTCCGCGGCCAGCCTGGGGGCTCGCCAGCCGGCGATCGCCCCCGGTCCGGGTGGGCCCGCCGGTCGTGTCTCAGAGTCTGGTCCCACCTCCTCGCGCCCGACGACGAAGTACAGGAGCGGCCCGATGATGTTCACGACGACGATGACCAGGCCCCACAGCAGCTTGCTGTCACCGCGGACCTGCCGTCCCGGTCGGGTCAGGTCCCACAGACCGGCGACGAGCAGCCCGAGCTGGAGCACCAGGATCGGGATGAGCAGCGCCAGGAGGGTGGGATCGAGGCCGTCCATCGTCACGTCCCGGCACGGTACGCGATGACCTCGACCTGTTCGAGGGTGATCAGACCGTCGGTGACCATGCCATCCAGCTCGGGCAGGATGGCGCGGATCCGATCCTCGGCGTCGACGACCTCGATGAGGACCGGCAGGTCCTCGGACAGCCGAAGGATGCGGGTCGTGTGGAGGTGAGCCTTGGCGCCGAAGCCCTCGATGCCGCGGATCACCGTGGCGCCCGCCAGACCCCGTTCGCGGAGGAGCGTGACGATCGCCTCGTACAGCGGTCGACCGTGCCACCGGTCGGCCTCGCCGATGTAGATCCGGACGAGCAGCCCCGTGCCCTCGATCCTCATGACAGGGCCCTTCCGATCGTCAGCCCGATGAGGATGGCCACAAGCCCGACCAGGGTCGAGCCGACGACGTTCGCGAGTCCCAGACCGAAGGAACCGCCCTCGATCAGAGACCAACTCTCGAGCATCCACGTCGAGAATGTCGTGTAGGCGCCGATGAAGCCTATGAGCACCGGACCGCGGAGCCCCGTCGGTAAGCCCCCGCGCTCGACGACGAGCGCGAACAGGATCCCAAGCAGGAATGTGCCCGACGCGTTCACCGCGAGGGTCCCCCACGGGAAGGTCGCGCCCGTCCGGTCGGTGACCCAGCCGTCGACGAGGTAGCGGGCGACAGCACCCGCGGCGCCGCCCAGGCCGATGAGGATGAGGGGCATGGAGATGCCTCCTGACGGCCGGCGGACACCCAGCAGGAGCCATCAGCCCGGCCGGCCGGGCGCTTGTCGGCGAGCCCCATCGCCGTCAGCGGGAGCATCGCGGACCGACTGTCGACGGGTCAAGGGCATGCAGCAATGCACACGCCCGACGCGGAGTGGCGCCCGTCGCACTGCTAGATTGGGCCGGCCCGCACGATCGGCGAACCCGCCGCTGTCGCCGGCGACCCAGGAGGCACCATGACGGACACACGGGAGCGGTGGGCGCTCATCCTCGGTGCATCGAGCGGGATGGGCGAGGCGACCGCGGTCGCGCTGGCCGAGGCGGGCTACCGGGTCTGCGGGATCCATCTCGACTTCCGGGCGGCACTCGCCCACGTCGCCGAGGTGACCGCGCGCATCGAGGCCGCTGGTTCCGAGGCGCTGTTCAGCAACATGAACGCCGCCGACGATGAGAAGCGCGGGGCGGCGATCGCCCGGCTTCGGTGAGCGGTTCGCGGAGCGTCGCGCCGATGGCGCCGAGCCGTACGTCCGCGTCGTCCTCCACTCCCTCGCCTTCGGCTCGCTCGTGCCGTACATCGCCGACGACCCGAAGGCCGCGGTCGACCGGAAGAAGATGGAGATGACCCAGGACGTGATGGCGAACAGCCTCGTCTACTGGGTCCAGGATCTGGTGCGCGCCGGGATGCTCGGGCGCGGCTCGAAGATCTACGCCATGACCTCCGAGGGCTCGAGTCGGGTCGTCCCGAGCTATGGCGTTGTGTCCTCGGCCAAGGCGGCCCTCGAGTCGCACATCCGCCAGCTCGCGATGGAGCTCGCGCCGCGAGGCATCACGGCCAACGCGATCCGGGCCGGCGTCACGCTGACCCCGGCCCTGATGAAGATCCCCGAGCACGACATGATCATCGAGGCGGCGACCCGCCGGAACCCGACGGGCCGGATGACGACGACGGCCGACGTCGCCGCCGCGATCGTCACGCTGTCCGGCGAGGGGACCGGGTTCATCAGCGGCGAGATCATCGGCGTCGACGGCGCCGAGTTCGTCACCGGATCGTAGGACCGGCGGTCGGCCGTGGCCGGACGGGTCATCGTCGTCGGCTCGGTCAACGTCGACCTCGTCGTCCGCGCTGCGCATCTGCCCCAGCCGGGCGAGACGGTGACGGGCGGGAGCTTCGAGCGCCACCACGGCGGCAAGGGCGGCAACCAGGCGGTCGCCGCGGCGCGCCTGGGTGCGGCCACCGAGTTCGTCGGTGCGGTCGGCGGCGACGACCTCGGGCACGAGGCGCGCGCGGCGCTCGAGGCCGAGGGTGTCGGGCTCGGGGGCCTCGTGATGATCCCGGGCATCGCGACCGGGGTCGCCCTCATCGTCGTCGATGCCACCGGGGAGAACCTCATCGCGGTCGCCGGCGGCGCCAACGCCGCACTCGAGCCGGCCCATGTCTCGGCCGCCCTGCGGAGCCTCGAGCCGACCGGACCGGGGACGTCGTCCTCGTCGGCCACGAGATCCCGACGGCGACCGCCGCCCAGGCGCTCGATCGTGGGCGCGCGGCGGGGGCGACGACGATCCTCAACCCGGCTCCCGCGGGCGGCCTCGACGACAGTGTCCTCCGACCGGCCGACATCCTGACCCCGAACCGCGGCGAGCTCGCGGCGCTCGCCGGGTCGAACGGTCGCGCCGCTCGATCTCGCTCGTGCCCTCCGCGACCGACTCGATCCTCGCCCCTCGATGCTGGTCAGCCTCGGCGGCGAGGGCTCGATCCTCCTGGAAGGCGACGCCGAGATCCACGTCCCGGCGCCGAAGGTGACGGTCGTCGACACGGTCGGGGCCGGCGACACGCTCAATGGCGCCCTCGCCGCCTTCCTCGCCCGCGGCTGGCCGCTCGATCGCGCGGCCAGGACGGCGAACCAAGCGGCGGCGATGGCCGTGACCCGGTCCGGCGCCCGTGAGGGGATGCCGACGCTCGCCGAGCTCGGGGCGGTCCTCGGGAGCTGACCGGCCGGCTCAGGCCGTCTCAGGCCTCGGCGGCGACCCAGAGTGTCGACTGGCGGGCCGCGGGTGTCATCTCGAGGACGTCGTCGTGGCCCACCCACCAGGCGGCCAGGTCGAGCCGCCGCGCGAGCGTGGCGATGCCGCGCGGCCCGGCGAGGAACAGCTGCTTGGTCCGGACCTCGGCCCACGCCGGGTCGGCGAGCGCGACCGTCACCGACCGAAGACCGCCGCCGCCCGGCCGGCCGGTCGCCGGATCGACGAGGTGGTGGACGGGCGTGCCGTCCCGTCCGAGCCACGAGTTGATCCGGACCGAGGACGTGGAGATGGCGCCATCGGACAGGGCGACCATCGCGAGCGGGCCCGCCTCGCTCGCGCGTCCTGGGGACGCCGATGGCGGCTCGATCGCGACGACCCAGAGACCATCGGTCGGGCCGGGGCCTCGGAGGCGGATGTCGCCACCGGCATCGAGCAGCCATCCGATGCCGGCCGGCAGGACGGCGTCGATCCGGTCGCCCGCCCAGCGGAGCGCAAGGCCCTTCCCGATCCCGCCGAGGTCGATCGGCACCGCGATGCGGATTGCGCCATCACGACGGACCCGGACGGTCGGCTCGGGGCCGGGTATTGCCTCGGGCCGACCGACGTCGACCGCCCGCGACCCGAGCGACCCGAGCGCCTCGAGCGCCTCGAGCGCCGACAGGATCCGCCCGTCGAACGCACCGCCGGTCATCCGGCGAGCCCGGTCGGCAGCGACGAGCGCCCGCCGAAGCCGCGGATCCACCGTGACGAATCCGGGCGCGAGGTTCGCCCGGGTCACGTCGCTCGTCGCCCTGAAGCGCGACATCGCCTGTTCTGCGGCCTCGAACTCGACCATGACCGCGGCCCAGGCCTCCTCGACGGCGGTGATGTCCGCCTCCCCGCGGACCGTCAGCCCGAGTGGCGACCCCATCGCCCGACCGGCGATCCGCCACAGGCCGTCCGCTCCGCGGCGAGGCGGCAGGCCCGCGTGATCACCGCCGCGGACTGCCGCCGATGACGGGCCGATCCCCGCCGCGCCGGCCAGCGTCACGGCTTCCCCGAGGCGCCCGTCGTCGCGTGGCTCACGGGCGCTGCCGCCGGAGCGCGGCCGACCGAGACGCGCGGCAGGCGTGGCGCCGAGGGGACGGAGATCTTCGTCGGCAATCCCGACGACGCGGTCTCGAGCGCGGCCACCTGAGCCGCCAGCGCATCGAGCCGCGCCTGGACGGCCGCCAGCTCGTCCGCCGTCGTGCCGTATCGCTCCACGATCGCCCCGAGGTCGCCTCGGGCCTCCTGCGCCGCCGCCTCGAGTACGCCCTGACGGTCCCGTGCGGAGCTGATCGCGTCGATCGCCGGGGCATGGGCCGCGTCGACCGCCAGGTCGCTCGCTGACTGGAGCGCGGTCACGCCCGCGAGCGAGACGGCGTAGGCGCTCGCCGAGAGCCCCAGCAGGACCCCGAGGTGGATCGGGCGTCGGATCGGTCGGGCGGTCGTGGCCGTCCTGCCCGCCGTCCGGTCGGCGGCCGGAGCCGCGAGACGTCGGGCCGCGATCGGACGAGCGCCTGGGACGAGCGCGTCAGTCATCGCCCGGCTCGCTCCCATCCTGGCCCGACGACGTCGGGGCCGCGGTCGCGGCGGCGGGGCGGCTATTCGATGCGGCGGCGGCACGCGCTCCCGCAGCCGCGAGCGTCGCCGCGAGCTGCTTCTCGGCGCTGGCGATCAGCGTCTGGAGCTTCGTCAGGCGAGCCTTCGCGGCCACGAGTCGAGCGTCGAGATCCGTCGCGGTCGTCGATCCGGCGTCGACCTGGCCCCCGACGGCCTTCAGAGCCGTCTCGAGCTCCTGGGCCTTCGCGGTCATCGCCGCGAGGTCCGCCCCGAGGGCCTCCGAGCGCGCCTTCGAATCCGCGAGCTGCTGCTGAAGCGATCCCACCGAGCTCGGAGCGACAGCCAGGGGCGCGGAGCTCGCCGCCCAGACGGCGGCGCCTCGGACCGAGACGACTCCGACGACGATCGCCAGAACGAGCCCGACAAGGACGGCCGCGCGGCGTCCAAGCAGTGCGGCGCTGGTCATGGGGAGATCACCTCCATCCGTGCGGTCGCGCGCACCTGGCGCCGGACGACCCAGTAGCGATAGGCGGCTGCCGCGATGACCACGACGCCGGTGGCGATGTACATCGCCCGGAGGGCGACGGCGTCTGTCCCGCTCATGACCCCATGGAGCCAGGCGAGTCCGAAGACGACGAGGGCGAGGCGGTGGATCTTCAGCCACATCCCCGACGGCAACCGACGCGTGTACCGCGCGGACAGGCCGGTGATGAGGAGGGCGTAGAGGCCCAGCGTCCCGAGCGCGACGGCCGAGCTGCGATAGCTCGACAGACCCGGGATGAACGCCCCGGCCAGCCCGACCCCGGCCCACGGGTCGACGATGATCGTGACGATGTGGGCACAGAGGAACGCGAGGACGAAGATCCAGAGGTTCTCGTGCCACGGGAACAGCCGGCGTGAGAGTCGCCAGGTCGACTGGTTGGTCGGATGCGACAGCACGAGCCCCAGCGTGACCTGGAGGGTCAGCAGCAGATAGGCCACGATCCCCGCCGCCCGGGCCGCGAGCCAGATCCGAAGCTGGGCCTGGCGCTCGGAGGTGGCCGGCAGGATCTGGTCGGTCGCCGCGATGATGACGAGCCCGGCGATCGCCAAGAGGATCACGAAGGCGCGACCGCTCAGCCGCATCGTCGGGGCGTTCGATCGGGGCAGGACACGGGTGGTACCTCCGGCAGGTGGTCTCACCTGCTCTGAGGCGCCGCGGCCCCGCGAGGTTTCAGCCTGTCGGGGTCCAGATCCCCCGGACGATGGTCACCCTCCCAGAGCTGCCACGATGTGGTCCGTGTCATAGGTCATCACACCGACGTAGGTATCGACCGGCGGATCGCCGACCGTGTCGTCGTAGAGATCGGACACGACGGTGGCTCCCGTCTCGTCGGCGATCGTCTTGACCAACGAATCGCTGAACTGGGCCTCACTGATGATCGCGCTGACACCATCCGCCTTGATCGCCGAGACGAGGGCGGCGACCTGGCCGGCGCTGGGATCCTGGCCCGGCGCGTCCACGACGGTCCCGTCGATCGTCAATCCGTAGGCCGCCGCGTAATACGGGAAGGCGTCGTGGAACGACACGACCTTGCGATGGTCTGCCGGCAGGGCCGCGATCCGGCTCTTGATCGACTGGTCCAGGTCGTGCAGCGTGGCGTCGTAGGTGGTGGCACCTGTTCGGAACGTCGCCTCATCAGCCGGATCTGCTGCGATGAGGGCATCCCTGATCCGATCGACGTACAGGCGGGCATAGGCCACGTTCATCCAGAGATGCGGATTCGCGGTCGAACCCTCGCCATTCAGATAGGTCACGCCCGGCAGGTCCTCTCCGAGGGCGATGACCGGAGCCGTGGCGCCGGAGTCCTTGACCACGTCGGTGAGCCATGCATCGAGGCCGACCCCGTTCGACACGATGAGCTGGGCGTCGACGACCGCCGTCAGCACGGACGGGGTCGGATCGAACGTGTGGACGTCGCCGCCCTTCGGCACGAGGCTGGTCACGGCCACCGAGGAGCCACCGACCTGCGAGACGAGATCGGCCAGGATGGTCGTCGTGGCGACGATCCTGACGGCCGGCCGCTGACTGGCGGATCCGCTCGACGCCGAGGGTGTCGCCGAAGCCGAGCACGCGACCACGGTGACGCTCACCAGCAGGGCGGCCGAGAGCCGGGCGATGCGGACGGATCTGAGATCGAGTCTCACTGAAGGCCAGAGCGCCATCGTGGTGTCCTCTCTTCCATGGGGCTAGTGAGGGACGGCTCGACGGCAGTCCGGGCAGGTCCCGAACAGCTCGAGCCGATGGGTGTCCACGCGATATCCGGATCGCCGCTCGATCTCGCGAGCGACGTCGCGCATCCCGCAGTCCTCGACCTCGGTCATCCGGCCGCAGGTCGTGCAGATGACGTGGTGGTGGTGGACCGGCTCGCAGCCGACGTAGGCGTGCTCGCCGTTCGGCAGGTCGACCCGCTCGAGGACCTTGAGCTCGAGGAACAGGTCGAGGGCCCGGAAGATCGTCGCTCGTCCGATCCCGAGATGGTCCGCCTGCGCATCCTCGACGAGGTCGGCAGCGGTGAAGTGACCGTCGTGACGGGCGATGAGCTCGGCGACCTGTCGGCGGGGCGTCGTGAGGCGGTAGCCAGCCCGGTCGAGCGCGTCGACCATGACGCCGGGATCGATCATGTCGCCGACTCCATCGACAAGCTCCGAACTTGCCGGCGCCGCGCCAGCAGCCCCGTTCGCGGCCCGAGCGCGACGACCAACAGGAACACCGCGGTCTGGGTGAGCACGATCGTCGCCCCGCTCGCGACATCGAGCCAGAACGATAGGTAGAGCCCGAAGATCGACGACGCGACGCCGACCAGGATCGCGATGGCCATGAGTCGCCCGAACCGGACCGTGACCAGCTGCGCGGTGGCCGCGGGCGTCACGAGCATCGCCACGACCAGGATGATCCCGACCGCCTGGAGGCTGATGACGATCGTCAGGGCGACGAGGGCGAGGAAGACCGCCTCGATCAGATCGACCCTGAACCCCGAGGCGCCCGCGCCGAGCGGGTCGAACGTCGCGTACAGGAGCTCCTTCCAGAGCAGCGCGACACAGACCAGGACGATCGCCGCGAGCGTGCTCAGCCCGACCAGGTCCTGGAGGGAGATCGCCAGGACGTTCCCGAAGAGGAAGCTGAACAGGTCTGCGACGTAGCCGGAGATCGTGCTGAACATGAACACACCGAGGGCGAACGTCCCGGCGAACAGGACGCCGATCGCGGTGTCCTGGCGGATGCGCGCCCGACGGGTCACGTAGCCGATGGCGAGGGCCGTCGCGACGGCCGCGATCCCCGCGCCGAGGTAGAACGGGACGCCCAGCAGGAATGCCGCGACGATGCCCGGGAAGGCGGCATGGCTGATCGCGTCGCCGATGAACGCGATGCCGCGCAGGACGACGTACGTCCCGACGATCGCGCAGATCGCCCCGACGACGACACAGGCGGCCAGCGCCCGGACGAAGAATCCGTATGCGAGCGGATCGGTGAACGCCTCGATCATCCGCCCCGACCCTCGTGGAAGTGGCGTTCGCCCGGCGCCGCGTCGTCGTGGTGATGGGCGTCGTCAAGGACGACCGACTGGCCCGCGACGACAAGCAGGTGGCCCCCGTAGGTCCGTGTCAGGACCCCTGGATCGAGGACGATCGATGCCCTGCCGTGGGCCATGACGGTCCGGTTGATCGCCAGGACGTCGCCGAATCGCTGGGCGACGCAGGCCAGGTCGTGGGTCGTCGCGATGACCGTCTTGCCGCGTCGGGCCTCGCCCTCCAGGATGTCCATCAGGTCTTCCTGGGTCGTCGCGTCGATCCCGGTCACCGGCTCGTCGAGCAGGTAGAGATCGGCTTCCCCGGCGAGCGCCCGGGCGAGGAACACCCGCCGCCGCTGGCCGCCCGAGAGTCGACCGATCTGGGTCGTCGCGTAGGCCGTCATGCCGACCTGCTCCAGGGCGTGTCGCGCCGCCTCGCGGTCCGCGGCGCCCGGCCGTCGGACCGGCCCGAGCCGTGGGTAGCGGCCCATGATCACCACGTCGCCGACCGTGACCGGGAACGCCCAGTCGACGAGCTCGGCCTGGGGGACGTAGGCGATCCGACGGGCCTGTTCACCCGGGGCATGCCCAAGGACCTCGATCCGACCGGTGCGCGGCCGGAGCAGCCCGGCGAGGAGCTTGAGGAGGGTGCTCTTGCCGGCACCGTTCGGCCCGACCACCGCGAGCAGCGTGCCGGGCTCGACGGCGACGTCGACGTGCTCGAGGACCGGCCGATCGTCGTAGCCGGCAGAGACGTCCTGCAGCCAGACGTCCGCGTGGGCGCGGGCGTGCCCGGCGTCCAGGCCGGCGGAGACGTCGGGCAGGCGGCGCTCGGCCGGGTGATCGTGGGGATGCTGGTGCGGATCGACCTGGGTGCTCTCGGTCATCGGATGTCCACGGTCGTCCGGGTCGACCGCCCGGCTCGTGATCCTTGATGATACCAAGTCTCAGCAACGAGCCGCGTGAGTCCGTGGAAGCCTGCCCGGCGCTGCCGACCTGGGGACCCGAGCGATCGTGACCTTCGGCCCACGGCTCATCTGACGGACCTCGGCTAACATCGCGCCGGCATCGAGCACCCCAGCGGGAGACACGACCCTGTCCGGCAAGCAGACCAGTCCGACGACGCGCCGCGAACGGCGCGAGGCCGCGCGCCGCGATCGCCGCGCCACCGAGACGCGCAAGCAGAGCGGCGGGCCGTCGCAGACCACGCTCCTGACCCTCGGCGCCGTGCTCGTGGGCGTCATCCTCATCGGCGCGGTGATCTTCCTGCAGTCCCGTCCGAGCAGCAGCCCGGACACCGGGGTCGACCTGACGCCGCCGGCCGCCTCGATCGACCCGTCGATCCCGATCGACGGGATGACGATGGGCAAGGCCGACGCTCCGGTGACGCTCGAGGTCTACTCCGACTTCCAGTGCCCCGGCTGCGGCCAGTTCGCCCGCCTCACCGAACCCGAGCTGCGGGCCAACGAGATCAAGGACGGGACCCTGAGGATCGTCGTCCACGACGCCGCGTTCCAGGGCCGCAAGGGCTCGGATCCGTCGTACGACGAGAGCGTCGAAGCGGCGGCGGCCGCCCGCTGCGCGATCCCCCAGGGCAAGTTCTGGGACTTCTCGGACTGGCTGTTCCAGAACCAGAACGGCGAGAACCAGGGGGCCTTCAGCAAGGACCGCCTCCAGGCCATCGCGGCATCGGTCGGGCTCGACACTCAGGCCTGGCAGACCTGCTGGGATGCCGGGACGGAGCAGAAGAACGTCGTGGCCGACACGAACCAGGCGGCCTCGTTCGTCGCGAGCACCCCGTGGATCGTCATCAACGGCGTCCACAACGAGGGCTCGTACTCGTACGACGCGCTCAAGCCCGTGATCGCCGCCGCTGCGGCGGCCGCCGGGGCCCCATCGGCTTCGCCGGCGGCGAGCTCCTCCGGGAGTCCCACGACCAGCCCGTGACGCCCTCGTGAGCCGTTCCTCGGCGGAGGTGCGTCCGACCGGCTGGCTGCCGGTCGCGATCGTCGTCCTGGGGCTGATCGGGGCCGCGATCTCGGCCTATCTGCTGTCGGTCAAGCTCAGCGGTGGCACGGCCGTCTGTCCGATCGGGGGCGGCTGCGAGACCGTCCAGGAGAGCAGCTACGCGACTCTCCTCGGGATCCCGGTCGCGGCCTACGGTCTGGCCTACTCGATCGCCGTCACGATCGCCGGGCTCGTCTGGTGGCGGACGGGCGAGCGTCGGGCGCTGATCGTCGCCTATGCCCTCGGCGTCCTCGGCACGCTGTTCGAGGCCTACTTGGTCTATCTCGAGCTGTTCGTCATCAAGGCGATCTGCGCCTGGTGCGTGGCCTACGGCGTGACCGTCGTGGCCGGGCTGGTGCTCGCCGCGATCGCGATGCGGCGAGCCCCGGCCACGAGTCGCTAGTTCGTCGGATCGCCGTCGCCCGACTGGAACAGACCCAGGGCCCCTCGACCCGGGAAGTTGAACGCGTGGGTGACCATCGGGTAGAGGCCGTCCTCCGCCGTCTGGAACTCGATCACTGCGCCCTGGGCGGGCGACAGGTCGACAGCCTGGCTGCCCCACGAACCAGCGTTGCCGCGGGTGAGCGCGATGCCCTCCTTGATGACCGTGTCGAAGATCGTCCCGACGATGTGGAACGAGCTGTCGATGTCCGGTCCCGCGTCAAGGACGAACAGTCGGACGCGCTTCTCGGTCCCGATCGCGATCGGATGATCCTTGTACTGACCTGCGATCCCATTGAAGACGACCCAGTCGGGGGATGGTGCCCCGGCGGAGGCCTTCGTGAGGTCGGCGGGCTGATCCTGCCCGCCGAAGTACCACTCGCTCTGGACGATCGTGAACTCCCGGTCAACCGGGGCGAAGCCGCCCTTCGGCTCGACGATGACCATCCCGTACATGCCGTTGGCGATGTGGTGGAGCGCGGGCGCGGTGCCGCAGTGGTACATCCACACACCGGCGTAGTCCGCGGTCCACTCGTAGAGCTTCTCCTGGCCCGGATCGATCGACGTCATCTCGTCGTTCCAGGCGACCTGGCTGGCATGGAAGTCGACGCTGTGCGAGAGCTTGTTCGTCGCCGGGTTCTTCAGATGGACCCGGACGGTGTCGCCGAGATGCACCCGGATGACCGGTCCCGGGACCTTCCCATCGAACGTCCAGACAGCCATCTCATAGCCGGGTGCCACGGTCATCGGGACCTCCCGGACGGTCAGCGTGATGTCGTGGGTCGTGCCGGCCAGGACGGCGGGCGCGGCGGGGTCGTACTCGGTGTAGGTGGGCGCGTCGGGGTTCGGTGACGGGAGGACCGCGCCGGGGCCACCGTGATCGCCCATCCCCGCGGACGGCGACGGGCTCGCCGCAGCGGTCGTGTCGCCGACGGTCACTGCGCCGGACATGCCGGCCTGCTGGTGGCCCGGGATCGAGCACAGGAAGGCCAGCCCGCCAGCCGGGACCGTGACCGTCCCCTGGGTAGTCGTGCCCGCCTGGGCGACGAGCTTCGTGCCGTCGGCGAAGGTCAGGTCGTGGGTCATCGAGCCGGTGTTTGTGAACGTGACCGGATAGGTGCCGGCCGACGCGACGTGCACCGCGTTCGGGCGGAACCCAAGGTCGAACGCCTCGATCGCGATCGCCTCGGCGGTCGCGACGTTGCCGGTCCCGCTCGACGCGGCCGGAGCCGGCGACGGAGACGGGGCTGGGGACTTCGTGCCGACCGCCCCGGCGGGTGCCGCCGCCGGCGGGAAAGACCACGTCGGTCCCTTCGCCGCGGCACAGCCACCGACGACGAGCGCGACCGACACGAGGAGGATCGCCGTTCGACGGGTCCAGCTGTCCATGGAGGGTCCCTCGGTACAAATATGTAGTGTCTGCGTATTATTTCGGCCGAGGAATCGGCGGTGTCACGGGCCATCCGGCCTGTCCTTGCGTTCAGCCGGCGCGAGGCCCTCGTGGCCGGTGTGACGCCCCATCGCGGCCACTCCGCGGGACCTGTGGGGCGAGCGCAAGCGCCAATTCGGCGAGGCTCGCCCGACCAAGTCGGGTCGTGACCGCTTCCTGGGCGTCGGCGAAGACGTCGTGGACGGCGCAGTGACCATCGAGGCCGCAGGGGCCACCGCGAAGGACACAGACGCGCGTCCGCGGGGTCGGCTCGACCGCGTCGACGATGTCGAGAAGGCTGATGTCGCGAGCCGGGCGCGCGAGGCGGTAGCCGCCGTTCCGACCCGTCTGCGCTTCGACGAGCCCGGAGTCGGCGAGCTCGCGGAGGATCTGTGGCAGGAACCGGGGCGGGATCGCCATCGACGTGGCGATCGATCGGGCGCTGAGTCGCGGGCCGGCGTCGGGGGCGGCCAGGGCGAGCATCGCTCGGACGGCGTAATCGGCTCGACGGGTCAGCTCGACGCGCACCCGTCCAGTATCACCGGCCGGCTCGAGCGGGGGGTCCTGGTCGATGGATGGGACCATCGTCCCGGTGCCGTCGCGGCGGCCCTCTCCGTAGACTCCGGGGACGATGGCCCTGAATGCGCTCCGGGGGAGATCGAGGGATCGGGAGGAGTCCGACTCGACCCTCGAGATCGGCGCGCCCGATCGTTCGGTCATCGGCTGCCCGGTCTGCTCTCGCCCGATCGCCGCCAACGCCGGCCGGTGTCCGGGATGCGGGACCCGGCTCATGATCGGCGTCCCGTACCGACGCGCCGGGATCTTCCTCGTGACCGGCGCGGTCGTCGGGATGTTCGTCGGCGGTGCGACGATCGGTTCGGCGATGACCGTCACCCGACCCGGCAGCACCACCGGGGACTCCGACCGCCAGCGGCGGCCCGACCGCCTCCGCCGCTGCGAGCGGCCGACCCATCGTCAACGCCCCGATCGCCTCGCTCGCCGCGCTCCACCAGGCCATCGCGATCGACGGCCGCCTTTCCTCCGGCGTCGAGGCCCTCAAGACCTCGCTCGCGGCCCAGCCGTTCGACTCGTTCGCGGTCGCACAGACGCTCCGGGCGCTCGCGGCCGATGCCGCCGTCGGGTCCGACGCCGCGACGCGGCTGAAGAACTGGCCCGATGCGGCGGACGTCCAGACCCAGCTCGGGACCGTCTACGAGGCCGTCCGGGCGACCGCTCGCGAGGGCCTCGCGACGACCCTCGCGAACCCCGGGGCGTACAAGGACGCGGCCCGCCGGATGATCACCGTCCTGGGCACCGTCTCGGCCGCCGACGGCGCTGCCCGCGACCTCGCGACGGCCTCCGGATTGGACGTCGCCCCGGCGCCCTAGGTCCGAGCCCTCCTGGGCCGGCCGAGGTTCAGGGGACCGACGCGGTGGTCGTCCCGGCGTAGCCGGTCAGCTCGACATAGCCGCGACCGCCGATCGGTCGCCCGGCCAGCGTCCCGGTCACGGTCTGCGCGCCCTCCCAGTAGATGACCCCGGTCGTCGGCCGCGTGTCGAGCTCCTGGTCCGCGAGGACCGGCGCGATCGACAGGCCGAGCGACTCGCCCGGGACGGTGACCGTCCAGCCGGCCGGGTAGACGGCACCGGTCCGGGGGCTCGTCCAGGACCCCGTCGGCTCGACGGTGAACGACCCGTCCGGCAGGTGGGTCGTCGTGCCATCGGGCGCGACCCGCGTCCCGTAGGCGAGCGCATCCGACCCGTCGCGATCGCGGACCAGGGACAGCGTCAGCTCGGATCCGTCGCCGAGGTCGACCGCGAACCAGTCCCAGCCGCCCCCGCCGACGGCGATGAAGTCGCCCCACTGGTGGTCGAACCAGGCGACGCCGTGGACGTCGCGGGCGACGCCGTCGAGGATGATCGAGCCGCTCGCCGTCATCCGCGTCCGGCTGTAGTAGTACGAGCCACCGGCGGGCCCGAAGTCGATCCAGCCGTCCGTATCGTGGAGCGCCGCCGGCTTCGTCGATGCCAGGTCGAGGCTCAGACCCGAACCCGCCGGGCGACCCGGCCGCGGTCGCCTCCGCGGGCGTCGTGGCGGCCGCGAGGTGATCGATCCCGTCCGAGCCGGCCATCGACCAGGCCGGCGCGTCGAGCGTCTCGGGCTTCGTCGGATCGGCGCCCCTCAGCGACAGGTCGAAACCGCCGGAAGCTCGGCGCGAGACCTGCGGACCGACCTCGCTGCGCTGGCTGTAGACGAACCGCCGGCCGGCGACATCGGTGATCGCGAGATGCGATGCCCAGGCGACCGGAAAGGCGCCTCGCTCGGCCCGGAAGACGACGAACTCGAAGCCGTACCAGGCGCCGCTGTCGTCCTGGAGGTGGCCGGTGTCGTACCACCACTCGGTCAGCCGATCGTGTGGCGCGTCGTCGGCCGGCAGCGAGATCGGGATCGGATCGGCGACCGCCACCGTGCCCGGGGTCGGGCTGGGGGTGAGGGGTCGGGGCGCCGGCGGGTTCGCCAGGATCGGCGCGCCGGAGCAGGCGGCGACAAGGACCGCGACGATCGCGAGGGAGCCGAGGCGCCTCATCGGCCCGCGGCCTCGACGGCGGCCTCGACCTCTGCCTCGGTCCGTGGCAGGCGATCGGCGACGAACCGGGCGATCGGTGCCGGCAGCCACCAGTTCCACTTCCCGAGGAGGCCCATCGTCGCTGGCACGAGGAGCGCCCGGACGACGGTCGCGTCGAGCGCCACCGCGATCGCGACCCCGAGCCCGAGGGCCTTGATCAGGACGATGTCGGCGAAGGCGAACGACCCGGCGACGACGACGACGATGAGCGCCGCCGAGGTGACGATCCGACCGCTGCGCTCCAGACCCCAGGCGACCGCCTCGCGGTTGTCGGACGTCCGGTCCCAGGCCTCCTTCATCCGCGACAGCAGGAAGACCTCGTAGTCCATCGACAGCCCGAACAGGACGCAGAACAGGATCACCGGCTGGGTCGTCTCGACGAACCCGAGCGGGGCGAACCCGAGGACCGCCGACAGGTTGCCCTCCTGGAAGATCCAGACGAGCGCGCCGAACGAGGCGACGATCGACAGCGTGTTCATCACCAACGCCTTGGCCGGCAGGACGACCGAGCGCAGCAGGACGAACAGGACGAGGTATGTCGAGACGAGGATGAACAGCGCTGTCCGGGGGAAGTCCGCCGCGACCCGGCCCACGACATCGGTCACATCGGCGGCTCCGCCAGCGACCCCGACCGTCAGGCCGGCCGGTGGCGCCAGAGGCCCGTTCGGGTCGCGGAGGTCGCGGACGAGGGCGCTCGCCTCGGCCCGGTTCGGGCCATATGGGGTCGTGACCGTGAACGCCGTCAGGTCGCCGTTCGTCGTCGCCCCGAGCCCGATCCGGACGAACCGATCAGGGGGACCGTCGGGACTGCCGTACAGCAGCTGGTACTGCTGGAGCGTGAGACGCGGGTCGACATCGACCAGACCGGCGACGCGGACGATCCGGGGGTCCTGCTCGAGCGTCCGCGAGTAGGCGTACAGGAGGGCCACGTTCTTCGGGTCGGTGGCCGGGCCGTCGGTCCGGATCGCGAGCGAGATCGGCGCGAAGTCGCCCTCGCCGAACTGGGCCACGAGCCGGTCGTAGCCGGCCCGTGACGGTGCCGAGGCCGGCAGGATCGAGGCGTCCGGCGCGTTGAAGTCGACCCGCAGGAACGGCAGCCCGAGGAGCAGCAGGAGCCCGAGCGTCGGGACGAGGACCGCGACGGGCCGGTCCATGACCCAGTTGGCGAGGTGGGCCCAGCGACCCCGGCCCCGGCCCGGAGCGATCGCCGGCGCGCCGGCCTTGGTGCCCGGTCGCCGGACCGACAGCGCATCGATCCGCGTGCCGAGGACGGACAGGACGGCCGGCAGCAGTGTCAGCGCCGAGGCGACCGCGAGCCCGACGACGAGTGCGCCCGCGACGCCGACCGAGCGGAGGATCATGAACTCGAACAGGACCAGCCCGAGCAGCCCGAGGAGGACGGTCAGGCCGCTGAAGAAGACCGCCCGCCCGGCCGTCGCGACGGTCACCCGGACGGCGTTCTCGACGGCCGCGTCGCGGTCGTCGCCGGCCGCGAGCCGCCGGCTCAGCTCCTCCCTGAATCGGCTCGTCATCAGCAGCGAGTAGTCGACCCCGAGACCCAGGCCGAGGAGGGTCGCGAGGTTCAAGACGAAGACGCTCATCGGCGTCAGGCTGGCGATGACGAAGATCAGCCCGAGAGCGATGACGACGGCGCTGCCACCGACGATGAGCGGGACACCGGCGGCGACGACCGAGCCGAAGACGAGCAGGAGGGCGAAGGCGGCGAGCGGCAGCGACACGAGCTCGCTCCGCCGGAGGTCCGATTCGGAGACCGCCTGGATGTCGCCATAGAACGCCGGGCCGCCGGCCAGGGCGGTGGTCACGCCAGCCACGGGATGGAGGGCCTGCTGGATCCCCGGCAGGGCATCCGGCGATTCGTCGGGCGACAGATCGAGGAACACGATGTCGTAGGCGGTGTGGCGGTCGGCGCTGACCTGGCGCGGCGCCTGGAGATGGCTGAGGACGCGGACGACGTGCGGCGCCGCGGCGATGTCCTTCGTCGCGGCCGCCGCCGCCAGCTCGAACGCCGGCGTGCCGGCGAGCAGCGTGGGACTGTCGAGCACCACGACGAGCGCCGACGGTGGAGCGCCGAGCTCCTGTTCGAGGACCGCCCGGACCTTCGAGGACTCGAGGTCGTCGAGGACGAAGCCGCCCGCCCGAAGCGCGCCGGGCGCGCGGGGCGCGAACGGGATCGCGAGCAGGAGCAGGGCTACCCAGCCGCCGATGACCCACCAGCGGCGGTGGTGGATGGCGGCGCCGAGCCGCTCGAAGATCGTCACGTCGGTCCTGGTTCGAGAAGAGCGATCGGTCCGGATCGCGGGGTTGCGTTGGACTCAGCCGGCCGTCGACGCCCAGCGCTGGGGCGACGCGGATCGCTGGCAGGGCATCGGAAGGGAACCACACCTTGGTCGAGGGCGCTTCGTGGACCCGTCCGACCCGCCGATACGTGATAGTCCCATGTAGCAAGTATCGCCCGGTGACCTAGGATGTCAACGATGCGTCTGCGCCACGCCACGCCGGCGGACGTGCCGGCGATCCGCGAGATCTACGCCCCGGTCGTCCTCCACACGACGATCTCGTTCGAGGTCGTCGTCCCGTCGGTCGAGGAGCTGACCGCGCGGCTCGCCGCGACGGTCCCGGCATACCCGTGGCTCGTGGCGGTCGACGACGACGGCGTCGTCATCGGGTATGCCTATGGACATCAGTTCTCGGGCCGGGCGGCGTATGCCTGGGCCGCCGAGACGAGCATCTACGTCCGCGATCCGGCCCGCGGAACGGGCGTCGGGCGCGTCCTCTACAGCGCGTTGCTCGCCCTGCTCACGGCCCAGGGCTACCGCCAGGCGTTCGCCGGGATCGGCCTCCCGAACCCCGGCAGCGTCCGTCTTCACGAGGCCCTCGGCTACCGCCGGATCGGGACCTACCACGACGTCGGCTTCAAGTCCGGGCGCTGGCACGACGTCGGCTGGTGGCAGCGTCCGCTCGCCGGCGGGGCCGACCCGCCGGCCGCCCCGATCCCCGTGGATCGGCTGGACCCGAGGGTCGTCGAGCAGATCCTGGGCGGATCCGGACCTCCCTGACCCGCCCCGACCTGTCCCGATCCGACGCCGTCCGGGCGGGCCCGGCCAGGCACCCTCCACATCGCTCATCCGCCCCCGCCGGAACGCGTCGAGGCCGCCTCGGGGCCCGGGGCTCTGCTACCATCCGGCCGTTCGGACCGACCTCCCGCGAGGACCGTCGTGCAGCTCCTGCTCGCCCCGTTCGCCAGCCCGCTGACGTTCGTCATCTTCACGACCGCGATCGTGCTGGCGATGCTCATCGTCATCCCCTCGCTGCGGGCGGCGATGAGCTCCGAGCGCCGCGGCATCCGATGGGTCCGAGCCCTGACCTCGATCAATGCTCGCTACGCAGCCGCCCTGCTGTGGCTGGCCTGGGCGGTGGTCTTCGGCCTGCTCCTCGCGGTCGTCCCGCAGCAGGGCGCGAACTCGCCGTATGGCGCGATCGGCCTCATCGCCCTGTTCACCGGCTTCTTCGTGATGATGACCTTCCTCTGGGCGGTGATCCGGGACTGATCGCGGGAGCCTCGGCGCGGCGGGCCGTCCTGCGCGCCGCGTCCGCCAGCTCGGCACGCACCGTCAGCACGCCGGCTGTGCGTAGCGCCGGTTGCACGCCGACCGCAGGTCGTCCGCCCGCCGTCGGCAGGCCGTTCTCCCGCCGTCTGCAGGTCGTTCGCCCGCGTGGCATGCCAGCCGTGCGTATCGGCATGGGACGTCCTCCGCCTCCCGTTTCGGAGTCGTCTTAAGCTGGATCGCACGTCGTGCGTGCACATCGGCGTGCAAGCGCCTCGACCTGCGCGTGTGGATCCGGTCGGTCGTGTCCGCTCGCACGTCCCGCGTGCATTAGCACGTCCGCCGGCTCGGACCGTGGCCCCGGATGCCCGGGACCATCGGGTCGCTGGACCTTCGGCGGGCACTCCCGCTATCATCCCTCCGCTATGCAGAGTGCATAGACTTTATGCGCCGACCGGGCGAACGGACGACCGGACGCTCGGCGGGACGGACGGAGGCTGAGCTCGCGTGGACGCCCAGGAGATCAGGACCGCGGTCGCCCGGCAGGACGCCGCCCGCGCCGCCGCCGACGCGCCGTTCGTGAACCTCGCTGACCCTGCAAGGGCGCTCGGGCCGGATGGGCGCCCGGCCGTCAGCCGCCGCGCTCCGATCTTCGAGGACGTCCCCGACGAGCAGTGGAACGACTGGCGCTGGCAGCTCAGCCATCGGGTCAACGAGCTCGAGGAGATCGAGCAGATCCTCGAGCTGACCGACGAGGAGCGCGAGGGTCTCTCCGCCCCCGACAAGTTCCGGGTCGACATCACGCCGTACTTCATCAGCCTGATCGACCCCAAGGACCCGAACGACCCGATCCGCCGCCAGGTCATCCCGCTCGGCAGGGAGCAGCAGGCCTTCACGGCGATGATGGAGGACTCCCTGGCCGAGGACCGCCACTCGCCCGTCCCGGGCCTCGTCCACCGCTACCCGGACCGGGTCCTGATGCTCGTCACCACCCAGTGCGCGAGCTACTGCCGGTACTGCACCAGGAGCCGGATCGTCGGCGACCCGACCCAGAACTTCAACAGCCGCGAGCACGAGGCCCAGCTCGAGTACCTGCGCCGGACGCCCCAGGTCCGCGACGTCCTCATCTCCGGCGGTGACGGCCTGACCCTCGCACCGAAGCTGTTCGAGAAGATCCTGCGCGGCCTCCGTGAGATCCCCCACATCGAGATCATCCGGATCGGCTCCCGGGTGCCGGTCTTCCTGCCGCAGCGGATCGACGACGAGCTGTGCGCGATGCTCGAGAAGTACCACCCGCTGTGGATCAACCTCCACTTCAACCACCCCAACGAGATCACGCCCGAGGTCAGCCGCGCGGTCGACAAGCTGACGAAGGCCGGCCTGCCGGTCGGCAACCAGAGCGTCCTGCTCGCCGGCGTCAACGACTGCGTCCACATCCAGCGCGCCCTCGTCCACCAGCTGGTGGCGAACCGGATCCGACCGTACTACCTCTACCAGTGCGACCTGGTCGAGGGCTCGGGCCACTTCCGGACGCCGGTCGGCAAGGGCCTCGAGATCATGGAGGGCCTCCGCGGCCACACCTCCGGCTACGCGGTCCCGACGTACGTCATCGACGCGCCGGGCGGCGGGGGCAAGATCCCGGTCATGCCGAACTACCTGATCAGCTACTCGGACCACAAGGTCGTGCTCCGGAACTACGAGGGCTACATCACGACCTACGAGGAGCCCGAGACGTACCAGCGGCACGACACGCATGCGTGCGCCTACTGCCAGCACGAGCGGCCCGAGCCGGGTCAGTCCGGCGTCCTCGGCCTGCTGGAGGGCGAGCGGATGTGGATCGAGCCGCGCGGCTTCCAGGAGCTCCATGCCCGCGGCAACACCGAGCAGCACCGCCTCCAGGACCCGTCCAAGTGGGTGCCATATGGCGTCGGGGCGATCGAAGGCACGGCGTCGAAGCCGCTCCCGGTGCTCGAGGCCGGCGACGCCGCGAACGGTGCGAACGGGTCCTCCGCCGCCGCAACCCCTGAGTACGCCCCGGGCGAGGAGCCGCGCCCCCGAGAGGGCGAGCCGACCGGCTCGGCCCACGGGGAACTCCTCTAAGCACGACGGCCGGGTCAGCGGCCTCGGCGTCGCACGCGGACCGAGGAGGATCTCCCGGTTCCAGCCTTGACGGCCGAGGTCGCACGGTCGCTACCCGCCCAGCGACTGAACGAGCGGCGGACCGGCGATCGGCGCTGGGGGATGGGCCCATCCTCCTTCGAGCGACCCGCTGACCGACTCGATCGGCGGAGGCAGGGGGTCCGCCATGCCTGCGATCCCATCCCGTTCGTCCGTTCAGTCCGTGGGCGACTGATCCGCTTGTCGCCCGGGCCGGGTGGCACCACGCCCGGGACAGGGCGACGCCCCGGTCGAGGACCGGGGCGTCGTCGGGAACGGGGAGGGAGAGGGAGAGGAGTCGGGTCAGTGCGTCGAGGCGCTCGACGAAGGCGCCGTCGTGAGGTCGGAGATCGCCTTCTGGAGCTGGGCGTCCTTGCTGGCGCGGACCTGATCGGCGCTCATCGAGTCGAGCTCGTCCGGTGTGACCGGCTGGACGCCTGTCGCGAGCGGCACGACCTGGTCCGGCGTGAGGCCGACCTTCCAGATCGAGCGGCCCTTCGGGGTCATCCACTCGATCACCCCGATCCGCAGGGCGGAGCCGTCGGACAGCGACACCTCTGAGAGGACCGTGCCAGTGCCGAAGGTCTTCGTGCCGATGATCGTCGCCCGGCCGGCGTCCTGAAGCGCGCCGGTCAGGATCTCGGCCGAGCTCGCCGTGCCGCCGTCCACGAGGACCGTGAGCGGGACGTCGAGGCCGAGCCCGCCGGGCTGGATCGGCGTAGGGGTGATCTTGCCGTCGGCGTCCTTCGAGATGTGGACGACGCCGGTCTTGATGAAGTCGCCGGTGATGTTCACCGACTCGTTGATGTAGCCGCCGCCGTTGCCGCGGAGGTCGAGGACGATGCCCGTCGGCTTGGTCGCCATGATCTTGGTGAGGGCGTCCTTCATGGCGTCCGCCGAGCCGCTCGAGAACCGGTCGAGGCGAAGCATCACGAGGTCGGTGCCCGGGATCCGCGCCCAGCTCACGGCTGGCAGGTCGATCTCCGCGCGGACCATCGAGATCTGGAGCGGCGTGGTCGCACCGTCCCGCTGAAGGCTCAGCGTCACCGGCTTGCCGGCCTCACCACGGATGAGCGACGAGATGTTCGCGATGTCCTGGCCGACCACGCTGCGTCCCGTCCACGGCGACGATCACGTCGCCCTGGTGGACGCCGGCGGCCTCGGCCGGCCCGCCGTGGATGACCCCGGCGATGACCGCTCGTCCGTCCTGCGTGTCGAGCTCGATGCCGACGCCGACGAACGAGCCGGCGAGCCCGTCGTGGGTCTGCTTCAGCTCATCGGGCGTGAGGAACGACGTGTGGCCCGGATCGCCGACGGCCTCGGCGATGCCGTTGATCGCCCCGTAGGCGAGCTTCTGGTCGTCGAGGTTCGCGCGGTCGACGTACTTGTCGTGGATCTGGGCCCAGGCCTCCTCGATGAGGGCGAGCTCGGGGTTCTTCGGCGTGTCGGTGATCGGGTCGCCGAAGACGCCGGTCCGGTCGACGCCGACACCGGCCGAGAAGACCCCGGCGGTGAAGACGACAGCGGCGAGACCGACGGCGGCGCGCTTGAGGACCCGGCGGCGCTGCCGGGCGGGCGGTGCGATCCAGCCCGGGGACGGGCGGCAGCGGGGCCGGCTCGACGACGGGCTCGGGCGAACGACCCGCCGGTCCGGCGGGCAGCGGAAGCACTGGATCGGGAGCGACAGGGGGCGGCGTGTCCATCACGGCTCGATCGTGCCAGAAGACGCGTTCAATGACCGTGACCGGAAGGTGAAGTCTCGACCACCTCCGGTCTGCATCGTCCGGGCATCGACAGCCAGCCGATGGCGCCCGGGATCAGTTCCGCCGGCCACCGAAGATCCCGATGACCGCGCGGACGTCGTCGGCGTCGTGCCCGTCCGGACGCTCGCCCAGGTACGCACGGAGCTGGAGGAGGGCCTCGCTGTAGCGCCCGACGCGCCCCAGCAGGAGGCCCCGATCCCGGACGTGGTCGGGGTCGGTCGGCTCGACGACCGAGAGCAGGTCCACCACCCCGAGAGCCGCCGGCCAGTCCCGCGCCGCGAGGTGGACGGAGCGGAGGTTGCGCAGGATGCGGGCGAGGATCTGGCGGCGATTGGCCGGCCGGAGCATCCCGGCATGGAACAGGACGCCGTCGCCGAGGGCTCGGCGGATGAGCGCCTGGCAATCGTCGGGGCGGAGCGACCGACCGCCGTCGGCCGGATCGATGAACCGGCCACCGGGCGCGCCGAGGATGAAGTGCCCCGGCATCCCGATGCCCCAGACGGGGATGCCGACACGGCTTGCCACCTCGAGCTCGACGACGGCGAGGCTGATCGGCAGCCCGATCCGCCGCTCCAGGACCCGGTCCAGGCGGCTGTCGTCGGGGTCGCCCCACTCGGCCGCCCGCGGTGCCCGGAAGCCGAGCCTCCCGGTACAGGACGTCGTGGAGGCGGTCGAGCCGGTGGGCTGGCGGGTCGCCGGCGTCGAGGCGGGACCGGACGCGGTCGGCGAATCGGTCGAGGACCTCGACCGATCGGTCGGCATCGAGGTCGGGGCGCCCGTCCGCGGCGATCGCCAGCGCCCCGCGGGCAAGGTCGATCTCGGGCTCGGGTCGCGCGACCAGGCGGGCGAAGCGGGCCCGGTTCGCGGCTCGGACGGCATCGAGCTCGGCCGGGGTCATGGGAGGTGGATGGTAGCGCGACCCGAGCCATCGTCCCAGCGGGTACGATGCGGCTCCGATGCGCCGAGTGCTGCTCTGGATGGCTGGCAATAGCTGGCTGCGCGAGCGGATCCCGCGGATGCGGGCCGCGCGGCGCGCAGTCCGCCGGTTCATGCCGGGCGAGGACGCCGCCGCGGCCCTTGACGCCGGCGAGGTCTTCAAGGCCGACGGGATCTCGACCCTCTTCACGCGGCTGGGAGAGAACGTCGAGGACCGGGCCGCGGCCCAGGAGGTCGCCGACCACTACGACGAGATGCTCGGCGCGATCCACGAGCGCGGCCTCGATGGCGAGGTCTCGGTCAAGCTCACCCAGCTCGGCCTCGACCTCGATGACGACATGGCCTTCGAGCACTGCGTCCGACTGGCCCGGCGCGCCGCCGAGGTCGGCAGCGAGCTGTGGATCGACATGGAGGGCAGCGCCTACGTCGAGCGGACGATCGCCCTGTATGAGCGCCTGAAGCGGGCTCACCCGAATGTCGGGATCTGCCTCCAGGCGTACCTCCGCCGGACCGCCGACGACGTCCAGCGGCTCCTGCCCATCGAGCCCTCGATCCGGCTCGTCAAGGGCGCCTACGCCGAGCCGGAGAAGATCGTCTACCGCGACCGTCGGGCGATCGACGCCAACTACCTGGCCCTGTGCGTCTCGATGCTCGAGGCGATGCGGGCAGGTCGGCGGGTCCGCCTGGGTCTCGGGACCCACGATGTCCGGCTCATCGAGCAGGTCGCGGCCCACGCCAAGGCGGCCGGCCTGCCGAAGACCTCGTTCGAGGTCCAGATGCTGTACGGCATCCGCGAGGACGAGCAGCGTCGGCTCGCCCGCGAGGGCTACAAGGTCCGCGACCTGGTCGCCTACGGCTCGGCATGGTACCCGTGGTACATGCGCCGCCTGGCCGAGCGCCCCGCGAACATCGCCTTCGCTCTTCGACAGCTGATCCCGTAGCCGCCGCGGCGGCAGGTCGGCTGGTCGGCACCTCCACCGCCGCGCTGGACGGACGACGATGGCCCGCCACCCGCGGGCGGTGCTATCCTCCGCTCCTAATCCCGACCGGTCCAGTAGGAGATGCGCCGTCGCCGTGTCCGCCGAGACCGATACCCGCCCCGCGCCCGGTCGGCTCGAGCTGCGCGCCGAGCCTCCCGGGCTTCCCAACGTCGAGCTCGACCCGCCGGTCGTCGCCGAATCCGGCGACCCGTTCACGGCCCTCCGGGTCACCCATCTCGTCGCCCGGATCGAGCGCGGCAGACCGGTCCTCATCGCGGATGTCGCGGCACGGCTCGACGCCGACCACCTCGACTGGCTGTTCCCGCCCCGCGTCGTCACCGACGTGATCCTCCAGCTGGCGAGCAACTGGATGACCGACTACCGGAACGTCAGCGGGATCGTCGTCGAGGACTCGCCGTACGGGCCGACGGTCACGATCGAGGACAGCAGCCGGGTCGATCCATGGATCGTCGGCCAGGTCGAGCGAACGATCGCCGAGTGCCGCGCCCGGCTCGCCGAGTTCAGCCGCCGCGATCGGGTAGCCGCAGGATGACGCGCCGCCCGGCCATCGACCGGTCCACCGCCCCAGCCATGGGCCGCTGCCCGTGTCCCGAGCGGGCCCGATCGCCGATCGGCCGCCCGCGACCCTCCACCCGCCCCGCGTGATCGTCGGCGCGCTCGCGCCGACCGACTGAGGAGACCTGCCTGACATGAGCCACCACGAGTACGCCAACGAGGACGCCCTGGTCAGCGCCGACTGGGCCCAGGAGCACCTCTCGGACCCGAACGTCCGGTTCGTCGAGGTCGACGTCGACACGACCGCCTACGAGCAGAGCCACCTGCCGGGCGCGGTCGGCTGGAACTGGACGAGCCAGCTGGCCGACGGTATCCGCCGCGACATCGCCACCCGCGAGGACTTCAGCGAGCTCCTGTCCCAGTCCGGCATCGGCCCGGACACGACGATCGTCCTGTACGGCGACAACAACAACTGGTTCGCCGCCTGGGCCTACTGGCAGCTGAAGCTGTATGGCCACCGCGACGTCCGGATCATCAACGGCGGTCGGAAGTATTGGCTCGACAACGGGCTGCCGCTCACGACCGATGTGCCGTCGTACGCCTCGACGGGCTACCAGCTCCCGGAGGCCGATTTCGCGCTTCGGGCGTTCCGTGACGACATCCTGCCGCGGCTCGATGATGCCGAGCTCGTGCTCGTCGACGTCCGCTCGCCGGCGGAGTTCAACGGCGAGATCCTGGCCCCTCCCGGACTCTCGGAGACCGCGCAGCGGCCGGGTCACATCCCCGGCGCGGCGTCGATCCCGTGGGCCCAGGCGGTCCGCGAGGACGGCACGTTCAAGAGCGCCGAGGAGCTCCGGGCGCTGTACGAGGCGAAGGGCATCACGCCCGACAAGGACGTCATCGCCTACTGCCGGATCGGCGAGCGCTCGTCGCACTCGTGGTTCGTGCTCCATGAGCTGCTTGGCTACCAGCGCGTCCGCAACTACGATGGCAGCTGGACCGAGTGGGGCAGCATGGTCGGCGTGCCGATCGAGAAATCGGTTCCCGTCGCCGTCGGCTGAGGTCGCGCCCGGCCCTGCGTGGCCGGGATCTCCGGGGATCCCGACACGATCGTGGGGCGCCGGGCTTCCCCCCGGCTCGGCGCCCCGCCTCTTCTCGCCCTCCGCGTGAAGGGGATCCCGCTCCCTTTGCACCACACGGAAGAACGCAGCTGGGCGTTGCGTGTGTTGCACGAAGCCGACCGGATGCGCCTGATCCGGGCTCGACCGTTGCGTGGGACGCAAGGATCCGACCACCGGCGGCGATCCGTTGTGTCGAGTGCAAGAGATCGGTCGGAACGGGCTGGATCAGGGTCCGTAGCCATCCGTTTCGTGTACCCGATGCAACGCGCTGCGCGTTCGGGACCGGCCCGGATGCCCTACAGGAATCCCGTGTTCGGGATGCGACGAGCCGGGTCGATCAGACCCGGCTCGGTCTCGCAATAGGTGTCCCGGTCGACGATCCGGAAGCCGGCATCCAGGAGGGCCGGTAGCGCCGGGTGCGGACCCGGGACGGTGACCGTGACGATCCCGTCGGCTGTGCCGCGGAGCGCCGCCAGGAGCGTATCGGTCGGGTCGGCATCCGCGGTGACGACGAGCCGGTCGAGCACCCGCCCCGGGGTGCGTCGGCCGTCGCGGGCCAGCCCGACCGCCGCCAGCGAGCCGTCGACCGTGACGACGAACGGCGTCGCACCGGGGAGCGCCGCCTGGTATGCGGCCAGCCGCGGGCGATCGACGCCCGTCAGCGCCGCCTCCGTGGCTCGCGCCTCGTCGATCGGGACCCGCGAGAAGACCTGCCTGACGACCGACGCGGCGGCCGGAGCGGGCAGGCCGGCGGCCTGGCCCTGGAGGTACAGCAGCGGCCACGACGGGCGCATCCCCGAACGGGCGTAGAGCGGCAGCGCACGCGGGTCGGCCGAGGCGAACGTGGTCCGGGGACCCTGGGCCGGCATCACCGCGCCAAGGAGCTCCCGACCCAGGCCGCGACCCTGCCACGTCGGGTCGACGAACAGGTCGCACAGGTGGCTGATGCCGCCCGCTCGGACCGAGGCGGCGAACCCGAGGATCGCGCCGTCGATCTCGGCGACCGCCGTGGTGTTGTGGTCGATGAGGAAGTCGAGGTACGGCAGGCCCGCGACCCCCGGCCAGGCGATCGGCTCGTCGTTCGCGATGAGGATCCGCTCGATCGCCGGCTCGTCGGCCCGGCTCGCGGCGCGGACCGTCACGGCGCGGACCGTCGCCTCGCGCCCGGTCACCCGCCGCGGTTCGGGGCGCGGCCGTAGCGCGTCATCGCCGCCAGGAGGCGGTCGTGGGGCAGCGCGTAGGCCGTGATCCCGTCTCGGCCGACCATCGTCGAGGCGGCGACGAGAGCGTTGACGATCGCTTCCTCGGTCGCCTCGATCGCCGCCTCGAACAGCGGGCTCATCATCTCCTCCGAGACCATCCGGACGTCGGCGACGCCAGGGCCATCGCCGATCGTCAAGGCTGCGGGAGGCAGTCGATTGCCGGTCGCGAAGGCCAGGAACAGGTCGCCCGAGCTGTTCGCGCCGGTACCCCCGGCGCGGGCGATCCCGAGTCCGGCCCGCTGGGCCAGCCGCTCGCATTGATGGGGCAGGAGCGGTGCGTCGGTCGCAAGGATCACGATGATCGAGCCGGCGTCGCGCTCCGCGGCCGGTCGCTCCGCGGTCAGGCGCTCCGGACGGACCACCGTCTCGCGCGGACTCGGGACCTCGGTCGTCGGGATCTCCTGGCCGACCGGCACCCCATCGACCCGCAGGAGCGCCCGACGGCCGTAGTTCGCCTGGACGAGCGCGCCGACGGTCCAGCCACCGACGTCCGCCGCGACGACCCGGGACGCCGTCCCGATCCCGCCCTTGAAGCCATGGCAGACCATCCCGGTGCCACCACCGACGCCGCCTTCTGCGACCGGGGCGCGGTCACCCGACGCCGCGGCCGCCGCGATCGCCGTGTCGACGTGCTCGGGCCGGACATGGAAGCCGTTGATGTCGTTGAGGTCGCCGTCGTACGTCTCGCCGACGACCGGCAGCGACCAGAAGGTCTCGCCCGGTCCATGCGATCGCGCCGCGTGGGCGATGAACGCGTCCCGCACGACGCCGACCGAGTGGGTGTTCGTGAGCCCGATGTGACCTGCCAGGAGGCCGGTCTCGCGGATCCACTCGAGGCCGGTCAGCTCGCCGTTGCCGTTGAGCCGGTGGCAGCCCGCGAAGACCGGCTCGGTCCAGGTGTCGCCGCCATGGGGAGCGATGACGGTGACGCCGGTCCGGACCGGACCCTGTCCGACGACGAGCGGCCCGTCACCGCGGACGAGGGTCGTGTGGCCGACGCGGACGCCGGCCACGTCGGTGATCGCGTCGCGCCGCCCCGGCGCGCCCAGGCCGATCGTCACCCCGAGGTCACGAAGTCGAGACATCCAGCCCTCCGTGGCGGGCGCGCGCGCTGCCTGCGATGATGCCCGCGATGTCCCACTCCCTGCTCGGCCATCCCGACGGCCGCTCCTCCACGCTCACCGGGGTCCGCGTGGAGCGCTGGCCGGCACTCGACCGGATCGCGCCGATGGACGCGGCCGAGGCCCTCCGGGGCCTGCCCGGCCTAGCCGTCCTCGAGACGGCCCGTCCGGGACGGCGGAACCGATGGACGTACCTGGCGGTCGAGCCGCTTGCGACGATCGAGATGCCGGCCGACGGACGGGATCCGTTCGCGGGCGCTCGACGCCTGCTCGAGCGGATGGACGCCTCGCCGACGGCAGCCTCGCCGACGGCAGCCGCTCCGACCGGGCCGGTCCCGCCCTTCGCCGGCGGGCTGATCGGGTTCCTCGGCTACGACATCGGGGCGCGCCTCGAACGGCTGCCCCACCACGTCGACGACGACCTCGACGTGCCGCCGATGCGCCTGGGGCTGTACGACCGGGTCGTCGCCTGGGATCGCCGGACCGGCCATGCCTGGCTGGCCGGACGCGCCCTCGATGGCGACGTCGGGGCGCTCGACCGGCGACTCGAGTCCCTCCGCGGCTGGCTCGAGGAGACGCTCCTCGGACCGGTCCCCGCGGCGGTCGTCGGAGACGTCCCGGAGCTGTCGTTCCGCTCTGTCCTCGATCGCCCGGCGTACCTCGAGGGCGTCGGGGCGGTCCGCGACGCGATCGCCCGGGGACAGCTCTACCAGGCGAACCTGACCCGCCGCCTCGACGCGTCCTTCGACGGCGACCCGTGGCCGCTGTATCGCCGTCTCCGGACCGGCGACCCAGCGCTCTTCGCGGCCTACCTGGACCTCGGGCCCGGCCGCGACGGTGGGCCCCGCGCCCTGGTCTCCGCGTCGCCGGAGCCGTTCCTCGCGGTCTCCCGTGACGGCCTCGTGGTGACCGATCCGATCAAGGGGACCCGGCCCCGTGGCCGCTCGCGCGCGGAGGATCGGCGGCTCGCTGCGGAGCTGTTGGCCTCGGCGAAGGATCGGGCCGAGAACGTGATGATCGTCGACGTTCTCCGCAACGATCTGGGCCGGGTCTGCATCCCGGGGACGGTCCGCGTCCCGCGGCTCTGCCGGCTCGAGCGGACGGCCGCCGTCCAGCACCTCGTCTCGACCGTGACCGGCCGGCTCCGTCCGGGCCGCGGACCGTTCGACGTCCTGTCGGCCAGCTTCCCCGGCGGCTCGATCACCGGCGCACCGAAGCTCCGGGCCATCGAGATCCTCGAGGACCTCGAGCCGGTCCGGCGCGGCCCCTACACCGGGACGCTCGGCTGGATCGGGCCGGACGGCGCGGCCGCGACGAGCATCCTGATCCGGACCTTCGTCGCCGACGGCCGCCGGCTGACGCTCCATGTCGGCGGTGGCATCACCTGGCGGAGCGATCCGGCCGAGGAGTGGGACGAGACCGTGGCGAAGGCCCGGGGCCCGCTCGGCGCGATCGGCGCGCAGGAGGTGGAGGGCGTGCAGGACGTCGCCGGTGCGGAGGGGGCCGTTGCCGCGCAGGAGATCGCCGGCACGCGCGGCAGTGCCGCCCCACCCGTCGGATGACCCACCTCCACACTCGACCCGAGAACGTCTGGGTCGACGGTCGGCTCGAGCCGGCGGACGACCCGCATCTCCTCGTCACGGACCGGGGGTTCCAGCTCGGCGACGGCCTGTTCGAGACGCTCCGGGCGCGCCGCGGGGTCCTGATCGAGTGGCCCGACCACGTGGCCCGGCTGCGCGAGGGCGCCGCGATCCTCGAGATCGCGACCCCGGACCTCGACGAGCTCGAGGGCGGCATCCGGGAGCTGCTCCACGTGGAACATCTGTCGGGACCCGGGAACGATCGATTCGCGCCCGGCGACGCGGCCGTCCGGATCACGATCAGCCGCGGCTCGCTGGAGCGGCGCGGCACGCTCCCGGCCGGCTGGCGCGATGTCCGACCGACGGTCGTCGTCCAGGTCTGGCCGTACGTCCCGCCGCCGGCCCGCCAGCTCGAGGAGGGCCTCACGGCGATCGTCTCGGCCGTCCGACGCGACCCGCTCTCGCCGCTCGCCGGCGTGAAGGCGACCTCACGGGCCGACTACGTCGCCGCCAAGCTCGAGGCCGAGCGCGCCGGCGTCGATGACGCCCTGTTTCCGACGATCGACGGCCGGATCTCCGAGGCGACGAGCGCGAACGTCTTCGCCCTGATCGGCGACCGGCTCGTGACGCCGGGCCGTTCCTCGGCCGTCCTCGTCGGGACGACGCGGTCGTGGCTCCTCGAGAGCGGCGCGGCTGCGCGGCTTGGTCTGCAGGCGTGCGAGGACGACCTGACGCTCGACGACCTCGCCAGCGCGACGGAGGCGCTCCTCTGCTCGTCGGTCGCCGGCATCGTCCCGCTCGTCGAGATCGACGGGTCGCCGGATCGGCGACGGTCGGCCCGGCGTCCGGACCCTCGCCCTGCGCGCCGAGCGCGAGCGCTGGATCGACGAGGCATCGCTCGCCGGGAGCGGATCGCTGTGACCCGCGGCGAGGTCATCACCCGGACGCGTCAGCTCATCGCCGAGGGCGAGCGGCTCGATCGCCGACCCGTCGATGGATGGGCTGCGACTGTGGCTCCAGCTGTCCGATGACCTGCTGTCCTCGGTCTGGGGGACGATGGATCGCTACCACCTCGCCTGGCTCATGGTCGGGAAGCCGAAGGATGTCGTCCGCGGCCGGCCGATGACGGCGACCGAGGAAGCCGCCTACGTCCGGGAGGTCGCCGATCAGAAGACCGCGGCGCTCCGGATGAGCCTCGATGCCGTCGAGCGCCAGGCGATGCCGTTCGTCGGGGAGTCCGGCGGCATCGCGCCGGGCCAGCCGATGGGCGAGGTCCCGGATCCGGCCTTCGAGGAGCGCCTGGCGGCCGCGCGGCGCGACGCCTCCGCGCACGTCGACCATGCCACGCCGCGCGCCCCGCGACCCGAGCGGATGCAGCGATGAGCGACAGCCGGGTGCCGGCGGTCGGCGGGCAGCGGACGATCCCGGCGCCCGACCCGATCGCCGAGGCGTACCTCCTCCTGGGGCTCCGCCTCGACGTCCACGACGCCGGTGTGATCGACGCGTACTTCGGGCCCGCCGCGCTCAAGGCGACCGTCGACATGGAGCCGACCCGGTCGCTCGCCCGGCTCGGCGAGGATGCCCATGCCCTTCGCGAGGAGATCGACCGGGAGGTCGCCGATCCGGCGCGGCGGCGCTGGCTGGCGGCCCAGATCGACGCCATCGTGGCCCGGATCGCCGTCCTCGCCGGAGACCCGATGCCGTACGTCGAGCAGGTCGAGCGGTCCTTCGACATCCACCCGCTCGAGCGGCCGATCGCCACGCTCGACGCCGCGGCCGACACACTCGACGCGACCCTTCCGGGGGAGGGGACCGTCGCCACCCGGCTGGCCGCCTTCGACGAGCGGGTCACGCTCCGACCGGACGCGGTCGAGCGGGTCGGCGGCCGGATGATCGAGGTCCTCCGGGAGCGTGCTCGTCCGCGGTTCGGCCTGCCGGATGGGGAGTCACTCCGGTTCGGCCTCGTCCGCGACCAGACGTGGAGCGCCTACTGCTGGTACGACGGCGGTCTCCACAGTCGGATCGACATGAACACCGACCTGCCGATCCGCGCCCCGCAGCTGCTCGACGTGCTCGGCCACGAGACCTACGCCGGCCATCACGCCGAGAGCATCTCGAAGGACGTCGGGCTCATCGAGGGTCAGGGCGACCTCGAGCACAGCCTGCTCCTGCTCATCGGTCCGCAGGCCCTGATGTCGGAGGGCCTCGCCGAGGTCGGACCCGCGGTCCTCCTGTCCGACGAGGTCCGCCTGGAGGTCCTGACCGGAGCGCTGCTCGACGGTGGCCCGACCGCGGATCGAGCTGCTGCCCGCGATCTCGCGGAGCTCGCGCTCGCGATCCGTCGGCCGCGTGATCGCCTGTCCGACGCGACCGTCGGGGCAGCCTTGCATCGCTGGGCCGATGGCGCGACGACGGCCCAGACCATCGACTACCTCGAGACGGTCGGTCGGATGGCCCCGGACCGGGCGGCCAAGCTCACGTCGTTCATCGAGCACCCGCGGACGCAGACGTACGTCCACGTGTACCACGAGGGCGAGCCGCTGCTCGCCGCGTGGGTCGAGGCGGCTCCCGATGGCGATCGCGACGCCCGCTTCCGCCGTCTCCTCCGCGAGCCGCTGACGCCGAGCGCGATCCGGGCCGATCTCGCCGTCTGACGCCCTGGTCGACGGCCCGCCGCTCGCCCGGTCAGCCCACTCCCGGCTTGAAGACCATCAGGGCGACGATGACGGCGAAGCTGATCAGCTCGAGCCGAGAGACGAGGAAGAGCCGCGATGTGAGCGCGAGGTACGCGGGCGATGTCGGACCCTCCGCGTCGCCGATCTCCGCAGCCTTCTTCACACGCGGGCCGATATACACCGCACCCATGATCGCCGAGGCGAGCCACAGGACGATGGCGACCAGCACCCATGCCTGGCTGAAGCTCCAACGCTGGGTGACCATGTATGCCCCGGCGAGGATCACGACCAGGGACGCCGGCAGGAAGACCCGCGTCCCGATCCACTCCGCGCTGCGCATGAACCGCAACACGTCCGTGGGATCGGACGACCGGGTTGCTCGGATCGCGTAGAGCTGGGCGTACGCCGCGCCGCCGACCCACACGATCGCTGCGAGGATGTGGATGTACTTCACGGTGTCGTACATGGGCCCTCCTTGGCGCCGAATCTAGCAGCCTGTCTGAGCCGCGACCGGACCGCACGTGAGTGCCCCGCGCCGAGGGTCGGCTATCCTCCGCGCATCTCGCCGCAGGGAGTCCCCGCTCGATGACGCGTCGCCGTGCCGCCACCGTGCTCGGTCGCGCTGTTCGGGTCGCCGCCGCCGCGCTCCTCGCGGCATCGCTCACGGTCGGCGCCACGAGCGCGGCCGACGAGACCTCGCGCGGCGACGCCATCGCCCTTGATCACGCGGTCGCGACGGGGCGACTCGACCGAGCCGTCCGGACCGCGGTCTCCTCGCACGGCGCATCCGACGCCCTTGTGACCGTCCGACGGCCGTCGCCGATCCCGTCAGGCCCTGCCGGGCCGAAGGCCGCCCCCGATCTCTCGGCGGCGGCCGCCGGCGCTCCGGCTGCCGGCGCGCCCGCCGCGTCGTTCCCCGATGTCGGGCGGGCTGTCGAGACCCTCACGACATACGCGTCGTTCCCCGTCCGTCTCGTGCGCGTCCACGGGCTCGCGGCCCTGGTGCGTCTGGCTGCCCGGCCCGAGGTCGTCGGGATCCACGCCGACGTCCGGCACCCCCGCGCGCTCGCCGAGAGCCTCCCGCTCATCCACCAGCCGCAGGCCCAGGCGAAGGGCTGGACGGGGGCCGGGACCGCCGTGGCGGTCATCGATACGGGTGTCGACTGGACCGAGACGTCGTTCTATCCAGGCGCGGGAGGATGTACCGCGGTCGGCCAGCCGTCGGGCTGTCGCGTCACGGCGATGAAGGATTTCGCACCGGCGGATGGCCAGCGCGATGACAGCATCCGGCATGGGACGAATGTCGCCGGGATCGTCCTCGGCGTCGCCCCGGACACCCGGATCCTCGGGCTCGACGTGTTCGACGGAGACGGCGCGACGGACGACTCGATCCTCGGCGCGATCGACTGGACGATCGCGAACCGGGCCACCTATCACACCCGGGTCATCACGATGAGCCTCGGCGGCGGGGAGCACTTCGACATCTGCGACGGGGTGCTGCCCGACTATGTCGCCGCCGTCTCGGCGGCGCGAGACGCCGGCATCCTGACCGTCGTCGCGGCCGGCAACGGGGCCGTCCCGAGCGGCACCTTCGAGGCCGGCATCAGCGCGCCCGCCTGTATCGCCGAGACCGTGTCCGTCGGCGCCGTCTACGACGGCGGGAGCGCCCCCACGTCATGGGGCGAGTGCACCAACGCCTCGTCGGCAGCGGACCGCATCCCGTGCTGGTCGCAATCCGGACCGGCTCTGAAGGTCCTCGCGCCCGGAGCGCTGATCACCTCGGCCGGCGTGACGATGGCCGGGACGTCCCAGGCGACGCCGCATGTCGCCGGGGCGATCGCCGACCTCTGGGATGCCAGACCGACGGCGACGCCGGCGCAGGTCGAGACCGCGGTGCTGGCCGCGGGACCGCTCATCGCCGACGCGCGATCGGGCGTCTCGGTCCATCGCCTCGACGTCGACGCGGCCGGAGTGCTCCTCACGACGGGCTCGTCCTGGTCCGCTCCGACGACGATCGGCAACGTCGGCATCACCTCGGTCGGCGCGGCCCTGGCACGGACCGTCAACGGGACGACGCCGATCCTCCATGCCGTCGGGGTCGCCAACGTCGTCAATGGCGCGCCGATCGCCGACGGCGGCCCGTTCCGCGGTGTCATGTACTGGCAGTCATCGGACAACGGGGCGCACTGGACCCCGGTACGGCGCCTCAACCCGATGACGACGCATGGCGCCCGGGTCGCCATCGGAGCCGGCGGTGCGAACGTCTATGTCGCCTGGGTCGAGACCCAGGTCGCCGATGCCGCGACCGCCCCGACGAAGCCGCGACGGATCTGGGTCCGGGTCTCGCTCGATCACGGGGTCACGTGGGCCCCGGCGATCCCGCTGAGCAGTGCCACGGGACGGGTCGACATCCCGACGGTCGCCGCAACGGGCGCGAAGGCGTTCGTCACCTGGACGGACTCGGACACCGGCGCGATCCGACTCGCCCGGACGACCGACGGCGGCGTCCACTGGGCCTTGACGACGCTCGGCACGACCACGATCGATGGTCCGCAGGGTCGGAGCGGTGACCCGTCGGTCGCGGCATCCGGACTGACCGTCGCGGTCTCCTGGATCGACGGGGCACCGACCGCGGGCCGCGTCCGCGCCCGGGTCTCGACCGATGCCGGCGTCGTGTGGCAGGCGGCGACCTCGGTCGCCACGTCCGGCGCCTACGCGGCGACGACGGCCGTGTCCGCCGGCCGGGTCGGCGTGGCCTGGGACGGCGGCACGACGATCAAGTACCGCCAGCTCGTGAGCGGCACCTGGGAGGCGACCCGGACGGTGGGGTCATTCGGCACCGCCGGAGGCTACTGGCCGGCCGTCGCGCTCCAGGCGAACGGCCGCGTCGGAATCGCCTGGACGCACTGCTCGTCCGGCGCCTGCGACCGCTCGGACGTCATGTGGTCGGAGTCGACGACGAACGGCGCCTCCTGGGCGACATCGCGGGTGATCATCGACTCGGCCTCGTCAAGCAGCCGCCGGATCAACGACTTCGCGTCGGTCGTCTGGCCCTCGGCGACGACCCGCTACGTGATCCACGAGGCGCTCCAGTCGTCCGGCAGCCGGACGTCGTCCCGGCTCGCCCTCCACGTCGGCACCGGGGCCCCCTGACCATCGACAGGGACCTCAGATCGATCGTTCGAAGACGACCCGATCCTCGTCGGCCTCGTAGTCGGGGAACGCCGGCGTCCCGTACAGGCGCATCGTCCCGGGACCGTCCACCACACGGAACCCGATGGCTTCGTGGAACGCGACCGAGCGGCGGTTGCCGGGCCAGGTGATCGCGGTGACCCGGGTGACCCCGTGGTCACGGACATCCTCGATGAACCGCTGATACAGCTCGCGACCGACGCCCGTCCGGCGGTGGTTCGGATCGACGCCGAGGAGGTGGACGTAGCCGGTGGTCGGGTCGTCGGGGCTGATGAAGCCGACCAGGAACCCGACGATCCGGTCGTCGACGTCCTCTGCAAGCCACGATGTCCCGGTGAAGTGCTGAAGCCACAGCCGGGGCAGCAGGTGGCGGAGGTTGCGACCGTCCCACCACTCCTCGATCGACCCCGAGATCGTCGCGTGGTCGGCGTCGACAGGCCGGCGGTAGCGGACCTCGACCGCCGTCCCTGCTGGGTGGCGGGTCACTTGACCGTGATCCCGGCCGTGCCACCGGCGAGCAGGAACTGGAGCGGGACCAGCGGCCCGAAGACCTCGGCGAGGTAGTCGATCGGCCCGAGCACGCCACCTTCCAGCCCGGCCCAGATCCACAGACCAAGCTGGGCCACCGCCACCCCGGCGAGGGCGACGCCGATCGCGAGGACGAACCGACTGGTGGAGGAGCCCGACTGGCCGGCTCCGACGCTCACCCCGGCGGCGACCCCACGGCCCATGAACAGGGCCACGACGATGAGGCCCGCGGTGAACGCGAAGACCTCCCCGAGGATGACGATGATCGCCGCGAACATCAGCGCCACGACGCCACCGAAGATGGCGCCGCGAAGGAGCGACGGGCGACCCTCGTCCGCCTCCTCGGGCGGCGGGACGGAGGCCTCGTATCGCTCGGACGGCGGGGCCTCGAGCCGGCGGCCCGGGGGCGGTCGCTCGCCCGGCGTCCGATCGCCAGGCTGGCTCGTCGTCGACTCGGGCTCGGACATCGTCCGCCCATCGTACCCGGGCTCTCCGACCCGGTAGACTGGCGCCCGTGAGCCACCCTGCCCGCGGCCTCCCGCCGCGCGACGAATCGGCCGGATCCCCGGCCGGAGCCGCCCGTCTGAGGGCGGAGCGCGCGACCCTGGGGGCCCGCGGGCTCGAGATCGCCCTCGACCGTACCCCGGCGATGCGCGAGCGCTACGACGAGTACGCGATGCGGCGGCTGCTGCGCGACTCCGAGACGCTCGTCGAGCGCATCGCGGATGTCGTCGCGACCGACGACCCGACGATCCTGGCCGAGTTCGCCGACCAGGTCGCCCCGGTCTATCGTCGCCGGCGCGTCCCGATGGACGACCTCGTGGCGCTGATGGAGGGTCTTCGGGCGGCGACGACCCGGACGCTCTCCGGGGCCGAGCAGGCATCCGCCTCCCGTGGCATCGATGCTGCGATCGAGCAGTTCCGCTGGTATCGCCGCCTCGCTGGCGACGCCCGCAAGCGCAACCCCGTCCTCGCCTTCCTCTACAAGGGCGGCTGAGGTGACGATCAAGTGGGTCAAGGTCGACCCGCTGGTCCGCAACGGCGAGCCGTTCCTCTACAACTCGCGGCTCACCGTCCACCAGCTCCTCGAGCTGCGGGCCAACGGCTACACCCTGACCGACCTGCTCAAGGACCACCCGGAGCTCCGCCGGGTCGGTGTGGCTGCCGCGTACTGCTACGCCGCCGACCACCGCGAGCGCTACGCCGCGTTCTTCCAGCCGGACGGCTCGCTCAAGGGCCCGGGCTACACCGCGGCCGAGGCTGCCGGGCTGCCGTCGCAATACCTCCGACCCGGCATCGTCCTCGAGCGCGCGGCGACGACCGCCTCGGCCTGATCGTCGCGGGCATGGCCGGGTTACGGCCCGTTCGCGACCCAGTGGCTGCGTCCGAAGGCGATCGTCGAGTCGTCCGGTGACCAGGCCGGTGTCGAGTCATCGCTCGGGGTTCCCGTCAGCCGCGCGAGGTCCGTGCCGTCCTCGGAGACCGACCAGAGGTCGCCGTCCGAGATGAAGGCGATGTCCGGACCTGGGGCCCAGGCCGGATACATCGCGACACGGATCCGGGAGATCGGCAGCCGGATCGGGTCGCCACCGTCGACCGGCACGATCCAGATGACGCCGCCGGCCTCATAGGCAAGGCGTCGTCCGTCGGGCGACCAGGTCGGGTACCACTGGTCGCCCGGGCCGATGGTCACCGCGTGGTCCGCCGTCCCGTCCGCCGCCATGACCCGGATGTGCCGACCATCGTCCTGCCGCACGTACGCGATGCGCGAGCCGTCGGGTGACCACGCGGGCACGAACTCATCGACCTCGTCATGGGTGATCTGGCGCACGTCGGACCCGTCGGGATCCACGAGGTAGATCTCGAAGTCGCCGTCGCGGTTCGACGAGAACGCGATCGCCGTCCCATCCGGCGACCAGCTGGGGAACAGGTCCCGCGCCGGATCGTCGGTCAGGTGCCGGCTCGTCCCGGTCGCGACATCGGCGACGAGGAGATCGGCCTGGTCGCCTCGGAGACCGACCCAGACGAGCTGGCGGCCGTCCGGCGCCCACGACGGCATGCCGTCGAACGCGGCATCGGTCGTCAGGAGGCGGACGGTCCCGTCGGCCGACCGGATCGCGATGTCGTCCTCGCATCGCCCGGGGAGCTCGTCGGCGGGCACCGGCGGCACGTCGGCGAGGGCCACATGGGCAAGCCGATCCACGAGCGGGCCGGCTGCGACGTCGGCGTTGACGATGACGGCGACGCTGAGGCCGGACTTCGTGTAGTGCTCCACCCACGACCGGAACAGGCCCATGTTTCCGCCATGGAACCACGACTCGCCCAGGTCGCCCTGGTGGTGGCTGACCGTTGCCGCGGGGGAGCACTCGCTCGAGCCCGGAAGGCCCCGGGTCGCGTCGACGTCGAGGAGCGTCGCGAGACCGTCCTTGTCCAGCACCGAGCCACTGGCTAGATCGTGGACGAACCGCGCGGCATCCGACGCCGTGGCGACGATCGCGCCGGACGCACCGTGGGCAGCCGCTCCGAGCTCCGCGGCGAGGTCGACGGCGGTCCGGTCCTCACCGTGGGCGTGACCCGTCGCCGACTCCCCGACCACGGCTTCCTGGGGCGGGAAGTAGGTCGAGTCCCAGGCCGAGCGGCTGGAGGATCCGCTCGTGCAGGACCTGCGCGTAGTCCTGCCCCGTGGCCGCTTCGACGACCCGGCCAAGGTCGTTGTACCCGCTGTTGCTGTAGCTGTAGCACGTGCCCGGGGCGCAGACGGGAGGCAACGATGCGTCGTCGCTCGCCCGACCGCTCGTGTGGTCGAGCAGCTGGCGGATCGTCACGCCCCCGGCCTGCGGAGCATCCGGCAGCCACCTCACGAGCGGGTCATCCAGCGAGAGCACGCCCGCCTCCGCGAGTCCGATGACGAGGGTCGCGGTGTAGACCTTCGTGACGCTCGCGAGGGGGTTCAGCAGGTCCGGGGTCATCGGTCGATCCGGCGTGGACATCCCGGTGCCGGCCGTCCAGACCGATCCGTCCTCGAAGGCCACCGCCGCCTGCGCGCCCGGCGCACCGGAGTCGGCGAGGGCGCTGTCGAGCTCCGCTGAGAGGCGCCCTGCGAGCGCGGGATCGACCGATCCTGCCAGCGACAGGGTGCGCACCGGCGTGGCATCCGCCACGCTGGGGCTCGGGCTCATCGCCGGCCCCGGGGTCGGCGTCACGGACGGGGCCGTTCCGCAACCGGCCGCCAGGACGAGCACGAGGACCAGCACGCCGGAGGTCCGGGACCGCGATGTCCGCAGGCGCTGGCGGGTCACGGCGGAAGGGCTCATCGCTGCATCGACCTATCGCGTGCTGATATATCGTCACACGATATACATCGCAGCGGCGATCCGGTCAAGGGGAGCGGTCGGCCAATCCCGACCTCGATGCTATGATTTGACCCTGATGACCGACACCGCAGAGCCGACCGTCATCGCTGCGCCAGGCGATGTCGTGGTGCCCGAGGCGCCAGCCTTCGACCCGGAACGCCGCGCGACCGAGCTGGCGATCCTCGACGCCCTCCGCTCCGTCGTCGATCCCGAGATCGGGATGAACGTCGTCGAGCTGGCGCTGATCAAGCAGATCATCCTCGGACCCGACGAGTCAGAGATCAAGATGATCCTGACGACCCCGTTCTGCCCGTACGCCGGCTCGATGATCGCCCAGGTCCAGGAGGCTGCCGAGTCGGTCACGGACCATCCCGTGAAGATCACCCTCCTCGCCGAGCGCTGGGACCCGCGTGACGCGGGTCTCATGTGGTGACCGAGCGCCGACTCCCGTTCGACTCGGCGGTCGCGACCGGCAAGGGCGACGACGGCACCACGGGCCTCCTGTTCGGGGGTGAGCGGATCTCGAAGGACGACCCTCGTGCCGAGGCCTACGGGACGATCGACGAGGCGGTCGCGGCCCTCGGTCTCGCCCGCGCGGAGCTCGGGGTCAAGCGGACCTACGGCGTCCTGAGCCCGTCGATCGGCGGCCTCGCCGATCTGGTCCTGCGGATCCAGCGCGAGCTGTTCGTCGTCGCCGCGGAGCTCGCTACGACGCCCGACGCGCGGGCCAAGGCCGAGGACGGTCGGACCCGGGCAACGCCCGCGATGGTCGAGGCGATCGGGACCATCCTCGCGGAGGTGGAATCCCACATCGACCTGCCGCGCGAGTTCGTCGTCCCGGGTGAGACCCGGACCAGCGCCGCGCTCGAGCTGGCTCGGACGACCCTCCGCCGCGCCGAACGGCGGGCCGTGACCGTCGAGCGGGCCGGCGGACTCGGCGAGGGCTCGCAGGTCGTGCCGTACCTGAACCGGGCCGCCGACCTGCTGTGGGTCCTGGCCCGCGCTGCGGAGCAGTCGGAGGCGCGGCGGGCTCCATCGGCCACGCGGAAACGCGAGATCCGACGGCCGCGGTCGTGATTCGACGAGCGCGGTAGCATCGTGTCCCGGGCGGGCTCGCCCGGACTCACAGGAGAGGCCAAGACCCCCATGACCCAGTCCCCGACACAGACCCCGTACCCGCTCAACCCGGCACAGGTCGGGGTGAGGCCTGCGGCCGCCTTGTCGACGGCGTTCCTCAGCCAGGCCTTCTTCTGGATGTTCGTCGCGCTGCTCATCACGACCGCGACCGGGGTCTTCGTCGCGAACCTGCCGACGAGCACCTTGAACGCGCTGCTGAACGTCTGGCTGTTCATCATCATCGGCCAGCTCGCGATCGCCTTCGGCCTGAGCCTGGCGATCAACCGGATCAGCGCGACCGCGGCGCTGGCACTGTTCTTCGTCTATGCCGCGACGATGGGCATCACCCTTGGGGTGATCCTCCTTCGCTACGAGGTGACGTCGATCGCCGCGGCCGGCATCTCGGCCGCCTCGATCTTCGCCGCCGCCGCCGTCTATGGCGCCGTGACGAAGCGCGACCTCACGACGATCGGCGCGATCGCCTTCATGGGCCTGATCGGGATCCTGGTCGCGAGCCTCGTCAACTTCTTCATCGGCTGGTCGACGCTGAACTTCGCGATCTGCGTCCTGGGTGTCCTGATCTTCACGGCCCTGACCGCGTTCGATGTCCAGCGGATCAAGAACGGCCAGCTGGCCGCCTTCACGAACTCGATGGAGAAGGGCGCCGTGATGGGCGCCTTCGTCCTGTACCTGGACTTCGTGAACCTGTTCTTCCTGCTGCTGCGCCTGTTCGGCAGCAGCCGCTGATCGACCTCACAGACGGCCCGGGTCGGCGTCGCCGGCCCGGGCCTGCGTGTGTCCGGAGCCTGCGTGTGTCGGGTGCCTCGGTGGATCGGGGGCCGTTGGTCCCCCCAGGGACCGGCCGGGCGTCAGACGCCCTCTTCGATGACCCGCTCGACCGACAGCCGCTCGGTCCCGGCGACGACAAGGCAGGCACCCTCGGCGAACGACAGCGTCGCCGCCTCGCCGTGGCTCGGCAGGGTCATCCCCGGCTCGTTGAACGAGTCCCAGGCGACGATCGGCCCCGGTCCGTCGGTGCTGCCGGGTGCGCGGGTGACGCGAAGGCGGACACGGACGACCGATCCCAGGAAGTCGATGCTCTCGACGCTGCCGGACAGCTGGTTCTCGCTCTCAATGCCGCGGCCCAGTCGGACGCTCTCGGGACGCAGCGCGAGCGAGACGAGCGACCCCGCGGACGCGTCGATCGGCTTGCCGGTGTGGATCTCCTGGCCCTCGACCGACACCCGTCCCGATGGCGCATCGATGACCCTCGCGTCGAGGAGGTTCAGCGTCCCGACGAACGAGGCGACGAATGACGTGGTCGGGAAGTTGTAGATCTGGGACGGCGTCCCGACCTGCTCCATCCGACCTTCGCTCATCACGACGACCCGGTCGGACAGGCTGAGCGCCTCTTCCTGGTCGTGGGTCACGTAGACGGTCGTGATGCCGAGCTGGCGCTGGATGCCGCGGATCTCCGCGCGCAGGGCGACCCGGATCTTCGCGTCGAGTGCCGACAGCGGCTCGTCGAGAAGAAGGACCTGTGGCTCGAAGGCCAGGGCCCGCGCCAGCGCGACGCGCTGCTGCTGGCCGCCCGAGAGCTGCCACGGATAGCGGTCACCCCGGTCCGGCAGGTGGATGAGCTCGAGCAGCTCCTGAACGCGCTTCGCCGTGGACCCTTTGTCCCGCTTGCGGACCCGGAGGCCGAAGCCGATGTTGGCGGCGACGGTCATGTTCGGGAACAGCGCGTACGACTGGAAGACCATCCCGACGTTCCGCCGGTTCGGTGGGACCCGGGTGATGTCCTTGCCATCGACGGTGATCGTCCCCGAGGTCGGCTGCTCGAAGCCGGCGATCATCCGGAGGGTCGTCGTCTTGCCGCAGCCGGAGGGCCCGAGGAACGAGACGAACTCGCCCTTCTCCGCGGCCAGGTCGAAGCCCTCGACCGCGACGAACCCGTTCGGGAACTGCTTGCGGACGCCGGTCAGCTCCAGGTAGGCCATCGGACTCAGCGCCTCCCGGTCGGGGTGGTGACGATCATCGGGTGCCCGCCACCTGGATGCGTGCCCGAGTGCCGCGGCCAAGGAGCGCGATGGCGCCCATCGCCAGCCACGTCAGGCCGAAGCTCAGGAGCGCGATCGCGGCGGGCTCGTAGGCCTTGTTGCCGCTCAGGAGCTGCAGGTAGGGCGCGAAGGCCGGCCGGGCCAGGAACGAGGCGATCGTGAACTCGCCGATGACGATGGCGAGGGTGAGGAAGGCCCCGGCCAGGAGCGATGTCCGCAGGTTGGGCAGGATGACTCGCCAGAGGACGGTGATCCAACCCGCCCCGAGGCTCTGCGACGCCTCGGTCAGGACCCGGATGTCGATCGTCCGCATGCCCGTGTCGATGGCCCGGTACATGTACGGGAACGACAGGACCGTATAGGCGCAGACGAGCAGCACGTCGCTGCCGATGTTCGAGCCGGTGAATGGCAGCGGCGGGTGGCTGTACGCGCTGAGCAGTCCGAAGACGAGGACGATCGGCGGGGCGACGAACGGCAGGAGGGTGATGAACTCCACGACCGGCCGCATCCGCGGGACCCGGAGGCGGACCCAGTACGCCGTCGGCAGCAGCAGCCCGATGCTGACGATGATCGTGATGACGCCGATGACGAAGGAGTACAGCAGCGTCTGGTAGAGCTTCGGGTCGGACAGCGCATTGACCCATGCGGCGCCGAACGGTCGCGCCCGAAGCGAGAACTCGAGCGTCCCATAGAGCGGCAGGAAGAAGTACAGGAACGCCGCGATGAAGACGGCCCACCACACGACTCGCCAACGCCGGCTCATCGTCGCGGCCTCATCGCTGCCACCGTTCCGCGCGACGCTGGAGCCACAGGTAGGCGACGAGGGTCACGCCCATGATGATGACCATCCCCATCGCCAGGGCGTAGCCGAGATTCTGGTCCTGCAGGACGTCGCCCGAGATCTGGCGGCTGATGAGGATCGTCACGATGTTGATGAAGCCACCCGTCAGGGTGAACGCCGTCGCCTGGGCGCCGAAGGCATTGCCGAACAGCAGGATCATCGTCCCGAGGATCGTCGGGAAGAGGATCGGCAGGGCGATCATCCGCCAGTACTGGGCCGTCGATGCGCCCATGTTCGAGGCGGACTCCTTCCACTCGACCTTCAGGCCCTCGATCGCCGGGGCGATGATGAGGATCATCAACGGCAACTGGAAGTACGTGTAGACGATCGCCAGGCCGAGCATCGTGTACAGGCTGAAGCCGTTGGCGTAGATGTCGAAGCCGATGCTCTTGAGGAACACGGTCAGGAACCCGAGACGGCCGATCGTGAACGTGAAGGCCAGGGCGAGTGGCACACCGGCGAAGTTCGAGGCGACCCCGGAGAACGTCATCGTGGCGTCGCGGAACGGGCCGGGCAGGCCGCCGCTGATGAGTGCATAGGCGATCAGGAAGCCGACGATCCCGCCGAAGATGGCCGTGACAGCGCTCAGGACGATGCTGTTGTAGTACGCCTCGCTCGGGACGGGCCCGAACAGGTTCTGGAAGTTCTGGAGGGTGAGCTCGCCTGCCTTGTTCGTGAGGCTGCCGGTCACGAGGCCCCACATCGGGATGAACAGGAAGAGCGTGGCGAAGGCCAGGAACGGCATGACGCCGAGCCACGACCATCCGATACGTGAACGCCCAGGCCGCGCCGGTGGCGCGACCCGGGCGTTCGCCGCGAGCGTGGTATCGCTCACGTCGAGCGGGAGACTCGCTCCCTCTCGATCACTACTTCACCGTCGCTCCGACGGTCGTCGGCCAGCCCTTGGTGATCACGTCCGTGGCGGTCGTGATCTGATCGAGCGTCGGCAGGAATGCCCCGCTCGTATCCGGGAGCTTGGCCTGGGCTGCCGCATCGACCGTCCCCGCCGTGACCATCGCGTCGTAGCGGATCGGGTTGCAGTAGCCCTTCAGCCAGATGTTCTGGCCCTCGTCGCTGTAGAGGAACTCCATCCACAGCTTGGCGGCGTTCAGGTGGGGTGCGTAAGCGCTGATCGCCTGGACGTACATGCCACCGAACCGGCCGGTCGCGGGGACGACGACGTCGATCTCGGGGTTGCCGGCGAGCGAGTCCTTGTCCGCCAGGGCGTTGTACGTCCAGGCGATGCGGACCGCCGTCTCACCCGAGGCGACCGTCGCGGTCTTGCCGATGACCGGGACGAAGTTCCCGGCCGTGTTGAGCTGCTTGAAGTAATCGAGGCCGGCGTTTGCCTGGGTCGTCGTATCGGTCGAGCCGTTGCTCGAGGCGATGCCGGCTGCCCACACGGCGGAGATCGCCTGGTTCGACCCGGTCGGGTCACCGGCGAGGGCGACGAGGCCCTTGTAGGCCGGGGTCAGGAGGTCCGCCCAGTCGGTCGGCGGGGTCGTGACGACGGCCTTGTTCACCTCGAACGAGAGGACGCCGTAGTAGTCGCCGTACCAGGAGCCGTCCGCGTCCTTGGCACTGTCCGGGATGGTGTCCCAGGTCGAGACCTTGTAGGGCTGGATGAGCCCGTCGGTCTTGGCCTGCGGGCCGAACGACAGGCCGACGTCGATGACGTCAGGCGCGGCCGGACCCTTGTTGTCCTTGTTCGCCTTGATCGCGTCGACTTCCTGCTGCGAGCTGCCGTCGGGGTTCAGCTCGTTGAGCGTGATCCCGTACTTCGAGCTGAACGTCGAGAGCATCTCGCCGTAGTTGCACCAGGAGTGGGGCAGGGCGATCGTCGTCAGGGTCCCCTCCGCCTTGGCGGCGTCGATGAGCTCCTGGGACGGGCCGGTGGCGGCGCCGGACGCGGCGGCCGAGGCACTCGCTCCGGGCGACGCCGCGGTCGAGGCGGCCGCCGACGGGCTCGCGCCCGAGGACGCGGCAGCCGACGGGGATGGGGTGCTTCCGCTGGTGCACGCGGAGACGGCGAGGACGCCGGCACCGACGAGAACCGCGAAGCGGGGGAGAGAACGTGTGATCAAAGTCCGATCTCCTCCAGACTTGCTGGGTGTTGCTCCAGCCGGGGGTCGGCGCCCTCGAAGCGGCGATCTCCCGCTGGGCAGGTCCATGGGCAGGTCCGTGCTGCGGCCTCCTCCTCGTGGCCGGCACTTCGCCGCACGCATCGCATCATGCCGAACGGTCCGGCGTCAAGACGGTGCGAGAGACAGGTTAACGGGCGATGAACGGTTGCGTCGTCATCCGTTCGCGCTTGCGCACGCGGGCACGCCGGCCCGATGTGTCGCTGAACGCGCGGGTCGATCATCCGGCCTCGACGCCTGCCTATACTGCGCCGATCCCGCTCGGCCGCAGGCACGAGCGACGGGGCCCGGAGGGTGGACCCGGTGACGGACGAGGAACGACCCGCGAACGGGCGCACGACCAGTGCGGAGGCGCTGGCCCAGGCGCTCCGGATCGTCGAGCTGGCCGATGCCCGCGGGCTCCAGGTCCGGCTGATGGGCGGGCTGGCGTTCCGGGCGGTCGCCCCGGGCTGGCCCCGCCACGAGCGTCCCGACCCGGACATCGATGTCGCGACCCGGGGCAAGGATCGCAAGGTCCTCAGCGAGATCCTGGTCGGCGAGGGCTTCACCCCCGACAAGCAGCAGAACGCCCTGTTCGGTCACAAGCAGATGTACTTCGTCGACATCGATCGACGGCTGCCGCTCGATGTGCTGGTCGACCGCTTTGAGATGTGTCACACGTTCGAATTCAAGGATCGGCTGGGCGCTGCCAGTCCGACGCTGCCGCTCGCGGAGCTCCTGCTCACGAAGCTCCAGATCGTGAAGGTCAATCGCAAGGACGTCCTCGACGCGCTCGTCCTGCTGGCGACCCACCCCCTGGCCGACGGCGACGGCTCCGCGGCCACGGATTCGGCCGGGTCCTCGATCGATCAGCGTCGGATCACGGACCTCACGTCCGGCGACTGGGGCTGGTGGCGGACGATCACGGGCAACCTCGACACCCTTCTCGGATTCCTCCACGCCGATCTGAAGCCTGGCGAGCTCGACACCGGGCACGAGCTGCGGTTCGACGCCGCAGACCAGACCCGGGCCCTCCGCGCCGCGATCGATGCAGCGTCCAAGTCGGCCCGCTGGAAGATGCGTGCCCGAGTCGGCGATCGCATGGCCTGGTATGTCGAGCCGGAGGAGATGACGCACAACCTCGGGTGAGGGTCCACAGCACGATGGTCGATGACGCAGTCGGAGGGCCGGGATGAGGATCTTCTTCGCGACCGACGTCCACGGGTCGGAGGTGTGCTGGCGCAAGTTCCTCAACGCCGCGAAGTTCCACAAGGCTGACGTCCTGATCATGGGCGGCGACATGACCGGCAAGGCGATGGTGCCGATCGTCGAGACCGACGGCGGATGGGAAGTGACGCTCCAGGAGCAGAAGCAGACGCTCGCCACCGAGGAGGACGTGAAGGCCATCGAGAAGCGGATCAGCGACCGCGGCTACTACCCGGTCCGGCTCAGTCGGGACGAGCTGGCCGCCTGGGCCGCCGATCAGTCGCTCGTCGACATCCGCTTCAAGGCCGAGATGCTGGGCGCGGTCGAGCGCTGGATGGCCCTCGCCGACGAGCGCCTCGCAGACTCCGGGATCCGGTGCATCGTCTCGCCGGCGAACGACGACATGTTCGAGATCGACCCGATCATCGCCGCGGCGACGCATGTCGAGCTCGGCGAAGCGAACACCATCAGTCTCGACGGCTTCACCCTGGTCTCAACGGGCTGGGCGAACCCGACCCCATGGAACACCTACCGCGAGCTTCCCGAGCCCGAGCTGCGTGAGCGGATCGATGGACTGATGACGAGCGTGCCGGATCCCCATCGAGCGATCTTCAACTTCCACGCCCCGCCCTACGGGTCGAACCTTGACAACGCCCCAAAACTCGATGCTGACATGCGGTACGTGGCGGGCGGTCAGGCGCTGATCCCGGTCGGGTCGAAGGCCGTCCGCGAGTCGATCCTTGCGTATGGCCCGCCGCTGTCCCTGCACGGCCACATCCACGAAGGCAAGGGTGCGGTGAAGCTCGGCTCGACCCTGGCGGTCAATCCGGGCAGCACCTATGAGGATGGCGTCCTTCAGGCGGCGATCGTCGACCTCGACACCAAGAAGGGATCGGTGAAGCGCTATCTGCTGATCAACGGCTGAACTGACTTCGCATACGACGTCATTCGGTTCGGGGGGAGGAGGGAAGCATGGCTAGCACCACCGGCGCAGCCCCGTCGCTGTTCCTGCGGAACGCCACGGGCCTGGTCAAGGGTTGGTCGGGGTTCGACGCTTTCAGCTACTCGTTCATGTCGGTGAACCTCGTCACCCTGGGGATGTTCTACAGCTTGGCGGTCTTCGCGTACGTCCCCGGCGCCAACCCGATCCTGTCGATCGTCCTGGCCGCGATCGCGGTCACGTTCCTGGCGGTCGCCTACTCCGGGCTCATCGCGGCGATGCCACGGGCCGGTGGCGACTACATCTGGCAGACCCGGGTCCTCGACGGGATCCCTGGCACCCTGACCGGCGCGGTGGTCGGCGGCATCGGCTTCTTCCTGGTGTCGAATGCCCTTGCCTTGGGTGACGCGGTCGCGATCGGTGCCGCCATCGTGGGCGCCATCGTGGGCGGGATCATCGGCCGGCTGAATGGCGGCATCGGGTTCATCCTGGCTGCCACCGGCTGGTGGTTCATCCTCGCGATGTGGGCGCCGATCTACGGGGCGATCCTCAACATCGAGTTCTTCCAGCCGCTCGCGGCGCTCGTCAAGTCGGCCGACGGCCTGTCGTTCCTGGCATCGGAGAACGGCATCCTGTTCGTGTCCATCCTCACCATCGTCCTGACTTCCGCGCTTGTGGCCCTGGGCATGGCCGGCTATGCGCGGATCCAGAAATGGTGCCTCTATCTCGGGCTGGTCGGCCTCGCGATCATGTTCGTGCTGATGCTCTTTTCGAGCCAGGCCGACTTCAAGGTCGCTTTCGACCGGGCGAACCTGAACCTGTTCGGGATCTCGGGGGCGTACGACCAGACGCTCGCAGATGCCGCGGTCAACGATGCGTGGGTCACGACACTCGCCCCGACGGACCTGGGCGCCAACCTGTCGGACACCTTGCTCGCAACCCTGGCGATGATCCCGTTCATGCTGTTCTGGATCCTGTACCCGAACTGGGGCTCGACCCTCTACGGCGAAGTCCGGGGCTCGGGTGATTTCCGCAAGGTCCTGCGCGGCATGCTCGGCGGGATCTGGATCACCGCAGGCCTCGCGCTCGCGTTCGTGCTCCTGGCCGCCAAGACCTTCGGCTGGGACTTCTTCACCGCGACGAACGCGAACTTCATCAACAACTTCTATGGCTACACGACGACGGCCCCGACCGTCCCGATCTGGAGCTACCCGCCGCTCCTGGCCTCGTACCTCGTCGACAATTCCATCTTCCAGATCGGCATGGTCGTCCTGTTCGGCGTGTGGTTCCTGGGCTGGTCGGGGACGCTGTTCCTGTCATCCACCCGGATGATCTTCGCCGCCGCGTTCGACCGGGTGCTGCCCGACCACGCGGCTCAGGTGTCCGAGCATCGCGCGGTGCCGGTGATCGCGTTGCTCTACATCATGATCCCGGCGGTCGTGGTCAGCGTCATCTACGCCTACTCGGCCGATTTCCGGGCCCTCACCCTGGATGCCACCCTGGTCATCGCCGTCACGTTCCTCGGCAGCACGATCGCCGCCGCGATCCTGCCGTGGTACAAGCCGGCGATCTTCGACAATTCGCCGGTCGCCCACCTGAAGCTTGTCGTGAGTGGTGCCGGGCTGATCACCTCGATCATCCTGGCCTGGACGATCGGCCTGTGGCTCAAGGATCCCCTCTATGGGATCGGCGTCGGCAATACCAACTCGATCATCTTCCTCGGCGTCGTGTACGGCGCGGCGGCGCTCGTGTACGTCCTCGCGCGAGTCGTGCGACGGCGCCAGGGCATCGACCTCGACGCCATCCACGCGGAGATCCCGGCCGAGTAGGCAGGGCTCCTGGAGAGCACGAGATCGGCCGGCGGGTGACCGCCGGCCGTTCCATCTGCTCGGGCGTACGTCTCACCGCCCGGCGCTCGAAGTCGACCCGCACCGGTCTCGCGACGGTCCGCGAACTCGGTTGCGACGTCTCGGCGTCGGGCCGCACACTATCGGTCCGTCGGTCCGCCTCGGAGGAGGGTGAACTCGTCATGGCCGAACTGCCCGCACGGGCCAACGTCGTCGTCATCGGCGCCGGGATCGTCGGCAACTCGATGGTCTACCACCTGGCCCGGCAGGGCTGGACCGACATCGTCCTGCTCGAGAAGGGCACGCTCCCGAGCCCCGGTGGCTCGACCGGCCATGCCTCGAACTTCATCTTCCTGACCGACCACAGCAAGGAGATGGCGGCCTTCACGATCGAGAGCGTCCGCCAGTACAAGGAGCTCGGCGTCTTCGACGAGACCGGCGGCATCGAGGTGGCCCGGACCCCCGAGCGGATGGCCGAGCTCCAGCGACGGATGGCGTCATCCGCCTCGTGGGGCATCGAGGGTGTCCGGCTGCTCACCCCGGCCGAGGTCAAGGAGATGGTCCCGTTCATCGAGGACAGCGTGATCCTCGGCGGCTTCTACACGCCGGGCGTCGGGGTCGTCGATTCGCTCGAGGCCGGGACGCTCATGCGCCAGGACGCCCAGGACCGCGGTGCGCTGACCGTCGCGGCCCGGACCGAGGTCACCGGCCTTGACGTCGTCGACGGCCGGATCACCCGGGTCCGGACCGACCACGGCGACATCGACACGCCCGTCGTCGTGATCGCCTGCGGCGTCTGGAGCCCGCGGATCGCGGCGATGGCCGGAGCCTCGATCCCGCTCACCCCGGCGGTCCACCAGATGATCGACATCGGCCCGGTCGAGCAGTTCGAGCACACGACCCGCGAGGTGTCGTTCCCGATCGTCCGGGACATGGACACGAACATGTACGAGCGCCAGCACGGCACGGGCTTCGAGATCGGGTCGTACGCCCACCGGGCCATCCTCATGGACGCCGACGAGATCCCGTCGATCGAGGCGTCGGCGCTCTCGCCGACGATGCTGCCGTTCACGAAGGAGGATTTCGACCCCCAGCTCGAGGACTCGCTCGAGCTGTTCCCCGAGATCGTCGGCGACGAGCGGGCCGGGGTGAAGCTCGCGATCAACGGCCTGCTGTCGCTCACCCCGGACGGCAACCCGATCATCGGCGCCATCCCCGACATCAAGGGCCTGTGGTGTGCCTCGGCGATCTGGATCAAGGAGGCTCCCGGGGTGGCGAAGACGGTCGCCGAGTGGATGACGACCGGTGAGCCGGAGATCGACCCCCACGGCTCGGATGTCGCCCGGTTCTACGAGCACCACAAGACGAAGCAGCACATCCAGGCCCGGACGACCGAGGGCTTCAACAAGACCTACGGCATCGTCCATCCGATGGAGCAGTGGGAGTCGAACCGGAACGTCCGGCTGTCGCCGTTCAACGCTCGCCAACGGGAGCTCGGCGCGGTGTTCTTCGAGGCGGCCGGCTGGGAGCGGCCGTTCTGGTACGGCGCGAATGAACCCCTCCTGGCGGAGTTCGGCGATCGGGTCATGCCACGGGCAGCGGAATGGGACGCCCGCTGGTGGTCGCCGATCATCAACGCCGAGCATCTCGCGATGCGCGAGCGGGTCGGGATGGTCGATCTCTCGGCGTTCGCGATCTTCGACGTGACCGGGCCGGGCGCGCTCGCCGCCCTCGAGCAGCTTTGCGTCTCGAAGATCGACGTCCCGATCGGCCGGGTCATCTACACGCCGCTGCTCAACGGCGCCGGCGGGATCGTCGCCGACCTCACGATCATGCGGCTGGCCCACGACCGGTTCCGGGTCGTGACCGGCGGCGGCATGGGGATGCGTGACAAGCAGGTCTTCGTCGAGCACCTCCCCGAGGACGGCTCGGCCCAGCTGTACGACGCGACGAACTCCTGGACGACGATCGGGCTGTGGGGACCGCGCGCCCGCGATGTCCTCGCCTCGGTCACCGACGCCGACGTCAGCCACGCCGGCTTCCCGTTCGCGACCTGTCGGGTCGTCGAGATCGACGGCGTCCGGGTCCTGGCGTCGCGCATCAGCTACGTCGGCGAGCTCGGTTGGGAGCTCTACATGCCGATCGAGGAGGGTCTGCGGGTCTGGGACACCCTGTCGGAGGCCGGCAGAGCCCATGGGATGGTGACCTTCGGGATCGGCGTGTACGCCGTGACCTCGCGGCTCGAGAAGGGCTATCGCGCCCACGGCGCCGAGCTCGAGCTCGACTTCTCGCTCGTGGAGGCCGGCATGACCCGCCCGACCGTCAAGGACGCCGACTTCGTCGGCAAGGCCGCGTACCTGCGCCAACGGTCCGAGCCGCCGGCGGCGATCCTGTGCACCCTGACCGTCGACGACCCGACGTCGGCCGATGGGACGAAGCGCTACATGCTCGGGCGCGAGCCGATCCTCGACCTCGAGGGTCGCCCGCTCGTCGACGGGAAGGGCCGGCGGTCGTACGTGACCTCGGCCGGCTCAGGCCCGTCGGTCGGGAAGCACCTCCTCATGGCCTATCTCCCGCCGGCCCATGCGGTCGAGGGGAACCAGTTGCTCGTCGAATACTTCGGCGAGCGCTATCCGGTCACGGTCGCGGTCGCCGGCAGCCGGCCGCTGTTCGACCCCGAGAACCTCCGGATCAGGTCCTGAGGCGCCCGCGTCGATGGACATCCTCGTCTGCGTCAAGCGCGTCCCCCAGACCGGCGGACGGATCGTCCTCACACCCGACGGGATGGCGATCGACACCCGCTACCTCGGTTTCACCATCAGCCCGCATGAGGAGTGCGCGGTCGAGGAGGCGGTCCGGATCGTCGAGGCCGGCGGCGGCTCGACGACGGTCCTGACGCTCGGGCCGGCCGAGGCGGAGGAGCAGCTTCGCGACGCCATGGCGATCGGGGTCGACCGGGCCGTCCATCTCCTGACCGATGGCAGCGAGTGGGACCCCGTCTCGACCTCGTCCGCGATCGCCACCGCGATCCGCGCGCTCGAGGCCTCCGGGGCGACGTTCGATCTGATCATGTTCGGCAACGAATTGGCGGACGCGGGTGGGTTCCAGGTGGGGATCCGGGTCGCGGTCGCGCTCGACCGGCCGTTCGTCAACGGGCTCAAGGGGCTGACCGTCGGATCGGGTTCGATCGTCGGGCGACGCGAGGCGATCGGCGGCGGCTGGGAGTCGTACCAGGTCACGCTGCCGGCCGTGGTCGCCGTGAAGGAGGGCATCAACCTGCCCCGCTACCCCTCCCTGCCCGGGCGGCTGCGGGCGAAGCGCAAGGATGTCGAGCAGCTCGTCCCACTCGCGCCGGCCGACGGGACACCGACCGGTCCCCGCCTTGAGGGTCTCCGCGTCCCGGTGGAGGAGCTCGCAGCGGTCGAGGTCCTGGGTCGCGGGCCCGAGGCAGCGCCGGCCGTCGTCGCGATGCTCGACCGGATCGGCGTCCTGCCGCGATGAGCGGGATCCTCGTCCTCGTCGAGCAGGCGGGCGGCGTCCCCGACCGCGTCTCGCTCGAGACGCTCGCGTTCGCGCGGGCCGCGGCCGCGGACTTCGGCGGTGGTGTCGACGCGGTCGTCCTCGGTGCCGGGGCGCGCGAGGCCGCGGCGACGCTCGGCGACCACGGCGTCTCGACCGCCCTCGTCGTCGATGACTCCCGGCTCGACGTCTTCGCACCGGAGGCCTGGTCCGCCGCGATCCTCGATCGGGTCGAGGCGCTCGGGCCGACACTCGTGGTCGGGCCCGGGACGGAGCGCGGCAGCGAGGTCGTGGCCCACGTCGCCGCACGTGCTGGACTGCCGCTCGCCGCGAACGTGACGACCGTCGCCGCTCCCGGTCCCGACGGCGCGATCCGGCTGACCCGGCTCCGCTGGGCCGGCAGCCTGCTCGAGGACGCGACGCTCGCGAGCGCGCTGCCGATCATCACGATGGCTCCGCATGCCGTCGCCGTCGATGAGCGGCCCGGATCGGCGGCCGCGACCGTGTCTGTCTTCAGCCCGTCGATCTCCGATCACGACCTCCGGGTCCGAGTGACCGGCCATGAGGCTCGGGCCTCTGGCGGAGTCTCCCTCACCGACGCGCGGGTCGTCGTCGGTGGCGGGCGAGGACTCGGCAGCTCGGAGGCCTTCGCCTCGCTCGAGGAGCTCGCGGGGCTGCTCGGCGGTGCGGTCGGCGTCTCGCGAGCGGTCACGAGCGCCGGCTGGCGCCCGCACTCCGAGCAGATCGGCCAGACAGGGTTGCGGATCGCCCCAGACCTGTACATCGCCTGCGGCATCAGCGGCGCGATCCAGCACATCGTCGGCTGCAAGGCCGCGAAGCGGATCCTCGCGATCAACACCGACCCGGAGGCGCCGATCATGGCCCGGGCCGACTACGCGGTCATCGGCGACGTCAACGCGATCGTGCCTGCGATCAGCGATGAGATCCGGAGGGTCCGAGCCGGATAGATCCGCGGCGCGCCGACGCGATGTGTGTTCCTGCGTCTCGCCCGGCTGCAGAACTCTCACCACCGGAATGTTCGGCCGCGGCAGCGTCGGCCTAGATGGGACCGCGGGCGCAGATCATCCCGTGACGAGCGTGCCGCGGCACATTTCGCGGCCGCAGACAGGCTCGGATGGCAGATCTCTCGGGATGACTTTCCACGGGTGGATGTTGTGCGATCGCCGCGCCCCGCGCCGCGCCGCCGCACCCCGCCTCAGCCGCGCAGGCGGTCTGAGATCCGTGCGGCCGTCTCGACGAGCTGGCGCGCCGCGACGTCGCGCGCCGGACCCGCGTCCGCCGGGAACCGGTACGTCGGGCCGTGGACGTGGAGCGCGGCGATGACCTCGCCGTCGCGGTCGGCGATCGCCGCGGCGACCGACGAGATCCCCTCGGCGTATTCCTCGATCGTCCAGGCCGTGCCCTCGATCTGGACCCGCCGCAGGCGCTCGCGGATCGCCTCCGGGTCCACGACCGTCGCCGGTGTGAACCGCTCGAGCGGGCCCTCCAGGAAGCGCTCGAGCTCGAGGCGATGGGCATGGGCGAGGAAGATCAGGCCGGACGAGACGGCGTGCATCGGGATCCGGGTGCCGGTCCAGTCGCGGACGCCGACCGGATGGGGCGAATCGACCTGATCGACGTAGTGGACGAGGAAGCCGTCGGGGATCGAGAGCCCGGCAGCCTCGCCGACGCTCGCCGCCAGCTCCTCGAGCGCCGGGCGGGCCAGACCGATCAGCGAGCGAGTCGGCCGGACGCCGGCCGCGAGCGTCACGATCCTCGGACCGAGCCGGTAGCGGACGTCACCCGGGACCTGCTCGACGGCGCCCTCCGACGCGAGCGTCCCGAGCAGCCGCGCGGTCGTGCTCTTCGGCAGGTGGGCACGCTGGGAGACGTCGGTCACGCCGAGTGGCCCGTCGGTCAGGGCACCGAGGACGTCGAAGGCGCGTGTGATGGACTGGACACTGGACATCGGCCACCGGAAGGGTCTACGCTGCGGGTCGCGTATTCCATCATACGGCACGGTTCCGCATCGTGGAACCCCCCCGCCTGGTGGGATCGCAGTAGATCAAAGACCGCCGGCGGCGGCCTGCCCACGACGCCGATCACGACCGGGACACCGAAGATGAGCGACGAATACCAGGACATCGACCTCGCGAGCCTCTCGGACGAGGAGCTCACCGAGCAGATGCACAACGATCTCTACGACGGCCTCGCGCCGGAGATCACCGAGGGCACGAACATCCTGCTCGGCCGTGGCTGGTCTCCTGACCGGGTCCTCAACGATGCCCTCGTCGAGGGGATGCGGATCGTCGGCATCGACTTCCGCGACGGCATCCTGTTCGTGCCGGAGGTCCTCCTCGCCGCGAACGCGATGAAGGCCGGCATGTCGATCCTCCGCCCACTGCTCGCCGAGACCGGCGCGGAGCGGATGGGCACGGTCGTCATCGGGACGGTCAAGGGCGACATCCACGACATCGGCAAGAACCTCGTCGCGATGATGCTCGAGGGCGCCGGCTTCGAGGTCTACGACCTGGGCATCAACACCGATGCCGAGAAGTTCATCGCCGCGCTCGAGGAGCACAAGCCCGAGATCCTCGGCATGAGCGCCCTGCTGACGACCACGATGCCGTACATGAAGGTCGTCATCGAGGAGCTGAAGAAGCGCGGCATCCGCGACGACTACATCGTCCTCGTGGGTGGCGCTCCGCTGAACGAGGAGTTCGGCCAGGCGATCGGGGCCGACGCGTACTGCCGGGACGCCGCGATCGCGGCCGAGACCGCGCGGGCCCTTGTCGAGCAGCGCCGCGCCGCGTCGCGCAGCAGCAGCGTCGCGTAGCAGCGTCGCCGTCGTGCGGCCGCCATCGTCGTCGAACGCCGATCGGACCCTCGTCATCGGCTGCGGCGCGCTCGCGCGCGAGCTCGTGGCGCTGACCCGGGACGCCGGCCTGCCTGCTATCGACCTGTCCTGCCTCCCGGCCACGCTCCACAACCGACCGAGCCAGATCCCCGACGGTGTCCGCGAGCGGATCCGCCGCGGCCGGGCCGCCGGCTACGGTCGCGTGTTCGTCGCCTACGCGGACTGCGGGACGGGGGGTCGGCTCGACCGGGTGATCGAGGAGGAGGGCGTCGAGCGGCTCGAGGGCGCCCACTGCTACGAGGTGTACGCCGGACGGGCGGCCTTCGCGGCGCTCCAGGACGAGGAGCTCGGCACGTTCTACCTGACCGATTTTCTGGCCCGGAACGCCGACCGGCTGGTGATCCAGGGGCTCGGCCTCGACCGTCATCCCGAGCTGCTGCCGTTGTACTTCGGCAACTACCGCCGGCTCGTCTACCTTGCCCAGACGGTCGACCCGGCCCTCGATCGGGCCGCCGAGCGGACCGCGCGGCGCCTGGGGCTCGCCTATGAGCGGCGCCAGGTCGGCTACGGCGAGCTCGCCGGCGCGATCGCGACGCTGGGTGCGGCTCGGCCGGTCCTCGACCCACCCACAGATCACTGGCCCGGAGGTCACTCGCCGAGCGACTCAACGAGCCGCGGAGCACGCGCTCGGACGATGGCTGACCCGGTGGGCGGCTCGAACGGCGAAGGAGGGGCCTCAGGACGGCCCTGGGGGCGCGCTCGTTCGTCCGTTGAGTCGCTCGGCGGGTCGCGGGCCGGGAAGAGCTCGCGGGCCAATGAGCACTCGCGGGACGCCGTCGTTGATACGGCGATGACGGAGGCGACCCGCTGATGGGTCAGCTCATGACGATCTGGTGGCGCGACATCCCCGCCCAGGTGACCGCCAAGAGCGGGCGCTCGGCCCACAAGGTCGTCCTGCATCCGCGCTTCCAGGTCGCGATCGACAAGGCCGCGATGCGAGCGGGCAAGCGGGCCGCGTCGGACTACATCGGGGAGTGGCGGCGCGAGGCGCGGCCGTGCTCCGACGACATCGAGGTCGAGGCGAAGACCGAGGCCGCGCGCCTCGAGGAGCACTACACCCAGCATCTCCTCGCCGAGCTCATCCAGGCCGGGGGCATCGCCGGCGGCTCTGCGCAGCCGCCGGCCGCCCACCCCGTGGACGACGCCGGGGCCGCCGGGGACGCCGAGGCCGCCGACGGAGCGGCCGCCGAGGACAGGGGTGACGCGTGACCGTGGTGCCGCGCCGATGACTCGGACCGTCGTCAGCTCCGCGACCCGCGAGGTCGTCATCGGCTTCGACCGGCCGTTCACGATCATCGGCGAGCGGATCAACCCGACCGGTCGCAAGCTCCTGGCCGCGGAGATGAAGGCCGGCGACTTCAGCCGGGTCGAGCGGGACGCCCTGGCCCAGGTCGAGGCCGGCGCCCACATGCTCGACGTCAATGCCGGCATCCCGCTGGCCGACGAGCCGGCGATCCTGGCCAGGACGATCCGCCTCGTCCAGTCGCTCGTCGAGGTCCCGCTGTCGATCGACTCGAGCATCGTCGAGGCCCTCGAGGCGGGCCTCGCGGCCTACGTCGGCAAGCCGCTGGTGAACTCCGTGACCGGCGAAGAAGAACGCCTCGAGCGGGTCCTGCCGCTGATCAAGAAGTACGGCGCCGCGGTCGTCGCGATCAGCAACGACGACACCGGCATCAGCGAGGACCCGGACGTCCGCTACGCCGTCGCGAAGCGGATCGTCGAGCGCGCCGCCGACCACGGGATCCCCCGCGAGGACGTCATCGTCGACCCGCTCGTCATGCCGATCGGGGCGATGGCGACCGCCGGCCAGCAGGTCTTCCGGCTCCTCCGGCGGCTCAAGGAGGAGCTGAAGGTCAACACGACCTGCGGCGCGAGCAACGTCAGCTTCGGGCTGCCGCATCGCGAGGGCATCAACGCCGCCTTCCTGCCGATGGCGATCGCCTCGGGCCTGACGACCGCGATCACGAACCCGCTCTCGCCCGAGGTGAAGTCGGCCGTCATGGCCGCGGACGTCCTGATGGGCTCGGACCGTGACGCGAGCGCCTGGATCCGGGCGAACCGCCCGCCGACACCCGAGGGCGGCGGCGCGGATGGCCCGGATGGCGCGGGCACGGGCGCGGATCGCGGACGGCGGGTGAACCGGCGGCGCGCCGCCGCGGGCGCCGGCTGACGCACCCGAGGCGCATCGAACCGATGGCTGTCGAGCCGCTCGTCATCTTCACCCCGTCGGGTCGTCGCGGCCGCTTCCGCGACGGGATGACCGTCCTCGACGCGGCCCGCGCGCTCGGCGTCGACATCGACTCCGTCTGCGGCGGGCGCGGGATCTGCGGCCGCTGCCAGGTGGAGCAGGGGATCGGCGAGTTCCCGAAGCACGGCATCGTCTCGTCGCCGGAGAACCTGACCGAGCCGGGCGGCGTCGAGGCCGTCTACGCCGCGACCCACGGCCTGGCGCCGGGCCGCACGGCTGTCGTGCACCGCCCGGATCTGCGGCGATCTCGTCATCGATGTCCCGCCCGACAGCCAGGTCCATCGCCAGGTCGTCCGGAAGGATCTCTCGGACCGCAAGTTCGCCGTCGACCCGGTCGTCCGCCTCCACTACGTCGAGGTCGAGCCGGCCGACCTCGCCCACCCGGACGGCGACCTCGCCCGCCTCTTCGCCGCCCTCGAGAAGGAGTGGCAGCTGACCGACCTCGAGGCCGACCTCGGCGTCATCGTCGCGCTCCAGCCGGCGCTCGAGGCGGACCATGGGAAGGTCACGGTCGCGGTCCACGATGGGCGGGTCGTCACCGCGATCTGGCCCGGCTTTCACGAGCGCGCCTACGGCGTCGGGCTCGACATCGGCAGCACGACGATCGCCGGCCATCTGGCCGACCTCTCGTCCGGCGCGATCCTCGCCTCGGCCGGGGTGATGAACCCCCAGATCCGGTTCGGCGAGGACCTGATGAGCCGCGTCAGCTACGCGATGCTCCACGACGACGGCGCGGTCGAGATGACCCGGGCCGTCCGCGGCGCGATCGACGGGCTCGTCGCCGACCTGGCGCTGCGGGCCGAGATCGTGCCCGAGGACGTCCTCGAGATGGCCGTCGTCGGCAACCCGATCATGCATCACCTCCTGCTCGGGATCGACCCGACACCGCTGGGCTCGGCGCCATTCGCGACCGCGACCGATCGGGCCGTCCGGATCCGTGCCAGCGAGCTCGGGCTCCATCTCCATCCGGGCGCACGGATGTATCTCCTGCCGCTCATCGCTGGCCACGTCGGCGCGGATACCGCCGGCGCGATCCTCGCCGATGGGATCCACAAGACGAACAAGGTCCGTCTCCTCGTCGACGTCGGCACGAACGCCGAGATCGTCCTTGGCGGCCGCGACCGGCTCCTCGCAGCCTCCTCGCCGACCGGCCCCGCGTTCGAGGGCGCCCAGATCAGCGCCGGCCAGCGGGCCGCACCGGGCGCGATCGAGCGCGTCCGGATCGACCGCGACACGCTCGAGCCGCGGTTCCGGATCATCGGCGTCGAGGAGTGGTCCGACTCACCGGAGTTCGAGAGCGCGCGCGAGGCGGCCTCCCTCGGCGTGACCGGCATCTGCGGCTCGGGCATCGTCGAGGTGGTCGCCGAGCTGTTCCTGTCGGGGATCGTGACCCCGGACGGCGTGATCGACGGCAGCCTGGCCGCACGGACGCCGCGGATCGTCCCCGACGGCCGGACGTTCTCGTATGTCCTCTGGGAGTCAGGCGAAGGCCGACCCGTCCGGATCACCCAGAACGATGTCCGGGCGATCCAGCTCGCGAAGGCCGCCCTGTACGCCGGCGTCCGGCTGCTGATGGACCACCTCGAGGTCGAGACGGTCGACGAGGTCCGGCTGGCTGGAGCGTTCGGGAGCCAGATCGATCCGCTCCACGCGATGGTCCTCGGGCTCGTCCCGGACTGCGACCTCGGCCGCGTCCGGGCCGCCGGCAACGCCGCCGGGACGGGAGCCCTGATCGCCCTGCTGTCGGGCACCCGGCGGCGCGAGATCGAGGGCGTCGTCCGGCGGGTCGAGAAGGTCGAGACGGCCGTCGAGCCGCGCTTCCAGGAGCACTTCGTCGCGGCGATGGCCTTCCCTCATCGGACGGCGGCATTCCCGAATCTCGCCCGGGTCGTGCCGCTGCCGGAGCGGCGGTCGGGCCTGGGCGGAGCGGGTGACGACGGCACCGGCGCCGGTGGCCCGGAGCGCCGGCGGCGACGCGGACCGCTCGTCAGCGCAGGAAGGACAGACCGATGACGGTCGAAGGCGGACATCGTCGATCCGGCGGCCGGGCCGCGCGCCAGGCCGCACGTCTCCACGCCCATGTCGAGCAGGTCCCGTACCTGACGCGGCTCCTCGCGCCCGTCCAGCTTCTCTCGGACGAGGGCCTGGCGATCCTCGAGCACAACGCCGACACGATCCTCGAGGAGGTCGGGGTCATCTTCCGGAACGACCCCGAGGCCGTGCGCCTGCTTCGCGAGGCCGGTGCCTCGGTCGACGAGGACGGGGAGCGGGTCCGATTCCCGCGCGGGATGTGCCGCTCGATCGTCCAGGCGACCGCGCCGCGGACATACGTCCAGCACGCCCGGAACCCGGCCCGGAGCGTGATCATCGGCGACCCGTACACGGTCCTCGCCCCGAACTACGGCAGCCCGTTCGTCCGCGACCTCGACCGCGGCCGCCGCTACGGCACGCTCGAGGACTTCCGCAATCTCGTGAAGCTCACGTACATGAGCCCGCATCTCCATCACAGCGGCGGCACCGTCTGCGAGCCGGTCGACGTGCCGGTGAACAAGCGCCACCTCGACATGGTCTATGCCCACATGCGGTTCTCCGACAAGCCGTTCATGGGCTCGGTCACCCACCCGGATCGGGCCCGCGACACGGTCGAGATGTGTCGGATCCTGTTCGGCCCGGAGTTCGTCGACGCGAACACCGTCTGCACAAGCCTCATCAACGCGAACTCGCCGCTCGTCTGGGACGCGACGATGCTCGGCGCCGCCCGGGCCTACGCGGAGGCGAACCAGGCGACGCTCATGACGCCATTCATCCTCGCCGGCGCGATGGCCCCGGTGACGGCGGCTGCCGTGTGCGCCCAGACGCTCGCGGAGTCGCTGGCCGGGATGGCGTTCGTCCAGCTCGTCCGGCCGGGCGCGCCGGTGATCCTCGGCTCGTTCGCCTCGTCGATGTCGATGCAGTCTGGCGCGCCGACGTTCGGGACGCCCGAGCCCGCCCTCGTCCTGTACACGATGGCCGCCCTCGCCCGGCGGCTCGGCGTCCCGTTCCGCTCGGGCGGCAACCTCACCGCCAGCAAGGTCGCCGACGCCCAGGCCGCTTACGAGTCGGCCGCCACCTTCCAGCCGACGATCCTGGCCGGGGTGAACTTCGTCCTTCACTCGGCCGGCTGGCTCGAAGGCGGGCTGACCGTCGGCTACGAGAAGTTCATCCTCGACGCCGACCAGTGCGGCATGGCGGCGACGTTCGTCCGAGGCGTCGACATGTCGGAGAACGGCCAGGGCCTCTCGGCGATCCGCGAGAACGGCCCGGGCCAGCACTTCCTCGGGACGGCCCACACCCTGGCGAACTTCGAGACGGCGTTCTATCGCTCCGAGACGGCCGACAACAACTCGTTCGAGCAGTGGCTCGAGGATGGCGAGCAGGACGCCGCGACACGGGCGAACGCGATCTGGAAGCGGATGCTCGCCGAGTACGAGGCGCCGCCGCTCGACGAGGCGATGGACGAGGCGCTGATGGAGTTCATCATCCGCCGAAAGGCGTCGTTCCCGGACTCCGAGGTCTAGCCGGCATGCTGTTCCGTCGACGGACCCGCCTGTCGCCCGAGGGCAAGCTCGCGATCACCCGCGTCCTCGAGGACCCGACGTTCGAGCTGATCCCGCTGAAGAACGCGATCGGCCAGGCAGAGCATCTGCCGCCGGGGGCCCGGGTCTCCGTGACCGCGTCACCCGGAAAGGGGCTCGAGACGACGGTCGCCCTGTGCGAGCAGCTCCAGGCTCTCGGGTTCCGTCCGGTGCCTCACCTGTCGGCCCGGATGGTCCGCGACCGGGCGCACCTGTCCGACCTCATCGCCTGGCTCGAGGGCGCCTCGGTGCCCCGGGCGTTCGTCGTGGGCGGCGATGCCAAGGAGCCGGGCGACTTTCCGGACGGGCTGTCGCTGCTGCGGGAGATGGCCGAGATCGGGCATCCGTTGTCCGAGATCGGGATCCCGTGCTACCCGCAGGGCCATGCGTTCATCCCCGACGGGCCGCTCCTCCAGGCGCTCCACGACAAGGCGTCATACGCCTCGTACATGACGACCCAGCTGTGCTTCGACCCGGGTGCGATCGCCGTCTTCATCGCCGAGCGGCGGGCGGAGGGGATGAGCCTGCCGGTCCACGTCGGCCTGCCGGGCGTCGCCGATCCGCAGAAGCTCCTCGCGATCTCGGCCCGGATCGGCGTGGCCGACACGCATCGGTTCCTGACGAAGAACCTGCGGTTCGTCTCGCGCCTGATCCGGTCGGGCGGGTTCTATCGGCCGGACGGGCTCCTCGCCGGGCTGGCGCCGCACATCGCCGACCCGTCCGCCCGGATCATCGACCTCCACCTGTACACGTTCAACGCCGTCGACGCGACCGAGGCCTGGCGGACGCGCTACCTGGCGAAGCTCGGGGTCGCGGTCCCGGCGTAGCGGTCCCGGCGTAGCGGTCCCGGCGTAGCGGTCCCGGCGTAGCGGTCCCGGCGTAGCGGTCCCCGGTCGTGTCCGGTCCCCGCGTTGCACCACGTGCAAGAACTTCGCCGCGCGTTGCATGCGATGCACGGAACCGACCGAAACGTGCCCCGGGCAGCCCGCCCGTTGCACGCCGCGCAAACTCGGAGACTGATGCGCCCGAACGTTTCATCCGATGCAAGGAACCAGCGCGGATCCCGACGAGCGACAGGTCGGGTGGTCAGCTCGGTGCACCCGGTGCAACAGCGCTCAGCGCACAAGAGCACCGAGGAAGCGCTCTGCCCGGGACTGATCCGGCTTGGTGACGGGCCTGAGTCGACCTACCGGCCGAGGCGCCTCGCGATCTCGCGTGCGGGGGCGGGCCGGGCGAACAGATAGCCCTGGCCGCGGTCGCAGCCGAGAGCCCGCAACCGGTCCGCCTGGACCGCCGTCTCGATGCCCTCGGCGACGGTCTCGATCCCCAGCCCGTGGGCCAGGGTGATGACCGCGCCGACGATCGACTCCGCCGCGGTGTCCTCGCCGAGGCCCGCGACGAACGACTGGTCGACCTTGATCGTGTCGAGTGGCAGCTGCTGGAGGTAGGCCAGCGACGAATAGCCGGTCCCGAAGTCGTCGAGGACGATCCGGACGCCGCGGTCGCGCAGGGACCGCAAGGCCGAGATGCCCGCCTCGGAGCGATCCATCAGGACCGACTCGGTGATCTCGAGCTCGAGGTTCACCGGCGGGAGACCCGTCCGGGCGAGGATGTCGGCGACCTCCGCGGCGAGGTCATGGGCCGCGAACTGGCGGGCCGACAGGTTGACGGACACGCTCATCGGGACGGACCAGGAGACACCCTGGCGGCAAGCCGTCTCGAGGACCCAGCGGCCGATCGGCAGGATCAGCCCCGAGTCCTCGGCCAGCGGGATGAACCGCGCCGGCGGGACCAGCCCGAGCCGCGGGTGCTGCCAGCGCACCAGCGCCTCGACCCCGACGACGTCCTCGGTGAGCAGGTCGACGATCGGCTGGTAGTGGAGCCGGAGCTCACCGCGCTCGAGGGCATGTCGCAGGTCCGCTTCGAGGTCCAGACGCTCGATCGTCTCCGCCGACATCGCCGGCTCGAACAGCGCGACGCCCCGCCCGCCGTTGCCGTGACGACCGTCCGCCTTCGAGCGCTGGAGGGCGATCTCGGCGTCGCGGAAGGCGTCGCCGGTGGTGCCCTCGCCCGGGCGGCAGAACACGATGCCCATCCGTGGCGTGACATATGCCTCGCGCTCGCCCAGGTCGAATGGTGCCCGGAGCGCGCCGGACAGGCGATCGGCGACGGCCATCGCCTCGAGCGACGAGGACACGCCGTCGATCAGCAGGCCGAACTCGTCGCCGCCGAACCGGGCGATCGTGTCGCCTGGCCGGAGGGTGTCCGAGAGCCGCTGCCCGACGGCCGCCAGAAGATCATCTCCGGCGGCGTGACCGAGCCGCTCGTTGACGACCTTGAACCGCTCGAGGTCGAGGAGGATCAGTGCCGTCGAGCGCCCGCCCGCGGGGCCGGCCAGGATCGCCGCGAGACGCTCGGTCAGGACGTCGCGGTTCGGCAGGCCGGTGACCCGGTCGGTCCGTGCGGCGTGGGCGAGGCGCTCTTCCAGGCGTCGCTGGGCCCGCAGGTCGCGGATCGTGGCGACCCGGGCGGGGCCGTCGGGGTAGGGGATCGGCCGGCCCATGATCAGCGCCGGGAAGACGGCGCCGTCGGTGGCGCAGGCCACCACCTCGTGGGCGTCGTCGGGATGCTGCTCGGAGTGCTCGTCGAGCAGGGCCGCCGAGTCGGGCGCCATGAACGCCAGAAGCGAGTGGCCGATGACCGAGTCATCGTCGCAGCGGAACAGGTCGCGGAACGACTGGTTCACCTCGAGGATCACGCCGTCCCGATGGATCGCCAGGGCCTCCGCCGCTGCGTCGGACAGACGCCGGAAGCGCTCCTCCGACGTGCGCAGCAGGGCTTCGGCCCGGGAACGCTCGGCGACCTCGCGCTCGGCCGCCTCGAACAGCCGGGCGTTGTCCAGCGAGATCGAGGCGAGCTGGGCGAGGCGTGCCAGGACCGCGACCTCGCGGTCGCCGAACGAGCGCGAGGCACCGCTCGACGCGACACCGATGATGCCGACGACCTCGTTGTCCGAGGTCAGCGGCACGCCGACCAGGGCCCCGATGACCCCCTGCTCGATCTCCGGGTCGCGGCCCGGCCAGGCGTCGTAATCGGCGATGACGTGCGGCCGGCCGGAGGCGTAGACGACCCCGGCGAGCCCGACGTCGGTCGTGATCGACGCGCCGATGTAGTCGCCGAAGTACCCCAGGCCGGCCTCGGTGATCAGGTGCTCGCGGGCCGCGTCGACGAGGAAGATGTAGCCGTGCGGGACGCCGAGCAGGCCCGTCGCCCGGGCGAGGATCGCCTCGAGCAGGGCTCGCGGCTCGAGCCGGTCCATCAGCGCCAGGGCCGTCTCGTTCAGCGCCGCGAGGTAGATGTCCCGTGGATCCTCGTCGCGGGTCCCGTCCGGCCGGAGTGGCTTCGCGAGGTACAGGGCCCGGTCGGCTGAGGCGACGATGTCGTCCTTCGAGGCGCCATCGTCGGGGTGGACCGCGACGCCGATCGAGACGCCGACCTTCGGCCCGCCGGCTGGGACGGGAGCCGTGGCGATCGCCGCGCGGACCCGATCGGCCACCTCGAGCGCCCCGACGCGATCGGTCGCCGGCAGGACGACCGCGAACTCGTCGCCGCCGTAGCGGTAGACGCGGTCGTCGCCGCGGACGGCGCGGGTCAGCAGCCCGCCGATCTCCCGCAGCAGCGCGTCGCCGGCGGGATGACCGTGGGCGTCGTTGAACGCCTTGAACCCGTCGAGATCGAGCATCAGCAGCGCGACCGGGTCGTGGTCGGGCTCCTGGAGCCGGGCGTACAGCTCGGTCTGGAAGGCGCCGTGGTTCGGCAGCCCGGTCAGCGGGTCGTGGCGGGCCCGATCCTCGACCGCCCGGTGGGCCTCGGCGTTCTGGAGCGCCAGTGCCGCCTGGGCCGCGAAGAGCTTCGTCAGCTCGAACTCGGTCTCGGTGAAGTGGGCCTCGGCCTCGCCGATCCGGCCGACGTTCAGCGTGCCCAGGACCTGGTCGTCGATGACGAGCGGGACGACGACCATCGACTCCGGCTCGAACGGCGTGCCCGGGATCTGGGTCGTCCGGGGGTCGAGGTGGGCATCGTTCGCGCAGACCGCCTCGGCGTGGGCGATGACCCAGCCGGTCAGGCCGACGTCCAGCGGCGCCTCGTAGTCGAGGATCACCTCGGCGAAGCGGTCGCGGGCCACGACGGCGCGCCGGACGCCGCGGGCGACATCGGTCCGGTAGATCGTCAGGGTGTCGTAGTCGACGAGCGACTTGAGAGCGTCGGCGATCCGCTCCAGGACCTCGCGCGGGTCACGCGACCCGACGAGCGCCTCGGTCACCTCGAGGAGCCGGCGCTGGCTTCGAAGCTGGTGCTCCAGCTCCTGCTGCTGGCTGCGGACCCGCTCGGCCCGCTCGGCGTTGACGAGCGCCTGCGCGGCGAAGCCGGCGAAGATCGACAGCGTCGCCTCGTCGTCGGGCGTGAAGCGGTCGCGCCCGACCGCCGAGACGGCGATGAGGCCCCGGACACGGTCGTCGTAGCGCATCGGGACGACGAGCATCGACTCCGGCGCCTCGAGTGGCCCGAACAGGACCGTCCGGGGATCGGCTCCGGCGTCACCGCTCAGGACCGACTCGCCGGATGCGGCCGCCCAGCCCGTCAGACCCTGGCCGACCTGGACCCTCAGGTCCGCGGCGGTCGGCTCGACGCCGCCGCTGAACGTCCCCTGCCAGGCGATCGGCTCGCACCAGCCGGTCTGGTCGTCGACGCCGTAGACACGGATCGTGTCGTGGTCGATGAGCGTCCGTGCCTCGCCGACGATGGCCTCGCCGATGCCCTGGACATCGCTGATCCGGTCCAGCCGCAGTGTCAGCTCGCCGATCGCCGCGAGCCGGGCCGCGAGCCGGCGGTTCGAGTCGTACAGCCGGGCGTTCGCGACCGCGACCGCCATCTGGTCCGCGAACCCGCGGGCGAGCTCGAGCTCGGCCTCGGGCCACTCGCGGGCGGAGTGGTGATAGAGGACCAGGAGCCCGAGGGGCTCGTCGCGGAAGATCACCGGGACGAAGCAGACGGTCCGGATCTGATCGGCGACGTAGATCCGGCGCATCGCGGGAGTCGCGGTCTGCGGGGCGATCACGTGGACCGACCGCTCCCGGATCGCGAGGAGCCCGGCCGCGTCCGAGTCGCCGGGGATCGCCGCGACCGCGTCCCGCAGCGCGTCACTGACCCGCCGCGCCGCGGCCAGCCGGAAGGGCCGATCGGCGCCGCCATCAAGGAGCCAGAGGCCGACCCGATCGGTCTGGAACAGCTCTTCGGCGTGGTCGAGCACCTCGGTGAACAGCGCGTCGAGCTCGAGGCTGCCGCTCACTTCGGAGGCGATCCGGCCGAGGGCGGCGAGACGCGCCTCGGCACCGGGTCGCGCCTGCGCGTCGGCCGCGCCCGCCCCGCGCGGGGACGCAGGCGAGCCGGAGCGGCGGCGCGCGTTCCGATCGATGGCGAGGGCCATCCGGACCGAGGACCTCCCATGGTTGTGCGGCTCCGGCCGCGGGACCGAAAGACGGGTGCGACGAACGAGCGGCCCCCGATGCCGCCGGGTGCACCGTATCGAGGCGCCCCCGGCGGCCCCATAGGACGGGAGTACCAGCCCACCGACCGGACCGCCGGACGCGCCGGAGCCGGTCCGTCGATCCGGTCCGTCGATCCGGTCTGTCGATCCGGTCTGTCGATCCGGTCGTCGTGGCTGATCCTTCCGAGATACCGCCACCACCGGTGTCGCGGACTGGTCCCGGGGTCCGGCGGTGTCGTGCCGGAACCCGGATCATCCCGGTCCACGCTCGGCGTGGGATCTCCGTGAGCTGGTGAGGGCGACGACGGAAGAGAAACGGTCAGATCGGTGTCCGTGATACCGCCCCCACCGGTATCTCGGACGATCGCGCTCGCAGACACGACCCCGGGAAGGCACGCCACGGCGATGCCGTCACCCGCTACCCTTCTGCCGATGCGCCGCCTCCTCGTGGCCCTCGCCGTCCTCAGCCTGTTCGTCGCGGCGTGTCGCGTGCCGGCGGCGTCGGAGGCGCCGCCCGAGGTCGTGGCGAAGATCTGCGACCTGACCGGCCGGATCGTCGCCGTGCGTGCCGAGGTAGCGAACCTCGCCGCGATGGACCCGACCCTGGCGGCGACCGCCGGCACGCCCGAGAACGCGACGGCGATCGCGGCGGGCACGGCGATCCAGCAGGCTGCCGACGCCGCCAAGCAGACCCTCGAAGGGCTGCCGGACACGGACGCCGGTCAGGCGTTCGCGGCGGTCGTCGGTGCCGCGCTTGATGCGGCATCCGCGTTCGGGACCTCGCTCGCTACCGCGGCCCAGGACCACGATGGGGCGGCGATGACGACCGCGCTCGAGCATGCGAAGGCCGTCCAGGGCCTGCTCGACCAGGCCATCGTCGCGCTGGCGACGGCGGGGTACGACGCGACGACCTGCCCGAACGTCGACTTCGGGACGCCGAGCCCGAGTCCGCAGCCGTCTCCGTCGCCCTCACCGAGCCCGTCGCCCTCACCGAGCCCGTCGCCGTCTCCGTCGCCCTCACCGAGCCCGTCTCCCTCACCGAGCCCGTCGCCGTCTCCGTCGCCCTCACCGTCGCCAAGCCCGAGCGTGGAGCCGTCACCGAGCCCGAGCCCGAGCCCGTCGCCGTCGCCCAGCCGCAGCCCGCGTCCGTCCAGGAGCCCGCTCCCGTCGCGGAGCCCGAGCCCCAGTCCGTCCCCCAGTCCGTCCCCCAGTCCGTCCCCATCCCCGATCCCGAGCCACTCGCCGAGCCCGAAGCCATCGCCTTCACCGAGCCCGAGCCCGAGCCCGAGCCCGAGTCCGAGCCCGAGGCCCTCACCCAGCCCGAGCCCGTCGCCGTCGGCGATCCCATCGCCGTCGGCAAGCCCATCGCCGTCGCCGAGCCCCTCGCCCTCGCCGTCACCCAGCCCCTCGCCTTCGCCGAGCCCGAGTCCGTCCCCGTCGCCCAGCCCCAGTCCGAGCCCGACACCGAGCGTCAGCCCGGCACCGTCCCCGTCCCCGGACACCGGTGAGACCGGCTCGAGCGGCGACTCCAGCCTCCTTGTCTGGATCCTGATCATCGCCCTCGGCGCGGTCGGAGTCGGCCTCGTCGTCTACACGATCCAGTCCCGTCGCGCGGGCTGACATGATCGTCTTCGAGCGGTCGCGACACATCGAGGCCCCGCCGGAGCGGATCTGGCCGTTCGTCGATGACGTGACCCACTGGCCCGACTGGTTCACAGAGGCAGAGTCCGCCGAGGTCACCGCGGGCTCCGGCCAGGGCCGTCACCAGCGGATGCATGGGCATGCTCGCGGGAAAGCCACCGAGATCGACTCGGTCGTCACGGTCCGCGAGCCGCCCACGACTCTGCGCTGGCATCACGAAGCGGAACGCGTCGACGGCAAGCCCGGATCGGTCGTCTTTGCCAAGGACGCGACAGCCCAGGTGACGATCATCCCGGACGCCGCCGGCTCGACGGTGACCTACCGCCTCGAGGCCGACCCCGGAAGCATCGTCAACACCTTCATGCTGCGGGTCATGGCGCCCCGCCCGATCCGGGCGTCGTTCGACACATCCCTCGAGCGACTCGCGGCGCTGGTCGAGGGTCCGGACGCCGCCTGAGGCTCGCAGCGGACGCCTATCCCGGCAGCGGCTGCCAGCTCGGCGGACATCCGCCGGAGGCTCCGGCGTAGATGACCTGTCCGGCGGTCCCGTCGGCCGCGATCGAGCGCGGCCATGGATCGGGCAGGCCGCTCTGATCGAAGGCCGGCACCATCAGGAGCCGCGCCGAGTCCGGCGACCAGGCGATCTCGGAGACCTTGAAGCCGGCATCGAGTGAGCGCGCCCCGGATCCGTCGGGTGCCGTGACGAAAAGGGCCGGCGAGCCGTCGGCGTTGGTCCCGCTCATCGCGATCGACCGACCGTCAGGCGACCACGCGGCATCGTTCACCGCGACGCCCTCGGGACTGACGATCGTCGGCGCCGATCCATCGACCGGGATGACCGTGGCACGCCGGGACAGCGGCGACGAGATCGCCGGCTGGACGACGAGGATCCGCGAGCCATCGGGTGACCAGGCAGAGGTACCCGACGGGCCCGACGCGCCGGTCGAGAAGGTCGCGATGGTCGATCGCTGCGACCCGTCGGGGCGGACGGTCAAGACCGTCGTCCGGTCATGGTCCTGGGTCGTGTTGCCGCCGGTCCCCACGACGAGCAGCCGCGTCCCGTCGGACGACCAGGCGACGGACGTGACGTACTCGATCTCCGGGAACTTGATTCGCTCCGCCGAGCCATCGGCGACCGTGGCGATCTCGACGATGTTCGGCGGCCCGGTCTGGTCGGTCGCCATCGTGTCGAGGCCGTAGGCGATGCGCGTCCCGTCGGGCGACCAGGCGATGGCCGACGATCCCGTCGGGCCCTGGAAGCTCACGTGGCCGCCCACCCGGCGCCGACCTGAGCCGTCCACGCCGATGACCTCGAGCTCCGCCGCTTGCCCACCGACGAAGGCGATGGAACCACCATCCGGCGAGAACACCGGGCACTGGAGCTGCTCCAGGTCGCCGGCCACCACGAGCGGTCGACCGGCCGTGCCATCGGGCGAGACGACGGTGATCGCGAAGGAACCTTCGTCCGTCGGCAGCGTGGTGTAGGCCAGCAGCCCGTTGTGCGGTCTCGTGCCGGCGATGATGACGAGCCCGAGGATGACCGAGATCATCGCCGCGACCGCGACGACCGCCGCCGCGCGCGTGCCGAGCACCCGAGCTCGAGCGAAGGACTTGCCGGCGGGATCGAGCCGGGCGAGCCAGCCTCGACCGGGCCGGATGACCGTCGTCGCGTCGAGCACGTCGCCGAGAAGGAACTCCGGCGCCCGAGTCGGCGCCTCCTGGCCGAGCCAGGCCGTCATCGTCCGGTCGAAGTCGACGTCGTTCTGCACGGTCATGCCAGCCGTCCTTGCGCCACCGCTCCGGCGCGGGCATCGGCATCGAGTGCCGCCCGCATCGAGCGTGTCGCGCGATGGAGCCGGGACTTCACCGTCCCGGGCGGGAGATCGAGGATCTCGGCGATCTCGGTCAGGGGATGGCCGAGGTAGTAGTGGAGGACCATCACGGCTCGCTGGTCAGGATCGAGACGCCGGAAACCGCGCTCGAGCTGATCCGTATCAGCGACCAGCTCGCCTGGGTCGGGCTCGTGGCCGACGCTGTCCGGCATCTGGATCTCGGTGATCTGCCGGTGGCCCCGTCGCAGCTCGCGACGACAGCTGTTCACGAGCAGCCGGTAGATCCAGGCCTCGAACCGATCGGGATCTCGCAACGACCCGATGTGCCGCCAGGCGGACACGAGTGCCTCCTGGACCGCGTCCTGCGCGAGCGCGTCTTCGCGCGTGATGAGGCGCGCGGTCGCGTAGAGACGGTCGATCGAGCGGCGTGCGAGCTCGGCGAACGCGGCGTGATCGCCGCCCATCGCCCGCTCCACGGTCTCGCGGTCCATCCCACCCTCGGTACGGCGATCGCGTCGGGGATCGCTTCCGCAGGATATGAGTCGGCGCCACCGGCGGTCGGTTCCCGATTCGCGATCCCGTCGTTTCGGGAACCGACGGAGGCGTCTCAGGACTCAGTCATGCCGAGAGCGCGCTCGTCACTGGGGAGAGAGCGTCGAGCGCGCTCCATCCGCCCGCAGATGGGACGGGCGGTCGGGCGTACCATCCGACCGACATCCCGTCGAGGTGGGGCCCGATGACCTGGGTGCAGCGCGCGCTCGTCCTATCGTTCGTCGCCGTCGGCATCCCCGTGCCCGGAATGCCCTCGTGACGATCAGCGAGAAGGCGCCAGGCCCGCCGGCGCGCCTCGCGGGCGACCTGGTCGGGCGCACCGCGGAGCTCGCAGCCGTCGCCTCGACGCTCCGACGGGCACGGGACGGGATCTTCGTCCTGAGCCTCGAGGGCGAGCCTGGCATCGGCAAGAGCCGCCTGCTCACCGCCACGGCCGAGCTCGCCGCGGCCGACGGCTTCGTCCCCCTCACCGTCACCGTCGACGAGGAGATCCGCGGCCCGTTCCTCACCGCTCGCGGCATCGTCTCGAGCCCGGCGCTCCGCGACGGCGCGGGTCCGGCTGCGATCGAGGCGCTCGATCGAGCCCGCGACACGCTGACGGGTCGAGACTCCGCTCTCGATGGGCTGCTGCCCGACGAGCGGATGCTCCGGGCGCTTGACCAGGCGACGCTCGCCTTGAGCGTGACCGCCCTCGAGCGGCCGATCGCGCTCCTCCTCGACGACGTCCAATGGGCGGACACGGACTCCCTCCGGATCATCCGCTACCTCGTCCGCACGGAGCCCGGGATCCCGATCCTCATCGTCCTCGCGATGCGCGCCGAGGAGGCGACGAGCGTGCCCGAACTCGTCAATCTGCTCGCCGACGTCGATCGGCTCGGTCTGCTGCGACGGGTCCCGATCGCCAGGTTCCGCCAGACGGAGACCGCAGAGCTCATCCGGCTCCGGCTCGGAGGACAGGTCGACCCCTCCAGCGCGGCGACCCTCCACTCTCAAGCCGAGGGCGTCCCGTTCGTCGTCCTGGAGCTCGTCCGGACGTACGTCGACGCGGGCCTCCTGCAGCGCTTCGATGGCGTCTGGAAGCTCGATCCAAAGGCCGGGCGCCTCCTGCCCTCCGCCGTCCGGACGCTCGTCCAGCGGCGCGCGGCACGCCTCGACGAGGCCGCGCGTGTGGCACTGTCGGAGGCGGCCGTGCTGGGCCGGAGCTTCCGGCTCGCCGACCTCTGCGCGGTCCGGACACGTCTCGGGGACACCTCCACGACCCCGACGTCCCTGTCGGACTCCTTCGCGCCGGCCGTCGCGGCCGGACTCCTCCAGGAGGTCCGTGACGGATCCGGGGCCGACTACCGCTTCGGACACGAGTCCGTCCGCGAGTCGAGCCTGGGCCTTCTGTCGGCCGCCCGGCTGCGGGAGATCCACCAGGCGATCGTGGACATCCTGACCGCCGATGGCGAACCGCCGCCGGAGGCCCTGCCGAGCCTCGCACGTCATGCCCTCGCGGCCGGCGACCCCGAGCGGAGCGCCCGGTTCTCGATCGGCGCGGCCACGGCGGCGCTCGCCGCGAACGCCCCGGAGGAGGCCCTCCGGCTCGCGGACGAGGCCCTGCCGATCATCGGGACACGGGCGGAGCGGGTGGCGCTGCTCCGTGCCCGCGACGACGCCCTCGAGATGCTCCTGCGGCCATCCGATCGTCTGGAGAGCCTGGCCGAACTGGCCGCGCTCGCCGACGCGTCCGGGGACGAGACTCTCGGCATCGAGGTCGCACTTCGCCGCGCCGCGGCACTCCGCTCCGATGGCCAGCACGATCGCGCCGCTCGACTCGCGAGCGCTGCACGACAACGGGCCGCCGACGATGGCGACCGGGCTCAGGAGCTCGCGGCGAACCTCGAGCTCGGCCAGGACCTGCTCCACTCGGCGATCGGCGAGGGCTACGGCCCGATGGTCCGCGGAGACGAGCTCGACGCGGCCCAGGAGGCGTACGACAGGGCGATCGTCCTCGCAGAGGAGCTGGGCGATGACGCCCGGCTCGCGGCCGCGCTCCGCGAGCGCGGGGTCATCGGGTCGTCGCGTGTCCGGCAATGGTTCATCGGCTGGCTGGAGTCCGGCGCGCATCTCCCGATCCTTCAGCGCGTCGCCCACGGCGAGATGCTCATGTCGATCCTGCCCGAGCTTCCGATCGTCGATCTCTTCATGGAGACCGACGCGATCCTCGAGCGGGCACTGGAGCGGTACCAGGCGGTCGGCGATCGCCGCGGCGCGATGTCGACGATCATCGCCCAGGCGTATCTCCGGAGGGCCGGCGAGATCCACCTCGGGAGCGACCCGGCCCAGGTGATCGAGGAGATCCGAACGCTCAGTAGCGAGTTGAGATCATTCAGCCGCGAGACCGATCGATCAGGCGCAGAGGCCCGGCTGCTCTACAGCGTCCACGTGTTCGCGCGCTCGAAGGTGATTCCCGACCTCGCCGTCTCGCGCGGGGTCGAGGCGTACGAGCGGTCGAAGCTGCTGGGCGATCATCCGCTCTCGTTCGCCGCCGCCGGCGGAGCCGCGATGGCGCATCTCGACATCGGGGCGAGTGATGAGGCGGGGCGCTGGCTCGACCTTGCGGCCGATGAAGCCGCCGAGTGCCCGACGCCGCTCCGTGCCCGCCAGCTCGAGACGTGGCGGGGGATCCTGGCCGAGGTCCGCGGCGAGGGATCCGAGATGCGGGCCCACCTCGAGCGGGCCGTCGAGCTTGCGACCGCGTCCGGCCGGCCCGCTGGACGCTGTGAGGCGCTCGCGACCCTGGCGCTCGCGTTCGCGCGGGTCGGCCGCGACACGACGGACGATGGGATGCTCGATCAGGCGGAGACTGCCGCAGCGGAGGTCCGGCGGATCGTGCGGGACCTGCCCGGGCATCCTCCCTGGGGCGCCCAGGCGGACGCTGTCAGCGCGACCGTCGCGGAGGCTCGCGGGGACACCGAGCACGCTCTCGCGGCCGCACGCGCGGCCCTCGAAACGCGCCGGGTCGCGATGCGCGAGGACCCGCACCTCGAGATCCTCGTCCCGGCGGCGCGGGTCGTCCTGGCCCATGGCTCCGACGACGAGCGCGTAACGGTCCGGGATGAGCTGCGACTCCTCCGGGACCTCATCGCGCGGCGGACGATCGACGAGGGCTGCCGGGTGGCATGGTTCCGCGGACCACGCGGGCGCGAGCTCGCCGAGCTCGCGGGGGACGACCGCGGCGAGGGTGGCGCTGCTGCGACCCCACCCGACCTGCTGCGGCTCGTCGCCGACGGCCGGACGAACGACGAGATCGCGACGATCCTCGGGATCGACGAGCCTGCGGTCGAGCGCGAGCTCACCGAGCTCTATGCCCGGCTCGGCGTCGGCTCGCGATCGGAAGCGACGGCGCTGGCGCTCCGGGGCGACGGCCCGTGAAGCCCCAAGGGTCGGCACGATGACCGTCCGCGTCCGCCTCGACCGGCCGCGCTGCGTCGGCGCCGGCAACTGCATCGCCCTCGCTCCGACGGTCTTCGACTGGCTTCCGGGCGAGCACCTGAAGGCCGCGATCCTCGACGAGGACAGCGTCGATGAGGAGCTCCTCCGCGAGGCGGTGATGGTCTGCCCGACCCGGGCGATCGAGCTCGAGGAGGTCGGGGACCTGCTGCCGTGGGCGCTCCGGACGGCCGTCGGGACGACCCGGCGGGTCGAGAAGACCTTCATGTTCACCGACATCGTCGGCTCGACGAACCTCGCGGTCGCCCTCGGTGACGAGGCCTGGCAGACGCTGCTCGCCTGGCACGACGAGACCCTGCGAGAGCGCTTCGCGGCTCATCGCGGTCAGGAGGTCGTGAACACCGGCGACGGGTTCTTCGTCGGCTTCGACGCGCCCGATGACGCGATCGCCTGCGCGATGGCGATCCAGCGGACGCTGGCGGACCATCGCCGCTCGTCAGGCTTCGCGCCGCAGGTCCGGATCGGCATCCACCTCGCGAACGCCCAGCAGGTCGGCCAGAACTACCACGGCAAGGGGGTCCACGAGGCTGCCCGGATCGCCGCCGCGGCCGAGGGCGGCGAGATCATCGCCTCCCGCGAGACGGTCGACGGGACGCGCTTCGCCGGCCTCCCGGCGCGGTCGATCGAGCTCAAAGGCCTCGACCAGCCGATGGACGTGGTGACGATCGACTGGACCTGACGTCGCTGGCGGCCGGATCGGTCGAAGCGTTCCACGGCGGCCTAGGATGTCGACGTCACTTGGTAAGAGGGGGACGGTGGGACTTCTCAGCGACTTCTTTGCTGCCACACCGGATGAGCTGGCCGCCGTGTCGATCGAGTGGGGACCGGGCGGTCCACCCGCGACGCCGGCGCCGCGACCCAAACGCGGGTTCCTGGGGTTCGGTGGCAAGCCAGCATCCCCCGCTCCGGTCGACGCCCCGCTGCCAGCTCCGCGCCTGCCCTTCGTCCAGAGCAACGGCATCACATCCGTCGAGCTGGGAACGCTCGATCAGCTCGTGACCGGCACTCCGGTCGCCGAGCTCAAGGCCCACGGCCTGCACGACGTGGTCCGCTCGAACGATGGGCAAGGGCCGTGGGTCTTCCGCCTTCGCCGCGAGCTCCGCGATGGACTCGTCGGCTTGACCGACCCCCAGCGGGTTGATGCGGCGGTGCGTTGGGCGAACACCGAGGAGATGCAGCTATCCAGGGCGCACGCCGAGACCCTGGACGACCTGATCGGGCGACTGCAGGCGCTGGCGCGAGATGCGGCCGCATCCGACCGAGACCTGTACCTCTGGGTGTCCTTGTAGGCCGCCGGATCCGGCACCCCTTGCCGCGCTTGCGTCCGATCATGGCGGCGCCGTAGACTAATCCCGACAGATTCGGTCGGGATTAACCCGCACCACGATCTGCGGGATCAGCGAGCATGGCGACCCGGTGACGACAGCCTCCCCACGGCCTTCCTTCCACGGCAGCGGTGCCCTCGCCTTCAGCACGAAGGGCGAGTACGGCGTCCGGCTGATGGTCCAGCTCGGGCGCCGCTGGGGCACGGGGCCGGCCAGCCTCGCCGAGATCGCCGCCGAGGAGGACCTCCCGCGGCCGTACCTCGAGCAGCTCGCGATGTCGCTGCGCGACGCCGACCTGGTCGTCAGCACGCGCGGCGCCCATGGCGGCTACCAGCTGGCTCGCGCGCCCGAGACGATCCCGATGTCGGAGGTCCTGCGGGCCCTGGAGGGTCCGCTGGCGCCGATGATCTGCGCCGCCGAAGACGAGGCCCACAGTCCCGGCTGCGACCGGACGTCGCGCTGCACCGTGAACCTCCTGTGGCTTCGGATCCGCGACGCGATCGCCGGCACGCTCGACTCGATCACCCTCGCCGACCTCGTCCCGCAGCGGGCGATCGCCGTCGAGGCGCTCGCCGCCCGCGACCGGGAGCGGGCCCTCGCCACCTCGTCCTGACGACCCACATCCCCAGCCGGAGAGACACCCGTCCCGTGACCGATCCCGATCAGCAGCTCGTCATCCGCGGCCTCCGGGTCGCCCCGCTCGCGAACCCCGAGCGCGAGATCCTCCAGGGCATCGACCTGTCCGTCGGCAAGGGCGAGGTCCACGCGATCATGGGCCCGAACGGCTCGGGCAAGACGACCCTCGCCTACGCCCTGATGGGTCACCCGGCGTATGTCGTCACCGGCGGCTCGGTCCACTGGAAGGGCCGCGACATCCTCAAGCTCAGCCCCGACAAGCGCGCCCGCCTGGGCCTCTTCCTCGCGTTCCAGTACCCCACCGCGATCCCCGGCCTGTCGGTCGCGAGCTTCCTGCGGAGCGCCCTCAACGCCAAGCTCCAGGGCATCGACAAGAACCCCGAGATCGACCCGACCGACCCGACCCGCGGCGGCATCAGCATGGGCGACTTCCGAAAGAAGATCCGCGAGAAGTTCGCCCTTCTGAAGATGGACGAGAAGTTCGCGACGCGCTACGTGAACGAGGGCTTCTCCGGCGGCGAGAAGAAGCGCCTCGAGATGCTCCAGATGGCCGTCCTGGAGCCGGAGATGGCGATCCTCGACGAGACCGACTCGGGTCTCGACATCGATGCCCTTCGGGTCGTCGCCGAGAGCGTCAACGCGATGCTGAACCCCGAGCTCGGCGTGCTCCTCATCACCCACTACCAGCGGCTGCTCAACTACATCACCCCCGACGTCGTCCACGTCCTGGCGGCCGGCCGGGTCGTGAAGAGCGGCGGCGCGGACCTGGCGCTCCGGCTCGAGGATGAGGGCTATGGCCCGATCCTCCGCGAGGCCGGGCTCGACATCGACACCTCCGACGACGCGCTCCGGATCCCGAGCGCGCCCGAGCCGGTGGAGGCCGCCCGCTAGGCGGGCGAGGATCGGCGATGGCCGTCGAGACCGGCATCCGACCGACCACCGAGCGGCCCGAGCCGCTGCGACCCGTACGCGCTCCGGGCCGATTTCCCGCTCCTGGGGACGAGCGTCCATGGCCATCCGATCGTCTATCTCGACTTCGGCCTCCACGAGCCAGAAGCCGCAGGTCGTGATCGATGCGATCGACGGCTTCTACCGCGAGTACAACGCCAACGTCCATCGCGGGATCTACGAGATCGGCGAGCGTTCGACGGCGGCCTACGAGCACGCCCGGGCGATCGCCGGGCGGTTCATCAACGCCCCCGACAGCCACGAGATCGTCTTCACCCGGAACGCGACCGAGGCGATCAACCTCGTCGCCAACACCTGGGGCCGGCGCCACATCGAGCGGGGCGACGCGATCGTCCTGACCGAGATGGAGCACCACGCGAACCTCGTCCCGTGGCAGCTCCTGGTCCAGGAGAAGGACGCCGACCTCGAGTTCATCCCGATCACCGACGACGGGGTCCTGCGGCTCGAGATCCTCGACGTCCTGCTGCGGCTCAAGCCGAAGCTCGTCGCCCTGACCCACGTCTCGAACACCCTGGGCACGATCAACCCGGTCCGCGAGATCGTCGAGCGGGCGCACGAGGCCGGCGCACTGGTCCTGCTGGACGGCGCCCAGGCGGTACCGCATCTGGCCGTCGATATCCAGGACATCGGCGCCGACTTCTACGCCTTCAGCGGCCACAAGATGCTCGGCCCGACCGGGTCGGGGGTGCTGTGGGCCCGGCGCGAGCTGCTCGAGGCGATGCCGCCGTTCCTCGGCGGGGGCGAGATGATCCGGGAGGTCCACCTCCGCCGCTCGGAGTGGAACGACATCCCCTGGAAGTTCGAGGCGGGCACGCCGGACATCGCCGCGGCGATCGGCCTGGGCGCGGCGGCCGAGTACCTGATGGACATCGGGATGGATCGCGTCCGCGACCACGAGCGCGAGCTGGTCGCCTATGCCCTCGAGCTGCTCCCGCGCGAGCTGCCGCAGCTGGAGCTGTACGGCCCGATGGATCCCGACCTGCGGGGCGGGGTCATCCCCTTCAACATCCCGGGCGTCCACCCGCACGATGTCGCCCAGGTCCTGGACCGCTCCGGCGTCTGCGTTCGGGCCGGCCACCACTGCACGATGCCGCTCCACGAGCGGCTCGACCTGGCGGCGACCGCGCGGGCGTCGTTCAACGTCTACTCGACCCGCGAGGACGTCGATGCCCTGGTCGCGGGGCTCCGGGAGGTCATCGCGCTCTTCGGCGCGTAGCGGGCGTCACCGGCCCGCGCAGCCGGAGCGTCGCCCGCTGTTGCACCAGGTGCACGGAAGTGACGGTTGAAAGGCCCGAGGGCTGGATCCGGTCTGGTTCGTTTCATCCGGTGCAAGGAACACGCGGCTTGAGTCCGGATCTTGCATCGCGTGCAACGCCGCCGCGGCACGAACGGCGTCTCGGTCGGTTCCGTGCATCCGGTGCAACGTCGGCCCGGTTTCTTGCAGGTGATGCAACGGCGCGGAGTGGGAGCGGGCGAGCGACCTGGCGGGGCGCGGGACCCGCGGCTGCGGGTGCCGGGGTCAGTCGGAGCCGCCGTCCTCGGCGAGGAGCTCGGCCTTGGCCGTCTCCATGTCGGCCTTCGCCTCCGGTGGGACGACCGGATATTGCGGGTCGATCTTGACCAGCGCATCGAGGATGACGGCGCCAGCGGCGACCCGCATGAACCACTTGCGGTCGGCCGGGATCACGTACCACGGGGCGTTGTCGGTGCTCGTCTCGCTGAGCATGTCGGCGTACGCGTTCTGGTATTCGTCCCAGTGCTGGCGCTCCCGGACGTCGGCCGCGGAGAACTTCCAGTTCCGCTCCGGCTCGTCGATCCGACGCAGGAACCGTCGCTTCTGCTCGTCCGGCGAGACGTTGAGGAAGAGCTTGACGATCCGGATCCCGTTGTCGACGAGGTAGCGCTCCCAGTCGTTGATCTCGCGATACCTGCGATCCCAGACGTCCTTGCCCTTCGACGCCTCGGGCAGCCGCTGCGACGCGAGGATCTGCGGATGGACGCGGACGACCAGCACCTCTTCGTAGTACGAGCGATTGAAGATCCCGATCTCGCCGCGCCGGGGCAGGCGCAGGGCACAGCGCCAGAGATAGTCGTGATCAAGCTCCTCGGTCGAGGGGACCTTGAATGCCGAGACGCTGACGCCCTGGGGATTCACCCCGCTCATGACGTGCCGGATCGTCCCGTCCTTCCCTGCGGCGTCCATCCCCTGGATCACGACGAGCAGGCCGTATCTGTCCTGGGCCGCGAGGCGGGTCTGGTACTCCGAGAGGAACTCGACGCTGCGCTCGAGGGTTTCGGTGGCGTCCTCCTTCTTGACGAAGTCGGCCGTCCAGCGCGGGTCGTAGTCGTGCGGCAGCCGGATCTTCTGCCCCGGGCCCACCCGCAGCGGCTCGATCATCTCGTGCATCTGACCCAGGCGCTTCACCTGGTCATCCGTCAGTCCGTTCGGGCGATCGGCCATGGCTGGCCTCCTTGTCGGCAGAGCATCGCACACGGGTGCCGGCCGGAGAGGCGGTCGGCCGGGCCGAGCGGCGGGTGTGGCACCATCCGACGATGGACAGGACGACGCTGCTCGACGCGTATCGGACCGGCTACGACGATGTCGTCGAGGCGCTCGACGGGATCACCGACGAGGAGCTTGATCGGGCGCAGCCGGGCGAGGACTGGACCGTCCGCCAGATCGTCCATCACCTCGCCGACGGGGAGGCGCGCTCGTACGTCCGGATCCGGCGGCTGGTCGCCGAGGATGAGCCGTTGATCCTCGACTACGACGAGCCCGAGTACGCCCGCCGCCTCCACTACGACCGGCCGATCGAGCCGTCGCTCGAGGTCCTGCGGACGGTCCGCGCGTCGACCCTTCAGCTCCTCGAGGCGATGTCGCCGGGCGAGTTCGCGCGCACCGGGACGCACTCGGTCGGCGGCCCGTACTCCGTGATGCGCTGGCTCGAGATCTACGCGGCCCATCCCCACGACCACGCCGACCAGATCCGCCGCGCTCGCCACGGGGCGGGCTGAGGGTCAGTCGCCGCTCGCCAGCCCGGCGCGCCGCGTGCGAGACCGGCTCAGCTCAAGTGCCGACGCGGATGACCCAGGCGATCGGTTGCGGCCGGGCGAGCGACCCGGGCGATCGGGGAGGGCCCACGACGTTCGCCCAAGCAGTGATCTGCGTCGGCTCGAACGTCACGACCGCGCTGCCGAGCTTCTCTCGACCCGCGAGCCGGGACGGCGGGCAGTCCGATGCGTCGCCGCACAGGAGCGAGGGCCAGACAGCGACCTTCGCCACCGGCGGCAACGAGGCCGGGATGATCCGCATCGTCGCCTGGACGATCCGGCGGCACAGGAGCGCACTGATGTCGTGGCATTCGATCGCCGATGTCGGTGGGATGGGTCGGCCGAGCGCGACTGAGGTCGTCGGGCTCGCTGACGGGCCGACTGCGGCGAGGCCGGAGGCCGATGCGCCGCTGACCGCCGAGTCCGATGCGCGCGCATCGGTACTTGCCGCTCGTCGAACATCGGTCCCGGACGCGCCGGGGCGCATCGTGACGACGGCGAGGGCGATGACCGCCACGCTCGCGAGGACGACCCCGCCGATCCGCCGACCGGATCCACCGCGGCCGAGTCGTTGCGGGTCGACCTCGAACCCCATGGCGGCAGCCTACCGCGGCGCCCGCAGAGACGGGTGCGCTCGTCAATCCCGACCCCACTGGTCGGGATTGTGGGAACGCGATACACTCGGGAACCGAGATGGACGACCTGTACCGCGACTACATCCTCGAGCACTATCGGCGGCCCCACAACTTCGGGACGCTCGAGCAGCCCTCCGCGAGCATCGAGGGCAGCAACCCGCTGTGCGGCGATCGGATCACTCTCCAGGTGCACGTCGCCGACGGGGTCGTGGACCAGGTGGCCTTCACCGGCCGCGGTTGCGCGATCAGCCAGGCGAGCGCGAGCCTCCTGACCGACGAGGTCAAGGGCAAGTCGGTCGCTGAGGTCGCGGGCTTCCGCGCCGACGACCTGCTGGACCTGCTCGGGATCGAGATCAGCCCGGCCCGCCTCAAGTGCGCGATGCTCAGCCACGACACGCTCCAGAAGGCGATCGCCGAGGTCACCGACGAACAAGCGACCCGGACCGCCGTCGAGGCCGAGGCATGACGGCGACGCACGGCGCAGGCATGACCGCGACGCGCCGCTGCAGGTGTCCGCTGCCGGCCTGACGCCGGCGCGACCGCCGCTCCCTCGCACCCCTTTCCGCCCTGCCGGCTCCCGTCGGCAGCCCGTCGACCATCACCCGGAGTCACCCACCGATGCCCAAGTCCTATGCCGACCTCCTCCGCGAGGCTCGCGCCGACGTACGGGAGATCAGCGCCGTCGAGGCCGACCTGGCCCGTGACCAGGATCCCCGGACGGTCCTCGTGGACGTCCGCGAGACCTCCGAATGGGAGGCCGGCCACGCGACCGGCGCCGTCCACGTCGGAAAGAGCTACATCGAGCAGGACATCGAGGCGGCGGTGCCCGATCGGGCCGCGCCGGTGATCCTCTACTGCGCCGGCGGCATCCGGTCGCTGTTCGCCGCCCAGACCCTCCAGTCGATGGGCTACACGAACGTCGCCTCGATGTCGGGTGGCTTCCAGCAGTGGAAGGGGCAGGGCCTGCCGTGGCAGGCGCCGCGCGTCCTCAGCGATGCCCAGAAGCAGCGCTACAGCCGCCATCTCCTGATCCCGGAGGTCGGGACCGAGGGCCAGGCGACCCTCCTCGAGTCGAAGGTCCTGCTCGTCGGGGCCGGCGGGCTCGGCAGCCCGGCCGCGCTGTACCTCGCGGCCGCGGGTGTGGGCACGATCGGCATCGTCGACTTCGACGTCGTCGACGTGAGCAACCTCCAGCGCCAGATCCTCCACACGACCGACCGGGTCGGGGAGCGCAAGGTCGAGTCGGCCCGCAAGACCATCGCCGCGCTCAACCCCGAGGTGACCGTCGTCGCCCACGAGGTGATGCTGACCGAGGCGAACGTCGACGAGATCATCGCCGGCTACGACGTGATCCTCGATGGCACCGACACGTTCGAGACGCGCTACGCCCTCAACGACGCGGCCGTCATCGCCGGCATCCCGGTCGTCCATGCCTCGGTCTTCCGGTTCGAGGGTCAGCTGACGGTCTTCAAGCCGTACGAGGGCCCGTGCTACCGCTGCCTCTACCCGACCCCGCCGCCGCCCGAGCTCGCGCCTGGCTGCTCGGTCGCGGGTGTCCTGGGCGTCGTGCCCGGGATCATGGGTCTGCTCCAGGCCAACGAGGTCCTCAAGCTGATCCTCGGGATCGGTGACACGCTGGTCGGTCGGCTGCTGCTGTTCGATGCCCTCGACGCCTCGTTCACCGAGCTGCGGCTCAAGCGCGACCCTGCCTGCCCGGTCTGCTCCGACGCCGCGGTCGCGGCGCGAGCCGCCGGCACGCCGCTGTCGGTCTCCTCGCCCGGCGATGGCGGCGTCTTCGTCCTCGGGGACGGAGTGGGCGGTCGGAGTGGGCGGCGGCGTCAGCGGCGTCGGTGGTGCTGCGTGACCGCGGTCCGGATCCCGCCGGTCCTGCGCGCCCAGGTCGGCGGTGCGAAGCAGGTCGACGTGCCGGCGGGCTCGCTGGAAGACGTCCTCGGGGCGCTGACCACGGCCCACCCGAGCCTCAAGGCCCAGCTCTTCTCCGATGAAGGCGAGTTGAACCGGTTCGTCAATGTCTACGTCGACGGCCAGGACGTCCGATACCTCGGGGGTCTCGGGACCACCGTGAGCGACGCCGACATCGTGATGATCCTGCCGGCGATGGCGGGCGGCTAGGACCGACGATGTCCGCGCTGCGCGCGGTCGCGCCGATCCACGACCACGACGACGCCCCGCCCCACGGCGGGCGGCACGAGGACGTCCTCGAGGCGATCGGCCACACGCCGCTCGTCCGGATCCCCCGGATGAGCCCGAACCCGGCCGTCTCGATCTACGCCAAGCTCGAGATGTACAACCCGACCGGGTCGGTCAAGGACCGGGTCGCGAAGTACCTCGTGGCGGACCTCGAGGCCCGCGGCGTCCTGGGGCCCGACTCGATCATCCTCGAGCCGACGTCGGGCAACACCGGCATCGCCCTGGCGATGATCGGGCGCCGGAAGGGCTATCGCGTCGCGCTCGTGATGCCCGACAACGTCACCGCGGAACGGCGCCAGATGGCGGCCCTCTACGGCGCTGAGATCATCGACTCGCCCGGGGCGCTCGGCTCGAACGGCGCGATCGCCCTGGCCAAGCACCTCGTCGCGAAGGACCCGCGGTTCGTGATGCCGTACCAGTACGGCAACGCCGCCAACCCGCTGGCCCACTACGAGACGACCGGTCCGGAGATCCTCGCCGATTGCCCGGAGATCGATGTGTTCGTCGCCGGCCTCGGGACCAGCGGCACCCTCATGGGCGTGTCGCGCTACCTGCGCGAGCACAAGCCGGGCGTGCGCATCTACGCCGCCGAGCCGCTGCCGGGCGAGAACGTCCAGGGGCTCCGCTCGCTGGACGAGGGCTTCGTGCCGGAGATCTTCGACCCGTGCCTGCTCGACGGGAAGTTCCTCGTCTCGAACCGCGACGCGATCGCCGCCCTGCGCGACCTCGTCTTCCGGGAGGGGATCTTCGCCGGGCCGTCGTGCGGTGCGGTCCTGGTCGCCGCGGCGCGGGTGGCCCTGGACGATGGACTCCGGGACGATCGTCGTCCTCCTCCCCGACGGCGGCTGGAAGTACCTCTCGGTCGGCACGTTCACCCGTGACTTCGACGAGATGGAGGCCGACCTCGAGGGGGGCGTGAACTGGTGGTGACGGTCGCCCTGCCCGAGGCGATCCGGGACGCGATCATCGACCACGCCCGGGCGGAGTACCCGAACGAGGCATGCGGGCTCATCATCGGCGACCGACCGGCGACGGAGGGCGGGATCGCCCTGACCTGGGAGCCGGCTCGCAACGCCGCCGCCTCGCCGTACCGCTATGAGATCGACCCGCAGGACCTGCTGCGGCTGACGATGGCGACCGAGGACGCCGACCGCGTCTTCTGGGCGATCGTCCACAGCCACGTCCGATCGCCGGCGATCCCGAGCCCGACCGATGTCGGCCTGGCGTTCTACCCCGAAGCGCTGTATGTCCTCGTCTCGCTCGCTGCGGACCAGGCCGACGCGGCCAGCGGACGGCCGTCCGTGCGTGCCTGGCGGATCGAGCGCGAGACCGTGACCGAAGTCGAGCTCGCGGCGAGCCCGATCGCGGCGAGCCCGATCGCGGCGGAGCCGCGCGCGACGTGACCGACGAGACGACCGGCGCCGTCCCGCGACCGGGTCCCCGTCTCACGACGGCGCTTCTCGGCCTCGCGGCGCTCGGGGCCATCGTCGGCGCCGCGCTCGTGGGGGAGGGCGACATCCTCGAGGCGATCGTCACGCCGCCGGCGCTCGTCCGCGCCTTCCTCGTCGCGGCGTCGGTGCTGCTCGGGCTTCGGCTGGCGCGGCTGTCGGTCGACCGATTCCAGGCCGCCCGGGGCGATGGCCCCGACCGGACCGACCTTCGGGACGCGGACCCGGTCGTGATGCTCCGGGGCATCCGGCTGGCGTTCCTCGCCGTCGCGTCGTTCGCGGCCGGGCTCGGCTGGCTCCTCGCCTCGCCGCTGCCGCTGGTCGTCGCCGGGATCATCGCCGCGGTCGATGTCCTGGAGACGTCGTTCCTTCTGCTCGTCGTCTCGACCCGGGGTCGGTAGGCCGCCGCGGCTCGACGCGCAGGTGTCGAGCCGTCCGAGCTGATGCCCCGGACAGCGGAGCTGTCACCAGCCCGTGGCACCATGACCGCATGGCAACCGAGATCGTCGTCCCGTTCGTCTACGGCGCGTCGGACCGGAGTGCCGACGAAGAGCGCCCCGATATCGAGGCGGGGCTCGCCCGCCATGGGATCGCGGCGGACTTGCGGCCGATCGACTGGGGTCGGGCGTACGGCATCGACGTCCGACCCTCCGATCTCGAATGGCTCGTGACCCGCCGGTTCCAGAAGGGCCGCACGGCGGCAGAGCGGCGGGCGATGGACAGGATCGATGCGATCGTCGAGGACGCCGAAGCGGGCCGGACGGTCGAGGTCCGGCCGTCGAGCGGCGGCGCGATCCTTGGCGAGCGGACGCTCCTGCGCTGGCTCTACAGCCGAGTCCTCACCATCGAGACGCTGGCGGTCTTCGTCGACGTCTTGTCGTATCTCCGCCGCCCCGACGAGATCACGGGCTACGTGTCGGCCCAACTCGACACGATCGCCGAGGAGGCGGACGGCCGACCCGTCGTCGCGGTCGGCTTGTCGCTGGGCGGGATCATCCTCGTCGATACGCTCGCGAAGCGGCTCGTCCACGGCATGCCGGCCAGCGTCGACCTGCTCGCGACGGTCGGCTCACAGTCACCGTTCCTGCTCGCCTGCGACGCCCTGGGCGAGCTCCGTCGGAGCGGGCCGGCGCCGCTCCGGCCGTTCGTCCCGTGGCTGAACGTCTGGAATCCCGATGACTACCTGTCGTTCCCGGCCGGGCCGATCTTCGGCGATGCCGTCCGGCCACGCGCCGCGTTGCGCGATGTCCAGGGCACCGACGGCGCCGCCTTCCCGGCGATCCACAGCCACTACTGGCGCGACGAGGCGACCTACGAGGCCATCGCGGCGATGCTGGCCGATCTCGGCGCCGGGGCGTTCAGTCCTCGCAGACGAGCCCGGCCTTCGGCGTCGTGAGCTCGAGCAGGTAGGCGTCGACCGCATCGGTCACGCAGGTGCTGCGCCCGTATGCGGTGTGGCCGCCACCGGCGAAGGTGACGAGGTCGCTCGAGGTCAGCTGCCGGTGGAGCGCCTGGGCCCAGGCATATGGCGTCGCCGGATCGCCCTTCGTCCCGACGACGACGATCGGCGGCGAGCCCGGCGCGGACACCGCCGCCGGGACCCGGTCGGGCTTGATCGGCCAGTCGGCACAGCCGAGGTCGGTCAGGGCGAGGAGGGCGCCGAAGCGCGGGGCGTCCTTCTGCCACGAGGCCACGCGGTCGCGGTAGCCATCGACGGTCGATGGGCCCGGGAAGTCGAGGCAGATGACCGCCGCGTTGGCATCGACGAGGTTCGAGTACGCCCCGTTCGACTTGCGGCCCTGGAAGGGGTCCGACATCGCGAGCAGGAGGGTCCCGTCGCCCCGCTCGGCCTGGGCGAGCGCGGCCTCCAGGACCGGCCAGACCCGCTCGTCGTACATCGCGCTCGCGACCGCGCTCCAGGCGAGCGACGGCCCGACCAGCCGGCGCGGGTCGATCCGGTTCTCGAGGGGCGTCTCCTCGATCCGGGCCATCAGTGCGTCGAACGCCGGTCCGGGATGGCCGTCATGCCGGAACACGCACCGCGGCGAGGAGGCGCAGGCGGCGAGAAAGCGGTCGAACGAGGCCTCGAAGGCGATCGCCTCGGCGTGCCGGAACGACGGCTCGTCGAGGGTCGGATCGACCGCGCCGTCGAGAGCCAGCGCCCGGATCCGATCGGGGTGCATCTGGGCGTACAGCGCGCCGATCAGGGTCCCGTACGAGAACCCGATGTAGGTGATCTTGGCGTCGCCGAGGGCCGCCCGGATGGTGTCCAGATCCTCGACGACGTCGGCCGTCCCGACATGCGCGAGGAGCGGGCCGTTCCGCCGGGCGCAGCCGTCGGCGAAGTCCTGCTCGCCGGCCAGGAGCGTCGTCCACTCGCGGTCCGTGTCGGGCGTGCTGTCCAGGGCGAGGAAGTGGTCGAGGTCGTCGACGCACCGGATCGGCGCGCTGGCGTTCACGCCGCGCGGATCGAACCCGATGATGTCGAACCGGGCGCGGAGCTCCTTCGAGAACAGCTGGGTCCCGGCATCCTTCACGAGCTCGACGCCGGACCCGCCCGGACCGCCCGGGTTGACGAGGAGCGAGCCGATCCGCTTCGACGGCTCGGTCGCGGGCAGCCGGATCAACGCGATCTGGATCGTCCCGGGGACGGCGCCGGTGCGGTCGATGGGCACCGGCACGGTCCCGCATTGGGCGCCGGCGCCGCAGTCGGACCAGCGGACCGGGGCGACCGTGGCCGGGGATGCAGAGCCGGTCGCGGCCGACGGGGAGGCCGGCGTCGACGCGGAGGCGCCGCTGCCGGGAGATGGCGGTGAGGCGCTGAAAGATGGTGTCGGGCTGTCCGCGCACGCGGCCACGAGCACGAGCGCGAGCGTGAGGCCGGCCAGCCGAAGCGCTCGGGGCGTGGTCGGCGTGGGTCGTCGATCTCGGTGGCGCACGCGGGGACACCGTGGCAGAGCGCCGGTCGCCGGTCAAGCCGGCCGTCAGGCGGTGGGATGATGCACAGGGCGGTCGGGTGGTGGCTCCGACAGGGCGGCCTCGAGGCTGGTCGACACGTCGTCGCCGCGATCGTCCTGTACCTTCGGTGGCAGGCGCATGGTGGGTCGATGACGGCTAGACCGACCGACCGCGACAACGCCGCGATCCTCAGCGGGATCCGCTCAGATGGTGATCGGCCTCGTCCCTGCCGTGAGTGCACGATCGGACCCGTCGTCCACGGTCTGGGAGGTCTTCGGCAAGGGCGTCGTCCTCGTGGTCAGACATGGTCCGCCGATCGAGCTCGAGGTCCCGGGTGGGATCCGGAGGCGGATCCGCGACACGCGCGATCTCGAGGATCCGATCATTTCCGATGCCATCCGCGATCGCGCGCGGACGCTTGCTGGGTCGCCCGGGATCATCCGGCCGTCACCAGTGGCAGGACCTTACGGAAGGCGGGCCCGCCAGTCGGTGATGGTCCTCGCCGCCGTGATCATCGCGGCCTTCGTAGCCGTCGTCGGGTGGTGGCTCTTCGCCTGGGCGCCATCGGTGACGGATGCGGAGGTCGCCTGGTGCAGCGGACCGGGCAACGCGTATCTCTTGCGGGTCGCCGCCCTGGAACATCTCTCCCAGCGGTGGGACCCCGCTCCCCAGCCCGGCGATCCCGCGTTCCGTCGAGTCTGTCGGCTCTCCGTCGACTTCTGCCAAGCCCGCTGCGAGCCACCTCCGCCAACCCCCGCGACCGGAGATGTCCGTGTCGGCGCGGTGAGTATGCATACCACCGCATCCACCCGCGGGGCGGATCGCGGATAGGGGTCGTGGCGGCGAACAGGGCAGACACGGTCAGTCGCCGAGCACGCTCCGGACCTGGGCGGCGATCTCGAGGTCTTCGCGGGCGGCGATGACGAGGGTCCGGACGGCGGCACCCGGAGCGCCGATCTCGCGATCGGGCGGATCGTCCGCGTTCGCCTCGGGATCGAGGGCGACCCCGAGGAAGGCGAGCCCGCCTGCCGCTCCGGAACGGATCTCCGCCGATCGCTCGCCGACCCCGCCGGTGAACACGAGGGCGTCGAGCCCACCGAGCGACGCCGTCATCGCGGCGATCGACGACCGAAGCCGGTGGACGTAGACGTCTCGCGCGAGGACGGCATCCGGGTCGCCCGCCGCCGCGCGGGCGACGACTTCGCGCATGTCCGCGGTGCCCGCGAGCCCAAACAGCCCCGATCGACGCTCGAGCCCCTCGCCGAGCTCGTCGGGCGCGATACCGCCAGTGGTCGCGAGCCAGACCACGAGACCCGGATCGACCGAGCCCGAGCGGGTCGCCATGACCAACCCCTCGAGCGGCGTGAAGCCCATCGTCGTGTCGACGGATCGGCCGTCGATGATGGCCGCCAGCGAGGCACCGGCACCGAGGTGGCAGGACACGATCCGGAGCCCGTCCGCCGAGCGTCCGAGGAGCTCCGCGGTCCGTCGCGCGACATACGCATGCGACAGCCCGTGGAATCCGAACCGTCGGAGATCCCAGCGCTCGCGCCAGGCCGCCGGCAGCGCGTACGTCGCCGCGGCCTCCGGGATCGTCGCGTGGAAGGCGGTGTCGAAGCACGCGACGGTCGGCGACATCCGGCAGGACGGCACCGACGGCAGAGAGCCCGGCCAGCGACTTCGGCTGATGGAGCGGTGCGAGCTCGGTCAGCTGGTCGAGTGCCCTGACGACCTCCGGGTCCACCACGACCGGGCCGCGAAACCGCGTCCCGCCGTGGACGATCCGATGGCCCACGGCGTCGACGGACCCGAGCCGCGCGATCGTCCGCGCGAGCTCGTCGGTCGATGCGCTCTCGTCGATCGGACCGAGGTCGGCCTCGCCGACGACCGCATCGGCCTCGTCCAGGACCCGGAGCTTGAGGCTGCTCGAGCCCGCGTTGACGACGAGGATCCGCTGCGCGCGCTGACGGCCGACCGGCCCGTCGAGTGCGTCAGTGCCCTCCGAGGGTGGAGGCGACGCTCCGCTAGCCATCCACCCGAGGATTCGGCCAGGCCCAGTCTCGGATCGACGGCTCGTCCTCGCCCTCGAGGCGGGTGTAGGCCCGAGCCTGGAGTCGCCGGTCGACCATCAGCTGGCGGACGCTGGCGGCCTTCTGGCCGAGACCCGGGACCCGGTCGATCACGTCGAGCACGAGATGGAACCGATCGAGATCGTTCAGCATGACCATGTCGAACGGCGTCGTGGTCGTGCCCTCCTCCTTGTAGCCCCGGACGTGGATGTTCGCGTGGTTCGTGCGGTGGTAGGTCAACCGGTGGATGAGCCACGGGTAGCCGTGGTACGCGAAGATCACCGGCTTGTCCGCCGTGAACAGGGCGTCGAACTCGGCGCCCGAGAGGCCGTGCGGATGCTCGCGGTTCGACTGGAGCCGCATCAGGTCGACGACGTTGATGACCCGGACGCGCAGCTCCGGCAGATGCTCGCGGATGAGGCTGACCGCGGCCAGCGTCTCGAGCGTCGGGATGTCTCCGGCACAGCCGAGGACGACGTCCGGGTCGCCATCGTCGTTGCTCGCGAACTCCCAGATCCCGATGCCGCGGGTGCAGTGGAGGATCGCCTCCTCCATCGAGAGCCACTGCGGTGCCGGCTGCTTGCCGGCGACGATGACGTTGACGTAGTCACGGCTCCGGAGGCAGTGGTCGGCGACCGACAGGAGGGTGTTCGCGTCAGGCGGCAGATAGACCCGGATGACGTCCGACTTCTTGTTCACGACGTGGTCGATGAAGCCCGGGTCCTGGTGGCTGAAGCCGTTATGGTCCTGGCGCCAGACCAGGGACGACAGCAGGTAGTTCAGCGACGCGATCGGTCGCCGCCAGGGGATCTCCCGGGTGACCTTCAGCCACTTCGCGTGCTGGTTGAACATCGAATCGACGATGTGGATGAAGGCCTCGTAGCAGTCGAAGATGCCGTGCCGGCCGGTCAGCAGGTAGCCCTCGAGCCAGCCCTGGCACTGGTGCTCCGAGAGGACCTCCATCACCCGCCCGTCGCGGGCCAGGCCCACGTCGGTCGGGAGGGTCTCGGCGTTCCAGGCTCGGCCGGTCACCTCGAACACCGCGCCGAGGCGGTTCGACTCCGTCTCGTCGGGCCCGAAGACCCGGAACGTCTCGCGGTTCCGGTCGACGACGTCGCGGATCCACGTCCCGAGGACTCGGGTCGCCTCGGCCGTGACGGCGCCGGGCGCCGGGACGTCGACGGCGTACTCTCGGAAGTCGGGCAGGTGGAGGTCGCGGAGGAGCACGCCGCCGTTCGCCACGGGGTTCGCGCTCATCCGGCGCTGGCCCACCGGCGCGAGGGCGGCGAGCTCCGGGATCAGCGTCCCCTGGTCGTCGAACAGCTCGGCCGGCCGATAGCTCCGCAGCCACCCCTCGAGGATCGCGCGGTGGTTCTCGTTCGTCCGGACCTCGGCCATCGGGACCTGGTGGCTGCGCCAGGTGTTCTCGACCGGCAGCCCGTCGACCTCCTTCGGACCGGTCCAGCCCTTGGGCGTTCGGAGGACGATCATCGGCCAGCGAGGTCGCTCGGTGACGCCGTGGCCCCTCGCGGCCTCCTGGATCCCGGCGATCTCGTCGAGGACCGCGTCGAGCGTCGCCGCCAGCTGCTGGTGGACGACGGCCGGATCGTCGCCGGACACGAAGAACGGCTGGTAGCCGTAGCCCTCCATGAGCGAGCGCAGCTCCGACTCGGGGATGCGGGCCAGCACGGTGGGGTTCGCGATCTTGTAGCCGTTGAGATGGAGGATCGGCAGCACGGCACCGTCGTGGGTCGGGTCGAGGAACTTGTTCGAATGCCAGGCGGTCGCGAGAGGTCCGGTCTCCGCCTCGCCGTCGCCGACGACGCAGCAGACGAGCAGGTCCTTGTGGTCGAAGGCCGCGCCGTAGGCGTGCGAGAGCGCGTAGCCGAGCTCGCCACCCTCGTGGATCGAGCCTGGGGTCTCCGGCGCGACGTGGCTCGGGATGCCTCCCGGGAACGAGAACTGCCGGAATAGCTTGCGCATCCCGGTCTCGTCGCGGGTGATCGCCGGGTAGACCTCGCTGTACGTCCCTTCGAGATAGGCGTTGGCGACGATCGCCGGGCCGCCATGACCGGGCCCGATGACGTAGATCGAGTCGAGGTCACGGGCCCGGATGACCCGGTTCATGTGGGCGTAGATGAGGTTGAGCCCGGGCGTGGTGCCCCAGTGGCCGAGCAGGCGCGGCTTGCAGTGCTCGGCTGCCAGCGGGTCGCGGAGTAGCGGGTTGTCGAGCAGGTAGATCTGGCCGACCGATAGGTAGTTCGCGGCGCGCCAGTACGCGTCGATCCGGTGGAGCTCCTCGTCGTCGAGGGGTCGGGCATCCTGGATCGGGACAGGGATCGTGGTCAGGGTCATCGGGACATCCTCACGGGATCGGCACTGCGTCGGTCCGACGATACCCGGCCGATGTCAACGGGACATGAACGCCTGGGCGCGTCGCTGGTGCTGCCAGCCGCAGTCCCTGTCGCGACGCACGTTCGGCGTGCGTGTGGGCACACGTCGGCGCTGACGGCGCCTTTCATGCGACCGGTTGCACGCCCGGCGTGCGATCCGGGGCACGACGGTGGCTTTTCAGAACCGTCCGATGACCACGTGCGTTCACTCGCACGGGATCCGTGCGTCGTGCCAGAGACGACCGCGCGGAACGCCTGGGCGCGTCGCTGGTGCGGATGTGCGCTCGTCAGCCTGCGTCAGCCTGCGCCGAGGGCGCCGAGGGCGCCGAGGGCGCCGAGGAGGGCCGCCTCGGTGGGGGTCGAGCCGAGCCCGAGGCGAGCGCCGATGCGGGCGGCGAGCGGCGGCTCGAGCCCGGTCGTCGCGAGGAGGTCCGCCATGGCGGGCGCGAAGACCGCGTCCGGGGCGCCGTCGGCGACGACCTCCCCCGAGCGCATGACGACGATCCGACCGAAGTGCTCCGCCGCGAACTCCATGTCGTGGGTGATCGCGACGACGGTCCGGCCACTGGCCCGCGCGGCGTCGACGATCGCGCCGACCCGCTTGACGCCCGGGCCGTCCTGGCCGGTCGTCGGCTCGTCGAGGACGAGGACCGGCGGCTCCATCGCCAGGACGCTCGTCAGCGCAACGAGCTTGCGGACCGACAGGCCCAGGTCGTATGGGTTGTCGCCGCGGACGCCGGTCAGGCCGGTCAGGGTGAGCGCACGCTCGATGCGCTCCGTGAGCGCCGCGCCGGACAGTCCGAGGTTCCGCGGGCCGAAGGCGATCTCCCGCTCGACCGAGCGGTCGAACAGCTGGTCGTCGGGGTCCTGGAAGACGAACCCGACGGTGGCGGCGATCTCGTGGACCGGGCGACCCGCGAGGTCGAGTCCACCGACCCTGACGGCGCCGGTCGTCGGCCGGAGCAGGCCGTCGAGGTGCTTCGCGAGGGTCGTCTTGCCGGAGCCGTTCTGGCCGATGATCGCGACGGCCTGGCCGGGCTCGATCGTCAGGTCGATGCCGCGCAGGGCAGTCGTGCCGCTCGGGTAGGTGAAGGTCACGCCATCGAGCTCGATCCGAGCCTGGCTCTCGGGCGGGAGCGGCGACCACGGCGTCGGCGCATCGGCGACGATCCGCGCGGGTCGCCGCACGGTCGTGCCGGATCGTCCGAGCGCCTCGGCGACCGCGGCTTCGTCGAATGCCAGCTCGGGGGACACGCCCGCGATCTCGGCGAGCCGGATGAGGCTCGATGGCCGAAGCCCGAGCGGTCCGAGGACGGCCGACCCGAGCGCGCGCCCCGGCGTGTCGAACGCGACCGGTCGGCCCGCGTCGAGGACGAGGCAGGCAGCCGTCCGCCCGAGCACGACCGGGTCCTGCTCGATCGCCAGGACGGCTCGACCGGCTCTCGCCTCTGCGACGAGGAGGTCGGCGACCGTCCGCGTCCCGGCCGGGTCGAGCTGCGCCGTCGGCTCGTCGACGACGAGCGTCCCGGGACCCATCACGACGATGCTCGCGATCGCGACCCGCTGCTGCTCGCCGCCCGACAGGCTGAACGGCTCGCGGTCGGCGAGGTGGCCGATCCCGAGGCGGGCCAGGGTCGCGTCGATCCGGCCGTCCATCTCCGCGCGCGGGACTCCGAGGTTCTCGAGCCCGAACGCGAGTTCCTCGCGGACGGTGAGCTTGGACGCCGAGAGCTGGTTCGCCGGCGTCGAGAAGACGATCCCGACCCGCCCGGCGATGTCCGCCGCGGTCGAGGTCGTCAGCGCCAGACCGTCCACGGTGGCCGTGCCCCCGACCTTGGCCCGAACCACCCGCGGGACGAAGCCCGCGGCGACAAGACCGAGCGTCGAGGTGCCGGCGCCCGTCCTGCCGGTGGCGCCGACGATCGAACCCGGGGCGACGTCGACGCTGACGCCGGCGAGGGCCGGCTCGCGGCGACCGGGGTAGCGGACCTCGAGATCGGCGATCCGGAGGCCCCGCTCGTCGACCGCCGCGGCGGCGGCTGGGACCGGTTCCACGGCGGCGCTCACTCGACCGACCCCGCTCACCGACCGACCCCGCTCACGGCGACGACGACGACCGCGATGTATCCGAAGATGATCGCCAGCCGGAGCCAGCGGTCGATCGGCGGGTCGGCGACCACGCGGTAAGCCGTCCGATCCGGACGCGCCCCGAACGCCCGTGCCTCGAGGGCGAACGTCCGCTCGCGGACGTCGATCAACGCCCCGAGCAGGACCGGGCCGATCAACGGGACGAGGGCCCGGACACGAGTCCCGAACGAGCCGCTGACCGGCAGCCCGCGCGCCTGCTGGGCATCGAGGATCGCGCCCGCGCGGGCCTGCTGGCGGGGCACCAGCTGGACCGCGGACAGGACGACGAACGCGAGTCGGTGACTGACGCCGCGGGCGATCAACGACTCCAGCAGGTCGTCGGCGAGGGTCGTGAGGAGGAACAGGATCGAGGCGATGAACGCGACGAGCAGCCGGGCCGCCGAGTAGATCCCGAACGCCAGACCCTCCTGGCTCAGGGCGATGGGCCCGATGCTCGCGATGACGTGGGTCGCCCCCGGGAAGAAGAACGCGTTCACGATGAGGATCGAGGCGACCAGGACGACCGGGACCCGGAGGCTCCGGGCGAGCTGCGGGAGGAGGCCCGCGGTCCAGGCCGCAATGACGACGAGGATCGCCAGGCCCACCAGCGCGAGCGGCGGAAGGAGGAACGCCGCAAGGACGATGAGCCCGAGCAGGAGCAGCTTCGTCAGTGGGCCGCGCCGATGGAGCCACGAATCGCCTGGCTCGAACCAGCCCGTCGCCGGCGACGCCATCCGCGCGTGTCGACCCGGTCCGAGCTATTCGGAGACGGTCGACTCGCCGCGGCTGAACATCGTCCGGACGGTGATCGGCACCGCGATGAGGATGAGATAGACGATCGTGTAGCTGATCGTCTTGTCGAGCGGGTCGCTCGTCAGGCCCTGGGCAAAGGCTGACTGGAAGATGCTGAGCCCGAGCGTCCGGTACAGCGCCACGAGGGCGTCGGTCCCGCCGCCCGTCACGCCGCCGAACACGCCCGCGGCGATCGGCGCGGACATCGCGGCGGCGACGAAGCCGGTCGTCAGCCCGCCGACCCAGACCGGGAACAGGCGGGCGTTCTCGCCGCGCGACGCCCACCACCACGCGCCGACGCCGATGAGGATCGCGACGATCGCGACCGCGATGAGTCCGGCGGGGTCGGACAGGGCGAGGCTTGTGAGGTTCGCGCCGCCGAGGAATGGGTCGGGCGAGCCGTCGTCGAGGACGCCGTCGACGGTCGAGAAGTAGCCGTTCGGGGCGAAGAACAGCCGCAGCAGGGCGAACACGATGCCGAAGGCGAAGATCGCCGTCGCTGCGGTGAGATACCGCCGGATCCGCGGTTCATCGCCTGGCGCAAACGAGAAGATCGTCCGGTTCGAAAGCCACGCGACGACCACCCCGACCACCAGGATGACGATCCCGAGGGTGACGAACCGGGTCTGGCTGTCGGGGTCGTTCGGGTCGAACGTCATCCCGACCGTCTGCTGGACGATGAGGAACGCCGCCGCGGCGCCGGCGACCCCGAGTGCGATCGCCAGGAACCGGCCGACCCGGACGTCATCCGAGCGCAGCCGGAAGACGCCCTGCGCCCCCCAGAAGCCAGCCAGGAGTCCGATCACCGCCGCGACCGGCGCAAAGAGCGCGGCGAACGGTCCGGCGCCTCCCGGGATCGGCAGGATCGACCAGATGAGGTTCGCGAAGATGCCGGTGAGCGCGCCCGCCCACGGGCCGGCCAGGACGCCGACCAGGACGGTGCCGATGGAGTCGACGTAGATCGGTAGTCGCAGGGCGTAGATGATCGACCCGACCGCGACGTTGATCGCGATGCCGAAGGCCATCAGGACGAGGGTCGCGGTCGAGAGGTCCCGCGATCGGCGGGCGGCGATGATCAGGATGACGACCCCGACGAGGATCGCCAGCAGATACCCGGCCTGGACCGCCGGGATGCAGCCCTCGGTCTCTCCAGTCGCGCAGATGCGCAGCCACGACAGGCTCATCCGATCCCTCCATGGCGGCGCCCTGCGCCGCGTTCCCGCATCCGCCCTGCCCTAGCGTGCCATGCCCGAGGACCGCATGCCAGCCCTCGTGCGGCGGTCATCAGGTCCCGATCTCCTCCGCGAGAGCCCCGACCCGCTCGACGAACCGGCGAAGGAACGCCTGCGCGTCGGCCTCCACGACGACGTCGACGTTCGCTGGCCGACCCCAGACGCGCCGCCAGTCCGTGACCGTCTCGCCGGTCGTCAGCGTGCCGCCCAGCTCGATGTCGACCGTCACGCCCTCGGACCGCACGAGCGACGGATCGAGGGCCGCCGCGAGGGCCAGTGGGTCGTGGATGAACGCCCCGTAGAAGCCGTCGTATCGCGAGTGGAACTCCATGTAGAACCGGAGCGCGTCGGCGACGAACCGGACGACCCGATGGCTCGCCACCGAGCGGGACTCGACCGAGCCGTCCGCGGGCGCGAGGCTCCCGTCCGGGCGGCTGCCGGCCCGGCGAGCAAGAGCCACGACATGGTCCGGTGTGATCTTCGCCTTCTCGGTGACGTCGAGGCCCAGGGCGAGCGGTCGGGGAGTCGCGCCCGCCTCCGTCGCGCGGGCGAAGGCCGTGAACGCGAGCTTCGCCGCCTCCGGGTCGGAGTGGATGTTCCACTCGGTGGTCGGGGCGGTGTTGCCGTTGACCCGGTATGCCCCGCCCATGAGGACCCAGCGATGGAGGAGTCGGGGCAGGTCCGGCTCGAGGAGCAGGGCGACGGCGAGGTTCGTCAGCGGACCGATCGTCAGGAGGGTGATCTCACCGGGTCGGCGACGCGCCGCGTCGACCAGGACGTCCGGTCCGAACCGGTCGCTCACCGGGCGGCTCGGCGCCGGCAGCTCGGCGTAGCCGAGACCGTGCGGCCCGTGCGTCTCGGGTGTGATCACGAGGTCCCGAACGAGCGGCACCGGCCGGCCGATCGCCACCTCGATGTCGGTCCGGCCGGCGAGCTCCAGCACGGCGAGGGTGTTGCGGGCCACGTCGGTGACCTCGACGTTGCCCGAGCAGCAGGTCACCGCGACGATCTCGGCCTCCGGGCTCGCGACGGCATACAGGAGCGCCAACGCGTCGTCGATGCCGGTGTCGCAGTCGATCAGCAGGGGGATCGTCGGACGGTCGGTCATCTCCCCGCGAGTCTACGGTCCGGCCGGACGAGTCAAGCGAACATCCCGGAGCCGAACGTGTCCTGGGGATCGGCGAGCCGTCAGTCGCCAGGCCCGCCGATCTGGCGTCGCGTTCCCGGTCCCGCGCAGCCCCAGACGCTTCGCCCAGGTGGAGCCGGAGGCCAGGAGCTCGTCGGGCGTCGCCGGGCGGACCGAGGCGACCTCCAGACCGGCCCGGCCGAACGTCGCCCGGATGGCCTCGACATCCGGTCCCGCTCCGGCATCCGACCCGGTCACCGCCGCGTCGGTGGCTGACATCGTGAAGATCGCCTCGAGCGTTCCGGTCGGCCCGAGGAGCGTGGCAAGGCCGGCGGCGACCGCATCGTCCCGACCCAGGACGCCGCGCAGCAGCGAGCCCCATGGCAGGATGACCGTCACGAGATCGGCGAGGCCCGCCAGCTCGGCCGGCGGCCGCTCCGCCGAGCCGAGGACGAAGGCGACGTTGGCCAGACCGCCCCGCCGGGCAGGCGCAGCCGCACGCCGCGACGCCGCTGCCATCGCGGCGGCATTCGCGTCCAGGCCGAGGACGAATGCCTCGGGTGACCGCGTCGCGCGGTCGAGCACGGCGCGGCCGTCGCCGGTGCCGACGTCGATGACGATCGGCCGGTCGGACCCCGCCGTCAGTCCGAGTTAGCCGACGTCCACCTCGAGCAGTCGTCGGCCGACGACGAGCTTCATGGGGCGGAGTGTAGCCGTCCTGGTCGGTAGTCTTGTCGGGTGAACGAACACCTCGAGATGCCGATCGCCGCGCCGGTCGGGGACGTCTTCGCGTTCCTCCTCGAGCCGACGAACGTGTTCGGTGCCTCCTCCGGGGATGCCAAGGACCTCGAGGTCGTCCACGACACCGCGACGCCGGCCGCGGGCCGTGGAGCGCGCTACCGGTTCCGGCGGACCCGCGGACAAGGCTGGTGGACGGTCGAGTACCTGACCGTCGATCCGCCGCGCCGGATCATCGGATCGATCGGCCACGGGCGGAAGGCGTCGAGCGGGACGTGGACCTACACGCTCGAGCCGCGCGGGTCAGGCACCCTGCTGCGGATGGAGGCGGAGTGGTCGAGCGGCGTCCTTGCCGACATCGGCGCGATCCTCCTGTGGCCCCTGACCCGGCGCTCGCGGGCCGAGGCGAATCGGCGCCTCGCGACCCGCGTCGAGCGCTGGTCGGCCACGCGATCCGCGATGTCCGATGGATCCGCCTCGTGACCGCGACGACCACGATCGGGCCGTACCCGCCCCAGCCTGCCTCGACCGAGGAGTGGGATCCGCGCGCACCCGAGGTCGCGGCGCTGCTGGCGGCGATCATCGGAGAGGGCCACCCCGACCTCGTCGTCGAGCACATCGGCAGCAGCGCCGTCCCGGGCCTGCCGGGCAAGAACGTCATCGACCTCGGCATCGAGGTCGAGCCCGATGAGGTCGCGGGCGTGACCGACCACCTGCTCGCGCTCGGGTTCCAGCGCCAGACGAACGCCAACGCGTTCCCGCCGACCCGCCCGCTCGTCCTCGGCTCGATCGTCCACGACGGCACGCTGTTCCGGATCCACTGCCACGTGAAGCCGCGCGGCCATCGGGTCTGGGGTCGTGACCAGGCGCGGGACCTGGCGTTCCGCGATGCGCTGCGTGCCGATCCCGCCCTCCGCGACGAGTACGCGGCCCTCAAGCGGGCCATCCTCGCCGACGGCACCACCGACAGCGTCCGATATTCGCTGGCCAAGACGGAGTGGATCCGCTCGACGATCGAGGCGATCGGGGCGGCCGACCCGCCGACCCTGCCACCCGCGACGATCGGCATCCTCGGCGGCGGTCAGCTGGGCCGGATGCTCGGCTTCGCCGCGCGCGAGATGGGCTATCGGGTCGTCGTCCTCGATCCGGACCCCGCATGTCCCTGTGCGGCGATCGCGGACGAGGTCGTCGTCGGCTCATACGCCGACGTCGATGCGGCGCTGCGGATGTCCGAGCGTGCCGATGTCGTCACCTATGAGCTCGAGCATGTCTCCGCCGCGGTCGTCGAGCGGCTCGACTGGGACTGGCCGGTCCGGCCCGGCGTGTGGGCCCTGCTCGTCACCCAGGACCGGCTCGCCGAACGGCGGTTCGTCGAGGCCGAGGACATCGCGGTGGCACCGTGGCGCGAGGTCCGGACGACCGACGAGCTGCGGATCGCGGCCGACGATCTCGGGCTGCCGCTCCGGCTCAAGGTCGCGATGGGCGGCTATGACGGCCGCAGCCAGCTCAGGATCGCCACACCCGACGACGTCAACGGGGCGCTCGAACGCCTCGGCCGGCCGGCTGGCGAGGCGGTCCTCGCCGAGCGCGAGCTGGCCTTCGTGTGCGAGCTCTCGATCATCTGCGCCCGGGGCATCGACGGTCGCGCCGTGACGTTCCCGGTCGCGCGGAACCGCCACGATGAGGGCATCCTCGTCGAGTCGGTCGCGCCGGCGCCGATCGGCCCGGACGTGGCGGCTCGCGCCGACGCGCTCGTTCGCCGGCTGGCCGAGGCGGCAGACCTCACCGGGACGCTGACGGCCGAGCTGTTCCTGCTCGAGGACGGCTCGCTCGTCGTGAATGAGCTCGCCCCGCGCGTCCATAACACCGGTCACTGGTCCGTGGAGGCCTGTGCCACCAGCCAGTTCGAGCAGCACATCCGGGCGATCACCGGTCTGCCGCTCGGCTCGGTCGAGCAGCGCTACGCCGGCCGCGCTCGTGAACATCCTGGGCGAGGGTCCTGACGCGGCCGGCCCGGATCCGGCGGGCTCGAGCGGGCCCTCCGGGACCCCCTCGTCCACGTCCACCTCTACGACAAGCGCGAGGTCTTCGAGCGGCGCAAGATGGGCCATGTGACGGCGACCGGCGCGACGATCGACGAGGCCATCGAGCGTGCCCGCGCCGCTCGCGCGGCGCTGACCTGGTCATGACCGACGGGCCCGGTCCGCGTGTCGGCATCGTCGGCGGCAGCCGCTCCGACTTCCCGATCCTCATGGACGCCCAGTCGACGCTCGAGATGCTCGAGATCCCGTGCGAGCTCCGGGTCGTGTCCGCCCATCGGACGCCGGACCAGCTGTTCCGGTACGCCGAGACGGCCGAAGGCCGGGGGATCCGGGTGATCGTCGCCGGTGCCGGTGGCGCCGCCCACCTGCCCGGGATGCTCGCCGCCAAGACGGCCCTGCCGGTCATCGGCGTCCCGATCCCGACCAAGCAGCTCGGCGGTCTCGACTCGCTGCTCTCGATCGTCCAGATGCCGCGCGGCGATCCCGGTCGCGACCGTCGCGATCGGCAACGCGACGAATGCGGCACTGCTGGCGGCGGCGATCCTCGCCCTCGGCGATCCCGAGCTGGCGGACCGCCTCGCGGCCTACCGCGCCGATCAGACCCGGGCTGTCCTCGAGGACCCCTCGAACGCCGAGCCGATCGACTGACGCCGACCCTGGCACCGCTCACCGAACCCGAGGCGATCGATGAGTGACCCAGGCACGCCGCCGCTCACCGCCGCGCCGATGTCGGACGGCGGGCTCGTCGACGCTCGTCAGTCGCTGGGAGCGGCCCGGCTGGACGATCTGTTCCCCGAGGGCGAGGCGTTCCGAAGCTCGACGGTCACGTTCGTCGTGCTGCTCGCCGCAGCGGCGCTCATCGCGACCTTCGGGCTGTTCGCGGACTCGGTCGCGGCGATCATCGGCGCGATGGTCGTCGCGCCCCTGGGCGGGGCGATCATGGCCTTCGCCGGCGCGATCGTGACGGCCCGGCTGCGCTGGCAGGCGATCACCTTCGTCGAGGTCGTGGGCGGCGCCGCGATGGTCGTCGCGATCGGCTATCTCGTGTCGTTCCTCATCCCGGACCCGATCACTCTCAACCCCTCGATCGAGGCGCGGACAGCGCCGGGCCTGCTCGACCTCGGCGTCGCCCTGGCTGCCGGGGCGGCCGGGGCGTTCGTCGCCGCCCGGCGGACGGGCTCCGACGCGCTGCCCGGGGTCGCCATCGCCGTCTCCCTCGTGCCACCACTCGCGGTCGTCGGCATCTGCCTCGAGCTCGGCCAGCTCGACGATGCCGGTGGCGCGCTGATCCTGTTCCTCACGAACTTCGCTGCGATCGTCGTCGCTGCCTGCATCGTCTTCGCCCTGTCAGGCGCGCTGCCGAGCCGCGAGTCGCTCGCTGAGCGGCACCACGTGAGGAACGGTGTGATGGGCGCCGTCGTCGCCCTGGTGCTGATCTCGATCCCGCTCGTCTGGCGGAGCGCCGAGCTCTCGATCGCGACGGTCCGGGCTCAGACCGGCAGCCCGATCGTCGAGGCCTGGATCGGCGACCGTGACCTGGCCGTCACGGCGTACGCGGTCGTCGGCCAGACCGTCGAGCTCCACCTCAGCGGACCCGATGCCCCGGGCGATCCCCAGGTTCTGGCGACAGAGCTTGCCGTCGCGTTCGGAGTGCCCGTCACGCTCGACCTGGTGTACGTGCCATCGACCCACGACGTCGTGCAAGGGAGTCCGTGATGACGATCGACCTGGCAGACGGTCTGGCCCGGAAGCTCGCCCTCAAGCCCGGGATGCGGCTGTTCGTCCTGGGCGCGCCGCCGGGCTACGTCCCCGCCCTCCGGGATGCACTGATGGGCATCACGATCGAAGAGGCGGCGGCGGCGACGCTGCCCGAGGCAGCGCTGGTGTTCGTCCGCGACCTGGCCGAGCTGCAGCACCTGGCCGCTCGCTCGATCGATGCGGTCCGCCGCGACGGGCTGCTCTGGATCGCCTACCCGAAGGGCGGCTCCGGGGTGAAGACCGACCTGAAGCGGGACGTCGTCCCGCCGGTGTTCGAGCCGTTCGGCTACCAGCCGGTCAGCCAGATCGCGCTCGACGCGACCTGGTCGGCGCTCCGGTTCCGGCCGGCGGAGGCCGTCGGCACCTAGCCGCGCTGGGTCGATGCCTCGGCGGTCGCGCCAGTGGGCTTACCGCGCGCGCCGGGCTGGTCGCCAGCCCGCGCCTCGATCGCGGCCAGCCGCTCGAGCTGCATCCGGCCACCCAGCGGATCAAGGAGCGCGCGCGCCTCCGCCGCGTAGGCGGGAGTCTCGGGGTCGTCCGGGCCCAGGACATCGATGATGTCGAGCAGCACCTCCGAGAGGATCCCGAACGCCCCCAGGTCCCGGATCGTGCGGGTCGCCGTCCGGAAACCATCGACCGCCACGTCCCGCCGTCCTTCGAGCGCGGCCGCAGCGGCCTCGAGGAACCGGCGATCCGCCATGATCAGCGCCGACCGGTCGGCGCTGATCTCCGTCCGGCTGATCGCCGTCCTGATCCCGGCCGGATCGCGACGCCGGAGGGCGATGGATGCCTGGATCGACGCCGCGCGTGGGGCGAAGTTCGCGGTGATGCCGCTGGCGACGAGCCGCTCCGCCTCATCGAGTCGACCCAGGAGGATCGCGATGTCCGCCTCGGACATCGCCCGGCTCGCCAGCTGCTGGGGGCCGCTGATCGACCCGGCGCCGATCTCCTCGACCAGCTGTCGTGTCCGGTCGAGGGCGTCTCGGTCGCCGCGGGATGTCTCGATCAAGGCGATCCGGAACAGCTGCTCGATCCGCTCATCGAGGGGCAGCTCATCGACAGGCGTCGGGTCGAACGCGGCCAGGCAGTCGTCCCACCGACCCAGCACGAGCAGCATCCCGGCGAAGAACCCGCTGGTGAGGAGCTGCCAGTCCCGACGTCCCGTCCTGGCGGCAAGGTCGCGGGCGCCCTCGAGGATCGCCGCGGCCCCGGTCGGATCGTCACCGAACAGGCGCCCGGCGAGGTTGAACCGCGCCCGCAGTTCGGCCTGCGAGAAGCGATGGACGCCCGCCAGCTCGATCGCCGCCCCGATCGTGGCGATCGCTTCGTCGAGGCGGCCCTGGTGATGCAGACCGACGCCGCGCGTGTTCATCGCCTCGGCGATCGTCTCCACGAGGCGCGTCGGCGCCGCCGCGGCCAGCGCTCGATCGGCCCACTCGACCGTCTCGCTGCCGCGCCCGGCCAGCATGTGGGACCGGGCGACGAGCGCCGCGACGCGGGCGTAGGACTCACCGTCGGCTACCGGGTCGAGTCGCTCGATCGCGTCGAGCAGGAGTGCCGTCCCCTCGGTGAACCGTCCGGTCTTGAGCTCGACCGCGCCGAGCGACGCGACGGCCCGCGTCGCGCCCGCGGCGTCGTCGAGGCGGCGATACAGATCGAGCGCCCGGGACCCCCGCTCGATCGACAGCTCGAAGTCCGCCGCCGAGTCCGCGAGGGCAGCCTGCCGCTCGAGGATCCCGGCGCGTTCTGCGTCGTCATCCGCGAGCTCGAGCGCGACCTCCAGATCGGCGATCGCCTGGCGGTCGTTGTGGAGTCGGGCGGCCCGGTCGGCGGCGGCCCGGATCGCGAGGCGTGCCTGGGCGCGGATCGCCACCCCCTGGTCGTCGTCGGGCGAGGCCCGGTACGCCTCGAGGTAGTGGTTCGCCAGGACCGGGGCGACCTCATCGTCATCGAGGGTCTCGAAGAACCGCGCCGCGGCGATGTGTCGCACGCGGCGGTCGCGGCGCGCCAGGCTGCCGTATGCGACCTCCCTGACGACCGACTGGACGAAGCCGTACTGGCCCCGCTCGGGCGAGCGCGGATCGGCGTCGATGACGAGGTACTCGCGCCGGACCAGGGCCCGCAGCGCCGGCTCGATCTCCCCCGGCGCGCGGGTCGACACCGCGGTGATCGCCTCGAGGGTGAACGTCGTCCCCAGGACCGAGGCGTCCTGGAGCAACGAGCGATCCGCCGGCTCGAGGGCGTCGAGCCGGGCGGCGACGAGGGCCTGGAGCGACGGCGGGATCGCGGTCGCGGCCTCCGCGGACGCGAGGATCGCCCCGGTCTCGTCCCGGAACATCCGGATCAGCTCGATGAGATAGAGGGGGATGCCGTCGGCGCGCCCGACGACGGCCGAGGCGACGGACTCGGGCAGGTCCGGTGCGAGGCTGTCGAGGAGAGTCCGGGACTCGCTCGGCGTCAAGGGGTCGAGATGGAGGCGCAGGGCGTTGCGGCTGCTCGAGCCGAAGGTCGGCCGCCGGTCCAGCAGTTCCGGTCGGGTCAGGGCGACGACGAGGATCGGGTGGGCCCGGGACCATTCGAAGAGCGAGTCGATGAAGTCGATGAGACCGTCATCGGCCCATTGAAGGTCCTCGAACACGAGGACGGTGGTCCCGCGCCGAGCGATCGCCTCGAACAGGCGCCGCCAGGCGGCGAACTGCTCGGTCCTGTCGGTCCCGGCGGTCGGGTCGAGCCCCAGGAGGACCCGGAGGTGCGGCTCGACCCAGCGCCGGTCTTCCGTGTCCGGGAGGTAGTCGGCCAGCATCGCGTCGAGCTTCGCCGACGAGTCGCCGGGGCTGTCGCTCTCGGCGATCCGGGCCCGCTCGCGGACCATCTCGCCGAGGGCCCAGTAGGCCACGCCATCGCCGTAGGCGGGCGATCTGCCGCGGTGCCAGTAGACGTTCTCGATGAGCCCGTCGACGTGCTTCTCGAACTCCCAGGCGAGGCGGCTCTTTCCGATGCCGGCCTGCCCGACCAGACCGACGAAACGTGCTCGACGCTCCTCGCCGACGGCCTGGAGGGCATCCTTGAGTGCGCGCAGCTCGGGCGTTCGCCCGACGAACGGGGCCTCGACCCGGTCGATCCGGCCGCTCCCGCCCCGACCCGCCACGATGCGGACCGCCCGCCACGCGGCGACGGGCACGCCCTTGCCCTTGAGCTCTCGGTCGCCGGCGTCGTCGTAGGCGATGGCCGCTTCGGATGCCCGCTTCGTCGCCTCACCGACAAGGACGGTCCCGGGAGCGGCCGCCGACTGGAGTCGCGCGGCCGTGTTGACGATGTCGCCACTGACGAGGCCCTGGCCGGTCGCGCCGAGCGAAACGGCGACCTCGCCGCTGAGGACCCCGACTCGGGCGGAGAGACCCGGCCGGCCCGACGTCGTCCCGAGCACGGCGACCGCGTCGACGAGGTCGAGGCCCGCCCTGACGGCCCGCTCGGCGTCATCCTCGCGCGTGATCGGGGCGCCCCAGACGGCCATCACCGCGTCCCCGATGAACTTCTCGACCGTCCCGCCGTAGCGCTCGATGACGGTCCGGGCGCCGTCGAAGTAGGCCGTCTGCAGCTCGCGGACGGTTTCGACGTCGAGGGATTCGGACAGGGCGGTGAAGCCGACGAGGTCACCGAACAGGACGGTCACGAGGCGACGTTCCGCGGTCGGGGATCCTGCGTCGACCAAGGGCCCGGCGTCTCCCGACGGCCCGCCGTCGGGGTCGAGCGCTGCCGGAGCCGACCGCGCGGCCGTCCCGGCGCCACCGAGGTTCGTCCCGCACTCGCCGCAGAACCGCTCGCCTGGAAGGTTCGGCGTGCCGCAGGCGGGACAGCGGACGGCGAGTGCGACGCCACAGGCCGCGCAGAACTTGCGATCGGGCCGGTTGGCCGTCCCGCACGCCGGGCAGCTGATCTGCGGAAGGTCCATTCACGCGGAGCGTAGTCGAGTGCTGCATTCCCGGGGCGACGCGAGGGTCGCGGCCACGCCCGGCGTACACTCGCGGCCCATGGATCGGACGACCTCGGAGGACCCGCGCTGGGAGTCCGGCATGCCGGCTCTCGACCGACAGGCCGTCCGTGAGCCGGTCCTGCCGCCGTCGCTCCAGGGCCTGCCGCCGCGGAGCGTGCCCGAGACGAAGCCGACGCCGCTCCAGAAGCACTACGTGCTGCTGTGCATCCCCGTCCTCCTCGCCGGTGCGGTCGCGATCACCGCCCTCGAGGCCGGCGTCCCGGCGTCGAGCCCGCTGGTGAAGCTGTGCGTCCTCATCGGGATGCCGTTCTTTCTCGTGACGGCCGCCGATGCCGCCCTCCGCATCTGGCGGTCTGCCTGGGCGTGGATGCCGGTCGATCGGGTCAAGGGCGTCTTCCGCCTCTTCTGGGTCCTCGCGACCCTGACGATCATCGCCATCGGGATCGCCTTCTCGACCTGGATCCTGACGGCATGATCGACGACAACGCTCGAGAGCTCGTCGCAGCGATCGGTCGCGGCCCTGACGGTCGCTCGACCGACATCGACTCCGGCCACGGGGTCCCCGACTGGCTCGCGTCGACGCTGAACTACTGCTCCCGCTGCGGCGCGGCGCTCGAGCTCGGGCCCGTCGAGGGCGAGGACCGTGACCGGCTCGCCTGCCCGCGCTGTGGCCACATCGCCTACGTGAACCCGCGCCTCGTCGTCACCGCGATCCCGGTGACGGACGACGGTGAGGTCATCCTCATCCGTCGCGGCATCGAGCCCGGCCGCGGCTCGTGGGCCCAGCCCGGCGGCTTCCTCGAGGTCGACGAGACGGTGACGGAAGCCGCCATCCGCGAGGTCCTCGAGGAGACCGGACTCATCGTCGAGCCGCAGGAGATCGTCGGGCTGTACTCGCGGCTGGAGGCGGCCATCGTCGTCCTGGCCTTCGAAGCCCGCGTCGTCGGTGGCGAGGCGCGCGAGACGCCCGAGGCGCTCCAGATCGAGGCTTTCCATCCCGAGGCCATCCCGTGGGACGGCATCGCCTTCAAGACGACCGCCTGGGCCCTCCGGGACTGGGTCCATCGGCGCCATCCGGAGCTCCATCCACGCCTCCGCGAGCTCGGCGAGCCGCTCGAGGGCAGCTGGTCCGGCTGATCCGCGGCGACGCCGCGTCTCAGGGTCGGGTGGTCACGTCTCCAGGGACGACATAGCCCGGCACGACCGGTTCACCGTAGCCGCCCACTGACCAGGCGCCGGTCGTCGTCACGGTGACGAAGGCGCGTGGCTCCGGGTCGGCCGGATCGGCCGACGCGACATCGACCCGCAGCGCCGCAGGACCCGCGATCGCAGGCAGCGGGATCGACGCCCGGAAGACCCGCCGGGAGTCGACCCCGCCGTCCACGCCGCGGACGATGACCGCCGTCGGGACGGTGATGGTGGCGAGGGTCGTGCGGCCCTGGGTCACGCGGAGCCGCACCCTCCCGATCTGCGAGTCGAGGACGCCGGTCAGCTCGATCGATCCAGCGATCGGTCTCGGCGTCGCCGCCGGCATGACGAGCCGGAACGGCATGGCGATCCGGTGGGCGGCCTCGGTCGAGGCGAAGGCTTCGAAGGAGTCCACCGGTGGCGGCGCGACGGACGGCCGGGCCGATGGCACCGGACTCGGCCGTGCAACGGCCGGAGACGCGACCTCGACCCGCTGCTCGACCGCCGGCGTCCGGCCGACGAATCCGATGGCGATGATCGCGACCGCCCCGATCGCGAGGACCGCGATCCCGAGCCGCGCGTGACCGCCGCCCCCCACTCGCTCGGTCTCGACCCGGTCCATCGATCCGTCGCCAGGCTCGTCTCAGGTCCGCCGCATCGGCGTCAGCTCAGGTCGATGAAGACGTTCTTCACTTCGGTGTAGAGGTCGAGGGCGTGCATCCCGAGCTCCCGTCCGACACCGGACATCTTGTAGCCACCGAACGGCGCCTCGGTGTGGACCGAGCTGTTCGTGTTGATCGACAGGACGCCCGACTGGACGCCCTTCGCAGTGCGCAGGGCCCGCCCGATGTCGCGGGTCCAGATCGATCCCGCCAGGCCGTAGGGTGTCGCGTTCGCGAGCCGGATCGCCTCCGCTTCGGTGTCGAACGGGATGACCGCGACGACCGGACCGAAGATCTCCTCGGCGATGATCCGTGACTCGATCGCGCCGCCATCGAAGACCGTCGGCTCGACATAGGCGCCCGCCGCGAGGGCCGGGTCGGCCGGTCGGCCGCCGCCGGCGATGACCGACCAGCCCTCGTCCCGGCCGATGGCGATGTAGTCGAGGACCCGCTCCGCCTGGCGGGTGCTGACCATCGGGCCGACCTCGGTCGCGGGATCGGTCGGGTCGCCGACCTTCACCTTGCGGGTCGCCTCGGCGAACGCCTCCAGGACGCGGTCGTGGACCGAGCGCTCGACGAGGATCCGGCTCCGGGCGCAGCAGTCCTGGCCGCAGTTGTCGAAGACCGAGTACGGCGACTCGGCGGCGAAACGGTCGAGGTCGGCGTCGGCGAAGACGATGTTGGGGCTCTTGCCGCCGAGCTCGAGGCTGACCTTCTTGATGTTGCCGGCGGCCAGCCGCATGATCTCCTGGCCCGTCGTCGTCTCGCCGGTGAAGGCGATCTTGCCGACGTCGGGATGGGCCGCCAGCGCGGCCCCAGCCGTCCCGCCGGGCCCGGTGATGACGTTGAGGATGCCCTTCGGGATGCCGGCCTCGAGGGCGAGCTCCCCGAGACGCAGCGCCGTGAGCGGCGTGTATGAGGCCGGCTTGAGGATCGCGGCGTTCCCGGCCGCCAGCGCGGGCGCGACCTTCCAGCTGGCCATGAGCATCGGGAAGTTCCAGGGCACGATGAGCCCGACGATCCCCACCGGCTCGCGCAGGGTCAGGTCCAGACCCGGCTTGTTCACCGGGATCGTCTCCCCGGTCGCCTTGTTCGCCGCACCGGCGTAGTAGTCGAAGACGAACGACGCGCCCAGGACCTCGCCCTTCGAGCCCGAGATCGGCTTGCCGACGTTCGCGGTCTCGAGCGCGGCGAGCTCGTCGAGATGGTCGCGGATCAGGGCCCCCAGCTTGGCCAGCGTGCGGCCCCGCTTCGTCGCCGTCCATGACGACCAGCCCCGCGGGTCCTCGAACGCCCGCCGGGCCGCGTCGACGGCGCGGTCGACGTCGGTCCTGCCGCCGAGCGGGGCGGTCGCGATCGTCCGGCCGTCGCCGGGTTGACGACGTCGAAGGTCCGACCCTCGGCGGAGTCGACGGACTCGCCGCCGATCACCATCCGGTGGGCTGTTGGTCCCGAGGCGGTCGCCTCGGGGGTGGTCGACTCGGTGGTCATCGATGGGTCCTCGGGGAGGGACAGGGGAGATCGGTCCGATGATACGCGGGCATGGTCCGCGTCCCGGTAGCATCTGTGGTGATGGCCGTCGCCCACCGGCACGAGGCGTCTCCGCGTTCGCGCTTCCGGATCCTGCCCGCGATCCTGGCCGGCCACCACGTCCGGCTGTGGCTCCTCATCGTCCTCTCCGTCGCGGCGATCGGGACCCTGGGCTACATCGTCCTGCTGGGCTGGGGCCTTTCGGACGCGATCTACATGACCGTGATCTCGCTCACCACGGTCGGGTACAAAGAGGTCCGCGAGCTCGACGACCTTGGACGCGCCTGGACGATGCTCGTCACGATCGCGGGCGTCGGGCTCATCTTCGGATCGGTCGGGATCGTCGCCGAGGCGGTCCTCTCGGAGGTCGCCAGCGGCAAGCAGGAGGCGAGGAGGATGCGCGAGGCGGTCGACGGCCTGTCCGGCCACTTCATCGTCTGCGGCTATGGTCGGGTCGGCTCGACCGTCTGTCGGGAGCTCCGCCATGCCGGTCAGAGCCTCGTGGTCATCGACATCACCCACGCCTCGGTCGACGCCGCCCGCGTCGACGGCCACTTCATCGTCGAAGGCGATGCGACCCAGGACGCGACGCTCAGGGCGGCCGGGATCGAACGCGCCCGCGGTCTGATCACGACGATCGATTCCGACGCCAACAATGTCTACGTGACCCTGTCGGCCCGGGCGATGAACCCGAGCCTGTTCATCGTCGCTCGGGCGAACAGCGACGGCGCGGACGCGAAGCTTGCCCAGGCCGGCGCGGACCGTGTCGTCTCGCCCTATACCCGCGCCGGCCGGCAGATCGCCGAGGTGGCGACACGGCCGCGGGTCGCGGACTTCATCGACACCGCGCTGTCCCACGGCGAGCTGGCCTATACGATGGAGGAGCTCGAGGTCGCGCCGGGCGGTGTGCTCGACGGATTGACCGTCGGCCAGGCGCGCGAGCGCGGCATCCATGCCCTGGCGATCGTCCGGGGCGAGCGTGACTACGAAGCCAACCCGCCGGCCGACCGGACCCTGGCCGGGGGCGAGATCCTCATCGTCTCGGGCTCGGCGGAGATCCTGGCGGCGCTGCGCGGCCGATCCTGACGCGCTGGTCGCCGCTCAGGCGGCTGGAGCCGCCTCGCGGGCCAGGGCTCGATCGATCGCGACCATCGCCGCTCCGACGATGCCGGCCTCGTTGCGCATCGCCGCCGGGATGACCTCGCACGGGACGGTCAGGCGGGGGATGAACTTGTCGGCGTTCTTGCTCACCCCGCCGCCGAGGATGATCAGCTTGGGCGAGAACAGCGCGTTGATCGCGTTCAGGTGCTCGTCGAGGTCCATCGCCCAGGCCTTCCACGACAGGCCCCGGCGGGTCCGCGAGTTCGCCGCCGAGCGTCGTTCGGCGTCCTTGCCGTTCAGCTCCATGTGGCCGAGCTCGGTGTTCGGGACGAGGCGGCCGTCGACGTAGATCGCCGAACCGACGCCCGTCCCGAGCGTCAGGACGATGACGGTGCCCATCCGCCCGCGGCCGGCGCCGAGGCGCATCTCGGCCGTCCCGGCGGCGTCGGCGTCGTTGACCATGAAGACGGGGCGCTTGAGCGCCCGCTCCAGCGACGCGTCGGCATCGAAGTCGATCCAGCCCGGGTCGATGTTCGCCGCCGACTTCGTCACCCCGTCGATGACGACCGACGGGACACCACAGCCGACGGGCGTGCCGGCGGCGGACGCGTACTCCTTGGAGATCCGGGCGACGATCCGGGCGATGACCCGGATGCAGGCCTGGGGCGTGGCGGGCTGCGGCGTCAGGACTCGGATCCGCTCGCTGACCAGGGCTCCGGTCGCGGTGTCGACCGCGGCGGCCTTGATGCCTGTCCCGCCGACATCCACGCCGATCGCGATGGGGCCGACCGCCGGCTCGGCCTCGGCCGCCGCCTCGACCGGCGCCTCGGTCGCCGCGTCGGACGGAGCCTCGGACTCCGCCTCGCTCGCGTCGGAGCTCCATGCGTCGGCCGCGGGTCCCTCGGCGCCGGGCTGCTCGACCTCGTCCATGTCCCCTCGTTCCTGACCGGCCCCGGCGGCGACCTCGCGGGCCATCAAAAGTAGTTGACCGTGATGCCGCCGTCGATGACGAAGTTCGCGCCGTTCGTCCAGCGCGATTCGTCGCTCGCGAGGTAGACCGCGACATCGACGATCTCCTCGGGCTTGCCGAACCGACCCGACGGATTGCGGGCCAGCCGGAGGTTCTTGGCCGCCTCGTCCTTGAGCAGCCAGTCCATCAGCAGGGGGGTCTCGATCGGGCCCGGGCTGATCGAGTTGCTCCGGACGCCCTTCGGGGCGAACTGGACGGCAAGGCTGCGGGTCAGCGAGAGGACGGCCCCCTTCGAGGCCGTGTAGGCGTCCTGTGGGACCGAGCAGCCGAGGATCGCGACGAAGCTCGCGATGTTCACGATCGAGCCGGAGCCCTGTTCGACCATCCGGGGGATCGCGTACTTGCAGCCGAGGAAGACGCCCCGGACGTTGACGGCCATGACCTGGTCCCAGGTGGCGACGTCGGTGTCGATGACCGAGTGGTCGGCCTCGGGCATCACGCCGGCGTTGTTGTACAGACAATCGATCCGCCCGTACGTCGCGACGGCATGGTCGATCATCGCCTTGGCGTCGGCCTCCTCGGCGACATTCGCCCGCACGAAGGTCGCCTGGCCGCCGGCGGCCGTGACCGCCGCGACCGTCGCCGCGCCGGCCGCCTCGTTGAACTCCGCCACGACGACCCGGGCGCCCTGGGCGGCGAACCGCTCCGCCGCGACCCGACCCATCCCGCTGCCGCCTCCGGTGATGACCGCGACCTTGTCGGCGAGTCGCATCGTGTCCCTCTCATCCGTGTCTCTGGCTCTTAGGACGCCAAGCGTAGCGATGCCGGCTCCCGTGCGATCGGGCGCCCGAGCGAGCACCGTCGCGGACATCCACTCGCTCAGCGAGTGAGCCGAAGGCTGATCCGGGCGAGACCGCCCTCCGGGGCGCCCGTCCACTCGCTGGGCGAGTCGCCCGGCGGCCGGAGGTGGGGGATCCGCTCCGACACGACTCGTCGCCGCCGGCCCGCCGTTGGTTTGACCGCCGGGCGAGTCAGCCGGATCGCTTGGCGTCGTGGGCCAGCCAGCCGGATCGGTCCGCGTCGTGGGCGACCCGCCCGACCGGCGGACCGCGGGGATCTCCACCTAGACTGAGTCCGATGCCCGACGCGCGACCCGATCCCGAGCCGGCCGCCGCCCCGCTCTTCGCCGCCATCCGCTCCGGTGACGACGCCGCGGTCGAGACGATCCTCGCTGCCGACCCGGTGCTTGCCGCGGCCCGCGACCCGGACGGCCTGACCGCCCTGATGCTCGCCCGCTACTTCTCGTTCTCGCGGCGGGCCGTCCTCGACCGCGTGCTGGCCGCCCGGACCGACGACTCGCTCGACATCTTCGAGGCCTCGGCGACGGACCGGACGGCCCGCGTCCGCGACCTCCTGGCACGCGACCCGAGTCTCGTGGCCGCCTGGTCGGTCGACGGCTACACGGCCCTCCATCTCGCCGCGTTCTTCCGGGCGGAGTCCTCGGCGGACGTGCTGCTCGATGCCGGCGCCGACCCGGATGTCGCCTCGAAGAACACCCAGCGCGTCCATCCCCTCCACTCGGCCGTCGCCGGCGGCTCGTTCGCCGTTGCGCGGCGGCTCGTCGACGAGGGCGCCGACGTCGACGCGATCCAGCAGGGCGGGTTCCGGCCACTCCACGCCGCGGCTCAGAACGGCGACGAGCTGACGGTCGACCTGCTGCTGCTCGCGGGCGCGCGCGCCTGGGCGACGACTGACGACGGCCGGATCGCCGCGGACTTCGCCGCCGAGGCCGGCCACGACGAGCTGGCGGTGCGCCTCCGGGCGGCCGCGCGCGGGACCTGACGGTCTGACTCCAGGCTCTCGCGCCTTTGGCGCCAGCGTCGACATCGGCGGTCATGACGGTCACTGATGGTCCGGCGGCTCACCACGCTCGTCCGGACGCTGATCCCGTCGATCTGCGACATCCGCCGAGCGTGTTAGCAGCGCGGATGATCACTGAGCGTGATCGCCGCCCGATCCGATGGAGACCGCCGGGCCGCCCGAGCCGATGCCGATCACCGGCCCGCCTGATCCGATGGAGATCCCGGCCCGCGCGTCCCGGCTGGCCCCGCCATCCCGGCTAGTCCCGGCGGCGGACAAGCGAGACGACCGAGGCCGCGGCGTCGACGACGGCCTGAGGCAGCAGCCGGACCCGGTCCGACGGCCTGACGATGCCCGCCGCGGCGGGTCCGCCCAGGGCGACGACCGCATGCGACCGGTCGAGCAGGGCCTCGACGACGCGCCGTGCCGGGGTGCGGTCCGACGGTGTGACGACGCCGATGACCGCGATCAGCCGCCGGCCGCCGGACACCATCTCGACCCAGGTGTCGATGGGGACGTCGGCGCCCAGGTAGAGCACACCGACACCGGTCCGCCGGAGGGCCGTCGCGAACGCCAGGGCACCGAGCTCGTGACGAGAGCCGGGGGGCAGCCCGACGACGACCGCCGGTGCGATGGCGACCCCGGCGGCCTGGTAGGCGGCGGCGAGGCGACGACCGACCGCGGCACTCGCGGCGTGCTCCCCGCCGACGCTCAATCGCCCGGTCTCCCACGACGCCCCGAGCGCGGCTGTCGCGGGCAGCAGGACGTCGTCGACGATCGCTTCGAACGAGCCGGCCGCGAAGATCGCGTCGAGGGCGGCCTCGGTCCGGGCGGGCGACGCCGCTTCGGCCGCACGAACGAACGCCGTCCGCAGCTCTGCCCGATCGGCGGCCGCCGTCCGACTCGACGTCGACCTCGGAGCGACGACGCCTCGGTCCCCCGAGGTCGATACGCCATCACCCGGGCTCCCATCGACCGTGGTCTCGCCGCTGGCGATGGATCGCGCCGCCTCGGACGCCGTCCAGCCGTCGGCGATGAGCGTCCGCATCGACTGGAGGACCGCGATCGTCGCGTCGTCATAGAGCCGATACCCGGCGGCGGTCCGTGTCGGCCGGACGACGCCGTAGCGCCGTTCCCAGGCGCGGATCGTCGGTGCCCCGACCCCTGACCGGGCCGCGGCCTCCTTGATCGTGTACATGGTCTGTCGAATGCTACGCCGCGGGCGGTCCGGCGACCCCGCGGCCCTTCTCCAGCACGATCTGGAAGTCCTGGCAGAGGCCGGCCGCGAAGCCTGCCTCGCTCAGGGCGAGGTAGTACTCCCACATCCGGATGAAGCGTTCGTCGAAGCCCATCGCCCGGACGTCGTCAAGGCGCTGGAGGTAGCTCGCGCGCCAGGTCGCGAGCGTCCTGACGTAGTGCGGCCCGATGTCCTGGACATCGCGGACGAGCAGGCGGGTCCCGTGGAGCGACCGCTCGATGGCCGCGAGGGACGGCAGCAGGCCGCCCGGGAAGATGTACGTCTGGATCCAGTTCGCGCCACGCCGTTGGGGCTCATAGGCGACGTCCGGGAACGCGATCGTCTGAAGGCTCAGCCTCCCTCCCGGGCGAAGGACCCGATCGCACGTCTCGAAGAAGGTCGCATGGAACTCGGCCCCGACCGCCTCGAACATCTCGATCGAGACGATGGCGTCGAACGTCCCGCCGACCTCGCGGTAGTCCCGGAGCTCGACCGCGACCTGGTCGGCGAGTCCGGCCTCGGCGACACGTCGCGTGGCCAGGGAGTGCTGGGCCGGCGAGATGGTCACGGTCGTCACCCGGCAGTCGAGCTCGCCCGCGGCGTAGAGGGCGAAGCCACCCCAGCCGGTACCGATCTCGAGGATGTGCTGTCCGGGGCCGACGCCGGCGCGCTCGGCCATGATCCGGTACTTCTCGCGCTGCGCCTCGGCCAGCGAGAAGCCCGGATCGGTGAACACGGCAGACGAGTACGTCAGGCTCTCGTCGAGGAACAGCCGGTAGAAGTCGTTGCCGAGGTCGTAGTGGGCCGCGATGTTCCGCCGCGCCCCGGCCATCGTGTTGCGGCGCGTCCGGTGGGCGGCCGCGCGGGCGAGGCGGATCGGGAGGCGCCACCAACCCGAGCCAAGGCCCAGTCCGTCGCGTTCGAGGGCCCCGAACCGGAGGAGACCGGGCAGATCCGGGCTCGACCACTGGCCGTCCATGTATGCCTCGCCGGCGCCCATGTCGCCGCCGAGGAGGATCCGCCGGATCGCGGCGTCGTCGTGGATATCGGATCTCGGCCGTCGGGCCGGTCCCGCCCGGACCGAACTGGGATCGGGTCCCGTCCGGGAGGACGACGACGAGGGACCCGGAACGGATCCGGCCGAGGGCGGCCGACATGACCCGCCGACCGACCCGGTCAAGGAGCGTTCCGGTCCCGCCGGGGACGCGCCGAGGGAGCGATCGGGTCGTCATCGGGCGGCCAGCCTTTCGGGTCTCGCGGCCGCCTCGATCGGGGCCTGACGTGTGGCGACCAGGCGGTCGGCCCACCCGGCGTGGCGGTGGAAGCGGGCCCCCCGCAGCCACAGACGGAAGGCGTGCCAGTGGATGGCGGCGATGGTCCGGTGGGTCGCGAGCGGATACCGGAGCAGCATCCGCAGGAGCACCCGGTCGGTCAGCGGTCGGCGCTCGAGGATGAGGCTCGTGGCCAGGAGCGGTCGATCGTCCTGGCGGAGGTCGATGGCGATGCGGAGACCCTGGCCGTCATCGCGGACGGTGACCCGATAGCGGCCGTCGAGGCTGATGAACGGTGAGACGTAGAAGGCCTTGGCCATCCCTGCCCGGAATGGCGCACTGCCGGGCGGTCCTGCGGCGTTCTCCGATCGGAGCGTGTACAGGTGCCGTTCGCCGAAGGTGTTGTGGACCTCGACGACGACGATCCGGAGGACCCCCTCGGCATCGCGGCACAGATAGAAGCTCGCCGGGTTGAAGACGTAGCCGAGGACCCGCGGGCTCGTGACGAGGACGATCGACCAGCCGGCCGGATCCTCGCCCCCGCGCCGGAGATGCTCGCGGATGTCGGCGTCGACATCTCGTGACCCTCCCGGCAGGTGGTCGGCGTCGGCGAACCGGAGGATCGAGCGGCGTCGGCGACCGAGGAGCCGGAAGTGACGGTCGAGGTCGCCGAGCTCGGACAGGTCGAGCGCGACCATGTACACGCCCTGGGAGAGCTCGTACCTGAACGGCCGGGTCCGTCGATGGCTGACGGTCCCCTCGAGGACGTGCGATCTCACGCCGCCGCCTCCGACGCCGTCTCCGACACGGTCCGCGCCTGGTGCCCGGCCGCGACGATCGAGGCCGCCGCCTCGAACCCCGACCGGCAGCCGTCCTCGTGGAAGCCATAGCCGAGGTGTGCGCCGGCGTACCAGACGCCTCGATGGCCCTGGATGCGCGCCACGGCACGGTGCCCGGCGAGCGTCGCCTCGGTGTACAGCGGGTGGCGCATCTCGAGTGCCGTGATGACCTGGTCGGGCGCTACGCGGTCACCGGGGTTGACGGACACGAGGTACTGGGTCGGGCCGTCGAGCGACTGGAGGCGGTTCATGTGATACGTCATCGTCAGCTCGTCCGCCGTGACACGACAGTCACCGGTAGCGATGTTCCAGGCCCCCCATGCTCGCGGACTGGCCGGCAGGAGCCGGCTGTCGGTATGGAGGACCACCTGGTTGGTCGTGTAGGCGAAGGCGCCGAGGGCACGCGCTTCCACCGCATCGGCGTCGGTGAGGAGGGCCCGGGCGTCATCGGCATGGGTCGCGAGGACGACCGCATCGAACGTCCGGCTCGCGCCGTCGGCCGTCCGGACGACCGCCCCATCGGCGACCCGTCGGATGCCGGTCACCGCTGATCCGACCCGTACCGAGTCCGGTCCCAGATGATCGAGGATGGCCTCGACGTAGCGCATCGACCCGCCCTCGATGACGCGCCATCGAAGACTTCGGCGGAAGCCGATCAGGCCGTGGTTGTCGAGGAAGCGGAGCAGGTAGCGGACCGGGAACTCGCCGATCCGGTCGGCCGCCGTCGACCACACCGCCGACACGATCGGGACGAGGAAGTGGGCCTGGAAATCGCGACCGTAGCCGCGTTCTGCGAGCCACCCTTCGAGCGACGCGTCCGCGCCGTCGCCGGCGTCGAGGACACGACGGGCATCGCGATAGAAGCGGGCCAGGTCGACGAGCATCCGGACCTGACCGGGCCGGATCGCGGTGGTCCGATCCGGGAACCAGCCTCGTGAACCGCGCGAGCTGAACGCGATGCCGCATCGGGCGCAGGAGCTGCCGAGGGACATGTCGCTGGGCCGGGTAGCGACGCCGAGCTCGTCGAGCAGGCCGACGAATCGGGGATAGGTGACCTCGTTGTAGACGATGAAGCCCATGTCGACTGCGACGTCGCCCCTCGCCGTCGGGACCTGGATCGTCTTCACGTGGCCGCCCGGCCTGTGCTCCTGCTCGAACAGCGTCACCCGATGGCTTGATCGCAGGGCGTAGGCGGCCGTGAGGCCCGAGATCCCCGACCCGACGATCGCGACGTCCCTCATCGTGGGGCCGGCCCGGGCGTCGCGCGCTCGGCGAGCGTCCGCTCCAGACCGGTCCGGGCGTCGCGGGCGATCCGTCGGAAGGTCCCGCCGGTGAACGGCCCGAGCACCCGGGCGATCCCCTGGAGGCGGATGTCGGCGATGTACTCGAGGCGAGTCCCACGGTCGGTCGGGTGGAACCGGATCTCGTCGGTCGCCGCGACACTCGCGCCGGCGCCCTCGAGAACGACCCGATGGGGCGGGTCGAACGTGGTGACCCGGTACTCCATCGGCGAGATCCGGCCGGCCAGCCGGATGCCGATTCGGTAGCGGGCACCGACGCCGAGCGGACCGTCGTCGATCCGCTCGGACGTGACGACGCCCGGGTCCCATCGACTGGCGTTCGCGAAGTCGGCGATGAAGGCGAACGCATCCTCCACCGGGACGTCGGCCTCCAGGGTCTCGCGCAGGACTGGCATGGGTGTGCTCCTTGGAGCGGATCCGGCAGCGCCGGTGGCGTGTCTAATGTCTGTACAGACTTTGTGGCATGATGTGCCAAGTTGTCAAGCCTTTGTAGAATGCTGGCGTCACAGCCGGGAGCGCTGCCCCATGGACCCGCGAGCGATCATCGACGCGCTGCTCGAGATCACCGTCATCCCGAGCTTCAGTCGGCTCGGGCCGGCCATCCGCGGGCGGCTGTTCGAGTGGCAGGCTCCGTCCCCCGGCTCGTTGATCGGGCGGACGGCGCTGGTGACCGGTCCGACATCCGGCCTCGGACGCGCGACCGCCGAGACCCTCGCCGACCTCGGCGCCCGGGTCGTCCTCGTCGGTCGGGATCCCGCCAGGCTCGCGGCGGTCCGGCTCTCGCTGCTCGCGCGACATGGCGGCGACGACCGGTTCCCGGTCCACGTCGCCGACCTCTCGAACCTTGCTGACGTCCGCGCGGTCGCGGAGGAGATCCTGCGCACCGAGGTTCGCCTCGACGTGCTCGTCGACAGTGCCGGCGCGATCAACCACGTCCGTCGCGAGACGGCGGACGGGCTCGAGGCGACCTTCGCCCTCATGGTCGTCGGCCCGTTCGTCCTCACGGGCCAGCTGCTGCCGCTCCTGCGCGCCACCCCGGGCGCCAGGGTCATCGCGGTCGCATCGGGCGGGATGTACCTGACGCCGCTCGACCTCGACGACCTGGGCTCGGCCCGGGAGCCGTACTCCGGCCCCCAGGTCTACGGGCGGGCGAAGCGGGCGTCCGTGGCGTTGATGCGGGAGTGGGCGCGTCGCGAGGCCGCCGCAGGCCCCGCTGGACCGACCGGGGTCACCTTCACCGCGATGCACCCGGGCTGGGCCGACACGCCGGGGTTGGCCGCGAGCCTGCCCCGCTTCCATCGGATCATGGGACCGCTGCTGCGTTCCACTGACGAGGGCATCGACACGATCGTCCGACTCACGACCCTCGAGGACCCGTCGAGCGCTGCGGGTCGACTCCTCCTCGACCGACGATCGCGACCGTTCGACCGGATCCCGGCGACCCGGCTGTCAGCGGCGGACCGCCGTCGCCTCTGGGACGCGGTCGTCGAGCTCAGCGACCTGCCGGATCCGTGGCCGGACCCAGCCGCCGGGTCAGGGCACGGACGGCGTCAGCCGCGCTCGAGGTAGCGCTCGCGCTCCCAGGGATGGACGGCCATGTCGTAGTACGCCTGCTCGACGCGAGCAGCGTTGAGGTAGTGGTCGACGACGTCCTGGCCGAGGATCTCGACGGCCGCCTCCGACCGCTCAAGCTCGCCGATCGCCTCGTACAGGGCCTTGGGCATCCGGTCGCAGCCGGTGGCCACGTAGCCGTTGCCGACGTACTCGGCCGGCGGCTCGATGCGGTTCCGGATGCCGTACAACCCGGCCCCGACCATCGCCGCGTAGGTCAGGTAGGCGTTCATGTCGCCGCCCGGGAAGCGGTCTTCGATGTGGAGGCCCTGGCCGTCCCCGACCACGCGGAAGCCGGTGGTCCGGTTGTCTCGGCCCCAGACCACGTTGACGGGCGCCCAGGACAGCGCCGCGAACCGCTTGTAGGAGTTGACATTCGGGGCGAGGAAGAGGGCCAGCTCGCGGGACAGCTTCATCATCCCGCCGAGGAAGAACCGCATCGTCTCCGACATCTGGTACGGCGCGGTCGATGCGTCGTCCGCCATCAGGGACCGCGAGCCATCGGCGTTCCAGACGCTCATATGCAGATGGCCCGACGAGCCCGTCCACTGGTGGTGGGGCTTGGCCATGAAGGTGATGCCCCAGCCGTTCAGGTAGGCGATCTCCTTCGCGCCGTGCTTGAAGATCACCGTCCGATCGGCCGACTCGAGGACCGCGTCGTACTTGATGTTCACCTCGTGCTGGCCGTTGGCGGCCTCGCCCTTGCTGAACTCGATCGGGATGCGGGCCGCCGTCATCTGGTTGCGGAGCAGTCGATGGAGCGGCTCGGCCTTGGTGGCCTGGAGGAGGTGGTAATCCTCGTTGTAGTAGCCGAACGGCTCGGGCAGCGCCCAGCCGCTCTTGGCCTGGTCCTCCCACGAGGTCTTGAGGACGTAGTACTCGAGCTCCGAGCCGGTCTTCACGACGAAGCCCAGCTCCGCCGCGGCCGCGACCTGGCGCTTGAGGATCGTCCGCGGCGCCACCGGGATCTCGTCGCCATGGTGGTCGGTGGCGTCGCCGAGGACGAGAGCCGTCCCCTCCAGCCACGGCAGGATCCGGAGGGTGTCCCAGACCGGGTCGGCGATCCAGTCGCCGTAGCCGGTCTGCCAGTTCATCAGCTCGAACCCGTCGGGCGTGTTCATCTCCATGTCTGTCCCGAGGAGGTAGGTGCAGAAGTGGGCGCCGTGGTCGATGACGCCGTCAAGGAACGCCTGGCCCTGGACCCGCTTGCCCATGAGCCGGCCCTGCATGTCGGTGATCGCGACGACCAGGGTGTCGATCGAGCCGTCGCGGATCAGCCCCTCGAGCTCGACGCGGCGAGGGTGCTTCGGGTCGTGATCGCTCATGTCGGTTCCTCGCGTCGGGGGAAGGTGGCTGGGTCGCGACGGCGCGACCGACGAGGACGGAGGAGGGCCGACCGGAGGGCCGACCCTCTCTCCGGACCGTCGCTGGACAGGACGATGGTGGCCGCTAGGCGGTCACCTCTCGAGCGGCGTGATCGAACTCGCGCTCGATCTCGGTCAGCTCGGCTTCGGCGCCCATGACCTGCGGTCCCTTGAACCGGGTGCGGGCCCAGGCGAAGTAGTAGATGACGAGGAAGAGGAACGTGAGGGCCATGAACGGCCAGGCGATGTTGCCCGACGTCGGCCAGCTGAACAGGAACATCAGCACGATCACCCAGAAGATCGCGACCCAGGCGACGGGCTTGGACAGCCGCCCGAGGCTCCAGACGCGATGCTCGAGCCACTCCTGGGTGGTCGCGCCGAGGAAGATGCAGACGCCGTAGGCGGCGTACAGGAAGATCGTGCTGATCGACGTCACGACGACGATCGCGATCCCGGAGCCGATCGCCACGCCCGCGACCGTGAACAGGAAGGCCACGACGACGATCGCGGTCAGCGCGTTCGCCGGGGTGCGATACCGGTGGTTGACCTTCTTCAGGGCTCGGGAGCCGGGGACCCCATCGTCGCGCGCGAACGCGAACAGCATCCGTCCGGCGGCCGCCACCGACGACAGCCCGCAGAACGCCATGGCGATGGCGATGCCGGCGGACAGGACGTTGCCGATCGTGCCGAGGGCGTGGTTGAGGATGTCGTAGACGGCATACCCGCCACCGAAGTAGTACTGGCTGGCCGGAGCGAGGTCATCCGGCAGCGGGTTCGGGAACAGTGTCGACAGGTTCGGCAAGTGGGTCGTCAGGGCGAGCAGGAACACGAACCCCACGACCGCCGAGACGGCCACGGACAGGAACACGCCCCATGCGCTCGCCATCCGCGCCCCGACGGTCTCCTCGGCGACGTGGGCGGAGGCGTCGTAACCGGTGTACGTCCAGTTCGCCTGCAACAGAGAGAAGAAGAACGCCAGGATCAGCGGATACGTGATCGCCGGGCCGTATTGGAGATGGATGAACCCGAGGTTGTTGTCCCAGCTACCGGCCTGGTCAAGCGGCTGGATCGCGAAGTAGTCGAGGCCCGACTCATTCGGCTTCCCGATCGCGAAACAGAGCACGACCACTGCCGCCACGATCCCGATGTGCCACCACACGCTCACCTGGTTGAGCAGCGCCACCAGGTTGATCCCGGCGATGTTCAGGCCCAGCTCGATGAGCATCAGGATGCCCATCGTCAGCAGCGTGCCGTTGAGCAGGACGTACGTGCCGAACTGGATGAAGGTCGTCGTGTTGTCGTACGTGATGCCGATGTTGGCGAGCAGCGGCGTGATGAGCGCGACGTTGAGGAACGCGGCCGCCGCGAAGTTGATGCCGGCGACGATCGCGAACTGGCCGATCAGGTTCAGCCAGGCGGTCCACCAGCCCCAGTGCTTGTTCTTCATCCGCGATGCCCAGTAGTAGAGACCGCCGGCCGTCGGGTAGGCCGAGGCGATCTCGGCCATCGAGGCCGCGATGAGCAGGACGAAGCAGGTCACGAGCGGCCAGCCGAGAAGCACGGCCGCGGTCCCGGCCCAGGCCAGGCCGTAGTCATACAGGATGACCGCGCCGGTCAGGATCGAGATGATCGAGAAGCTGATCGCGAAGTTGCTGAACCCGCCCATCGTGCGGAACAGCTCCTGCGCATAGCCCAAGCCGTGGAGATCGCGCACATCCTGCGCGATGACGTCGTCGCGGGACTGGGTCATCGATGCCTCCCTCAGAGCCGATGACGCTCGGTGCCATCCTCCCAGGGCCCGAGCCGCCGAGGGCGTGCCTCGGCGATGGACGGACGCGCCTGGACCTTCGCCGCGAGGCCCTCCTTTCCGCCCGCAGGCGCCGACTGCGCCGCTCGGCCGACGCCTCCCTCCGCGTCGCCCGTCGATGGCACGTCGGGCCGGGCCGACACGCGGGACGATACGGAACCGGATGGGCCGCCGCAAGACGCGGATGCACGGTCCGGCCGATACCCTTGCCGGGACATGGACCACACCGCGACCTCCATCCTCGAGATCGGCTCGGTCCTCCTGGCTGCGGCGTTCGCCGGCTGGGGGGCGCGACGGATCGGGCTCCCGGCGATCGTCGGCTATCTGGCGATCGGCCTGATCGTCTCGCCGTTCACGCCGGGCTATGTGGCCGATCGAGACCAGATCCAGCTGCTCGCCGACCTCGGCGTCGTCCTGCTGCTGTTCGAGGTCGGGATCGAGATCGACCTCGCCCGACTGGGGCGCGATCAGCGTGGCCTGGTGTGGGCGCCGCCCGTCCAGGTCATCATCACCACCGCCGTCTCGACGCTCCTGCTCGTGGCCCTCGGGATCGCAGCCCTGCCCGCGGCGGTCCTCGGCCTGGCCGTCGCGCTGTCGTCGAGCGTCGTCATCGTGAACATCACGAAGAGCCGGCGCCGGACGACCGACCCGGCCACCGAGCGAGCCCTGCTCGGCTGGAGCGTGGTCCAGGACTCGACCGGGGTCATCGTCGCGATCGTCCTGCTGGCGGCGATCCAGCCCGCCGGCGCCGATCCGATCCGGGCGGCCGTCGCGGTCGTCGCCTTCATCGTCGTCGCCCTCGTCGCCGCCAGGGTCGTGCCGTGGGTCCTGCGCCACCTCCGCTCCGAGCACGACCTGTTCCTGCTGGTGTCGCTCGCCGCGGGCCTGATCCTGGCGGGGGTCGGATCGACGGTCTTCGGGGTCCCGCTCGCGCTGGCGGCCTTCATCGCCGGTCTCGCGATCAGTGAGCGGCCCGAGACCGCGGAGGCGCGTCGCCGGCTGCTGCCGTTCCGGGACGTCTTCGCGGTCCTGTTCTTCGTCGCGATCGGGACGCTCGTCGACCCTGCCCTGCTGCCGCAGGCGTGGCCGTGGCTCCTCGTCTTCGTGGGGCTCGTCGTGGTCGCGAAGGCCGCGGTCGCCTACGTCCTCGCCCGCCTCGGCCAGCTCGACGCCAGGCCCGGCCAGCTGGCGATCGGCCTTGGTCAGATCGGCGAGTTCAGCTTCGTGCTCGGGTCCGCGGCCCTGGCGGCGGGCGCGATCGACCGGGTCCTGTTCGTCGCGCTGCTGGCGGCTGTGGCCCTGACGATCGCCGGCTCGAGCGTCCTCGTCCGGTTCGCCGGGGCGCGACCGGCCGCGGAGGTCGTCGGGGCGGCGTCCTAGTAGATGAAGGTCGTCCCGGCCGGAAATTCGAACTCGAAGGCCGATGGCGGGAGCGGGGCATCCGGCTGGATCGCGGTGGCCTCGGCCCGCCGGGTCTCGACCCCGCCGATCGACTCGACGAGGCGCGAGATGATCCCGCTGTCGCGGTCGACGGCGATCTCGATCCGGTGGTCGGGCCGATCGCCCGCGATCTCGGTCGTCCGGGGGTGGTCGCAGACCAGCACGACGCTGGTCCGACCGGCGACCTCGGTGATGCCGGTCACCCGGCAGACGCCCGTCGCCAGGACGTTCTGGCAGTAGCCGGCGGGTGGACGAACGCCTCCGGGAGCGTCTCCTGGGGCAGCGCCGTCAGCGGCTCGTAGACCTTCGCGAAGCCCGGCAGGTCGCGGTCAGCGAGGCCGACCACGCGCCGCCGGATGGGGCGGCGGGTGCCGAGCCGGTGGGTCGAGACGTACGTCCGGACGGTCTCGCCGTCGCTGATCCAGAGCTCGTAGTCGCCGAACGCGGCACCGTCCTTCGGCTCGGCCGTGACGACCTTCGCCTCGCCCGGGTGGCGGAGCATCAGGTCCATCGCGACGAGTCGGAGGCCTCTCGGCGCCGCCGGTCCGCTCCTCGATCCGCAGCCGGAGCGTCCCGAACCGGAGCTCCGCGTCGCGCATGAACGTGAACAGCTCCTCGACGCGTCGGCAGGCTGTCGGCGGGAAGCGCCGGGACCTCGGCTCGCGGTCGATCCCCGTCAGAGACGGCAGGGAGCGCGGCGGCACGATCCCAGAGACGGGTGGAGGTCATCGCGGCCGAACGTAGCAGGGGCCTTGACACCCGCGCATCCGGGTGTATATATCGCATAGTGATATACCACATCACGGTATAACGGCGAACGAGCGACGTCCGCCGAGGAGGGGAGCGAGATGCGAACGAGTCGAGGACGGTCGGTCTTTCGGCGGTGGCGGTCGCCGCCGCCGTGGCTCATGGTGGCGACCGTGGCATCCGTGGCGAGCGCGTCGGCGACGCCGGGCCGAAGCCCGACTCGTCGATGCCAGCGGCGCCGAGTCGGCTGGGCCACAGCTGACCGAGGACTCGACGGGGACCGTCCACATCAACGTCCACGTCAAGGGCCTGGCGCCGCGGGCCTTCATGGCATCCACCTGCACGCTATCGCTCGCTGCGACCTCGGGACGACGCCGACGTTCTCGTCCGCGGGCGGGCATCACAACCCACTCCGGCACGATCATGGGCTCGGCGAGCCCGACCGGCGCGCATGCCGGCGACCTGCCGAACCTGTCGTCAATGGCAGCGGGCGTCGGGCACCTGGATGTGACGACCGCACTGGCCACGCTCACGGCCGGGCCGGTGAGCCTCTTCGATGCCGATGGCAGCGCGGTGATCATCCACGCGGCCGAGGACGACCAGGTGACAACCCGACCGGCAACAGCGGTGCCCGGATCGCCTGCGGCGTCATCGCCGCCGGCTGACCGGAGGACCTGGAGTCGGATGAGGCCGCGATGGACACGACCGTGCCACTTGGAGTCCTCGTGGCCCTCGGAAGGCGGCCGCGCACGCTGCCCGAGCTGCTCGACGAGGTCCGCGGTCTGGACGGCCGCGTGGGACACGGGACGCTCCTCGCGGCGCTCACCCGCCTGGAGCGGGAGGGCCGGATCGTCGGATCCGGCCCAGCATCGGAACGCCCCGTCTACCGGACGACCGGCGTAGGATGGAGACACCGTCATGAGCCGACTCGTCGATCTCTACCCGTCGGCCTGGCGGCGACGCTACGGTCGACGAGCTCGCAGACCTCCTGGAGGCCCGCCCGCCGAGCCTGCTCGACCGCCTCGATGTGGTCCGCGGCGCGCTCGACGCGCATCTCCACCCGCCGGTCTACGGCGGGGAACCGATCCGAGCGACGCACCGGCTGCCCGGCCTGCTCGCGCTGGCCGCCGGTCTGGCGTACTGCGCCTTCTTCATCGGGATCGCGGTCCCTCTCGTCGACCCTTACGAATGGGGCGCGTTCGCCTTCCTGCCGCTGATCGCGTTCTTCCTTGCGGTCGTCAGCCTGCCGGGCACGTACTTCGAGCACTACCAGCGGCAGATCGGCTGGGGCTTCGCCGTCGGGATCGGGCTCGTCGTCGTGACCGCGCTGCTCGACTGGCCCGTCGCCGGGCCGACCTCGATCGCGCTCGTCCTCCTGATCGCCGCCGGGATGCTCGGTCTAGCCGCCGCACGGGCGGGTCTGCCGGCTCGACTGCGCTGGGCCTTTGTCATCGCGGCGATCGTGCCCGAGTTCCTCGTGGTGCGGGACTGACCGCCGTTGGGGCGAAGCCGGGCGCCGACGATGACACCCTTCTCGCCGTCGCGCTCGTCCTGCCGTACGGGCTGGCATGGATCGCTGGTCGGGCTGGTGATGGCGCTGCGAGGCAGTCCCACGTTCGACGATGCCCCGGGCCCCGCTGTCGAGGAGGTCCCGGCATGACCCCGCTGACCGAGCTCGGACGGTTCGCCGAGCCGTCCCTGTACATCCTGGTCTCGCTGGGCGACGGGCCGAAGCACGGCTACGCGATCATGACCGACGTCGAGGCGATGACCGGTCATCCGCTCGGGCCCGGGACGCTGTACGGGGCGCTGTCGCGTCTTGAGCGGCGGGGCCTCATCGAGGCGCTCGAGCCGGTCGACCGTCGGCGCCCGTACCGTCTCACCGGTCTGGGCGCGATCCACACTCCGGACACAGCTGGAGGGCCTCGCCGGGTTCGCCCGGACCGGTCTCCAGCGCCTCGGCGACCGGACCTAGGGATGCGATGCCGACCGATCGATCCCGCGGCCGCTCGTCCGGCGACAGGACGCCGCCCGATCGACGCGCTGGCTGGTCCCGCGCTCCGGTCGCTGCGTGCGTCACAGGTCACCGGCATCTCGCGCCGGACACTCCTGCGACGGCTCGGTCGCGGTCGGAGTCGGCTGTCGTCGCGTTCGAGGCTGTCGGCGGGTCGCTGAGCTTCGTCTGGTCCGCGCTGTCCGGGGCCACGCCGATCGTCCGTGTCGGGACCCTCGCCGACATCATCGCGGCGAACCCCGGCGTCCCCGTCGCGGAGGGCTTCCCGGCCTACGTCGCCGCCGCTCGAGCCTTCATCGTCGTGGTCGAGCCGACCATCGGGGCGTTCCTGCCCGGGCAGGACGCGACCGGCGACGGGACGAGCGTGAATGTCCGGGCGCTGTCCCAGGTCTGTCCCCATCTCGGGTGCCGTCCGAACCCGTGCGTCGCCGACTTCTGGTTCCACTGCCCGTGTCACCAGTCGCGCTATGACCGGTTCGGCATCAAGCCCGAGGGGACACGGTTCGGGCCGGCGCCGCGGGGCATGGATCGGTTCGCCGTGTCGGTCGACGGGTCACGGCGTCCTGACGATCGACACGACCCACCGGACGCTCGGGCCGCTGCCCATCGCCCTCGGGCAGCCAGGCGTGATCCCGCCACGCGTGGCGGACGGCTGCGGTTGACGGGCCAGCGCGCTCCGGAGTCCGGAAGGCGGCGTGGTCCGGGACCCGGGATCCTCCGCCTCTATCCACGCTGGTGGCGTCGTCGGTTCGGCGACGAGATGGAGGCCCTCCTCGACGATCGCGGCGGTGGCCGAACGGTGACGCTCGACCTGGTCCGCGGCGCCCTCGACGCCTGGCTCCATCCGCCGCGGCGCTCGGCGACCGCCCCGCTCACGGCCCTGTCCGGCGGAGCGATGCTGTGCGTCGTCGCGCTCGGCGTCGTGAGCCAGCCGGTCCTGCCGGACTGGCCCTACTACCTCGAGGAGACGCTGATCCCGGCTGCGCTCGCCGCCACGGTCCTGACCGTCGCCTCGGTGGGTGCCTGGCTGCGCGGCGGCGACGGGGGAGGGCGGGCCGCGGCCGTCGCGATCGATCTGGCAGTCCTCGGGCATCTCGCCTGGGCCGTCACGCTCTTGCTGGCTGCCAGCGGCTCGATGTACGGCCCGCCGACGGCGATCGCCCAGGCGGTCGCGGCCATCGGGACGGTGGCGGTGGGTCTCCGACTGATCGCCTCCGGTGACACCGCCGTCGGACCGCTGCTGGTCGTCGCCGGAGTCGGGCTCGTCCTCCCGACCGCCTGGGGCTGGCTCCTCAGCGGGTCCGCCTGGACGCTCGTCGGGCTGCTCGAGTGGCGCGACCGGCAACGGCACGGCGACGGGATGGCCGTGGCCTGAGATCACGGAGCCGGGGTCAGCCCGCGGCGTCAGCCGCCCGCGGGCCCACCGCCCAGGCCGGGCTCTGTCATCCGGGCGGGATCCAGCAGCTCGTCGAGCTGGGCCTCGCTCAGGCCGCGCTCCCGGGCGAGCTCGCGGATCGTCCGGCCGCTCTTGTGGGCGTCCTTCGCGAGCTTCGCCGCCTCGTCGTAGCCGATGACCGGCGCGAGTGCGGTCGCGAGCATCAGTCCCTGCTCGACGAGCAGCGGCCCGCGATCGGTCGCGACGATGCCCGACACGCAGCGCTCCGCGAAGTTCGATGCCGCGGCGCCGAGGAGCGTGATCGACTCGAGGATCGCGACGGTCGCGACCGGCAGCATGACGTTGAGCTCGAGGAGGCTGCCGGTCTGGGCGAAGCCGATCGTCGCGTCGTTGCCGACGACCCGGGCGACGACCATCGTCAGGCTCTCGATGATCACGGGGTTCACCTTGCCGGGCATGATCGATGAGCCCGGCTGGGTCTCCGGCAGGGCGAGCTCGGCGATGCCGGCCCGTGGGCCCATCCCCATCAGCCGCAGGTCGCTGGCGATCTTCCAGAGTGACAGGGCGATCGTCCGGATCGCGCCATGCGCGGCGATCGTCGCGTCGAGGGTCGACTGGGCGTGGAAGTGGTTCGTCGTCTCGCGCACGTCGAGCCCGGTGAGCTCCGAGAGCCGCGCGGTCGTGCGGAGGGCGAACTCGGGGTGGGTGTTGATGCCGGTCCCGACGGCTGTCCCGCCGAGCGGCACGACGAGCAGCTCCGCCTGGGCCGCGCGGGCCCGCCGGATCGCCTCCTCGACCTGGCCGGCGTAGCCCCGGAACTCCTGGCCGAGCCGGATCGGCGTCGCGTCCTGGAGATGGGTCCGGCCGGTCTTCACGACCTCCCACAGCTCGTGCTCCTTCACGACGAGCGCGGTATGAAGCCGCTCGAGGGCCGGCAGCAGGTCCTCCTCGATCGCGATCGCGGCCGAGAGCTGGAGGGCCGTCGGGATGACGTCGTTGCTGCTCTGGCCGAGGTTCACGTCGTCGTTCGGATGGACCTTCGCTCCGGCGGCGAGGTGCCGCGCAGCGAGATGGGCGATCACCTCGTTGGCGTTCATGTTCGTCGAGGTGCCCGAGCCGGTCTGGTAGACGTCGATCGGGAACTGCTCGTCATAGCCCCCGTCGGCGACGGCCTGGGCGCCGAGCGCGATCGCGTCGGCCTTGGCCGGGTCGAGCAGGCCGAGCGCCGCGTTCGTCTCGGCGGCGGCCCGCTTGATCAAACGCGAGCGACTGGAGGAACCGGCGTGGCAGCCGCTCGCCGGAGATCGGGAAGTTCAGGACGGCACGCTGGGTCGTCGCCCCGTACAGGGCATCGGCGGGGACGGCCATCTCGCCCATCGAGTCGCGTTCCATGCGGGTCGGGGTCTCGTCGGTCACGCTTCGATCGTAGCGCGGGGCGGGCGAGGCCGCGGCGGGCGGCGCCGCGGCGGGCGGGCGGCGGCACGGCACGGCGGGCGGGCGGGCGACGCCTGAGCTACCGTCGTCGACATCGATCCGCGACCCGAGACACGAGGATCGGAGGCCCGACCCATGACCACGCTCGTCGCCTTGTTCCGTCGACCCGACGGCGGTCCCGATGCCCTCGCCGCGTTCGAGCGGGCCTACGCCGAGACGCACTTGCCGCTCGTGATCGAGACGCCGGGGCTGCGCGCCCTGCGGGTCCTCCGGGTGGCCGGTGCGCTGGGCGCGGAAACAGACCTCGCCGTCATCACCGAGATGGACTTCGACGACCACGCGGCGCTGGACGCAGGGCTCGCCTCGGACGCGATGCGCGCGGCCGGACGGAACCTGCGCGAGATCGCCCCGGGGCTGGGGACGTTCCTCATCGCCGGGTCGGCCGCGGAGCTCGTCCCCGACGGCTGGCGCTGACCCACGGGGACCGCACCAGCCACTCATCGGCTGGACCCGGTCCGCCATACTGACCGGCACCAGCCAGGTGGAGGCGACGGTGGCGGCGGTGAGCGAGCGCGCGGGCGACATCGGCGAGCGGACCGTGCTGGTCGACGTCCCCGCGATCCGGCCCGACGGCCCGGCTGGCGCCGTCATCGCCGGCGTCGCGCTGGTCCGGCTCGACCGCCCCACGGCGATGAATGCCCTGTCCTTCGCCCTCCTCGCGGAGCTCGCCGACACCCTCGAGCGCCTGGACGCGGATCCCGATGTCCGGTGTGTCGTCCTGAGCGGTGCCGGGGAACGGGCCTTCGCCGCCGGGGCGGACATCAAGGAGCTGGCCGACCAGACGCCCCTGTCGCTGGCCGAGGGCCACGGGTTCGATGCCTGGGGGCGCATCGACGCCATCGGCGTCCCGATCGTCGCCGCGGTCCGCGGGTACGCGCTCGGGGGTGGCTGCGAGCTCGCCATGGCCTGCGACATCGTCGTCGCCGGCCATGATGCGGTCTTCGGTCAGCCGGAGATCACGATCGGCGTCATCCCAGGTGCCGGTGGGACGCAGCGCCTGACCCGCCGCGCCGGACCCGCCAAGGCGATGGAGATCGTCCTGACCGGCCGGACGATCCCGGCACGCGAGGCGGAGTCGCTCGGGATCGTCACTCGGGTCGTCCCGGCGGAAGCGACGCTCCGGGAGGCCCTCGACCTGGCCGAGCGGATCGCCGCCGGGCCTCCGATCGCGATCCGAGCGGCGAAGCAGGCGGTCCGAGCGGCCGAGGAGCTGCCGTTGTCGGTGGGGCTGTCGCGCGAGCGGCAGCGGTTCTTCGAGCTCTTCGCGACGGCGGACCAGGCCGAGGGGATGGCCGCGTTCGTCGAGAAGCGACGACCCGTCTGGTCGGGCCGGTGACGGCCCGCCGGGTGGGCGGCTGAAGGAGGAACGGATGGAACGCGACCAGTGGCCCTCGGACGACCCGGAGCTGCGGGACCCATCCGGGCCAGTCCGGCCGGCGAGCGATGTCGGCGCCGATCGCTGGCGGGACTTCGGCGACGAGCCGCCACCGGCGTGGCGCGACACGGCGCCCGATCCGCTCGCGCCGATCGACCCGGACTCGCCGGTCAGTGGACATCAGCCAGCCGTGGCAGCCGTCGGCGGACCCTCGATCCTCGACTCGCCGGAGCAGGACTGGACGGCGGCGGCCCCGCGGGTCTTCCCGCTCCTCCGGCCCGCCGGGACGCCCGGGGTCCGGGTCGAGGGTCTCGATGCCGCGGGTCTCGCGGCGGCCGGACTGAAGGCCCATGCCGAGCCGCTGGTCGATGACGGGCCGGGCGGCCTGGCCGTCGTCTATGCGATGGCGTCGGGTGGGTTCGACGTGATCATCAGCGCCGACCATCTGCTCACCTGGGGCGTCTCGACCGAGACGGTCCAGGACGCCGCGATCGCGAACCTCGTGGCCTGGTCCGCGACGGCGCCGTGGACCGACGAGCGCTCGGACAGCCACCGGCTCATCTCCTCCCAGACCGGCGAGGGCTGGGACGCATCACGGGTCGTCCTGCCCGACGTGCTCGCCCATCTGGCCGCCGAGCTGGGCGGCGAGGGCCGGGTGCTGGTCGGGTTGCCGGAGCGGCACCTGCTCATCGCCGGCGCACTGCGACCGGACGATCCGGGCTTCGCGGCGATGATCGCCGACTTCGTCGTCGAGCAGTCCGGCCACGCCGACGAGCCGATCGAGCGCCGGATGTTCGAGCTCGTCGACGGGCAGCTCGTGCCCTTCGCGGGGTGAGCCCGGAGGCGCCCGAGCCGAGCGCCGAGCCGAGCCCGGAGCCGAGCGCCGAGGCGGGCGCCGGGCCGAGCGCCGAGCCGAGCGCCGAGGCGCCGCGTCCGCCCATCCGGGTCGAGACCACCGACGGCGTCGCGACGATCACCCTCGATCGACCGACGGCCCTGAACAGCCTGACGGCCGAGGCGAAGGTCGACCTGGCCGCGGCGTTCCGGCGTCTGGCGCGGGACAGCGCGGTGCGCGCGGTCGTGCTGACCGGGGCGGGCCGAGCCTTCTGTGCCGGCCAGGATCTGCGGGAGCGGCTGTCGCCCGATGCCCCGCCCCTGGAGGTCGAGATCCGGGAGCGCTACATCCCGCTCGTGCGGGCTCTCGTCGCGATGCCACAGCCGACGATCGCGGCGGTGAACGGGGTCGCGGCAGGCGCGGGGGCGTCCCTGGCGATGGCCTGCGACCTCCGGGTCGCCGCCGAGAGCGCGTCGTTCATCCTCGCCTTCGGGCGGATCGGGCTGGTACCCGACAGCGGGGCGACCTGGCTGCTGGCCCGTCTCGTCGGCCTGGGACGGGCCGCCGAGATCGCCCTCGTCGGTGACCCGGTGGGGGCCGCTGAGGCATTACGGATCGGGCTCGTGAACCGGGTCGTGCCGGACGCGGAGCTGGCCGCGGCCGCTCGCGAGCTGGCCCTCCGGCTCGCCGACGGCGCGCCCCGGGCGATCGCCCTGACCAAGCGCGCGCTGGCCGATGGCCTGGACGGGGACCTCGAGTCGGCGCTCGAGCGCGAGGCGATCTTCCAGGGCATCGCCGGCCGGACCGCGGACCACGCCGAGGGCCTGGCGGCGTTCGTCGAGAAGCGACCGCCCCGGTTCACCGGCGACTGAGGCGACGGACCGGCTCGTCCCTTCCGAAACGTGGGCGGCTGCGCGCCGGATGCCGCGACGTTGCCGAGGCCCACGCGCTTCCACGATCACCGAACAGGTGGGGCCGGATCGTCGGCTTCAGGGACGCCGAGCGGTCTCGGGTGCGGGTCCTGATGCCCGAACGTGCGTGCCGCGGCATCAGCAGCACACGGTGTCTGGCCCGGCACCCCGCTCCACGGTCCGGAAACCCCCGGACGCCGCGGTCCTGTTCACTGATCGTGGAAAGGCGGCAGGTTGAAGGGGCCATGCGGAGCGGAGCGGGTCGCGGGACCGATCAGCGGCTGGCGCGTGAGTCACGACCGGCCGCGTTCGACGCTCGGGCCGCGCTCGACGCTCGGGTCGCGCTCGACGCTCGGGTCGCGCTCGACGCTCCCGAGGAGGCGGCCGTGCCATCTGCACCAGCGGCGACTCGTGCCCGGTGCCGATCGACGAGCTCGGTCGCTTCCTCGAGGAAGCCGCGGATCATCTCCAGCTCGCGGTCGCTGAACCGGCCGAGGAGCCGGGCTCCCTCGACGGCGATCGGACCGTAGAGCGCGCCGACGCGGGCCTGGGCCTCGGCCGTCATCTCGACGACGACCTTTCGCCTGTCGGAGGCGTCACGCGTCCGCCGAAGGAGGCCACGTTGCTCGAGGCGATCGAGCAGGGTCGTCGTCGCTGCGCTCGAGAGGCCGACCGCGGCCCCGAGCTCCCCGACCGTCATCGGCCCCTCCGTCAGCCAATCGAGACAGCGAAGGTCGGTCGGATTCAGGTCGAGCAGGCCGCCGACTGCGTCGTCGAACCCGTCGGTCGCGCGCTGGTAGGCCTGGGTCGCCCGCCCGACCTCGCCGAGCAGGGCTTGACGCGCCTTGGTCGCCACACTACTCTCTATAATCGAGATATCTGAAAGACGAGATACACCGTTACAGTAGGAAGGATACCACCATGCACGCGCTCGTCATCGGCGCCGGCGTCGCCGGCCCCGTCACCGCGATGGCACTCCAGGCGGCCGGGATCGATGCCACGGTCATCGAGGCCCACGGGCCGGCCGACCCGCAGACCGGCTCGTACTTCACGATCACCGCCAACGGCCTCGAAGCTCTGCGCACGATCGACGGCCTCGACGCGGCCCTGGAGGCCGGCTTCCCGACGCGGCGCAACGTGATGTGGAACCAGGACGGCCGCCGGCTCGCCACGCTACCCCTCGACTCGACCCTGCCGGGCAGCCCGACCGCCCGGACGATGCGGCGCTCCGGGCTCGCGCGGATCCTCCAGGATGCGGCGCTCGCTCGCGGCATCGACATCCGGTACGGCCGTCGTCTGACCGCCGCCTCGACCGCAGCGGACGGCCGCGTGGTCGCCACGTTCGACGACGGCTCGACGGCCGATGCTGACCTGCTGGTCGGCGCCGACGGCGTCCATTCGGTCGTCCGCCGGATCATCGATCCGACGGCCCCCGAGGGTCGGTTTGTCGGTCTGACGAATTTCGGCGGTCTGACCCGGGCCGCGGCGGGCGGGATCGCCCCCGGCTCCTGGAACCTCGTGTTCGGACACCGTGCGTTCTTCGGCTACCAGGCCACACCCGACGGCGACGTCGTCTGGTTCGCGAACGTCCCGCGACCACGGATCGACGCGGCCGAACGCGCGGCGACGACCGACGACCAGTGGCGGGCGATGCTCGCCGAGCTCGTCGCGAAGGACGCCGGACCGGGACGCCGTCTCATCGAGGCCGGCGAGCTCGAGCTCGCGGCCGACAACACCGACGACCTCGGCCATGTCCCGACGTGGCACCGCGGCCGACTCGTGATCATCGGCGACGCCGCGCATGCGCCGGCGCCGACGTCGGGCCAGGGCGCATCGATGGCGATCGAGGATGCCGTCGTCCTGGCCGGTGCGCTTCGTGGCGCGGCGACGATCGAGGAAGCATTCGGGGCCTTCGAGGGGGCCCGCCGCGAGCGGGTCGAGCGGATCGTCGCATGGGGAGCGCGGGGCAGCAGCGACAAGATCCCCGGTCGATTCGGGCGGCTGGTCCGCGACTCGATGCTTCGCGTCCTGTTCCGGTTCGTCATCACCCCGGCATCGCTCGCGTGGATGTACGACTACCGTGTCATGACGTCAGATCTGCCGGCCGCGGTGCGCTTGACGCGGACGGGCGACGGCCGTACGGTCGAGGCCACTTCACGACGGGAGACGAGCCCGTGACCGACCCGCTCGCCCTCGAGCCGATCCTGCCGGCGTCGGAACGTCGGGCGCTCCACTTCAACGACGAGACCCTGCCCCACGATGCGCGCTTCGACGCGTTCGTCGCCCACGTCCACGCCAGGCGCAAGGTCGAGGCGACCGACTGGATGCCGGACGAGTACCGGACCGGCGTCCTGCGGTTCGTCGAGATGCACGCGAACAGCGAGCTGATGGGCGTGCTCCCCGAGCGCGACTGGATCATGCGCGCACCGACCCTCCGTCGGAAGCTCGCCCTGACCGCGAAGATCCAGGACGAGGTCGGCCACGCCCAGCTCCTCTATCGGGTCGCCGAGGACCTCGGCAAGCCGCGCGATGCGATGGTCCAGGACCTGCTCGCCGGCAAGACGAAGTTCCACAACGTCTTCCACTACCCGACCCGCTCCTGGGGCGACATCGGGATCATCGCCTGGCTCGTCGATGCCGCCGCGATCGTCGCTCAGCAGGCCCTGACCGACTCGAGCTACGGCCCCTACGCCCGCACGATGAAGAAGATCTGCTGGGAGGAGTCGGTCCACATCCGCCATGGGCTCGATGTGGTCGTGACCCTCGTCAACGGGACCGCCGTCCAGCGCGACATGGTCCAGGAGGCGCTCGATCGGTGGTGGGGCCCGCTGATGCAGATGCACGGGCCCCGCTCGGATCGCGAGAAGGACCGCGACCTGTTCTGGCGGATCAAGGCCAAGACCTCGGAGGAGCTCCGCCAGGAGTTCCTCGGGATCTATGTCCCGCGGATCCTCGAGCTCGGGCTGGCGATCCCGGACCCGGAGCTGCGATACGACGAGGCGGCGGGCGAGTGGCGCTATGGCGAGCCGGACTGGGCCGAGCTCCGGGCCGTGGTGACGGGTCATGGACCGGCATCCGCCGAGCGGGTCGCGTTCCGGCAGCTGAACTGGGACGACACGGCGTGGGTCCGCCGCACGGTCCTCGGCGGCATCGCGGCCGCGGCCGCCTGACGCCCGGCCGGCTGACTCCGATGACCGACGAGGCCCCGACCGATCGGTCGCCGGACGAGGACGACCACGTCGGCCTCGAGCCGTACGAGGTGTTCCGGCAGGAGAAGGACGGCGGTCCGATGGTCCACGGCGGGAGCGTCATGGCGCCGGATCGCGAGCTGGCGCTCCACTACGCGCGCGAGATGTACGGTCGGCGCCAGGAGAGCGTCCGCCTGTGGGTCGTCCGTCGGGCGGACATCGCCGACCTCGACGACCCCGACCTGCTCCAGCCGCCGCTCGACCGGTCATTCAAGAAGCCCGCCGGCTACGTCATGCGCGACAAGCTTGCCGTCGCCCGCGAGCGCTCGGGTGTGGCGAAGCGGACCGCCTCGGACCGATGAGCGGTATCGTCGACGAGCTCCTGCCGGCGACGCGGAACGCGCTGTCGCTGCTGCTGCTGTCGATGGCCGATGACGAGACGGTCCTCGGCTGGTCCGACTCCGAGTGGACGGGGATCGCGCCGCTGCTCGAGGAGGACGTCGCGATGAGCTCGCTCGCGCAGGACGAGCTTGGCCATGCGCGTGCGCTCTACGAGCTGCTTGCGGCGGTCGCGGACGACGGCCGGGACGCCGACGCATGGGCCTTCGATCGCCCGTCGTCGGGCTACTACCACGCCCGTCTGCTCGACCACCCGCGCGGCGACTGGGCGACTGCGATCTGTCGCCGGTACCTCTACGACACCGCTGATTCCGTGCGGCTCGAGGCGCTGGCCGGTGGATCGTGGGCTCCGCTGGCCGATCTGGTCGGAAAGATCCGGCGCGAGGAGCGCTACCACGTCCTCCATGCCACGGCCTGGTTCGAGCGGCTGGCGGCCGACGATGGGGAGGCACGCGACCGTCTTCTTGCCGCCCTCGCCGAGCTGGGACCGGACGCCGGCACGGTGCTCACCCCGCTGCCGAGCGACCTGGCGCTCGTGATGGCCGGGATCATGGATGCCACGATGGCCGAGCAGGAGGAGCGCTGGCGGGCGCACCTCGCGCCGACCCTCGAGCGCCTCGGGCTGCCGCCGCTCCCGGCGACGCGGTCACCCGAGTCCGCGCGCACGCGACCATGGCCCAGCCTTCGCGTGGCTCCACGGGGAGATGACCTCCGTCCGCTCGATCGACCCGACGGCGACGTGGTGATGGCTACCGTGGTGACATGCTGACGTGGTGACGTGGTAGCACGGTGAAGCGGTGAGCATCGATGCCGCGGCGGTCCGCGACGCGCTCGCGCGGATCGCGGACCCGGAGCTGCCGGTCGTGACGATCGAGCAGCTCGGGATCCTCGGAGCGGTCGATGCCACGGACGCGTCCGTCCGGATCGACCTCCATCCCGACGTTCGTCGCCTGCCCGGCGACCGAGCTGATCCGGGAGGCGGTCACCGACGGAGGCTGCCCGGGTGGCGCCCGGCGCCGCACGTGGAGGTCCGGTTCGTGTACGACCCACCGTGGACGTCCGACCGGATCTCGGTCGAGGGTCGGCGGCGGCTCGCCGCCGCAGGCATCGCCCCGCCGGCGCCCGGACTCGCCCGACGCCCCGATCACGCCTCGACCAGCCGGTCCCGTGCCCGTTCTGCGGATCCACGCCGGACCCGGCTCGAGAGCGCCTTCGGGCCGACCCTCTGTCGCGCCGTCCGCTGGTGCCCCGACTGCCGTCAGCCGTTCGAGCAGCTCAAGACGATCTGACGACCCCGAGCGTCGGGCTCAGGTGGCGGCGGCCCGGAATAGAGCCGCCAGCTGATCGGGCACGCCCTTGAGGTCGTGCTCGCCGGTGTCTTCGAACCGCAGGCCGGCCCCGGACAGCAGGTCCTTGACGGTCGAGGTGACGAGCACCGACGTCGGCCGGCGCAGCGGCGGCGACCCGCGACGCCGATCGTGACGGCCAGCCCGGCGACCTTGCCGTCGGCCTCGTGGCACTCGCCGGTGTGGACGCCCGCCCGGACGTGAAGCCCGATCGCCCCGGACGGCGCTGCGACGATCGAGAGCCCGCAGCGGATCGCGTCGGCAGGGGTGTCGAAGGCGACGAAGAAGCCGTCGCCGGCCGTGTCCTGCTCGCGGCCGCCGAACCGCGGCGATCCGCTCCCGGACGAGGTGGTCGTGCTCGGCCCTGCCTCTGGCGCCACGCGCGGTCGCCGAGCGTCGACGCCAGCTCGGTCGAGCCGACGATGTCGGTGAAGAGGACGGTCGCGAGGAACCGATGGCTCGACGCCGGCGGGTGGGCGACGCCGAGGAAGTCGCGCATCGCGTCGATGACGGCCGCCAGATCGCCGAACCACGGCATGAGGTCCCGTCCCGGGACGAAGACCAGTGTCGAGCCGTCGATCCGCGAGGCGACCCAGGCGGCCTCGTCCGCGGCGACGCCCTCGCGGGCGAGGACGAGGGTCGGGACCCGGACGGCCGGCAGGATGTCCCGGACGTCCGTCTCGTACATCCGGCTCCACAGGCCGTGGGCGCGCGCCGGCGTGACGGCGCTCCGCATCATCCGGGCCACCCAACGCTGGAACGACAGGTCGACCGCGCCCATCGGTCCCTCGTCGCTCGCGAGGCTCGTCGCCGCTGCATCCGTGCCCCAGCGGACGGGCGTCGTCTCCAGGGTCGTGTCCATGACGTCCTGGCCCACGCCCCATGGGTAATCCGGCGCACTGGCCCAGCGGGCCGACGGGTTCCAGAGGATGAGCTCGGATACCCGGTCGGGATGCGTCGCCGATGCCAACGCGGCCATCCCCGCGCCCCGAAGGTTGCCGATGAGCGTGGCCTCTGCGATGCCTTGCGTGGTCCATCACCGCGATGACATCGGCGACATCCGTCCCGATATCGCCCGGGTCGACCGAGCGGTCGGACAGGCCGGTCCCGCGGATGTCGCGGATGAGCACCGTCCCGAGTGACCCGAGACCCTCGAGCCAGCGGGCGATCGGCTCGCAATCCCACCACAGGTCGAGGCCGAACAGGAAGTGCGGCAGCCAGACGAGCTGGCGCGGACCACTGCCGAACCCCTGGTAGGCGATCTCGACGCCGTCGGCGGTGCGGGCGTAGTGCGTCTCGGGTCGGGCGCTCGCCATCAGCTCGACGACCCGATACAGATGCCAGCGCTCCGGGATGCCCTTGAGCTCCTGCTCGCCGCGATCCTCGAAAACGAGGCCCGAACCGGCGACAAGGTCGCGCACCGTGGAGGACACAAGGACCTCGGAGGGTCCGGCCAGCGCCGCGATCCGTGCGCCGATCTGGACGGCCAGACCGCCGACCTTCGACCCGATCGTCTCGACCTCGCCGGTATGGACGCCGGCCCGGATGTCGAGCCCGATATCGTGCAGGCCGGCGTTGATCTCGAGGGCGCAGCGGACGGCCTGGGCGGGCCCGTCGAAGGTCGCGAAGAACCCGTCGCCGGCCGTGTCGACCTCGACGCCGCCGCGGCGACCGAGGGACGCGCGGACCACCGCATGGTGGCGCTCGATGAGATCCCCCCAGGCATGATCGCCGACCTCGGAGGCCTTCGCGGTCGAATCGACGATGTCGGTGAACAGGACGGTGGACAGCCGGCGGTCCGTCCGCTGCGGCGGCGGCGCACCGGTCACCGCCTCCGCGATGGCAGCGAGCGTCGGTCCGATCCCGCGCTCGAACCACGGCATCATGTCCCGCCCCGGGACGTCGATGATGCGCGCGCCATCGATGTGGGCGGCGATGTAGGAGACCGCGCCGGCGTCGACCATCGTGTCGTCGGCATGGCGGATGAGGACGGTCGGCGTCCGGACGCTCGGCAGGATGTCGCGGACGTCCGTCTCGCTGATCTGGCGGATGAGTGCGACGGCAGAGGCCGGGCTCGCGGCGTTGCGAAGGTAGCGAGCCCAGAGCGAGATGGCCTCCGGATCGTCCGCGACCGACGGATACGCCTCTCGAAGGTCGAGCTGGGAGAACCGCGTGGTGCCCCAGCTCTCGCGGATCTGCTCGACATGCCAATCCCATTCGGCCGGCGTCCACTGCCAGGGATAGTCGGCCGACGAGCGTCCGCTGGCGCGAGGGGAATAGAGGACGAGCGAGGTGACGATCTGTGGGTTCCGCGCAGCGAAGACCGCGGCGAGCATCGTGCTGTCCTCGAGTCCAAGGACGGCACATCGAGCCAGGCCCGCGTGACGAAGGACCGCCTGCATGTCCGTGACATGGTCCTCGAGCGTCGGCGTGCCGCCGGGTCCGAAGGGGTCCGACAGCCCGGATCCGCGGCGGTCGACGACGACGACGCGGGCGAACTCACCGAGGCCGGACAGCAGCTCGGCCATCCCGGGCAGCTCCCAGTCCTGCTCCAGGTGCGACGCCCAGCCCGGGATCACGAGCAGACCCGGTCCCTTGCCGAAGACTTGGAACGCGATGGAGACCTCGCCGTTCTTCGCGTATTCGACGGTCGGGATGCTCACGCCGCGGCCGCCTGCCACAGGTGCCAGCGGTCAGGGACGCCCTTCAGCTCGCGCTCACCTGCGTCCGAGAAGGTCAGACCCGAGCCCGCGACGAGGTCCTTGACCGTCTGCGAGACGAGCACCTCGGACGGCCCGGCGGTCGCCGCCACCCGGGCCCCGATCGACACGGCCAAGCCACCGACTTTGCGATCGACGATCTCGCACTCGCCGGTATGGACGCCGGCGCGGATCTCGAGGCCAAGATCACGCACCCGCTCGCGGATCTCGAGGGCGCACCGAACCGCCCGAGCCGGTCCGTCGAAGGTCGCGAAGAACCCGTCTCCCGCGGTGTCGCGCTCGGTCCCCCGCCACCGATCGAGCTCGCGTCGGACGAGGTCATGGTGGCGCTCCACGACCGTCTTCCAGGCTCGGTCGCCGACCGCGGCCTGGCGCTCGGTCGAGCCGACGATGTCGGTGAAGAGGACCGTCGCGAGCACGGTATCGAGGTCGGTCGGCGGCCGTTCGATGCCGACGAAGGATCGGATCACCTCGATCCACGTCCGCGCATCCTCCGCGGCCCACGCCGATCCGGGCATGAGCTCGAGACGCGCCTGCGGAAACAGGCTCGCGACATACCGCATCTCCCTCTCGGCGTCCGGGCGATCCCGGTGGGCGAGGATGAGCGTCGGAGTCTGGATGGACGGCAGGATCGCGCGCACGTCCGTCTGATTCCACGCGTCTGCCATGAGCCGTGCGATGTCCGGCGTCGCCCACAGCCGGTCGTGCTGGGCGAAGCGCTCCGGGTCGATCGACGAGAACGGATTGCCGGACGCGACCTGGTCCTCGACGAACCAGCGCGAATAGGCGAGGGTTCCCCAGCCGCTGAGCATGTCCCGTTCCTGCGCGGTCCGCTCAGGTGACGTGCCCCATGGATAGTCCGGTGCCCACGTCGCCCGGGGCGCCGGGTTCAGCCAGATCAACGCCGCTGCGCGCTCCGGTCGTGTCCCGGCGATGAGGGCGTTCACCGACCCACTTTCGAGCCATCCGAACAGGACGGGCCGCGCCATCCCGACGGCATCGAGCACCGTCAGCGTGTCAGCGGCGCGCTGTTCGAGCGTCGGCGGAGGCACGTTCCGCGATGAGGCGCCGGTCGCGCGGCGATCGTGTGCGACGATCCGGAACGATTCCGCCAACGTCTCCTGCCAGGCACGATCCACCGGGTCCTCCCAGAGCAGCTCGAGCGGCTGGGACCAATCGAGCTGGATGGCGAGGTCCGTCGGGCCATCGCCATAGACGCGATACGCGAGCAGCGCGCCGTCGGGTGCCTGGGCGTAGCCGAGGATCGGCTCGCTCATCCGGCCACTCGGTAGAGGCGCCATGGCTCGGGCACCCCCTTGAGCTCGTGCTCGCCGGCGTCCTCGAAGACGAGTCCGGACCCGGCGGTCAGGTCCTTGACCGTCGACGTGGCCAGGACCTGGCCGCCGCGAGCCGCCGCCATCACCCGCGCACCGATGTGGACGGCGATCCCGCGGAGCTCGGACCCCACCTGCTCGAGCTCGCCGGTGTGGACCCCGGCTCGAAGCTCGAGCCCCAGCGGGCGGACACTGCCTTCGGCCGCCTGGGCGAACCGGACAGCGGTCGCCGGGCCCGCGAACGAGGCCAGGACCCCATCGCCCGATGTGTCGACCTGCCGACCACCGAAGCGGTCGAGCTCGACCCGGATCGACGCCCTCAGCGCATCGACCTCGTCTCGCCAGGCCTGGTCACCGATGGCGGCCGCGCGCTCGGTCGATCCGACGACGTCGAGGAAGACGACGGTCCCAAGGACCCGGTCGGTCGGCTGGGCCGACCGGCCGCCGGTCACGAACTCCTCGATGACACCGGCGACCTCGGACATGTCGTCCTCGAACCAGCCGAACGTGTGTCGTCCTTCGACGATGGCGATCCGGGCGTCGGGGATGCGCTCGCTCATGTACTCGAGGATGTGCATGTCGAGCGTTGGATCCTGCCGATGCCGGAGCAGCAGCGTCGGCACCCGGATCGAGGGCAGCACGTCCCGGATGTCGGTCTCGCTGAACTGTCGGATGAGGGCGACCGCGGCGGCCGGGCTCGCCGCCGTCCGGCAGAACCGCGCCCAACGGTCGACGAGCTCCGGACGCTCCGCGGCGGCCGGCATGACGTACTGGAGGTCCATCTTCGCGAATGCCGCTCGGCCCCAGCCGTCGGCGACCTGGGTGAGGAACCAATCCCACTGCGCCCGATCCCACTGCCATGGGTAGTCGTCCACACCGCTGCCCGCCGCGATGGCGGCGTACAGGGCCAGACTGGTCACGAGATCCGGATGGACCGCTGCGAAGACACATGCGAGCATCCCACTGTCCTCGATCCCAAGGATGGCTGTCTGTCGGATGCCGGCGCTGCGCAGGACGGCCCGCATGTCCTCGACGTGGGTCTCGAGCGGCGGCGGCGTCTCCGTCGTGAACCGATCCGACAGGCCCGAGCCCCGCCGGTCCATGACGACGACCCGCGCGAACCGCCCGAGCCTCCGCAGCATGTCGGCATAGCCAGGCAGATCCCAGCCAGCCTCGAGGTGTGACGCCCAACCGGGGACGACCAGCAGGCCCGGGCCCGAGCCGAAGACCTGGTAGGCGATCGAGGCGTCACCGTTCCGCGCGTACTCGACGTCGATGGCCTCGGTCATCGCCCCAGGTCGTGCTCGAGGGTCATGGACTCGAAGTCTGCGCAGGGAAGGACCCGCGGGCAAGGGGTTCCGCGTACGCTCGTGCCGATGGACGGACGGGTCGGGATCGTGGGTGCCGGGACGATGGGTGCCGGGATCGCCCAGGTCGCCCTGGAAGCGGGCCGCGACGTCGGACTGTTCGACACCGACCTGGCGGCCGTCGAACGGGCCCGGGAACGGATCACAGGCGGTCTCATCCGGCGGCTCACGAAGACCGCGACCGACCCCGGGGCGATCGGCGAGCTGGTCGCGCTCCGGATGGACAGGCTCACGGCCGTCGGCTCGCTCGCCGAGCTCGCGGAGTCCGCTGACCTCGTGATCGAGGCTGCGGTCGAGGATCTAGGCGTCAAGCGACGGGCATTCGCCATCCTTGACGCCGCGGCGCCGCCCGCAGCCCTCCTCGCGTCGAACACGAGCGCGCTCTCGATCTCCGCCATCGCCACCGCGACCCGCCACCCGGAGCGCGTCCTTGGCCTCCACTTCTTCAACCCGGCCCCCGTCATGGCGCTCGTGGAGGTCGTCGCCGGCAAGCGGACCGACGAGGGTGCGGTCGCGCGGGCGACGGCGCTGATGGCGGGCTGGGGCAAGACACCGATCTCCTCAGCCGACGCCCCGGGCTTCATCGTCAACCGGGTCAACCGACCGTTCACCCTGGAGGCCCTCCGGATGCTCGAACGGGGCGACGCCGGTGTGCCCGACATCGATGCCGCGATAAAGGCGGATGGCTTCCCGATGGGCCCGTTCAGCCTGATGGACCTCATCGGGATCGATGTGAACCTGGCCGTCACCAGGGCGATCCACGAGGGCTTCCTCGCTCGCGGCGACAGCGATGCCGACCGCTTCCGGCCGTCTCCGCTCCAGGTGGAGCTTGTCGCCGCCGGGCACCTCGGCCGCAAGAGTGGGCAAGGGTTCTATCGCTACCAGGACGGGATGTCGGCCGGTCCATCGGAGCGCTTCGCCGCCGAGCCGGCAGCTCGGCTCGATCGGGCCGTCATCGTCCAGCAGATCCGCCGCGCGATCGCAGGGGAGGCCCATCGCGCCGCCGACGAGCACGTCGCAGCGCCGGCCGACATCGATCGCGCGTTGCGTCTCGGAGCGGGCCACCCGGAGGGCCCGTTCGGCTGGGAGCGAGCCTGACGCGGAGCTCCGGTCGCCGACTGATCGATCGGGCACGTCGATCCGGCGTCGCTGCTACAGTCAGGACGGCCGACACCGGTGTCGCGGGGATCCCGGCCCTCGGCCTCGCGCCTCGGAAGGGGATCCGATGTCCCTTCACCTCGAGCGCGACCGGATCCCGGTCGCCGCCTCCCTTCTCGTCCTCTCGGCGGTCCTGGCTGCCTGCTCGAGCGGCTCGACGCCGGCTCCGAGCGGGGTCGCCAGTGCCAGCCCGGCGAGCTCGTCGGCTGCGAGCCCGGCCGCCTCGCCAAGCGCCGCCGCGTCGGCGAGCGCCGCCGCCTCGGCCAGCGCAGCGGCCTCGTCCGGCGGCGCGTCGGCCGAGCCGAGCATCGCGATCCCGTCGCTGCCGAGCGATGACAAGGGCCTCGAGGCGCTCCTGCCCTCGACGCTGTGCGGCCAGACGACGATCAAGTCGAGCTTGAGTGGCGCCAACTTCGTGACCGATGCGGATCCCGAGTTCGTCGCGACCCTGAATGCCCTCGGAAAGTCACCATCGGATGTCGTCTTCGCCGGGGCTGCTGTCCCGACCGGGAACTGCTCCACGTTCACGGGCGTGTTCCGCGTCAAGGGCGCGGATCCCGGGCAGCTCAAGGACGTCTTCCTTGCCGTGGCCCAGAAGGAAGGCACGACACCCGTCCAGAAGACCGTCGGCGGCAAGTCGGTCTGGGTCGGCAAGTCGGGCACCGGCACCGGTGACGACTACGTGTACTTCGTCGGAGACACGATCTTCATCGTTTCGGCGGACACGGAGGACGCCGCCGTGGAAGCGCTCCAGGCGATGCCATAGCCGGATCGGCCCCGCCGACCCTCCGGACCGCGTACCATCGCGCCGGTCGGTGAAGTCGAGGAACCTGATGAGCCCGAAGCCCTTCCGTTCGAGCGTGGTGGCGCTGGCCGCGCTCGTGTTCGCTCTCGTCGTGGCCGCGTGTGGCGGCGGCGCGAGCATCCCGCCGACACCGCCGACGGGCTCGGCCGGGGCTGCCGATCTCGCGACGACGATCCCGACGACGGTCGGCGATGTCCAGTTGACCGTGACCTCGGGCGACCTGACGTCGCTCAAGGACGAGCTACCGAACTACGACGCCCTGGTCCAGTCCCTGAACAACGCCAACATCCCGCCCTCGAGCGTCCTCGCCGCGGTCGGCGCGCCGGCATCGGGGGGCGATACGGTCAAGATCCTCGGGCTGCAGGTCGTCGGTACGACTCCGGGCGGCGTCGGACCACAGTCGTTCCTCACCTCCTGGGCGCAGTCGCTGCCGGGCGCGACCGTCGGCGGGACGAATCTCGGCGGCAAGCCGGTGACGTCGGTGACCCTGACCGACGGCTCGGCGCCGATCTACTACTACGTCGCCGACAGCGACACATCGGACACGGTCCCGGCTGACACGATGTACTTCGTCCGGTCGGCCGACCAGGCGCTCGCCACGAGCGCGCTCCAGCAGCTGCCGGCCATCGCGACCTAGTCGGTCGCTCCTCCGAGACGTTCAGCGCCCGGCCATGCTCGGCCGCTCCACGTACCATCGGTACATGACCCGTGACCTGAGCCGCGCGATCCGGGATGCCTGGATCATCGACGCGGCCCGCACGCCGATCGGGCGCTATGGCGGCGCGCTGTCGACCGTCCGTCCCGACGACCTTGCGGCGCTCGTGATCGCGGCGATCGTCGAACGCACCGGCATCGACCCCGCGTCGATCGAGGACGTGATCCTCGGCTGTGCGAACCAGGCTGGCGAGGACAACCGCGACGTCGCCCGGATGGCCGTGCTCCTGGCCGGGCTGCCCGTCGAGGTCGCCGGTCTGACGGTCAATCGGCTGTGCGGCTCGGGGCTCCAGGCGATCAACACCGCGGCCCACGCGATCGCCGTCGGCGACGGCGAGGTGTTCGTCGCCGGGGGCGTCGAGTCCATGACCCGGGCGCCGTGGGTCATGGGCAAGCCAGAGGCGGGCTACGAGCGGGGGACCCACGAGCTCCAGGACACGACCCTCGGCTGGCGATTCATCAACCCGCGGCTGGCCGAGAAGCATCGCCCGTACTCGATGGGCGAGACCGCGGAGAACGTCGCCGAGCGCTGGTCGGTCCCACGCGAGCGTCAGGACGCCTTCGCCCTCACGAGCCACCAGCGGGCCGTCGCGGCGATCGACGAAGGCCGGTTCGCGGCGCAGCTCGTGCCGGTCCCGGTGACGGGCCGGAAGGCCGAGGTGACGCTGGTCGAGCGCGATGAGCATCCCCGCGCCGACACCTCGCTCGAGGCGCTCGCGCGGCTCCGGCCGGCATTCCGAGATGGCGGATCGGTCACGGCCGGCAACAGCAGCGGGATCAACGACGGCGCGTCGGCGGTCCTGCTCGTCGAGGCCGAGCGGGCGACGGAGCTCGGACTCCGGCCGATGGCCCGGATCGTGTCGACGGCGGTCGCGGGGGTCGATCCGGCGATCATGGGCGTCGGCCCGGTGCCGGCGACACGCAAGGCCCTCGCGCGGGCCGGCCTGACCGCCGCCGACCTCGACCTGGTCGAGCTCAACGAGGCCTTCGCCTCGCAGTCGCTCGTGTGCATCGACGAGCTCGGGCTCGACCCCGCCAAGGTCAACGTCAACGGCGGGGCGATCGCCCTCGGGCACCCGCTCGGGAGCAGCGGCGGCCGCCTGGTGACGATGCTCGTCCACGAGCTCCGACGGACCGGCGGGCGCTACGGCCTGGCGACGATGTGCATCGGCGTCGGCCAGGGGATCGCGACGATCGTCGAGCGGATCGACGGCTGACGGGCCCTGACGTGACCGACGGACCTGGCGTTCCCGAGGCTGCGCCATACTCGTTCGAAGGGATCTGGACAGGCCGGTCACCCGGCCATCCGAAGCACGTCGCAGAGCTGCTGCCAGGCATCGGCTCGGCGACGGAGTCAGACCAGCAGGTCGGCGTCGCCCTGCCGCATGGCGACCTCGCGAGGTCGCGCGGCCAGGCTCAAGAGCCGGTCCCCATCGACGCCCTGGCGGCCAAGCCGTGGGTCGGATCGCTCGTCTCGGCCGCGGAGATCCGTACGGCGGTGACGCTCCCCGAGCTGCGCGAGCTGCTGATCCTCGTTCCCGGGACGCTCCCGCCCGAGATCCTTCCCATGCTGCCGGGACTCCAGGCGTTGGTGGCACCACGGATCGCTGGCTCGGACCTGAGTCTGCTCCCGCACCTCCGTGATCTCGATTGCGACCGTCTGAGCGACCGCGAAGCGATCAGCAGGGTCGGCACCCTCGAGCGTCTCCGCGTGAGGGCAGAGGTCTTCAGGCAGTCCGTCGAGCCCCTGCTCGGCCTTGAGCGAGTCCGGTGGCTGGGGCTCAATGGCTGGGGCAACATCCGGGCCCTCGGCCGACTGTCCGGGCTCGAGCGACTCGAGGCTCGCGGTTCGTCGATGACCGACTTCCGCGGCTGGCGGGGCTTGGCCGGGCTGCGACATCTGTCCTTCGGCGGCGATGTCCGGTCGTTGTCAGGCATCGATGCGCTCGGTGGACTCGAGTACCTGTCGCTGGGACTCCGAGCGGAGCACGAGACCGGACCGCTCGGCAGCCTGACTGGACTGCTCGACCTGCGGATCGGCGCGGACCGTCCGGTCGACCTCGGCTTCGTCCGGTCGTTGGGCGGGCTCCGGCGGTTCAGCTTCATCGGCGACTGCGACGGCTCGACGCCGGTCCCGTCGGTCGCGTTCCTCGAGGGTCTGTCGGACCTCGAGCACGTCGAGCTCCGATGCGTCGCCCTCCGGGACCCGCGGCTTGACACGCTGGCCGCCCTCCCGCGTCTGAGGAGCGTGATCATCACGGGCGCACCGGGACCGGACGTCGCCGGCCTTGATCGTCTCCGACCGGATATCGACATCACATACCGCTTCACCCCCGAGCCGATTGGTCGCGTCCATGTGGGCCCGGTCCGGTACGACAAGCCGGCGTCGGGCGTGACATCCTGGTCGATCCTCCAGGACCTCCATGACCTCGTGCGCACGGAGACCAATCGCGACGCCGAACGAGTGATCCGGACAGAGCTCAAGCGGAGATCGCCGGCACTCCTCGGCCGCGTCGTGTTCGACTCCGAGTCGGGTGGGGTCGGGGTCTACGCGACGAACGAAGCGGACATCCGTGCGGTGGCGGAGGCGATCGTCGCGCTCGCCTCGAGGCGAGCGACATGACCCGCGCCCTCGTCCTCGGCGGTGGCGGGCTGACCGGGATGGCCTGGGAGGCCGGTGTCCTCCAGGGTCTCGCGCAGGCCGGCGAGGACGTCGAGACGTGGGACCGGATCGTCGGCACGTCGGCCGGGGCGTTCATCGGGGCACATGTCGCGGCCGGCACCCTTGAGGCATTCGTCCGCGCCCAGCAGGCGGACTCGCTCGACGCTGAGGTCCGGCTCCTGACCGGCCGGATCGGCTCGCTGATGCTCCAGGTCGGTCGGCGCCGTCGGCTGGACTGGGTCCCGCGCATGTGGGTCGGCAGCCGGGCCCTTCGAGCCGTCGCATCGGAGCGGGTCGGACGACGCCGTCGCCCCCCGGTCACCACCGAGCGATCCTGGCCGACGGCCGCCGACCCTGAGCGGAGCCTGTCACGCATCGGGGCGATCGCCCGATCGGCCCGGACGAAGGACGAGACCGCCCTGCGGGCTGTCGCGGCCTCGTTGCTCGAGCCGATCGTGGGCTGGCCGCCGGGACTTCTCGTGACCGCCGTCGACGCGATCGACGGCGCACTGGTGTGCTTCGATGCCGGCTCGGGCGTCCCACTCGTCGACGCCGCAGCCGCCAGTGCCGCGCTGCCGGTCCTGTTCCCGCCGGTGACGATCGCCGGCCGACCCCACATCGATGGCGGGATGCGGTCCGATACGAACATGCGGCTCGCTGCCGGGATCGACGAGCTCCTCGTCCTCGTCCCGATCGACCACGGCGGCCTGGCTGCGGAGATCGCTCCCCTGGTCCAGGCCGGGAGCCGCGTCCGCCTCCTGACGCCCGGGCCGGCGGCCCGGGCCGTGCTCGGCCGGGGCCTGGACACGCTCGACCCGGCCCGCCGCGCCGCATCCACCCGGGCGGGTCGCGAGGAGGGTCGGATCGCCGCCGTGCGAGCAGCCGAAGAGCGATCGAGCGCCGCTTGAGACGCTCGCCCCGGTCAGCGGGCGTCGACCGGCGTACGTCGCAAGGCGGGGATCAGCTCCGCCGCGGCGAACTCGATGAACCCGCCCTGGTCGAACCGTGGTCGCGCGCAGTCAGCGGTCGATCCGGGATCGCGTGTGGCACCGGAGCTGCTCGACGTTCCCGCGGACATCCTGCCCAACACGGCCCTTGCCGCGGCGACGACAGGTGCCGAGGACTTCGACGGCCTGGCCGAGGCCGCCGGCTGGTGCCGCGCCTGCCACCTCTGGCAGCGAGCCACGCAGACCGTCTTCGGTCGCGGACCGGTCCCGGCGCCGATCATGCTCGTCGGGGAGCAGCCGGGCGACCAGGAGGACCGCGCCGGCGAGCCCTTCGTCGGGCCCGCGGGTCGGATCCTCGACGGCGCGCTCGAGGCCGCTGGCATCGACCGCGAGAAGGCCTTCGTGACGAACGTCGTCAAGCACTTCAAGTGGCGGCCGGCTCCGGTCGGGAAGAGGCGGCTGCACGAACGGCCGACCCGGGACGAGGTCGGCGCGTGTCTGCCGTGGGTCCAGACCGAGCTCGCGCTCGTCCAGCCCGAGGCGCTCGTCCTGATGGGGGCGACCGCGGCTGTAGCGCTCGTCGGGCCGGACGTGAAGGTCACCCGGGACCACGGCCGCCGCCTGGCGTCAGACCTGGCCCCGCTCGTCATCGCCACGATCCATCCATCGGCGGTGCTGCGGTCCGCTGAGGCTCCGGCCAGGGAGGCCGCCTACTCGGGCCTCGTCCGCGACCTCCGGGTCGTCGCCGCCGCAGTACGCGCACTGGCCTGAGCGGGTCCGGACGCGACGATGCGCCACGGACGAACCCACAGCGGGACACATCCCTGGCGCACCCATCGCGTCGAAGAACGCCTGCGGCGCTCCCTTGTCCGTCAGGGCCCGGCGTCGCTCGGCGGTCGGTCTGTCACCGGTGCGGGTGACGGGAGAGACGATAGGCCCCGGACTCTGCGTTCTCGTGTCCGGTGGGCTTCCGCCACTCACCACCCCATATCAGTGAAGGCCGAGCCACGCCGGCCCCGCGGCTGACCGTCAGGCGAGACCACCGAGCGCGCGGATCCGGATCTCGATCCGGTCCCCATCGACCCAGGCCCGGCCGTCGAGAAGTCGCCGTCGCCCGTCGACGGTGATCGCGATGACCGTCTCGACGACGCCGTGCTCGAGCAGATACGCGAGCAGTCGGCGGGCGGCCGCGCCGCCGTCGCGGTCGACGAGATCCACCACCGACGCGCCGATGATCTCCTCGATCGGGCCGCCCAGAAGTTCCGCCGCCCGCGCATCACACGACGTCACGATGCCGTTCCGCCCAGCCGTGAATGCTGGAGTCTCCGGGTCCGCCCACCAGCGGGTCTGATCGGTCGGCGTGTATCGGCCGTCACGGTAGATGTACCAGGTCGGTCCAGCCTCGCCACTCAGCGTCCGGACCGAGAGCGCGATCCGCGGATAGAGCGGCCTCAGGCGTTCCATGAGGTCCTCGGGCGACTCGACGTCCTCGTCGTCGATCGTGCCGTGGACGACCGCCGCGAAGGCGGCATCGGACGAGGGCAGGGTCACCGCCCGGAGCCGGTCCGTCACCCCGTCCGTCCTCACGCCAAACGCTGCTCGGCCCTCACCCGACGATCGTATGCCAGCAGGACCGCCGCTCCTACCCAAGGTGGGCCATTGTCACGAAGCTGCAAGCCCGCGGTGCCCTCCCACCCGACGTCGGATGACATGCGGATGACAGGTCGCCGAGGCCGCCCCTTGGGCGTCCCGCGTCGAGGCCGTGGCAGGCTCGGAGGGAAGGAGGTAGCCGTGCCACAGAAAGCCTGGAGCCCCAAGCGCGAGCGCCAGTACGAGCACATCAAGGAGGGCTACAAGGATGGCGGCGTCAGCGAGGACGAGGCCGAGGAGCGGGCGGCTCGCACGGTCAACAAGGAGCGGGCCGAGCACGGCGAGACAAAGGCCCAGCGCAAGCGATGACAGCGCCCGGGGCATGAGCCACGGCAGGCTTTGACCAGGAAACAGGTCGGGGGGATCGGATCAGATGCGCTTCAACGGGCCGACTGTTCCGGATCGCGTTGATCGCCCCGCCGTTCCAAGGTCGACCGTGCCCGCCGCGCGCAGAAGGCCGGCGGGGCTCGGCCTGAGGATCATGTCCCGGGCCACGGAGGCGGCTCGTCGCGATGGTGCTTGCGCGCCTCGCCGATGAGCCGCTGGTACTCCTCGCGGAGGCGGATGGCGTCGGCCTGGAGAGCCTCGGCCTCCTGGCTACCGGGCGTTGCCCTGACGAGGTCACGCTCGACCTCGCGCCACATCGCCAGGACTACTTCGGCCTCCCGGCGATATGGCATGGACCCTCCGCGGAAGCCGGCGACTCGTTCGTCGAAGATGGTAGTCGACCGAGGGCGGTTGCCGGATCAGCCGTGGAGCACAGTCCATGCCGCAGCCGAGCGAGCAGAGGACACACGCATGACATCCGCCCGGCCTGCGGCATCCGAGCCCCTCGCCCGAGCGCCGGACAGGTGACGGTCCGGTGACGTGACCGTGACGGCCTCGCGACGCCGGCGCGACGGAGGCGAGACGGGCGCGGGCCGAGGGTCTGCCGGCTCGCATGCCGCGGGCATGGCCGGTCGCGCCGAGGGGACGGACGGAGGGCGGATGACCGGGTCCGGGAGGTCACGGGAGGTTCGCGATGCGATCCGTGCTGGCATCTGCTCTCGCCTTGGCGCTACTCGTCGGGGTGACGCTCGCACCATCCGAGGCGGGGGCCGCCTCGCCGGCGGCCGGCGCCGCCACCACCTCGACGGCCAGATCGTTCGACGGCAGCGGCAACAACACCGGCCATCCCAGCTGGGGGACGGCCGGCACGGCCTACCGTCGCCTCGCAACCGCGGCCTACGCGGACGGTCGGAGCGCCATGTTGCCGGGGCCGAACGCCCGGTACGTGAGCAACCGGATCTTCAACGACACCGGCCAGAACCTGTTCTCCGAGAATCGGGTCTCCCAGTGGGCCTGGGCATGGGGCCAGTTCATCGATCACGACATGGGCCTGCGGGACGAGTCGTCCGGCGGCGCTGCGGACGTCGCCTTCGACAGCACCGATCCGCTCGAGGGCTTCCGCGACGACTTCGGGGCGATCTCGTTCGATCGGACCCCGGCCGCACCCGGCACGGGCACGATGAACCCCCGGCAGCAGCTGAACACCATCAGCTCGTTCCTCGACGCGTCGATGATCTACGGCATCGACCCCGCCCGGCGGTCGTGGCTCCTCGCGCCAGATGGCGCGTCGCTGCTTCTGCCGAACGGCTACCTGCCCCGGGCGCGATCGAAGGCCGGTGCTCCGCCGATGGACCTCTTCGGTGCCCAGCAGGGCGATCCCGGAGCGGCCGTCGTCGCCGGCGACGTGCGGGCCAACGAGAACATGGCCCTCACGGCGCTCCAGACCCTGTTCGTCCGCGAGCACAACCGGATCGTCGCGGCGCTGCCTGGAACGCTGTCGCCGTCGGCCCGCTACGACATCGCCCGGCGGGTCGTCGGGGCCGAGATCCAGTACATCACCTACAGCCAGTTCCTCCCGGCGGTCGGCGTCCGTCTGCCGACGTACGGCGGCTACCGCTCGTCCGTCGACCCGACCCTGAGCGATGAGTTCGCGACAGTCGGGTTCCGCGGCCACAGCATGGTCCACGGGGAGTTCGAACCGTCATTCCCCGAAGGCCGCTTCACGATCGCCCAGCTCGCTGCCTTCGAGGCCCAGGGCATCGAGGTCGAGCACGAGGGTGGACGCGTGACGCTGGTCATCAGTCTCAGCCTCGCGTTCGGCAACCCGGACCTGCTCGAGAAGGTCGGCCTTGGGCCTTTCCTCGGCAGCCTCGGCGAGGTCGAGTACAAGAACGATGAGCAGATCGACAACACGCTTCGCAGCGTCCTGTTCCAGGTCCCGCGGTCCGGCGTCGACCCTTCCACCTGCACAGCCGACGTGGTCAACCCGGACTGCTTCGACGGCGTCGTCGATCTGGGCGCCGCTGACGTCATGCGGGCCCGCGACCACGGCATCCCCTCGTACAACGACCTGCGCCGGGCCTACGGCCTGGCACCGGTCCGGAGCTTCATGGCGATCACCGGTGAGTCGACCGATCGTCTGGGCGGCCTCCGGATCGACGACCCGCGCATCCTCGACTTCGTCGAGCTCCGTGATGCTGACGGCCACCTGATGGATCCTTCGGACACCGACGCGGTCGCGACGTCGGGCGTGCGTCGGACGACGCTCGCGGCCCGCCTCCGAGCGGTCTTCGGATCGGTCGACCGGATCGATGCCTTCACGGGCATGGTCAGCGAGCGCCACGTCCCGGGCACCGAGTTCGGACAGCTCCAGCTCGCGATGTGGAAGGCCCAGTTCACCGCCCTCCGTGACGGTGACCGGTTCTTCTACGCCCGCGACGCGGAGCTCGGCCGGATCGCCGATCGGTATGGCATCACGTACCGCCGGTCGCTGTCCGACATCGTCCGAGGGGACACCGGTCAGACAGTCGCCCGGGATGTGTTCCTGGCTGACTGATCATCCCCCGCGGCTCGCCGGCGGACCCCCGACCGGCGGCGAGCCGTCATCAGCCCCGACGCCCTCCACCACCCCGCGACCGTCGGACGCGCTCGGCGAGCTCGTCCGACGGCCCGACGCCCAGCTCCCGACGCAGCTTCGAGGAGAGCGTCCGGAACTGACTGAGCGCCGCCGCGGCGTTGCCCTTCCGCAGATACGCCTCGATGAGGACCCGGTGAGCGCTCTCGCGATACGGCTCGTCCGCGACGGCCGCCAGGCCGGCCTCGACGGCGCGGCCCATCAGGCCCCGCTCCGTCAGGTCCTCGGCCAGGCGCTCGAGCGCCTCGAGTCGCACCTGGTGCATCCGTTCCCGCTCGACGGTGATCCAGTCCTCGTCCCAGTCAGGAAGGAGGTCGTCGGCCCGCGTCAGGACGGTCAGCTCGTCGGCCCCGACCTCCGTCGGATCGTCAAGGGTCGCGCGGACGATGTCATCGAGCACGTGAGCGTCGATCTCGACCGCCGGGTCGAGCGACAGCCGCTGACCGTCCGTCCGGATCAGCCCCGGGGCGATCCGGCCGATCCGCCACAGGGTCGAGCGAAGCGCGGCCCGGGCGCTGTCGGTCCGGGCATCCGGCCACAGGGCGGAGATGGCCGCGCGGCGGGAGACACCGCCGCGCGCGAGGGCGATGTAGGCGACGACACGCTGTGCCCGCTCCGGTAGCAGTGTCTCGCGATCGCGCCAGGACAGGCGGAACGGGCCGAGGACGGAGATCCGGTCAGTCGATGCCATCACCATGTGACCGCATCCATGGAATCAGAGCGTCACGGCCCGTCTCGCGCGCCGGCGATCCCGGCATCTGCGAGTGGCCGTTCTGGGCGGCTGGTCGGCGGGACAGCGCGATCGCATCAGCGTGCCCGCGCCCTCGGCACGGCTGTGGCATCCGAGCCAACCATACGCCGGCGGTGCCGATGCGTCTCCGCAGCCCATGGTCGTCTCGGTCCATGGTCCCCCTCCGTGTCCTCGGGCCTCGTGTCATGCGGGCCGTCGGGGGCCGCGTGTGCTCGCCAGCCCGACTGACGCGCCGTACTCGGAGTGACCGATCGGGCGCGTCGTGAGGACCGGGTGCTTGTCGGATGTCGTTGACGTGCGTACGATGCGGATGTCGGCCAGTCCGACCACACTGCGTGCCACACCGTCCAAGGAGGACGAACCCGGATGATCGAGTCCCAACCCACCGTCGTCAGCCTGACCGACGCAGCGGCCGGGAAGCTGCACGAGCTGACGAAGGAGGAGACGAATCCGGCGATCGGGCTGCGTGTCTACGTCTACTCGGGTGGCTGTTCGGGCTACCGCTACGGGATGATGCTCGAGGACGCCCCGACCGCCGACGACCAGGTCCTCCACGCGAACGGCGTGAAGGTCTATGTCGACCAGAACAGCGTCCAGTACCTCACGGGCTCGGAGATCGACTACGTCGACACGCTCATGGGGGCCGGCTTCACCGTGAACAACCCGAATGCGGTCGCCGCGTGTGGCTGCGGGAGCTCGTTCCGGACGGCCGATGACGCCGGCACGGCCAGGAGCTGCGCCCACTAGATCGAGCCGCCCGGTGCCCCGGGCGCCCTCGCGAACGAAGCCGTCGGCAGGTCCGGCGGCTTCGTCATCTCTGACTGGTACTCCCGAGCCATGGCATCGGTCGCGACGGTCCCGGACAGTCGGGCGACGATGAGCCGGTCGCGCGTCAGCTCATGGATCGGGGGCGATCCGACGTGGATCGCGTATCTCGCCACGGGCGCCGCCGGGATCGCCCTGTTCGTCCTTCTCGAGGCCGGGAGCGTCCCGCAACACCTCTGGTACGACACGATCGGCGCCTCGTCGGTCGTCGCCATCGCCGTGGGGATCCGTCGGTATCGGCCGTCGGCGGCCTGGATCTGGTGGCTCATGGCCCTCGGTCAGGCCTGCTTTGTCGCCGGCGACCTGCTCTGGGAGTGGTACGCCTGGATCGGCGAGGACCCGTTCCCCTCGATCGCCGACGCGTTCTATCTGGCCGGCTACCCGCTGCTCGCGCTCGCGCTGGTCGGTGCGATCCGTCGGCGGATGGGTGGTGGTGACCGAGCTGGCCTGCTCGACGCGTCGATCCTGGCGATCGGCCTGTCGCTCCTCTCCTGGGTCTTCCTCATCGCGCCGCTGGCCGCCGGGACGGACCCCGACCCGCTCGGCTTCGCGGTCTCGATCGCCTACCCGATCGGCGACGTCATCCTGATCGGCGTCCTGATGGGCCTCGCGACCGCCCCCGGCGCCCGCGTCCCGTCGTTCTGGCTCATCGCCGGGAGCCTCGGGATGCTCCTCGTCGCCGACCAGATCGTATGTCCTCCAGAACCTGGAGGGCACATACATCGATGGCGGGCTGCTCGACACCGGCTGGATCGTCGCCTACCTCCTGTGGGGAGCGGCGGCACTCCATCCGTCGATGGTCCGCGTCACCGAGCCGGAACCCGTCGCGGTCACCCTGCTCGGTCCGATCCGGCTGGCGTTCCTCGGCGCGGCGATGCTCGTCGGGCCGGCCCTTCTGACGCTCGGCCATGACGACATCCAGCCGCAGCTCGTCGTCGTGGCAGGCGCGACGGCGGCCCTCTCGCTGCTCGTCCTCGTTCGGTTGTCGGGGCTCGTGCGCGCGCTGGTCCGCGATGTCGACCGCCGCCGGGCTCTGGAGGATCAGCTGACGTTCCAGGCCTTCCATGACCCGCTGACCGGGGCCGCGAACCGGCGGCGGTTCGTCGACGCGGTCGTCGATGCGATCGCCCAGCGCCGTGCGACGGGCGCGATCACGGTGATGTTCCTCGATCTCGACGACTTCAAGACCGTCAACGACTCGCTCGGGCATGCCGCGGGCGACGAGCTGCTGCGCAAGGTCCACGAGCGGATCCGGGACGCCGTCCGGGCGACCGACCTCGTGGGTCGCCTCGGCGGGGACGAGTTCGGCATCCTGCTCGAGGGCGGCTCGGACCTCGACCGCGCCCGGATGGTCGCCGAGCGGATCCTGACCGAGCTCCGTGCTCCGCTCGCGCTGTCGGGCGAGCCGGTCTCGATCTCCGGCTCGATCGGGATCGCCGTCGACACGCCCGCGACGGAGACCGCGGACGACCTGCTGCGTGACGCCGACGTCGCGATGTACCGGGCGAAGGCGGGTGGCAAGGACCGGGTCCTCGTCTTCGGGTCCTCCGGGCCCGGGCTCGCGGACCCGGCCCATAGCCGAACGCCCGCCGGCGCCCATGGCTCCACGCCGGCGACCTTCGAGCCCGGGACGGCCTAGCCCGGGCTCCGCGGACGCCTTCTGGCGGGTCTCCGGCTAGACTCGTCGACCGGATGGATCTGCCGCTCTTTCCCCTCCACACCGTCCTCTGCCCAGGGATCGCGCTGCCGCTCCACATCTTCGAGCCCCGCTACCGGCTGATGGTCGACCGCTGCCTCGAACGCGACGAGGGCTTCGGGGTCGTCTGGATCCGGGACGGTCGCGAGGTCGGCGTCGGCGACATCGCCGTCGCGACGATCGGGACCCGGGCCGAGATCCGCGAGGCCGACCGCTACACCGACGGGCGGTTCGATGTCGTCGCCATCGGCACCGAGCGGTTCCGGATCGAGGAGGTCTACACCGACCGCGAGCCCTACCTTGTCGCCCGTGTCGAGCCGATCGACGAGCCCCTCGGCGACGAGGACCGGGCCGGCAAGCTGGCGCGGCTGGCGACACGTCGATTCGTCCGCTACGTCGACCAGGTCCGCGAGCTCGCGGTCGACGACGACGACGACGACGCCGACGAGGACGAGCCGGACGCCGCGGCCGCGGTCACGGGACTGATCGAGCCCCAGGAGTCCGGCGATGAGGCTGAGCCCGACCCCGCCCGGACCGAGGCACCGATCCTCGGGATCCCGGCCGACCCGACCCTGCTCTCCCACCTCCTGTCAGGGATCGTCGAGCTCGACCTGCGGACCCGCCAGCGCCTCCTTGAGGCCGCCACGACCGAGGCCCGACTCGCCGAGCTCACCCTGACGCTGGGGCGCGAGGTCGCCTATCTCGAGCAGGGTCTGCGAGTCTTCACGCCCGACCAGCGACTCGGCCAGGCCCGTCGGAACTAGCGGCCGCTCGAGCCGGCCACGATGACCCGCGCCGGCGTCGCTGCGGCGACCGCGTCCGCGGGTCGGTCCGTCCCATCGAGGAGCGCCTCGAGGCCCGAGACCTCCTCGAGACCATCGGGGATGACGACGACGCTCGCGGCCTGGGCTCGAGCGTACCGGGACAGCGCCTCGGGGCCGTGATCGGAGGGCAGCCAGCCACTCGCGGCGACACCGCTCCGGGTGGCCTCGCGGACCTGGTCCGCGATGGGGGAGCGGCCCACGGCGTCGAGCTGCGTCGGATCGAGCCGGTCGGAGAACAGATCCCCCGACCCCTCGGCGGACCACCACGTCGGGAGCGGGTCTCCGAAGAGCGTCGGCGCGTCCCAGTCGTAGAGAATCAGGTCGGCCGTGGCATCCCGCGCGATCCGGACCGCTTCGACTCGAGCCGTCTCGTATCGGTCATCCTCGCCGGTCACGACGATGACGGGCCCGTTCGGCGACGACTGGCGTCCCGTCGTCGTTCCGCCGTGCTGCATCGAGATGCCTCCTTCAGCGGCTCAGCGTCGCTCGATCGGGGCTCCAGACGCGCGGCCCGAGTGCGGGTGCCGCGTTGCAAGGCCGCGACACGTCGGTACCGCGACCGGGACGGATCGTCCGCCGCCTGCATTGATAGGCACCTGCAATGTCCACATCCGCCCCCGCGCTCGTACCCTCATGCGTGCGCCCGATCGCGTCGAGGAGTCGTCTTCCTGGACAGCCTGAATCTGCTCATCCAGCTGCTCTTCCTGGCGGTGTTCGCCGCGGCGGTCACCCGCTATGTCCGGACGCGCTCGGCGCTCGACCGGGATCTCCTGCTGGTCTTCGCGAGTCTGGCCGGCGTCTTCGTCATCTCGATCGCTGTGGCGCTGCTCGGGTTCGCCCCACCGGTCGTCACCGCCGCGGCGACCCTCGTCCTGTTCCTCCAGCCGTATCTCATGATCAGGCTGGCTCGCCACTTCCGTCGGGTCGATCGCGCCGTCGACGTGATCGTCCTGGCCGCCGGAGCGATCGCCCTCGTCGTGCTCACCGCCCTGGGATCCGGCAACGACCTGGCGATCTTCGTCGCGGCCGCCTACCTGGTCCCCGCCGAGCTCATCGCCGCGCTCTTCCTCGGCCAGGCATCGATGGATCGCATCGGCCTGGCGCGGGCACGTCTTCGGCTGGCCGCGGGCGCGACGGCACTCCTTGGGGTCGCGGTCCTCATCCGGGTCATCGGCTCCTGGCTCTCGCCCGGCACGACGCCCGTCCCGCCGGAGGTGTCGCTGCTCTCCCGGATCGTGTCGATCGCCGCGGCGCTGTCGTACCTGATCGCCTTCGTCCCGCCGCGACGGATCCGGAACCTGATCCTCCGTGCCGATGCATTCGACCTGCTCGATCAGCTCGGCGCATCACCGACCGACCCATCACCCGGTCTCATCTGGGCCGGACTCGCCAGGGCGGCTCGTTCGGTCACCGGCGGTCAGATCGCGGCCGTGATCGGCGCCCCTTCCCGGACGATCCTCTCGGTCGACGGCGTCCCGCCGGAGCCCGATGCGATCGATGGCTGGACCGCCCAGGCCGTGGACTCGACCTATCAGGCCGGTGCGACCGCCATCGCGTATCCATCGAAGACGACGATGCTGTCCGTCCCGGTCGCCGCCTCCGAGGGCACCGACCCCGAGGCCTGGGTCGTCGTCTCGGTCGTCGGGACCCCGCTGTTCGTGGAGGACGACATCCGGCTCGTCGCGATGCTCGGGGCCCAGGCGGCCCGGTCGATCGCCCGTGAACGCGAGATCGTCGCATTCCGGGACACGGTCGCCGAGCTGGCGATCGCCAAGACCGCGGCGGAGAACGAAGCCCGCTTCCATGCCCTGCTGGAAGCGCAGCCGACCGGCCTCCTGGCCGCCGACCCAGAGGGCCGGATCGTCTACGCCAACGCCGAAGCGGCCCGGATCTTCGGACTGACCCGGACCCAGCTCCTCAGTCGGCGGATCGAGGCCCTGCTCCCCGACGAGCGTCGGTCCGTCCACCTCGAGCACCGCCGACGCTACCTCGAGGACCCCCATCCGCGCCAGATGGGCTCCGGCATCGAGCTCGTCGCGGCCCGGGCCGATGGGTCGCCGTTCCCGGTCGAGGTGGCCTTGAGCCCGCTGCGGTTCGAGGGCCAGACGCTCGTCCTCGCGGCCGTCAGTGACATCAGCGGCCGGAAGGAGGCCGAGACCCTCCGAGACCGCTTCATCGACGTCCTGTCTCACGAGCTGCGGACGCCGGTGACCTCGATCTTCGGCGGGGGCGAGCTGCTGCTCGCCCGGCGCGGCAGCCTCGATCCGGATGTCGAGGCCGACATCGTGTCCGACATGGTCGCCGAGTCCGATCGCCTCCAACGGCTGGTCGAGAACCTGGTCGCGCTCGCCCGCGTCGAACGCGGGGCCGCGATCGTGGGTGACCAGCCGGTCCTGCTCCAGCGGCTCCTTCCGACGATCGTCGCCCAGGAGCAGTCGCGCTGGCCGGGCGCGGTGTTCGCCGTCGATGTCGTGCCCGGTCTGCCCGCCGTCCGGGCTGACGACGAGAACATCGGCCAGGTGCTCAGGAACCTCCTCTCGAACGCCGCCAAGTACGGTGACGGCGGGGAGATCGAGGTGTGCGCGGCGATCGGCGGCGACGGCGGTGTCGCGGTCCGCGTGCTCGACCGCGGTCCGGGCCTCTCGGCAGGCGACGAGACGCGTCTGTTCGAGCTCTACTACCGCGCGCCCTCGACCGCGGCGCTGGCGCCCGGAGCGGGCATCGGGCTGTTCGTGTGCGATCAGATGGTCCGGGGTATGGGCGGTCGGATGTGGGCCCTCCCGCGTGACGGGGGAGGCGCCGAGTTCGGGTTCGAGCTGCCGATCTACGAGGCCGATCGGGACGAGGAGGGTCCCGCCGGCGCCGACGAAGCCGTCCCCAGGCCCGTGGAGGCGGCCGCCGTCGGGCACTGACCTCCTGTCTGCCGTCGCGCCGTGAGAACGCTGATACCGGCACGCAAGGTCGCCTAGACGGCGCCGACGCGCCCCTGCAACGCCTCCACGGTCATCGTCGAGCGAGGCCGCCGTGTCATGCGGCGGACCGATCGGAGGACGATCGATGACGAACCAGCAGACCACCGTCGAACGCGAGACGGTCAGCCGACCCGCGCGGCCAGCCGCGACCTACGTCGGCGACGGCCCACCGGCCGACGACTATGGGCGGGTCCGCGTCACGGAGCAGTACGTCGACACGGGGCCGTCGGGCTATGCGATCGCGACCCGCATCGCAGTCGTGATCTTCGGCATCATCCAGCTGCTGATCCTGCTCCGGATCGGCCTGCTGCTGATCGATGCCCAGCAGGGCAACCCGATCGTCGACTTCATCATGAACGTCAGCGCCCCGTTGGTCGCCCCGTTCGAGGGCATCCTGCGACGGGACGACGTCTCGAGCGCCGGATCGACCCTTGATCTCACCGCGATCGTCGCCCTCATCGGCTGGACGATCCTCGAGCTCGTCGTGCTCGCGATCATCCGGATCGCCCGGCCCCGAACGGCGGCCTGACCGACGCACCGGGCGGCGGATCGATGACCGCCAACAGGGGCAGGTGGTCCGATGCCACCGCCGTCGGGAGGTCGCCAGCCTCGGAGACGGGCGTGCAGGCGGCCACGCGAGCGGCCATCGCCCTCGATCCGAGGACGTAGTCCAGCCGGACCGCGGGCGCGGCCGCCGGCAGCGTGTCGCCGGTCTCATGCGGATGAAGGCGCCGGAAGACGTCGACCCAGCCTGCCTGCGTGAGGCGATCCATCACCTCCGTCCGGATCCCGCCGTCGACTCGCAGGAGGATCCGGAGCCACATCGGCAGACGCGCCACGTGCGGCGCATCGCCTTGGCCGACGGCGTTGAAGTCGCCGACGAGGAGCGTGCGCCCATCGTCCGGCGGTCCGACGAGCGGCAGGATGGCGTCGAGGTCGGCCAGCCGTTCCCGTTCGCCACGCCGCGACAGGCCGGCCGGAAGGTGCAGGCCGACGATCCGGAGGTTCGGGGCGACGTCGAGCTCCAGGACACCGCGCCGACCACGGGTCGGGTGCCACCTTGCCGACCTCGGCGGCGTGCGGACGAGGGCGACGACCGACCGCCCGGGTCGGCTCGCGACGGGCGCGAGCCCGGTGACCTCGGCGATCCGGCTCACCGCGTCCGGGTCGTAGGCCTCCTGGAGGACGACGATGTCCGGATCGATCGCCGCGATGACGGACCCGATCAGGTCCACCCGGCGTTCACCGCCGAACCGGATGTTGTAGCTGAGGACCCGGGTCGTCACGCCGTCAACCATCGAGCAGGACGTAGGGCGTGCCCTGCAGGACGGCCCGCAGGTCAAGGAACCAGCCGGCCATCGCCTGGAGACTCACGGGCCGCCCGGCGATGCCCTGGGCCGCCGCGCGTGCCGGGTCAAGGGCGGGTGCGATCGTGCGGTTGTCATCATCGAGCGGCCGGCTGTTCACGCCGGGCACATAGAACGCATCGGGCGACCAAAGCGACATCGCGGCGTCGCCGAGCAGGACGATGTCGAGATCGCTCGAGCGCGGCCCCCGCGCATCGAACGGCTCACCACTCGCGTGGCTGACCCCCGAGACCGAGCTGCCCCGCAGAGCCAGTCTGGTGGCGTCCGGCACCCCGTCCTGGAGCGTGGCCATGAACGAGGCGAAGCGGGCGGCATCGCCGTCGAACGCACGTTCGATCGCCGCCCGGAGCATGTCCGGGTCCTGGGTATCGGCGGCGTGCAGGGCTTCGAGCAGGTCCGCCACGTCGGCGCTGCCGTCATCCGCGGGCTCGATGAACGTCAGGCGCGCGCGCGAGGCCGGCCCTCGCTCGGTGATGATGCGGGTCCGGACCTCGTCGAGCTCCCGGAGGGTGTCCTCGGGACTCGTGTCCGGTCCGCCGACGGTCGGACCGACCGGCGCGACCGTGATGTCGGCCAGCCCGTTGGTCAGGGCCCGTTCGATCGCCTCGACAGCGCGCGTCGGATCGCGGGCATAGGTGACCGACGCGGCACGGCCGGCGGCATGCTCGGTCCGGGCGGCGGACGAGTCGCCATCCGCCGCAGCCGGTGACTCGCTGGCGCGGACCAGCCAGCCCCGGACGGCGTCGACGAGCGAGCCCTCCCCAGGCTCGGCCGCGGACGTGTCCCGGGCGACGACCAGGATCGGGCTCACAGCTTCGACATCCGGCGGCGCAGGAGGACCCAGCTGAGGATCAGGCTCACCAGCCCGATCGCGATCAGCGCCCCGAGCTGCCACCACGCGTCGGTCGTCCCGGTCAACAGCAGGTCCTGCAGCAGCTTCACCGCGTGGGTGACCGGCAGCACGTCGGCGAGCCCTCGGACGACCGGGACGAACTGCGTGACAGGCAGGACGAAGCCGCCGAAGAACACCGAGGCCAGGAGGACGAAGAACGTCAGTTGGACCGCCTGACGCTCCGAATCGGAGATGACCCCGAGGAGCAGGCCCAGGCCGACGGAGGCGACGATCAACGCGGCGACGATCGCGATGACCTGTGCCGGGCTCGCCAGCATCGGGACGCCAAGGCCGATCACGAGGACGCCGATCGTGCCCAGGCCGACGATCGCCACGAGGCCGCCGAACGCCACGACCTTGCCGAGGATCACCTCGGTCGTCGAGACGGGCGCGATCCGGAAGAGCTCGATGACACCCGAGGTCCGGTCTTTGACCACCGACATGGCGACGAGGGTCAAGGCCATCTGCTGGAGGATCAGCGCGACGGCCGCGGGCCCGTAGAACGGCACGATCCCGGGCGTCGTCGGGCTCAGGTTCACAGCTTCCGCCTTCGTCGGCGACGCGACGATCTCCGGCGGGATGCTCATTGCGGCGGTCGCCGTCGTCGAGTCCTGCAGGGCGTACGCCTGACCCTGGGCGACGGCCCTGGTGATGATCTCGCGGTTGACCTGGTTCGAGATCTCCCGCGCGGCGACCCCGGCGTAGCTGGCTCGCACGGGGTCGGTCATCTGGTACTCCACCCGGATCACCGACTGCTGACCGGACTGGAACGTCCGTGCCGCCCCGCTCGGGGCGATCACGACAAGGTCGGCCTGGTGGGCGTCGAGGGCCTGCCGGCCCGCTGCGTCGGAGTCGACGACGCCGACGACCGAGATGTCGCCGCCGTCGACGGACTGCCAGGTGGTGACGTCGGTCGGCAGGGCCGAGTCGGGCGGGACGACGACGACGGCCCGGAACGGGTCGCGGACCGAGTCATAGCCCAGCCCGAAGACCGCCAGGATGAGGAACGGCCCGACGACCAGGCTGAGCGCGGCGCCCGGCCGCCGGATCGTCTCGACGATCTCCTTGGCGATGATCGAGAGCAGCCGGAAGATCGTCTTGACGAGGCTCACGCGGCCGACTCCGCCGCCGTTTCGGTCCGGCGGTCCGCTGTCGGGGGCGATCCCGCCTCTCGGGCGCGCTCGACGAGGGCGGCGAACACCTCGTCGAAGGATGGCCGGACCTCTTCGACCCGGACCACCTCGCCGCCTGCGTCGCTGATCGTCGAGATGATGGTCGGCGTCGACTGGGCCGCGTCCGCGACCTGGAGCCGGAGCGATCGGAAGCCCGTCGAGTGGACAGAACCCACTCCCGGCGTCTCCTCGAGCAGCGCTGGATCGACCGGTCCTCGGGTCTCGAGCTCCAGGACCTCGCCGTCGGCGGCTCGCCGCCGGAGCTCGTCGGGTGTCCCATCGGCGATGACTCGACCATCGGCGATCAGCACCACCCGATCGCACTCCGCCGCCTCGGTCACGTATTGGGTCGTGACGAGGAGTGTCCGGCCGGCGTCGCGGAGGCGATGGAGCTCCTCCCAGACGGTCGCTCGGAGGAGCGGGTCGATCCCGGCCGTCGGCTCGTCGAGGAACAGGAGCTCGGGCTCGTGGACGAGGGCGCAGGCGAGCTCGAGTCGACGCTGCATCCCGCCGGACAGATCGGCGGCCCGGGTGCCCCGCGCCGACCACAGGTCGACGAGCAGCAGCGCCTCCCGGGTCCGCCGCCAGCGACGGAATGGCAGCAGCCCGAAGAGGCTTGCGACGAAGTCGACGTTCTCGCGCGCGGTGAGGTCCGGGTACAGGGTGAACGACTGCGGCATGTAACCGATCCGCTCGCGCACCGCCCGGCGCAGTCGGGTCGGGTCCTGGCCCAGGACGCGGACGGATCCCGCATCGGGCGGGATCGCCCCCGTCAGGATCCGGATCATCGTGGTCTTGCCCGATCCGGACGGCCCGATGACGCCCATGAGGGTCCCGCGATCGACCGTCAGGCTCAGGTCGTCCACGGCCTGGACGTCGCCGAAGCGCTTCGAGACGTGGTCCAGGAGCGCACTGGCCGGCGGCGCGGACGGCGGGGCCTGCCGGGCCTGCGGCGTCGACGGCGGTGTGGCCGGCGGTCCGACGGCCTGCGGGATCTGGTCGTGCGGGATCTGGTCCTGCGGGATCTGGTCCTGCGGGTTCTCGGTGTGCTCGGGCTGATCCGCCGGGAGGGGCTCGGCCCCCGGGGTCTGACCCGACGTCGCACTCGATGTCACGGTGGCACTCTCGGTTCGGTTGGGTCGGGCCTGGAGCGGCCCGCAGCTACGTTCCCTCCATCCGCCTCATCGCCGCATCGGTCCGCTTCGTCGTGGCGCGACAGCGGCATCGCAGCCTGCGAGACGCCTGCAGTGCCGATCACTGGTCGGGATGCGCCGACGTGATATCGGCGGTTTCACCCTCGCCGCATGCCGAACGAACTCGACGAGGCACACGAGGCCGGGCTGCGCTACACGACCGATGCTCGGCCCGGGATCCGCCGTCGACGTGCCGGCCGGGGCCTGTCCTACCATCGACCCGGCGGTGAGCCGGTCCGCGACCCAGCGACTCTCGCCCGGATCCGGGCTCTGGCCGTGCCGCCCGCGTGGTCCGATGTCTGGATCTCGACAGACCCGTCCGGGCATCTGCAGGCGACCGGGCGTGACGCGCGTGGGCGCAAGCAGTACCGCTACCACCCGGCCTGGCGGCTCCATCGCGATGAGACGAAGTTCGACCGGCTCGCCGACTTCGGCGTGGCCCTGCCGAGGATCCGGCGACGGGTGGACCGCGACCTCGCCCGCCGCGACCTGCCGCGCGAAAAAGTCCTGGCCCTCGTCGTCCGGTTGCTCGAGCTGACCCTGATCCGGGTGGGCAACGACGAATACGCCCGGCTCAATCGATCGTTCGGCCTGACGACCCTGCTCGACCGCCATGCCCGGGTCGAGGGCGCCGTCGTCCGCTTCCGTTTCCGCGGCAAGAGCGCCCGCCAGCACGCGGTCACGATCCACGACCGACGCCTCGCCCGGCTGGTCGCTCGCTGCCAGGAGCTCCCCGGCCAGGAGCTCTTCCAGTACGAGGCCGAGAACGGATCCGTGACCGGCGTGACGTCGGAAGATGTCAACGCGTATCTGCGAGAGGCGACCGGTGACGACTTCACGGCGAAGGAGTTCCGGACCTGGGCAGGGACGCTGCTCGCATTCCGGGCCCTGTGCGCTCTCGAGCCGCTCGCGGGGCGAGATGGGGCGCATGCGATCGCGGGCGTCATCGCCGACGTCGCCGAGCGGCTCGGCAATACGCCGGCGGTCTGCCGGACGAGCTACGTCCATCCGGCGGTCGTCGAGGCCTATGTCGAGGGGTCGCTCGTCCGAGCGCTCCTCCGTGCAGTCGACGACGGCGCGCCGCCGCCATCGCTCAGCACGCCGGCCGAAGAAGCCGCGCTCGTGCGGCTGCTTCGACGCCGTCGCCGGAACGGGATCGGACGGTCGCGCGACCGTCTTCCTCGACACCGGGCCAGGACTGCCGCCTGATGGATCGCGAGAGACCGGAACCGTGATGCGCCCGAGATGACGATCCGGGGGCGATCCCCTCGACACGAACGAACGACCCGCCGTGGGGGCGGGTCGTTCGTGTCGGCGGATGATGGCCCGGGAGCCACCCGGGCTGAGCCGCCGGGGGGCCGGTCGCGTCGAGGGAGGGGGGGACGACCGACCACCGAATGGTGCCGTGGCGATCATGTCCGGGGCGCCTGTCCGGATCGTCAGGGCCTTGCAATGACGTGACAAAAGGTCGCCGCGGGTGGCGCCGGACTTCGCAGCGTCAGCCCATCGCCTCGGCGGCGAGGATGACGAGGACCGCGCCATGCAGATCGCGCGCCAATTCGTCGCACCGGACGGTCGGCAGGGTCGGGTCGGCCTCGTGGGGTCCGACGAGGACGGTCCGCAAGCCACGCCGCCGACGACTCTCACAGGCGGCCCGATCCGTCGTCACGAGCCACCCGTCGGCCGACCATCCACCGTCCGCCGATCCTCCATCGGCGCCACGATCCGGGATCGTTGCAGCGGGCCGCGCCTCGTGGACGCCGGCGGGAACGGATCCGAGCACGACGACCTCATGGCCGGCCTCGGCGAGGTTCGCGATCGCCTCCTCGACTCCGGGCGCGAGCGGTCCATTCGGGCCCGTCGAGCCGACCGTCAGGAGGCTCGGGTCCAGGTAGACCCTCATGGCATAGCACCTCAGCGATCCAGCGACGACCAGAGGAGGCAGTCGCTCCGTGCTGCCATGCCACCTCCGATCGTCACCCGGACGATGCCGGACAGGGGGCTGCGGTCGCGCCGCCCGGTGCCGACGACCGGTTGCAGCCGCATGCCAGCCCGCGTAGCGCATGTCCCCGGACGACCCCGACGATCGAGATGGCGAACGCCGGCCCTCGGGCCAAGGGCCGGCGTCTGCCATGAGAAGCGAGCGGGGTGGGGCCCCGCTCGTTCACCTACGGAGAGGACGAGGCATCAGCCGACGGCGAGACATCAGCCGACGGCGAGGCATCAGCCGACGGCGAGGCTGCCGGTGACGCGCTGGTAGCGGGGGAGCTCGGGGCCGGGGTCGACCCGGACGAGCACGCTGCCACCGCGGCGGCGACGAGCCCGAGGATGATGACGAGACGTCGGATCATGTGTGATCACCTCGTTCGCGGGAATGGACCGACGATGTCGGCCCCGTCCGTCCGACGGTACGGAGGACGGCGAATCAGCCGCTCTGTCGGTCGGATGCCGTCTCGTTGCAGGGTCGTGTCAGGGGCGGTGCGCGGGTCCACCCCGGATCGTCCCCCGCGGCCCAGCCTCCGGCCCCGGCTCAGCCGTCGGCGCCGTGACCGGTCACGAGCAGCGGCGGCGCGGCGTCATGGATCTCGTCGTCGTCACCCACGATCTGATAGACCGGCAGCTCGAAGCCGAACTCGCTCCCGATCCCGGCCCGCGGCATCCCCCAGATCCGACCACCCATCGCGTCCACGAGACGGCGGCAGACATACAGCCCGATCCCGGCCCCGCTCGCCATCGCCGCCGTCGCGGGTGACCGATAGAACGGGTCGAACAGGTGGTCTGCCTCCTGCTCGCGGATACCCGAACCCTCGTCGAGGACCCGGACCCGCGCGCCGCCGCCGGCGGTCTCGAGGCGGACCTCGACGCGCGTGCCGGCCGGACTGTACTTCGCCGCGTTCGCCACGAGATTCCGGACGACCTGGACGATGGCGGTCTCATCGCCGCTGACGGTCGGGACGTCGGGGTCGGCGATCACCTCGAATCGGACGTGCGGCCAGCGGTCCTGCTCCTGGGCGACGACAGGCGGGACCAATCGCTGGAGCAGGTTCGGCTCCTCGCCGAGCGAGATGCCCTCGTCGAACCGGGCGAGGACGAGCAGGTCCTCGACCAGCCGATACAGGCGGTCCGCCTCGGCCGCGACGTCGGCGAGGATCTCCTGGCGGACATCGTCGGCGAGCGCCCCCTTGGGACGACCAAGGACCGACGCGCCGCCGTAGATCGTCGTGACAGGCGTTCGCAGCTCATGCGACAGGAGGCTGAGGAATGCCTCCCGCAGGCTCTGCCCCTGGCGGAACGCCGTGACGTCCCGGACGACGCAGACATACGCCGGCGCTGTCTCGGGTCTCCCGATCGGATACGTCGTGATCTCGACCCAGCGGGCATCGGTGCCGCTGACCAGGTGCTCACTCGGACCGGTGTGGCCGTTCGCGTCGGACCCGATGACGAGGCCACCCCCGACCCGCTCGCGCAGCCCAGCGGCGTCAGCGACCGGCCCGTCCAGGAGCCGCAGCGCGGCGGCGTTGATCGATCGGACCGAGCCGTCGCGGTCGATGACGACGATCCCTTCACCGAGCGACGCGATGACCGATTCGAGCTCGAAGACCCGATCCCGCTCCTGCTCCGCGAGACGCCGGACCTCGAGGTGGAGACGGACGTTCTCGATCGCCCGAGCGACGCGCTGGGCGAGCGCCTGGGCCATCACGACATCCTCGTCGTCATAGAGGCGAGCCAGGTCGCGGGTCCCGAACAACATGGCTCCCATCGGCCCGCCGTGCCCGAGCAGCGGGACGACCAGGGCACGTCCGAGGGAGAACCGCCGGAGTGCCGCGAGGTGCTGCTCGTCCTGTGCGACCACCTGGAGGACCCGGTCGTCGAGGTCGATCCGCAGTGGCCGCGGATCACGGATGACCGCGGCGATCGGGTTATCGGAGGTGGCGTCCACGGGATGGCGCCGGACGATCTCGACATCCGCCTGCTCGGCTGGGTCGAGGGCCGCGACCAGGCGCTCGGGCACCGGGCCGACGATATCGACGATGCAGTGATCCCCAAGGGTCGGCAGGGCGAGCCGGGCGATCTGCTGGACCGTCGCCTCGTACTCGAGCGACAGCCCCAGAGCGCGTCCGGCCTCAGCGAGGACCGCCGTCCGACGCCGGGCGCCTTCCGTCCGCTCGCGGGCGCGCTCGGCGCTCTCGCGCGCCTCCTGCTCCGCCTCGAATGCTCGGGCACGGTCGAGCGCCTGGCTCGTCAGCGAGGCGATCGTCGCGAGCCGCTCCCGCACCGCCGGTCCGATGGCAGCGGGCTCCAGCCACCACCAGCCGACGGCCCCGCTGACCATGCCGCCGATCCGGAGGGGCAGGATCGCGAGCGAGCCGACCGTCGGCTCGACGTCGGCCTGGGCGTGCGGGAACCGCCGGCGGTAGCGGTCTTCGGCCGTCCCGTAGATCGGGCTGCCGTCACGGACGACCCGGACCGCCGGGACGGGCGTATCGAGCGGGATGCGACGCCAGCGGGCGATGTCCGTCAGGTCGTAGCCCAGGCTGTCGATCGTCCGGAGGCTGTTGCCATCGGGCGCCAGCACGTAGACCGCACCGCCCGCCGGCTGAAGACTGTGGCGGGCGTGCTCGAGGACGGCAGCGGCGACCTCGACCGTCGTCGCGGCGCGAGCAAGGCGCGCGGTGAGGTCCTGGAGCGATTCGAGGCTCGTGATGGCCTCCTCGGCCGACCGCCGCTGGGTCTCCGCTTCGGTACGCGCGGCATCGGACGACCGGCGTCCCCGGCGGGCGATCTCGGCGAGCCAGCTGAGCAGGACGCCGTCGAGGACGAAGAGGAAGAACCGTGCCTCCTGGACCGCCGAGAGGCCACCGTCGGGGACACTCTGACGGGCGAACAGGGCCGTCTCGAGGATCGCCGCCGTGACCGTCGCCACGATGCCCGGCCCGAGCCCGCCGACGAGGGCCACGACGATGATCGCCGCGAAGCTCACGACATAGCCGAGATCGGCGCCGACGGCGGCATCCAGCTGGGACTTCACGATGACGGCGACGATCGGTGCGACCAGGGCCAGGGCGTATGCCAGGACCCGTTCGCGGTCGAGTCTCACAGGAACGCTCTGCCTCTTCGGCCGGCCGGAAGCCAGCAGTATCCCCCGGATGCCTGCTTCCCAGCGCTCCACCGGCCGATCAGCCGCGGCCGGCGGCCGATCAGCCGCGGCGTCCGACCGCCCGGATCAGGAGGCGGCGCCGGCGTGGGACGGCAGCGCCGGTCGATCGCCGTCCTCGCCGATCGAGGCCGGCGGCTCGACGTCGAGAAGGTAGCCGATGCCCTGGAACGTCCGGATCCGGCCCTGCTCGCCCGCAGGCGCGCCGAGCTTGCGGCGCACGCGGCTGATCCAGACTCGCAGGTACTGGAGATCGTCCCGGTACTCGGGCCCCCAGACCTTGGTGAGCAGCTCGGTGTGGAGCACGACCTTGCCGGCATTCGCCGCGAGATGCTGGAGGAGCAGCCACTCGGTCCGCGAGAACTGGACCAGCTCACCGTCCCGGGTGACCATCCGGCGCTCGAGGTCGATCTCGACGTCGTCGAACGCGATGACGCCAGCCCCTGGGGCCGCGCCGGTCGATCGCCGCAGGACGGCCCGGACGCGGGCGGCGAGCTCATCGGGATGGAAGGGCTTGGCGATGTAGTCGTCCGCGCCGAGGTCGAGTCCCTTGGCCTTGTCGGCGGTCGAGCCTTTGGCCGTAAGCAGGATGACGGGGACGGGTCGCCGCTCGCGGAGCTGGCGCATCACCTCGATGCCGTCGAGATCCGGCATCACGATGTCGAGCAGGACGATGTCAGGCCGGTACTCCTCGGCCTTCGTCAGGGCCTCCTCGCCGCCGTTGGCGGTGACGACCCGGAAGCCTTCCTCGCCCAGCGCGATCGAGACGAGCTTCGTGATCCGGGGCTCATCGTCGGCGACGAGGATCAGCGGCTGTGTGCTCACGTCGGCATCGACCTCCATCGGGCATCGTTCACGACGCCCCCCGGGATGCTACTCGGGTCGTCGTTTCCTGCGACCGTCGCCCCGGTCGTCGTGCATCACAGGCGCATTACAGGGCATCAGTCGGTCGATGTCATGGACGGGAGCTCGAGGGTCACGTCGAGACCGTCGCCGATCCGCGGTGCGACGACGATCCGACCGCCCAGCGTGCCACTCAACCGACTCGCGGCGGCGATCCCGAGGGTGTAGCTCGTCCCGGTGCTGTGGCCGGATCCGTGAGACGGTCGACGGGCGACGCGGAGCCGGACGATGTCGCGGCCGTCGTCGAGTGACGCGGCCAGGTCGACGCTGACCTCGATGAGCGCGGGCTGCGGGTCCATCGCGAACGCCACCGCGATGAGGTACTCCATGACCCGCGCGACATCGTCGGGGTCGCCGACGACCAACGGAGTCTCCGGGTCGATCACGACGCCGATCCGCGACGGGGCGAACAGCAGCGCCTCGCGGGCGGCGACGGAGTCGACGAGCCGGGGGATCGAGATCGGCTCCATCACCCGATCGTCGGACGATGGCTCCGTCACCGCGACGACCGCGTCGACCGCTCGGACGAGACGCTCGGTCTCGTCGCGCACGGCGGCCAGGACCTCACGGCGCTGGCCTCGGTCGAGGTGGGAGGCACGCTCGTCGAGGAGGTGAAGGCCCGTCCGGATCGACGTCAACGGGGTGCGCAGCTCGTGGGCGACGGCTGCCGCGACGCGGTCTGTCATCGGAACGGCGGCGAGGCCGTCGACGGTAGTCGAGGCCTCGCCGCCCGTCATCCCGAGACTGCGTTCAGACCCGCGGGGTCTCGCGCTCGCGCTCACGCTCGAGCTCGTTCCCCATCGGGTCGTCGATCGGCTTCCGGAGGTCGTCGCCCGCATCCCCGAGACCCTTGCGGATCCGGTCGCCGGCGTTGCCGAGGTCGTCGTCGATCGAGTGGCCGTCGACGTCGCGGACCTTCTCCTTCGTCTCGGTCTCCACGTCGCGGTACGCCTTCTTGACGTCGTCCATCTTGTAGGTCTCCCTTCGCTTGCGGCGCCCGCCTGGCGCCGATCACGACGACCGTACGGGCCCAGGGTGTACGGCCGAACGGTCCTGCGACCCTCGTGCGTTGCGGTCCTCTTGCAGCGCCTCGGGGCGGCCTGATCCCCGGCCTCGTCGGCTGCCGGACATGAGACGACCCCCGCCGCATCGCGACGGGGGTCGTCCCGGTCCTGAGGGCTGTCGGTCAGATCGCTCCGCGGCCGGTCCGCATGCGACCCGTGACCGCCGCTGCCACGACGACCACGATGATCGCCCCGATCGTCGCGGTCACGATCGAACTGATGTCGAGCGGCCCGTCGATCGGGTTGGTGTTGAGGAACACCGAGGCGAGGAACCCGCCGAGCAGGGCGCCGACGATGCCAAGCACGACGTGTCCGATGATGCCGAGCCCCTCATCGCCCTTGACGAGCAGACCCGCGAGATAGCCGGCGATCGCCCCGAGGACGATCCACGCGATGATGCCCATGTCCATCGACCTCCGAACTCAAAACGAGGGATCAGTGGCCGGTGGACCGACCACGCGGCGAGTCTCATCGGCCGGGTGTGATCCGATGACTACGCTCGGCCGAGTGCGTCTTGCAGCCGAGTGACAGCCGCGAGCCGCTTGGTCATCCGGGTCGTGCCACCGGCCCTCGGGTCGACCGCTGGGCAGGGTCCGTGCCCGGCTCCTGGCCGAGATCCTCCGACGGAGCCGACGTTCGCGCGCCGGCCGCGGGGTCGGGCCCGACCGGTACGTCGCGGGCCTGGACCCGCTCGAGGACGACCTCGAGGCTGGCCGCGACGGGCACGGCGATGAGCGCTCCGACCAGCCCCGCGACGGCCCCGCCGATCAGCAGACTGACGACGACGAGGAACGGCGAAAGACCGATCGTGTTGCGCATGACGAGGGGCACCAGGACATTCCCCTCGACGAGCTGGATCACCACGTACACGATGGCGACAGCCAGCGCGAGCTGCGGCGAGACGGTGATCGCGACCAGCAGGGCCGGGATCGCGCCGAGGAGCGGACCGATGATCGGGATGGCCTCGCAGAGAGCCGCGACGATCGCCAGCGCCAGCGCCGCTGGCAGGCCGAGCAGCGTGTAGGTGATGCCCGTCGCGACGCCCACCGTCGACATCAGGATCAGCTGACCGCGGACCCACATCCCGAGCCGGTCCTCGATCTCGTTCCAGGCATCGCGCGCCCCGGCGCGTCGATCGCCGGGCAGGAACGCCAGCGCATAGCGCTGCAGCCGGACCCGCTCGATCAGCCAGAAGATGACGATCGACAGCACTGTCGCGGTCGCGACGAGGGCTTCCGCGACGGTGAGCGAGGCGCTGACGACGACGTTCGGGTCGGTCGGGGCGGTGTTTGCGAGCGCGACGGTGGCCTCGTCGACGAGCGCCGTCGCGACCTCGGACAGTGGAGCCGGGCGGACCGCAACGGCCCAGTCATGGGTCCGGTCGAGCACGTCCGGCAGGCTGCGGGCGATCCGCTGTGCCTGCGAGACGGCCTCCGGGATCACGAGGATCCCGAGCAGCAGGACGACCGCGAGGAACGCGCCGTAGACCAGCAGGATCGTCCCGAGGCGGCCGGTCGGCAGGCGGGCCCGAAGGGCATCGATGAGCGGCTCGAGGCCGGAGGCGAGCAGGACCGAGAGGAAGACGAGGAGCAGGACACCGCTCGCCTGGATCGCGACCCAGGCGACCGCGAGGACGACGGCTGCGCCGATCGTCGCGGACGCGCCGTGGCGTAGCCAGAGGAGCTCGGTCGATCCCATGGCGCCCGACTCTAGAAGGCGCGGACCGTCTTGTGACCCCCTCAGACCCGCTTGTCACGCCGTTGTGATGTCCGACCCAGCAGGCGTCACCTCGCTGCAGGAAGACCGGACCGACGATGCCGGATGGCTCCATGTCGGTCGCCGACATCGGGGACCCTGCAGCGGTGCCGGACGACCGACGCTCCGGGAGGGTCCGGCACCGCGCCTTCCCCCTCGTCGCACCCTTCGCCGCGGCAGCCGGTCGTCATGGGCTTGTGATGCCGGGGTGCCCGAGCGGGATGGCGGTGCGAGCGGGTCGCGGCGACCCTCCAGCCATGCACGACGACCCAGTGCCCGGGATGTCGCCAGCGCGGGCGACGAAGCTCGAGCCGACGATGCGCCTGTTCGAGTGGCTGACCGTCGCCCTGGCCGTCCTCGGGGCGGCGATCCTCGCGTTCGTGCCTCGCTGAGCGGCTTGGTGCGGATCCTGCAATTCCACCGGGGCGAGGAGGAGCGCGAGCTCGCGGACCTGTCGCAGCTCGGCGGCGAGCCCGGCGACGACGAGCTGGTGTGGGTCGACCTGATGCGCGACGACCCCGACCTGCGCGACGCGATCACGACCCTCGGGATGGCGGACGCGGCCGACCGCCTCGAGCGACCGTCGACCAGGCCGGAGCTGCTGCGCCAGGACGGCATCGTCATCGTCTCGGTCCTTGCCCTTCGCACCGATCGCGACTCGGCCGACGACCGGTCCAGATCGACGTCGCCGCGCGCGGCAACGTCGTCCTGACGGTCCGCGATGGGCCTGTCGCCGGACTCGACGACACCGTCGTCACCGTCCAGGGTCGGACCGAGCTCGGTGGGCTCGACGCCGCGACCTTCGTCGCCGTCATCGTCGACGAGATCCTCGACGCCTATTTCGCTGAGACCGAGGAGATCGAGCGCGAGATCGACGCCATCGACGACGCCGCGCTCCGCTCGACCCCGGACGAGCGGATCCTCGACCGCCTCCTGCAGGTCCGCCGGAGGATCGCCGTCCTCCGCCGCGCGCTCGCGCCGCACCGTCCCCTGGTCGCGGCGCTCGGCCGCCCGGATGTGGGCCTCGTCGCCGATGGTGACACCCCTGAGCCATGGACGACCCTGGAGGCCCGGCTCGAGCGGGCGATCGAGGCAGTCGAGAACGCCAGGGAGCTCCTCGTCGGGTCGTTCGAGATCGTGATGACACGAAACGGCCAGCGGACGAACGATATCGTGCGCGTCCTGACCGTCGTCTCGGTGACGCTCCTGCCCGCGGGCGTCATCGCCGGGATCTTCGGCATGAACTTCAAGGCCGATCTGTTCGACGTCCCGGGCCTCTTCTGGCCGATGGTCGGAGCGATCGTGGTCCTCTGCGTCGTGATCCTTGTCGGGGCCCGCGCCCGCGGCTGGCTGTGATCGGGAGCTCGCTCGTCGCCGAGTGCATCGTGTGTGCTCCGGGCCGAGACAAGGCCATCCACGCTGAGCCGCAGCACGCCTGTAATGTCTGTCGCGGATCCGCACGATCGTTTCGAATGTCCGGGGGGCCATGCTTCGGGCGGGGGTCCGCAGACGAGGACCGATCCTGACATGTCAGCCGAAGCGCCTCCGACGTCGCCGGTCGGGCGTCAGGCCGCGCCTGGTGGGTCGACTCCCGCGCTGCCGGTCACGACGCGCTCGACGCTCCTGCCGCTGCTGCTCGGTGTCGTGGCGTTGTTCTCGTGCCTCGTCGTCTTCGGCGTCTTCGCCCAGGAGGTCCGTCGACAGGAGGCGATCGCCCTCGACGGATTCCTCACCCCGTTCCTGCACGGGCTCACATCGCCGGCGCTCGACACGTTCTTCTGGACGATGACGACGATCGGCTCGACCCTTGTCGTCACGGCGATCTTCATCACCGTCGAGGCGATCCTGCTGCTCACGAGGTACCGCCGCGCCGCGCTGTTCCTCGCCGTGGCGATCCTGGGCAGCGTCCTCCTGAACGCCTCGCTCAAGCTGATCTTCGAGCGCCCCCGACCGCAGCTCGACTGGGCCCAGACCCCGACCGACTACAGCTTCCCGAGCGGCCACACGATGAACTCGGTCGTGTTCTACGTCGCACTCGCGCTCATCGTCTGGTCGATCGCCGGGCGGAGAGCCGGGATCGTCGCGGTCTGCGTCGCGGTCGTGCTCGCCGTCCTCATCGGCGTCAGCCGGATCTACCTCGGCGCCCACTACTTCAGCGACGTGGCGGCCGGGTTCCTGGCGGGCCTTGCGTGGCTGCTCATCGTCGCAGGGGCGTTCGACGCGGGACCGTGGGTGACGCGTCGGTCGTTCGCCCGACGCTGGTTCCGCTGGCTACCGGAAGGATCCTCGAGGGGCAGCGGTCCCTGATCGAGGCGCCCTTGGACGGCCGCCGCTTCAGTGCGGCTGGCGGGGCACGATGACGGTCAATGCGCGCGGCTGGACGGTCACCCTGATCGGCGTGTTCCCGAGCACGCTGCCATCGCCCTCGACGAGGCGGGACCGGCGTGTCCGGACCTCGATCTCACGTGCCTGCGCCCGGAAGACGTGGCCGCCAGTGCTCTCGCCGAGATCGGTCTGGACGAGCGCCTCCCACGCGGCCACCAACCCGGCGAGGGGTCCGCCGGCCCGCACGACGATGACATCGAGCAGGCCGTCGTCGCCTCGGATCTTTCGGCGCGGCTCGACGATCGGCAGCATCCGACCGAAGTTCGCGATGAAGAGCTGCGCGGCGTCCATCCGGTGAGCGACCCCGTCGAGGGTGATGTCGTGGCGGACGTTCTCGAGGGCGCCGGTCCGGCCGAGGGCGCCTGCGACATAGGCAAGCCTGCCCCATCGAAGCTTGCCCTCCGGCGTCGTCGCGTCCATCGCGGCGGCGTCATAGCCGATGCCACAGGCGACCGTGAATACCCGCTCGATGCCATCGATCGAGATGCGCCCGACGTCGATCCGTCGTCGACGGCCGCGGACGATCGCTTCGACCGCACTCGCCGGATCGTCGGGGATCCCGAGGTTCCCGGCCAGCAGGTTGCCGGTGCCCGTCGGCACGATCGCGAGTGCCGTGCGCGTCTCGGACACCACGGTCGCGACCTGGCCGACCGCCCCGTCGCCGCCGACGGTGACGATGACATCGATCCTGTCCGCCACGGCACGGCGGGCTTCCTTGCGGAGCGCACGCTTGCGACGGACGAGCTCGGAGGTGACCTCCCACCCCGCCATCGCCATGACGGTCTCGACCTCGCGGATGATCCGGCCGATGCCCCGACCTTTCTTCCGGCGACCGAGGACGAGGGCCCGTGGCACGGCTCAGGAACCGTCCGCCGGACCGGTCGCTCCGGGCAGTCGCCCCTCGTGCTCGACCTGGAGCCGGAGGCGGTAGAGGGTCTGCCAGTCGTCGTACGGGATCGGCAGGCGGGTCAGGAGGTCGTCGATCGGCCGGAAGTCCGAGGCCGCCACGCGCCGGTGATGGGAGATGACCTTGAGCCGGTCCTCGAGGTCCTCGCTCTCCTTCGCGGTCGTGAGGTACGCCTCGACGAAGGCCAGGCGACGGCCGACTGCGGCCCGTGCTCGTGCGACGAGGTCCGACTTCCCGACGATGAGGACGCTCGATGGCGAGAGGACCACGTTCAGGTCGTCGGCCGAGAACTGGACGAGGCGGTCCGGCATCGCGTCGGATCGGGCGCCTTCGACCGCGACGAGAAGGCGGGGCGGTAGGTCGACCGAGCGGGGCGCCGGCTCGCAGCGGACGTCGAGCCCGGCTTCGCGGAGGGCCGACTCCACCTCGCCGGCGACAGCGTCGTATCGGCCGGGCTTCACGATGATCGGGATGGCGTCGTCGTCCCAGCCGCGCTGGGCCGACCGTGCCTGTCGAACCAACCCGAGCGCCCCGAGGAGGATGATCGTCCCGCCCAGGACCGCCGCGATCGGATAGCCCCGCAGGATCGCGATCGACGAGACGGGCACCCGCGGGTCGATCGTCCGGATCGACGGCGACCACCGTCCCGACCCCGACCGCCAGGGGCAGCAACAAGGCGAGGGCGAGGAGCACCGTATGGAACCAGCTCGTGGGGATGGAGGCGGGACGGGGCACGGATGACACGAGGGTCTGCCCGATCGCCGGGACGACGACCGCCACGACGGCGACGATCCACGCGAGCGAGCCGAGGGCGATGAGCGAGAGGACGGTCTGCTTGGACTGCGAGACCCGCCCGAACAGGATCGAACGTCGCCCAGCCGACCGTCGCCGTCGCTGCGCCCCCGAGCAACCGGCTGATGACGGCCAGGAGCGCGCTCAGGAGCGTCATGACGGATCCAGGGCCACGGGTCCGAGCTCGGCGAGGCTCCGGAGCGCGTCCGTGACGGGTGTCGCCCGTGTCGTGCCGCCATCGATCGCCGACTTCTGGAGGCCGAACGTCACGTTGCGCCCCTCGTATCGGAGGGACCCCGAGGTGGTTCCCGAAATACGGGCCGGCGGTCGTCGACCAGCTGATACTCGCCGATGGGACCCGAGCGAAGCGGGACACGATCCGCGCGAAGCGCTCCGCGTAGCGGCTCCAGGCGAGCGTGAAGACGAGCCGCATCGGCAGCGGGATGGAGTTGTGCAGCGGCGAGCAGGTGATCTGGAACACGTTCGAGACGGTCGGCTCCTGCCAGGCCACCTGGCTGATGTAGGTGTGATGGACGTCACCTGACAGCACGCAGATCGTGGCCGGCGGAGCCGCTCCGTCCTCGCCCCGGCCGATCCGCCCGAAAAGTCGGGCCAGCCGCTCGAAGGAGTCGTTGAAGGCCGCCCAATGCTCGAGATCCACCGCGCGCCGGGCGCGCTCCGCCAGCCAGGCGATCCACCGGCCACGCACGCCGGCCGTCAGCTGCTCGTCCGCCGCCTCGACGTCATGCAGCGCCCGGGGCAGGAGCCACGGCACGCTCGTGCCGACGAGCAGGTGGTCGTAGTCGCCGTCCTGGACCTGGGCTTCGACCCACGAGAACTCCGCCTCGCTGATCATCCGGCGCTGCCCCTCGGTCAGGACCCGACCGCAGCGCGAGTCGATGACGAGCAGGCGGACCCGCCCGAAGTCCCGGCGGAAGGACCAGAGGTAGCCGGGCCCGCCGTCAGGCTCGCGGTCGGCCTGCTGCGCGAACTCGCGCAGCAGGGGCTCTGCGTCGTCGACTCGGCAGACGCCCTGGAAGAGCTCGTTCTCGGCAAGCTGGGCCGGCGACAGATTCCCGAGGTGCTGGTAGATCCAGTACGACATGAGGGCGCCGGTGATCCGCTCCTGCCACCAGGACGTGGCCCGGATCTCATCGCGCCAGGCGCGGGACGTGTTCCAGTCATCGAGGACATCGTGGTCGTCGAAGATCATCGAGCTCGGGATCGTCGAGAGCAGCCACCGGACATCGGGATCGGTCCACGCCTCGGCATAGAGCCGGGTGTATTCCTCGAAGTCAGCGACCTCGAAGTGTGGCGGCCGCAACGGATCTCGACGCGAACGGATGAAGTCCCGGGTCAGCGGTGAGGTCTCGTCCGCGTAGACCTGGTCGCCCAGCATCAGGAGGGCGTCAGGCCAGGTCTCCCGCCGGCTGTCCGGCCATCCGCCTTGCCCACGCCCCGAGGACGTCCTCTCCCGATCCTGTCGGGTCATCGACCTTGACGGTGACCGGGGAGCGGCATGACCCGAAGATCACGCGGAAGCCGGCGGTCGGGTCGATCGTCCGGATGACGCTCCGCGGTGCTTGCCGATCCCGGCGCCGGCCAGACGGTCACGTCATCGACGGCGACCTCGTATGGCAGGGTCGCGCCCGAGGGCAGGCCTTCCAGCACCACCATGGCATAGGTATGGCCGGCCACCTGGAATGTCCGTGCCTCGACCTCGACGTCATCCACCCGGACAGCGACGCGCGCCGGGCCGGTCGTCTCGACCCAGATCGTGGCGTCGTGCTCGCCGACGTGTCGAAGGATCGGCCCGACCCGCAGGCCGGCGCCACCGGGAGCCGAGCCGAGGTCGATCGCGGCGGCGTCGGGGATGGTCGCCGGGGCCAACGCGGAACCCGTGAGAGCTCGACTGATGGACATCGCGGCACGGAGTATCGACACGCTGACGCCTCGGCGCTAGGGCTTGGAGCCGGTTGCCACGCGACTGCAATGCCACGGCGGCACCGCGATAGGGGAGCGACGCGGACGAGCGGCATCGCGCCCTCCCAAATCCCGGCGGAGACCTCGCGGAAGCCTCGGAGAGGCGCTCGCGCTGTCATGCATCTGCAGCGCCGCGAGCGCGTCTGGCGGTCGCGGCGGACCGTCGTGGGCCCGACCCTGTGACGCAGGCTCCGTGCCCGGTCGTGTAGACCGGCGGGCCCGCCAAGGGTGACGTCGATGTCGATCGGTCCATCGCACAGCCTCGCGCACGAGGGCCGGACGGATCCTGCCGTCCAGGCGTCCACGGACGATCCCAGCGCGGGCCGTGTGGCTGGTGCTGGCAGTCCTCGGGACCGCCGCCTTCATCGTCCTGACGGCCCTCGTGGCCGCCGGAGTGGTCTTCCCGTTCGACAGGCCGCTGCTGGATCTCGGGCGGGCATGGACCAGCCTCGACGGCCTGTGGTGCGCTCCTGTCTAACGCCGCGAACATCCCGCTGATCATCATCGGCGTCTCTCTCGTCGCCTTGCTGTGGTGGAAGCATCGGCGCCGCGAAGCATTCGTCGTGGTCGTCGTGCTCGTGGCCATCACGGCGGGGAGCGAGGTCGTGAAGCAGCTTGTCGCCCGGCCGCGGCCACCGGGCTCCGACACGGTCGTCCCGGGCGTCATCTACAGCTACCCGTCGGGCCACGTGCTCGAAGCCACCGCGATCTTCGGGATCATCGCGGTCCTCCTGTGGCGGAGTCGGATCCAGCGCTGGGCCGCGGTCCTGTTCGCGATCGCTGCGGTCGTCTTCGTCGCCCTCGTGGCGATCGCTCGCGTCGGCATCGACGCCCACTACCCGAGCGACGTGCTTGCCGGTCTCGCCGCCGGCATCGCCGCCGTGGCGGTGTTCGCTCTGTCCACTCGCAGTCCCAAGGAGGCCGCGCCATGAAGACCGTGAAGTCGTTCGCGCGCTGGCTCGCGCTCACCGACATCTTCCGCGTGGGAGCCGCGCTAGTCGGCTCACCCACGGCCCGCGGGCTGACACGGATGGCGGTCACCGACCCGACGGGCTTCGCGCGCACGGTGGCGGATCCGAGGACGATCCGGGTCCTCGGCAGTCGCGCGATGCGCGATCCCGCCGCCGGAAGCGCCGCGCGGGTCGGCCTGCTGTTCGTCCCACTCCGATATCTGTTCCTCGGTCAGGCCGCGATGTGGGGCCTCCGTCGACTCGTCGGACGTAGCACCCTCGACCGCGCGGGCCTCGCCGCCGACCCTGCTCCTTCGCAGGCGGTCGTCGTGCTGGTCGATGATCAGGCGGGGAATGTGCCGATCAGCGGCACGCGTGCGTGACGACCAGTGGGCCAGGCCGACCGCTCAACCGCCGGACGCCCGCATCTCCCACGCCCGGCGATAGGCCTCTCGACAGGCGTCGGCCTCGGCTGCCGCCGTAAGCCATTCTTCGCTGCCCTGGGTGGTCGACTCGAGCTGGCGCTCGGCGGCCCGCCAGCGCTCGAGGATCGCCGCCATCGGCAGATCTGCAGGGACCTCGGAGATCGGTCTCGAGGGTCGGACCCGAGCGTCGGCGTGCTCGCGCTGGACCTGGCTCAGATCCAGGACGGTCCGGGCGAGATGGTCGACCCGTGCCGCGAGCTCCGAAAAGCTCGGGTCGTCCGGTGATACCTCGCGCTTCTCTTCCTCGACCGTCCGCAGCTCGTCGATCGCGGCGAGGAGGACATCCGAGGTCGCCCGAAGCTCCGCTTCCTGGGTCACGGGCTGTACCTCATGTGGGACCGCGCTCCGGTCGGCGACGCCGGGACAGGCATGATGCGACGACTGTCGGGGCCGTGCAACCATCGCGACGACTCATGTTCCGCTGCCAGACCCGCCTCTGCCAGAACGTCCCGGCCCTGGCCTGCGCCGCCTGCCGGGGTCGAGGAGTTAGGCCGCAGCCGACCTAGGCGCGGATCGCCACCCGACGACCTAGAGGGTCGTCACCCCCGCAGGGCTCAGAGGCGGATCGTCACCCGCAGGGCGTCATCCTTGTGGAGGACCTCCGCGCTGGTCCGGCCGCGCCAGCGATGGACGAGCACGTCGCACGTCGACGGGCCGACGCGGAGACGTCGGATGACCAGCTTGTCGATCCCCGACGGCAGCATCGGGCGGATCAGCTCCAGCTCGCCGGCCGCGGCATCCGCGCGAAGTCCGAGCGACGTCCGGATCAGCCACAGCGGGACCGCGGCAGCCCACGCCTGGGGCGAGCAGGCGACGGGATAGGGCACCGGGCCGCCGGTCTCGGAGCGTTCGAAGCCGCACAGGAGCTCCGGGAGCCGGAAGCCCGGGAACTCCTGGGCCGCATCGAACAGGCCGTCGGCGAGCCGTCGAGCCGCCTCGTCCTCGCCGACCCGCTTGAGTCCGGCCGCGGCGATCGCGGTGTCGTGGGGCCAGACGCTGCCGGTGTGGTAGCCGAGCGGGTTGTAGCCGGGATCGTCCGCCCCGTAGGTCCGGATGCCCCAGCCGGAGAAGAGGTCGGGGGCGAGGAGTCGCTCGGCGACGAGGTGGGCGGCCTCGTCCGGGACGATGCCGCTCCACAGGCAATGCCCGGCGTTCGAGCCGAGCGCATCCATCGGGCGCTTCTCGCAGTCGAGCGCCATCGCCAGGTAGGACCGATCGGCGACCCAGAACCGCTCGGCGAAGCGTGCCTTCAGGAGCGCTGCGTCGGCGTCGAGCCGCGCCGCCAGGCCGTCCTCGCCGCGCCGCCGGGCGAGCCGGGCCATCCGGCGGCGGGCGTCATAGGCGTAGCCCTGGACCTCGGCGAGCGCGATCGGTGGTTCGGCGATCCTGCCGGTCCGGTCGCGGATCGCGTCGGCCGAGTCCTTCCAACCCTGGTTCCGGAGACCGCGCGGCGAGCGGCGGGCGTACTCGACCAAGCCGTCGCCGTCGAGGTCGCCCCAGGTGTCGAGCCACTCCAGCGCCGCCATCGCACTCGGCCACAGCTCCTCGACCAGGTCGTCGTCGGCGGTCCAATCGTGATACTCGCCGAGGAGGACGAGCCACAGCGGGGTCGAATCGACTGAGCCGTAGTAGCCCGCGAACGGCAGCTCGCCGGTCCGGGCCATCTCGCCCGATCGGAGCTCGTGGAGGATCTTGCCGGGCTCGGCATCGTGCTCGTCGCTGACGGCCGTCGCCTGGCGCCGGGCGAGGACGCGGAGGGTGTCGGCGGCCAGGCTCGGGGCGAAGGCGATCGCCCCGAAGGAGGCGAGCAGCGAGTCGCGGCCGAAGAGCGTCGCGAACCACGGCACCCCGGCGGCCACGAAGTCGTCGCCGTCGCTTGTCCGGTCAAGGAGCAGGCACAGGTCGTCGACACCCCGGGCGACGACCCGATCGACGATGTCGTTGTCGGTCTCGATCGTCGCGTTCCGGGCGGTCCATTCCCGGTGGGCCGCAGCGGGATCGGTCGCCCCGACGTCGGTCCCGATCGTATGGAGCGGCCGATCCGTCGGATCCCGCTCCGACCAGGCTCGCCATTCCAGCCGCCGCTTCTCGCCCGGCTCGAGGTGCCAGGCCCAGCGGGCGATGACGCTTCCGAGGTCGGCCTCCGGCGCCGCGGTGATCTCCGGCGCCGGGTCGAATGTCACGTGGGTCCGGAGCGTCACCTCGTCGAGCCCGCGATAGCCGAAGACGAGGCCGTCCGCCGTGACCTGGATGGGGAGCAGCTCGCCGCGGGCGGCGCGGTCGTAGCCGCGGACTTCGAAGATGTCCGCGCTGTCGACGTCGAGCGCCAGCTCGACCCGGATGTCCTGCGGGGTAGGCGTGTGGTTCGCGACTCCGATCTGCTCCCGGAACCGGTCGGCCAGGGTCCGCTCGCGGACGATCGAGAGGGTCCGACGGGCAAGGACCGCGTCCCCGGCGAGGTCGGCCGCCTTGTCGCCCGGATGCCGGCGCAGCTCGGGGTTCGTGGCGAGGATGACCCCCCGCCACGCATCGCCGGGATCGGATCGGAGCACGACCGGTCGCTCCCCGCCGACCCGCAGGATCGGCGCACGACAGGATCCGCGTATCGCCGTCGTACAGCCCCAGGCCACGGGCGTCGGGGTGGATGTCCCCGAACGGGTCCGAGAGGAGGAACAGGCCGCGGTGCTTGAGGACGTGGACCGAGCCGAGGTCGGTCGCCCGGACGATCGGGCGTCGGCGCGCCGGAAGGGTCGCGGTGGCGGTCCCCATGGCGGCCAGTGTAGGGGCGTCGGGACTCAGGAGGATCCGCCCCGTGCTCGGGCCTGCATCGACGAGCCGCCGATACAGGGCCAGGTAGGCGTCGGTCATCCGGGCCGCGCTGAACCGCTCGAGGACGCTCGCCCGGATCGCCGCTCGGTCCAGCCCCTCGACGCGCGGGAGGAGGAAGGCCATGTGCCGGACGTCGTCCCCGAACCAGCCGTCGACGCCCTCGCGGAGGATCTCGGGCAGGCCGCCGACCCGGCGGGCGATGATCGGCGTGCCACAGGCCAACGACTCGATCGCGACGAGCCCGAACGGCTCCGGCCATGCGCCCGGCATCAGGGTCGCGTAGCTCGTCGCGAACAGCTCGTCACGTTCGGCCGGCGAGATCTCGCCGAGGTATTCGACGGTCGAACCGGCCGCCTTCAGGGCCGGCAGGAAGACCTGGTCGTTGTAGTCGCGCTGAGCCGGGACCGTGCCGACCTTGGCGGCGATCCGGATCCGCCGGCCGGTCGCCTTGGCGACCTCCATCGCGTCGACGATGCCCTTCTCGGGGTCGACGCGGCCCACGAAGCACAGCTCGTCGGTGCGGTCGTCCCGGTCGGGATGGAAGGGGGCGCCGGTCAGGTCGAGACCGTTGTGGATCACCTCCCAGGGGACGTCCGGGTGAGCACTCGCCTGGCTTCGGCTGATCGCGACGAGCCCGGCGGGCGGACGCCGGAGGAGGCTCGTCGACCACGGCTGATCCAGTCGACCATGGAATGTGCTGGCGACCGGCACGGCGGCGCTCCGCGCGAGCGGCAGGCTGAACCACTCGAGATGCGAGTGGACCAGATCGAAGCGCCCGGCCCGGCTGAGGACGAGATCCAGGGTCTGGAGCATGTACGGGCTGACGTCATCGCCGAAGCCGTCCGGGCGAAGGGCCTGCGGCACCGTCGCGACGAGCCGGCCGGGGACGTCGGAGTCGCCGCTGGCGAACGTCGTCACATCGTGACCGCGCCGGGTCAGCTCGACGGCCAGGGCATGGACGATCCGCTCCGTGCCGCCGTACGCGGACGGCGGCACGCGCTCGATCGGCGGCGCGACGAGTGCGATGCGCATCGTCTCGGCGCCGTCCGGGGGGCGGGCGGTCGGGGGCAGCAGGGTCTCGGTCATCGGGCATCACGAGCCGGCGAACACCCGTCGCCCGGCACACCACAACGATACCCTGCGCCGCCTCGCAGCCCGAGCGCGGGCCCTCGCAGCGACGTCGCAGCCGCGTGACAGCCATCGGACCGGGCGGTACCCTCGGTCGGTCCGATGTCCATTCCCGTCTCTGCGTCGCGCTCACGGCTCGGTCGCCCGGCGATCCGTCTGCTGCTCGGCGCGCTCGCCGCGGTCAGCCTCCTCGCCCCGGCGACGGCCCAGGCAGCCCAGGGCTACAGCCTCGACGTCGCGACCCCGCGGGACTTCGTCGGGCAGACCAACTTCGTCCAGTGCGTCGGCGCGAGCATGCAGATGATGGTGAACATGATCGCCCCGACGGATGACCGGACGGCGAAGACCCAGCTCCGCCTCCAGCGGCTCGCCCGCGCGCTCAGCGGTCCGAGCCCGGTCGGGCGGACACGCCAGGGCGCCAGCGTCCGCGGCTGGACCGCGGGTCTCAACCAGCTCGGCTACGGACCGTATCGACTGGTCGGGGCGCCGTCGCTCGACGCGGCGATGAAGGTCGCCGCCCGGGCGATCCGGATCACCGGTCGGCCCGTCGGGCTGCTCGTGTGGCGCGGCCGGCATGCCTGGGTCATGAGCGGCTTCCGGGCGACCGCGGATCCGCTCGCGACCGACGACTTCCGGGTCACGGCGGCGAACATCCTCGACCCGCTCTATCCGTATGGCTCGAAGGCGTGGGGCCCGAGTCCTCGGCCCGGAGCCGCGATCCCGGTCGCGACGGTCGGGCGCCAGTTCGTCGCCCGGGGCGCCGGGTCCGCCTCGAGTCGCTGGCTGACCGGGTCACTGGCCGGTCAGTGGGTCCTGGTCCTGCCCGTCCCGTTCGTCATCCATCCGGCGGCCCTCCGGCTCGACTGAGCCGATCCTCGACATCGCCCGGCGCCGAGGCTCCGACGGTCAGTCGCTGAAGCGCTCTTCCTTCGTGAAGTCGGCGTTGTTGTTGTAGCCGTAGCGCTCCCAGAAGCCCGGGACGTCGTGGTCGAGCAGCTCGATGCCCCGGATCCACTTGGCGCTCTTCCAGAAGTAGCGCTTCGGCAGCACGAGCCGGAGCGGGTAGCCGTGCTCGGGATCGAGCGGCCGACCGTCGTACGTGTCGGCCAGGATCACGTCGTCATCCTCGAGGACCGACGAGCGGCACGTTCGTCGTGTAGCCCTGCTCGGCGTGCTCGACCACGAACATCGCCTCCGCCCGGACACCGGCCAGCTCGAGGACCGTCTGGATCGGCGACACCCTGCCACTCGGTGTCGAGCTTCGACCAGCGGGTCACGCAATGGATGTCGGTCGTGATCGACTTCCGGGGCAGGGCCTTGAACTGGTCCCAGGTCAGCGTCACGGGCGAGTCGACAAGGCCGAAGACGCGGAAGTCCCAGGTCGTGAGGTCGACGCGCGGGACGGATCCGTAGTGGAGGACGGGGAACTTCTCGGTGAGGTACTGGCCGGGCGGGATGCGGTCCTTGACGGCCGGGTCCACGGACCGACCCAGAAGACGATCGAGCATCAGGATCTCCAGGGGGCTGCTGGGGTCATCCTCTCATGCGGCCCATGACGGTTCCATGACCGGTCGTGGGATGGGTCCGGCACGCAGATGGGCCATCGCCGGATGGTACGACCGGTCGGGCTTGAGCGGCGCTGACCGGGTGCTACGCTGACCCACGTGCTGCCAGCTGACGACGGCCAGCCGCGGGACACGGGGCTGACCACAGAGCGCTCTGACGGTGACGGTCGATCGACGGTCGTCATCGTCATGCCGGCATACAACGCGGCCAAGACGCTCGAGCGGACGTATGCCGACATCCCCCACGCCCTGATCTCCCGGATCATCCTCGTCGACGACGTGTCGCGTGACGAGACCGTCGACGTCGCCCGGCGCCTGGGGCTCGATGTCATCGTCCACCGCCAGAACCTCGGGTACGGCGGCAACCAGAAGACCTGCTACGACGCGGCCCTGGAGTGCGGCGCCGACGTGGTCGTGATGCTCCACCCGGACTACCAGTACGACGCGACCCGGATCCCGGCGCTGGTCGAGCCGATCCGGCGCGGCGAGGCGGACCTGATGCTGGGCAGCCGGTTCCTCGGCGATCCCCTGGCCGGCGGGATGCCGACCTGGAAGTGGGTCAGCAACCGGTTCCTGACCGCGGTCGAGAACATCGCTTTCGGGCTCCGGCTGTCCGAGTACCACACCGGCCTGCGGGCCTACAGCCGTGGCCTGCTCGAGACGATCCCGTATCGCTTGAACTCCGATGACTTCGTCTTCGACCAGGAGCTGATCGCCCAGGTCGTCGCTGCGGGGATGGGGGATCGGATCGGCGAGATCGCGGTGCCCACGCGGTACTTCGCCGAGGCAAGCTCCGTGGGCTTCAAGCGCTCTGTCGTGTACGGTCTGTCGACCATGCAGGTCGTCGTCCGTTACCTCGTCCATCGCTGGGTGCGCCCGTCCGCAAAGCTCCGCGCCCGCCGCCCGGCGTGACCAGCCGCGGCAAGCTCATCGCCCGGGGGGCGATCGGGCTCGTCATCTCGATCATCGCGATGGCCCTCGCCCTGCGGGCCGTCGATCTCGGCGCGGCCGTCGATGTCATCCGGACCGCGACGCCGGCGTGGCTCCTCGTCATGGTCGCCCTGTGCACCCTCGACGTCGGCCTCCGAGGCTGGCGCTGGCAGCGACTCGTCGCCCCGGTCCAGCTGGTGCCGTATCACCGGATGCTCGGCTATCAGCTCATCGGCTATCTGGCGAACACGGTCCTGCCGGCTCGCCTGGGCGAGCTGGTCCGAAGCCACTACCTGGGCGATCGGGAGGGCCTGAGCCGCACGACGGCCCTCGGAACGGTCGTCGTCGAGCGCGTCATCGACACCACCTTCGTCGTCCTCATCGCCGCGATCGCGACGCTCCTTCTGTCGGTCCGGGGCGTCCTTGTCAGCGCCGTCCTGGCCGGGCTGGCGGTCGCCGCCCTCCTGTGCGTCGGGCTGGTCGTCCTCCTGGTCGCCCACCGCCTGCCGGGAGCCGACCGCGTCGCGGCGCGGATCGAGCGCTACCCGAAGGTCCATTCGCTCGCCGCCCGGCTGCGCGACGGCCTGGCCGTGGTCGGCCGGCCGATGACCCTGATCGCGGCGATCGTCCTGACCGCCGGGGCGTGGTCCGCATCGGTCCTCGCGTTCGCCGCCGCTGGTCAGTCGATCGGCGTCCAGTTGACGATCGCCGAGGCGGCCCTCATGGCATCGGGCGTCGCGCTCGCGACCGCGATCCCGTCCGGGCCGGGCTACTTCGGGACGTTCGAGCTGGCCGCGGTGACCGTCGGGTCGGCGATCGGGATCGGCGCGGACCAGGCCTTCGCGCTGGGGCTCATCGCCCACCTCGGGATCCTCTCGGTCACGACGATCGGCGGCGGGATCGCGTTCCTGCGGGTCGGCTGGACACCGAGTGCCCGGCCGGTCTCGGCGCCCTCGGTCAGCGCCTCGGCCTCAGCGCCGGATCAGGCGAGGTCGTAGGGCTCGAACGTCAGCGTCCCGTCGGTCGCCGATCGGACGCGCAGGAACTCCAGTCGATACGACTCGTACATCTCGCCGAGCAGGCTGACGGCCTCGACATGGTCGGGCCTGCCAGCCGCCGAGCGGGCCTCGGGCCGGCCGGTCCAGAGACAGAACGACAGACAGCTCCCGTCGGCCGCCAGGGGTCCCTTGAAGTAGTGGACGAAGCCGGGTGCTCCGGTCGCTTCCTGGTGGGCGCGCTCGTCGTAGGCCTCGAGACGCACCCCGTCCGCATCGCGCCGGCGGACGGACCGGAACGCGACCATGTACCACTCGGCCTCGCGCTCGACGGGCTCGATGGGCGGCCAGGCGAACGCCTCTGCGATCGGCAACGACGCATAGGCGTCCGAGACCGGCTGAAGAGCCGCAAGCGCGTCCATCGGAGGTGGAGCATACGAGCCGGATGGCGTTTGTCAAATGGCGAGATAGAGCTATGCCGTGTCGTGGAAGAGACGGCGGGTGCGTCGCCGGCAGGTCAGGAGGCGAGCGCTCCGGCGATCGAGCGAGCCGCTTCCGGCAGCAGGCGGGATACCCGCGACCGCCAGGCGAGACCGCAGCGCGCCTCGGGTCCGATCACGCCGATCGCGGCGACGATCCCGTCTTCTCGCGATATGGGGACGGCGATGGTCACCGATCCGGGGATCGCCTCGCCCTCGGTCCGGGCGATGCCCTGCGCGGCGATCGCCGCGACTTCCGAGCGGAGGGTCGCCTCCTCGACCCGGCCCTCTCCGGACCGGGGAAGCTCCTGGCTCACGACCTCATCGAGGATCTCTTCGGGGGCGAACGCCAGGAGGACCTTGGCCAGGGCACCGGCGGTCAGCGGGGCGCTCGCGCCCGCCGCGAGCGAGACCCGCAGCGGGTGGGGTGAGTCGATCGCATGGAGGTGGACCGCCGACAGCCCGACCCGGCGACTGATCACCGCCGTCTCGCCGGTCTCCTCGACGAGCATCGCCAGGACGGGATCGGCGATCCGGATCAGCACCTCCGAGGTGATGACCGCGCCGCTGCCGATGATGAGCCGCGGCCCCAGACGGTAGCCGGCACCGCGGCGATCGACGAAGCCGAACCCGGCCAGCGTCCGCAGGTACCGATAGACGGTGGAGAGCGGCATGTCGAGGATCGAGCTCAGCTCGTCGGCCCGGAGCTCGCCACGGTCCGCGATCGTCAGGAGCAGCCGCAGACCACGCGCGAACGACGTGTCCTCGGCCGCCTCCTCCGGCGGGCGATCCCGTGCCGTGGCCATGGGCGAGCTCCCCGATCGTGGTCGACCGTCAGGGGCGTCGTCGGCCGACCGACCCCGAGGATACCCCGGCCGGTCGACGGTCCCGACCGGTGGAGCCGCGGTCGGTTCGGGGCTACAGTGGTCCTCGGCGGCGCCCATCGGCACCGTCGCAGGACCAGGAGGATCGGCCGTGGTGAGCGAGGTCGAGCATCCGGCGGCCAGACGCGGGCGGCTGGCGCGCCACGAGGCCCGTCTCGCGAAGGAGGCCGCCTCGCTGCCGTATCTGACCCGGATGCTTGCGCCGGTCGAGGTCGTCTCGGCCGAGGGTCTCGAGACCATCGAGGACCATGCCGACACCCTCCTCCAGGAGGTCGGCATCGAGGTCGGGAACTTCCCCGAGGCGGTCGAGATCTTCCGGACCGCCGGCGCCGACGTCGCCCCAGGCGGGACCCGGGTCCGGTTCCCGCGCGGGATGTGTCGCGCCCTCATCACCGCGACGGCGCCGCGCATCTTCACCCAGCGCGCCCGCAACCCGGCCCGCGACGTCCGGATCGGGGACCCGTACATGGTCCTCGTGCCGGCCTACGGCTCGCCCTTCATCCACAACCTCGACGACGGCCGTCGCTACGCCACGATCGAGGACTTCCGCAACTTCGTGAAGCTGACCTACCTCAACCCGACCCTCCACCACGGCGGCGGGACGCTGTGCGAGCCGGTCGACCTGCCCGTGAACAAGCGGCACCTCGACATGGTCTACAGCCACATCCGCTACACCGACAAGGCGTTCATGGGCTCGGTCACCCACCCGTCGCGGGCCCAGGATTCGGTCGACATGGCGCGGATCGCCTTCGGGCCGGAGGCGATGGCGACCGACCACGTGATCATGGGGCTGGCGAACGCGAACTCGCCGATGTCGTGGGACTACAACATGCTCGGCTCGGCCAAGGTCTACGCCGAGAACAACCAGATCGTCCTCGTGACGCCGTTCATCCTGGGCGGGGCGATGGCCCCGGTGACGATCGCCGCGGCGGCCACCCAGACCCTCGCCGAGGCGCTCGCGGGGATGGCCTTCTGCCAGATCGTCCGACCCGGCGCGCCGGTGATCTTCGGGTCGTTCGCATCGTCGATGTCGATGCAGTCGGGCGCTCCGACGTTCGGCACGCCCGAGCCGCAGCTCGTCCTGTTCGTCATGGCCGCGCTCGCTCGGCGCCTCGGTGTCCCGTTCCGAAGCGGCGGCAACTTCACCGCCTCGAAGATCCCCGACTACCAGGCGGCGTACGAGAGCGCGGTCAGCTTCATGGCCACGATGCTCGCCGGGGTGAACTTCAACCTCCACACCGCCGGCTGGCTCGAGGGCGGGCTGGCGATGGGCTACGAGAAGTTCATCCTCGACGCCGACCAGGCCTCGATGACCGGGGCGCTGATCGCCGGGGTCGACCTCTCGGAGAACGGCCTGGCGCTCGACGCGATGCTCGGCAGCGGTCCCGGCAAGCACTTCCTGGGCAATCCCCACACCCTCGCGAACTTCGAGACGGCGTTCTGGCGGTCGCGGCTATCGAACAACGACAGTTTCGAGCAGTGGGAGCTCGACGGGTCGCGCGACGCGGCCGTCCGGGCCAATGCCGTCTGGAAGCAGGCGCTGCGGGACTACGCGCCACCGCCGATCGACGAGGCTGTCCACGAGGAGCTGCTCGAGTGGATCGCGGCGCGGAAGGCGGCGTTCCCCGACTCGGACGTCTAGGCGCCGCGTCGCCGCAGCAGCGTCGCCGCAGCCGCACGGCGCCGGTCGTCCCCGGCGCGGTCGCCGTGGTTTGCATGTGATGCACGTAGCCGACCGAAACGGGGCCTGATCGGCCCCGTTTCTTGCACTGGATGCAAGGACTCGGCAGATCAGTCGGATCGTTGCACCACGTGCAAGATCCCTGCGCCGGATCGGCCGGGATGGTCAGTCACGTGCACCTGATGCAAAGCCGCCCCGGGACGCACACCTGATGCAAAGCCGCCCCGGGACGTGCACCGGACCCCTGATGCAAGACCGCCCCGGCCGGGTCGGGGACGGCGTCTTCCTCGAGTCAGGCCTCGTCCGACGCGTCGGCACGCTCGGCGGGGTGGGCCACGGAGGTCGCGGCGTCGACCGGCGGCGCCTCCCGTTCCTCGCCGGCCAGCTCCGGCTCGGTCGTCGTGATCTCGATCCCCTCGGCCTCAGCCGACGCCAGGGCTTCCGGCGGGGTGGTCAGGACCGCGCCTTCGCGGCGGGCCTTCGCCTGGAGGGTCCGGAGCTCCTCGAGCGGGATGTGGCAGCGCATCAGGTGGTCCGGCTCGACCTCGACCAGCGGCGGCTCGGTCACCTCGCAGAGGTTCTGGATGAAGCGGTGGCAGCGGGTGTGGAAGACGCAGCCGCTCGGCGGGCTGGCGGGGCTCGGGATCTCGCCGCCGAGGAGGATCCGGGCGCCCTCCTCGCCGTCGACGTTCGGGACGGCCGAGAGGAGGGCCTCGGTGTAGGGGTGGTTCGGGCCATTGAAGACCGCCTCGGAGACGCCCACCTCCATGATCCGGCCGAGATACATGACGGCGATCCGGTCGGCGAGGTAGCGGACGACGCCCAGGTCGTGCGAGATGAGCAGGTACGACGTCCGGCTCTCGGACTGGAGGTCCGACAGGAGGTTGAGGATCGCCGCCTGGACGGACACGTCGAGGGCGCTCGTCGGCTCGTCGGCGACGACGATCTCCGGGTCACCGGCGAACGCCCGCGCGATCGCGACCCGCTGCTTCAGCCCGCCCGATAGCTGGCGCGGCTTGAGGTCGAGGTGTCGCTGGGTCAGCCGCATCTCCGTGGCCAGCTTGTCGACGCGCGCGGTCGCCTCCTTGCCCCGCAGGCCGGTGAGCTTGGTGACCGAGCGGGACAGGATGTGACGTGCGGTCCAGCCACGGTTCAGGGCCGAATCCGGGTTCTGGAAGACCATCTGGATCGCTCGCTTGTCGGCCGTCGGCCGTTCGGCCGAGCGGGCCGCGAGGGCGTGGTCGTCGAGGACCAGGCTGCCGCCCGCATCGGGATCCTCGATGCCGAGGATCGTCCGGGCGAAGGTCGACTTGCCGGAGCCGGACTCGCCGACCAGGCCGAGCGTCTCGCCGTCCCGCAGCTGGAGGTCGATCCCGACGAGCGCCGGCACGGCGTGGCCACCGGAGCGGAATGTCTTCGAGACGTGGGTGGCCGAGAGGACCGTCTCGCCGAGGACGGTCTCGCGGCCGGGGACGGCGTCCGGCTCGACCAGCTCGACGATCCGATCGCGGTGATGGCAGCGGGTCCAGCGCCCGTCGTCGAGGCTGACGATCGGCGGCTCGACGGTCCGGCACAGCTCGTCGGCGAGGGGGCAGCGGTCGACGAACACGCAGGTCGGTAGGGGCGTCCCGATCTGCGGGAGGTTGCCGGGGATCGTCGCCAGCGGCCGCTCCGTCTTGCGGACCCCGTGGCGGGGCAGCGACCGGAGCAGCCCGAGCGTGTAGGGGTGCTGTGGCGACGCGAAGACGGTCGAGGCGTCGCCCTCCTCGACGATCTTCCCGGCATACATCACCCCGACCCGATCGCACAGGGTCCGGATCACGCCGAGATTGTGGGCGATGAGCAGGACGGCCGCGTTCGTCTCGGCCTGAAGGCGACGGACGAGATCGAGGACGCTGGCCTCGACCGTCGCGTCAAGCCCCGTCGTCGGCTCGTCGAGGACGAGGAGCTTCGGGTCGGAGGCCAGCGCGATGGCGATGACGACGCGCTGCTGCATCCCGCCCGAGAGCTGGTACGGGTAGCGCTCGAAGACGCCCTCGGGGTCGGCGATCTGGACGCGCCGCATCGCCGCAAGGGCGCTCGCCGTCGCCTCCTGGGTGCCCTGACCCAGGATCGTGAAGGCCTCGACGACCTGGGGTCCGACCTTCGTCGTCGGGTTCAAGGCCGCGCCGGGATCCTGGTAGACCATCGACGCATGGCGGGTCCGGAACCGCCGCAGCTCGTCGTCGTCCATCGCCGTGACATCGGCGCCATCGACGAGGATCCGGCCACCCGTGATCCGGGCGTTCCGCGGCAGGTAGCGGACCGCGGCGTACGCGGTCGTCGATTTGCCGCAGCCGGATTCGCCGACCAGACCGTAGGACTCGCCCTGCCGGATCTCGAACGAGACACCGCGCAGGACCGGCCGCGGGATGCCGCGGACGACATAGGCCAGCGAGAGGTCCTCGATCCGGAGGGCGGCCGCCGCGTCGCCGGAGGCGGCCGGGCCGGGCGTCGCCCCGACCGTGTCGGTCGTCGTCTCGGCGGTCATCCGTTCGTCTCCGCGGTCATTCGTTCAGGACCGACTGGAGCGAGTCGGCGATGAGGTTGACCGCGACGACCGCGCTCATGATGGCGACCGCCGGGAAGAACGTCGACCACCACACTCCGCTGATCATGTTCGTGTACTCCTCGCTCACCGTCAGGCCCCAGTCAGGCGACGGCGGCTGGAGGCCGACACCGAGGAACGACAGCGTCGCGACGGTGAAGATCGCGTAGCCGAAGCGGACCGTCATCTCGACGACCGTCGGACCGAGGACGTTGGGGAAGATCTCGCGGGTGATGATGAACCAGCCGCCCTCGCCCCGGAGCTTGGCCGCGGTGACGTAGTCGAGCTGGCGCTCCGAGAGGACCGCCGAGCGGACGGTCCGGGCGACGATCGGCGTGAACAGGATCCCGACGACGCCGATGACGACGATCGGTGAGGTCCCCAGCACGACGAGCGTGAGCAGCGCCACGAGGATGACCGGCAGGGCCAGGAAGGCCTCGACGATCCGGCTCAGAGTGTCGTCGACCTTGCCGCGGTAGTAGCCCATGATCAGCCCCAGGATCGTCCCGGCGACGACCCCGAGCAGCGCCGCCAGGGGGGCGATGATGAGGACGTCGCGCGACCCGACCATGACCCGCGAGAGGACGTCGCGGCCGAGTCGGTCGGTGCCCATGAGATGGGCCGAGCTGGGCGGCTCGTGACCGACGAAGAACTGGTTGAACGGGTCGTACGGGGTGATCCGCTGGCCGAGGATCGCGCACGCGATCCAGAACAGGATGATGACGTTGCCGATGATGAACGCCGGCCGGCGGAGCAGCTGCCGGATCGTCTCGCGCCGGGCGGCCGATCGCTCCGACCGGGTCACCTCGGCGACCGGCGAGATCGGCGGCTCGGAGACGGTGACGTCGACCATCAGCGATCGGAATCCAGGCGGATCCGGGGGTTCATCCACGCCGTGATCATGTCCGCGGTGAACGTCGCGAGCATGTAGACGATGCCGATGACGATGACGCCGGCCGTGAGCATCGGCAGGTCCTTGCTTTCGGCCGCCGAGAGCATCGTCGCGCCCATGCCGTTGTAGTTGAAGATCTTCTCGACCGCGATGATCCCGCCGAACAGATAGCCGACCTGGACGGCGATGACGGCGACCGTCGGGATGAGCGCGTTGCGGACGACATGCCGGCGCATCGTCTGGCTCGTCGTCAGGCCCTTCATCGTGGCGGTCCGGATGTAGTCCGACTGGAGGACATCGATCGTCCCGGCCCGCGTCATCCGGGCGATGTAGCCGAAGTACACGATCGCCATCGCGATCGCCGGCATGAGCAGATAGCGGATCTGGGTCGGGATGTCGGAATTGGGCGGCGCTGTCGCCAGGACCGGCAGCAGCCCGAGCTGGACGCCGACGACGACGACGAGGATCGTGCCGGTGATGAACTCGGGGATCGAGGACGAGGTCACGCCGGCCAGCACGATCGCCCGGTCCCGTTTGCTGTCGCGTTTCCGGCCGGCATAGAGCCCGGCGATGATGCTGATCGGGATGGTGATGACGAGGGCCAGCCCGGCGAGCTTGGCCGAGCGGCCGACCGCCCCGAGGATCTGCGGCAGGACGTCCTGCTGGGTGACGAACGACTCACCGAAGTCGAGGGTCACGATCTTCCGAAGCTGGTCCACGTACTGGACGATCAGCGGCCGGTCCGTGCCGAGGCGCTGGTTCAGCGCGTCGACGCTCTCCTGGGGTGCGAACGGCCCGAGGATGGTCCGACCCACGTCGGCCGGGAGCATGTTCGTGATGATGAAGACGATGGTGACGAGCAGCCATAGCGTGATGATCGAGAGGAACAGGCGTCGCGACAGGTAGCGGGCCATGCGCTCACCACGCGGTCATGCGGCTGGGTGACCCGGGCGGCGACGGTCGCCGCCGCCCGAGCTCTGTGACTAGACCTTGGACGCCGAGGACAAGACCATCTGGCCAAGGGCCGAGGTGTAAACGCCCTGGAACGTCTTCGCGTTGCCGGACAGGTAGTTGTAGAAGTACGGGATCGCCGCCGGCACGTCGTCGTTCATGATCTGCTCGATCTTCGCGCAGGCCGCCTTCTGGGCGTCCACGCCGACCGCCGACTGGAACTCCTTGAACGCCGCGTCGAACCCACTCGACGTGTAGTGCGAGGCGTTCCACACGCCGCCGGTGCTGAAGGCCGAGTTGAGGAACACGTCCGGCGTCGGGCGGTGGCCGTAGTCGACGATGCCGAACTCGGCGTTGCCGGCGCACGGCGGGGTCGTCGTCGTGACGCACCACTGGGCGTCATAGAACGTGTTGTTGTCCGAGCCCTGGGGGTTGATCGTGATGCCGGCCGGGGCGGCCTGGCTCTGGAGCAGGACGGCGAGGTCCGGGATCTCGTTCAGCTTGCCGTACTGGAGCGTCGCCGTGACGGTCGTGGCGCCCGCGTCCGACAGCAGCTGCTTGGCCATGTCGATGTTCTGGGCCCGCTGCGGGACGGTGTCGCTGAAGTACGGGTAGAACGGCGCGATCACGTGATCGTTGGCGAGGACGGCCTTGCCCTTGAAGAGCGTCTGGATCAGCGCCGGCCGGTCGATCGTCAGGGCGAATGCCTGGCGCACCTTCTTTTCTGCGAACGTGCCGGTGTCGCAGTGCATCCAGATCTCGCGGTGGTTCGTCGTCGGCGTCTCCACGACGAGGAAGTTCGGGTCGTTGAACAACGGGGCGCCGGACAGGACGTCGAACTGGACAAGGGCGTCGACCTGCTGGCCCTGATAGGCCGTGACCATCGAGCCGGTCGCGTCGAAGAAGATGAACTCGGTCCCGTCGAGCGGCACGGCGCCGCCCCACCATTTGTCGTTCTTGACGAATTTCGCCCCGGATGCGTTGTCGTAGCTGACCAGCTTGAACGCGCCGGTGCCGGCGGGGACCTTGTCGAGCGTCGTCCCGGTCGCGTATGCCTTGGGCGTGATGAGCGTCTGGGCGTTGAAGACCGAGACGAGATACGGGAAGTTCCCGTTCGCGCTCAGGAGATTGAACGTCACGGTGTTCGCGTCGGTCGCGACCGTCGACTTGTCGTCGATGACGCCCTTGAGGCCGGAGTTGCCGGCCGCGACGAGGCGGCCCATCGTCGCGACGACGTCATCGGCCGTGAACGGCGTCCCGTCGTGCCAGGTCACGCCCTGGCGGAGGTTGAACGTCCAGACGGTGTTGTCGCTGTTCGGGGTCCACTTCTCGGCCAGACCCGGGGCGATGTCCGCGGCGTCCTTGCTCAGGGCGCACAGGAACTCGAACGACTGGCTGGTCAGGTCGTAAGCCGACAGGTCGACCATCAGGACGGGGTCGAGCGCGACCTTCGGCCGCTGCGCGGCCACCCGGATCGTGCCACCGGCAGCGGCGGACGCGGCGGCCGACGCCGACGCCCCCGCCGACGCGCCGGCCGATGCTCCTGCCGATGCCCCGGCGGATGCCGCAGCGGACGGCGACGGGGTCGCGGCGCCCTGGCAGGCCGCGATGATCGCGGACATCGAGGCCATCGAGAGGCCCACGACCATCCCGCGATTCAGGAACTGGCGACGGCTGATCCGGCCCTGCGCGAAGCTCTCGATGAGGTCGAGCTCCTGGGCACTGGCCCGGAAGCGATGGGGATCCAAGTTGCGGTAGTCCACGGTCCTCCTCCTCGAGCGGCACATGGGGGTCGTGGCGATGAGCCAGGGACCCGTCCGCACCGGGACATCGCTGATCGACGGTCCGGCCACGGAACCGTACGGTCCCGACCCCCGGCTGTCAACGCGCCGATGCGGGCCGCATCGGTGACGACCGGGGGAGTGCCGGACCGAGGCGATACGATGCCGCTGGAGGTCAGACCTGACGACCGATCCGATCGCTCCCACGAGCCTCACTGCAGCCGATGCCGCCGCGGTCCCCCGAGCCGCGTCGGTCGTCGTCATCGGCGCGGGCATCGTCGGCGCGAGTCTGGCCGCCCATCTGACGGAGCGTGGCTGGACGGACGTCGCGGTCGTCGACCAGGGTCCGATCCCGGAGACCGGCGGCTCGACGTCGCACGCGCCCGGCGGCTTCTTCGCGACCGGCTGGTCGCGGGCGATGACCCGTCTCGCCCTCGAGACCGTCGAGCTGTTCAAGGGTCTCGAGCTCGACGGCCAGCCGTGCTTCTTCCCGGTCGGGACGATCGAGATCGCCCGGACCGAGGAGCGCTGGCGGGACCATCGTCGGAAGCTCGGTGTCGCTGCATCGTGGGGCGTGCCCGGGCGCCCGGATCATCTCCGCCGAGGAAACGCGGGAGCTGCTGCCGCTCCTCGACCCGGGCGCGTTCCTGGGGGCCTATCACTGCCCGGCGGACGGGGTCGGCAAGCCGCTCCGTGCGACCGCCGCGCTCCTCCGAGCCGCCGCGGCCCGTGGGGCCAGTCTTGTCCCGCGCACCACCGTGACCGGCTTCGACATCCGGGCCGGGTCCGTCCGGGCGGTCCGGACCGACCGCGGCTCGATCGAGACGCCGCTCGTCGTCGTCTGCGCCGGCATCTGGGGTCCGCTCCTCGGACGGATGCTCCGGACGCCCGTGCCGTTGGCCGTCTGCGAGCACCTGTACGCGATCACGACGCCGGTCGCCGAGCTCGCCGGCGAGACCCGCGAGGTCATCCACCCGATGGCCCGCGACCAGGACCGGGCGATGTACTACCGCCAGCAGGGCGATCGCTACGGCGTCGGCTCGTACGAGCATCGGCCGCTGCTCGTGGATCCGGGCGACATCCGTCGCCACGGGACGGTCAGCCCGGCCGGGGCGGCGACGGTCAACCCGCACGGCGAGGAGCTCGACCTGCCCTCGGTCCGGCCGTGGCAGCCCGAGCACTTCACGTTCGCCTGGGACGAGGCGCGCCGGCTCATGCCCGCGCTCGCGGCGACGCGGATCGACCAGACGCTCCAGGGGATGTTCTCGTTCACCCCGGACGGCATGCCGCTGCTCGGGGAGTCACCGGTCGTCCGGGGGGCCTGGTTCGCGGAGGCGATCTGGCTCACCCACGGCGGCGGCGTCGGTCGGGTGATGGCCGACTGGCTCACCCATGGCGACCCCGGGATGGACATCCACGAGCTCGACATCGCCCGGTTCGAGACCGTCCAGACGACTCCGGCGTACGTCGCTGCGCGGGGCGCCCGGAACTACGACGAGGTCTACGACCTGGTCCACCCGCTGCAGCCGTCCGGCGTGGCGCGGCCCCTCCGGACTGCGCCGTTCCACGAGCGCCTCGTCGAGCTCGGCGGGGTCTTCTTCGAGGGCAAGGGCTGGGAGCGGGCCCAGTGGTTCGAGGCGAACCCGGAGGACCCGCCCGCGGCCCGCGCCGGCTGGGCGGCCGCGTTCTGGTCGACCCGGGCGGCCACCGAGCACCGGGCCACGCGGGAGCAGGTCGCGATGTTCGACCTGACGTCGCTGACCAAGGCGGTCGTCGAGGGCCCGGACGCGGAGTCGTTCCTCCAGGGCACTCGCCACGAACGACCTGGCCGTCCCGGTCGGCAGCGTCGTGTACTCCGCCGTCTGCACGCCGACCGGCGGCGTCCGGAGCGACATCACCGTCACCCGGCTCGCCGAGGACCGCTACCAGCTCGGCTGCAACGGCCCGCAGGACATCGCCTACCTCCGGGCCGCGCGGGAGCCCGGGACGCGGGTCGATGTCCGGGACATCACCCCCGGGTCGTGCGCGGTCGGGGTGTGGGGCCCGCGGGCGCGGGAGCTCGTCGCCAGCGTGTCGCCGGACGACCTCTCGAACGCGGCGTTCCCGTACCTCGCCGCCCGCGAGATCACGATCGCCGACGTCCCGGTCCTCGCCCAGCGGATCTCCTACGTCGGCGAGCTCGGCTGGGAGATCTACACCGAGGCGGCTCTGGGGCGACGGCTCTGGGATGTCCTCTGGGAGGCCGGCCGACCGCTGGGCCTGATCGCCGGCCGGTCGGGCCGCGTACGACGGCCTGCGGATGGAGAAGGGCTATCGGGCGTGGGGCACCGACATGACCGAGGAGGATGACCCGTTCGAGGCGGGCATCGGGTTCACCGTCCGGCTCGGGAAGGGCGCCTTCGTCGGTCGGGATGCCCTGGCCCGGAAGAAGGAGGCCGGCCGATCCCGGGCGCTGGCGTGGGTCGCGCTCGATGACCCGGGCTCTGTCGTGCTCGGGAAGGAGCCGGTCCGGTCCGACGACCGCATGGTCGGCTACGTCCGGAGCGCCGCCTACGGCTATTGCGTCAGGGCGGACCTGGTGAGCGTCATGCTGCCGCGCGAGCTGGCGGCACCCGGGACGCCGCTGACGATCGAGTGGTTCGGCGAGCGACTGGCTGCGACAGTCGTGCGCGATCCCGCGTGGGACCCGGCGGGCGAGCGCGTCCGCGGGTGAGCCTGTCGACCCTCGCCGCGCCGGCGTCATGGGATGATGGCCGGGCCGTGCCTGCCCGACCCTTGCCCGCCAGCGCATGAAGATCAGCGCCATCCGCCTGGACCGGATCCTCGAGCCGCTCGACCCGCCGTTCGATGCGGCGTGGGACCCGGTCCCGCGCCGGTCCTTCGCGGCGACGATCGTCCGCGTCGAGACCGACGAGGGCCTGATCGGCGTCGGCTCGGGCGACACGATGGACGGCTTCGAGGCCTACGAGCACCTGTTCGTCGGCCAGGATCCGCTTGCGATCGGCCGCCACGTCCGGGTCCTCGAGACGATCGACTTCCACGCCTCGCGCTACTGGCCGCTCGAGGCGGCCCTGTGGGACGTGGCCGGCAAGGCCGCCGGCCTGCCGGTCGCGACGCTGCTGGGTGGGAGCCTCGAGGCGATCCCCGCCTATGCCTCGTGCGGTCGGCTCCTCGCGCCCGCGGCCCGCGCCGAGAGCGCCGTCCGGCTCCGCGAGGAAGGGTTCCGGGCGCTGAAGATCCGGGTCGATCCGCGGACGCCGGACAGCCTCGAAGCCGGTCTGGCCGCCGTCGCCGCGACCCGTCATGCCGTCGAGGACACGATGGCGATCATGGTCGACCTGAACCAGGGCTGGCGGATGGCCGGCGACACCGCGCCGGCGCTCGACGTCGTGGCGGCCCGCCGGATCGCCGACGCCCTTGCCGAGCTCGACGTCCTGTGGGTCGAGGAGCCGCTCGCGGGTCACGACCTCCGGGGTCTCGCCGCCCTCCGGGCCGGCAGCCGGATCCGCGTCGCGGGCGGCGAGATGGCCCGGACCGTCCACGACCTCATCGCTGCCCTGGACGCCGACGCCTTCGACGTCCTCCAGCCGGATGTCGTCCTGGCCGCGGGGATCTCGCGGGTCCGGATGATCGGCGAGCTGGCGCTCGCCCGCGGGCGATGGTTCAGCCCGCATACCTGGACGAACGGCATCGGCCTGCTGGCGAACCTCCACGTCGCCGCGGGGATCGGCGGCGGCCCGTTCATCGAGTTCCCGTACGACCCTCCGGCGTGGACCCCCGAGCGCCGCGATCCGATGCTCGCGACGCCGATCCGGCCCGGCCCCGATGGCCTGCTCCGCGTGCCCGATGCGCCGGGCCTCGGCATCGAGCTCGACGAGACCGCGGTCCGGCGGCTGGCCGCATGACGGCCTGGAGCGGACCGCGGGACGGGACCGCGCCGCGGGACCGGACCCGATGACCGAGATCCACGGCACCACCGGCGACGACACGATCCGTCGGCGCCGCGGTGGGCGAGCGGCGCACGAGCGCAGTCGGCTGCCCCAACAACGACCGTGGGCCCAGCCGCGGATCCGGTATCGCCCGACCGAGGCGGTCTCGGCCGATGAGCTCGAGTCGATCCACGAGGCCTCGCTCCGGGTCCTGTCCGAGATCGGGATGGACTTCCTCGACGCCGACGCGCGCGAGCGGCTGCGGGTCGCCGGCGCGGATGTCTCGCCGGACTCGAACCGCGTCCGGTTCGACCCGGCGATGGTGACGCAGCTGATCCGGACGGCGCCGTCGACGTTCACGCTCCACGCCCGCAATCCGGACCATGACCTGCGGATGGGCGGCGACTGGACGGCCTTCGGGACCGTCGGCAGCCCGCCGAATGTGGCCGACCTCGATCGCGGCCGCCGCATCGGGAACCGCGAGGACTACCAGAACCTCCTCCGGCTCGGCCAGTCGCTCACGCCGGTCCACTTCCTGGCCGGCTATCCCGTCGAGCCGGTCGACATCCACCATTCGATCCGGTACCTCCACGCGACCCACGACGCCCTGACCCTGATGGACAAGGCGATCCACTGCTACAGCCTGGGCCGGCGCCGGAACACCGACGTGCTCGAGATGGTCCGGATCTCGCGCGGCATCGACGACGCGACCCTCGATCGCGAGCCGTCGGTCTTCACCGTCGTCAACTCGTCGTCGCCGCTGCGGCTCGACCTGCCGATGCTCCAGGGCATCATCGCCTTCTCCGAGCGGAACCAGGTCGTCTGCATCACCCCGTTCACGCTCTCGGGCGCGATGGCGCCGGTGACGCTCGCCGGCGCCCTCGTCGAGCAGAACGCCGAGGCGCTGGCCGGCATCGTCCTGACCCAGATCGTCCGGCCCGGTGCGCCGGTCATCTACGGCGGCTTCACCTCGAACGTCGACATGCAGTCGGGCGCGCCCGCGTTCGGCACGCCCGAGTACATGCGGACCGCGATGGTCGGTGGGCAGCTGGCGCGGCGGTACGGCGTCCCGTACCGCTCGTCGAACGTCAACGCCGCCAACGCCCTCGACGCCCAGGCGGCCTACGAGTCGGTGTTCTCGCTGTGGGGCGCGATCATGGGCGGCGTGAACATGCTGATGCATGGCGCCGGCTGGATGGAGGGCGGCCTCCACGCCAGCTACGAGAAGATGATCCTCGACGCCGAGCTGCTCGGGATGGTCGAGACCTTCCTCGAGCCGATCGTCGTCGACGACGACAGCCTGGCGGTCGAGGCGATCCGGGAGGTCGGGCCGGGCGGCCACTTCTTCGGCGTCGACCACACCCAGTCGCGGTTCAAGACGGCCTTCCACAAGCCGATGCTCAGCGACTGGCGGAACTACGAGAGCTGGCAGGAGGCCGGCTCGCCGGAGGTGCCCGAGAAGGCCAACCGGGTCTGGAAGGAGCTCCTCGAGGCATACGAGCCGCCACCGATCGACCCGGCGATCGCCGAGGAGCTCCAGGCGTTCGTCGACCGCCGCGTCGCCGAGGGCGGGGTCCCGACCGACTACTGAATCCCGGCGACCGGCGTAACGTCCGGTCCGGCATCCTGGGCCGCGCGGCGATGCCCATCAGTGCATGCGACTCGACCGCTGTCCCGCCGACCGATGCCGGCGATGCCTCACCCGAGCACCGACGGCCGCAGTCGACGGTCAGCCATGCAGATGTTCACGATCAGTGAACAGGGGCGAGCGAACCGCAGTGCTAGTGCCGGTCCGAGCCCATCTGACCGCCCGAGATGACGTCGTCGCATGCGTCCGTGCGCATCGCCGCCGCCCGAACGATCACGGAGGTGCCCGGACTGACCAAGGAGCGGCACCGACGTGGTGGATCCTGTTCACTGACCGCGGAAACCTGCGTGGCTCCGGCGCCAGCGACCACACTCCGCAGCTGATCATTGACGATAGACTGGTCTGCGACTAGTCTGATGGCATGCGGACGATCGGTGCGTATGAGGCGAAGACACACCTGCCGAGACTCCTGGACGACGTCGCTCGGGGCGAGCGGATCACGATCACGAAACACGGCCGCCCTGTCGCGATCCTCGTCCCTCCGACGACGACCGAGCGCCCGGACACCGAGGCGTTGAGGTCACGGATCAGGCAGTTCCGCATGGCTCATCCCCTTCGAGGCGTGACGATCCGTGAGCTGATCGACGAGGGTCGTCGGTGACGTTCGTCGTCGACGCATCGGTCACCCTCGCCTGGTATCTCCGCGACGAGCGCAGCGATGCGGCGGAGGCGGTCCTGATCCGGGTCCTCCAGGAAGGCGCCGTGGCGCCGGCCCACTGGCCGCTGGAGGTCGCGAACGCGATCATCGCCGCGGTGCGCCGGAGACGGATCCGGGAAGATGAGATCCCGGCTCTCAGATCGCTCGTTCATGGGCTGCCCGTGGACGTGGTCCCGGTGGAGCTGTCCACCGCCCTCGGTGCCATCGACACCGCCCGCCAGCACGACCTGAGCGTGTACGACGCCGTGTATCTGGACCTCGCCGCGTTCCGTGGGCTTGCCCTGGCGACGCTCGACGCGCGGCTGTCCGATGCCTGTCGGGCCGCCGGCGTCCCGCTCGTTCTCGATTGACGCCGCCTCAACGGCGCCCGGCATCCCCGCGTAGGCTTCGCGTGTCCCATCCGGAGGGAGCCCGCGTGAAGACATCGGCCCAGGTCGTCGTCATCGGTGGTGGCGTCGTCGGCGCCAGCGTCCTGTACCACCTGACGAAGGCCGGCTGGACCGACGTCATGCTCCTCGAGCGGCGCGAGCTGACCGCGGGCTCGACGTGGCACGCCGCCGGTGGCATGCACACCCTCAACGGCGACCCGAACGTCGCGCGGCTCCAGCAGTACACGATCCAGCTGTACGAGGAGATCGAACGGGTCTCCGGCCAGGACTGCTCGATCCATCTGCCGGGCGGGCTGATGCTCGCCAGCGACGAGACGCGGATGGACTTCCTTCGGATGGCCGTCAGGCCCGGGGCCGCTACCTCGGGATGCAGCTGGAGCTGATCTCCGCGACCGAGGCCCGCGACCTCTTCCCGCTGCTCGACCCGCAGTACTTCGTCGGTGCGCTCTACGACCACGTCGAGGGCCACGTCGACCCGACCGGCGTCACCCGCGCCTACGTGAAGTGCGCCCAGCTGGCCGGGGCGGAGGTCCACCAGCACACCCCCGTCGTCGGCCTCGAGCAGCGATCCGACGGGACCTGGACGGTCCGGCTCGAGAGCGGCGACGCGATCCATGCCGAGCACGTCGTGAACGCCGGTGGGCTATGGGCCCGCGAGGTCGGCCGGATGGTCGGCGTCGAGCTGCCGGTCCTGGCGATGGAGCACCACTACCTCCTGACCGAGCCGATGCCGGAGGTCGCCGAGCACAACGAGCGGACCGGCCAGGAGATGCCGATGGCGCTCGACTTCGCCGGCGAGATCTACATCCGCCAGGAAGGTGCGGGGATGCTGCTCGGGACATACGAGCAGGACTGTCGACCGTGGTCGCCGCGCGAGACGCCGTGGGATTTCGGGTCGCAGCTCCTGGCCCCGCAGATGGACCGGATCACGCCCGAGCTCTCGGTCGCCTTCAAGCACTACCCCCCGATGGCGACGATCGGGATCAGGCGGATCGTCAATGGGCCGTTCACGTTCGCCCCGGACGGCAATCCGCTGGTCGGTCCGATCCGCGGGCTGCGCGGCTACTGGGTCGCCTGCGGCGTCATGGCTGGGCTGTCGCAGGGCGGCGGCGTCGGCCTGGCCCTGGCCGCCTGGATGACGGCCGGCGATGCCGGCGACAGCGGGATGGATATCTGGGCGATGGATATCGCCCGGTTCGGCGACTACGCGACGCTCGCGTACACGAACGCGAAGGTCCAGGAGAACTACCGGCGGCGGTTCCGGATCACCTTCCCGAACGAGGAGTTGCCGGCCGGCCGGCCGCTCCTCACGACCCCGATCCACGATCGCCTGACCGCCGCGAACGCCGTCTGGGGCGCGACCTTCGGGCTCGAGCACGCGCTGTGGTTCCAGCGGCCCGGCCTGGAGCCCCACGAGGACGTGACGTTCCACCGCTCCAACGCCTGGGGCTGCGTGGCTGAGGAGGTCGCCGCGGTCCGCGAGCGGGTCGGGATGACCGAGATCAGCAACTACGCGAAGTACCGCGTCAGCGGTCCAGGTTCGGAGGCGTGGCTGTCGTCGCTCCTGACCCAGCGGATGCCCCAGCCGGGCCGGATCACCCTCACCGCGATGCTCAACGAGGCCGGCCGGATCGTCGGCGAGTTCACGGTCGGGCGGGCGACCGAGACAGAGGACTACCACCTCTTCGGCTCGCTCCCGGCGGAGGTCCATCACTCGCGCTGGTTCCGCCACCACCTGCCGGCCGACGGCTCGGTCCGGTTCGAGGTGCTGGGTCTCGGGCTCACCGGCCTGTCGGTCACAGGTCCGCGGTCGCGGGATCTTCTCGCGGCGGTCGCCCCGGACCTCGACGTCTCGGCCGAGGGCACGCCGTTCATGTCGTTCCGGCGGGTCGACCTCGGGATGATCCCGGCGCTCGTCGCCCGGCTGAATTACTCGGGCGACCTCGGCTACGAGCTGTGGGTCGGGCCCGAGTACCAGCGCGCGCTGTACGACCGGATCGTCGCCGCCGGGGAGCCTCTCGGGCTCCGGCTGTTCGGGATGCGGGCCCTCATGTCGCTCCGGCTCGAGAAGAGCTATGGCACCTGGTTCCGCGAATACCGCCCGATCTACACGATCCCCGAGGCCGGACTCCAGCGCTATGTGAAGCTCGACCACGACTTCATCGGTCGGGCGGCGTTCGAGGCCGAGCTCGCGGCCGGCGGTCCGGCGCGCCGGCTCGTGGCGTTCGTCGTCGATCCCGACCCGGAGGCGCCCGCGGACGTCATCGGCGACGAGCCGATCTGGCACGCCGACGAGGTCGTCGGCTGGGTGACCTCGGGCGGCTACGGTCACCATGTCCGGGAGTCGATCGCGCTCGGCTACGTGCCGACCGCGCTCTCGTCGCCGGACGGGCCGGGCGGCTCGGCGTTCGAGATCGAGATCGTCGGGCGACGTCGGCCGGCGCGGCTCCAGCCCGAGCCGCTGTTCGATCCCCAGGGTCTTCGGATGCGGGCGTGACCGAGGTCGCGGACCGCCCGCCCGAGGCGCCGGTCGAAGGTCGGATCGTGGTCGACGGTCGACCGATGCCGTTCCGGGTCGGCGACTCGATCGCCGTCGCGATCGTGCGAGCGGGCGAGCCTCCGGCCCGCGGCGGGACGCTCTGTCTGGCGGGCGACTGCGGGAACTGCCTCGCGGTCGTCGACGGCATCGCCTACACGCGGACGTGCCGCGTGCCGGCACGACCGGGCACCGTCGTCGTGCGGCATCCGGCCGACGGCGAGCCCGCGCTGCCCCTGCTTCCGCCAGGGGACCCGGTCGCGACGCCGGTCGGGCGCGCCGTCGAGGTCGACCGCGCCTTCGTCGGGCGGGTGGTCGTCGGAGGCGACGGCGGCGAGCACGTCCAGGTCGGCGATCACGGCGATCTCCTGGTCCTCGACCCGGCGGAGGGCACCGACGTCGTCGGGATCTACGACGGGCCGTCGGTCATCGCCCGGACCCCGCTCGGGATGCTGCATGTCGAGGCGGACGAGGTGGTCGTCGCGACCGGGGCGGCGGAGATCCAGCCCGTCTGCCGCGGCAACGACCTCGATGGACTCCTCACGCCAGGGGCGGCCGATCGGCTTCGCGCCGCCGACGTCGCCCTGCCGGAGCCGGTCGTGACCGTCGGGTCGGAGCTCGTCCGGTTCGAGGGTGATGGCTCGGGTCGGGTCTCCGCCGTCGTGACGCGGACCGCCGACGGTCGGGAGACCTCGACCCCGGCGCGGACGGTCATCGTCGACCTCGGGCGGAGCCCGCGCGACGTGCTCGCCCGGATGGCGAGCCGCGCCGGACCCCGTGTCGGCCCTCGGGGCGGCCGCGGGCGCGTCGTCGCTGCCGCCCGCTCCGACCGATCCGGAGGCGATCGTCTGCCGTTGCATGGGCGTCGCCGTCGGCGACCTCGAGGACGCCTGGTCGAAGGGCTACACCGACCTCGAGCTGCTCAAGCGGGCCACGCTCGCCGGTATCGGGACGTGCCAGGGGGGCGCCTGCCTGCCCCATGTCCGGTCCTGGGTCGCCGCCCGCGCGGGGACTGTTCCGGAGCCGTTCACCGCACGCCCGGCCGCCAGCCGGATCACCCTGGCGGAGGCGGCGGCCGACGCGACCGTCGATGCGTTCCGCCGGACGCCGCTCCACGCGGAGCACCTCGACCTCGGCGCGCGGATGGACCGCTTCGGCGGCTGGTGGCGGCCGTGGCACTACGGCGATGCCGTCCGCGAATACTGGGCGGTCCGGACCGGGGTCTCGATCGGCGACGTCTCGACCCTCGGGAAGGTCGTCGTCAGCGGACCGGACGTCGTCGAGGCGCTCGAGCGGATCTACCCGTGCCACATCGCCGACATCCGGCCCGGCCGGTCGCGCTACGCCCTCCTCCTGAACGAACGCGGCCACGTGATGGACGACGGGATGATCCTTCGTGAGACGGAGACGCGGTTCGTCCTGACGTTCACGTCGGGTGGCGCGGCGAACGCCGAGATGTGGCTGCGCGACTGGATCGACACCTGGGGCCTCCGGGTCCACGTGATGGACCGGACGATGTCGCTGGCCGCGATCAATGTCACCGGGCCGCTCGCGATGACGCTCCTCGGCCGGCTCGGGCTGGCCGACCCGCCACGATTCCTGGGTCATGTCCATGCGGACATCGCCGGCGTGCCCTGCCACGTCATGCGCCTGTCGTTCACCGGCGAGGCGGCCTTCGAGCTCCACCACCCGGTCGACCGCTCGGTCGGGCTGTGGCGAGCACTGCTGGAGGAGGGCGCCGACCTCGGCGTCCGGCCGCACGGGCTGCAAGCCCTGTTCGGGCTACGGCTCGAGAAGGGCCACGTGATCGTCGGGATGGATACCGAGCTCGACACGACGCCGCGACGGATCGGGATGGACTGGGCGGCACGGATGGACAAGCCGCGGTTCATCGGCCGGGCCGCGCTCGAGCGGACGGCGAAGGTGCCCGACGAGCGACGCTGGGTCGGCTTCTCGATGACCGGGCCGGCGCCGAGCGAAGGGACGCCGATCTTCGACCACGATGGCCGCGAGGTCATCGGCAACGTGACGGGGAGCTGGCACTCCCCGCTGCTCGGGCGGGCGGTCATGCTCGGCTGGCAGCGCCGGCCGCCGCACCCGGACCGGGTGATGATCGACGGCCGCGAGGCGGTCGTCACCCCGACGCCGTTCTACGATCCGGAGGGGCTCCGTGCCCGTGCTTGAACTCCTGGTCGGTCTCCGGGTCGTCGCCGCTCCGGCCGCCCTCGACAGCGCCCACTGGCAGGGTGAGGTCGTGACGATCCTGCGATCTGCGTCCGACGAGGCATTCGCCATCGGCTCAGATGGCGTCGAGCTCGACGATCCGGACGCGATCGTCGAGGCTGAGAGCGGGTTCGCCGGCGCCTGGGTCGAGACGTCGGCACTGATCCCGCACATCGAGTGGGCGCTGCCTCCGAGTCGACCGGCCCTCGCCCAGGGTTCGGTCGCGGGCGTCCCGGCGAAGCTCTGGCTCCCCGACGAGGGACCGGCCCTCCTCGTCGTCCAGGCCGCATATTCCGCGGACCTCGCGGAACGACTCGGGTGGGCCCGATGAGCGAGACCGCGCGATGAGCGAGACCGCGCGATGAGCGAGACCGCGCGATGAGCGAATACACCCGGACGCTGTCGCCGATCCGGTGGGCCGACGAGCCGAAGCCCGCGTATGACGTCGTGATCATCGGCGGCGGCGGACACGGCCTCTCCACCGCGTACCACCTCGCGACCCGCCACGGCATCATCGACGTCGCGGTCCTGGAGGCCGACTACATCGCCTCGGGCAATACCGGGCGGAACACGACGATCATCCGGGCGAACTACGGGATCCCCGAGTCGATCCGCTTCTACCAGCACTCGCTCGAGCGCTATCAGGAGCTGGAGGCCGAGACCGGGGCGGCCATCCTCCACCAGACCAAGGGCATCGTCTGGCTCGCCCATACCGAGATGGCGATGCGGACCGAGCGAGCCCGGGCGGCGATGAACCAGGCCTGCGGCGCCCAGACGTTCATCCGCACCCCGGCCGAGCTGAAGGAGCTGATCCCGCAACTCGACCTCACCGGCGGCGGCCGCTACCCGGTCCTCGGCGGCTCGCACCACGTCGAGGGCGCGACCGCGCGCCACGACCGGGTCGCCTGGGCGTTCGCGAGCGGGGCGTCGGCGCGCGGGGTCGACCTGTTCCAGCACACCCCGGTGACCGGGATCCGGGTCGACGGCGACCGGGTCGGTCGCGGTCGAGACGCCGCGCGGGACGATCGCCGCGGGCGCGATCCTCAGCGCCGTCGGCGGGCGGGTGACGCAGGTCGCCGGGATGGTCGGGCTGCGGCTGCCGATCCGGACGCACCCGCTCCACGCGTTCGTCACGAACGACTACGCCCAGGGCTTCCCGATCATCCTCGCCTCGACCGAGCTGGCCTGCTATGTCTCACAGACGGAGCGCGGCCAGATGCTCATCGGCGCGGAGTTCGACGCCCAGCCCTCGTACTCGCGCCAGTCGTCGTACGCCGCGCTCCGGTCGTACTCCTACAAGATCACCCGGCTCCTGCCGTTCCTCCGCGACCTCCGCGTCCTGCGCCAGTGGGCCGGGATCTGCGACATCTCGGTCGACTTCAGCCCGATCATGAGCGCCACCCCGGTGCGAGGTTTCTACCTCACGACCGGCTGGGGGACGTGGGGATTCAAGGCGATCCCGGCCGGGGGCGAGGGGATGGCCGAGCTCATCGCGACCGGGCGCGCGCCAGCGTTGATCGCCCCGTTCACGCTCGAGCGGTTCGGGCGGGACCATCTCCTGGCCGACGCCGGCTCCGCCGGGACGCGCTGATGCCGACGCTCGACTGCCCCCGCTGCGGCCGCCGCCCGCTCGACGAGTTCGTCTTCGGTGGCGAGCGCCGGACCCATCCCGGACGCGATCACCGACCCCGACGAGCGCGACTTCGACGAGGTCTGGATCTTCGAGAACCCGGATGGCCCGACGACCGAGCGGTGGTTCCATGCCAACGGCTGCCGGCGCTGGCTGACCGCTCGTCGGGACACCTCCACCGACACCGTCCTCTCGATCGCGTGACCCGGCTCTCACGACCGCCACCTCGATCTCGTCCTCCGCGATCGGACGTCGTTCGGCGTCGGCGCGGTCGCGGGACTGCCGGGTCTTGTCCGCGAGGTCGGCGGGGTCCGAGTCTTCCTCGTCACCGACCCCGGGGTCGTCAGGAGTGGCGTCATCGGCCGGATCGTCGACCTGCTTGCCTCCGACGCGATCGAGGCCGAGGTCTGGGACGGCGTCGAGCCGAACCCCGCGGAGTCGACCGTCGAGCGCGGCCGGGCCGTGTACGACGCGGTCGGGATGACGGCATCGGTCCTCGTGCCGGTCGGCGGCGGCTCGTCGATGGATACCGCGAAGGCCATCTCGCTCGCCGCCGCGAACCCCGCGATCGCCGTCGGCGACCTCGGCTGGGAGGATCCGACGCTGCGGCCGGGGCGACCGCTCATCGCGATCCCGACGACCGCCGGGACGGGCGCGGAGACGAACATGTACGGCGTCATCACCAACGAGCGCGCCGGTCGAAAGGACTACGTCGGCCATCCCTCGCTCCTGCCGGTGGCATGCATCCTCGACCCGGAGCTGACGCTCGGCCTGCCGCCCGACCCGACCGCCGCGACCGGCGTCGACGCGATGACCCACTCGCTCGAGTCGCTCCTGTCGGCGAACCCGAACCCGTTCGCCGAGGCGATCGCCCTCGGCGTGATCCGGACGGTCGGGGAGTGGCTGCCGCGTGCGGTCGCCGATGGCTCCGACCTGGAGGCACGGTCGCAGATGCTGCTGGCCTCGCATCTTGCGGGTCTCGGTCAGGCCAGCGGCACCGGGGTCGGCGCGGTCCACGCGATCGGCCACGCCCTCGGCACGATCGGCCGGCTGCCGCACGGCACGGCGCTCGCGACCGTCCTGCCGGAGGTCCTCGCGACGTACCTGGACGTGCGCCAGCGCGAGCTGGGGCTGATCGCCGTAGCTCTCGGGGCGGCGAGCCCGAGCGATGACCCGACCGACGCGGCCCGGGCCGGTGTCGCCGCCGTCCGCGCGTTGCTCGAAGAGGTCGGGCAGCGCCGGACCCTCACGACACTCGGGATCGATCGGGCTGCTGAGGACAGGATCCCCGCGGACGCCGTCGAGGACGCCGCCATCCGGAATTCGCCCCGGATCCCGACACGCGACGAGGTGGCCGGCATCCTCGCCGCGGTCCGCGGCTAGCGCCGCGGCGCGGCTCGCTCCCCTCGCTCGGTTCCTCGAGGCGCTCACTCGCCGGGCGAGTGAACCATCGAGAGTCCGTGTCCCTGCGAGCCTCTCCCTCTCGCCTCCTCGAGCCGGTCACTCGCTAGGCGAGTGGACCATCGAGAGTCCGTGTCCCTGCGACCCACGCCCTGCCGGTTCCTCGAGCCGCTCACTCGCCGGGCGAGTGAGCGGTGCGGCACCTTCCGACATCGTGGCCGACCCGCGCCGCGCCCGGTCGGGCCGAACGCTCGCTCACTCTCCGAGCGAGTCCAGGCAGCTGTCCACTGTCGGTGATCGTCGGTGCAGTCGGGGACCGGGTCGAGTGAAGTGTCGATCGAGCGCCCGTGCAGCTCCGATCGTCAGGCTGTGCCCGATGGCCACTCGGGAGCGCGTCGCCGACCTCGGGCACCGGCACGGTAGGGAGCTCGTGCTCGGGCTGTGCCACGAATGCCGCTCCGCTCGACTCGCGTCCGGCCTGAGCCAGGCGTCCGTGGCGCGGGCCGCCGGGATGTCGGCGGCGCAGTACGGACGCCTCGAGAGGTCCGAGATCCGTGACGTCCGCGTCGACCAACTGGCGCGCGTGACGGCGGCGCTCGGGATGAAGCTCGTCATGAGAGCCTATCCGATCGGCGATCCGATCCGAGATGCCGGTCAGCTGCGTGTCGCCGGGCGCTTCCGCGCGGCGCTCGGGCCGGGGCTCCGCTGGAGCTCCGAGGTGCCGCTCCCCATCCCGGGAGACCTTCGCGCTTGGGACGGGGCGGTCAACGGCGCGGACGATTGGATCCCGGTCGAGATCGAAACGAGGCTGGCGGACGTCCAGGCGACGCAGCGCAAGATCAGCCTGAAGTGCCGGGACGCCGGCACGGATCGGGTCATCCTTGTGATCGCCGATACGGCGACGAACCGACGCGCCCTGCGAGCCGCAGACGGATCTCTCAGGACCCAATTCCCTCTGTCCGGTCGTTTGGTGATGGCGTCCTTGCGGGCTGGATTCCTACCCGACAGAAGCGGCATCGTCCTCGCGTAGCGCGGCCCGTCGCTCTCGTTCGGACCCGAGGCGCTCGCGGACCCGATGCTCTCACCGCGAGTTGGGGAGCAGCGAGTCCGGCTCGCGTGCCCGGGCAGGCCTCGCCGCTCGCCCAGCGAGTGAGCAAGCCGTTGCCGCGGTGGCCGGCGCGTCGCGCAGCCGCGGAAAGCGTCCGATGACTCGCCCCGAGAGTCGATGGATCACCGGGGGCAGCGAATCGGCCATGGGGGTGGTCGTCAGGCCGATGGCGACCCTCAGTTCACTCGCTCAGCGAGCGGACGGCGCGCTCAGCGAGCGGACGGCGCGCCAACGGGGGAGCGGACGGCGCGCCAACGGGGGAGCGGACGGCACGCCAACGGGGAAGTCGACGACCCGCCAACGGGCAGGGGACGATGCAGCCAGCGGGCCAGGGGATAGGGCACGGACCACTCAGCGCCGCAGGTAGCCCGGCAGCGGGAGCTCGGGTCCGCGCCAGCGGCTGAGCTCTTCGGTGTAGAGCTTGGCGTAGAAGTTCAGGAAGTGACCGCCGTGCTCGGTCAGGACATCGCGGACGCGCGTCACCGCCTCCCGATCCGGCACCCGGACGGCGAGCACCGCCCGACCGTCGCGGATCGCGGCCTCGTACAAGGCGAAGTCCGGCATCTGGTCCATCGTCGTGAACTGGAGCGTCCGGACGAGCCGGCCGAAGAACCCGTGCGCCTCGCCGAGGCCGTCGATCGCCTCGGCTCCCGCGTCGCCGCGGAGGATCGTCACGTCGGCCGTCGGGATCCCGGCAGCGACAAGCGCCGCCGCCGCACTCGCCGCCATCGCCGGGTCGTCGATGACTCCGAGGACGTGGTCGGTCGGGTAGGTCCCGCTCCGGGCCATCGGTCAGCCCGCCTGGGCGAGCGGCTTCACCTGGCCGATGAACCGCTCGATGGTCTCGCGGTCGAACGGCGCGGGCTGCTCGGAGATGACCGTCCGGAAGCCGAGCTCGATGTACGGGCCGAGACGCTCGGCGAGCTGCTCCGGCGTCCCGTGCCAGAACGTGTCGTCGTCGGCGACGTCCGCGAGCGGCGTTCGGTTGTGCTCCATCGCGGCGCGCCAGACCCGCTCGGCTTCGGCCTCCGAGTCGCGGATCGTCAGCTTGACCCCGAGGGTGAACTCGATCTCTGCGGGGTCGCGGCCGACCGCCTCGCAGTGGCCCCGGAGGACCTCGACCTTGTGGCTCAGCTTCTCGACCGAGCCCATGGCGTTCCACATGTCGGCGTAGCGAGCCACCGTGCGAAGGGTCTTCTTCTCGCCCGAGCCGCCGATCATGATCGGCAGCCGGGCCTGGACCGGGGCAGGGGAGTGGCGAAGATGGTCGAAGGCGTAGTGGCCGCCTGCCAGGGAGGTCACCTCGCCGCCGTCGAGCAGCGTCCGGCACGCGGCGACCGCCTCGTCCAGCCACGTGAGTCGATCACCGTAGCCGGACCCGAAGTCGATCCCATGGGCAGCATGCTCGAGATCGAACCACGCCCCGCCGAGACCGAGGATGGCCCGGCCGCCGCTGACATGGTCGAGTGTCGCGGCCGTCTTCGCGACGAGCCCCGGGTTCCGGAAGGTGTTCGCCCCGACGAGCAGGCCGAGCCGGATCCGCTCTGTCGCGCCGGCGTAGCCGGCGAGCGACGTCCAGCCCTCGAACATCGGCTGGTACGGATCGCCGAAGATCGCATACAGGTGGTCCCAGGCCCAGATGTGGTCGTAGCCGAGCCGGTCGAGCAGGGTCGCGCTGTCGAGCGCTTCCGGCCATGTCGTCGCCTGGTTCCAGAGGAGCACGCCGAGCTTGATGTCCGTCATGCCCCAATCGTAGACGTCCGCTCCGGTCCCGCGGCGACGTCGAGACGGGCGACGTCCGGAGTCGCCCCGAGGCGGGTGTAGATGGCCCGAGCCTCCGCGAGAAGGAGCCCGGCGCGCCCGTCGTCAGCCGCAGCGAGTGCCTCGCGGGCCCTCGCGGCTTCGTACGGGGCGAGGCCGTCGAACGCCTCGATCGAGCGCCTCAACAGGCTGATGGCGGCCTCGCGGTCTCCCCGGGCCCAGGCCGATAGACCGGCGGCCCGATCGATCGTCGGATCGGCCAGCGCGATCAGATAGGCCCGCGACCGAAGGTCGGCGATCGCGAGGTCGAGCTCCTCCCACAGCCCTAGCGCGACGAGAGCGTCGGCGTAGGCCGGGACTTCGAGTGCCGGATCCTCTTCCCACGCTCGCTGTCCGCTCCCGAGGAGCGCGAGAGCCCCGAGCCGTCCGACCTCCGGTTCGTCGAGGGCGAGCGCGGCCATCGTCTGGAGCCCTTCGACGAAGCCGACCGGGGCGTCGATCGCCGGGATCATCGCCAGGAGTGAGCGGGCCTTGTCGGCGTTCCCCCGCCGAGCTGCGAGGATCGCGCCGACCCCCAGGCCACCCCGGACGAACGGGCAGACCATGTCCTCCTCGAGCGCGAACGCAGCGACGTGCTCGTCGACCAGCGGCATCGCCTCATCCCATCGCCCTGTCAGGTACAGGATCGACAGGCCGATGCAGGTCGAATGGAGCAGCTCGTGGGGCGAGAGCCGCCGTCCGACCAGGACGAGCGGCTCGACCTGACTGACAAGGGACGCAGCATCGCCGGTCACCCAGGACAGAGCGTGGAACGCCTCGACCAGATACAGGTGGCGGTCCCGGACAGCATCGATCCGGTCGGCGACCTCGATCATCCGGCGCTCGGCCCACTCCGCCCGCTCGGTGCGCCCCGAAGCAAGGTAGAGCCCGACAAGGTTGTGGAGCGCGAGCCCGACGATGTCGTAGCGCCCGAGTCGCAGGCCGATCTCGTAGGCGGTCTCTCCCGCGGCCGATCGTTCGCCCAGGGGCACGGGGTCGGGTCGGCGAGACGAGGCCCAGCGACTGCCCGTCGACGCTCGGAGGGCCAGGAGCCGTGCGCGGGCGTCCTCCTGATCGACGAGCGCCAGGCCCCGATCGACATAGGCGTCGATCCGAGCAGGGTCCATCGGCACGGCGAACCCGCCCCATCGCATCGCGCCCATGTAGGCCGACTTCGTCGCGAGCCGGGCGATCGAGTCGCCGCCGGCCGCCGGGTCCGGCTCGAGGATGGTCATCGCCTCGTCCCATGCAGGGACGGCGCCGTCGCCGTGATAGGCGGCATCGTGGTCGTCGCCGATCGCTTCGAGTGCCCGAGCGCGCGATGGACCGGACGCGGCGATGGTCAGGGCGCGCTGATGGAGCTCGAGCGCCCGTTCGATGGCGTACCGCTTTCGCGCCGTGGTCCCGCCCGCCAGGAGCCATTCGAACGCACCCGCCTGGATGCGCTCTCGCGTCGGCGGGTCGAGCGGCGCGTTCGATGCCATCTCGTCGAGGGCGCTGACGGCGTGGGCGGCCACGAGCTCGGCCAGCTCGTCACCCGAGCCAAGGTCCGTGAGCCACTCCGCGACCGCGGCATGCGCGATGGCGCGACGTGCCCGCGGCAGACCCGCGTAGGCGACCTCCCGGATGAGAGCGTGCTTGAAGGCGTATTCGACCTGACCGGCGATGGTCGACGTCGCCCGGACCGAGACGAGACCGCGGCGCTCGAGGTCGGCCAGGGCATCGTCGACGATCGCTGGATCGATGGTCGTCGTCAGCGGCGCGGGCCAGAAGACACGCCCGATCACCGAGGCTTCCTGGAGCGCTCGCTTGGCCTCCGGCGCGAGGGTGTCGATCCTCGCGGCGAGGATGCCGGTGATCGTGTCCGGCAGTCGGTGGACCCCGGCATCGCTGGTCGCCTGCCACGCCGGCCCGTCACGTCGGATGCCGCCCTGCTCGATGAGGCGAGCGACGATCTCCTCGATGAACAGGGGGTTGCCTTCGGCTGTGCCGAGGACATCGGCCTCGAGGGCGGCCGGCAGACCGGTGCCCAGAAGCCCGCCGATGAGTGAGCGGCTTGCGGCCGTCCCGAGCGGCCGCAATGCCAGGACCGACGTGTCTTCACGCCCGAGGAACGGGGCACGCTCCGCCTCGATCGCCTCCGGTCGGGCGGTCACGATGAGGAGGATCGGGCCGGTCGAACGACGGGCGATCCGCTCGAGCATCGCGAGCAGCTGGGGACTCGCCCAATGGGCATCCTCGATGACGAGGATCAGCGCTCGCCTCGCGGCCATCGCGGAGATCGCGAGGGGCCAGCCGCGCTCCAGCTCGGCACTGACCTCCTGCGGCTCGGCCTGGTCGAGCGGGTTGTCGGCCAGCGTGATGCCGGCGGTCGTCGCGAGGGCGTTGACGACGGCCGCCCGGTCGGGGTCGGTCACAGCGGACCCGAGGACCGTCGCAAGCGTCGCCCGCAGCTTCGTCTCGGCGTCCTGGGATGCGTCGTCGATGGCGATCCCGCAGATCCCGCGGACGACCTCGGCAAGCGCCCAGTAGGCGATGCCCTGGCCGACCGCCGGGCAGCGTCCGCGGAGCGATCCGAACGTCGGGGCGCTCCATCGAGACCATGGCCGTGAACTCGCGGACGAGGCGGCTCTTGCCGATCCCGGCAGGTCCGGCGACGAGGGCCGAGCGCGGCTCGCCGTCGTCGATCGCCTCCTCCAGGAGCCCGGCGAGGGCACCCGACTCGTGATCCCGTCCGACCATCCGGCTCTGGAGACCGGTGGTTCCGCGCTCCGGCGACACCGAAAACGCGGCCGCGACCAGCCGCCGCGCCATGACCGGTCGGGCGACGCCCTTGAGGGTCAGCTCGACCGGCGGCTCGAAGGTGAACGCCTCGCCGACGATCCTCGACGCCCGCTGCCCGACGAGGACCCTCCCCGGATCCGCGGCCGTCTGCAGCCGAGCCGCGATGTTGACGATCGGGCCGGTGACCATCGCCCGATCGGGTCGGACCTCGGTCGGGCTGATGACCTCGCCGGTCTCCACGCCGATCCGCACGGCGAGCGGACCTCGGACGGTCCCCGCCGGGTCGTCGGCAAGGGCAGGGACGCGAGCGACGATCTCGAGGGCCGCCCCGAGCGCGCGGACGGGATCGTCCTCCCGGACGCGTGGGACACCGAAGACCGCGACGATGGCATCGCCGATGTACTTCTCGATCGTCCCGCCCCACGAGCGGACGATCGCTGCCACGAGCCCGAGGTACGCCTGGAGGGTCGCGCGCGCGCGCTCGGGGTCAAGGCCGTCGGCGAGCTCGGTCGAGCCGACGAGGTCGACGAAGATGACCGTGGCCACCTTCCGCTCGTCGGTCGCCGCCGGCTCGCCGAGGGGCTGCCCGCACGACGGGCAGAACCGAGCGTCGACGGTGACGCGCCCCGCGCAGCGGGGGCAGGCCCGTTCGAGCGCGGCACCACAGCCCTGACAGAACCGCGCGTCCGGCGCGTTCGTGACGCCACACGCCGGGCACCCCTCCATCGGTGGAGTCTACGCCGGCCATCACCGGCCCCGACCGGTCAGGGCAGGGTCGCCAGATCGTGCTCGATGACGTTCCGGTCCTCGGGGTCGGCGATCCCGTCGAGCGCCGCCCGAGCCCTGGCCGCCCATTCGTCGCGCGCGGCGTCGTCGCCCGCGACCGCGTTCGCCCGGGCCAGCCCCTCGTACGCCGCGGGGAGGTCCCAATCGTCCATCCCGCCGCCATGCGCCTCGAGGATCGCGAGACATCGGCCGGCGTGCCACAGGGCCGGCTCGCCCCGACCGAGGGTCGAGTAGACCCGGGCGCACTGCCACTCCCCGCGGGCGAGCCGGGCCGGCTCACCGACGAACGTCCAGTGATAGCGCGATGCATGGGCGGTGTGGATGAGCTCGTCATCCTGCTCGGGCGTCCTGTCGGGGATCTCCATGAGCTCCCAGGCGCGATTGAACAGGCCGGCGCCGAGGGCGCGATGGGTCGCCACATCGAGTTCCGGGGCGCGGGTCGGGGCGGACATGATCGACTCCTTCTTGTCGACGGACTGGTTCAGGTGATGCAGGACGTGGATGAGGCGGTCGGTCCGGGCCTGGACGCGGGCCCGGTGGGCGGCGAGCCGACGACGCCGATCGGCCGGGTCGTCGGCGGCGAGGATCTCGCGGACCTCCTCAAGCGGGACCTCGAGGTCCCGCAGCCGGGCGATGAGGCGGGCATCGTCGAGCTGGGAGCGGCGGTAGTAGCGGTAGCCCGTCTCGGCATCGACCATCGCCGGCCGGAGCACGTCGAGCTCGTCGTAGTGGCGGAGCGCGCCGACGGACAGCCCGGCGAGCCGGCCGAACCGGCCGATCGAGAGGAGATCCGGATCCTGTCGTCCACGCCGCGCATCGTGGACCCTCGGGTCGGTGGAGAGTCAAGGCCCCACCGCCGGGCATCCCGGTGGCTCGCTCATCAGGTCAGGGACGATGGCACCGTCGGCTCGCGGGCGGTCGCGAGGGCCTCGTCGTAGCTTAGCTTCTCCCCCGCGGCCCACCACGGGGCCTTTGGATCGTCCGGGCCGGTGGGTGGAGTGGGGACGGGCCAGCCGATCGCCGAGCCGGTGGCGAGCATGATGTCGCGGCCAGAGCGACTCCGGAGACCGTCGGCCGCTCCGCCGAGGAGCGCCGCGCGCCGGGGGTCCCCGAGGTGCTCGGCGCTCGTCGCGAGGTCGACGAGCAGGATGAGGAGCGCCGAGATGTCACCGGCGGGAGCGAAGACCTCCAATGCCTCACGGAACAGCCGGTCGCCGGTCGCGGGATCGCCCGCTTGCGTCCGGATGAGTCCGGCCATGTGGAGCGCCCAGCCCTCGCCGAACCGATCGCCGACGGCCGCGCGATAGCCGCTCGAGCGCCCGCTCCATGTGCTCCGTCGCGTCGTCCCAGTGGTGGACGTAGGTCGCGCCCGTCCCGAGTCCCCACTCGACGCTCGCCAGGCCGCGCTGATCGCCAAGCTCGCGGTACAGCGCTGCGGCCTCCTCGAAGTACGGCCCGGAGAAGCGGTACATCGACTCCGGGTCCGGCGCCGCCGCGAACGGCGTGTAGCCGGCGTTGTAGAGCGCGTCGGCCAGGACCCGACGGTCGCCGGACCGACGGGCTTCCTCGAGGGCCCGCTGATAGAACGTGCCGGTCGTCGCGAAGTCACCACGCCAGTAGGCGATCCCGCCACGTGCCCCGTGTGCCCGGGCCAGGAGGCCGCGGGTCGGCATCGTCCGCGCCGCGGGATCGCCAGGACCCGATCCGCTGCCGCCTCCGCCTCGATGAGATGGCCGCGGATCTGCCAGAACCGCCACAGCCCGGCAAGGAAGCGCAGGGCGATATCGGGTTCGGCGGTCTCGATCGCCCAGTCGATGGCCGCCCGCAGGTCGTCGTTCGCCCGCTCAAGCTGATCGAGCAGTGCCCCGCCGCCACGACCCATGAGACGGTCCATCAGTCTGCTCGACCAGCGCGAGCTGGCCGCTCGGCATGTCGACGCCGGACGGCCTCCTCCTCGCCGCTGGCAGCAAGCCGCTCGAGGGCGAACTCACGGATCGTCACGAGCATCTGGTAGCGAGGCTCCTCCGCCACCGGCGCTGGCCGGATGAGGCTCTGGTCGGCCAGTCCTCGTCAGGCCGTCGAGCACATCGCCGCCCATGTCCGCTGCCGAGCCCGCGACGACCTCACACTCCGGTAGCTCGAATGCCGCCGGCGAACACGCCGACCCGACGGAACAGCGTCCGGGAGGGTTCATCGAGCAGGTCGTGGCTCCACTCGATGGCACCACGGAGCGTCTGCTGGCGGCCCGGCCGATCGCGCGGACCGCCGACGAGCATGGCGAGGGAGTGGTCGAGCCGGCTTCGCAGCGCCGCGAGAGGCAGCGATCCGGACCCGGGCGGCGGCGAGCTCGATGGCGAGCGGCAGCCCATCGAGGCCACGGACGATCTCGATGACATCGCGAGCGTTCTCGTCGGTCAGCGCGAACGACGGGCTGGGCCGCCATGGCCCGCTCGACGAACAGCCGGACGGCCTCCGAGCGCGCGGCGACGTCGGTCGACGGGGCCCCGGCGTCCGTCGCCGGCAGGGCCAGGGGCGGGACCGGGAACTCCTGCTCGCCGGCGATGCGGAGAGGATCCGGCTCGTCGCCAGGATCGTCAGCTCGGGCAGGCCGGCCAGCAGCCGGGCGATCAGCGGAGCGCCCTCGACGATCTGCTCGAGGTTGTCCAGGACCACAGGATCCGGCTTGCCCGGGAGGGTGGCGATGAGGATACTCGAGCGGCGGGATGGAGCCAGGATCGAGCCGCACCGCCCCGACGATCGCCGACGGGATGAGGTCCGGGTCGGTGACCGCGTCGAGAGGGACGAAGTAGACGCCGCCCGGATAGCGGTCCGACGACTCGGCCGCAAGCTGGAGGGCGAGCCGGGTCTTGCCTGTGCCACCCGGACCGGTGAGCGTCAGGAGCCGAGACGTCTCCAGGAGCACCCGGCCGCGATCGAGCTCCTCGCGGCCGATGAAGGTGGTCACCTGGACGGGCAGGTTGTTCGGCCGGCTGTCGAGTGTCCGGAGCGCCGCGAAGGTGGTCTCGAGACCGGGACCGGCTAGCTGGTAGAGGCGCTCTGCGTGGGCGAGATCCTTGAGGCGATGGTCGCCCAGGTCGCGCAGCTCGAGGCCGGCCGGCAGCTCGTCGGCTGCGAGGGCCCGGGTCGCCGCGGAGACGATGACCTGCCCACCCGCGCCCGTGGCGGCGATGCGGGCGACCTGGTGAAGGGTCAGCCCGACGTAGTCCTGGCCGAGCCGTTCGGCCGGCCCGGTATGGACGCCGATCCGGACCCGGATCGGCGCCTCCGCCGGCCAAGCGTGGGTCGCGCAGGCCGCCGCTGGGCCTCGGCGGCGGCCGCGAGGGCTGGCCCCGCTCGTTCGAAGACGGCGAAGACGGCGTCACCCTCGGTCCCGAAGACCGGCCTCCGGCGCCATCGATCGCCATCTCGATGACCGAGCGATGCTCCTGGAGGATCGTCGGGGTAGCGATCGCCCAGGCTCTGGACGATCCGGGTCGAGCCCTCGATGTCGGTGAACAGGAACGTCAGGGTGCCGGTCGGCAGGTCGCCTCCGCCCCTCCCGGAGTCGGTCATCGCGTCGGCTCAGGCGTCGTCGAGCGAGCGCGAGATCGCCCGCAGGATGAATCGGGCCGCCTCGGCGCTCTTCCCGCCGACCTTGCCGTCGTCGTCCGCCTCGAGGGCGACCATCAGGTCGGCGAGCTCCTGGTCGAGGGCCGGGGTCCGGACGAGGACGCCGGCGTCGAACGCCGCCTCGAGCCCGGCGACCGCCTCGCGCGCGTTCGTCACGGCGTGACCCTTCGCATCCATCAGCTCGCGGAACGCCGCCCGCGCGCGCCTCGGCTTCAGGTCCGGTGCTTGCCACCGCCGATCATCCCTCCGATCCCTTCGAGCCCCGCGGCGCGCCGTCGGTGCCGGCGTCGGCCAGCTTGCCGTTCGGCGACGCCTGCACCCTCGCGGCCGGACGGCCCACTCGCGCGCGAGGACGCTCATGTGGAGCTCGTCCCACCACCGGCCGTCGCGCCAGATCGACTCGCGGGAGCGCCCCTCGATCGAGAATCCGACCTTCTCGTACGCCCGGATCGCCCGCTCGTTGAAGGCGAACACGGCCAGGGCGATGCGATGGAGGCCGAGGACCCCGAAAGCGTGGTCGAGCATCAGACCGGTCGCCTCGGTGCCGTAGCCGTGGCTCCAGATGTCCTTCTCGCCGATCGTGATGTGGAACAGGGCCGAGCCATTGTCGCCGTCGAGCTGGCTGAAGGCGCAGGTCCCGATCAACCGGCCCGACTCGCGCACGTGGATCGCCATCGCCAGCGAGCTGGGGCCGACGACCCGGACCTGGAAGAACCGCTCCACCTCGTCGGCCCGCATCGGCCCGTCCTGATAGCGGGTCAGGCGGGCCACATCGGGATCGGCGTACCAGCGTCGGAACGCGGCGAGGTTGGCCGGCACGTGTCGCCGCAGGAGACCGTCGGGCCGACGAGCTCCGCTCGGGAACCACGACCGGGGGACCATCGAGCGCGACAGCATGGGACGCGAGCGTAGCGCCGATGCCCAGTGACATGCCGGTCGCCCGTACCATCGGGCTGATGGACAGGTGGAGCGAGGTGGCCGAGGCCGTCGCCGGGACGACGAAGACATCCGAGAAGACCGACGCTCCTGGCTGAGTACCTCGCGGACCCTCGACCCGGACGACCTGTCGATCGCGGCGACGTTCTTCACCGGTCGCCCGTTCCCCGAGAACGATCCCGCGGTCGACCGGCCTGGGCTGGGCCTCGTCGTCCGCCGCGGTCGCGGCCCTGACGGGGGCCGGGCCGGGCGACTTCGGGGCCGCCTACGACCGCTTCTCCGACGCCTCCCGGGCCGTCGAGGACCTGCTGCTCAGGGCGGGCCACGACCCGGATCCGCGCCCTCGGACCGAGCCTGGCCGACGTCGCCGAGGCCTTCAGCGACATCGAGCGCGGCCAGCGGTCCGGCCGCCAAGTCCGCCCGGTTCGAAGAGCTCCTCGCGCGCTGCGACCCCCGCTCCGCCCGGTTCGTCGTCGCGATCCTGGGCGGGGAGCTGCGGATCGGCCTGCGCGAAGGGCTCCTCGAGGCGGCCATCGCCAAGGCCTTCGACCGGCCGCTCGCAGAGGTCAAGCGGGCCAGCCAGTTGACCGGCGAGATCGGCCGGACCGCGGTCCTGGCCCGCGAGGATCGCCTCGCCGAGGCGACTCTCGGACTCTTCCGGCCGCTCAAGTCGATGCTTGCCTCGCCGGCCGAGGACGCCGCCGAGATCTTCGAGCGGCTCGGCCCGGTGGTCTGGGTCGAGGACAAGTACGACGGCATCCGGGCCCAGCTCCATCGTCGCGGCGACGAAGTCCGGATCTACTCGCGTGATCTCCATGACGTCACCGGCCAGTTCCCCGAGGTCGCCCAGGGAGCCGTGGGTCTCGACTGGGACGGCGTCCTCGACGGCGAGATCCTCGCCTGGAAGGACGGCGTCGTCCTGCCGTTCCTCCAGCTCCAGGCGCGGCTCGGGCGCAAGGCGCCCTCGGCGGCGATCCGAGCCGAGATCCCGGTCATCTACGTGGCCTGGGACCTGCTGGCTGTGGCCGAGGCGGGCCGACCGGTCGTGGCGCTGCTGGACGCGCCACTCCGGGAGCGCCGGGCCCGGCTCGAGTCGCTCGGGCTGCCGCTCGCCGCCGACGGCGGGGTCTTCGCGCTGTCCCATCTCACGACGGCCGACTCGACCGACGCCCTGGAGGCGGCATTCACGGAGGCCCGGGCTCGGCGGAACGAGGGTCTCCTGGTGAAGGACCCGGACAGCCCCTACTCGCCGGGTCGCCGCGGCTTCGGCTGGCTGAAGATGAAGAAGGCCCTGGCGACGCTCGATTGCGTCGTCGTCGGCGTCGAGGTCGGCCACGGCAAGCGCCATGGGGTCCTGTCGGACTACACCTTCGCGGTCCGCGACGAGCGGACCGACGCGCTCGTCACGATCGGAAAGGCGTACAGCGGGCTGACCGACGCGGAGCTGGCTGAGATGACCCGCTGGTTCGACGCTCACACCCTGAGCCATCACGGTCGCTATCGGGTCGTCGAGCCGACCGTCGTCGTCGAGGTCGCCTTCGACGTGATCATGCGGTCGTCGCGCCACCGCAGCGGCTTCGCCCTCCGGTTCCCCCGGATCGCCCGGCTGCGCGACGACAAGACCGCTGCCGACATCGACACGCTGGCCACGGTCGAGGCGGTCTTCGAGGGTCTCCAGTCGGGCGCCGAGCACCTCGTGACCGCTAGCGCGAGGGGTCCCGGGGACGGGCCGACCGGCAAGCCTGATCGAAGGCGTGCGGTCCGGGAGGTTCACGGCGGCCATCGCGCGTCTTAGACTGGGACGATGTTCGCGAATGTCGCCGCCGAGCGGACCCTCGACGTGACCCTCTTCACCGACGCGTACATGGCCCGTGGGTCGGTCCGGACCCGCCAGCCGCGTCTCACCGACGTCCTGAACAATGCGGACGAGCCGTTCCTCATCATCGAGCAGGCGCTGCTCGAGGAGTACGGCTCCCGCGGCGACGTGATCCGGGCCGACTTCGCCCAGGTGAACCTCGGTGCAGTCCTGTTCGCGGTGTCGAACGTCGAGGTCGCGCCGACGCCCGAGCTCCGGACCCCGAAGGTCGCCGAGGAAGCCCTGATCACCGTCCCGCCGTTCAAGATCATCGGCCGGATCCACCTCCTGCCCGAGCGCGAGCTGCGGGAGGCCCTTCACGAGCTCACCGGCGCGTTCATCCCGGTGACCGACGCGACCTACTGGAGCGACCAGATCGGCACTCGCCCGCGAGACCGCGACCGTCCTGACGATCAACCACTCGCGGGCCCAGATCCTGGCGCCCCACAAGGTGGTCGATCCGTGGGCCGGGATGCCCGTCGCGGTGCCTCAGCCCGAAGCGCGACCGCCGAGGCGCCGCCCGCCTGACCGACGGTCAGCGCTCGACGGGCAGGTCCAACCGGTCGCCCCACTCAGACCAGCCGCCGTCATAGACGGCGACGTCGTCGTGGCCCAGGAGCGTGAGGGCGAAGGCGAGCTTGGCCGCCCCGACCCCGGTGTCGTCGTAGCAGACGATCCGCCGCGTCCTCGTGACGTTCGCGGTCCGCAGGAGCTCCCGCAGGGCGTCGCCGCTGAGGAAGCCCTGGTCGCCCGGTCGGGTGAGGCTCGCGGCCGGGATGTTCACCGATCCGGGGATCCGGCCGAGCCGCCGACCGGCGCCCTCGAAGCCGCGGTACTCGACCGGGGAGCGGGCGTCGACCAGCGACACCTCGGTCGATCCCAGCAGGGCCCGGACGTCGGCGGTCGTCGAGTCGGATCCGGGGCTGGGCCCGCGGCGAGAACGAGGCCGGCGCGATCGGCAGGACCGCCGACTCGACCGGGCGGCCATCCGACGACCACGCCCGAAACCCCCCATCGAGGATCCGGCACGACTCGTGACCGTAGGCCCGCAGGCTCCACCAGACCCGGGCGGCGAACAGGCTCGCCGTATCGTCGTAGACGACGACGGTCGTGCCGTCGCCGATCCCGGCCCGGCCGAGCGCCGCGGCGACCACGTCCGGGCCAGCCAGCAGGAGGTGGGTCTTGGCCTCCTCGTCCTCCGGCCCGGTCAGCTCGACCATCCAGTCGAGGTACGCGGCGCCGGGGATGTGGCCGTGGGCGTGGACGTCGCGGCCGGTCCCGTCCGGCCGCCAGCGGACGTCGAGGATGCGCAGCTCCGGCCGGCCGAGGTTGTCGGCCAGCCAGTCGACGGAGGCGAGCAGCTCGGGGCGGGCGTAGCCGGACACCGTCGGTATCATACGGCCGTGGCCCTCCCGTTCCCGCCGGCCGACGCGCGGCTCGCGGCCCACCGGGCAGAGCTTCCGGCGCTCGGAGCGGGCATCCACCTCGACACCGGGAGCGCCGGGCCGCTGCCGTAGCTGCGGCGCGAGGCGATGGCCGATCTCGCCGGCTGGGAGCTCCGGACTGGGCGTGCGAGCGCCGGCTACGACCTCGAGATCGCCGACCGGATGGACGAGACACGGGCGACCGTGGCGGCCGCCCTCACGGCCGACCTCGAGGACGTCGCGCTGTCCGGCTCGGGATCGCAGGCGATGGCCGAAGCGATCCTGGCGCTGCCCTGGGCCCCCGGCGATCGGGTCGTCACGACGGACGCCGAGCACCCCGGCCTGCGTGGTCCGCTCCTCGCCCTGCGAGACCGCGGCGTCGAGCTCGTCGCCGTCGGGCTCGCGACCCCGGACGACGAGACGCTCATCGAGGCGTTCGACGCGGCGATCGTCCGGGGCACCCGGCTCGTGGCCGTCTCGCACGTGACCTGGGCGATCGGCGCAGCGGCTGCCCATCGAGCCGATCGCCGCGCTCGCCCGCGAGAGGGGTGCCGTCGTCCTGGTCGATGGGGCCCAGGCGGCCGGCGCGATCGAGGTGGCCGTCGCCATGTCGGGGGCCGACCTGTACGCGACGACGGGGCGCAAGTGGCTGCTCGGGCCGGGCGGCATCGGGGCGCTGTGGGTCCGACCCGGCGACCCTCGATCGACTCCGACCCGCGGCCCCGGGCGCCCTGTCGTTCGAGCAGATCGGCCCGACCGGCGACGCGTTGCTCTGGCCTTCGGCACGTCGATTCGACGCCGCGTCGTTCGCCTGGCCGTCGGTCGTCGGCCTTGGCCGGAGCGTCGGCTGGCTCTCGATGGCCGTCGGGCTGCCGCTCGCCTGGGAGCGCGGGACGCGGCTGGCCCGGGCGACGGCGGATCGCCTCACTGCGATCGACGGGGTCACCGTCCTCACGCCGGTCGACCGGATGGCGACGCTCGTCGCCTTCCGGATCGCCGGCTGGACCGCCGAGGAGGCGCTCGACGAGCTCGGAGCCCGGGTCTTCGCGATCGCCCGGGCGATGCCCGAGATCGACGCGGTCCGGATCAGCGTCGGCTGGTTCGCGACCCCGGACGAGCTGGCGCGCTTCGCCGCCTGCGTCGAGCTGCTGGCGGCGCACACGCCGTCGACGATCCCACCCAGGCGGCGGCTCGAGATCCTCGGCGGATGAGCGAGGTCCACCGCCGATCCTGGATCGAGGTCCGCTGGCGCCAGTTCCGCAATGCTCCGCGGCCGGTCGTCCGGGCGGTGATGACGAGCCTCGTGGTCGCGGTCGTCCTCGGCCTCCTGTACCTCGCCTACGACGTCGCGATCCAGTCGGGAGCGATGCTGCCAGGGGGTGACCTGCGGACCCTGTTCGTCGCCCTGGACGTCGTCATCGTCCTCTGCGCCGGCGCATTCCTGACATGGCTCCTTGTGCCCCAGCCGACCGGCGGCCGCGACGGTCCGCCGCGACGGAGCCTGTGGAGCGCAGCGCTCGGCTTGTTCGCCGCCGTCCCCATCGCCTATCTGGTGCTGGTGGTGGTGACCCAGCTTCTCGAGCCGATCCTCACCTGACGCAGGCGTCGACTCGATGCATCCGTTGCCCGGACGCACCGAAGATGTGATCCGAGCGGGGGTCGCCGCACGCTCACGGGCCCTGCCGGGCTAGCCCATCCGTCCTGTTCCGCGGTACTCTCCGGGACGCCATCATCCGTCCGTGGTCCGGCCATCGGGTCACGGTCTCGCGCGAGGTTCGGCGTGTCCGAGGAACAGTACGTCGCACTACCGAAGCTCTACGGGGCCCCGGCGTACGCACGTCCGCCGCGGCTCATGGAAGAGTCGCCCCGACCGATCGACGTCGACGATCTACCCCTGGAAGCGTTCCGCGAGCTCGCCGAGTCGGTGATGCATGCCGGCGCTGGGGCCGACGGGTCGAACGGCACGAGCAACGGCGATGGGAACGGTCATGCGACACTCCAGGCCCGACCGTTCTCGCTCCACTCCCTGAGCCGGTTCCTGTCCGGGAAGTCCTGACCGCTCGGTCCTGCTGGAGCCGCGGTGTAGCATCGCCGCCGGCGGGGGAGTAGCTCAGCGGTGAGAGCAGGCGTCTTATACACGCCATGTCGGTGGTTCGAATCCACCCTCCCCTACCACCGACCCTCGGTCGACGACACCAGCCGACGGATCCCGTCGGCGAGGGGATCAGGTCATCGCCTCGCGGAGGAGCTCCACGATCGTCGCCTGGCGGTCGGCGTTGAGCGACCGCTGCGACGGCAGCGACGCGATCCAGCCGGGCAGATCATCCGGCGTCGTCACCGCGCAGGTCGGGGTCCGAGGGAACGACTCGTCGTCCGTGACGATGGTCGCGTAGACCTTCACCACGTGGTCGCGCTCCTCGTGAGTGAGCCAGCGCCGGAGTCGCTCGGCATCCCGCGCGGCTCGGTCGAACGGGTTCTCGATGGCCGCCCACGCACCGTTGGGCATCCGAGCCTCCCAGTGCCCGCCCGAGTGGCGGGATGCCGCGGCCGGAGGAAGCTCCTCGATCACCGCGGCCCCGAACGGGCCGATGACGATCTCGGGGACGATCCGTCCGTCGGGCAGCCGGACCCGTGATGCGACGACATGATCGGGCGGCAGGACCTTCACGATCGCCGAGGCGGGCCGGGGCGGGCGACGGCGCAGGCTGACCAGCTCGAAGGTCTCGTAGAGCTTCGCGAGCCCGACGATGAGGAAGACCGGTGGGGCGATGAGGGCGAACGTCCAGGCCAGCGCGCCCGCGGCCATCTGGGTCGGATCTCGGGCGGGCGACGGTGAACCTGGTGAGGAACCCCGTCCCGAATGAGAAGTACGCGAGCAGGAGGCCTCCGGCCACGAACCCGAAGCCGAAGAGCGCCGAGAAGACGATGGCCTTGGTCGGGACGAGGGGGGCCTGCGGCCGAGCCGCTGTCAGGACGGGCATGTGCACATCGTGGCGTGGAGGACACCTGTGAGCGATGGCCATTTCGGGGTATCCCGGGCCATCCGTTCGGGCACCGTGTGGACACCCGTCCGCCCGGCTCCGCTCGCATCCGCACAGGACCTGGTCCCGGCTGGCCGGGTCCCGAAGGTGACCCCCGTACCATAGCCGGGCGTTTCCCCGGAGCCCCATCCTCGCTTCATCGACGACGGGACTTATCCCCGTTCCGAGAGGCAATCATCCGATGGGGTATCTCCACACCCTGCCGGCCCCGGTGGTGTCCGGCGTTGGCTCGCCGCGTCGCTCGCGGCGGCGTTCCTTGTGTTCGCCGCCGTCATGCCGGCGTTCGCGGGCGCGAGCGTCCTGCGTCTGTCGAACGCGTCCGTCTCGCCGCGGACCGCGAACGAAGGCGCGACCCTGACGGTCTCCGTCACGTACAAGAACGTCCGTGGGACCCCCGCGGCGTCGGTCGTGGTGAAGATCGGCGATCACACGTACCCCCTGGCCCCCGCGAAGGGCAAGCGGAATGTCAACGCCGGCGTCAAGTACTCCGCGAAGGTCAAGGCTGCCAGCCGGGTCGGCGGCGGTCACGTTCCTCGCGACCGACCAGAAGGGTCGCAAGGCGTCGCTCGCCGCCGGCTCGATCACGATCGCTGCCGCCACGCAGACCGGTGGGTCGGGCTCCGGCTCCGGCAGCGGTAGTGGCTCCGGCTCGGGCAGCGGCTCCGGCAGTGGCAGCGGGAGCGGCTCAGGCTCAGGCTCAGGTAGCGGCTCCGGCAGTCGGCAGCGGCTCAGGCTCAGGTAGCGGCTCCGGCAGCGGCTGCAGCGGCTCCGGCAGCGGCTCCGGCTCCGGCAGCGGTAGCGGCTCCGGCTCCGGCAGCGGCTCAGGCACCGGCTCCGGCAGCGGCAGCGGTAGTGGCTCGGGCAGCGGTAGTGGCTCCGGCTCCGGCAGCGGCTCAGGCACCGGCTCCGGCAGCGGCAGCGGCAGCGGCTCCGGCTCCGGCAGCGGTAGTGGCTCCGGCAGCGGTAGTGGCTCCGGCTCCGGCAGCGGCAGCGGTAGTGGCTCGGGCAGCGGCTCCGGTTCAGGTTCAGGCAGCGGTTCGGGCGCCGGCTCAGGCTCAGGTTCCGGCAGCGGTGCGGGCGCCGGCTCAGGCTCAGGGTCAGGTTCCGGCTCCGGCTCCGGCGCCGGCTCTGGTTCCGGCTCCGGCTCCGGTCGCGGCTCAGGCTCAGGTTCCGGCTCCGGCGCCGGCTCTGGCTCTGGTTCCGGCTCCGGTCGCGGCTCCGGCTCTGGTTCCGGCTCCGGCTTCACGCCCGGTGTCGTCGGCGGCACGACCGGCGTCGGCGGGACCGACGGCTCGGCGGGAGATCCAGCGAGCCAGGAGGCTGACGGCACGGATGGCGCCGATCCGACTCCGGGCGAGGGCCCGACGACCGCTGGCGTCCTGCCCGGTCTCCGTGGCGGCTCCGGCGCAGGCAGGGGCGTCGGCGGCGGCAGTGGCTCGCAGGGATCGGATCTCGGCGCGCTCGGGGCGATCGGCCGGCCGGACCCGTTCACGAGGATGTTCCCGATCGTCATCACGACCACCGGCGGCGTCGCGATGGCGATGGCGTTCCTGGCCTTCGGCAAGCGTCGCCGCGACGGACGGCCCACCGACTCCGATGACGTCCTCGCCGAGGCCGCCGCAACCGGCAGCGACCTCGTCGCGTCGGCGGCTCTTGCCGCTGCCGCGATCCCCGTGCTGGTGGGGACCCCGGTCCTCGAGGGGGAGATGGCGATGCCGCGCTGGCGCCGTCCCTCGCTGCTCGAAGCCCGCAAGGCCGACCCGATCCCGGATGGTCGCGACCGAGGTGAAGCTCTCGTTCGACCATGGTCTGATCGGCCCGATCGACGGCGCCGAGCGGCGACGCATCCGGTATCACATCGTCCGACTGCTCGACCGGCCGGACGAGCTCACCGGCGTCGAAGTCGGCGTGCTCGAGGCGGACGACGAGGTCCAGCTCCTCGAGAAGTCGGGCACGTACTGGTTCGTCCTCTGCCCGGACGGGCGCCAGGGCTGGGTCCACAAGATGGTCCTCGGCGAGGTCGTCGGCGATGTCCCGGGTCCGGCTGCCCGCGCGACTGCAGCGCGCGACACGATCGACGCCTCGATCGGCGACCGGTTCGACGTCGGCATCGGCCCCGGTTGGCCGACGGCGACGGACTCGAGCGCCCGCGAGGTGGCGGTCTCGGAGGTGCCTGGTCCCTCCAAGGGCCCGACGGCGACCGACGCCGGCGTCGACATCGACGACGACGTCATGCAGGCGTTCCTCGACTCTCGCGCCCAGCACTGACCCGTCGCGGCCGACCGCCGCACGAGCAACCTTCAGGGGGACGACGGCGGCACGATGCGGGCCCGTCGCCAGGCGCTCAGCCTGGCCGACGACGACGGACCGACCGCGCCTCCCGTCGGAGGACGAGGATGTGCTGATGGGCGATGTTCGGCACGAAGGCGTTCGGGTAGCCGTACGGCCTCAGGCGCGTCCCGGCCTGGTACCAGATGAGGTCGCCCTTCGGGACGAAGCCGACGGCTGACGCTCGGTCGGCCAGCTCGGCGCGCGGTGAACCGATAGCGGCCGTCCTGGTAGGCGTCACGGACGATGACCGTCGCGTAGCGGCCCGGTCTCAGGACCCGAAAGAGCTCGCGCGAACACGGTCGTCCATCCGGTCGAGGTAGGCGTCTCGTGGTCGGGGCAGTTCGCCAGGTCCGCGGGGTCGTCGCCGACCATCGCGTAGTCGGTCCGGCGGTTCGCGAACCGCTCGGCCAGCGCGCCCCCGGCCATCGTCATCGCCAGCTGGATCGGTGTACGGCGGGTCGGTCGCGACGAAGTCGATCGACTCCGGTTCGCAGGGTCGGCAGGACGGCCAACGCGTCGCCCCGCCGCATCTCGACGCCGCTCGGATCGAACGACCGCGTCCCGCCGGGGTCCTGCGGCCCGAGGTCGACGAGCTCCGGGCCGGCCCCGTCCCGCTGCCCGATCGCCTCTCGGACGACCTCGCCGAAGACGTCGACCCAGCGGGGGTCGAGCTCGATCCCGAGCGCTCGCCGCGGGCCACGCGCGATCGCCGCGCCGAGGAGCGTCCCGCCGACGCCGGCGAACGGATCGAGGACCAGCTCGCCCGACGTCGTGAAGAACTCGATGAGCCGGGCCATGAGGCGGGGCGGCTTGTTCGCCCCGTGGGTCCGTCGGCGCGCGTGACCCAGCTCCGAGGGGTACGCCGTCGTCCAGACGGACTTCGTGAAGTACAGCCACTCCTCGCCGGGCAGCTCGTTGAGCGTGTTCGCCGGGTGCGGTGCGCTCCGGGCGACGTCGGGCGGGTCGGCGTCGGTCACCGCGCCAGCCTATCAGCGTGCCGGCGCGATCCGGGTGCGTGTGCGGTCCGGTGCGGTCCGGTGCGGATCGCGCACCCGGACACGGCAGGGTACGATGGCCTCCGGATGGTGGGCGGACAGACGAGCGCGCGCTTCGTCGGGCGGGCTGGCGAGTTCGCCCGATTGGCGGCCGCGCTCGATGCCGCGGCCGAGGGACGTCCATCGACCCTGCTGCTCGGTGCGGACATCGGTCTGGGCGCGACGCGCTTCGTCGACGAGGCCGTCGAACGGATCGGGCGGCTCGCGTCGCCGCTGACGTCGTCCGATGCCGGGCCGGAGGCGACCAGGCCGGTCGCCCTTACGGACCGGTCGTCGCCGGTCTCATACCGTTGCTGCGCGACGTGCCGGACACGGACCTCGGCGAGATCGTCGGGCCGAGCGCCGGCGAGCTCGGCCGGCTGGTCCCGAGCCTGGCGGTCCGGCTCGAGGCCCTCGGGCTGCGTGCCCGATCAGCCACGCATCAGCGACCCCGAGCGACGCCAGGCGGTCCTGCTCGAGGCGATCCTCGGTGCCCTGTCGCGGCTGGCCGAGCGGCGCCCGATGCTCGTCGTGATCGAGGACCTCCATCGGGTCGATCCGGCGACCCGGTCGGTCGCGGCGTTCCTCGCCCGGGTCTCGCGCGGCCAGCGCCTGGCGCTTCTGGCGACGTACCAGCCCGACGCCCTCGATCAGGACCATCCGTTGCGCGAGACGCTGGCCGAGATGGCCGATGCACCCGTCCCGCCGGTCGCGCTCCGCCTGGACCCGCTCGGGCGCGACGAGCTGGCTGAGCTGATCACCGGCGTCGAGGGCGAGCGACCATCAGCGACCGTGCTGCTCCTCGTCTCGGAGCGCTCGCGCGGCAACCCGCTCGTCGCCGAAGAGCTCCTCGCCGCCCGTCGCGAGCTGTCGAGCGCCTCGCTGACCGGCTCGCTCGCCGCGCTCGTCCTGGCCCGTCTCGCACTCCGATCGCCCGAATGCCGCCGGGTCCTCCGGCTGCTCGCCCCGGCGGAGCGGGCGATGAGCCGGGCCGAGCTGGCTCGGGTCGCGACCGCCTACGAGGCCGGCACCGACCGGCCGCCGCCCCGATCGTCGAGCGCGCCTCGGCGCGGCGACGGGACCCTCGATGCCGACCTCGCGGCCGGCGTCGCGGAGGCGATGCGAGCGCGGGTTCGTCGTCGAGCGGCTCGCTCGGGCGGCATCGGCGCCCAGGACACGGGCAGATCGGTGAAGGGCAACGGCATCGAACGGCTAGCGTCCGGGTTCGACGACGCCGCGACCGAGGAGACCAGCCTCGAGATCCGCCACGAGCTCGTCGCCCGCGCGATCGCCACCGACATCCTGCCGCGCCAGCGACCACGCCACCATGTCGCGCTCGCGACCGCCGCGGCCGATCGGCCGGGTTCGCGGTCGGCACTGGCTCGCCGCGCACCGTCCGTCGGAGGCTCGCCGGGCGGCGATCGCCGAGGCCGACGAAGCCGGCGGCGATCGATGCTCCCGAGGCGGCCCTGGAGGCGCTCGAGCTGGCCCTCGAGCTGACCGAGCGCGGCCGCCGCATCCGAGGGCCCGGTGACCCGGGCGATGGCCCGAGCGGCGACCGGGACGGCGAGCGTCGACGCCGGCGAGCTCCAGGCTCGGGCGGCCGAAGCGGCGTTCGCGGCCGGTCGCGCGCCTCGCGCCGCCGCGTTCGCGGAGCTCGCGCTCGCGGGCCTCGATGAGCGCCGCGACGCCGTCGCGCATGGCGCTCCGGACGGAGCGGCTCGGCCAGTTCCGGCGGGCGGCCGGCGACCATGACGGGGCGATCGTCGCCGTCCGGCGCGCCGTCCGGATCATGCCCCGCGAGGCGACCGCCGAACGGGCCCGGGTCATCGCTGCGCTGGCCCAGCTCAGGATGCTCGATGGCACATTCTCGGAGTCGATCCGCCTCGCCCGCGAGGCGATCGCGACCGCCCAGGCGGCGCAGGCCGCGGGTCACGACGCCCGGGCCGAGGAGGCCCATGCGCTCATCACGCTCGGCGTCGCCGAGGCCTGGGGCGACGACCCTGACGCCGCGCGTCCGCCATCTGCGCGAGGGCCGCGAGCTCGCCGACAGCATCGGCCGAATCGACGCGGTCTTCCGGGCGACGGCGAACCTCACGACGATCCTCGATCTCGACGGCCGGCGCGAGGCCGCGGTCGAGGCCGCCTACGACGGCATCGCGGTCGCGCGGGCGGCCGGCCAGGAGGCCGTCTACGGCAACTTCCTGCGTGGCAACGCCGCCGATTCGCTGTTCGCCCTCGGGCGCTGGGCGGAGGCCCGCGAGCAGGCCCGGATCGCCCTCGCCTGGAGCCCCGGCGGCATCGGGTTCGTCAACTCGGCGATCAACCTGGCGATCGTCGAGGTCGAGTCCGAGGCCGGCGAGTCGGCCGGCCGGCTGCTCGGTCGACTGCTCCTCGAGCTCGAGACGATCCGCGACTCCCAGTACGCCGGCCCGGCCTATGGCGCCGCCGCGTCGTATGCCCTCTGGAACGACGACGCCGCCGACGCGAAGCGGGCCGCCGACCTCGCCTGGTCGCGGGTCCACGACACCGAGGACTGGGTCCTGGCGGCGCGGCTCGCGGCGACGAGCCTGGAGGTCCAGTCGGTGGTGGCCGCGGCGGCCTCGGAGCGCCGCGACCTGGCCGGCGATCGTCACCGCACGCGAGACCGCGACCCGGGTCCTCGCCGAAGCCGAGGCGGCGGTCAAGGCAGTCCGGCGTGGCCGCCGGCCGGGGGTCCCGTCGCGAGGCCGACTCGCGGCTGGCGACCGCGCGGGCATACCGGGCCCGGCTCGACGGTCGCGACGACCCGGCGGTCTGGGACGCGCTCGCCGAGCGGTGGCTCGAGGCGGGCGACCGCTATCAGGCGGCCAAGGCGCGTTGGCGCCAGACCGAGGCGGCCCTCGTGTCGGGCGACGCGCGGGTCGGCCGGGGCGCCGCCCGCAAGCCGCTGATCGAGGCCATCGGCATCGCCGTCGAGCTCGGCGCCCTGCCGCTCCTGCGGCGGCTCGAAGAGCTCGCCGGCCGAGCGCTCATCCGCATCCCCGACGAGCTCGTCGCGGTCGTCGCCGAGAGCCTCGGGACCCGGACCGCGACGCCGGACGAGCCGACCCCGTCGTCCCGCGAGCCGGTCGCGATCCCCGTCGGCGGCGTTCCGGACGATCCCGAGCCGCTCGCCGTCGCGGCCGGCGTGAGCCGCTCGAGCGTCGCGAGCGGCCTCGTCGGCGAGGAGCCGAGCCGGCGCCGCGACACGTTCGGACTGAGCCCGCGGGAGCGCGAGGTCCTGGGCTTCATCGCCCAGGGTCGGACGAACCGCGAGATCGGCGATCGGCTCTTCATCAGCCAGAAGACGGTCGGCGTCCACGTCGGCAACATCCTCTCGAAGCTCGGCGTGTCGGGCCGGGTGGAAGCCGCCGCGGTCGCGATCCGACTGGGTCTGACCGAGCGCCACTGAGGCCGGTCGGTCGTCGTCGGCCCACACCGGCCGGCGGCCTGACGCGCTACAGTGATGACCCGCCCAGCGGGGCGGACCGCCATCCCGCGATCCCCGGACCGGCCGATCCCCGATCCGCTCGAAACGCACCGGAAGGACCCGCTCGACCGATGTCGCTGTCCCGTCCGCTTCGCCTCGTCGCCCTCGCCGGCGTCCTCTGCCTGCTGCTCGCCGCCTGCGGCGGGACGACCGCAGCGGTCTGGACCTACGCTCCGGCACCGTCGCCGACCCCGACACCGCCGGATCAGCCGTCGGTCCTGCCGACCGTCGCGCCGTCGACGAACCCTGACGCGATCACGATCGCCGCCCAGAACTTCGCCTTCAGCAAGCAGACCCTGCTGGTGCCGTCGGGTCAGCCGTTCCAGATCTCGTTCACGAACAACGATTCGGGCGTCGGCCACAACATCCAGATCAAGGACGCGAACGGCCAGATCCTCTTCGACGGCGCGGTCTTCAACGGCGTCGCGACGCAGATCTACGACGTCCCGCAGCTCGGGACGGGCGACTACACGTTCGTCTGCAAGATCCACGCCAACATGCAGGGGACGATCACGGCCGGTCAGTGAACGTCAACCTCGCCTATACCGAGGCGTACACCCGGTCGGTCGAGGCGACGGTCGTGGCCGTCGACGACGCCGCCGACGGCGGCCCGCTCATCGTCCTGGACCGGACCGTCTTCTACCCTGGCGGCGGTGGCCAGCCGTCCGACCGGGGCACGATCCTGCGGTCCGCCGACGGCCGGAGCTGGATGATCCGCGGGGCACGCAGGAGCGGCGGCGACACGGTCCACGAGCTCGACGAGAGTGACGGTCCGCCGGCCGTCGGTGACGTCGTCGTGGCCGACCTCGACTGGGCCCGCCGGCTGACCCTGATGCGGACCCACACGGCGCTCCACGCCCTGTGCGGCGTCGTCTGGCGCGACTACGGCGCCCAGGTCACCGGCGGGAACATGGAGCCCGGCGCCGGACGGATGGACTTCGAGTTCGAGCGGATGTCGGGCGACCTCGTCGACGCGATCGAGGCGACGGTCAACGCCGAGCTGGCCGCCGCCCGCGACGTCCGCGTGGCAGTGCTGCCGCGCGACGAGGCGTTCGCGATCCCGGACCTGATCCGGACGAAGGTCAACCTCCTGCCGCCCGGGATCGAGGAGATCCGGACGATCGAGATCGTCGGGCTCGACCTCCAGGCGGATGGCGGCACGCACGTCGCGAACACCCGTGAGGTCGGCGGGATCCGTGTCACCGGCTACGAGTCGAAGGGCCGGATCAACAAGCGCATCCGGATCGAGCTGACGGATCCCGATGGAGGTGGGGCGTGACGAGGACCGTCTTCCGCGGCGGCGCGGTCTTCGACGGGAGCGGGTCCGACCCGAGCCCGGCCGATGTCGTCGTCGAGGCCGGCCGGATCGTCGACGTCGGACCGGGGCTCGATGGGGACGAGGCGGTCGACGCGACCGGCCGGACGATCCTGCCTGGGTTCTTCGACTGCCACGTCCACATCGTCATCGAGACGATCGACGTTTGGCGCATCACGAACCAGCCGTTCTCGTACCGGTTCTATCTCGCGGAGCGGCACCTTCGGGACACACTCGCGATCGGCATCACCTCGATCCGTGACGCTGGTGGGGCGGATCTCGGCCTCAAGGAGGCGCTCCAGGACCGTCTCCTCGTCGGACCACGTCTCCAGATCAGCCTGACGATGCTGAGCCAGACCGGCGGTCACGGCGACGACTGGTATGTCTCGGGCGCCGTCGTGCCGTTGCTGCCCCCGTACCCCGGGATGCCGGACGGCATCGTCGACGGGGCCGATGCGATGCGTCGGAAGGTCCGCGAGCTCCGGCGCGCCGGCGCGGACGTCGTGAAGGTGGCCACCTCGGGCGGCGTCGTCTCGCCGCGCGACGACCCGAGCCACGCCCACTTCCGGCCGGCCGAGCTCGAGGCCCTGGTCGAGGAGGCGACGGCAGCCGGGATGTTCGTGATGGCCCATGCGCAGGCTGCCGACGGCATCAAGAACGCCGTCCGGGCCGGCATCCGATCGATCGAGCACGGGATCTTCCTCGACGATGAGGCGATCGACCTGATGCTCGAGCGGGGGACGTGGCTCGTCCCGACCCTCGTCGCCCCCCAAGGCGTCATCGACGCGGCCGAGGCCGGAGCGCCGATCCCGTCGAACGTCGTCGAGAAGGCACGAGCGGTCGTCGACACCCATCGGGCGGCGGTCCGGCGGGCGGTCGAGGCCGGCGTCCGCGTCGCCATGGGCACCGACTCGGGGGTCACGCCGCACGGCCGGAACCTGCGCGAGCTCGTCCTGATGGCCGAGCTCGGGATGACGCCCGGCCAGGTGCTTGAGGCGACGACGCGGAGCGCTGCTCGGCTGCTCGGCGTCGACCAGGATCGCGGCACGATCGAACCGGGCAAGCTCGCGGACCTCGTCCTCGTCGACGGCGACCCGTACGCCTTCGACACCCTGTCGGCGCGGATCTCGTCGGTCTGGATGGCGGGCCGCCGGGTCGTCTGACCAGGGCCCGACCTGAGGGTCAGCCTGTCGTGCGATCTCCGTCGGACCGCATCGCCCTGGACACCGCGGTCTCGCCGCGCTCCTCGAGGCCGCTGATGACGCCGTCGACGTCCGCCTGGGACCGGTTCTGGCTGAGCTTCCACTTGCCCTGGACCCGGTCAAGGAGCAGCTCGACCCCGACGATCGCCCGCAGCTGACCCTCGATGTACGCCCGGGGCGCGTCGTCGACGGACCACGGGTCGTGGCGACCCGCCTCGTGCATCACGCTCAGGCGCCGGACATTCGCCTCGAGCCACGCAGGGTCGTCGTGGATGACCAGGCGACCGGAGGCGTGGACGGTCACGTAGTTCCAGGTCGGGACGACCCGGCCGTGCTCGCGCTTCGTCGCGTACCAGGCCGGCGAGATGTAGGCGTCGGGCCCGCGGAGGATGACCAGGGCGTCACCCGTCGGGGCCAGCTGCCACTGGCGGTTGTTCCGGGCGACATGACCCACGAGGGCGCCCCATGGTCCGAGACCGTCCCGCGATCCCGGCTCGTCCCACGCCAGGGGCAGCATCGTCGCGACCAGACCCTCGGCGGTCGGGGTGATCAGATCGGCCGCGCCGGGATGCCGCAGCAGATCGCGGACCTCGTCGTCGGTCGGGGCGAAGTGGGCCGGGATGTACATGGTCGGCCAATCCTAGGACCCTCGGCGGCGTTCAGGCGCCGGCGGTCCGGGTCAGGCGCCGGCGGACGGCTCCGGCGAGGCCTTCGGTTGGTCCTTCTTCGCTTTGCCGGCAGCGACGACGTCGGCGGCGAACGCGGTGTCCGACTGGCGTGTCCCGACGACCGCGACCCGCGAACCGACGGCGATGTCGGCCAGCGACGGGCTGTCGGACCCGCGGACGAGGTACTTCGTCGATGCGTCGACGCTGACGGTGACCTTGGTGCCGTCGCGCTGGCTGATCGTCAGGCTGTTCGCGGTCTTCGAGTCGACCGTGCCGGCGACCTGGTCCGGGGCGATCCGGACGGTCAGGGCGGTGAACGTTTCGCCCGAGCCCGCCTCGCCGGCGACCGAGACGCGGCTGCCGACGTGGACATCGGTCTTCGTGGCCTTTGCATCACCGCGGGTGTAGGTCGTCGTGGAAGTCAGGGTGACGGTCTTGCTGGTCCCGTCGCGCTGCGCGACGGTCATCGTGGACGCGTCGACCTTCGTCACCGAGCCGCCGATGACGGGCACGATCACGACGAGGCCGGTGACGGTGTACGACCCGTCAGCGTTCTTGTCCTGCTTGATCCGAACCTCGTCACCCACCTTCAGGTCGGAGGCGGCGATCGTCTGGCCGCCCTTCGTGATCGTCGCCGACGACGACAGGCTGATCGTTCTGGTCCAGCCATCGGCCGTCTTCAGCCCGATCGTCGAGCCGGCGATCGAGGCGATCGTGATCGGTCCGGCGACGCTGCCGCGGCCACCGTCACCGTCGCCGAAGCCGCGGCCGAGCTTCGGCAGGAGGTTGCCCCAACCGTGACCGTTGCCGGCCCACGAGGGTCGTCCGCCCTCTCCGGGCGACGGCGCGCCGCTCGCGGCGGGCTGGGGAGCGGTGCTCGATCCGGCCGACGGCGAGGCGCCGGCGGTGCAGCCGGCGATGAGGCCGACCGCCAGCACGGCGCCGGCGACGAGGGCGAGTCGGTGGGTTCCCCGGATCATCGGCGCCACTCTACCGCCCCGCGGCGTCGTTGCCAGCCTGTCGGCCGACCGCCCGACACAACCTCCGGTGCGAGGCCGCACCGGGTCGCCGCGGCCGGGCGACGATCGGCGGCTCGACGATCGGCAGCTGGACCTCGGTGACGAAGTCGGCATCGTGGCCGACAAGGTAGTCTTGCTGGGCCTTCGCTCACGCTGGAGTCAGGCCATCCCATCGACGCTGCGCCGGCTCGCGGGACCGCTCCGACCGGTCATCCATCCGATCCGCTGGACCGTCCTCCCGACGATGAGCCGAGTGATCCGAAAGCGGCTGCCTCCGTCGCGGAGGCTTCAGGTGCCGACCGGGTCGCCCATCCGGCCGATGACATGGCCCGAGTACGACGCGCTCGTCGCGGCGCTCCCGTATTACGCTGGCCGGTGGTCGTACATGTCCGCAGCATTGGCGGAGTCGGCCGACCTCATCCGCCGCCACGGCCTGCGGACGGCACTGGAGCTCGGTGCGCCGGTCCGGCCGATCATCGTCGGTGCAGACGTGATGGACGTGGTGGCCCGCCCCGAGCTCGACGCGTCGATCCCGATGACGATCCACGATGCGACCCGGACGCCCTGGCCATTCGCGGACAAGGCCTATGACCTGTTCCTGGCGCTCCAGGTGTTCGAACACCTCAAAGGCGGTCAGCAGGACGCCTTCCGGGAGGTCCGTCGTGTCGCGCGCCACGCGGTCCTGTCGTTGCCGATCGGCTGGGAGATGGCGGATCCGAAGAACGCCCATCACATGATCTCGGAGGAGCGGGTCCTGGGCTGGTTCGCGCCGGTCGTGCCGACCCGGGTCGTCAAGGGCAATGGTGGCAGCCGTCGACGCCTCATCTACGTGTTCGAGGACCTGCCTCTCCCCGGGGCGCTGCCGGGCGAGTGACCAGCTGTTGCACGCGAGGGCTCGCCCGCGGTGCAGACTGCGCACCGAGCAGGCGCCTCTGGTCTGCGGCGAGGAGTGACAGCTGATGACGGACGTCGCGACCGGCGAGGGAGCGAAGGAGCTGCGGGCCTACTCGAAGAGCGTCAACTACGAGCTCTTCATCGGGGCCCTGTCGGTCCTCTCGATCATCAACCTCTTCGCGGTCATCTTCTTCCCGAATTCTGACTTCGCCGCGGTCTCCACGCTCATGGACATCTTCCTGAGCCTGATCTTCATCCTCGACTTCACGTACCGGCTGTTCACCGCACCGTCCAAGAGCGGCTACTTCTTCCGGAACTGGGGCTGGCTCGACCTCCTCTCGAGCATCCCGTTCCCGCAGTTCAAGATCCTCCGCCTGGTCCGGATCTTCCGGGTCTATCGCCTCGTCCAGCAGTACGGCGCTAAGGCCCTCCTCAAGCAGTTCATCGACGATCGCGCCAACAGCGCCCTGCTCGTCCTGGCCTTCCTGATCCTCCTCGTCCTCGAGTTCGGTGGGTATCTCGAATATCGGATCGAGAGCGGGGCCCCGGACGCCAACATCACGACCGCCGGGGACTCCATCTGGTACACCTTCGTGACGATCACGACAGTCGGCTATGGAGACCGTTACCCGGTGACACCCCTCGGGCGCGTCGTCGGGATGGCGATCATGATGTGCGGCGTCGCTCTGTTCGGCGCCTTGGCCGGCTATCTCGCCAACGCCTTCCTCGCGCCGCCGAAGGCGAAGCCTGCCGCGACGCCCACCGCAGGCGATCCGGTCGCCCAGCGGATGGACGAGATCCGCGGGTTGGTCGCGGCGAACCGCGATGCCCAGGCAGCCCTCGATGCGAAGCTCGACGAGCTCGATGCGCTGCTCGCGAAAGCCGGGCCGTCATCGACGGCGCCCGTTCCTGGAGGGTCGGCTCCGACCGCTGGAGGCGCCGCGCCGCCCGCTGGAGGCGCCGCGCCGCCCGCCCCGTCCGTCTAAGCCGAGGGCATCGGACGGCCCGAGCGTCCGGAACCACCCTGTTCGGATGATGTCGGCCGTCGGCCGAGGCGACGACGATGGCCCGGCCCTGCTCGAAGGAGGCTCATGTCCGGTCAGCGACGGGTGATCATCGTCGGCGGATCGGCGGGCGCGTGATGGCGGGCCTGACGGCGACCCCGGATCTGCCCGCAGCGGGCGACCGCCGTCGACCGACGCGCGTCGGGCCCGGGCCGGGGATCTGGGCACCGGCACCGCTCGGACCGACGATCGTCGATGGCTCGGTCGGGCTGTCCGTCTACGCCCCCCGGGCGAGCGCAGTCGACGTCCTGCTGTTCGACGCGGTCGACGACGCCCTGCCGGGGCGGGTCGTCTCGCTCGATCGGGCGACCCACCGGACGAGCGGCTACTGGCATGTCCTGGTCGATGGGATCGGGCCGGGCCAGGTCTATGGCTTCCGAGCGCATGGCGCCTGGGACCCGCCTACCGGCCAGCGCTTCGACGCCTCGAAGGTCCTCCTCGATCCGTATGGCCGAGGTGTGGCGGTGCCCGCCGGCTACGACGCCGATGCCCGCGCCTCGGGCGATCCGGCGACGGCGATGAAGAGCGTGGTCGTCGACGTCGACGCCTACGACTGGGCCGGCGACGCGCCGCTGGGCCGGCCGTTCCGCGAGACGGTCATCTACGAGGCCCATCTGCGCGGCTTCACGGCCGACCCATCATCCGGCGTGGCCGCTGGTCGACGCGGGACGTACGCCGGGTTCATCGACAAGATCCCGTACCTCGTCTCGCTCGGGATCACCGCCGTCGAGCTGCTGCCCGTCTACCAGTACGACCGCTTCGCCGCGCCGCCGGGCCGGACGAACTACTGGGGCTATCAGCCGGTCTCGTTCTTCGCGCCGCATGTCGGGTACAGCAGTCGACCCGACCCGACCGGTGCCGTCGACGAGTTCCGGGACCTCGTCAAGGCTCTGCACGCCGCCGATCTCGAGGTCATCCTCGACGTCGTCTATAACCACACGGCAGAGGTCGGCGCCGACGGCCCGACGTTCTGCTTCCGGGGGCTCGCCGACGACGTCTACTACCTCCACGATCCGGATGACCCGGAGCGCTACATCGATGCGAGCGGCACCGGCAACACATTCAACGCGAACCATCCGGTCGTCCGCCGGCTGATCCTCGACAGCCTCCGGTACTGGGTCACCGAGATGCACGTCGACGGCTTCCGGTTCGACCTCGCGTCGGTCCTGACGCGCGACCGGCGCGGCGAGCCGCTGCTCGATCCCGCGACGCCATGGGACATCGACACCGATCCCGCGCTGGCCGGGACGAAGCTCATCGCGGAGGCCTGGGATGCCGGCGGCCTGTACCAGGTCGGAAGCTTCCCGGGCGACCGCTGGGTCGAGTGGAACGGGCGGTTCCGGGACGACGTCCGGGCCTTCGTGAAGAGCGACCCGGGCCGCGTCGGCGCGCTGGCCCAGCGACTCCTCGCCAGCCCCGACATCTACGCCGCCGAGGGCCGTGACGCCCAGCAGAGCGTGAACTTCGTGACCTGCCACGACGGCTTCACGCTCGAGGACCTCGTCTCGTACGACCACAAGCACAACGAGGCGAACGGCGAGGACGGCCGCGACGGCTCCGACCAGAACCTGTCCTGGAACTGCGGCGTCGAGGGCCCGACCGACGATCCGGCGATCGAGTCGATCCGCGACCGCCAGGTGAAGAACCTCCTGACGATCGACCTGCTCGCGGTGGGCGTGCCGATGCTCCTGATGGGCGACGAGGTCCGCCGGACCCAGGGCGGAAACAACAACGCCTACTGCCAGGACGGCCCGGTCAGCTGGTTCGACTGGACGCTTCTCGAGCGCCACGCCGACGTCCTCCGGTTCACCCGTCGACTCATCGCTGCGCGACGGAGGGCCCGCGACCTGCTGGGCATGCCGACCGACCTGAGCCTGGCCGAGCTCCTGGCCGGTGCCCGGATCGAGCTCTCCGGCGTCCGCTACGGCCAGCCGGACCTTGGGCCTGATTCGCGCAGCCTCGCCCTGACGATCGTCGGCGCGGATGTCGCGATCCACCTGATCCTCAATGCGTTCTGGGAGTCGCTCGACTTCGAGCTGCCCCCGGCCGACGACGAGCTCGAGCCCTGGCGTCGGTTCGTCGACACGTCCCTTGCGCCGCCCGACGATGTCGTCGAGGCCGACGCCCAGGCCCCCCTCGCCGGCAGCACCTACCTGGCGGGTCCGCGCTCGGTCGTCGTCCTCGCGACGCGGGTGGGTAGCCGGGGCCGCGGCCGCGGCGGCGGCCGCTGACGTGACCGCGACCGAGCCGCACACTCGGATCGAGCGCGAGAAGCGGCTCTCGGCCGAGGCCTCTGCCCTGCTCGTCGAGGACGGCATGACCGTCGGTCTCGGGACCGGGTCGACCGTCGCCTACCTGCTGCCGGCGCTCGCGGCCCGCGGGCTGGACCTCCGCTGCGTCGCCACGTCGATCCGGACCGAGGAGGTCGGGCGCCGGCTGGGCCTGCGGATCGAGTCGTTCGCCGGCCTGGACGCCTTGGCGCGGCTCGACATCGCGATCGACGGCGCGGACCAGGTGGCGACCGATGGCTGGGTCGTGAAGGGCGGCGGCGGCGCCCACACCCGCGAGAAGCAGGTCGCCGCAGCGGCCGATCGGTTCGTCGTCATCGTCTCGTCGGACAAGCTCGTGGAGGCGATCCGACCGCCGATCCCGCTCGAGCTGCTCGACTTCGGGATCGCCGGGACGCTCGGCCGGCTGGGCGATGTCCGCCTCCGCGATGCGCCACGCAGCCCCGATGGCGGGATCATCGCCGACTACGTCGGACCCTGCGACGACCCGGCCGTGCTCGCGGCCTGGCTGGCGGGCATGGCCGGGATCGTCGAGCACGGGCTCTTCCCGCCGGCGATGGTCTCCGACGTCATCGTCGCCGAGGGTGAGGCGGTCCGTCGGATCGCGATCCGGGGCTGACCGCACGGCTCGAGCGCTGACCGCGCGGCTCCACCACCCGATGTCTTCAGGAAGCACATACTCCGGACATCAGAGAGAGGCGTGGGAGCCAGATCCGCTCCCGCCGGCGCGACTCCACATCCGGTCGCCACGACCGTCGCGCAGGGCCCAGATGGCGAGACCGTTTCTCAGTCGCCGGGCATGGACATGCCCAGGAGGTCCCGAATGCCGTTGCTGGCAGCCGTCTTCCCCATCGCCCCCGGCAAGACCGACGATTGGCGCGCCTGGATCGCGGAGCTGAACGGCCCGCGGTTCGAGGAGTTCGCCCAGTCTCGTCGCAGCGCGGGCATCCACGAGCGGACGTTCCTCCAGTCGACCCCGATGGGCGATCTGGTGATCGCGACCTTCGAGGGCAACGACCCGGCCGCCTCGTTCGGCCAGCTGCTCCAGCGGACCGACGAGTTCAGCCGCTGGTTCATCGCCCACGCAACCGAAGTCCACGGCTTCGACATGACCGCCCTGCCGCCCGGACCACCGTCCGAGCTGGTCGCGGATTCCGAGCGGGCGATCGTCCCGGTCGGCTGACCGGCACTCGCGCCCGGATCCAAGCCCTGAGGGCCGCTCGCTTCGGCGGGCGGCCTTCGTCGTGCGCGGGTCGGAGCGCGACGTCTGTCCGAGATACCGGCCTCGGTGGTTCGGACGAACGACGCCCCTTCCCAGGCGCTCGGATCCGGCGAATGTCCCGCGGCACGCTCGGGGCGGGATGATTCGCCCGGCCGTTCGGCCCGAGGCACGCCCAGGCTGGCACTGGGTCTGTCCGAGCTACCGCCCCCACCGGTATCTCGGACAGGTCCGTCGGTCATGGGCAGCCCCGGCACGATGCGCCGGCCTCGATCGCGACCGGGCACGTTGAACCATCACGTCCCGAGGCACCTGCGTCGGATACGCTCTCTGCATCAAGCGGTCATCGAGGGTGGAGCGGTGATCAGGATCCCGAGTGCGGGTAGCGTCGAACGCCACTGGGTCATCGGGTTAGCCATCGTGCTGATCGCCCATGGCGTCGGGCACGCGGCTCGTGATCTCGGTCTGGCCGATGCAGCCAGCGTCCTCGGCTTCCTGCTCGCCTGTACCGGCCTGTTCGGATGGTTCGCCGTCGTCCAGCTGTCTCTGCCACGGACCCGCCGGTGGCTTCGGCCCATCGATCGATCGCGGGAACCGATCCGGACCCGGGTCGACACGCTTCCCGCAGACATTGATCGCTTCGCGATCTGGTTCCTCATCTGCGCGATCACGGGCATCGGGCTCGCGCTCGGAGCGGCCGTACCCGGCGTGCTCCCGCCGGCGATCGAGATCATCTGCGGTGTCGCTCTGGCGGGCATCGGATGGGTCTGGAGTGTCCGATCCTCCTGACCGAGTCGAAAAACAGGTCAGCCGCCGGTGGCGGCGGTGTCGGCGATGACGAGGTCGGCGACGGGCTGGACGCGCCCGGCCGGGATCGTCGGGTCGCGCCGCCGGAGCCGCGCCAGAGCGTCGACCTTGTCCGCGCCGGTGACGAGCCACAGGATCGACGCGGCGCGGTCGAGCACCGGATACGTCAGCGTCATGCGGCGCCGCGCCTGGTAGACCCCGGTGAGGGCGACGTCGCGGTCGCGGACGTCGAGGACCGGATCGCCGGGGATCAGCGAAGCGGTGTGGCCATCGGGCCCGAGCCCGAGGTGGATCAGGTCGAAGCTGGCGGGCAGCTCGGCGGCGTAGCGCGCGGCGGCCCCCTCGAGGTCGTCGTCCTCGACCGGCATCGGGTGCACATCCGTGCCGGCGTCGGACGGCAGGCTGGCGAGGAGGTGAGCGAGGTTCCGGTCCGGGTCGCCGGCCGGCGCGACCCGCTCATCGACCTGGAAGATCGCGACCCGGTCCCAGGGCACCGGCTCCGTCGCAAGTGCCGCGAACATCGCCCAGGGGGTCCGCCCTCCGCTCACCGCGAACGTGAACCGGCCGTGATCCGCGACCGCTTCGGAGGCGGCCCGGGCGACGAGGGCCGCGGCACGTTCCGCGACGGCGGCCGGGTCCGGCAGGACCTCGATCCGCGGCTCGGCCATCAGACGATCAGGCCTTCTTCTCGTCGTGCCCGCCGAACTCCTTGCGCATCGCCGAGAGGGCCCGGAAGGCGAAGTCGTCGAGATCGCGGGAGCTGAACCGCGAGTACAACGCCGCGGTGAGGACGGGCGCCGGCACGCCCTCGTCGATCGCCGCGTTCGCGGTCCAGCGGCCCTCGCCGGAGTCCGAGACGCGACCGGCGAAGTCGGCCAGGTCGGGCGAGGCATAAAGCGCCGCCGCCGTCAGGTCGAGGAGCCACGAGCCGACGACGCTGCCGCGCCGCCAGACCTCGGACACCTCGGACACGTCGATCTTGTACTGGTACAGCTCGGGGTGCTCCAGCGGGGTGGTCTCGGCGTCGGCCGTCCGCTCGCGCATCCCCGCGTCGGCGTTGCGGAGGATGTTCAGGCCCTCGGCGTACGAGGCCATGATCCCGTACTCGATGCCGTTGTGGACCATCTTCACGAAGTGCCCCGCGCCGTTCGGGCCGCAGTGGAGGTAGCCCTCCTCGGACGCGCTCGGGTCGCCGCTCCGGCCCGGTGTCCGCGGCGCGTGGCCCATCCCCGGCGCGATCGATGCGAACAGCGGGGAGTACCGCTCGTACACCTCGGTCTCGCCGCCGATCATCAGGCAGTAGCCACGCTCGAGGCCCCAGATCCCGCCGCTCGTCCCGACATCAAGGTGGTGGATGCCCTTCGCCGCGAGCTCCTTGGCATGGCGGATGTCGTCGACGTAGTGGGTGTTGCCGCCATCGATGATCGTGTCGCCGGGCTCGAGAGCCTCGGCGACGGCAGCGATCGTCTGGTCGGTGATCGCGCCCGCCGGGACCATGATCCAGACGGCCCGCGGCGCATCGAGCTTGGCGGCCATGTCGGCGTAGCTCGTCGCGCCGATCATGCCCTCCTTCTCGAAGGCCTCGGTGACGGCGGCCGTCCGATTGAAGCCGACCGGGTGGTGACCGTCACGCATCAGGCGCCTGACGATGTTGCCGCCCATCCGACCGAGGCCGACCATCCCCATCTGCATCGGCCGTGTGGTGCCTGTCGAACTCGTCATCGCCGCGGTCCCGGTCGCCATTCTCATCGTCCCTTCGTGGCGCGCGTGCTGAGCAGCCCGACCCTAGTCCATCTCCCTCTGCGGTCGCTTCATCCGGTCCGGGTGATGCACGGCGCGGGGTCGCTCGGCGATGGTCGGACGACGCACACCGGACCAGAGATCGGGGAGTCATCGTGGCCAGCGAGACGGATGACACCGCCCAGGGCGACGCCCTGGTCATCTTCGGGATCAGCGGCGACCTGGCCCGCAAGATGACGCTCAAGTCCCTGTACTTGCTGGAGAGTCGGGGCCTCCTCCATTGTCCCGTGGTGGGGGTGACCCGCGGCTGGTCGAGCGAGGACCTGCACGAGCATGCCCGTGCGGCCGTCGAAGCCGCGGGCGTCCCCATCGACCGCGCGGTCATGGACCGATTCACCGGCCGGCTTATGGCCGTGGAGGGCGACTACGACGACCCGGCGACCTATGCGGCGATCCGGACCGCGGTCCCCGACGCACGCCTGCCGATCTTCTATCTCGAGATCCCGCCGTCGCTGTTCGCGATGGTCGTGGAGCAGCTCTCGAAGGCCGGTCTCACCGACGGTGCTCGCGTGGTGGTCGAGAAGCCGTTCGGGCACGACCTGGCATCGGCCCAGGAGCTGAACCGGACGCTCCATGCGTTCATCGACGAGTCCCAGCTGTACCGGATCGACCACTTCCTCGGCAAGATGTCGGTCGACGACCTCGGCTACCTGCGGTTCGCCAACGCGTTCCTGGAGCCGATCTGGAACCGTCAGTTCGTCGATTCGGTCCGGATCACGATGGCCGAGGACTTCGACGTCGCCGACCGGGGCCACTTCTACGATCCGGTCGGGGCGATGCGCGACGTCATCCAGAACCACCTGATGCAGATCCTCAGCTATATCGCGATGGAGGCGCCGTCGGGGCACGCGGCCGGCGTCATCGGCGACCGCAAGCGGGACGTCTTCATGGCGATGCCCGAGCTCGACACCCAGCACTACGTCCGCGGCCAGTACGACGGTTACCTCCAGGTCCCGGGCGTCGCTCCAGACTCCCAGACCGAGACGTACGCCGCGATGGAGCTGTGGATCGACAACTGGCGCTGGTCCGACGTGCCGTTCTACATCCGGGCCGGCAAGGCCCTGCCGGAGACCGTGACGGAGGTCCGGATCGTCCTGAAGAAGCCGCCGCGACTCGGCTTCCTCTCGAAGTACGCCCACCGGCCCGACGCGAACGAGTTCGTCCTCCGGATCGAGCCGCACCCAGGCGCCCGGATCCAGCTCCATGCTCGTTCCGCCGAGGGACCGGGCATCCGCGACATCGCCCTCGACATGACGTTCGCGACGATGGGCGGCGAGGGCCACACCGCCTATGAGGAGCTTCTCTCGGCGGCCCTGAGGGGCGACCACAGCCACTTCGCGCGCCAGGACGCCGTCGAGGAGACCTGGCGGGTCCTCCAGCCGGCCCTCGATAGCCCGCCGCCGGTGGAGGTCTACGCCCCGGGCAGCTGGGGGCCGCCGAGCGCGGATCGGCTGACCGCCAGCCACGGCGGCTGGCGGGAGCCCTGGATGCCCGACTGATGTCCGGCGGGGACGCCGCGGCTGAGGGCGCGGCGGGACCCGTGGTCGCGCGACCGCACGTGGCGCTGTTCGACGTCGACGGGACCCTGATCGACACGGGCGGCGCCGGTGGCAAGGCCTGGCGGGACGCGTTCCGGGAACTCCACGGCGTCGGCGCTGACATCGGTCAGTTCACCGAAGCCGGTGAGACCGACATGTACATCGCCATCAAGACGTTCCAGGCGGTCATCGGCCGGGAGCCGGCGCGCGAGGAGCTCGGCCGGCTCTTCGCGACGTACCTGCTGTTCCTCCAGGACGAGGTGTCGTCGTCCTCGGGATACCGCGTCCTCGATGGCGTTCACGCCACCCTCCACCAGCTCATCGACGCCGGCGTGACCCTCGGGATCGTGTCCGGGGCGCTCGAGGGCGCGGCCCGGATCAAGCTCGCACGCGGCGACCTCAACCGCTACTTCGTGTTCGGTGGCTACGGCTCGGACACGGCGAACCGGGCGACGCTGACCCAGCTGACGATGGAGAAGGCCGCCCGTCTCCACGCCGACGTCATCGTCCCATCGGAGGTGTTCGTGATCGGCGATACACCGAACGATGTCGCCGCGGCCAAGGCCATCGGAGCCGTCTCGGTGACGGTGGCGACCGGGAACTACACGGTCGAGCAGCTGACGGCTGCCGGCGCCGACCACGTCCTGCCCTCGCTGGCAGCGCCGTTCCCGGGGCTATGACCCTGCCGTTCCGGATCGCTCCTGCGGGCACCATCGTCGGGTGATCGCCACGACCCTCATGCCCCAGGCGTATCGCCTGGCCGGCCGAGCGGTCGGCTTCATCACGGTCCTGGGCTTCAGCTTCGCCTTCGCCATCGACTGGCTCGCCGGCTGAGGTGCCGCACGGCCCGCTCGCGGCGCTGACACGAGCCGACGCGAGTCGCCCGGCGAGTGAACGGGCGACGGACGATCACGCGACGGCGCCGACGCGCACCTCCCGCCGACGGATCAGCCGCCCGTCGACTGGATCGGCGGCGGCACCGTAGCCAAGTGAGCGAACCGATCGCTCCGCCGTCCGTTGAGTCGCCTGGCGACTGATCGGCCGCGGGCGACCGGTGGCGAGCAAGCGGGACCGGGCAAGTGGACCGGCGACCCGGCCGCAACGAGCTGGCTGCCTCACGGACCGATCGGCCCGCCGGCGAACAGGTACATCACGACAGTGCCGAGTGCACCGACGATGTAGCCGATCCACGCCGCTCCGACCACGGTCAGCACTCGAGCCCCCGTCCGGGCCCTGCCGAGACCGCCGAGGATGGCGGCGCCAGCGAGGAGCCCGAGCGCCATGAAGGCATTCCGCAAGAGCAGCTCCCCGAGCGGCATCCCGACGTTGATCGTGCCCGAGGAGAGCAGGAGCAGGATGCCGATCAGCGCCCCGACGATGAAACCGATGCCGAGGTCACGCGGCCGCACCGGCGAGTCTGTCATGCCGGTGCAACCAGATCCGCGGGCCCGAGGCCCGCGTGGTCCAAGCCTCGCGGGTCTGGCCCACTCGCCCGGCGACTGAACCAGCGACCGAGCATCCGCTGTCGCTGTTGGCGTCGGTTTACCGACGACGGATCGGCCGCCCCGCGAGTGGATCCATCGGAGGGACCGTGCCTCCGGTCGAGCATGTGGTCGCTCGGCGGTCGGTTGACCCGCCGGGCGAGCGACGTCAGGACGGGTGGGGCGGCGAGCTTCTAGGGCGCCCGCATCGAGCGGTAGCGGCGGATCAGGGCGTTCGTCGACGAGTCGTGCTGGAGGTCCGGCTCCGCGTCTGCGGTCAGCTCGGGGATGATCCGGACCGCCAGGACCTTGCCGAGCTCGACGCCCCATTGGTCGAACGAGTCGATCGACCAGATCGTGCCCTGGGTGAAGACGCTGTGCTCGTAGAACGCCACAAGGGAGCCCAGGGCGAATGGCGTGAGCGACTCGAGCAGGAGCGTGTTCGTCGGCCGGTTGCCCTCGAAGATCCGGTGGGGGACGATCGCCTCGGCCGTGCCCTCGGCCCTCACCTGGTCCTCGGTCTTGCCGAACGCCAGTGCCTCGGCCTGGGCGAAGACATTCGACATCAGGATGTCGTGCTGGTCGCCGATCGGGTTGAGGTTCCGGGCGAAGCCGATCAGGTCGACCGGGATGAGCTTGGTGCCCTGGTGGATGAGCTGGTAGAACGAATGCTGGCCGTTCGTGCCCGGCTCGCCCCAGTAGACCGCCCCGGTCTGGTAGTCGACGTGCTGCCCGTCGAGGGTCACGTGCTTGCCGTTCGACTCCATCGTCAGCTGCTGGAGATAGGCCGGGAACCGCTTGAGGTACTCGCTGTAGGGCATGACGCCGACGGTCGCGGCGCCGAAGAAGTCGCCGTACCAGACGGCCAACAGGCCGTGGATGACCGGCAGGTTCGACTCGAGCGGGGTCGTCCGGAAGTGCTCGTCCATGGCATGGAAGCCGGCGAGGAGGTCTCGGAAGCCGTCCGGCCCGATCGCGAGCATCGTGGAGAGACCGATGGCCGAGTCCATCGAGTAGCGCCCGCCGACCCAGTCCCAGAAGCCGAACATGTTCGCCGTATCGATGCCGAACTTCGCGACCTCGGCGGCATTGGTCGAGACGGCGACGAAGTGCCGGGCGATGCCTTCCTCGCCGCCCAGACCTGCGACCGCCCAGGCCCGCGCGGCATGGGCGTTCGTCATCGTCTCGAGGGTCGTGAAGGTCTTCGACGAGATGATGAACAGGGTCTCGTCCGCGGCGAGGTCGCGGGTCGCCTCGGCCAGGTCGGTCGGGTCGACGTTCGAGACGTACCGGAACGTCAGGTCGCGGCCGGGTGAAGTGGCGGAGCGCCTCGGAGGCCATGACCGGCCCGAGATCCGATCCGCCGATGCCGATGTTGATGACGTTCCGGATCGGCTTGCCCGTCTGGCCCTTCCACGTCCCCGAGCGGACCTGGTCGGCGAAGGCGGCCATCCGGTCGAGGACGGCGTGGACCTCCGCGACGACATCGACCCCGTCGACGACGAGCGATGCCCCCTTCGGCATCCGAAGGGCGACGTGGAGGACGGACCGGTGCTCCGAGACGTTGATCCGGTCGCCTCGGAACATCGCGTCGCGGCGCTCCTCGAGGCCCGACTCCCGGGCCAGCGCGACGAGCAGCCGGAGGGTCTCGTCGGTGACCCGGTTCTTCGAGTAGTCGAGATGGATCCCGGCACCGTCAGCGACGAGGCGCTCGCCGCGGCCGGGATCCTCGGCGAACAGGTCCCGGAGGTGGCGAGGGGCGATCGCCGCGAAGTGGGTCTCGAGGGCGGCCCACGACGGGCGTGCCCGAAGCGGGGTGATCGCGGTCTCGACGGTCATCGGTCCGACCTCAGGCGTGGAGCGCGACGCGCTGGGCGTCGATGTGGGCCATCAGGTCGTTCCAGGCCGAGACGAACGAGGCCGCCCCGTCGGTCTGGAGCTTCGCGCCGAGCGCAGCCACGTCGACGCCGGCCGCCTCGTGGGCCGCGAAGATCTTGTCCGCATCGCCACCGTCGGTCGGCATCGGCTCACCGACGTGGCCGTGGTCGTAGAACGCCCGGAGGGTCGCCTCGGGGATCGTGTTCACCGTGTACGGCGCCCCGAGTGACTCGACGTAGAGCGTGTCCGGCGCCTTGGGGTCCTTGGTGCTCGTGCTCGCCCACAGGAGCCGCTGGATCCGGCCGCCGGCGTTCTCGATCCGCCCGAACCGGTCGGAGTCGAGGACCTCGCGGTACGCCTGGTACGTCTTTAGCCCGATCGCGAGCGCGAGCTGGTCGCGCAGGGCATCCGGGACGTGCTCGAGGACTGCCGTGTCCCAGCGGGACATGAACACAGACGCGACCGACCCGACGACCGGGTCGAGCCCCGCGGCGATCCGCCGCTCGATGCCGGTCAGATAGGCGTCCGCGGCGGCGCGGTAGTGCTCCGGCGAGAAGAGCAGGGTCACGTTGATCGGCACGCCGGCGAAGATCGCCTCTTCGATCGCCGGCAGACCCTCGGGCGTGCCAGGGATCTTGATGAACAGGTTGTCGCGGCCGGCTTGCTCATGGAGCGCCTTCGCGGCCGCCACGGTGCTGGCGGTGTCGTAGGCGAGGAGCGGCGAGACCTCGAGCGAGACCCAGCCGTCCACCCGGTCGGTCCGGCGGTGCACATCGCCGAACAGGTCGGCGGCCCGTCGGAGATCTTCGATCGCGAGGTCGAAGAAGATCGTCTCGAGGTCTGCGCCGGCTCCGCCCTTCTCGGCGATCGCGCCGTCGTAGCCGCCCGAGGCGATCGCCTTGTCGAAGATCGCCGGGTTCGAGGTCAGCCCGGTGACCGAGTACTCGTCGATGTAGGTCTGGAGCTGGCCGGAGTCGAGCATCTGGCGGGTGATGTTGTCGAGCCAGAGGCTCTGGCCGAGCTCGTGGAGCTGCTGGGTCGCCTTCACGGTCATCCCTCACGTCGTGCCTGGACCGCGCTGTCTCGAGGTCCAGTCAGGCAGGCTCGTCGGCCCGTCGCAATCACCCGGTTCGGAGGAAACGAGCGCCGTGCGCACGCCGGTACGATGCCTCGACACGCGCCGGCCGGGCCACGGCATCGGCGGCTCGCTGCACGGAGGTCACCGGCATGGCCACCAGGCGCTTGATCGCCGGCGTCGACCTGGGCGGCACGAAGATCCAGACCGTGGTGGTCCGGAGCGGCAAGGTCGTCGGGAGTCGGCGGGTCCTGACGCCGCAGACCGGTCAGGCGACGGACGTCATCGACGCGATCACCGGCACGGTGCGGGCCTCCCTCGAGGAGGCTGGGGCCGAGCAGGCGCAGCTCGCCGCGATCGGGATCGGGACCCCGGGCGAGATCGACGAGTCTTCGGGCATCGTCGAGCTCGCGGCGAACGTCCCCGGCTTCTCCCGACCCGTCGAGCTCGGCCCGCTCCTTTCCAGGGCCCTGGGCGGCGCCCCGGTCCACGTCGACAACGACGTCCGCGTCGGCGTCCTGGGCGAGTACACCCGCGGCGCCGGACGATCGTTCAAGAACCTCCTGGGGGTCTGGGTCGGGACGGGAGTCGGCGGCGGTGTCGTGATCGATGGGAGGCTCCACGATGGCCGCGGGACCGCCGGCGAGATCGGGCATCTCGTCGTGAAGCCCGATGGGCGCCTCTGCTCGTGCGGCCGACGAGGCTGTCTCGAGGCGTACGCAGGCCGGGCCCGGATGGAGGCTCGCGCTCGGGCCCTCGTCGCGAACGGCGGGAAGACGACGCTCTTCCGGATCATGAAGGAGCGCGGTCGGGATCACCTCAGCTCCGGCGTCTACGCCAGCGCCCTCGAGCAGGGCGACGCCATGACCCGCAAGCTCATCGCCGACGCCGCGTGGGCGCTGGGCATCGCCATCGCCTCGGCCCAGAACCTCATGGACTTCGAGGCGGTCATCGTCGGCGGTGGGCTCGGCGACCGGTTCGGCCCGTCGTTCGTCGAGCGGGTCGTCGTGGAGATGCAGCCGCATCTATTCGCGCCCGACCTTCCTCCGAAGGTGCTGCCGACCCACCTCGGTGACCTCGGCGGTGCGGTCGGCGCGGCGGTCCACGCGGGAGGCTGACGGCTCAGGCCGCCGCCCTGCCAGTCGCCCGACCGCTCAGCCGACGATCCGGCCACCATCGAGGACGATGGTCCGGTCGGCCATCGCGGCGAGCCGCGGGCTGTGGGTGATGAGGAGGGTGGTCCGCGTGGCGACGACCGGCCGGAGGGCCTCGATGAGCCGGCCTTCGGTGGCGGGGTCGAGATCCGCGGTCGGCTCGTCGAGGATGAGGATCGGGGCATCGCGGAGGAGCGCCCGGGCGATCGCCAGTCGGCGGCGTTCGCCGCCGCTGAGCCGGACGCCATCCTCGCCGATCCGGGTGTCGAGACCGGCCGGGCAGCGCTCGAGGAGGTCGTCGAGCTGGGCGACCCGGCAGGCCGCGAGGATCGCCGGGTCGGTCGCCTCCGGGTCGGCGAGCGAGCAGTTGTCGCGGATCGTCGCGTCGAACAGGTCCACGCGCTGGCTGACCAGCGCGATCCGGGCCCGGACGTCGGCCGCGCGTGATGTCCGGACATCCCCGCCACCGATCCGGATCGTCCCGGCGTCGGGCTCCCAGAACCGCAGGATCAGGTTGACGAGGGTCGTCTTTCCAGCGCCACTCGGGCCGACGACGGCGAGGCTCCCGCCCTCCGGGATGGCGAGGTCGAGGCCGTCGACGATCGGCTTACGCGCGGCGTCGTAGCCGAACCGGAGGTCGTGGACGGCGAGGTCACCCGCGACGGGCAGCGAGATCGGCTCGGGCGGATCGACGACCGCGGGTGCGGCGTCGGTCAGCTCGAACAGCCGAGCCGCCGAGGCGCGGCTCGTGTCCAGCAGCTGGACCGACAGGCCCAACGGCTGGACCGCCTCGAACGCCGCGACCGCGGCGAGCGGCACGGCCGCGAGGAGGAGGGGATCGAGCCGGCCGGCATCGACGAGCCCGATCGCGATTCCAAGGACGGCCACGCCGCACAGTCCGGCCAGGAGCGTGCCGAGACCGACCGTTGCAGCGCGGGCGAATGCGAGTCGCTCCGCCGCGAGATCGGCCGCGTCGCCGAGGGCGAGGAGGCGGGTCCGCTGGCGGTCCGCCTGGTCAAGGGCCGCGAGCTCCGCGATCCCCGACAGCGTGTCGACGACTGTGGCCCGGAGCTCGCCCCGCCGCCGGACGACGTCGCTCGCCGCGGCCCGCGACAGCCGCCGGTTCAGGAGTGGCAGGGCGACCCCGGTCAGGACCAGGAAAGCGAGCACGACGACGCCCAGCGCGGGATCGAGGACGCCGAGCGCCAGACAGGTCCCGGCGGTGACGAGGGCCGCGATGAGCGGCGGCGCGACGACCCGGATCGAGAGGTCCTCGAGGGCATCGACGTCGGTGACGATCCGGGTGAGGAGGTCGCCGCCGCGGCGGTCGACCAGCCCGGCGGGCGCGAGCGGCTCGAGCGCCGCGTACGCCCACACCCGCAGGTCTGCGACGAGACGGAGCGTCGCCGCGTGGCTCGTGTATCGCTCGAGGTAGCGGAACGCGGCCCGGGCGATGGCGAGCACGCGGACCGAGGTGATCGCCAGCGCGAGGTCCGCGACGTTCGTCGCGACCGCCGCCTTGCTGATCAGGAACGCGGACAGGCCCATGAGGGCGACGTTCGCACCGATCGCGATGGCGCCGAAGACGACCCCCAGCCCGAGCATCGTCCATTCCGATGCGAGCAGGCCGAGCATCCGACGGACGATCACGCGACATCCTCGACGGCCATCGGGGCGGCGTCGTCGGCGTCGTCGGCGTCGGCGTCGTCGGTGTCGATGCCGGGCACGCCCCACGGCCGCTCCATCTCCTCGGCCGAGACAAGGCGGGCGAAGGCGCCACCGGCCCGAAGCAGCGCGTCCGGTGGTCCCTGCTCGACGATCCTCCCGGCGTCGAGGACGACGACCTCGTCCGACGAGCGAGCCAGACGCAGCCGATGCGACACGATCAGGACGGTCCGGCCCCCCGCGAGCCGTCCGAGCGCCGAGTCGATCGCCGCCTCGTCGGTCCGGTCGAGATGGGCCGTCGGTTCGTCGAGGATGACGAACGGCGCGTCGCGGACGAACGCCCGGGCGATCCCGAGCCGCTGACGCTCGCCGCCGCTGACCCGGCTGCCACCTTCCCCGACCGACGCATCGAGCCCACCCGGCAGGCGCGTGACGATGTCGTCCGCGCCGGCCGCGTGGAGCGCGGCGTGCAGCTCCGTGTCCGTCGCGTCAGGCCGGCCGAGCCGGAGATCGTCGGCCATCGTCCCGTGGAACAGGTACGGCGACTGCGGGACCCAGGCGACGGATCGGCGCCAGTCGGCCGGGTCGACCGTCTCGAGCGGGACGCCTCCGACGAGGATGCGGCCGGCGTCCAGGGGGACGATCCCCAACAGGACGCCGACGAGGGTCGACTTGCCGGCGCCGGTCGGCCCGACGATCGCTGTGCGGCGACCCGCGCGGATCGTCAGGTCCAGCCCGTCGAGGGCCGGCCGCGAGCGGTCGGGATAGCGGACCGTCACGCCGACCAGCCGGATGTCGGCACGATCCGGGCGTGGAACAGGCGCCGACCCTGGGGCCGGGGACCCAGGGTCGGCGGACCCAGGCGTCTCGGTCGCCTTCGGGAGCGGCGTGTCGAGGATCCCCCAGATCGCCTCGGCGGCGGTCCGCCCTGCAGCGCCGGCGTGATACCTCGTCGCGAGCTGTCTGAGCGGCAGGAACGACTCAGGGGTGATGATCAGGACCGCCAGGGCGCGCTCGAACGTGATCGCCCCGTCGAGCAGCCGGAGGCTCACCTCGACAGCGACGATCGCCATCGCGATCGCGGCGCCCCACTCGAGCACGAGGCTCGTCTGGAACGCGGTCCGGAGGACCTCCATCGTCGTCTCGCCGTAGCGGCGGCTGATGTCGCGCATCGTCTCGACCTGCTCGGAGCTCCGACCGAACGCCTTGAGGGTCGCGATCCCGCGGAGCATGTCGAGGAAGAAGCCGCTGAGCCAGCGAAGCTCGCGGGCCCGGCGATCCGAGACCGCCCGGGCCCGACCCCCGATCACGGCCAGCAGCAGGACGAGGACGGGGCCGGTCAGCAGGAGGACGACCGCGGTCGGTGGATCGAGGACCAGGATGACGAGCAGGACGATCGCCGGGACTGCGACCGCGAGCGACCGGGCCGGCAGGAACGACGTCATCCAGACATCGAGGTCGTCGAGCCCGTCTCCCAGGACGCTGGCGAGCTCACCCCGACGCGCGCGCCCGAGCGCGGTCGGCCCGAGGGCGATGATCCGCCGGATCAGCTCGTCCCGGAGCTCGCCCTTCAGGGCCGTCGACGCTCGGGCAGCGGCGACCTCCTGGGTCGCCCCGAGGCATGCCCGGACGACGACGGCCGCGGCCACGACCGCGAGCAGTCCTGCCGAAGAGCCGAGCGATCCGCCCGCCTGGACGACATCGGCGACGACGATGCTCATGGCAAAGGCGCCGACGACGACCGCGATGGCGGCGAGCATCCCCGCCCCGACCGCCAGCCACAGCCCGCGCCGCGCCGCGGGGACGCGGGCGAGCAGCCGGCCGTCGTCGGTCGGTGGGCGGCGCACGGAGACGGTCATCGCTGCCGATGGTACGGACCGCCAGCAGGACGAGCCTCCCACCCGGCGGCGGAGGAGTTCGTCCACATCGGATGATGCCGGCGGTCGGCCGGCGGGCCGATCGATCGGGAGCACCGAAACCCGGATCCCGGAGGCTCCCAATGACCGACGAAACGACGACCACGCCCGCGACCGGCACCGCCAAGGAGGAACCTGTCCTCGTCGCCGCCGCGGCGGTCGGGGACGAATACGGCACGATCGCCGAGGGTGCGGTCGCGATCCAGGGCGACGCCGCGATCATCGTCGCCCGCTTCGCCGACCCGTCCGCGGCGGCGATCGTGTATGACGACCTCCGGGCCGCCGAGCGCGACCGGGAGATCGGGATCCTCGGGGTCCTCGTCGTCGACGAGGACGCGGCGGGCAAGGTTCACATCCGCAAGATGACCGACCATACGACCCGCAACGGTGCCGCCTGGGGCGCGGTCGCGGGCGTCGTCCTCGGGGTGATCTTCCCGCCGAGCATCCTGGCCAGCGCGGTCGGCGTCGGCATCGCCGGCGCGGCCCTTGGCAAGGTCGGCAACATCCTGAAGAAGAGCCAGCTGTCCGAGCAGCTTGAGGCGGTCCTCATCCCGAACAGCTCGGGCATCGTGGCCCTCGTCGAGCTGACCGCGGTCGAGGCCGTCAAGGCCGAGATGCCCCAGGCCGAGGCGGTCGCGACGGTCCCTGTCGACCACGACACCGCCGAAGCGATCGAGAAGGCGGCGGCCACCGTCGAGCCGGCCGCGGCCTCGTCCGGAGCGTCGTCCGCGAGCTGACGTCCCGCACACCCGGCCGGCCCGACCCGGGCCGGCCGGATCAGGCGCTCGGCGCGGCCGCGATGCGGCCGTCCGCGATCGCCGCGAGCATCGCGGCGTGGTCGCGCTCTGTCTGGTCGGCGTAGGAGTCGGCGAACCTGGCGAGCGCCCGGTCGAAGGTGTCGTCGTCGCCCAGGTAGCCGGCGATGACCGCGGGCTCGCCCGAACGGGCGTGGCCGCGCGCCAGAGCCCAGCCGCAGATCTCGCCCCACGCGGCCAGGTCGTCGACCGTCATCGCTTCGATGATCGCGCTGCCCTTCTGGTCCTGGAGCTGGCGGACGTACCAGTGGCGCCCCATGTCCCCGACCGTGAAGCCCAGCAGGATGTCGCTGGCCGCCTGGAGGCGTCGCTGACCGGCGACCACTCGGGCACCATGGCTCGGCTGAACGCTCGGCGGGAGATACCGCTCCAGGACCGACGCCTCGGCCTGCTTGACCTGCAGGAACAGGGGATCGTCGTCGACCGCGCCCTCGAGCAGGACCGCCAGGGCCCCCAGTCCGACGCTCCCGACCCCGACGACCTTCAGGGCGACATCGAGGATCGTGTAGCGGTCCAGCAGGACCCGGCGGTCCTCCTGGAGCGAGTCGCGATAGCCGACCAGGGCGGCGTCGACCAGGGCGGTCGTGATCTCCGGCCAGTGGACGATCGTCGGCGGTCGGTCGGCGATCCGGCGCCGCCCGTCGGCGTCGATCTCGGTGAGCTTCGGCAGCTCGTGGAGGGCGTCGCGACTTGCGCCGGACTTCACCGTCCCGGCGAGGAACGGCCGGGCCCGCTTGTCGACGTACGCCAGGATCCTCCGCGACGTCGACCTGGGCGTAGTAGACGTCGATCGCCCGCATCGCCGCGTACTGGGCCATCCGCGTCCGGTATGAGCGGACCGTCCGATGGACGGCGTGGTGGGCGTCGTGCGCGGTGAAGCCGCGCGACCGGGCGGCGATCGTGATGCTTGCGGCGAGCCGCTTGACGTCCCACTCGAACGGGCCGTGGAGGGCCTCGTCGAAGTCGTTGATGTCGAAGACGATCGTCCGCTCCGGCGACGCGAACGTCCCGAAGTTCGAGAGATGGGCATCGCCGCACAGCTGGGTCACGATGCCGGGCCGCGGCGTCGGCGCCAGGTCGGCGGCCATCGCCGCGGCCGCGCCCCGGAAGTACGTGAACGGCGAGACCGCCATCCGGGCGTGGCGGACCGGCACGAGCGACGCGAACCGGGTCACAGCCTGCTCCTGGAGGAGCGCGACCGGGTCGGGCCGATCGGGTGCCGGCGCCCAGTCCCCGTGCGCAGCCAGGGGCACCCGCTGCCGGGCTGCGACGCCGGCCGCGAGGCCGGTGTCGCGGGTCACCCGTCCGCGGATCGGCGGAGCGGTCGGCGGTGTGGCTGTCATAGGCCCGTCGGATCCTCGTCCAGGATGCCCTGGGCGGCCTCCGCCCCGCCCTTCGTCGGCCGGCCGCGCAAGATGAACTCGAACACCACCGCGACCATCGCGCCGACGATCGGGCCGACGAGATACACCCAGTAGTGATCGAGGTTCCCGCCCACGAGCATCGGGGCGAGGGAACGGCCCGGGTTCATCGAGGCCCCAGACACCGGTGCTCCCCAGACCGACACGAGGCCGATGTACGCACCGACGGCGAGGGCCCCGTTGAAGCCGACGTTCCGGGCCCCCGCGGCGGTGCCGAGGATCACGCTCACGAGGCCGAGGGTGAGGATCGCCTCCGTCAGGGCTGCGGTGCCGTCCGAGATCCCCTGGCCCGGTTCGGTGGCGCCATTGAGGATCCCGCCGTAGACGACGTTCAGGAACAGGGCGGCCAGGATGCCCCCGACGATCTGGGCGACGATATAGCCGGGGACCCTGATCCAGGGGAAGTTGCCACGGACCGCGAAGGCGAGCGTGACCGCCGGGTTGAGGTGCGCCCCCGAGATCGTGCCCATGAAGAAGATGATCCCCATCACCATCATGCCCGGCGCCAGGGCCTTCATCGCCAGGGTCAGGTCGCCGCCGATGGGCAGGGCCCCGATGACGCCGCCGCCGGCCGCCACGAGCACCAACAGGAACGTGCCCCACGTCTCGCTGAACAGGCGACGGAACTCGAGGCTGCTGTCGTCGAACTCAGCCTCGGCCTTGCGCGCCGGCTCGGATCGGCGGGTCAGCCAGGCGATGAGCGGCTCACCCTCGTTCTTGGTCGCCGTCGTCATCTCTCCTCCTCGATGCCACTCGGTGGACGGTCCCGGGCGCCGGTCACCCGTCGGTCGCGGCCGGGTGCAGGGTCGGCGTCGACGACGCGCTGGCGCGACGACGCGGATGCTCCCACCGCGCATGAACGCACACGACCACATCGGACCACATCATCCGGTCCGGGTGACGTCGGGCCTCAGTAGCCCTCGGGCTCCAGCTCGACCTTGCCGCGGAAGATGTAGTAGACCCCGGCGGTGTACAGGAGGACGAACGGCATCCCGATGAGCGCGACGATGAGGCAGACCTGGAGCGTGTTGTCGGCTGCGGCTGCGTTCGAGACCGTCAGGTTGAAGGCCGGGTCGGTGCTCGAGATGATGAGGTTCGGGTAGAGCCCGATGCCGGCCGAGACGAGCAGCAGCAGGATCGTCGCCGATGATGCGACGAAGGCCGCGAACATCCGGCCCTGGCGATGCAGCCAAACGACGCTGAGGTAGACGAGCAGCGCCGCCGCGGGCACGACGACCGGCCAGATGTCTTGGCGGTACCGCGTCGTGATCGGGCTGTCGGTCATGACCAGGGCGATGCAGATGAGCGTCACCAGCACGATGAAGGTGATCTGCAGGGCCGGCGTGACCCGGACCACTCGCTGCTCGAGCTCGCCCTCGGTCTTCATCGCCAGGTAGATCGAGCCATGGGCGGCGACCATCACGACGGTCGTCAGGCCGACGAGCAGGGCGAACGGGGTGAGGAGATCGATGATGCTCACCGTGATGTCGCCGTCGGCGTCGAGCGGGACGCCCTGGAGGAGGTTGCCGAAGGCGACCCCGAGCAGGAGCGCGATGCCCAACGAGCCGAGCGCGAACGCGGCGTCCCAGGCGGACCGCCAGCGCGCGTCGGGCTTCTGGCTCCGGAACTCGATCGCGACGGTCCGGAAGATGAGGACGAGCAGGAACAGCATGAACGCGACGTAGAAGCCGGAGAACAGCGAGGCGTAGGCGAGCGGGAAGACGGCGAACAGGACGCCCCCGCCGAGGACGAGCCAGACCTCGTTGCCATCCCAGACCGGCCCGATGCTGGCGAGGAAGGTGCGGCGCTCGGCGTCGTTCCGGGCGAGCGGCAGGTGGAGGATGCCGACCCCCATGTCGAAGCCATCGAGGATCAGGTAGCCGGCGATGATGACGATGAACAGGACGAACCACAGGTCAGCCAGCGTCATCTCGTCACTCCGCCGATGCTCGTGGGCCGCGGAAGATCTCCCGGAAAGTGTCCGGCAATGACTCCATGGAGACCGTCTCGACCTCCTCGAGCGGCTCCGGCCCGGTCTGGATCCGCCGGTTCAGGAGATACACGAACAGCACCAGGAGCAGGGCGTACATGAGGACGAACGTCCCGAGCGAGAAGACCACGTCGATGGTCGACAGCTTCGGCGAGACGCCGTCCGCGGTGAGCATCACGTTGTAGACGATCCACGGCTGGCGACCGATCTCGGCGGTCCACCAGCCGGCCGTGATGGCCAGCTCGACGAAGACGACGATGATGACGAACAGCCACAGGACGAGTCGGGTCAGGCGCGACGCGACGTCGAAGATCCGGCGACGCCAGAAGTAGAACAACAGGCCCAGCACACCGAGCCCGGCGAACACCACCGACAGATCGAACATGAAGTGATAGACCTGGAACAGCAGGGCGATCGGCGGGGTCGGCTGGCCGGGGAAGTCGTTCAGCCCCTGGACGAACGCGTTCGGGTCGAGATAGGCGAGGACGCTGAGCAGGCACGGGATGCTGAACCCGTTCGTCGTCTTGTTGGCGACATCGACCCAGCCGACGATGAACAGCGGGGCACACGTCTGGCCATCCCACAGGCCCTCCATCGCCGCCAGCTTGAGTGGTTGGTTGGCCGTCACCTCGAGGGCCATGCCCGCGCCGGCAAGAAAGACGTTCCACAGCGCGAAGACGGCGAAGAACGGCAGGGCCAGCTTGAAGTTCGAGATCGCGAGCTCGACGTGTCGCTTGCGGAGGATGTAGAACGCGCTGACGCTGAGCATGAGGGCCGATCCGGCCGTCCAGGACGCGACGAAGACGTGCATCAGCCGCGGCAGGAACGATGGCGTGAACACGACGTCCGTGAAGCTCGTCATGACCGCCCGTGCAGGTGCCGGCGTCTCGGCGATCGTGTAGCCGGCCGGCGTCTGCATCCAGGAGTTGGCCATGATGATCCAGAGGGCGCTGAAGTGAGCCCCGAAGACCACCATGAACGTCGAGAACAGCCACAGCCGCGGCCCGAGGCGATTGCCACCGAACAGCATCAGCCCCAGGAAGCCGCCCTCAAGGAAGAACGCGAACACGCCCTCGGCGGCAAGCAGGCTGCCGAAGATGTTGCCCACGAAGCGCGAGTAGTCGGCCCAGTTCATCCCGAACTCGAATTCCTGGACCACTCCCGTCGCCACCCCGAGGGCGAAGATCAGGCCATAGACCTTGGTCCAGAAGAACGACAGCTGGCGCCACTTCGGGTCCTTCGTCCGGAGATAGACGATGCCGATGACCACCAGCATCAGCCCGAGGCCCATCGAGAGCGGCGGGAAGATGAAATGGAAGCTGGCCGTCAGCGCGAACTGGATCCGAGAGAGCAGCTCAGGATCCACGATGTCTTCCTCCGACCCCAGACCGATCGTGGTTCATCGACTGCGGCTCGATCTTACGGCGCGGTCGGCCGAGCCGGCTGCCGTTGGCGACGGGTCCGGGCCGTGGCCGGTGGCGCACCGAGGGTGGCTGGCTGACGTCCGTCCGCCCGCTCCGAGGTGGGCTCGAGCGTGCCGCCCCGACACAGCAGGTGAGCGACCAGACCGGTCCAGCCGGTCTGATGCGAGGCACCGATCCCGGCCCCGGTGTCGCCATGGAAGTACTCATGGAAGAGGAGCAGATCGCGCCACTCCGGATCCGTCCAGAAGCGCTCATATCGGCCATTGACAGGACGCCGGCCCTGATCGTCCGGGAGCCAGATCGACACGAGCCGGCGGGCCAGGTCCCGTGCCACGTCGTGGAGGCGCATCCGCTGGCCGCTGCCGGTCGGATGCTCGACGAGGAAGTCGGCGCCGAACCACTCGTCCCAGTGGTGGAGCGACTCGATGACGAGATAGTTCAGCGGGAACCAGATCGGGCCGCGCCAGTTGGAGTTGCCACCGAACATCCCGGACGTCGATTCGCCCGGCTCGTAGTCGACGATCGACGAGACACCGTCGACCTCGAGTCGGAACGGCTCGTCGAGGTGGCGACGCGAGACCGCCCTCAGGCCGTAGGGCGACAGGAAGGCGTCCTCGTCGAGCATCTCGCCCAGGACCCGCGCCAGGACCGTCGGCCGCATCACGCTGACGACCAGCTGGGCAGATCCCGGTTGATCCTTCATGAAGCCGCCCTCCTGCAGGCGGTCCTCGGTGATCCCCAGGTTGCGCATGAACCGGCCGAAGTGCTTCCCCAGCTCGGCGCTGCGGGCCGCCAGGCTGCGGGACACGATGACGCCCGGCAACAGCGGGATGAGACCGACCATCGAATGGACCTTGATCGGGATGCGCTCGCCACCGGGCAGCACGAGGGCGTCGTAGTAGAAGCCATCCTCCTCGTTCCACAGGCCGTGCTGGTTCATCGCGATGGTGATCCGGACCGCATGCTCGAGGAAGGTGGTCGTCAGGTCCAGGTAGGTCGGATCGCGCTCGGCCAGGGTGACCGCGATCCGCAGCATCGAGAGGCAGTAGAACGACATCCAGGCCGTCGCGTCGGACTGCTCCAGGCGGACGTCCGGTGGAAGATGCGACCGATCGAAGGCCCCGATGTTGTCGAGGCCCAGGAACCCGCCGCCGAAGAGATCGTCGCCCAGGATGTCCTGACGGTTCAGCCACCAGGTGAAGTTCATCAGGAGCTTGTGGAAGATCCGCTGCAGGAATGCATCGTCCCGTCGGCCGTCGATCTCCCAGACCCGCAGCGCCGCCCAGGCGTGGACGGGCGGGTTGACGTCGTCGAAGTTCCACTCATAGGCCGGCAGCGCGCCATCGGGATGCTGGAACCATTCGCGGCACAGCACCAGGAGCTGGTACTTGGCGAACGCGGGGTCGACGTGGGCGAGAGCGACCGTGTGGAACGCCAGATCCCACGCCGCGAACCACGGATACTCCCACTTGTCGGGCATCGACAGGATGTCCGCGGCATCGAAGTTGCGCCACGCGGAGTTGCGCCCTGTCAACCGCTCGGATGGTGGGGGCGGCCCGGTCGGGTCGCCGTCCAGCCAGCGTGAGACATTGTAGAAATAGGCCTGCTTGCTCCACAGCATCCCGGCGAAGGCCTGGCGCATGATCCGCGCCTCTTCGTCGGTCGCGTCGGACCGCCGGAGCGAGGCGTAGAACTCGTCGGCCTCCGTCTCGCGCTCGATCATCGTCGCGGCGAAGGCATCTCCGAGCGGGTCCGGGGCCGCTGGTCCGAGCTCGGTCACGGTCGTCGTCGCCATGCTCCGCGGGTGCAGGCGGAGCCGGATCTCGGCCGTGTCGCCCGCTGCGACGGTCAGTCGATACCAGGCGGCGGCCTTCGTCCCGCGACGGGCCGGGTCGACCGTCGCCGACCCCGAGACGACGTGGTCGTTGATCCCGTCCTTCGGATACTCCGGGCCGTCGGTCGAGCCATACAGGCGGGCGGTGTTCGTCTCGTTCGCGCAGAACAGCAGGTCCGGGCGGACGCCGTCGGGACCGACACCGGCGACCAGCTCGTAGGCGCCCAGCTGATCGTGATCGGCATCGATCGCCCGCCCGTCGTCGCTGACCCGCAGAGCCGGCCGGCTCGAGCCGGGCTCCCATGACCAGGTGTTGCGGAACCATAGCGTCGGCAGGACATGGAGCGTCGCCGTCTCGGGGCCGGCATTCCGGACGAGGATCCGCATCAGGATGTCGTCGGGCTCGGCCTTGGCGTAGTGGACCTCGACGACCCAGTAGCCGTCGTCGAACGCGCCCGTGTCGAGGAGCTCGTACTCCGGCTCGAGCTTCGAGCGGCTGCCGTTGACGGCCCGCAGCTCGTCGTACGGAAAGGCTGCCTGGGGATAGTGGTACCGCCACCGCAACCAGGCGCCGCTGGGCAGCGCGTCGAGGTACCACCAGTAGTCCTTCGCGTCCTCGCCGTGGTTGCCCTCGGCGTTGGTCAGCCCGAAGATCCGCTCCTTGAGGATGGGATCGCGGCCGTTCCAGAGCGATAAGGCCAGGCACAGCCGGGCGAACACGTCGGAGATCCCGGCCATCCCGTCCTCGCCCCGCCGGTAGGCCCGGGATCGAGCGTGGTCGTGGGGCAGGTAGGCCCAGGCGTCGCCATCGGCGCTGTAGTCCTCGCGGACGGTCCCCCAGGCCCGCTCGCTCAGGTAGGGACCCCACTGGTACCACGGGCTGGCGGTCTCGAGGCCTTCCTCGGGTCGGCCTGCGTCGGCCATCCGATCGCGTTCGGCGTGCATCGCTCCGCTCCCTACAGCCCGACGCTGGCTTGCATCATCCCGCCATCGACCACGACCGTCGTGGCCGTCCCGTAAGACGCCCGGTCCGAGGCCAGGAACGCCACGACCGCCGCGATCTCGGTCGGCTCGGCGACGCGGCCGAGTGGGATCGCGGCTTCGAGCTTCGCCTTCGCCTTGGGGTCGGCCAGGGTGACCTCGTCGATCGGGGTATGGACGGCGCCGGGTGCCACGCCCACGACCGTGATGCCGTGCGGCGCGAGCTCCACGCCGGCCGTCCGCGTCAGCATCCGGACACCGCCTTTGGCAGCGCAGTACGGAGCGTTGCCCGGCATCGGCCAGTCCTCGTGGATCGAGCTGATGTTGATGATCCGGCCGCCACCGCCCTGCTTGAGCATCTGCCTGGCCGCGAGCTGGACGCCGAAGAAGGCGCTCTTGAGGTCGATGGCGATGACCAGGTCGAACTGGTGCTCGGTCGTGTCCAGGACGGAGGTCCGGGTCTCCATCCCGGCGTTGTTGACCATGATGTCGAGCCGACCGAAGGCGCTCACCGTCTGGTCGACGAGCTTCTGGATGTCGGACACAGACGAGACGTCGGCCTGGATCGCCTGGCCCGTCCCGCCGGCCGCCTCGATCTCCTTGACCGTCGCGTCGGCCGCCGCCTCGTTCTTGTGGAAGTTCACCGTGACCGACGCGCCCTGACGCCCGAGCTCCACGGCGATGGCGTGGCCGATGCCACTGTCGCCGCCGGTGACGATCGCGACTTTGCCCTGCAGGGACATCCGTTCCTCCTGTCAGCCCTGACGACCCCCTGGTCCCGTGCGACCCGTGGCCGCCGGTGACGGACGAGCGTGGCCGAGCGACGTCAACGGCCGATGAACGGCGCGTGTCCGAGACGTGCGGCAGACGGGGCTCAATCCCGCGGGTCGCTCGCCTCGATCACGACCCGGCGGCCGTGGTCGCTGCCGCGGCGACCGCGTCATCGTCGTCCCAGGTCATCCGCGGTGTCCCGCTCCGATCGAGCGCCTCCGGGGCGCGCTCCTTGCCGAAGTAGTCGATCGCCCAGCTCTTGAACGCATCGACGCGGTTGCTGCCGCCGGTCATGAGGGCCGCATGGACCCCGAGCCAGGCCGTGAACGCGAGCTTCCCGTGGAGCTCGACGCCCTTCACCTGGGCGACCGCCGCACCCCGGCCGATCATCGCCATGGTGCCCTTGTCGAGGTACGAGAACCCCTTCGGTGTCGCGCCCTTCATGTCAGCCAGGATCGCCTTCGCCGCCTGGTTGCCGCTCTGCAGGGCGACGGATCCGAGCTGTGGATAGGTCTTCCCATCCTTGGCCGGGATGTTCGCGACGTCGCCGATGGCCAGGACCCCGGGATGGCCGTCGACGAAGAAGTCGGGCTGGACGTCGACCCGACCGCCGCGGCCGGTCGGGAGCCCGCTGGCACCCGCGACGGGCGCAGCCTTCAGGCCGCCGCCCCAGACGACGCATCGGGTGAGGATCGTCGATCCGTCCGACAGCGTGACGTGGCCGGGTCCGATCGCGGTGACGCCTGTCCCCATCCGCAACTCGACGCCGTCCTTCTCCAGCACCCTCGCCGCGTAGGCGTGGCCCTTGTCGGCGAACATCGAGAGGAGGGCCGTGCCGTGGTCGACGAGGATGACGGTCGCCCGGGGTGCGAGGGCCGGGAACTCGACGGTCATCGTCGAGGCGATCATCTCGGCCAGCGCCCCGGCGACCTCGACGCCGGTCGGGCCGCCGCCGACGATGACGAAGTCGAGCGCCCCCTTGTCGATCAGATCCGGCTCGCGGTCCGCCTCCTCGAACGCCTGGATGATCCGCGTGGCGAGTCGCTCCGCATCGTCGAGCGAGTAGAGCGGGAACGCGTGCTCGGACCCGGGCGTGCCGAAGAAGTTGGGCTGGGACCCGGCGGCCAGGACGATGTAGTCGCCGGAGAAGGTCTCGCCGGTCGCTGTCGTCACCGTCTTGGCCGTCGGGTCGATGGCCACGACCTCGCCGCGCTTCGCCTCGAAGTCCGAGTACTCGGCGGCGATCCGGCGGATCGGATACCCGATATCGCCTGCCGCGAGCATGGACGTCGCGACCTGGTACAGGAGCGGTTGGAACTGGTGGTAGTCGTTCTGGTCGATGAGCGTCACGTGGACGTCGCGGGTCTTCGCCAGGCCCCTCGCGCAGGCCACGCCGGCGAACCCGGCACCCACGATCACGACGCGCGTCTGATCTGTCCTCTGGTCGTTCATGTCGCCTCCGACTTCCTCGGGTCTCGTCCGCGTGGTCGTTCCAGATGGATCCTCGGCTGATCCTCTGTCAGGCTGTCCCGCCAGCCGGCTCCGGCCGCAGCTCGGCCGATGCCGCCGGGCGGAGGCGATGGGCATCCTCGGCGTGATAGCCCGCCAGGAGCTCCTTCTCCTTCTCGTGCCGCGGGAACATCAGGAACACGAGTGCGCCACCGATGAGGATCGCGATGATCCCGGCTCCGTAGGCGCGGTCGGCTCCGTCAAGGAATGACTGTCGCGCCGCGCCGATGATCTGGTCGGAGTACTGCGGGTACTGGGTCGCCAGGTCCGCGGCGCTCGCGAACGACAACTGGAGCTCGCTGGCCGTCGTGGCGGTGATCTGGTCGGCATCCGGTGAACCGGCGATCGCTGCGCCCATCGCCGCGGCATAGCCGGCGGTGAGCAGGGCGCCGAAGATCGAGGTCAGGAGGGCGCCGCCGAGGTCCCGCTGGAGGTCGGCGGTGCCCGACGCCATGCCGGCTCGATCGACCGGTACGGACCCCGTCAGCGAGTAGGACGCCGGTGTGCCCGCGAGCCCGACCCCGATCCCGATCAGGGCGTAGGCGCCGGCGATCTGCCAGTAGGCCGTCGACTCGCCCCACACGACGAACATCCAGGCGAACGCCGCGAACAGGAAGACATACCCGGAGAGGAGCGTGAAACGCGCCCCGCGGGCGCTGACGAGCTTGGCCGAGCGCGGGGCGACGAGGATCATGAAGATGACCGCCGGGATGATCGCCCCGCCCGCCTGGACCGTCGAGTAGGACAGGACGTTCTGGAGGTATTGCTGACTGATGAACGCCGTCCCCATCAGCGACCCGAAGACGATGATCCCGGCGCAGGCGGCGACCCAGAAGATCCGGCGCGACGCGATCCGCAGGTCGTAGAGCGGGTTCCGGGCGCGGCGCTGGCGGATCAGGAACCCGACGGCCGCGGCGAGGGCGATGATCCCGAGGCCGGCCGCCAGCGTCCCCTCGTTCGGGACCGGCGCGAAGTTGATCGCCAGGATCAGCGCCCCGATGAACAGCACCGACAGGATGCCGCCCAGGTTGTCGACCGCGTCGGTCGTCTCGTTGACATGGGCAGGCACATACCGGATCGCCATGAACAGCGCGACAACGACGAGCGGCAGGGTGATGAGGAACACCGAGCCCCACTCGAACTGCGTCAGCAGGATGCCCGCGACGAGCGGCCCGGCTGCCGCGATCCCACCGCCGATCGCGGACCACAGCGCGATCGAGCGGGCCCGGCCCGGGCCAGGAGCCCACAGGGCGGTGATGAGGGCCAGGGTCGTCGGGTAGGCCATGCCGGCTGACAGACCGCCCAGGACCCGGGCGCCGAAGAGGATCGTGTCCGACGGCGCGAACGCGGCGATGAGCGACGCCGGGATCGACAGGAGCATGCCCGCGATCAGAAGCAGCTTGCGGCCGTAGCGATCGCCGACCGCTCCGAGCCACAGGACGGACGCGGCCAGACCCAGCGAGTAGCCGACGGCGATCAGATCGAGCGCCGTCTGCGATGAGTCGAAGGCCTTGCCGATCGACGGCAGGGCGACGTTCGCGACGGACAGATTGAGGTTCGCGACGGCGGCCACGACGATGAGCGAGGCGAGGACCAGGCCGGGCGTGTCCGGAGCCGAGCGTTCGGTCGTCGTGGGCGTCGTGGCGGGCGTCGTCACGCAGGCACGCTAGCCGACCTTCCGACCATCGTTCATCACCCGGACCGGATGATGGTCTCCGGAGTGCTCCGGAGGTATCCTCGCCGCATCCAACCCATATGAGTGAAGAGGGAGGTCGTTCGGATGCATCGCCCGATCGGCGTCACGATCCTCGCGATCCTGGCTGGTCTGGCCGGCATCGTCGAGCTCTGGCGCGCAGCGGTCTTCATGGGCTGGGTGAACTGGACATTCCTCGGCAAGGAAGTCTCGTTCCCCGATCCCCAGTGGGGCCAGGTGTTCTGGGCCCTGATCCTGGCCGCGATCTGGTTCTGGGTCGCCGCGGGGTTCTGGAACGTCCGGGCCTACGCCTGGTCGTTCGGGACCTTCATCGCGATCTTCACGTTGATCTTCGGCTTCATGGCCCTGCTCTTCGGATCGACCGCCGAGGCCGAGTCCGTGCCGTGGCTGCTGGCGATCATCATCTTCTTCTACCTGAACTACCCGGGTGTCCGCGACGCGTTCGTCCAGCACGAGATGTCGTTGATGACCCCGGAGCAGCGCGCCGCGATGGAGCAGATGCAGAAGGCGAACGCCGCCGCGATGGCCGCCAACGCGGCCGCCGCGGCACCGGCACCCGCGCCGGCTGCCGCGGCACCGGCGCCCGCGCCGGCACCGACGACGCCCCCGGCGCCGCCGGCTCCGCCGTCGGACGGAGGCACCTCCGCCTGACGAGCCTCGGCCGGGCCTGACCCGGTCGCCAGCACCCAGCCCGAGAGGCCGACCGGCCCGCGCCGGTCGGCCTCTCTTCGCGCACAGGACGCAACGCCGGCGGGACGGTGGACTACCCTCAGCCGGACACTCGGTCTGTGGAGGTCGGGCCCGTGGCTGAGGACATCGCGCTCCAGGTCGGGCTGATCATCCGGCTGCTCGGCGCGGCCGCGATGGGCGCGGCGATCGGGCTCGAGCGCGAGCATCACGGACATCCGGCCGGGACCCGCACCCACCTCCTCGTGGCGCTCGGCTCGGCGGTCTTCACCGAGCTGTCGATCTACGGCTTCCCGTCCAGCCCGTCGGCCCCGGTCGACCCGACCCGGATCGCGGCCCAGATCGTCACCGGCATCGGGTTCCTCGGCGCGGGCGCGATCATCAAGTACGGCGCCTCGATCCGGGGTCTCACGACCGCGGCCAGCCTGTGGTGTGCGGCCGCGGTCGGGATGGCCGCCGGCACCGGGGCGTGGGTCCTTGCGATCGCCGGCTCGGTCATCGTCGTCGTCTCGCTCGGGCCAGTCGGCTGGATGACCAACCGGGTGGGACTCGCCGGCCGCGAGGCCGACCTGCGGCTTTCGGTCGTCGACCTCGACGTCCTCGGCCCGGTTTCGCGCGAGCTGCTCGCCCGGCGGGTCGAGGTCCTCCAGCTGACGACGAGTCGGAACGAGGGTCGCTACGATGTCGATCTCCACCTCCATCTGCCGAGCCAGCTCGTCCGACTCGATCTGATCGGAGCGCTCGAGCGCATCGAGGGCGTCGAGGTGATCGACGCCGCCCAGGTCCCCCACTAGCACCGGACCGTCGACCCGGCCCGATGGCGTCGGGCCAGGACCGTACCTTGGTCGGATGGTCGCGACCGCGACCTGCTGGCATCGTCGAGCCGACCCCATCGAGCGCTGGAGGCCGCCGTGGCCAGGACCCCTTCGCGCCGTCACGGCGCGCTCGTCGCCATCCTCGTCGCGATCGTCATCACGACATCGCAGACGCTCGCGCCCCGTGTCGTCGCGGGCAGCGCGGACACGGCGCGCATCCGGATGGCCGACATCACCTCGGCGGCGCCCCGAGCCGCTCTCGGCCGCCCAGCTGAGCCGGACCCTGACCCGCGAGGTGTATGGCTACCTGCCGTACTGGGAGCTCGACGCGACGACCGCGGGATCGCTCCGCTACGACCTGCTCTCGACGATCTCGTTGTTCTCGTTCCGCTACGACAGCGACGGGACGATCGTCACGACCACCGCCTCGGAGCTGCTCACCGGTCCGCTCGGTCAGCAGGTCGTCGCCCACGCCCACGCGGCCGGCGTCCGGGTCGAGCTGGCGTTCAGCTTCTCCGGCAGCGTCCCCCCGAACGATGCCTTCTTCTCCGACGCCACGGCCCAGGCACGAGCGATCTCCCAGACCCTGGCGCTCGTCAGCCGGATGGGCGCGGATGGCGTGAACCTCGATGTCGAGCGGCTGTCGAACGCGAAGTTCCCCGCCTACGGGGCGTTCGCCGGAGGCTCCGCAAGGCCATCCGGGCACGAGATCCGGTCGGGCGGGTCACCGTCGCGACGAACGGTGCCGGCTCGGGGGCCCTGATGGCTGCCAAGGCGATCGCGAACGGCGTCGACCGGGTCTTCCTCATGGCCTACAGCTATCGATCGAGCGGCTCGAGCCCGGTCGGCTCCAACGCCCCGGTCGAAATGGCCGGAGACGACTGGGACATCACCTCCTCGCTGGCGGAATACGCCCGGCGCGGCGTGCCGATGGATCGGCTGATCCTCGGGTTGCCGTACTACGGGTTGACCCGCCCGACCGTGGACGCCTCGCTCCATGCCAAGCTCCGGACGGGCTTCCCGAGCGGGACGCGGCCGTGCGCCTGGAACCCGAGCTACGCCGACGTTCCTCGTCCGGGACCAGGGCAAGATGCCCGCGTCGACGACGTTCGGCTACGACCCGGTCGAAGAGACGCCTGGGCGGTGAGCTACGACACGGCGGCCGCCACCTGGTGTCAGACCTACTTCGAGAGCCCCCGCAGCCTCCGGGCGAAGTACGACCTCGTCGTCAGTGCGGGTCTGGCGGGCTCCGGGATCTGGGCCCTCGGCTACGACCAGGGCCGATCCGGCTACTGGGGCGCGATCGCGGCCTCGTTCTCGGTCGCCCGGCATCGCTGGGCCCGGATCGCTATGCGACCGCCGCGGCCGTCTCCGCCTCGAGCTTCCCGGCGGGTGTCCCGGTGGCCTACGTCGCGACCGGCCGGGACTTCCCCGATGCGCTGGCCGCGGGACCGGTCGCCGCCGCGGACGGCGGCCCGATCCTGCTCGTCGGACCCTCCTCGATCCCGACCTCGACCGCGGCGGAGCTCCGACGTCTGCGGCCCGATCGGATCGTCGTCATCGGCGGTCCGAGCGCCGTCGATGCGGCGGTCCTGTCGGCTCTCCGGCCGTTCGCCATCGGCGGGACGGTCGAGCGGGTCGGGGGAGCGGACCGCTACGCGACCGCGGCGGCGCTCTCGAAGGCGACCTTCGGGCCGGGCGTCGACGTCGCTTACGTGACGACCGGCCTCGACTTCCCGGATGCGCTGTCGGCCTCCGGCGCCGGTGGCACGGCCGGCGGCCCGGTGCTCCTCGTCCGGCCCGACCGTGTCCCGCCGGCGACGGCGACCGAGCTCGGCCGGCTCGGGCCCTCGTCGATCGTCGTGCTGGGCGGGCCGGCGGTCGTCTCGGACGCGGTGCTCACGACCCTCCGGACCTACGCGAAGGACGTCGTGCGGGTCGCCGGCAGCGACCGCTACGCGACCTCCGCCGCGCTCTCGGCGCGGACCTATGCCCCGGGCGTTCCGGTGGCGTACGTGGCGACCGGTCGGGCGTTCCCCGACGCCCTGTCGGGCGGCCCGCTCGCGGCCGACGACGACGGCCCGCTCCTGCTCGTCGGTCCACGGAGCATCCCGGCGTCGATCGTCGCCGAGCTCGGGCGGCTGAAGCCCCGGCGCATCGTCGTGCTCGGCGGGCCGGCCGCGATCGATGCCTCGGTCCTGGCGCGGCTGCGGGACATCGTCGCGGCGCAATGACCGGCTGACGGCTGGCCGTCGGCGCGCGGCTGGCCCGCCGCGCGCTGGCCCGCCGCGCGCTGGCCCGCCGCTCCAACGAGGCGGCGCGTCTGCGAGGATGACGGCCGCAGTCCACCCTCGTCGACCGGAGGCAGCGCCGCGCCCTGATGTCGGATCCGTCCGAGACCACGCTCGTCGCCCCCCACAGCCGTGCGGCGTTCTGGTGGATCGAGAATGTCGCCGTCGTGGTCCTCGCGATCACGAGCATCCTGACCGCCTGGAGCGCCTACCAGTCGACCCGCTGGAACGGTGAGCAGGCGTCCTCGTATGGGACGGCGAACGGCAAGCGCGCCGAGTCGCTCCGGATGTCCACGCTGGCCGGACAGCAGGCGATCATCGATGTCCAGACGTTCCTCTCCTGGACCGACGCCGTCGCCCAGGCCGATACGAAGCTCGCGGTCTTCATCCGGACCCGGATGCGCCCGGAGTTCCAGACCGCCTTCGACGCCTGGCTCGGTCGACCACCTGGAACGACCGTCTCGACCGGTCAGGTCCCGCCTGGGACGCCGTTCGACTCGTACCGGCCGGCCGCGTTCGCGCAAGCCGATCAGCTCGCGGCCGCCGCGGACGCCGCCTTCGAGGAGGCGGAGATCGACAACCAGCGCAGCGACAACTACGTCCTCACGACGGTCCTGCTCGCCGGCGTCCTGTTCTTCGCCGGCATCGCGCCGCGGTTCTCATCGAAACGGATCGGCGCGACGCTCGTCAGCCTGGCGGCGGTCGTCATGGTCGTCGGCGCGTTCGCCCTCGTCCTCCAGCCGATCTCGTTCTCGATCTAGGCGCGCCGGCCTCCCGACGGCCGCGGACCGAGTCGATGCGCCCGCCGGACGCGCCGGGTGTTGTGGCACCATCGAACGACGATGGCACGCCTCCGTCGCTGGCTCCGTGAACTGTTCCTCGGCAGCCCGATGCTGCGTCGCGCGGCCTGGCATCTGCAGCGCCTCGGCAAGTCGCTCGATCGCCGGTTCTTCTTCAGCCTCTTCCGTGGGATGCTCGTCTTCGTCCTCATCGCGGGGATCCTGGTCTGGTTGGTCGAGAAGCCATGGACGATCGGCGACCTGTTCGACTCGATCAACTGGGCGATCTCCACGATCCTCGGCCAGGGCGACAGCAGCTTCGTCGTCTCGCCGGCCGGGTCGGATCATCGCCTGGGGGCTCATCCTCTTCGGCGTCGCCATCTTCGGGACCATCACCGGGGCGCTCGTCGCGCTCGTCATCGACTTCCTGCTCAAGGAGGGCCAGGGTTTGGGCGCGTCGGGCTATCGGGACCACATCGTCGTGTGCGGCTGGAATGCGACCGCCCGCGACCTCATCGACGAGCTGAAAGGTGACGACTTCAAGGCGACGAAGATCGTCGTTCTCGCTGAGGACGACAAGAACCCGGCGGGCGAGGGGGTGTACTTCGTCCACGGCGACTCGACGGTCGAGGCGGACCTCGACCGTGCGGGGATCAAGGAAGCGGCGGCGGCGCTCGTCTTTCCTGCTGACTCGAGCGGTCACTCGGACATGCACTCGATCCTCACCGTCATGGCCATCGAGTCGATCGCGCCCGCGGTCCGGACGGTGGCCGAGGTCAACAACCCCAAGCACGTCGACCACTTCCGGCGGGCTCACGCCGACGAGGTCCTCGTGACCTCGAGCCTGGCCTCACGCCTCCTCGCGCGTTCGGCGCTGTACCCCGGGCTCTCCGAGCTCGTCTCCGACATCGTGTCGGGCGGCGAAGGCAGCGAGCTCTACCGCATCGTCCTTCCAGACGAATACGTGGGCCTGTCGATCGACGCGATCTCGGCCCGACTGCGATCCGAGCATCGGGCGACCCTGCTGTCGGTCAACCGCGGCGGCCATGCGTATCGTCAACCCGCCGGCCGACTTCGTCATCCAGCAGGGCGATGATGCGATCGTCGTCGCCGAATCGCTCGGCGTGCTGGCGCCCCTCGATCTGCGCGAGGTGACCGACGTGCCCCGGACCGCGGCGGTCGTCCCGAGCGCCTGAGCGCGAGCCCGCGCCCCGATCGGACCGCCGGTTGGCACCACGCCTGCCGGTTCGGCCGCCCCTTCCGCCTACCCGCTCGGCGCATCAACGGACGAAGGAGCTGCCCGGCAGCCGCTCTCATCCGTCCCGCGAGTCGCTGGCCGGGTCGATCGGCGGCGGAACGACCGCGTCCTGCCCGCCGCGCTGCTGTGGGTCGTCCGTTGAGTCGCTGGGCGAGTCACGGGCACCGGTGTTGCATGAGATGCACCCGACCGACCATGGATCCCTGCGAGGCTCGGACTGTCGGTCGGTCCGATGCACCTGATGCAAGGATCGAGTGAGCTTGCCCCGATCCCTTGCACCCGCTGCAACATCGCGGTCGAGAAGGCGCTGAAATGGCCGGTTTCGTGCATCGAACGCAAACCGCTGCCGATCCTTTGCACCTGGTGCAACGGCAGAGTCGGTGGCTGAGCGATGAGCTCGCGGATCGCGACCCTCCGGATCCGCACCGGCGTCCGGCTACTGAGCCTGCGAGCCGAGGATCGCTTCGAGCTCGGCCAGGGCGGCCTTCTCCTTGTCGCTGACCCGGGTGGAGCCGATCTTGAGGATGCCGCCCTCGCGGGCCGCCTCGGCGGTCGCGAGCCCGAGCGCCATCAGCCACGTCCCGAAGGCCGCCGCCTCGGCATCACCGCCGGTCCGGCGGATGGCTCCGATCGCCTTGCCGAGCTCCGCGCGGATGCCGGCCTGGTGGTCGGGTCCCAGGGCCGCATCTGCGGCCTCGTCCTCGGCCTTCTTGTCCTCGGGGTGGAGCGAGGCCTCCGCGGCCTTGAAGACATCGACGACGTCGGCCACGAGGGTCTGGGCGTCCGGCGGAGGGGCAGTGCCCTCGATCGCCTCGGCCAGCGCTTTCAGCTCCTTGACGACGGTCGTCACCCCGAGGTCGGCGAAGATGATGTAGTTGCCGACGTACTCCGGGGCGCGGGCGATGATCTGCCACTCGCCGGCTCCGTAGTCCTTGCGGGTCGACATCGTCGTCCCTCCTGCGCTCGGCCGGCCGTCCCGGCGTCTCCCTAGAGCGCCTTGACCGCCGCGGTCAGGGCCGCCAGGCCGTCCTTCGCGTCGGCGAAGAGCATCCCGGTCTTGGGGTTCGTGTAGAGCTCATTGTCGATGCCGGCGTAGCCGCGGCCCATCGAGCGCTTGATGACGATGATCGACTTGGCGTGGTCGACGTCGAGGATCGGCATCCCCGAGACCGGGGTCCCGGGTCGGCGAGCGGCCGGGTTCGTGACGTCGTTCGCGCCGACGACCAGCGCCACGTCCGCCCGGTCGAACTCCGGGTTGATGTCGTCCATCTCGCGGAGCTGGGGGTAGGGCACGTTGGCCTCGGCCAGCAGGACGTTCATGTGACCCGGCATCCGCCCGGCGACAGGGTGGATGGCGTAGTTGACCGTGACGCCGCGCGACTCGAGCAGCTCGGCCAGCTCGCGGACGGCGTGCTGCGCCTGGGCCACGGCAAGGCCGTAGCCCGGCACGACGATGACGCTCTGGGCGTAGGCGAGCTGGATCGCCGCGTCGTCGACGCCGATCTCGCGGACGGACCCGCCCTCGGCACCGACGATCGCCACCGTGCCCTCGGCGCCACCGAAGCCGCCGGCGATGATGTTGATGATCGAGCGGTTCATCGCGTCGGCCATCAGCTTCGTGAGGATGCCGCCCGACGCGCCGACGAGGGCCCCTGCGATGATGAGGACCGGGTTGTCGATGACGAAGCCGGCCATCGCCGCGGCCGTGCCCGTGAACGAGTTCAGCAGGCTGATGACGACCGGCATGTCGGCCCCGCCGATCGGCAGGACCATCGTGACGCCGAACGTCAGGCCGGCCAGGATGATGATCCCGAGGATGGCCGTCTTGGTCGAGGTGTCGAGATCGAGCGTGCCGCCTGCGGCCAGCACCAGGGCCAGCAGCCCCGCGATCGCGATGACCGCGAGGGCGATCGTCACCAACCGCCCACCCGGGATGAGGATCGGCTTGCCGGGGATGAGCCCCTGGAGCTTGCCCGAGGCGACCAGCGAGCCGGTGAACGTCACACAGCCGATGACGACGCCGAGGACGACGAAGATCGACGTCGACAGCGTCTCGGCCGGGGTGCCGACGACCCGCAGGTAGTCATCGATCGCGACCAGGGCCGCCGCGCCGCCGCCGACCGCGTTGAACAGCGAGACCAGCTGCGGCATCGCGGTCATCTTCACGGTCCGGGCCATGTACAGGCCCAGCCCGCCGCCGATGACGAAGCCGACCACGATGATCGCGATCGCGGTCGTCGAGATCCCGCCCTCGCGGGTGAAGAGGTAGACGAAGGTCGTGACGACGGCGACGGTCATGCCGGCCGCCGAGAGGCGGTTGCCGTCGCGGGCCGTCGCGGGCGAGTTCATCCGGTGCAGGCCCAGCACGAAGCAGACCGCCCCGACGAGCCAGGCGATGAAGACGATCGTGTAGATCCACTCCTGGGACATCGCGATCGCTCCGCTCAGGCCTTGTCGCCGCCGGCCTTCGGCGCGGCGGGCTTCTTCTTGAACATCTGGAGCATGCGGTCGGTCACGACATAGCCGCCGACGACGTTGGCGGCCCCGAAGACCGTCGCCACGAAGGCCAGGGCGTACGACAGCGGCGAGTCGGCCTCGGCGGCGATCAGCATCGCCCCGACCAGGACGATGCCGTGGATCGAGTTCGCGCCCGACATGAGCGGCGTATGGAGGGTCGCGGGGACCTTCGAGATGACCTCGAAGCCGCACAGGATCGCGAGCGTGAAGATCGCGAAGTTGTAGAGCAGTCCCTGGTCCATCAGCTGGCACTCCCACCCGCGGCCGGGGCGGCCGGCTCGAGGAGCTTCTTGACGGCGTCCGCGACGACCGCGCCGCCGTGGGTGATGACCGTCGCCTTCGTCACCTCCTCCTCGAAGTCGAGGTGGAGCTGGCCGTCCTTGACGAGGTTGAGCAGGAGCGCGGAGATGTTCCGGGCGTAGAACTGCGACGCCCCGGCCGGCATCGTCGCCGGCAGGTTGTCCGGGGCGATGATCGTCACCCCGTTCGAGGTCACGGTCGTTTGGCCCGCGACCGACAGCTCGCAGTTGCCGCCGAGCGGCCCGGCCGCCATGTCGACGATGACCGAGCCCGGCTTCATCAACCCGACCGCCTCGGCCGTGACGAGGACCGGTGGCTTGCGCCCGGGGACCTGGGCGGTCGTGATGACGACGTCCATCCCACCGGTCACCTCGTTGAGCTCGGCCTGCTGAGCGGCCCGCTCCTCGGCGGTCAGCTCGCGGGCGTAGCCGCCGCCGCCGGTCGCATCGATCGTCGTCTTCAGCCGGATGAACTGGGCGCCGAGGCTTTCGGCCTGCTCGCGCCGTCTCCGGTCGGACGTCGTAGGCCTTGACGACCGCGCCGAGCCGGCGGGCCGTGCCGATCGCCTGGAGCCCCGCGACGCCGATCCCGAGGATGAGGACGTTGGCCGGCTTGGCCGTCCCCGCGGCGGTCGTCAGGAGCGGGAAGTACCGGCCATAGGCGTTGGCCGCGATGAGGACCGCCTTGTAGCCACCGACATTCGCCTGGCTCGACAGGGCATCCATGCCCTGGGCCCGCGAGAGCGTCCGCGGGATCGCGTCGAGGCTGATCGCCGTCACCCCTTGTCCGGCCAGGCTCGCCGCGAGCTGCGGGTCGAGCAGCGGCTGGAGCAGCCCGATGACCGCCTGGCCGCTGCGGAGGCGTCCGACCTCCTCCGCGCTCGGCTTCTGGACCCGCAGGACGACGTCGGCTCTGGGAGTACAGGTCGGCCGTCGAGACGACCGTCGCGCCCGCCGTCGCGGTACGCGGCATCCGGGATCAGGCTCCCATCGCCGGCGCCCTGCTCGACGAGGACGTCGAGGCCGGCGGACGACAGCTTGCGGAGCTCCTCGGGCACCAGGGCCACGCGGCGTTCGCCGGGCGCGGTCTCCCTGGCCACGCCGACCTTCATGGGCACCACCTTGTCGGTACATGGCGGACCGCGGGCGGACAGGGGACCCGGGCCGTGGGGATATCGGCGGAAGGATACCCGGTCGGGACCCGTCAAGCGGACCCGCCGCCGCGCGGCGACCGTCAGCGCCGGTCAGGCGCTCGGGGCATGCTCGACGTCGCGGGCGGATCGGGAGCCGACGATGAGGATCTCGCCGGGCTCCGACCCGAGGACCTCGACGTCGTGCGGCACCGTGCCATCGAGCAGGAGGTAGTCCCCGGGGCCGACCTCCTCGACCTGGGCGCCCTGGGTGAAGCGCCATCGACCAGCAAGGACGAGGTGATGCTCGTCGCCCGGATGGGCGTGATGGCCGGTCCGAGTCCGGCCGGCGCCACTCCGCGGAGGATCCGGACATCGCGCGCGATCCCGCCATCGATCTCATCGAGGGTCCCGCCGCCCGGCATCCGGCGATGCTTCCGGGTCTTCGCTCGGACGACCCGCATCGGCGGGGAGTCGTCGACGAAGAACCAGCCGACGGGGACCTCGAGGGCTCGCCCGAGAGCAGCCAGGCAGTCGAGTGACGGGCTCGCCTTGTCATTCTCGATCTGGCTCAGATAGCCGACGTTCAGCGAGGTCCGTTCAGCGACCTGGGCGAGGGTCATGCCGCGCTCGTGGCGCCAGCGCTTGACCGTGCCACCGATCCGAGGCCGGCTCGCCGTCGCGTCCGTGGTGGTCGCCATCTCGGCTCCCTTCAGTGTTGGCTCTTGGCAAAAAGGTCTTGACAACAGTGTAAGTGCCGTGGCACTCTCTGTCCAGATGCCAAACCTGTTGGCCGTCAGCCAACATCGCAGCAGACCGTCCGGGAGGACAGCGTGGACATCGCGATCATCGGAGCAGGCAACGTCGGTCGGGCCCTCGCCACCGCAGTCGACCCGAGCCGGACACACCGTCACGGTCGCATCACGCGACCCGGAGGACGTCGAGAGGGTCGCTGCGGCGACGGGCGCGCGGGTCGCCTCGAGCGCCGAGGCTGCCGTCGGCGACGCCGACCTGGTCGATCCTCGCCGTCCCGTTCCAGAGCGCCGAGGAGGTCGCCGGCAGGATCGCCGGGGCGGCCGCGGGCAGGCCGGTCGTCGACGTCTCGAACCGGATGTCGTTCGGGCCGCAGGGCCCGGCGATCGAATCCGGTCCGTCGAACGCCGAGACGCTCCAGGGCTGGCTCCCCGCCTCGCCCGTCATCAAGGCCTTCAACACCCTGTTCGCCTCGAACCAGGCCGACCCGATCCGCGAGGGCGAGGCCCTCGACGGCTATGTCGCCGGCGATGACGCCGCGGCGAAGGCCCTCGTCCTCGAGCTCGTGGGCTCGATCGGCCTGCAGCCGGTCGACGTCGGGCCGCTGGCGCGGGCTCAGCAGCTCGAGCAGCTCGCGTTCCTCAACATCGCCCTGAACCTGGCGCCCGGCTCGAGCTGGACGTCCGGCTGGCAGCCTGGTCGGAGCGCCGATCGCCGAGACGAAGGCCGCCTGACCGGCGGGGATCGCCGCCGCCGTCGGCCACGGACACCGACAGGAGAGCCCGGATGACCGAAACTGGAGCGATGACCGACACGTCTGAGACGACCTCCGCCACCGGCGCGGCAGCGGGGACCGCCATCCCCGTCGCCCAGCTCAACCACGCCGTCCTCTTCGTCCGCGACGCCGGAGCGCGCTGCCGCCTTCTACGGCAGCGTCTTCGGCTTCGAGGTCGTCGGTCGCGAGATGGGCGGCGAACGCGATCTTCATGCGTGCTGCCGGCGGCACGAACCACCACGACCTCGGTCTCTTCTCGGTCGGACCGCAGGCGCCGCGCAGCCCGCGGGGCTCCGTCGGCCTGTACCACCTGGCCTGGGAGGTCCCGACGATCGACGACCTGGCGACGGCGGCCCGGGTGCTGTCCGAGGCCGGGGCGCTCGGCGGTGCGTCGGACCACGGCGTGAGCAAGTCGCTGTACGGCCACGACCCCGACGGCAACGAGTTCGAGATCATGTGGCGCGTCCCGCGCGAGGCGTGGGGCGAGTACGAGCATCGGGGCGCCATCCTGCCCCTTGATCTGGCGGCCGAGGTCGCCCGCTGGGGCGGCCGCTCAGCCTGATCGATCGGCCGGCGGCGCGGACCCGCCACCGCGGGCCCGCTCAGGCCGGATCGGTCGCTCCACCCGCCTGATCCGCCGGGGCGTCCGTCTCGACCGGCAAGACGTCGTCTGCTTCCGAGGCCTGGCTGTCGCTCGCCGCTGACGCCTTTGCCGGCTTCGACGACTCGTCCGCGGCCACCTCGGCCGGGCCACCGACCCCGGCCAGGACGGCATGGCCGTTCCCGGCGTGGCCGTTGCCCTCGTGGCCCTCGCTCCGGCGGGCGGCCGCTGCGACGCCGGCAGGGACCCACGCGGGGATCGCGCTCGTCGTGATCTGGATGCCACCGAAGATCGCTGTGGCTTCGATCGTGAGGAGCGGTCCATCGGCCGGCCCCTGGGTCTCGTTCGAGATGCCGCCGGCGAAGGATCGGGCATGGAGGTCGACGTTCCATGTCTCCGGGACGATGATCCGGATGCCGCTGAACAGGCCTCGGGCGATGACCATCGCGCCGGCCGGATCGAGCGTCGCCTCGCGGAGGTCGATGTCGAGACCCGAATACCAGGCTTCGAACTCACCATCGGCGAAGGCCTTGGCATGGCTCTCGAACCGGCGCCCTTCGAAATACGCGCCGATGCTCACGTCATCCGACGCTTCGTCGCCGGCGTCCACGGAGTTCCGCTTGCGGACCGCCGCCACCAGCGGCGGTGCCGATCAGCGCCACCAGGGCACCGAGCCCCAGGATCTTCCTCGTCGTGCCCATGGTGACCTCCTCGTGGGCCCCAGAGGATAGGCCGGGTGGAGGACCCGGTCGAGCGCAGGCCCGCTCCGGTCGCGCGCGGGGCCCGCTCCGGTCGACCCGCTTCGGGTCCGAGGGCCGGATCGGCCCCATGGTGGTGACCGTCCGTCTCATCGTGCGACAGGTGGGTCGCGGCGACCCGGGCGGCTTCCCGACCACCCTCCGGCGTCCCCGAGACGGCCGCCAGGAACGGCTCCCGGTCGAGCGCCAGCAGCTCGGTGTCCGTCAGCGCCGTGACCGAGGCGGTCCGCGGCACGCGGTGGAGGAGGGCGATCTCGCCGAACGCGTCGCCCGGTCCAAGCTCCCGGAGGGGCGTCTCGCCGCGGTGGACGCGGACGTTCCCGCTCACGACGGTGTACCAGCGGTCACCCGGCTCGCCTTCGACGATGATCGTCTGGCCGGCGAGCACCGTGACGTGGTCGACACGCCGAGCTAGGGCCTCGAGCGCGGGAGCCGTCAGCGGGGCGAAGAGCGGCGATCGGCGGAGGATCGCGATCTCGACGACCGGGACGCTCGCCCCGAGGTCGAGGCTCCGAAGCGGGCGCCAGACCGCGACCAGGACGATCGGCATGAAGATCGCCGTCGTCACGACCGCGCCGGCGATGCCGACGGTCGCGACGAGCGGGGTGACGAGGAACGCGCCGATGGCGAGCCCGACGTTGCCTGCGCCCTCGATGATCCCGAACGACGCCGTCAATGCCGCGGCCGCGACGGTCCGCTGGAGGAGCGTCCGGGCGACGATGTCGATGAGGATGAGTCCGCCGCCGGCGAGGATGAGGAGCCCGATCGCGGGCGCCGGAGTGGCGACGAAGGCGATCGCGCTGAACGTCACGGCGAAGGCGACCGCGCCAGCCGCCAGAGCCCCCGACAGCCGTCGCCGTCCGGCGAGCGTGAAGGTGACGAGGCCGCCGACGACACCACCGACGCCGAGCGCCGCGGTGAGGTAGCCGGCTCCGGCCTCGCCCATCCCGAGCTGCCCGATCGCGACGAGGACCAGCAGCACGTCGACGGCCCCGTAGGCGATCGTCTGGGCGGTGATGACGGCCGCGATCGTCCGTGTCGCAGGGTCCAGGACGGGCCCACCCGGGCGGTCCTCGTCCTCGGTCTCGTCTGCCTCGCCGGCCGACGCCGGGTGGCGATGGACCGACGCGACGAGACCCGCCGCGACGACGCCGACGACGGCCATGACGAGCAAGGCCCCGCCCGGCGACGACAGGCCCATGATCGCCCCCGCGACGAGCGGACCCGCCAGCCCGCCGAGGCCCTCGCCGATCGCTGTCGCGCCGTTCGCCGCGGTGAGCGAGCGTGCGTCCTCCGCGATCGCCGGGATGACCGTCCCATGGAGCGGCCGCGGGATGACCGTCGAGGTCGAGGCGGCGATCGCCAGGACGTACACGATCAGGGCCGGCGCCCCGACGACGATCGCGACACCCGTCGCGGCGGTGAGACCGGCGATCACGAGATAGCCGCCGGCCAGGCCGAAGAGCGGGTCGAGGCGGCCGGTCAGCCGGGCGATCGGCGCTGCCGCGATCGCCGCCGGCACCAGCTGGGCGACGGCGATGATCCCCACCGCCTCGGGCCCGCTCGCCTGGTAGGCGTAGACGAGGACGGCGACCCAGCTGCCGAACTCGAGGGCGATGAATCCACCGTATGCGGCGACGAGGCGGGTGAGACCGGGAGATCGGACGACGCCGCGGACCGCCTCGAGCGCACCACCCCCGGGACCCTCATGTCAGTGGTCGACGGACGTCGCGTCGCGCCTGGCGGACGATCCGGATGAACTCCTGCAGGTGCGGGATCGGCCGGACATGCGATGGCTCGCCGGCATAGATCGTCCGGATCGGGACCCAGCCGATCGGCATGCCGGCCCGGATCGCCGTCGTGATCATCTCGACCTCGAAGGCGAAGCCGCTCTCCGACGAGTCGAGGAGGAGCTCCATCAGACGCCGCCCGATGAGCCGGTAGCCGGACTGGTTGTCGGGGATGTCCCGGCCGACGGCCCGGCTGAAGGCGGCCCCGCCGAGCGTGTTCGAGAGTCTCCTGATCGGCGGCATCGCCCGGAACGAGCGACGTCCGATGATCAGGTCGGCCCCGGAGCGGGCGTGCTCCGCGAGGAACCGGGGGATCTCCGTCGGGTCGTGTTGGCCGTCGGCGTCGAGGGTCACGACGGCGACGACGCCGCGGTCGATCGCGGCCCGGAAGCCGGCCCGCAGGGCGGCGCCCTTGCCGCCGTTCTTCGGCATCCGCAGGACCGTCGCGCCAGCGGCAGCGGCCCGATCGGCGGTGTCGTCGGTGCTGCCGTCGTCGACGACGAGGACGGGCAGGAACCGCCCCGCCGCCTCGACGACCGGCCCGATCCGCGGTCCCTCCTGGTAGCCCGGGATCAGCGCGAGGATCGTCTCGAGCCGGGTCGCGGACGGGGGCGACGGGGGATCGGGGCTCGGGATCGGGCCATCCACGCAGGCCACGATACGCGACCCGCAGACGTCGCAAGCCGCTCCGCCGGCGCGTCTTCCCGCCGATGCCAGCCGGAGCCGCCCGCCGTGCCCTCGCGTTCGCCCTGCCGGCGCTCGCCGTGCTCACCATCGCCTGCGGGCTGGGCTACACGCTCGTCCAGCATGATCTCCGCTCGGGCGCGAACGACCCCCAGATCCAGCTGGCGGAGGATGCTGTGGCGGCCCTCGAGTCCGGCGCGTCGCCGGGCTCGGTCATCCCCGCGGGCTCCGTCGATCTCGCCACGAGCCTCGCTCCATGGGTCGCCGTGGACGACGCCGCGGGCACGTCGATCGCCGCGAGCGGGGCCCTCGACGGTGCGCCGCCCGCCCCGCCACCTGGCGTTCTCGCGTACGCCCGCGAACACGGCCAGGACCGTGTGACCTGGGAGCCGCGGACGGGCGTTCGGATCGCCCTCGTCGCGATCCCCTGGACGGGTGGCACGGTGCTGGCCGGCCGGTCCCTTCGTCTCGTCGAGGAGCGGGAGGATGCGACGCTCATGCTCGCCGGCCTGGCCTGGCTCGTCGGGCTGGTGGGCGTGATCGTCGCCGCCGCGATCGCGGCCTGGATCTGGCCCGGTCGGACCGGTCCGGTCGCGCCGGCCTGACCGGCGCTTCAGAGTCGAGCGCGGATCTCCCAGAGGTCCGGGAACGCCGGCCGGAACAACGTCGACCGGAGATACTCGACCCCGCTCGAGCCGCCCGTCCCGCGCTTCGTGCCGATCGTTCGCTCGACCATCTTCACGTGGCGGTAGCGCCACTCCTGGATGCCCTCGTCGAGGTCGACCAGCCGCTCGGCGACGAGGGCCGCGTCGGCGTCGCCCCGGTAGACGGCCACGAGGACCTCCTGGACCCGCTCGTCTGGCTCGATCGGCAGCCGGACGTCGCGGCCCAGGACGTCGCTCGGGATGGCGTGGCCGCGGGCGGCGAGATAGCGCAGGAAGCTGTCCCACAGCGACGGCCGTTCCTGGGCGGAGACGATCGCGGCTCGCGCGGCCGAGCCCTCCGGCTGTGCCCGCGGGGCGTCGGCGTCGCGCCCGCCGAGGACCGCCTCGAGCTCCCGGAACTGGGCCGACTGGAAGCCCGACGCCGAGTCGAGCCGGTCGCGGAAGGACAGGAACTGGAGGGGCGACATCGTCTCGAGGACGTCGATCTGGGCGACCAGGGTCTTGAGGATCTTCAGGACCCGGTTGAGGAGATGGAGGGTCCCGTCGGTGTCACCCGCCTCGAGCGCCCGCTCGACGCCCGCCGCCTCGTGGAGGAGCTGCTTGAACCACAGCTCGTAGACCTGGTGGATGACGATGAACAGGTGCTCGTCGTGCTCCGGGCCGGCCGAGCGGGTCTGCTGGAGCGCCAGCAGCTCGGGGACCTTCAGGTACGACGCATACGTCACGGCTCGACGGGACACGGTCCGATGGTACCGACGGGCCGCTCGCGTCGCTTCGCGTCCAGGGACTAGGCTGGTCACGGAAGAGGACCGAGGAGGACGATGCTCGACGCCGTCGTGATCGGGGCCGGTCAGGCCGGTCTCGCCGTGAGCCACGTCCTGCGCCGCAGCGGGCTGGAGCATGTCGTCCTCGAGCGGGACCGGGTCGGCTCGAGCTGGACGACCCGCCGCTGGGACTCGTTCGCCCTGAACACGCCGTCCTGGATGGGCCGGCTGCCGGGCGACACCGACGCGACCCTCCTCGGGCCGCTCGATGGCTTCGGGACCGGTGCCGCCTTCCAGGGTCGCCTGGCCGCGTACGCGGGGCGCTGGGATCTGCCGATCCGGGCCGGCGCGACCGTGGACCGGGCCGAGCCGGCCGACGCGGGCTGGCGGATCCGGCTGGCCGCGGACAGCGCGCCGATCGACGCCCGCTCGGTCATCGCCGCGAGCGGCATCCAGAACGTCCCCCGCATCCCGCCGATGGCCGCCCAGCTGCCGACCGACATCCTCCAGCTCAGCGGGCTCGACTATCGATCGCCGGGGGCGCTGCCGCCGGGCGCTGTCCTGGTCGTCGGCAGCGGCCAGACGGGCGGCCAGATCGTCGAGGACCTCCTCGAGGCGGGTCGGGTCGTCCACCTCTCGACCAGCCGCGTCGGCCGACTCCCGCGCCGCTACCGCGGCCGCGATTCGATGGCCTGGCTCGTTGACATCGGCTGGTTCGACCGCTCCCTGGAGGACGTGTCCGATCCCGCCGTCCGGGCGGTCCGCCAGCCACTCATCTCCGGGGTGGGGCGGCTCGGGCACACCCTCGGTCTCGGGGATCTGGCCGCGCGCGGCGTCAGGCTCGTCGGCCGGATCCGTGCCGTGGACGCCTCGCGAGTGGCGCTCGACGACACGGTGGCCGAGTGCGTCCGCCTGGGCGACACGACATCGCAGGAGATCCGGGCCGTCATCGACGACGGGCTGCGCGACCGCGGGATCGACCCCCCACCGCTCGAAGACGACCCCGCCGACGCGGCTCACCCCGACCCGGATCTGCTCCACTCGCCCGCCATCCTGGACGTCCGGCGGGAAGCCATCTCGACCGTCATCTGGTCGACCGGGGTGCGGGGCGACTTCGGCTACCTGCCGGCCGCTGCCCTCGACGCCGCCGGCGGCCCGATCCACGATCACGGGGTCGGGCCGCTGCCCGGCCTGTTCCACGTCGGCTACCCGTGGCTGTCGCGGCGCAGCTCGGGGATCATCCACGGCGTGGCGGTGGACGCCGAGGCGATCGGCGCCCTCGTCGCCCGGCGCGCCGGTGTGACGGCTAGATGAGCGGGATCCGGATCGTCCGGGCGGAGGGCTCGGCCTACGAGCGCGGGCGGACGATCGGAGGGGCCCTCGGGCCGACGATCCGCCGGTCCGTCGACTTCAACCTCGGCTGGTTCGCCCGCCGCGGACTCGGCCGGGCCGACATCGAGGGCCGTCTCAAGCCGCTTCTCGCCGCGACCGAGCGATGCGTCCCCGACGAGCTCGCCGCGCTCCAGGGCATGGCCGACGGTGCCGGCCTGGCGCTGCTCGACATCGTCGTCCCGAACGCCTGCGAGGAGCTGGAGCCGTGGATCGATGATCGGTCGGCCGGTCCGATCGAGCGCTGCACCGCCTTCGCGGTCGTCGACGAGGGGAGGACGCTCGTCGGTCACGACGAGCAGTGGCTGGCCGACGAGCCGGGCGAGATCGTCGTGATCGTCGAGGTCCCCGACGACCCCGGTGAGCCGGCGATCGTGTCCCCGACCGTGGCCTCGTGGCGGCCGGCGGTCGGCTGGAACACCACGGGTCACGCCCAGGCGGTCATGTCACTGGCGGCCCGGGACGATCGGCCGGGGATCCCGCGCGTCCTTGTCTCGCGCCGGTCGCTCGGAGCGCATGACCGGGCGGACGCGATCGCTCCGGGCGACGCCCCAGGAGCGCTCCGGCGGTTACGGCTACATCCATGCCTGGCGCGGCGGCGACGCGTTCCTCGTCGAGACCTCGGCGACGGGGGTGGCGGTCGTGGACGGCGCGGCGTGCCACACCAACCACTACCTCGACCCGCGCCTCGCGTCCACGGGGGCGGGCCCGTCGCAGGGCAGCCTCAGCCGTCGGAGCCGCGCGGAGACGCTCCTCGCCGCGCGTCGCGGCGCATCATTCGAGGCCGTCGCCGGGATCCTGTCGGACCACGATGCGGTCCCGTCCGCGATCTGCCTCCACCCCGATCCGGCCGACGGCGACGACGCCGAGGCCATCCTCTTCTCGATGGTCTGCGACCTCGAGGCGGGTCGGATGTGGGTCGCTCCGGGACGTCCGTGCGAGACGCCGTATGAGGCGCTCGACCTCGCGGAGCTCATCGCCGGCTGAGCGTCATCGCCCGTCGAGGTGCCGATCCGGGGTAGCCTGTGACGATGACCGGACGACCAACGGGGGGCGGCGTCAGCGGCGGGGGCGCCACCGGAGGCGTCAACTGGTTCGGCGTCTCGATCGT
>CAVSMY010000008.1:0-23842 GCA_963729175.1 uncultured Chloroflexia bacterium | reverse complement strand
GTGCACCGGCAAGTCGCCTCCGGCGCGCCCATCCTCCGACAGGTGTGCGAACAGGAGCAAAGCGAACAGCGCCTCGTCAGGGGCTCCGTTCGTGCATCTGGGAGGGGGTTGGCTGGCGAGGAAGTGTCTGAATTCACCTCATCCTAGACAGCTGTCGCAGGACATCGTGGACACCTTCGAAGGAGGGCATCCACGATGGGCCTGGCGCGCTACGTGGTGGACGCGGTCGTGGTCGAGGGCCGCAGCCCGACGGAGATCGCGCGGCAACACGGGATCTCGAGGGCCTGGCTGTACCAGTTGCTGGCCCGCTATCGGGCAGGCGGCTATCCGGCCCTCGAGCCACGGTCGCGGCGACCTCACTCGACCCCGGGCCGGACACCGCCTGAGGTCGAAGTCGCGATCCTTCACCTCCGCTCGGAGCTGACCGAGGCGGGTCACGACGCGGGGCCCGCGACGATCGCCCACCACCTGGCGCAGCGTCTCGGCGAGAGCCCCTCGCCGGCGACGATCTGGCGGATCCTGCGACGCCACGGCCGGGTGACGCCCCAGCCGCACAAGCGACCGCGCTCGTCGTTCATCCGCTTCGAGGCGGCCCTGCCCAACGAGCTGTGGCAGGCCGACACGACCCACTGGCGTCTGGCCGACGGCACCGATGTCGAGATCCTCGACTTCATCGACGATCACTCCCGGCTGTGCCTCGCGGCCGATGCCTTCCGGACGGTCAAGGCGCTCGATGTCGTGCGCACCTTCCACGCCGCGGCCGACCGTCATGGCCTGCCGGCCGCCCTGCTGACCGACAACGGGGCGGTCTTCAACGGTGGCCCGAGACGGGGCCGGGTGCTGCTCCAGGCGGAGCTCGACCGGCTCGGCATCGTGGCCAAGCACTCGACCCCCAACCACCCCCAGACGTGCGGCAAGGTCGAGCGCTTCCACCAGACCCTCAAGCGGTACCTGGCCCGCCAGCCGACGGCCGCGTCGCTGGCCGTTCTCCAGGCCCAGCTCGACAGCTTCCGGCGCTACTACAACGCCGCGAGCGGCCGCATCGAGCGCTGGGGGGCCGGCCGCCGCTCGCGGCGTTCGATCAACGGATCAAGGCGGGACCCGTGGTCGAACGCGGCCTCCGCCACTTCCGGGTCCGCGAGGACAAGGTCAGCAAGGGCGGCAACGTGACCGTCCGGTACCTGAGCCGGCTGCGCCACATCGGGGTCGGCCGGGCCTACACCGGTGAGCGGGTGAAGATCCTCATCGCCGACGACCATGTCCGGGTCGTCCGGGCCGACGGACTGCTGATCCGGGAACTCGTGCTCGACCCCGACCGCGACTACCAGCCGCGCCTACACTCCGTCCACGATGACGTGAGACAGGTGTCCACGATGTCCTGAGAGAGGAAATGGCTGGCGAGGAGATTCGAACCTTCAATCCCCGATCCAGAGTCAGGTGCCTTACCGTTTGGCCACTCGCCAGCGTGCCGGCGCGGGGCGCCGAGCCGGCCCGAGTCTACCGCGGGTGGCCGGACCGCTCGACAACCGCCCCGCCACCAAGCCGGGCCACGGGGTCGGCGTGGCGGGCGCCCACCGGACGCCCACCCCGCACGTCAGCGCTGGGCGCCGACGGGCGCCTCGTACTCCTGCGGATCGTCGGCCCGGTCCTTCTCGACCGTCCGCTGCATCGTGGCGAGCGCCTGCTCGACCGTATCGCCGTTCGCCTCGGCAGCCCGCTTCACCGTCTCGTAGGTGATGTTCACGCCTGGCTTGCCCATGTCGTTGTGCGCCTGCATGCAACCGCAGTTGAGACACATGTCGGAACCTCCGATTCGCGGGCCATCTCCCGCCCGCGAACGTAGGTCGACGGCCGGGACGAGGTCGTCGATGGATGCGACGGAAGCGTTGCAACGACCGGTCAGGGGCCCGCCGCCACGCCCTGAGGCCGAGGGCGGCACGCGTGCTGGTCAGATCACCAGCTCGTCGTGGGCGTCGGGTCGAGCGCCGACGGAGATCGGCTCGCCGGGCGTCTCTCCCGGGGTCTCGCCGGGTCGCGTGCGGGTCCTGCGCATGCTGATCTCGACCACGTCGTGGGCGACGAACAGGTCGAGCGCCCAGTCGAGCGCCACGCGCACGCGCCGCTCCAGACTCGGCAGCCGCAGCAGATAGTAGCCGCGCCACAGGAACCAGGCGAGGAAGCCCGAGACCTTGATGCCCCAGAATTATCCCCGACGCCGCGGAACCGCCCGAGTGACACGAGCATGCCCTGCTCGCCGTAGTCGAACGGCTCGGGCGCCCGCCCATCGAGGACGGCAAGGACGTTCCGCGCGGCGTGCGGACCCTCGCGGATCGCGTGCTGGGCCGTGGCCGGCATCGGATGGCCCGTCCGCGGGTCGACGATCGAGGCGCAGTCGCCGAGCGCCCAGACCCGCTCGAGACCCGGAACGGCGAACGTGGCGTCGGGGCGAGTCCACTCGAGATCGCCGGTCCCACCGGCGGCGGCCGCCAGACGCGCGACGACCGGATGCGGCGCGTTGCCAACAGTGCTGACGATCGTCGCGGTCTTGATCGTCCGGCCGTCGTCGAGCTCGACGCGGTCCGGATCGAGCCCGGGACGAATCGCCGTCCAGCTCGACCCGGACGCCGGCCCGGGAGAGTTTCTTGAGTCGCGTACCGGCCGAGGCGTTCGCCGAACCCCTGCAGCACGTAGTGGCCGCCGTGGACGGGGACGGTCTCGGGGGAGGGGAGCGCCGGAAAGGTCCGGCCGGCGGTCCGCAGGAGGTCTTCGAGCTCGGCCGCGACCTCGACCCCCGTCGAGCCACCGCCGACCACGACGAACCGCAGGAGCGCGTCCAGGTGGTCCGGGTCGTCCTCGGTCGATGCCTCCTCGAGCATCGAGAGCGCCCGGTTGCGGAGGTAGAAGGCGTCGCCGAGCGTCCGGACCCCGATCGCGTTCTCGACCATCCCGGGCACGGCCCGGAAGTCCGTCACGCTTCCGAGGGCGACCACGAGCGCGTCATAGGCGACCTCGAAGGTCTCGCCGCTCTGGCGCCGCGTGACATGGACGACCCTGGCGTCCGGGTCGACCGCATCGACGTAGCCGACCTCGACCTCGACGCCCCGGACATACGGCCGGAGGGGGACGACGACGTGGGTCGTCTCGATCGTGCCCGAGATGACGTCGGCCAGGAGGGGCTGGAAGACGAAGTAGTTATCGCGGCTGATGAGGGTGACCGAGATCGTCCGGTCGTCCGATGGCGCGACGTGGCCTGACGGACTCGCCGCGCCGCGCACAAGCCGGCCCGCGCGACGCAGGATCCGGGCCAGCTCCTGGGCGGTGCTGACGCCGGCGAACCCCCCACCGAGGACGACGATGCGCGTGCTGATTGGCGGCGGCTCGGTGGCCGGCACGGTCACCAGGCGGTAGCCACGCCATCCGATGTAGACCGACAGGACGAGCAGGACCATCGCGTTGACCGGGTGAAGGGCGGCGATGAGCGGCGGGCTCTCGCGGGCCGACACGAGCGTGGGCTGGGTGATGTACAGCCGAGCAGGAGGACGGATAGACCGACCTGCGGACGGGGGCATCGCACGAGCAGGGCGGTCACGAGGACCGCCGCGGCGAGCAGGAACATGACCGTGTAGCCGAACTCGATGTGGGCCCCGAAGTCCCCCGATCCGCCGAGCTGGGGCAGCGCCGTTCCGGCCAGGAACCCTTGGACGAGGACGCCCGCGGCGAACAGCCAGGCGGCGATGACGTGGGCCCAGCGGCCGTACCGGGTCATGGTCGCTCCCTCCTCTCCGTCGAACAGTAGCGCGTCGATCCTGTCGGCTCGTCGTCACGGCACCGTCCGGACGACGACGACCTGGGTGACGTCGACCTTGCCCTTCAGCTCGAGGTCGCGCTGTTCGAGCCCGGCTGTGTCGAGATCGGCCGCCGCAGCGGCCTCGAGCGTCACCAGGACCTCGCCCTGGCCGGCCGCGGAGGCGAGTCGCGCGGCGACGTTGACCGGGTCACCGAGCGCGGTCAGCTCGATCTGGGCGCCTCGCCGACCGTCCCGATGAACGCCCGCCCCGTGTTGACGCCGGCGCCGACGGGCAGCCACGGGTCCGGGCCGTCGTTGCCGGTCGCGACGACGATCCGCCGGGCGGCATCGATCGCTCGTGCCGCGTGGCGGTCTCCGGCGAGCGCCGGCACGAAGTCCCCGACCACCTCGTCACCGACGAACTTGTCGACGATGGCATCGGTGGCGACGAGGGTGGCGCGGCGACCGTGAAGAACCGGTCCATCAGCCGGCGGACCTCCGTGGCGCCGAGCCGCTCCGCCAAGGGTGTGGACCCACGGACGTCGGCGAACAGGAAGCTGCACTCGACCTCCGCGCCGCCGGGATGGTCGAGCAGCATCGTGAAGCACTGCGAGCAGTAGTTCGGGTTCTTCGGCCAGCGGCCCTTGCCGACCAGCCGCATGACCGGCGCGCCCGGCCCGGCGAAGGGCGAGAGACACATCTTGCAGCGCGGGTCGCTGGGGATGCGACGGAAGAACGAGCGCCCAAGACGCCAGCTCGAGCTGGTCCCGAGCATCATGTCGCGCCAGAAGTCGGAGGTCTCGTCCGGACCCATCGCGGGGACGATGCTACGTCCGCCGCGATCCGGCCGCCCATCGTCCGCGGCAGGTATCGGACGACCGTCCGCGAGCGTATCCTCGGCGCATCCGCGCAGAGGGATCCATGACCGGATCGAGAGGCGCTCCAGGGCGGCGGACGCGGCGGTCGGACCAGCTCCCGATCGAGCTCATCCTGCTGCGCCAGGCAGCCAGCTACCTCGAGATGCCGATCTTCCTCATCGACGCGGACGGCTGGCTCGTCTACTACAACGAGCCGGCAGAGCCCCTGCTCGGCAGCCGGTTCGACGAGATCGGCGAGATGTCGATGGACGACTGGCTTGCGGCCTTCCGGCCGACGGTCCGCCGCGACAGCCAGAACGCAGCCGTCAGCGACCCGCTCGTCGGTGCGCTCCTGCTCGAGCGGCCGACCCACGCGATGCTCGAGATCACCGGCCTCGATGGTGTCCGACGGCCGATCGAGGCGACGGCGTTCCCGCTCCACGGCCACGGCGCAAGCTGCTCGGCGCGATCACGATCTTCTGGGCGGCCTACGAGCGCCCGACGCGCGAGCGATGAGGGCGACGCTCTGGGGGACCCGCGGCTCGCTGGCCAGCGCCGGCCCGGAGACCGCGCGCTATGGCGGCAACACGGCCTGCGTCGAGGTCCGAGGCGAGGATGGCTGCGTCGTGATCCTCGATGCGGGCAGCGGGATCCGGCGACTGGGCGACCACCTCGTCCGCCTGGAGACCCTCCGCCGGGTCGACATCTTCCTGACCCACCTCCACATGGACCACATCCAGGGTCTCGGGTTCTTCGCCCCGTTCTTCCGGCCGGACGTCGACACCCACATCTGGGGACCCCCGAGCGCCACCGGGAGCCTCCGCTCTCGCCTGGGCCGCTTCTGTCGCCGCCGCTGTTCCCGTCCGGGTCCGCGACCTCCGCCGGACGACGTTCCATGAGGCGCCCGTCCGGGCCCACCGCGTCGGGACCCTGACGATCGTCTCGGACCTGGTCATCCATCCCGGGCCGACCGTCGGCTACCGGATCGAGGAGGCCGGCCGGATCCTGACGTATCTGCCGGATCACGAGCCGGCCCTGGGGGTCCGCCGGTTCCCGAGCTCGCGCCGGTGGACGTCCGGAGCCAAGCTCGCGGCCGGTGCCGACGTCCTGATCCACGACACCCAGTACACCGAGGACGAGCTCCGCACCCGGGTCGGCTATGGCCACTCGACGGTGGCTCAGGCGGTGGCGTTCGCGGAGCTGGTCGGGGCGCGGACGCTGGTCCCGTTCCACCACGATCCGGCCCATGACGACGTGGAGCTCGACGCCCAGTTCGCCGGCTCCATGCTGCCCGGCGCGAGCGTGCTGGTCGATCCGGGTCGCGAGGGGATGCGGCTGACGGTCTGAGGCGTCCCGACCCGGCTCAGCCGACCGCGGAAGGCCACTCCTCCTGATCCGCGTGCCCGACCCGCATCCGTCGGCGCGCCTGTGCGAACCGGTCCTGGGCCTCCCGCCAGGCAGCCCGCGCCTGGGGCATCGAGACAGGCTCGAGCGACACCCTGTCGCCGACACCGAGCTGGCCTGCGATCGGCCGATCGGCCCGGATGACGACTGCCGCCACGGGGTAGCCGCCGACCGTCTGATGATCCGCCAGGAGGACGATCGGTCGGCCGTCGGGCGGCATCTGGATCGCCCCGAGGGTCATCGGCACCGACACGATCCCCAGGCCGCCGGTCACGCTCGTGGCCCCGGACCCCGAGAGTCGGACGCCCATCCGGTCGCTATCCGCGTCGACCGTCCAGATCGTCTCGCTGAGCGCCCGCCAGACCGCGTCGCCGAGCCGCCGCCGGTGCGGTCCGCCGACGACGCGCACGCTCACGGTCGACGCCGACGGCGACGCCGGCGGCGACCCCGACGCCCGCCCAGCCGGCACCGCCTCGGATCCGGTGATCTCGGCGCTCGATGGCCAGACCCGACCGGCGATCGCGACGTCAGGGCGATCCCGGGACGCCAGGACGTCGCCGCTGCGGAGCGGCCGCCCGTCGAGACCACCGAACCGCCCGACGAGACAGGTCGAGCGTGATCCGAGGACGACGGGAACCTCGATGCCGCCGGCCACCGCGAGGTAGGCCCGACAGCCGTGCGTCGTGGCATCCACCCGACCACGGAACGCCAGCGTCGAGCCTGCCCGGACCAGATGGCTCGCCCCGACCCGAAGCGCCCTCCGGTCCTCGACGACCTCCGCCCCGAGGTCCGCGCCGGCGAGGCCGACGACGGTCGTCGAGCGGACCGCGAGCTCGAGCCCGCCGAGGGTGACCTCGAGCGCCGCAGCCAGGGGGTCGTTGTCGATCAGGGAGTTCGCGATGGCGAGGCCGACGGGGTCGCAGGCGCCGGACGGCGGGACGCCGAGATGGCCGAATCCGGGTCGGCCGACGTCCTGGACGGTGGTAAGGACCCCGGGCGCACGGACCTCGAAGACGCCGTCGATCACGCCATGTCCGGCCCGCGATGGCCGAGGCCGACGGGCGCGAACCGCACCCGGTCGCCGGGCTGGAGCCCGGCAGTCGGCTCGGACGGGTCCCACAGGACCACCGACGTGCGCCCGATCAGGTGCCACCCGCCGGGCGTCTCGGCCGGGTAGACGGCGGTCTGCCGCCCGGCGATCGCGACGCTGCCCGCCGGGATGCGTGGACGCGGGGTCGCGCGGCGCGGCAGGGCGAGGGCCCGGGGAAGCGTGCCAAGGTACGCGAAACCAGGGGCGAACCCGAGCAGGAAGACGCGATAGATGGGGCGGGCATGGCGCTCGATGACGTCGTCCGGCGACAGGCCCAGGCGATCGGCGACGTCACCGAGGTCGGGGCCGTCGGCGCCGCCGTAGCGCGTCGGGATCTCGACGATCCGGCGTTCGGCATCGGCATCGATCGGTCGCGCGACTGTGTCCCCCGTCAGCTCCCGGAGCCGAGCCCGCGCGACCTCGGGTGCGATCGCCTCCGGGTCGACCGGCACCAGCAGGCTCGAGTAGCCGATCGTCGGGACGCCCCAGCCATCGCCCGCTGGCAAGGTCGCCCGGACCGCCGCCGCGACCGCGTGGGCCCGGATGTTCGCCCGAACGGAGATCCGTTCCGAGATGACGATGAGCCAGCCGTCCTCCCCGAACGGCGTGATCCGCGGACCCGGGGCGGTCACGGTGCGGTCGCGGCGATCTCGACCCCGACGGCCTCGAGCGCCGCGCGGATCGTCCGGGCGAAGACGGGTGCGTCGGGCGTGTCCCCGTGAAGGCACAGGGTCTGGGCGGTGATCGTGACGGTCGAGCCGTCGGCCGCCGTGGCCCGGCCATCCCGGACGATCGCGACAGCCTGGCTCGCCGCGACCGCCGGGTCGGCATGGATGGCGCCGGAAAGGCGTCTGGACCGGAGCGTCCCGTCGGCCTCGTAGGCCCGATCAGCGAACGCCTCGGCCCGGGTATCGAGACCCGCTGCCGCGCCGGCGTCGAGCAGGACCGAGCCGGCAAGCCCGACGAGCATCACGTCGCGCGACCAGCGCCGGACGGCGCGGGCGACCGGCTCTGCGACGGCGAGGTCGATCGCAGCGCGGTTGTACATGGCGCCGTGGGGTTTGACGTGCCGCAGCTCGGCACCCTCCGCCCGGGCGAACGCGGCGATCGCGCCGATCTGGTACAGAACGCTGGCCTCGAGCTCGTCCGGCGTCATGTCGAGGTCACGGCGCCCGAAGCCGGCGAGGTCGGGGTAGCCCGGGTGAGCCCCGATCGCGACGCCGGCCGCTATGGCCCGCCGCACGGTCTCCTGGATGACGGACGGGTCGCCGGCGTGGAGCCCGCAGGCGACGTTGACCGAGCTGACGAGCGGGATCAGCTCCTCGTCGGTCCCGATCCGCCAGGCACCGAAGCTCTCGCCGACATCGCTGTTCAGGTCGACCCACATGCCGGCGACGATACGCCGTCAGCGGTCACTCGGTGACCTTCGGCACTTCCGACGGGCGGCCCGCGAGACCATGCTGGACCTTGGGCTCGGCGTAGCCCAAGGAGGCCTCCATGACACGCGTCACACGGCTCACGAGGCTGGTCGCAGCGGTCGCCGCGGCTGCCCTCATCCCTCTCCTCCTGCTCGTGCCCGCCGCGGCGGCGGCGGACCCTGCCGGCCAGACCGGTAGGGTGCTCATCTCCATCCAGGGCGACGTGACCCTGCCCGCGGGCGACCAGGCTGATGCCGTGATCGTCACCGGCGGCACGGCCACGATCGCCGGCCAGGTCCACACCGTCTTCGCGGTCGACGGGACCGTCGTCATCCAGGGAGCCACCGTGACGACGATCGTCGCCGTCCGCAGCCCCGTCACCCTGGAAAACGGCACAGTCGTCAGCGGCGACGTGGTCGCGATCGACTCGGCCGTCCAGAAGATCGGTGATGCGACCGTCCAGGGTGCGATCCGCGGACCCGGCAGCGACCTGATCGCTTTCGCCGCGATCCTCATCCCGATCGTCTTCCTCTTCTACCTGGGACTCGCGCTCGCGTCCGTCGTCGCGGGCCTGTTCCTGGCCGGTCTCGCGGCGCGCCAGGTGCGGTCCGCCGAGGCAGTCATCAGCCATGAGCCCCTCACGGCGATCGGGGTGGGCCTGCTCGGGCTCATCATCACGCCCGCCGTCGCGATCCTGGCGATGGTGACCGTCATCGGTGCGCCACTCGGCCTGGCGATCTTCTTCGGCGTCTGGCCGCTGATCGCCTTCATCGGCTATCTGGTCGCCGGGATCTGGATCGGCGAGTGGATCCTGCACCGGTCCTCACCGAGCGTCGAGCGGGAGCGGCCGTACCTCGCGGCCGTGATCGGGCTGCTCAGCCTGTTCGTTCTCGGCGTCGTCCCGTTCGTGACGCCGATCGCGAGCCTCTTCGGCTTCGGAGCCGTCCTCGTCGTCGCCTGGCGGACACTGACCCACCACGAGAGCGGTGCGACCCAGGCTCCGCCGCAGCCCGTCCAGGTGCCGTCGGCTAGCTGACCCTCGGGTCCTCGCCGGCGAGCCGCGACCGCCCGGGTCACCCGACTCGGGCGGTCGCCTTTCTCGTACGATCGGGGCCACGGAGCGGAGGGACATCGTGCGGCGAGACCTGCGGATCGAGGACCTCGGCGATCTCGTCGAGCAGCCGATCATCGCCATCCTGGCGACGAGGCGGCCTGACGACTCGATCCTGCTGTCGCCGGTCTGGTTCGACTATCGCGATGGTGGGTTCAGCATCTGGGCGACGTCGATGGAGGAGGGCAAGGTCCGCCACATCCGACGGGATCCCCGGGTGAACCTCGTGGTCGCCAACGCCGACTGGCCATACAAGGGTGTCGAGATCCGGACCGAGGCTCGCCTGACGACCGATGGCTTCTACGACGTCCTGCGGCGGACGGCCGACCGGTATCTCGGTCCGGGCTCCGGCGATGAGATGGCGCCGAGATACGAGCCGGGTGTCGTGATCCGGGTCGAGCCGGGGGTCGTCCGCGCCTGGGACTACACCGACGAGGTCTGATCGGCCACCGGACGTCCGACCGCCTGCCGGTCCGAAGACGCGCCGGGGATCGAGCCTTAGACCCGCCCCCGGTGAAAGCGCGCCATGACGACCTCGATGGCATCGCGCGCCGCCTCCCACTCCGGGTTGTCGCCGATGATCGGCGTCCCGTCAGGGCCCCAGCGGGCGAGCTGTGTCATGGCCGTGATGATCGTGTCGTGGCGAGCCTGGCGCATCCGACCGGCGTCGACGATCCCCGTCACGAGATAGCGGCGGACCAGGTCATACGGGGCGCTCCAGCGGTCGATCTGGATGCGATCTCCTCGTCGGAGGGTCTCGAGCCACTCGTCGTCACCGACCGGATGACGATCGTGTTCGGCGATGTGGCCGGGCATATCCAGTCGCCGACCAGCCTGGTCCCGCGAGGCGAACCGGCCGTCCGGGTCGGTCGAGGCGTAGCAGCTCGGGCACGTCGCGAGCTCCGCGTCGTCGCGCGGCGGCTCGCCGTAAGCCAGCCCACAGCGGGAGCAGATCGTCGTCCCACGTCGTCGCGCCGGCGTCCCGCACTGAAGGCAGACGAGCGTCGGCGAGGCCTTCGGCGGGCGGCGGTCAGTCAACATCGTCTGGCTCCAGCCAGGCGTCCGGGTCCGTCCTGCGAGCTCGGCCCGCGGCAAGCTCGAGCTCGGTCACGGTCGACGGATCCACACCGTCGAGGTCGACCTGCCAGGCCTCCGGGGCCGTGAGCCCGGCCGGCAGACGCACGACCTCGACGGTCGTGTCTCGGCCATCGAGCTCGAGTCTGCCGGCGATCGCGCGGCGGAGGTGATCGGGAGTGCAAGCGCCCGGAGCGGCGGCGAGGCCGGAGCGCCGGTCGAGGTCGACCGACAGCCGTTCGGCCTCCGCGCGCGAGAACACGATCCGGGCTCGGACGGCGGCGACCGGTTCCGGCTGCTCGAGTGCCTCGTGACGCGGACGCAGCGTGAAGCGGACTCGCGGCAGGCTCAGGAGGGGAGGCATCTCCACGACCGTAGCCGAAGCTGCGCCGCCCCACCATCCCGCGACCGGCGGCCGCGACCGGACGTTCGTACCGCTCGGGGGCGTCAGGACCACGGTCCAGGACCCGCCCATCGCCCGGCCCGGGGTGGGCGATGATGGGGCCATCGTTTCCATGGAGGTGCCCGTGTCCGCCATCCCGGGATCGTTCCGAGCCTTCGTCGCCGAGATCGCCGATGACCGCGTCGATCGCGGCGTCCGCACCTACGGCCCGACCGATCTGCCGGATGGCGAGGTCGAGATCCGGGTCGCCTGGTCGAGCGTCAACTACAAGGACGGTCTGGCCGCCCGGGCCGGCGGCAAGGTGGCCAGGATCAGCCCGCTCATCCCGGGCGTCGATCTGGCCGGCGAGGTCGTCGCCAGCGCAGATCCGGCGTTCTCACCGGGCGACGCCGTGATCGCCCATGGATACGAGCTCGGCGTCTCCCGTCATGGCGGCTACACCGAGTACCAGCGTGTCCCGGCCGGCTGGGTCGTGCCGATGCCGGCCGGGCTCGACGCCCGCTCGGCGATGGCGATCGGGACCGCCGGCTTCACCGCCGCGATGGGCATCGAGGCGCTCGAGGCGCGGGGTCTCTCCCCGGCTTCGGGCCCGGTGCTCGTGACCGGAGCGGCCGGCGGGGTCGGCCGGATGGCGGTCGCGATGCTGGCGCCGCGCGGCTATGAGGTCTGGGCGGCGACCGGCAAGTCCGACGAGGCGGATCGTCTGCTGGCTCTCGGCGCCAGCGGCGTGATGTCGCGCGAGGAGGTGACCGCGGACAGCCCCAAGCCGCTCGAGTCGGGCCGCTGGGCGGCCGCAGTCGACTCGGTCGGCGGGCCGACGATGCCGTACATCCTGCGGACACTGCTGCCGGGTGGCGGCGTCGCGGCCTGCGGCAATGCCGGCGGACCGGCCTTCACGACCACGATCCTGCCGTTCATCCTCCGCTCGGTCGCGCTCCTGGGGATGGATTCGGTCGCCGTGCCGATCGACCGCCGGAGGGCCGTCTGGGCGAGCATCGCCGCCGACCTCCGTCCCGCGGGTCTGGGCGAGGACGCGACGGAGGTGACCCTCGACACGCTCGGCAAGGCCCTCGACGGGGTGGTGGCCGGGCAGGCCCGTGGCCGCTGGATCGTCCGGATCGGAGACTGAGCCGCGACTCAGTCGAGCTCGCCGCGCAGCTGGGAGAGCCCGCGCTCGATCGACTCGCGCGAGGCCTCGGCGCCGAACCGCCGATATGGCCCGTCGGCGACCGCGTCGTCGAGACCGATCTCTCCGCGGTGGACACGGCGTGCGGTCTCGGCCACCGCGAACAGGTCGGCGAGCTGATCCTCGACGAACTCGCGGTCGCCGACGTCGCCGTGCCCTGGCACGACCGCGGCCCGGACCTGCTCGAGCAGCCGTGACACGGTCTCGGGCCAGTCGAGCGGGTAGCCGTCGCCGGCGTACGGCGGCGCGCCGTTCTCGAGCAGGTCGCCGGCGAACAGGACGCCGGTATCCGGGACCAGGACGACGATGTCGCCATCGGTGTGGCCGCGCCCGAGGTAGCGCAGCTCGAGCCGCCGACCGCCCGCGTCGACGATGGCGGTCTCTTCGAAGACCCGGTCGGGCGGGTCGCAGACCACCTCTGCCAGCTCCTCGGCCATGTCCGGCTTGGCTGCGGCGAACTCCTCGCGCTCGAGGTCGAACGACTCGAGCATCCCATCGCGGCAACGGACATGGCCCCAGATCGGCGCCGGCCGGAAGACGTGGTTGCCCCAGGTGTGGTCGGAGTGGCGATGGGTGTCGATGACCGCGGCGACCGGCAGAGGCGTCAGGCGGGCAAGGTCGGTCCGGATCTCTTCGCCTTGGCGGTGCGACGAGCGGGTGTCGATGATCACGACGCCTTCGTCGCCGACGATCGCGCCGATGTCCTGGTCGTAGAACCGATAGCGGCGGACGAAGACCCGATCGCCGACCTCACGCCAGTCGCTGTCCATCGCACCCTCGCACCGTCTACGCTTCGACCAGGAGGAGAGGATGCCATCGACGACATCCGGCGTGGCCGCTCGCGACGGCACGGAGCTGCTCGTCCGGCGCTGGGACGCCGGATCGGAGCCGTGGGCCGCGATGTTCATGGTCCACGGTCTGGCAGAGCACTCGGGTCGCTACGAGCGGACCGGCCAGGCATTCGCGGACGCCGGGATCGAGCCGACGATGCAGGACCTTCGTGGACATGGTGGGTCCGGCGGACCTCGGGGCTATGTCGAGCGCTGGTCTGAGTTCGTGGATGACGTCGACGACGGGCTCGGGCGGGTCCGGGTCGCGGCGGATGGCCGACCGGTCGATCCTGCTCGGTCACTCCCTCGGCGGGCTCGATCTGCACCGACGCGGTCACCTCGGGTCGGGTCGTCCCCGACCTGCTGGTGTTGTGCTCTCCGGCGCTCGCCGACCGGGCGCCGGCCTGGCAGCACACGATGGCGCCGATCATGTCGCGTGTCGCGCCGCGCCAGTCGCTGGCCAACCCATGGGGTCCGGAGGCGCTCTCGCGGGACCCGGAGGTCGGGCGAGCGGTCGCCGCCGACCCGCTCTGCCTGACCGAGACGACCGTCCGCCTCGGCGCCGAGTCATTCCAGGCCCAGCGTCGCGCGACCGCCGCGGTCTCGCGGATCTCGATGCCGACGTTCGTCGTCCACGGCGACGCGGACCCGCTGGTTCCGCCCGGGGCCTCGGAGCCCCTCGCAGCCGTCCCCGGCGTCGAGCGGCACGTCTACCCGGGTCTGCGGCACGAGACGATGAACGAGCCCGAGGGTCCGCAGGTGATCGCCGACATCGTCGCCTGGCTCCGCCGGGAGGTCGGGTCGGGCGTCGGTGGCTGACTTCCGACCGATCACTCCCGACGACACGGCGCGCGCTCATCGACGTCTTCGTCCGGGCGCTGTGGGACTACCTCCGCCGGTACGGGCTCCTCTGGCCGGAGGATCCGGCCGAGCCGCCCGTCGAACGCCTCCGCCTGCGCTACGGGCCGATCTTCGGCCACCTGTCTGACACGGCGAGCGAGGCCTGGCTCGCCGAGAGCAGTGATGGCGGCGTCCTCGGCTATGCCAGGTCGATCGAGCGCGACGGTCACGTCGAGCTGACGGAGTTCTTCGTCGACCCGTCGGCCCAGGGCGGCGGGATCGGCCGCGCACTGCTCGAGCGGGCCTTCCCGCTCGGCTGGGGCCGCCACCGATCGATCCTCGCGCTGCTCGACCCCCGGGCCGTGTCGCTCTATCTCCGCTTCGGCGTCACGGCGGTCGACACCACTCGTGGACCTGGCCGGTCGCCGTCGAGCCTGGTCGAGATCCCGGCGGGTCTCGTCGCGACGCCGCTCGGCGTGGACGAGGCCAGCCGTCCGAGGCGGTCGTCGCGATCGACCGCGAGGTCGCTCGGGTTCGAGCGGCCGCCCGAGATCCGGTTCCTTCTCGTGACCGACCAGCCTGGCTGCTCGAGCGAGGCGGCCGGCCGATCGGCTACGCGTTCGGTGGCAGCGTCGCAGGCTCAGCGCGACGGCACTGCCGAAGAAGGGATGCTCGGGCCGGTCGGCGTCCTCGATCCGGCTGATCTGCGCGGTCGCCGTGGACGTCGTCATCGCCGACGCGGCGTCGCGCCGAGGACATCCGACTGTCGGGTTCACCGTCCCACTCAGCCAAGGCGACCTGATCCGGCACCTGTTGGCGCGCGGCATGCGGGTCGAGCCGTTCTACATCCTCGTCCTGGCCGATGAGCCTGCGGTCGACTTCGCCCGCTACCTGCCGACCAACCCGTCGTTCATCATCTGAGGCCGGGTGTAGACTCGCCGGACAACCGACATATCGCCTCCGGGGAGCGCACGACGCGCTGAGAGTGTGGCGCCAGCCACAGACCCGCGGAACCTGACCCGGTTCGTACCGGCGTAGGAAGCAGGCACGCGACGACTCGATGCACCGCCGTCCCGGCACCCGGGGCGGCGTCGTTCATCCTGGAGGTCCGCGCCTCGTGCGTCGTCTCGTCGCCACCATCGCCACGCTCGTCATCGTCGCCGGCTGCGGCTCGACAGTCACGCCGCTGCCGTCGGCGGCGGCCTCGGCCGCCCCCCGTCGGCCGCGACCTTCACACCGCTTGCGAGCAGCTCGACCGGGCTCCTCCCGTCGCCGGTGCCGACCGCGTCGCCGACGCCCGCCGCGTCTGCGCTCGGTACCGTCCGGCTGGCGCTCGACTGGACACCGAACACGGACCATACGGCGTTCTATGTCTCGATCGCCGATGGCGCCTACGCCGCTGCCGGGGTCGACCTGCAGATCCTGCCGTACGCCTCGACGACCCCGGAGGCGCTCATGACCGCCGGCCAGGCCGAGTGCGGGGTGAGCTTCCAGGACGCCCTGACCTTCGCCGTGGCAGCAGGCGCGCCGATCGTCTCGGTCGCAGCCATCCTCCAGAAGACCGCCAGCGCGATCGCCGTCCTGGCCGACTCGGGGATCGCGACGCCGCGTGACCTGGACGGCAAGGTCTACGCCGGGTTCGGCTACCCCAACGAGATCCCGACCCTCAAGACGGTCATCAAGGCCGATGGTGGGACGGGCACGTTCACGACCGTGACCCTGGACACGGCAGCCTATGAGGCGCTGTACGCAAGCGCGCCGACTTCACCATCCCATTCATCCCGTGGGAGGGCGTCGAGGCCCACGAGCGCGGCATCGACCTGAAGTACTTCGAGTTCCACTCCTACGGGTTCCCGGAGTTCTACCAGGTCGTCCTGGCCTGCGATCAGCGGTGGCTCGCGCGGGAGCCGGCGCTCGCGAAGGCGTTCGTCGGAGCGACGATCGACGGCCTGCGGAAGGCAGCGACCGACCCGTACGGGTCCGCCCAGGCCCTTGTCGACCAGAACCCGGGGGTGTTCGATGCGAACCCGAAGCTGCCGACGGACAGCCAGGTGTTCCTCGTCGGCGGCCAGTACCTGACCGACGCGAACGGCGATGTCGGGACCCAGACGCTCGAGCAGCTGGACCGCCTACTCGAAGTTCCTGTACGAGCAGGGGCTCCTGACCGGACGCGTCCGGCGCCCCGCTGACGTCACCCCCCGACTACGCCTCGCTCTTCACCAACGACTTCCTGCCATCGCGATGACCGGAGCCGGGCAGGACGAGGAGGCGGCGCTGGCTGCCGGCGGTCGTCCTCATCGGCGCGCTCCTCATCCTGTGGGAGGCCTACTGCGCCGTCAGCGGGATCAGCGCCGATCGTCCTGCCGTCGCCGTCGAGGATCCTCGGAGCGCTCTGGGCATTCCGGGCTGACGCGGCCGCGGCACACCTGGACGACGCGTCCTGGAAGCAGCGATCGGATTCACCCTGGCCCTCATCCTCGGAGTCGGCGCGGCGATCGCGATGGACCGGACCCGCCTGATCCGCGATGCCCTCTACCCGATCCTCGTCGGCTCGCAGACGATCCCGGTCGTCGCGATCGCGCCATTGCTCGTCATCTGGTTCGGCTTCGGTCTCGCTCCCAAGGTCGTCGTCATCGTCCTGGTGACGTTCTTCCCGATCGTCGTCGCCCTGCTGGACGCGTTCGCCGCGACACCGGCCGACGCGACCGACCTGCTCCGGACGTTCGGCGCGACGGACCGTCAGACGTTCCGGTCGCTGCGCTGGCCGGCGGCCGTCCCGGCCCTGTTCACGGGTCTTCGGATCGCCGTCCCGTACGCGATCGTCGGGGCGGTCTTCGGCGAGTACGTCGGGGCCATCGACGGTCTCGGGATCTGGATGCAGACGAGCCAGAACGCGTTCCGGACCGATCTCGTCTTCGCCGCGGTCCTCATCACCGCGGCCGTCTCGATCTCGCTGTTCCTTCTGGTCGGGGTGATCGAGCGGCTCGTCATCCCGTGGTGGCGCGACGCGCGGGTCGGGTCCGCCTGACCGACCGACCCTCCGCGATACTGCGCGGATGAGCGGACCGCGGACGATCGTCTTCTTCCCGGAGGGCGCCTTCGGCCCGACGAACAACTGCGTCGGGATCGGCCGGATGCTCCGTGGGCGCGGCCATCGGGTCGTGTTCATCGTCGAGGAATCGTTCGCCGGGACGCTCGAGGCGAAGGGCTTCGAGGAGCGCCGGATGCGGCTCGGGCCGCCGCCGGCCGAGCCCGAGGTCCCGGGCCAGTTCTGGATCGACTTCATCCGCGACACCGCGCCGGTGTTCCGCAAGTCGACCCTGGAACAGCTGGGCGAGTTCATCGCCCCGACCTGGCAGGCGCTGATCGACGGGGCGAAGTACGTCGATCCGCGGCTGCGCGAGATCTTCGACGAGGTCGCCCCGGACGTGATCGTCGAGGACAACGTCGTCGGCTTCCCGGCGATCGCCGCCAGCGGCCGGCCGTGGGTCCGGATCGTCTCGTGCAACCCGATGGAGATGAAGGATCCAGCGATCGCGCCGTTCTCATCGGGCTATCCGGTGGACGATCGGAGCCGCTGGCCGGAGTTCCTGGACGAGGTCCGCCGGACCCACGGCGAGATGTGGGCCGACTTCGACGCCTTCAGCCGCGACCATGGCGATCCGGGCCTCAGCGACGGCGCGCTCGGTCCGGAGTTCATCTCGGAGTCGCCGTTCCTCAACCTCTACTCGTTTCCCGCCGAGGCCGACTACCGGCGCGAGCCGACCGCTCGGGCCGACCTGGCAGCGCCTCGATTCGACCGTCCGCGCGGCCGACGAGACGTGGCAGCTGCCGGCGCACCTGGCCGACCGGGACGGGGCGCTGATCTACCTGTCGCTCGGGTCGCTCGGCTCGGCCGACGTCGGGCTGATGCAGCGACTGGTCGATCTTCTGGCCGCGACCCCGCATCGGGTCATCGTCTCCAAGGGCCCGCTGGCGGATCAGATCACCCTCCACGGGAACCAGACGGGGGAGGGCTTCCTGCCCCAGCCGGCGATCCTGCCGCAGGTCGACCTCGTCATCACCCACGGTGGCAACAACACCGTCACCGAGGCCTTCCACCACGGCAAGCCGATGGTCGTCCTGCCGCTGTTCTGGGACCAGGTGGATAACGCCCAGCGGGTCCAGGAGACGGGCTTCGGCCGGCGTCTGGCGACCTACGACTTCGAGGACTCGGAGCTGACCGAGCGCGATCGACGAGCTGCTCGCCGATGCGGGCCTGAAGGCGCGCCTCGACCGGATGTCGCGACGGATCCAGTCGACGTCCGGGACGCTCCGGGCCGCCGACCTGATCGAGCGCGTCGCGGCGACGGGGGAGCGGGTCGGGTCCGGCTGATCAGAACGGCACCGTTCGGGCATCGACCACACGATGGGACGGGCGATCGCGGCGGGACTTAGGATGGCGAGACTTCCCATGCGACCCTGTCACGCCCAGGAGGCAGTCCGTTGACCGACACGATCGAACGAGTCAAGACGTATCAGCAGCTCATCGGCGGGACGTTCGTGGACGCCGCCGACGGTCGGACCGCCGACGTGATCAATCCGGCCAACGACGCGGTCATCGCGAACGTCCCGGCGAGCTCCTCCGAGGACGTCGACCGGGCGGTCGACGCGGCCGAGGTCGCCTTCGAGACGTGGAAGAAGACGACGCCCCAGGACCGCTCGCTGATGCTGCTGAAGATCGCTGACGCCCTCGAGGCGAAGGGCGAGGAGCTCGGCCGGCTCGAGAGCGCGAACGCGGGCAAGCCCGTCGGCGCGGCGATCGACGAGATGGCGGTCTGCGCCGACCTGTTCCGCTTCTTCGCCGGCGCGGGTCGGGTCATGGATGGCCTCGCCGCCAACGAGTTCGCGGCCGGCCACACCTCGATCATCCGGCGCGATCCGATCGGTGTCGTCGCCTCGATCGCGCCGTGGAACTACCCGCTGTACATGGCTTCCTGGAAGCTCGGCCCGGCGCTCGCGACAGGCAACACGGTCGTCCTCAAGCCCTCGGCCCGGACACCGCTGACCGCCCTCGCCTTCGGCCGGATCCTGGCCGACATCCTTCCGCCCGGCGTCGTCAACGTCGTCTCCGGGTCGGGGGCCGACATCGGCGACGCGTTGGTCGCCCATCCGAAGGTCCGGATGGTCGCGATCACCGGCGACACCGTGACCGGCAAGCACGTGGCCCGGATCGCGTCGGACACGCTCAAGCGGCTCCACCTGGAGCTCGGTGGCAAGGCGCCCGTCGTGGTCTTCGACGATGCCGACATCGACCTCGCGGCGGAGACCCTCCGCTTCGCCGGGTACTGGAACAGCGGGCAGGACTGCACCGCCGCGACCCGCGTCCTTGCGGGCCCGAAGGTCTACGACAAGTTCCTGACCGCGCTGGCCGACCAGGTCCGCACGATCAAGTGGGGCGACCCGGCCGAGGGCGACGACATCGAGATGGGCTCGCTCATCGCCAAGGCCCAGGCCGACAAGGTCCAGGGCATGGTCGACCGGGCCCGCGGCGGCGCCGAGATCATCGTCGGGGGCGACCGGCCCGACCGTCCGGGTTCGTACTACGCCCCGACCGTGATCGCCGGCCCGGACCAGAAGTCGGAGATCATCCAGGACGAGATCTTCGGGCCCGGTCGTCACCGTCCAGCGCTTCTCCGACGAGGACACCGCCCTGGCCTGGGCGAACGACACCCCGTACGGCCTGGCGTCGTCGATCTTCACCTCCGACATCGGCCGGGCGATGCGCGTCGCGAAGTACCTCGAGTTCGGGCACGTCTGGATCAACGAGCACTTCACCCTGACCTCCGAGACCCCGCACGGCGGCGTGAAGCAGACGGGCTGGGGCAAGGACGGCTCCAAGTACGCCCTCGAGGACTACACATTCGTCAAGCACGTGATGATCAACTCCGGCGTGTGACGCCGGTCATCCGGCTGCCCATCCCGGCCGCCGGCGCTCGTCGCCGGCGGCCACGACATCTGCCGGTCCGCTCGCCGTGACCGCGCCCGCAGCGCAGGTCCGAGCAGCGGTCGCGCAAGCGGTCGCAGCGATCGATCCTGCGGAGCTTGCCGAGCGGCGCTGGAGTGGGCTGCGCGGCCGCAGACCGGAGCGACTGGCCCTGGCCGAGACGTTCATCCTGCCTGGTGACGCCGTCCTCGCGACCGTCGCCGCCGACGTCGCGGGCCGGCAGACGCCGGTCCGCATCGTGCTCCTCCTCGTTCCAGACGAGGACGGGGGCTTCCGGGAAGCCGCCGAAGGCGACGGGCCCTGGCGGGCGCTGGCGACGGCGATCGCGACGGGCGCGATCCTGCCATCGATCGAGCGAGGCCCACCAGCGCCGGAGGGCGGTGCCGTTGCGGCTGGCGGAGACGCCGCGGCTGGCGGAGACGCCGCGCGCGGCGACCTGGCCCCGACCGGTCCGATCGTGGGGGCGCTCGTGTGTCGACCGGCGTCGGCGCTCGGGTCGCTCGTCCCCGGGGCAGGGAGCTCCTCGCGGGCGCATCGGAGCGCCCGCTCGGGCTCGACCAGTCGAACACCTCGGCCGTCGTCGCCGAGCGGCTGCTCGTCAAGGTCTTCCGGCGGCTCGAGGCGGGCCTGAACCCCGACCTGGAGCTGGCCGCCTATCTGTCGGAGGAGGCGGGGTTCGAGGCGACCCCGCGGTTGGCCGGCTCGATCGAGCTCGTCACCGCCGCCGCGGGCGTCGAGACGGTCGCGGTCGTGACCGAATACCTGGCCGACGCCGCGGACGCCTTCGAGGACCTGGCCGAGCGGCTCACGGCCTGGCTCCTGGCCCCCGGCGAGGTCGCCGTGGAGTTCGCCACCGAGCCGGCGGACGAGCTGGGTCGCCTCGTCGCCGGGCTCCACGCGACGCTCGCGGCCGCCGAGGCGCCGGGGTTCGAGCTCCGCCCCGCGACCCGCGAGGAGCTTCGGCGTTGGCACGAGGCGGCGCTCGAGCACCTGGACGCCGCGATCGACGCGCTCGACGGGGTCGACCAGGCGGCCCGCGGCGAGCTCCGCGCCAGCGCGCCGGTCATCGCCCGCGGATTCGAGGCCATCGAGGCCTCGGTCGCTGTCCCCGTCGTGATGCGGATCCACGGGGACCTCCACCTGGGCCAGCTCCTTCGCTTGCCCGACGGCTACCAGATCATCGACTTCGAGGGCGACCCGCTGCTGCCGCTCGAGCAGCGCCGAGCGCTCGCGTCGCCGCTCCGCGATGTGGCGACGATGCTCCGGTCGCTCGACCATGTCGCGTCCTCGGCCCGCGCGCCGGGCGACGCTGCGAGCCGGCGGCCCGCTCGGGCACGTGGGCCTGGACCTCGACGCTTGGTTCGACCGGGCTCGGGCGCGGTTCCTCGCCGCCTACCGGCGCGGCCTCCGCTCCGTCGGGTCGCCGATCGACGTCGACGAGGCGCTCCTGCACGCCTTCGAGCTCGACAAGGAATGCCTGCGAGACGATCTACGCCGCGACGTTCCTGCCGTCGTGGCTGAGATCGCGACCGCGGGCATGCAGCGTGTCGTCGCCCGCAGCGGTCCGCGATGACGACGACGGGCTGAGGATCAGGAGCCGCAGTCAGCCTCGTTCAAGGTGAACGTCACGACGAGCGTCTGGGGGTCGAAGTCGGGCGTGTGGATGACGGTCGTCAGCGTGTGGCTGCCGTCAGCGACCGTCCCGGGCGGGATCAGCTTGCCGACGCTGATGCCCCACTGGCCGTGGATCCCGGTGCCGACGAACGGCTTGATCGACGAGGACATCGTCGCTTCGACCGGCGAGCTGTCGATCGCGAAGCTGATCGACGTCTGGCGCAGGTAGCTGCTCGCGGCGCGATGCCCGCCGGCCCGCAGGAGCGTCACGCCGAGGTAGTGCCAGTCGGTGGAGCAGTAGTCGCCGTCCTGGAAGAACGAGATGCGGCCGTCCTCCAGCCCACGGACCGGCGCCGCGACCGTATGCCCACGGAGCATGTTGAGGTAGCCGCCGGTCGTCCGGGTCTCGAACGCCGACATGACGGCGCCCCGGCTGATCGACCTGTGGCCTGGTGCGCCAGCCAGGACCGGAGCCGCTGCCGATGTGATGGACAGGATCGACAGCAGCGTGACGACGAGCGCCTTCGTGGCGGGGCCCGACGTGATGTTGTGGCGCATGATCCGCCTCGGGGAGCGTGCCCGCGACCGTCCTTGGGGGTGGTCGTGCGTGGCCGACGCTGTGACGCCGGCGGTCCTGCGACTGTTGCACGTGCGTCGGATACGCTCGCGACCATGCCACGGACAGCCACAGCGGTGTCGCTCGAGCGACCCCTCCTCGACTGGCTCGCTCGGTCCGGTCGGACCCTCGAGGTCCGGAGCGCCGTCGATCCGTGGCAGGTCCTCGTCAGCGAGGTGATGTCCCAACAGACACGGATCGAGCGGATCGGGCTGCCATGGCGGGGGTTCATCGAGCGGTGGCCGAGCCCGGCCGCGCTCGCGAACGCCGAGACCGGTGAGCTGCTCCGGGCCTGGGCGGGGCTCGGCTACAACCGCCGAGCGCTCGCGCTCCGTGAAGCGGCGCGGTCGATCATCCGCGACCACGGCGGCCTCGTGCCCGACGACCTGGCGGCGCTCGTCGCGCTCCCGGGGATCGGTCCGTACATGGCCCGGGCGATCCTCGCGCAAGCCTTCAGGCGGCCGGTCGCGCCGCTTGACGTGAACGTCGCCCGGGTGGTCCGACGGGTCATCGGCTCGAGTGATGCTCCCCGGCGGCTGCAGGAACGGGCCGACGCCCTCGTCTCTCGGCACGATCCCGGGCGCTGGGTCTGGGCGGTCATGGACCTCGCGGCGACGACCTGCACGATCCGCGCTCCGCGCTGCGGGTCGTGCCCGATCGCCGGCCAGTGCCGGTCCCGGGGCACGCTGGGCAAGCCGTCGTCCCGCCGAAGGAACGGGACCCACACGCCCTTCGAGCGGACCGACCGCTGGCTCCGTGGCGCCGTCCTTGCCCGATTGCGCGAAGCACCGGACAGACGCTGGACGTCGTTCGACGGCCCGGTCGGGGAGCGGAACGCCGCCGATGTCGCGCGGATCCTCGGCGATCTCGAGGCCGATGGGTTCCTCGAGCGGCAGGGCACCCGGGCACGGCTCGTCTGATCTGCGGTGCGGTCCGACCCGGTCGCGGCGGTACGCTATCCGCGATGACGACGACCGTGGCGGACGGCGGGGCGACCTGCCGCCGATGACCCCACCCTGTTCGAAGCCGACCTGCGCGACCTGCGGGAGCGCTGGCAGGCCGCCGCGTCCCGCTCCCCGATGTCGGCCCAGGCGATGACCGGGGCGGATCGCCGGGCCCAGGCGTTCGGTGTCTCGGGCCAACGGCTGATGGAGCAGGCTGGGACGGCGGTCGCGGCGGCGACGGCGGCCCTGGCCCGAGCGACCGAGCGTGACCCGTCCGCTCCGATCCTCATCCTGTGCGGTCCCGGGAACAACGGCGGCGACGGCTCCGTCGCCGGGCGACAGCTCGCCCATCACGGGTGGACGGTCCTCGTCGCTCTTGTCAACAGCCGGCCTCGGCCGACGACGCCCGACGCCGCCAGGAACTGGGACCGCCTCGAAGCGATCGGTGGGGTCACCCGGATCCACGCCGCGAGTCCGCGCGACGTCACGATCCTCGGCCAGGGGATCGAGCGCGCCGCGGTCGTCGTCGATGCGCTCTCGGGACCGGCTCAACGGTCCGCTCCGCGACCCATCCGCAGCGCCGTCGACCTGATCGCGCGGGCGCGCGAGGCCTACTCCGCCGGGTTTCAACGCGACTTAAACGATGCCCGTGCGCAATTGGTGGTTGACTACCCAAAGTGCA
>CAVSMY010000007.1:0-13852 GCA_963729175.1 uncultured Chloroflexia bacterium | reverse complement strand
TCCACGGTGGACGCCGCCGCCGACCCGGCTCTGGCCCGCGTCCGCGATGACGGCGTCGTCGCCGGCTTTCCGGGCGTCCGACTCGCTGGCTTTGCCGCGGTCCGCTTCGGGGACATCGCGGTCGCCGCCGCGACGGGCTTCGTCGCGGCCTTCTTCGTCGCGATCTTCTTCACTGCCTTCGCCGACCTGGCCGCGGCCCTCTTCGGTGCCGGCGTCGGCGTCGTGGCCTTGGTCGTGCCCGCCGTTGCGACCTCTTTCGTCGCGACCTTCTTCGTCGGCTTGGGTGTAGCGGCCTTCTTCGTCGGCTTGGCGGTCACGGCCTTCTTCGTCGGCTTGGTCGCAGCGGCCTTCTTGGTCGGCTTGGTCGCGGCCGCCTTCGCGGCAGGCTTCGTGGGCGTGGTCGTGGTCGTGGTCGTCGATCGGGCCTTCCGTGCTGGCTTGGCCGGCACGACCGGCGCTGCCGTCTCCTCCGGCTCCGCCGCCGGTGCGATCTCGCTCGCGGTCCCCGGCTTCACGACGTCGGCCGTCGGGCGCTGGGCCACGGCGGCGAACAGCAGGATCGACCCGGCGACCGCCGCGTTCAGCGACGAGATGGATCCGCGCATCGGGATGCGGACGGCGAGATCGGCCCGTCGGCGAACCGCCGGCGAGAGCCCCTGGCCCTCGCTGCCGACGATGATCGCCAGCGGCCCGCGGAGGTCGGCCTCGTCGGCGGTGAGCGCTGCGTCGGCCTCGGCCGCTGCGATCCTGAGACCCCGGATCCGGAGATCGGACATCGCCCCCGGCAGGTCGTCGACGGGGCACAGCAGAAGATGCTCAACGGCGCCGGCCGAGGCCTTGATGGCCGCAGGGCTCAGCGGCGCCTGGTGATGCGTCGGGAAGATCACGCCGTGGACGCCGGCCGCCTCCGCGCTCCGGAGCAGCGTCCCGACGTTCTGCGGATCCTCGAGCGAGTCCATCACCAGGATGAACGGGGCCTCGCCGCGCTCGACGGCCCGGGCGAGGACGTCGTCCAGGCCGGCCCAGGTTCGCGGCTCCACGACGAGGGCAATGCCCTGGTGGCCGTCGAACCCCGCGATCGAGGTGAGGGTCCCGCCCTCGACCTCGACGACCGGGATGCGCAGGCTGGTCGCATGGAGGACGAGCCGTTCGAGCGCCTGACGACGCTGCGGCACAACAAGCAGTCGGCGGGCGGGACGCTTCGCGACGAAGGCTTCCTCGACCGGCCGGCGTCCCGCGATCAGCTCCTCGTCGTCGTGGACGAGGTCGACCTCGGGGATCGGCGGACGAGGCGGTGCCGCGTACGGCGGTCGGGGCGGTCGATCGGACCACGCACGCGGCGGCCGGTTCGCCACGTACGGCGGGGGTCCACCGGGTCGCGGGCGACCGGGCCCCGGTCGCGGCGATCGCTCCCATGGCCGTTCCGCGCCCCCCGGACGCGAGTCCCAGGGCCGGTGCGCGCCGCTCGGACGGCCACCGGGCGGGCGATCCGGGCGCGGCGATGCGTCGAACTCGCGACGGGGTCCGCTACCGTGCGGCGGACCGCCCGGGCCGTGGTCCGGACGTGGACGGTAGTCCTGGCGCGGACCGGTCTCGCGCCGAGGGCCGGCGTCCCGACGCGGGCCGCGGTCGTGGCGGGCGTCGTCGCGTCGGGCCCAGGGCGGGGGACCCCCACCAGGCCGCTGACCGAAGGGCGCGTCGCGATCCGGCGGCCCGGATGGCGGTCTGGACGTTCGATCGGCGTCTGCGCTGAACCCGAAGCCTCGCCGTACCCGGTCCTCGAAGCCGGCACCCGGACGAGGACGAAACGCACCCGGCGGACGTGGCGGACCGCCGCGGGATGGGCCGTGATGCGATCGATCCGGAGCGCGGTGCGGTCGGGCATTGCCGCTCGTGCCGCTCGGCCCAGTCGAGGCGCTCCGGTCGCCCGGGCCGCCGGCACCGCTCGAACCACCCGAATCGCTCGGGCTGGTCGGGCCGCTCGGGCCGCCGTGGCTCCGCGGCGCGCTTTCGCTACCCGCTGCGCCGGGTCCGCCAGGTCCACCCGAGCGTCGGCCTCCGGGCTTGCCGGACCGCTTGCCCTTTGGCCTGTCAGCCACGGCTGGCCTCCAGCTGCCGACGCCAGCGCTGGCCGTCGCGCGTGTCCTCGACCGAGATCCCGCGCGCCGCGAGTTCCTCGCGCAGGCGATCGGATGCGGCCCAGTCGCGGTTCGCGCGCGCGGTCGCCCGCTCGTCCAGCATGACGCGGATGCCCTCGTCGAGGTCGTCAGCGGGGTCGGGCAGCACGCCGAGCACCTCGTCCAACGAGCGGAGGGTCTCCAGGGCGCGCTCGGCATCGTCCGTGGACAGCGCCCGCGCATCGATCCGGCGGTTGAGCTCGCGGATCAGGTCGAAGACGACGGCGAGGGCCGCGGACACGTTCAGGTCGTCATCGAGGGCGGCTCCGAAGGACGTGTCGGCCGCGTCCAGCAACGTCGCCAGGCCCGGGTCGTCCGGAGCGTCGTTCCGGTAGGTGCCCAGCGCGGCGACAGCCGCGTCGAGCCGGTCCAGCGCCGCGCCGGCTGCCGCCAGGGCCTCGTCGCTGTAATGGTTCGCCGCGCGGTAATGCACGGCGATCAGGGCGTACCGAAGGGTCCGCGGCGACACGCCGGCATCGAGCAGGTCGCCGACGCGGGCGATGTTGCCGGTCGACTTCGCCATCTTCGACCCGCTCGACTGGAGGTGGGCGCAGTGGAGCCACGTCCGGACGAACGGCTGACCCGTTGCGGCCTCGCTCTGGGCGATCTCGTCCTCGTGGTGCGGGAAGATCAGGTCGATCCCGCCGGTGTGGATGTCGAAGCTCGGCCCGAGGTGCTTCATCGACATCGCCGAGCACTCGATGTGCCAGCCCGGCCGGCCGGCCCCGATCGCGGTCTCGAACGACGGCTCGCCGGGCTTCGGGCCCTTCCACAGGGCGAAGTCACGGACGTCGTCTTTCGCATAGTCGTCGCTCTCGACCCGCTCGCCGACCCGGAGCTGCTCCGGGTCCAGGCGGGCCAGCCGGCCATACGCCGGCCAGGATGAGATCCGGAAGAAGATCGACCCGTCGTCCGTCCGATACGCGTGGCCGCGATCGAGCAGTGTCGAGATCAGGGCCACGATCTCGTCGATGTGGGCCGTCGCCCGCGGCAGGACGTCCGGCGGGGTCAGCCGGAGACGCTCGGCGTCCGCGAGGAAGACCGCGAGCCACCGGTCGGCGAGCTCGCCGATCGTGACCCCCGCTTCGGAGGCGCCGCGGATGATCTTGTCGTCGATATCGGTGATGTTCATCACCCACGTGACCGCGAGCCCGCGACGACGGAGGTGGCGGACCAGCAGGTCGGCGAACAGGAAGCTCCGGAAGTTGCCGATGTGGGCGGGCCCGTACACGGTCGGGCCGCAGGTGTAGATCCGAACGCGGCCGGGCTCGAGTGGCTCGAGCGGTCGGGTCAGGCCCGACAACGTGTCCTGGAGACGGATCGTCATCGGGGCTCGGACGATCGAGCTGTGCCCGTCAGCGTCACGATCGCGAGGGCCGACATCCCGCGGCCTGCGCCTTCGAATCCGGCGAGGTTGCCGCTGGACGCCTTTACGTTGACCGAGCCCGGATCGGCATGGACGAGGCCCGCGATCCGGGCCGCCATGGACGACAGCGCATCGCCGAGCCGCGGTCGCGCACCGACGACCGTCACGTCGACGCCGGCGACGCGCAGGCCCGCGACATCCGCCTTGCGGACGACGTCGGCCAGGAGGTCGGTGCTGGCGACCCCGCGAGGCGTCGCCGGTCCCGCCGGAAAGAGACGGCCCAGGTCGCCGAGGCCCGCAGCGCCGAGGATCGCGTCGGCGATCGCATGGAGAACCACATCGCCGTCCGAGTGACCGGACAGCCGCGGGGCGCCGGGGATCGTGACGCCGCCGAGCATCAGCGGAGCGCCCGGACCGAACGGGTGGAGATCCTGACCGATACCGACCCGGAGGACGCCCGACGCCCGACCGTGCAACGCGGCCTCGACCCGGTCGAGATCGCCGGGCACGGTCACCTTGAGGTTGGCGGGGTCGCCTGCGATCGCATGGACGGGAATGGTACAGGCCTCCAGGAGGGCGGCCTCATCGGTCCAGGTCTCCGGTCCGGCCGCCGGGAATCGGGCGAAGGCCGAGCGGAGCAGCTCTCGCTGGACGCCCTGGGGCGTCTGCGCGGTCGCGAGGCCGTCGCGCTCGATCGTCCCGCGGAGGAGCCCGCCTTCGACCCGCTTCAGGGTCTCGGTGAGGGCGACCACGGGGATCGCGGCTCCATGCTCGGCGGTCGCGGTGACGACCCGCGAGACGAGCTCCGGGGCGACGAGCGGGCGAGCGCCATCGTGGACGAGGACGACCCGATCCCCCATCGGCCCGGATCCACCCAGCCGGTCGAGGGCCGCGAGGCCCGCGGCAACGGACTCCTGGCGCCTGGCGCCGCCCGGAACGACCGCCCGGACCGACGCTGGCAGCCAGTCTGCGGCGACGATCCGGTCGATCCGCTCGGCGGCGGTGACGAGGGCGATCGACTCGACCTCGGGCGCGGCGTCGATCGCGATCAGCGTATGGGCGAGGACCGGCAGCCCCGCGACGACGATGTCGAGCTTGTCGATGCCGTCCATCCGCCGCGAGGACCCGGCCGCGACGACGATCGCGTCCGCGATGGGTGTCGCAGGGGACGGCGCGGCCATCGGCCCCGACGGTCAGTCCAGCCGCGGCTGGGCGAAGATCATCCGGCCCGCCACGGTCTGGAGGACGCGCGTCACGGACACGTCGAGGTCCTTGTCGATGTAGCGGACGCCACCCTCGACGACGATCATCGTCCCGTCGTCGAGGAACCCGACACCCTGGCCGGCCTCCTTGCCCTCCTGGATGACTCGGACGCGGAGCTCCTCGCCCGGCAGGACCGCCGGCTTCACGGCGTTCGCCAGCGAGTTGATGTTCAGCACCCGGACGCCCTGGAGCTCGGCGACGCGATTCAGGTTGTAGTCGTTCGTCAGGATCGCCTTCGAGCGCGCCCGGGCGAGAGCCACCAGCTTGGCGTCGACCTCGGCGATCTCGGGCAGCGGCTCGTCGACGATCTCGATCGGCGTCGGCGAGTCCTTCTGCATCTTCGCCAGGATCTCGAGGCCGCGACGTCCGCGGTTGCGACGCAGCGTGTCCGAGCTGTCGGCGATGTGCTGGAGCTCGTCGAGAACGAACTTGGGCACGACGAGCGTGCCGTAGATGAACCCGGATTCGACGATCTCGGCGATCCGGCCGTCGATGATTGCGCTCGTGTCGACGACGATGTGCGGATCGCCGACGCCGGATCCGCGGCCCGTCTCCGGCACCGGTCGCCGCACGAGCCCGATCGCCTCCGCGGCGATGATCAGGTCTTCGCGCTTCGCGACGGTCAGCCCGAGCATGCCGAGTCCGAGGCCGATGGAGACCGCGACCGGCAGCCACGTCCCGAGCGGGTCGGGGAACGCCGACAGCGGCAACCCGAGGAGCAGGCCCATGAGGAGGCCGATCAGGAGGCCGGCCACGGCGGTGACGAACTCGGCCGTCGAGAGCTGCTCGATCTGGCGGATCAGCCAGACGGCCGGGACGACCGTCAGGTACGGGAGGATCGCGAAGCCGACGACGATCCAGGCGACCACCCAGGCGAACAGCAGCCAGCCCCCACCGGTCGTCTGGTCGAAGAGGTGAGCCGTCGCCGCCAGGCCGAGCCCGACGAGGCCGCCGAGGGCGGCACCGAGGAGGCGGATGTTGCGGATCACGTGGTCCTCGCGTCGTCCCTTTCGAGGCGCCGAGGCTCGTCGCCCTCGTTCACGCCGCAGCGGCCGTACCTTAGCATCGGGCCGACCCCACCGCCACGCGTCCGGACCGCTCCGGACCGCCCGCCAGCGCCGCATCGACCGCGTCGCGCAGGCTTCCGACCGCCACGATCTCGAGGCCCGGGATGTCGGGCGGCGCAGAGCCGCGAGCCGGACGCGGGACGATCGCGCGGCTGAAGCCGAGACGAGCGGCCTCGCGCAGCCGGCGATCCAGCCCGACGACCGACCGCAGCTCGCCGAGCAACCCGACCTCGCCGATCGCGACGGTCCCGGGGGCCATGGCCCGATCCCGCAGCGAAGAGGCGAGGGCCAGCGCGAGCGGCAGGTCCAGCCCGGGCTCATCGACGGTCAGGCCGCCGGCCAGGTTGACGTAGACATCGTGTGTGGCGAGTCCGATCCCCGCCCGCCGGCCGAGGACCGCGATCAGGAGCGCGACGCGGTTGGTGTCGACCCCGCTGGTGGTCCGACGAGGCGTGCCGCCCGGTCCGGCGGCGACGAGGGCCTGGACCTCGACGAGCAGCGGGCGGGATCCCTCCATCGTCGGTGCGACGACGCTGCCCGGTGCCGGTCCGTCGTGCTCGGCGAGGAACGCCCGCGCGGGGTCCGAGACCTCGCGCAGGCCGCCGTCTCCCATCTCGAAGACGCCGACCTCGTCGGTCGACCCGAAGCGGTTCTTCGACGCACGGAGCAGACGGACCGCCGCGAAGCGCTCACCGTCGAGGGTGAGCACGGCGTCGACGAGGTGTTCGAGGGTCTTCGGGCCGGCGATCGAGCCGTCCTTCGTCACGTGGCCGACGAGGACGACCGCGATCCCGTTCGGCTTCGCCACCTCCATCAGCCGGAGGGCTGCGGCCCGGACCTGGCCGACGCTGCCGGCGGCTCCGTCGAGCTCGTCGACCGTCGCGGTCTGGATCGAGTCGACGACGACGAGCGCGGGCATCGGGTCGTCCACCGCCAGCTCGGCGATGCGGTCGATCGACGACTCGGCGGCGATCCGGATGCCCCCCGCCGCGCCGTCGAGCAATCCGAGCCGCTCGGCACGCAGCCGGACCTGGGCAGCCGACTCCTCGCCGGTGGCGTACAGCACCCGCTCGGGGCCGACCGCTTCCGCGACGCCCGCCGCCGCCTGGAGCAGGAGCGTCGACTTGCCGATCCCCGGCTCGCCGCCCACGAGGACGACCGAGCCCGGGACGAGCCCGCCGCCGAGGACGCGGTCCAGCTCCGGCATGCCGATCGCGAGCCGGGCGTGCTGGGAGCGGCCGACGTCCGCGAGACGCGTCGTCGTCGCGGCGCCACCGAACCCGGGGCCCGTCGCGACGCGCGACGCACGCGGCTCCGCCCGGACGGCCGTCTCGACGAGGCTGTTCCACGCCTGACACGCGCGGCACTGACCTTCCCAACGGAGGAACGCCTCGCCGCACGTCTGGCAGACGTAGCGTGTCTGGGGGCGACCCGCGGCCTTGCTCATCCCGGTCGCCGGCGGGACCGGCCGGCGCTCAGGCCTCGACCGGCGTCAGCGGCTCGGCGGCGTGGATATCGAGGCCGGCCTCCGGGTCGCGGTCGACGACGATCGTCGTGCCCGGCTCGTACTTGCCGAGCAGCAGGTGCTCGGCGAGGACGTCCTCGACCATGTTCTGGATCACCCGGCGGAGCGGCCGTGCGCCGTAGGCCACGTCGTAGCCGAGCTTGATGATGTGCTCCTTGGCCGCCTGGGTGACCTCGAGGGTCATCTGCTGGGCGCGGAGCTGGTCGTACACCCGGGCGAGCATCAGGTCGACGATCTGGGTGATCTCCTCGACCGTCAGGGAGCGGAAGACGACTGTCGCGTCGATGCGGTTGAGGAACTCCGGCCGGAAGTTGTTCTTCAGCTCGGCCGCGACCTTCTCCTTCATGACCTCGTAGGAGGCTTCGGCCTGGGACTCGGCGCTCTCGCCACGGTTCCGGAAGCCGAGCGTCGAGTTCGTCTGGAGCTGCTTCGCCCCGAGGTTCGAGGTCATGATGATGATGCAGTTGCGGAAGTCGACCCGGCGACCCTTCGCATCGGAGAGGTGCCCGTCCTCGAGGATCTGGAGGAGGATGTTGAACACTTCCGGATGCGCCTTCTCGACCTCGTCGAGGAGGACGACCGCGTAGCTCTTCCGGCGGACCGCCTCGGTCAGCTGGCCTCCCTCGTCGAACCCGACGTAGCCGGGAGGGGCCCCGACGAGGCGGCTGACGTTGTGGCGCTCCATGAACTCGCTCATGTCGATCTTGATGAGCGCGTCCTCGCTCCCGAACATGAACTCAGCGAGGGCCTTGGCCAGCTCCGTCTTCCCGACGCCGGTCGGGCCGAGGAAGATGAACGATCCGATGGGGCGCTTCGGATCCTTGAGCCCGGCACGGGCACGGCGCACGGCCTTCGAGACGACCTCGATCGCCTCCTGCTGGCCGATGACCCGGCTGTGCAGGGACTCCTCCATGTGGAGCAGCCGTTCCGACTCCTCGGCCGCGATGCGCGTCACCGGGATCCCGGTCCACATGGCGACGACCTGGGCGATCTCCTCCTCGTCGACCGTCGGCTGGTCGCTGGAGACCTGGGCCTGCCACTCGGCCCGGAGCCGCTCGACGGTCTCGCGGACGGTCGCCTCGGCCTCGCGGAGACGGGCGGCCTCCTCGTATTCCTGGTTGTTGATGGCCGCGTCCTTCTCCTTCGTGACGCGGTCGAGCTCCTTCTGGGCCTCGCGCAGCGCGGGCGGAGCGGACGCGTGGCGGAGTCGGACGCGCGACGCTGCCTCGTCGATCAGGTCGATCGCCTTGTCCGGGAGGTGGCGGTCCGTGATGTAGCGGCTGGACAGGTCCGCGGCGGCCTTCACGGCGTCGTCCGTGATCGTGACCTTGTGATGTTGCTCGTAGCGCTCCCGGATCCCCATCAGGATGGCGACGGTCTGCTCGAGGGTCGGTTCCTCGACCATCACCGGCTGGAACCGACGCTCGAGCGCAGCGTCGCGCTCGATGTACTTGCGGTACTCGTCGAGCGTCGTCGCACCGATGCACTGGAGCTCGCCCCGCGACAGCGGCGGCTTGAGGATGTTGGCCGCGTCGATCGCGCCCTCGGCTGCGCCGGCCCCGACGAGCGTGTGCAGCTCGTCGATGAAGAGGACGGCGTCGTTCGTGTTCCGCAGCTCCTCGATGATCTTCTTCAGGCGTTCCTCGAACTCGCCGCGGTACTTCGTCCCCGCGACGAGGGATCCGATGTCGAGGGTCAGCACCCGCTTGTTGAGCAGGGTCTCCGGGACGTCGCCGGCGATGATCCGGTGGGCCAGGCCCTCGGCGATCGCCGTCTTGCCGACGCCGGGCTCGCCGATCAGCGCCGGGTTGTTCTTCTGGCGCCGCGACAGGATCTGGATGACCCGCTCGATCTCCTTCTCGCGGCCGATGACCGGGTCGAGCTTGCCGGCCCGGGCGAGCTCGGTGAGGTTGATCCCGAGCTGGTCGACGGTCGGGGTCTTGCTCGCGCGCTTCGTCTCCTGGGCCGGACCCGCGGACGAGCTCTGGGACAGGACCCGGATGACCTCGTGGCGGACCTTGTCCAGGTTCACGCCGAGCGACTCGAGGACGCCGGCGGCGATCCCCTCTCCCTCGCGAACAAGGCCGAGCAGCAGGTGCTCCGTGCCGATGTAGTTATGGCCGAGCCGGCGGGCCTCGTCGATCGCGAGCTCGATCACTCGCTTCGCCCTCGGCGTCAGGCCGACCTCGCCGACGACCGGCCGGTCACCTCGCCCGATGATGAACTCGACCGCGGTCCGGACCTTGGCGAGCTCGACGTTCATGTTCTCGAGGACGCGCGCCGCGACACCCTCGCCCTCGCGGACAAGGCCGAGCAGCAGGTGCTCGGTGCCGATGTAGTTGTGGTTGAACCGCTGCGCTTCGTCCTGCGCCAGCGTCAGGACCTTTCGCGCGCGATCCGTGAACTTGTCGAAGCGGTCCATCGAGTCGAACGTCTGTTTCCGTGTGAGCGTCCGATCGGACGCCTTTGGCCATGCTAGCACGGAGACCTGACCCCACAACCAGCCGAAGGACCCTCCCCCGGATGGGTGGTTTAGGTGTGGTCCGGACGTCCCGGCTCCGTCGCTGGATCATTCGGCAGACGGCCGACGATTGCGTCGCGATCCCGCCGTCGACTTCGATGAAGGAATCGAAACGACCCGCCGGGACCGGCGGGTCGTTTGGTCGTCGCAGACGGGCGACGTGGTTCAGGCCTTGGGTGGCTCGTCCTCGGCGGTCTTCGCCGTGACCGTGGGTTCGGGCTCGGCGGCTCCGGCCGTCTGACTCGACGACGTCGGCGGCGGCGTCTTCGTTCCGCCTCGGCGGCCGTCGTCGGCACCGGCCCGTCGACCGCGGCTTCCGGTTCGGCTTCGGCAGCGGCAGCCTCGAGAGCCACCTCGTCCTCGACCACCGTCTCGACGATCGCGTCGATCGTCTCGGCCGCGGCGGCTTCCTCGACCTCCTCGGCGGCGGCGACGTCCTCGACGATGTCCACGACCTCGGCCTCGGCAGCCGGGGCGTTGTCGTCGTTGGCGGCGGCCGCGTCGATGAGCTGATCGATCTGCTCCGACGCCTCGGCCTCCATCGCGGCCTCGTCGGCGGCGACGGTCTCGATGACGTCATCGATGGCCTCGGCCGCGGCGGCTTCCTCGACCTCCTCGGCGGTGGCGACATCGCTCGCCACCGACGACTCGGTCGATTCGCGGGCTTCCTCGGACAGGGCCAGCTGGTCGCGGACCTGCGCGAATGCCGCGGCGAGCGTGTTGTCGATCCCGCCTTCGGGCTCCTGGACGGCGTCGCTCGCCGACCAGCCGCGGTCCGGCCGTGGCCGGCGCTCGCCGCGCGGTGCGGCGGCCGCGACCCCGGGGGCCCCGGCTTCCGGCGCCGGTCGAGCCGGCGGCTCCTCGGCCTGCTTCAGGCTGAGGCCGAGGCGATGCCGCTCGGAGTCGAGCGAGATGATCTTCAGCTTGAGGGTCTGGCCCTCGTGGACGACGTCGCCCGGATGGGCCACGCGCTGATGCGAGAGCTCGCTGATGTGGATCAGGCCCTCGAGCCCGTCGCGGACGCGAACGAAGGCGCCGAAGTTGACCAGCTTGGTGACGGTGCCGTCGATGACGTCGCCGACCTTGAAGTCGGCCACCGTGGAGTGCCACGGGTCCGGCTGGAGGCGACGGATCGAGAGGCTGATCCGGCCGCGTTCGTGGTTGATGTCGATGACCTCGGCCTCGACCTCCTCGCCGACCTTATAGCCGGCTTCGGGGTTGTTGACCTTGTTCCAGGACAGCTCGCTCTTGTGAACCAGGCCGTCGATCCCGCCGAGGTCGATGAAGACGCCAAAGGGCGCGATCGAGCGGACGGTGCCGGTCACCTTCTGACCGACCTGAAGGCTGCTGAACAGCTCGTCCCGCTTCTCGCGGCGCTCCTCGTAGAGGGCGACCTTCTCGGAGAGGATCAGGCGATTCGCCTTGCGGTTGACCTCGAGGATCTTCAGGCGGAGCTTGCGGCCGACGAACGGCATCAGCTTCTCCGCGATCTCCTGAGCGGCGTCACGCGGCTGGTCGTTCTGCGGTCGGCGCGGGAAGTCGACGATCTGGCTGATCGGCACGAAGCCGCGGATGCCGCAGTCGACGATCAGGCCGCCCTTGTTGTGGTCGATGACCGGCGCCTCGATGATGACGCCCGCCTCGAACTGCTCCTGCATCGAACGCCACTTGCGCTCGAGACCGGCGCGTCGCAGGGAGAGGACCGCGTGGCCCTCCTGCGACTCGGGCTGGAGGACATACACCAGGACCGTGTCGCCGATGGTCAGCTGGGGCTGGGACTCGGCGTGGCGGCCGTAGAGCTCGCGATTGCTGACGACGCCCTCGGACTTCGCCCCGATGTCGACGAGGATCTCGTCCTTGTCGATCCGGACGACGGTGCCCTCGACGACGTCGCCGTGCTTGAAGCTCTTGATGTCGGAGTCCTGCTCGGCGAGCAGCTCCTCCATCGTCGTCGGCTCGGGCCCGAGCTCGCGCGGCTTCGGAGCCGGCTCCGGCGTGTCGTCCTCGTCTTCGGCGGACGGCGCATCGATGGTGTCGTCGGCGGCTCAGGCCGGCGGTCGGCGCGTCGGCGCTCGCCGCGGCGGGAGCGCTCTCGGTCGCGACATCGGCCGGTGCGATACTGGCCGGCGCGGCGTCAACGGCCGCAGCGTCCTCGGACGGCACGTCGACGGGGGCGTCGTCCACGACAGGGGCGTTCTCGACGGCCGGCGCCTCGCTCGGCTCGTCGACCGTCACCACCGCCTCGCTCTCGGCGGGCGCCGCACCGTCGGCAGGCGCCTCGCTCCCAGGGAGGGCGATGTCGGCTGGAGCCTCACCGGCGGGGCCCTCCTCGCTCGCCTGGACGGCGGCGGGCTCATCGGCGACGGCAGTCGCGGCAACAGCTCGGTCGGGGGTCTGGTCCACGGCTTCGGCGATCGCCTCGGTCTGGACGGTCCCGTCCTTCAGTTCATCGGTCAACGGTGTGAACACTCCTGTCGGTCAAGTCCCCAGACACCACAACGGCCCGGGCAACGCCCGAGCCGTACCGAGACGATCAGAGGTGGTCCGTGGAATTGGCCGCGGTCCGCTCCCTTCGTTGCGAGCTGGCTGGGACGTCGTCTTCAGCTGTTGCCTGCTAGGGCCGGGAGAGTCTAGCACAGGGGTTTCTGCGGCTACAATCGGCCGACCGTGCCGGAATTGCCCGATCTGGCCATCGTCGCCGATGCCTTCCACGCCGCTCTCGCGGGGCGTCGAATCACCTCCGTTGTGGCCCCGGGACCGCTCGCGATTCGCGGCACGCCGGCCGAGATGGGGGCGCTCGTCGGCCAGGAGCTGATCGAGCTGCGGCGACGAGGCAAATACCTGATCGCGAGGCTGGAACGCGACCGGATCGTGTTCAGCCCGATGCTGACGGGTCGATTCCAGCTCGCGCTGCCGGGCACGCCGCTCCCGTCGAAGACCGCGGTCGTCCTTGTGTTCGGCGAGCGGACCCGCGCACCGCGCGACGCGGCTCGATGGACGCGTCGGGCGACGTGGCTGCCGGCGAACGATGCATCCGCCGAGATCCGATATCGAGACCCGACCCAGATGGGCAAGGTCTACGTGCTTCCTGCGGGCGTCGTCCGCCCGGTCGCGGGCTTCGATGATGACCTCGGGCCCGACGCGGACGATCCCGCCCTGACGCTCGATGCCTGGCGTGAGCGGATCCGCCGACACCCGGGAGAGCTGAAGAACCTCCTGAAGAACCAGTCATTCGTGGCCGGCGTCGGGAACGCCTACAGCGACGAGATCCTGCACGCGGCCCGGCTGCTGCCGTTCCGCAAGCGATCGAGCCTTGGACCCGACGAGATCGACGACCTGTACACAGCGATGATCACGACGCTCGGATCCGCCATTGGTGAGCTCCGCGTCCGGGTCCCGCCGACGTTCGAGAAGCAGGCTCGCGACTGGCTGGCCGTCCACGACAAGGGTGGCCAGCCATGTCCGCGCTGCGGCACGCGGATCAGCGAAGTCAAGCCGGGCGGGTTCGTGACGTCGTTCTGCCGCGGCTGCCAGCGCTGACGCGTCAGGGGATCTTCAGGACCTGTCCCGCGTGGAGGGCCGACGAGGTCAGCCCGTTGAGCTTCCGGATCGCCGACGCGGTCGTCTTGAACTTCGCGGCCACGCCGATCAGCGTGTCGCCCTTCTTCACGGTGTACGTGGTCCGGAACGACGCCGATGGGCCCCCGGACGGCGCCCCTGACGCGGACGCCGACGGCTCCACGAATGGGGTCGGGGCTGGGGTCCGGGCGGGCACCGAGGGCGCCGCGGCCACGAACGACGGACTTGCCGACGGTGTCGGGCTGCCGCCGGCCGACAATCGGCTGAGCGCGACGATCGCGAAAGCCACGACCATCAGGGCGACGAGGGCGATCTGACCTGGGGCACGATCGAGCTGGAGGCGCGCGGCCTGGT
>CAVSMY010000006.1:0-126936 GCA_963729175.1 uncultured Chloroflexia bacterium | reverse complement strand
GGGGCGACTCACGCCACCGGGTCCACCTCGCCGCCGGTCGAACTGACGGATCGCATCAATCCTCATTCAGGCGGCAAAGACAAGGCGACCCGTGCGAGTGGGTCGCCTTCTGCCGTCTCGGATGGATGGCGACTGCCTCAGCCGATCGCCAGCCTCGTCTCATGACTGATGCCGTGCCGCACGGTCGCGGCCGCCCAGAGGCCGATCGTGGCAATCACGAGGATGGCCAGCGTTCCCTCGGTCGCCTGAGTGACGGTAATGGCGCCGCATACCAGCGCAACGAGGCCGCCGAGCGAGGCGAGAGCCAGGTAGGGCTTGGATCCAGTGAGCAGCGCCGCGAAACCCGGGACGACCGCAGAGGCGGAGGCGATGAACCCGAGCGCGAGCACGATCAGGGCAACCGAGCTGGCTGTGAGCGCACCGAGGAATCCGGTAAACCACAGGACATAGACGAGAGTCGCGATCGCGACGAGCACCGTCGCGATCCGGTCTCGCATCGGGATAGACACGTGGGCCTCCTAGTTGGTGGACGCCAGCGGCGCGACATGGCTCCGCTGTGACCGATAGAGCGCCCCGACGACCAGCGCCAGGCCGAGCACGATCAGAACAAGAGGACCGACCTCGGTCGTGAGACCGGCGACCGTGAAGATGCCCGCCGACAGGGCGACCACCCCGACGACGATGGTGGTGCCGTAGGCACCAAGGCCCATCCCGGCCCGGACCGCGCTCGCCCCGAGCAGCACGATCCCCGCCGCGATCAGCCAGGCTCCGTCGGGCATCGCCGGCATCAGGCTGACGGCACCGATCGCCACGAACAATAGGCCCCACCCGATCGTATCGGCGCGATCACTGATGGCTGCCCGGGTCGTGTCATCGTTGGCGGTTGTTGTCATGGACCCTTCCTCCAGATTCGATCTCCGATACCGTCATACTGAATGACCGTTCAGTTTCTTTGTAGTGCCATTTGGCACATTCGTCATCATGTGCAACCGTTCATGATGAGCGAGCAGTCATTCATCATGAGTAGACGAGGACGCGCCGGATGCCCAGGATCACCGCCGAACGAGAGGCAGCCACACGGCAGTCGATCCTTCGGGCCGCGCGCGACGTGTTCGTCGCCAAGGGGTTCCATGAGGCGACCACCCATGACGTCGCCCGGGCCGCTGGTCTGTCGGTCGGATCGATCTACACGTACTTCGCGAGCAAGGACGAACTCATCCGCGAGTGCATCCTCGCGGCGAACAAGGCGGAGAGCGACGCCGTGCTCCAGGACATCCGATCGGACGGCTCGTCCAGGACCAAGATCAGCCGCGCGATCGCCGGCTGGTATCGGTACACGATCGAGGCACCTGGCGTGCCGGCGTTCCTTGCCGAGGCTTGGGCGGCCTCGTCGCGCAAGCCGTTGATCCGCGACATGGTCGCCCAGCGACGAGAACGCATCGCGACCGTCGCGACGGTCATGCTCCAGGAAGGCGTCGCCTCGGGCGAGTTCTCGTCGAATCTGGACGTGGAGACGACCGCTCGTGCGCTCGGTGCGCTCCTTGATGGCGTGGTCCTGGAGTGCATCAGCTCGGGCGTGCCGCCGACTCGGGCGGACGTCGAACGACGAGCCCTGTTGCTCGTTGGGCTTGCCGTCCAGCAGGGGCCTACCGACGCACCGACACGTTCGGCGTTGAGACTCCCGAGGCAGCCATCCAGGGTGTAACCCTCAAGCGGCGATTGTGAGCCGGTGTAAGTCCTTCGGTAGCCATCCTTGACCTTCAAGTGACTTGAGTGCCGACGGACCCTCGTGGATGGGGCCGAACGCCACGTGCGGTACCTCACGCGTTGGTGTGATGTTCATCGCGTGATGAGACGTTCCCATCCGGCCACGAAGGATGCGTGGTGATGGCCGACCGAATTGAGCTGCCGGTCCTTCCGGAGCTGCGCCTGGAGATCATGCCGCCCGAGGTCAACGATGTGGCCGAGACTGCCGCGCTCCTCGGCGATCCCATCCGGGCCGGCATCATCGCCATCCTGGTTTCCGGCCCGCATTGCGTTTGCGAGATGGCGGCGGCCCTCGGTGAGCGCCAGAACAACGTCAGCAACCATCTCGCGAAGCTGCGCCGCGCTGGGCTGGTCCGCGCCAGCCGGCACATGGTCGACGCTCGCTGGATCTACTACGAACGCGACGCGGCAGCCTGCGCGGTTGCCCTCGACGCGTTCCAGCGCCTCCTGCGATGACCGCCCTGGCGCTACGCCGCGCCCACGTGCCGTTCTGGCCGACCGTCGGCCTGGCGGTCGTGGCCTGGCTCGTCGCGTGGTTCATCACCCTCCCGCTGGCGAACTGGGTCGCCTACGAGCTGCTCGGCCTGCAGGAGGGCTCGCAGCTGGGCGATTTGGTCGCGTTCTTCCTGTATGACATGCCCAAGGTCCTGCTGCTGTTGACCGGGATCGTCACGCTCGTCTCGTTCCTGCGCTCCTACGTGTCGCCCGAGCGCGTCCGGTCGGCGCTGGCCGGCCGTGGCGTGCTACCCGGGACGATCGCAGCGGCTGGCTTCGGGGTCGTGACCCCGTTCTGCTCCTGCTCGGCCGTGCCCCTGTTCATCGGCTTCGTGGAAGTTGGTGTCCCGCTCGGCGTCACCTTCGCATTCCTCATCGCCTCGCCGATGGTCAACGAGATCGCGATCGTGCTGCTGTGGGGCCTGTTCGGTCCCGCCGTCACCGTGATGTACATCGCCGCCGGACTCGGCGTCGCGGTCGTCGCCGGCCTGGTCGTCGGCCGCCTCCACCTGGAGCGCTACGTCGAGCCGTATGTATGGGAGATCAAGGCGAGTGGCGCCCAGCCCATCGAGATGAAGATCACGCTCGAGGACCGGGTCCGCGACGCCTGGACGTCCACGCGCAGCCTCGTGTGGAAGGTGCTGCCATTCGTGCTCGTCGGGATCGGGATCGGTGCGGTCATCCATGGCTTCGTCCCGACTGAGCTCGTCGTCTCGATCGGCGGGAGCGGCAACCCGCTCGCCGTCCCCGCTCTTGTCCTGCTCGGTGTTCCGCTGTACAGCAATGCTGCCGGGACCATCCCGATCATCGAGGTGCTCATCGCCAAGGGTCTGCCGATGGGCTCGGCCCTCGCGTTCATGATGGCCATCACGGCGCTGTCGTTCCCGGAGATGGTCATCCTCCGGCGGGTCATGAAGCCGCAGCTCATCGCGGTCTTTGCCGGCGTGGTCGCCGTCGGGATCCTGTTCGTCGGCTACCTGTTCAACGCTCTGTACGCCTGAAGGAGGACGCCATGCGCGTCATCGAAGTGCTCGGTCCCGGCTGCCAGAAGTGCCAGTACACCGAGAAGATCGTCCGCGAGGTAGTGGATGCCGCCGGCATCGATGCGGAGATCACCCACGTCACCGAGTACGGCGAGATCGCCTCGCGCGGCGTCATGTCGACGCCCGGCCTGGTGATCGACGGTGCAGTCGTGATTTCGGGTCGGGTTCCATCGCGCGAGCAGGTCGCCAGCTGGCTGGGCGTCGCTCTCGCGTGAGGTCTGATTCCTGATTCGACGGTCGAATGGGCGCCCTCGATGGCGGAAGACCTGGATCGCTGGCTGGCGCGTGGCGCGAGGCATCGCTCCGTCCAGCACCTGTGAGCCCGGGCTGTTGACAGTCCGCCGGCACCGGCTGGACCGTCTTTGGATTCGCGCCATCGTAGGATGGGCATCCACACATTTCGCGAACCTTGGAGGCCGAAGCGGCGCCTCCCTGATGGTGGACTTTGAGCATCCGTCGTGATCCGCAGCGACGGTATCGGCGGCGTCGGTCAGGACGCCAGCAGCAGGCTCTTGGCTCCGTCCACCTCCTTGGTCGGATCATCATCGGGCGTTCGGTCAAGGAGCGCCATGGAGCCTTCGGCGAGGTAGCGCCGCTCGGCGATCGCCCACTCGTCGTGGACCTCGAGCAGGACGGCTCCCGCCAGGCGCGTGACGGCCGCCTCGTTAGGGAAGATGCCGATCACGTCGCTCCGGCGCTTGATCTCCTTGTTGACCCGCTCGAGCGGGTTGGTCGACCAGATCTTCTTCCAGTGGGCGAGCGGGAAGGCGGCGAACGCGGTGACGTCCTCGCGGGCATCGAGGAGCATCGCGGCGACCGCGGGGAACATCGGCGCCAGGCGGGCAGCGACGGCGTCGAGCTGCTCGCGCACGGCGGCGGGGTCCGGCTGGGCCCAGATGGTGCGGATGAGGGCGAGCACCATCTCGGAGCGGCCCCGCGGGATCCGGGCGAGCACGTTGCGCAGGAAGTGGACCCGGCAGCGCTGCCAGGCGGCGCCCAGGAGGACCGCCGCGATGGCCGCCTTGAGCCCCTCGTGGGCATCGCTGATGACGAGCCGCACGCCCGAGAGGCCACGGCCCCGGAGGCTGCGCAGGAAGCCGGTCCAGAAGGCGCCGTCCTCGCTGTCGCCGACCGCGAGGCCCAGGACCTCGCGGTCCCCGCGCTCGGTCACCCCGGTCGCGATGACGATGGCCTTGCTGACCACGCTCGCTCCTTCGTGGGCCTTCACGTACGTCGCATCGAGGAACAGGTACGGGAACCGGGTGTGGTCGAGCCGGCGCTCGCGGAAGGCGGCGACGACCGTGTCGAGCTCGGCACAGACCGGCTGACCTCGCTCTTGCTGATGCCCGCGTCGATACCCAGGGCCCGCACGAGGTCGTCGACCTTGCGGGTCGACACGCCGTGGACATAGGCCTCCATGACGACCGCCCAGAGGGCCCGGTCGATCCGCCGCCGCGGCTCGAGGAGGCTGGGCAGGAACGAGCCCTCCCGGAACTTGGGGACGTGAAGCTCGACGTCGCCGGCCTTGGTGCTGAGCAGCCGGGTGCGGCTGCCGTTGCGGTGGGTCGTGCGCTCGTCCGTGCGCTCGTAGCGGCGGCGCCGATCGCCTGGGTCGCCTCGAGCTCGATGAGCTCCTGGAGGACGAGCGCCATCGCCTCGCGCAGGACGTCGGTGCCGTCACCGCCCAGACGCGTCGAGCAGCTCGGACAGGGCAGACTGTAGAGGGCCATCGGTGGTCTCCTTCGTGATCCCGGCTAGGAACACGCTGAGAATCACACCGGGGCCCCAACCCTGCGCGGTGTCAGCGCAGGTCAGACCGTTGCTCAAATCCCACCACTCGGGGGACACTCCTAGACGTAGTGAGCTCGAATCGTAGCCCTGCTAACTGAGCGGCCTACGCTCGGCAATCCACGCTCATGCCACGACGCTAAGGCCGATCTGTTTCGTAAACAGCAGGTCCTCGGTTCAGATCCGAGTGTCGGCTCCACTCCCCAGCCCGGCAGGAGTCGTGGGCCACAGACGATCGACGGACCAGATCCTGGACGAGACACTCATCCGGCTCGGCATGCCAGTCCCGGATTCCGGGCTCGCGCGGCGAGCCCGCGAGCTCATCACGGACGTGGCGGCACCCTTCCTTGTGAACCACTCGGTCCGGACCTATGCCTGGGCGGTCGAGCTGGCATGGCACGACGGTGTCCGGTTCGATCCCGAGATCCTCTACGTGTCCGCGATGCTCCACGACATCGGCCTCGTCCCGGCCTACGACCTCGGCGGCTGCTACGAGGTCGACGGCGCGATCGCGGCGGTGCGGCTCGTCGGCGAGGCCGCGGAACCGGAGGCGCGCGCCCGAGTGATCTACGACGTCGATCGCGCTGCACGACCTCGAGACCCTGCCACCCGATGCCGCGTCCGAGGTGGTGCTGCTCTGGGACTCCGCCGGCACCGACGTCACCGGCCACCGCTTCGCCGACGTTCGACCGGCGATCATCCCCGGATTGCTTGCCGCGTATCCCCGGTTCGACTTCAAGCTGGAGTTCAGCGCGCTCATCGTCGACCAGGCGTCCCGCAAGCCGACCTGCCCGGCAGCGGACTTGGTGGCCGCGGGCATGCTCGAGGAGATCGCCCAGGCGCCGTTCGATGGCTAGCGTCGAGCGCGAGCGCTGGGCTCGGCGCGGCATCGACAAGGGAAGGGGCACATCATGAGCGAGTACGCCGTCGTGAACCCCGCCACCGGGGAGACCGTGGCTCGCTACGACAACTTCTCCGATGCCCAGGTGGAGCAGACGCTCAGCGCGGCCGAGGAGGGGTTCGAGAACTGGCGGAAGTTCCCGGTCGCCGAGCGGGCCGGGATGGTCCGCCGGGCGGCCCAGCTGCATCGGGAACGTCGGGAGGACCTGGCCGCCATCATCGTCCGGGAGATGGGCAAGGTGAAGGCGGGTGCGCTCGGCGAGGTCGACTTCGCCGCCGACATCACCGAGTACTACGCGGATCAGGCGGAAGTGATCACCGCCGATCAGCCGCTCGCCATCCGTGGTGAAGGCACCGCCGTGATCCGGCGCAGTCCGCTGGGTGTGCTCCTCGGGATCATGCCCTGGAACTTCCCCTACTACCAGGTCGCCAGGTTCGCGGCGCCGAACCTGGTGCTCGGCAATGCGATCGTCTTGAAGCACGCGTCGCAGTGCCCGGAGTCGGCCGCGGCCATCGAGGCGATCTATCGCGACGCCGGGCTGCCGAAGGGCGCCTACCTCAACGTCTACGTCACCACCGAGCAGGCCGCCACGATCATCGCCGATCCGCGGATCCAGGGCGTCTCGGTGACAGGCTCACAGCGGGCCGGGGCGGCGGTCGCCGAGATGGCCGGACGGCACCTGAAGAAGGTGGCCCTGGAGCTCGGCGGCTCGGATCCGTTCCTCGTGCTGGCCACCGATGACCTCGATGCGGTGGTGGCGGCAGCGGCAGCGGCGCGGCTGGATAACACCGGCCAGTCGTGCAATGGCGCGAAGCGATTTATCGTCGTTGACGGGTTGTACGAGGCGTTCCTGACGAAGTTCACGGCAGCGATGGCCGCGGCGCCGATGGGTGACCCGCTGGTCGAGGAGACGGTGCTCGGGCCGCTGTCGTCGGTGGCCGCGGCGACCCGGTTGCAGGACCAGGTCGATCGGGCGGTGGCGCAGGGCGCCACCGTGGTCACCGGCGGCTCCAGGGACGGTGCGTACTATCCGCCGACCGTGCTGACCGGGGTGACGCCCGAGATGGAGGCCTATCGAGAGGAGTTCTTCGGCCCGGTCGGAGTCGTCTACCGGGTGGCCGACGAGGAGGCAGCGGTCAGGCTGGCCAATGACACCAGCTTCGGGCTGGGTTCGTACGTCTACAGCAACGATCCGGAGCAGGCGGCCCGGGTCGCCGATCGGATCGAGGCGGGCATGGTCTACGTCAACCTCGTCCTGGCCGACAGTCCCGAACTGCCGTTCGGCGGCGTCAAGAGCAGCGGGACGGCCCGCGAGTTGGGTCTCCTGGCGGCCGATGAGTTCGTGAACAAGAAGGTCATCCGCATCGCCGGCTAGCCCTTCGCCACGGACGAGGGCCCCGGCGTCACCGCCGGGGCCCTCGAACGCGTGATCGGTGTGACTACGCGGTGACGGGGACCCGACCCGGTGCCGGGACGATGCCGAGCTGCACCAGCATGCCCAGCTGATCGACCAGGCCCCAGTGCTCGGTCAGGCGTCCGTTGACGACCCGTCCGATGTGGATCTCGGTCCAGGTGGCCTGCTTGTTCGTGGCAGGGATGCCCATGAAGGAGCCCTTCATGGTGCCGCGGGCCGTCAGGCGGTGGACGATCCGGTCGCCACTCTCGAGGGAATCATCGATCGAGTAGTAGAGATCGGGGAACGCGGCCTTGAGCGCCATGGCGCTGCTCTTGAGACCCTCACGAGTCGGAGCCACGCCCGGCTGGGGCGAGTGATCGACGAAGTCCGTCGCGAGAAGCTCATCGAAGAGCCCGAACTTGCCGCCGTTGAAAGCTTCGAGCGGGATCCGGTCGACGGTTCGCTTGAGATCTGTGGTCATATGAACCACCTTTGCTGTGTCCGCGCTGCCGTGGCGAGTCCAGGTCGGGAGCTCCAAGAGGGCGCCCACCGGGTCAGGATTTCCCCGGCGACTGGTCGTATGGGGACAGGACGGAATACTTCAGACTGTATGGTACATTCCGTAGTATGTCAACCGACCGTCTGACGCCGACGTCCTACCTCGTGCTCGGGCTGCTGGCGCGTGAAGGGCCTTCCACGCCGTACGACCTGGAACGCCACGTCCGGGCCACTCTCGGCAACTTCTGGTCGTTCCCGCACACCCTGCTGTACACCGAGCCGCCACGGTTGGCGGCCCTTGGATTGGTCGTCGAGACCCGCGAGACGGCAGGCCGACGTCGGCGCATCTTCGAGATCAACAAGGCCGGGACGTCCGCGCTGGATGGCTGGCTCGATCGGCCGTCCGGCGCGTCGACCGAGCTCCGTGACCTCGGCCTCCTGCAGCTCTTCTTCGCCGACCTGACGACGACTGAGGCGCGTCTGCGCCTGGCGGAGCAGCAGGTGTCCGTCCATCGCGCGAAGCTCATCGGGTACCAGGCGGACCTGGAACTGGAGCGCCGCCCGGACTCGCCTCGACGCGGCCAACGGACGGTGGAGCACTGGCGTGGCGAGACGCTGCGCATGGGTCTGCTCTACGAGGCCGCGGCGGTCGACTTCTGGACCGACGTCGCGGCGAACGCGAGGGCCGCGACTGAGGAAGCCTAGGAGAGCCAGGCGGCGGGGCGCCTTGAACGTCCCCGTGCCCTGTACCAGGCCAGGTACTCGATGAGCTCGTCTCGCTCGTCATCGGTCAGGTCGACGAACAGGGCTGCTCCGATGGCGTCCGCACCAGCCGGATCGGGATCGCCCGGGACCCGATAGCCGCTGAGACGCATCAGCTCGGCGTACGGGATGGCCAACGCCTCGCTCAGCCGAAGCAGGACGTGCGGCGACGGCTGCTTCACCGCATCACTCTCGAGCTTGCTCAGATACGCCCCGGAGATGCGGGCGCCGCGCGCGGCTTCGAGCGCGGTCAACCCGCGGATCTCGCGCGCCTGCCGAAGCACCGACCCCAACGACGGTCCGGCCATGTCAATTCCTACAGTTGTTATGCAACACCACAGTTGACATTACCACGGACCCGTGGTTCACTGCAATGACAGCAGTGGCCGGTGCGTCGCCCGGCGTGGTCCCAGGTGGCCCCGCTTCCCCGGATGCCTGAAAGGCACAGAGGAGAAGCCGTGACCATCACTCAAGGCGACCCGGCGGTCGTCACCCCAGGACCCGCCATCGCCGTCGTCCCGACGACCGCCCCGATCGATGCTGGATCCGTCGCGACGACAGGGCCCGGGCGCCCCGAGCTCGCGAGTCGCATCGTCGTGCTCCTGTTCGGCCTCATCCAGATCGTGATCGGGGCACGGATCGTCCTGCTCCTGCTGGACGCCCGCGAGGCGAACGCCATCGTGGCGGCCATCCTCAACGTGAGCCAGCTGTTCGTCGCACCGTTCGAAGGGATCCTCCGGACCGACTCCCTGCACTCGGCGGGATCGGTCCTCGACCTGGCGGCGATCGTCGCCCTGGTCGGTTGGACCATCGTCGAGCTGATCGTCCTCTGGGCGATCCGGATCTTCCGGCGCGAGCGGGCCTGACCCTCGCGTCCGACACTCGGGGGCACCCAGCGGGCGGGTTCCATCGTCCGCACGACGTCGCGGGGCTGTAGGGCTCCGCGACACGGAAGGAACGGATCTCATGGGCTTCATCGCATGGATCGTCGTCGGCGCGATCGCCGGCTTCCTCGCCAGCAAGATCATGGGCTCGGATGAGGGCCTGCTGCTGATGGTCGTCCTCGGCATCGTCGGCGGTCTCGTCGGCGGCTTCGTCGCCTCGACCGTCTTCCACATGGGCGCGGTCGATGGCATCAACATCGGCAGCATCGTCATCGCGACCCTCGGGGCGATCGCGGTCCTCTTCGTCGCCGGCTTCGCGACCGGCTCCCGCGGCATCCGCCGAGGCGCCGGTTGATCCGGCCTCGCTTCGACGACCACCTTCACCGCGACCGAACTGGAGTGAGAGATGACCAGCCCGAAAGCTGAGATCACCGAGACAGCTGAGACCGTCGAGACCAGGGTGACCGACCCATCTGGGTCGACCTCCGACCTTCGGAGGCCGATCGCTCGCGTCGGTCGGAGAGTCTCCGGAGCGCTGAAGACGGTGGGCAGGAGCGCCACGGCGGTGCTCGACCGGCTCCCCGCGACACTCGATGCGACACGCGGCGGCGCCCAGGGCACGACACGAAGCCTCCAGACGCTTCCTGACCCGACCCTCCGGGCGCTGTCTGCGACGTCGCTCGGCCTGGGCGCCGGGTTCTACCTGGCCGGCGCTCCGCGGCTCGCGGTCGCCGCGGGGGTCGCGCCAGCGCTCATCATGGGCGTCGCGATGCTCCTGCGGCCGATCGTACCGACCGACCCCACCTCGAACGAGGTCGCGCCCGCGACCGCGTAGCCGGTCCTGGGTCCAGGACCCAGGGACCCGCCCTTCCGAGAGAGAAAGCCGGTCCGAGGACCGGCTTTCCGATGCTGGGAGCTCGAGGGCTCTGACGCCAGAGGGCCCGGCCGGGTCGTCTGGCCGGGACCATCAAGCTCAGGACCGAGGGGCATCCGGGAGCTGAGGCGCCGCCGACTGCTCCGCGGTGAGCGCCGGGCGCCTCGGACCGATCTCGCCCGCGAGCGACTTGCCGTGGAGGTCGGGATGGAGGTACTTGCCGATGTCCGCCTTCGCCTTCGGCTGCTCCGGATCGAGCGGGTTGGACGTCGCCCACGCATCCGCCCGGACGCCGCTCACGAGCCAGGAGACTTCGAGCCCGGCGGGCCCGCCGGCGATCGAGAACCGGTTGGCCTTCACCTTCGAGGAGACGTGCAGTGATGGCGCGGCCGCGCCGATCGCTGTCAGCTGGTAGCGGAAGTCGCGGTTGGCCGCCTCGAAGTAGCTCGGCAGCCCGACCGTCGCGCTCCCCGTCGCGTCAAGCGTCACGGTGCCGCTGTAGACGTTGAGGCGCTCCGGCGCCTGGACCTGCGAGTGAACGAGATATCGGGTCGAGGCATCGACCGGATGGTCGATCATCGAGGTGGCGCCGGCAGAGGAGTACCCGGCGGACGAATGGACGGGTCCGTAGAAGTAGCCGGCGTAGCCCAATGCTCCCGTCGGGATCCGTCCGACCACGCCGTACGTGCCCCCGCCGGTCGTGGCCGTGTTCGTGCCGTCGCTCCAGGTGCCGACATAGACCGAGCTCGAGAACGCGCCGTACGACGTCCCGACCGAGCTCACGCCGTAGGCACCTCCCTGGGCGCGTACCCCGATCCCCGTGCCGTACCCGAGCGTTCCCGTCGAGCCATACCCGTAGACCCCGTAGCCGCTACCGGACGACCCGTAGGCTCCAGCGGAGGTCCCGGTGGCGACAAGACCGTAGACTCCGTCCCCGTAGAGGCCATATCCGGCGCTGGCGAGACCGCGGACCCCGTACGAGTCGCCCGTCCCGTACACTCCTGTCGGGCCGCCCTGACCGCGCACCGCGACGCCGTTGTTGGAGAGCCCGAGCACACCGGATGCGGACGACCCGGTGTGCGCCTGGCCGGCGACGCCGACCCCGTTCTCGCCGTTGCTGATCCCGACCACGCCGCGCGAGGCCGCGGCCGCGCCGGTGTAGCTGGTCACCCCGCTGAGCGCCCACGCCGACGCGTTCGAGGCGGTATTGGTGAACTTCGTCTGGGTCGTCTCGTTGTTGTTCGTCCCGAGGGTCACGCTCGCGGCATCGGCGGTCGCCGGCCGCCCGAGCGCCTGGGCGACGAAGACACCGGTCGCCCCGGCGAGTGCGGCCATGAACGATCGTCGAGTGCGATGGTCCTGGGGACCGTCCGCTCCGCTCGAGGGGCCGATCTCGCCGGTCGTCGTGTGGTTCTGCGCGGTCATCGCGATCTCCCCGTCCGTCGCGGCATGGGCGCCGCGTCACCGCCAGTGATATGCCCCCCGGCGCCGAGTTGCAAGTCGACGGTCAGGTCAGCGGCGGAGGCAGGCGAGACATGCGCGAGCAGCGTCGACGGGCAGCGCGGTCCGGGCCGACGGGTTGAGCCAGAGCGCGGCTCGTTCGTCGGCTGGAGCACGCTCGCTCCAGACGATCAGCCCTCCAAGCCGGAGGAATCGCTCGTAGAAGCTCTTCGCTCCGTCGAGCCCATGGAACACGAACCAGGCGTCGTCCTTCGCGTCGGCTCGTGCCCGGAGGGATCTGACCGTGGCCGCCACGTCGACATCATCGACGCGCTCGGCATCGACGGCGACCACCACGACGTTCGCGATCCCGACCGACAGCTGGCGGAGCTTCGCGAGCAGCGGACCCTCGACGCCCGAGACGCCCAGCGGCCGGCGCATCCGAGTGACCTCGAGCTCGAACCGGAGGTTCTCCCGGAACGTGATCGTGAAGTCCGGCCCACCCTCGGTGCCATGCGTCTCGAAGGCGAGATCGAGCCGCCGGTCGGCCGACAGCAGAGCGGCCACCCGAAGCTCCGCCCGGAGATCGCGGCGCGACTCGGCATCGGACGCGCCGCGGACCTTCTTGCGGATCTTCGGTCGATACGCGTCGACGAATGTGCGGTAGCGCGGTGACGCGGCCAGCCACGTCGCCATCTCCGCGGCCATGGGATCCCCGCGGCGACGCTCGAACAGAGACCCGACCAGCTGCTCGACACCCGTGCTCGACGTGATCGCCCGCGCCATCGGGCAAGGCTAGCGGTCCGGTCGAGGCTGCCGCGTCGGCAGCACTCGGGCGGTCTCGCAGATGGCCTGACGGACCTGCGCCACGCTGGCATGCTGAGCTCGTGAAGACCCGCGACCGGCTCAGTGTCTATCGCGTGGTCGATGTGCCCCTCAGGGAGGTCTCGGGCGTCTGCCTGGCACGCGGAGCGGACGGCACGCTCGCGCTCCTGGCGATCGGGGACCGGGCGGCGGTCGCGGCCTGGTTCGTGCAGCCGGCCGACGACCGGGCGCCGCTCGACTGGCAGACAGCCGACATCGCCGGCCTCGAAGGCTCGCGGCTGCCCGCGGAGGACCCCGACATCGAGGCGGTCTGCGCCGACGGAGCAAGGCGGGTCCTCATGCTGCAGGAATCACCGCCTCGGGGCGAGCTCATCGACACTCCATCCAGACACGTCGTCGCAACGGTCACCCTCGATGTGCCGGGCGACGACGACCTCGCTCGCGCCTGGGCTGATCCGGTCGGCTCACGCGGCGAAGGGGCGGTGTTCCTGCCGGGTGGTCACGTGCTCGTGGCCAAGGAAAAGGACCCCGCGGCGCTCATCGAGTTCGGGCCGCCCGGCTCGGAGCCACTCGGCCTGGCGCGCGGGGGCGCCCTCGCAGCGGGAGCGCCGTGGGACATCGGGGCTGGCGACCATGCATACGTCGCCCGTGCGGTGTGGTGGCCCGACAAGGCGCTCCGCAAGGCATGCCGGGACTTCAGCGACCTCGAGATCGGTCCGGACGGCCGTCTCTACGCCCTGAGCGACAAGTCCGGTTCGATCGCCCGGCTGTCCGACCTCCCCGCGGCCGGCGGCGCCGTGACTGCGATGGCGACGTGGCAGCTCGGCGACCTCGACGGCAAGCCCGAGGGCCTGGCGTTCACGCCCAACGGTCGCGCCCTCGTCGCCCTCGATACCCGCAAGGCACGCCACAACCTGCTGCTGTTCGAGCCGCCGATCGCGGCTGGCTGACCGCGCGGTCAGCCCTCCTCGGCCGTGTCCGGGTCGAGCGACAGCGCCGCCGAGTTGATGCAGTACCGCAGACCGGTCGGCGCCGGGCCGTCCTCGAAGACGTGGCCCAGATGTCCGCCGCAGGATGCGCACAGCGCCTCCGTCCGGGTCATGAAGAACGACCGGTCGGTCTCCGTGGCGATCGCGCCGGACGACGCCGGAGCGTAGAAGCTCGGCCAGCCGGTGCCGGATTCGAACTTCGTCTCCGACCGGAACAGCTCAGTGCCGCAGCCCGCGCATCGGTAGGCGCCCGATCGGTGCTCGTCCCACAGGACTCCGCTGAAGGCTCGCTCGGTGCCTCCCTCGCGCAGGACCCGATATCGCTCGGGCGTGAGGGCCTCCCGCCACTCGGTGTCGGTGCGGGTGATCGGCGGTCGTGTCGTCGCCATGGTGTCGTGCTCCTGGGCATCGTCAGCAGAAAGGATCCGAGCGACGTCGATCGCTCGACGCAGACGGTAGCGGGCGTTCGCGACGGTCTGATGACGTTCTCGATGAACCCGGGTCCGTGCCCGTCAGTCTCCCAGCAGTCGGCGTTTCGCCGCAGCGAACTCCTCGTCGGTGAGGACACCCTGGGCGTTGAGCCGGGCCAGGCCCAGAAGCCGCTCGGAGATCGAGACCTCGGGTGGCGCCGTCGGGTCGCCGGTGCTCGCCCCGACCTGGGCCGCCGGGGCGGCCCCGCCGACCGCCTGGGACCAGGGCACGTCCATCTCGGCCCAGAACCGCTCGGCGTTGGCGCGATAGACGTCCTCGGTGAACCCGCCACGCCGGTACAGCGATGTCGTCTGGTGCATCCGCTCGACCAGGGCCCGCTGACCCGGCTTCAATTGCAGGCCGGTGTGGCAGATCGGGCAGGCGAGATACTCGTCGGTCCCGTACGAGTAGAGGGGCACGAAGAAGAGGCTCACCTGCTTGTTCGATTTGATCCAGTGCAGGAACACGCCGTTGTGGCAATGCGGGCACTGAAGCGGTGCGACCTCGCCCCGATCGTCTGCATCACCTCGACCCCATCCGAAGATCACGACCATCCGTGGAACGCCTCCACATGAGGCTCGCGTTGTACCACGTCCGCGTCGGATGCCCCGGGATCGCGTCGGCCCCAGAGGTCGACCTGGACGAGACCGGCCGCGCCGACGATCTCGCTGATCTCGGCGATGTGGGCGATGTCGTGGCTGAAGACCCGCTGGATCACCGCGCCGCGGGTGTGGACCCACGAGTCATCCCATTCGGGTCGACGGAGCGACAGGAACCCGCGGCTGCGGCGCCTCGGGACGAAGCGCCGCGAAGCTCGGCGAGGATCAGCGAGCGCCGCTCGGCTTGTCGTCCGCCGTGTGCGGCCGGGGCTTCTTCGGTTCGTCCGGGGTGTACGTCTGGTGCAGCCGCTTGCCCTTCTTCGGGTCGTCAACGACGGACCAGCTGAAGGCCTGGCCCTCGGTGTCGTCCTCGGTCGGCTGGGCGTCCGTCGCATCGGTGGGACGCGTGGTGGGATCGCTCACGATGGACCTCCGGGTCGACGGGATGCGCTGCTCGCCGATCGTAGCGACCCGACGGATCGACCGGCGCGTGCGGACGCGACAGCGATGCGGTCAGATGGCCGACACCGGGCCCGCCGGCGCCCACCTGGCTGCCCTGAGGCCACCGGCGGAGCGGGTCGATCGACCCGCTCCCGCCGAAGAACGTGACGCCCTAGCCGAGGGCGATCTCCTCGGCCAGGCGGTCGTACTGCTCGAGCGCGCCACCGATCATCCCGACCGAGATCTGGAACTCGAGGTCCGCCTCGGTCCGGAAATGCCCGGTCTCGCGGAGCCGGGTCCGACCGTCGAGGTCCTCGAGGGTCATCGTCTCGCGACCCGGCTCGTCACCGCCGAAGCCCGGGAGGTCCACCCGGAACGTCCGGACGATCCGCTCTGGCGGAACGACTTCGAGGTACTCGCCGCTGAACGGGACGGGATCGCGGTCGGGCGCGTGGCTGACGAACGCCCAGCGGCCGCCGACGCGGAGGTCGAGCTCGACGACCTCGGTCGTCGTGCCATGGGGTCCCCACCAGCGCCGGATCCGGTCGGGGTCGGTCATGACCTCCCAGACGAGATCGCGGGGCGCGTCGAAGACCCGTTCGAAGATCAGGTCAAGGCCCTCACGTCGGACCGTCGTGCGGTCGTTGCCGAGCTGCTGGATCGCCATCGTCATCGCTCCTTCCCGGTCCGGCCACGACGACGGCTCGCCGTCGCGCCGGACGCACGCTGTGCCTGGATCTCCTGGAGGACGGCATCGAGCCGGTCGAGGCTCTCCTCCTTCAGCTGGACGTAGCGGCCCACCCAGTCCGCGACCTCGTGGAGGCCCTCCGGTCGGAGCCGGCACGGCCGCCACTGGGCGTTCCGGCCCTGCTCGATGAGGCCCGCCCGCTGGAGGACCTTCACGTGCCGCGAGATCGCCGGAAGGCTCACGTCATACGGCGCCGCCAGCTCGCCGACCGTCGCTTCGCCGGCGGCCAGCCGGTCGAGGATGCCCCGTCGGATCGGGTCGGCGAGCGCGGCGAACGTCGAGCTGAGCGGATCGGTCTGCCTGATCTGCATTTCACATTCCTGTTATTTAACGTGTGGCGATAATACGCGTCGAGGTCCGGGTGTCAAGGGTCGTCTCGGGCCGGTCTCGAGAAGTGCGCTGGTCGGGGCAGGACCGTCGCCGGCAGGCCTACTCGAGCCAGGGCTCCAGGAGGGTCAGCGAACCGCGCTCGACGTCGAGCTCCGCACGGACCCCCAACGGCATCAGCCATTGCGGATCGGTGTGGCCGAACGGCAGGTCGGCGACGATCGGCAGGTCAGCGCGACCGAATTCCTCGCTGACGACCGAGGCGATCGCCGCCCACAACGCCTCGCTCTCCGCGGCGCTGTGGTCCCGGGCCCGCCCGACCAGGATCGCCGAGATCTGCTCGAGGACGCCCTGCGCTCCGAGCGCCCGGACGATCCTCTCGACGACGACCGGAGAGGGCTTCTCCTCCGAGGTCTCGAGGAACAAGATCCGGCCGGTCCACTCGTCGCCGGTCGGGAAGGCCCACGACCCACGCAGCCAGTCGAGGACCTCGATGCAGCCGCCGAACAGCTCGCCCGCGACCCGGCCGCTGCCCTGGAGGACGCGCGGGCCATGATCGGGTCGGGGCTCTCCGACGAGGCCGACGAGCGACGGGTCGCGCCAGTCGCGGTAGCCATCGACGAACCACGGGTACCGCGGATACGTGAACGGCGCCGCTGGCTCGAACAGCATCTGCCTCACATGGGCCTCGAAGGCCGGCGGGAGGCTCGCCATCTGCGAGAACCCGGCCATGATCGCCGGTCCGTGGAACGTCACGATCCCGAGCCGCCGGACCGCGGCGAGGAGCGTCGTCGTGTCGGAGTAGCCCAGGAGGATCGTCGGGTGGGCGGTGATGACCGCCTGGTCGAGGAACGGCAGCAGCCGGATCGAGTCGTCCCCGCCGATCGAGGCGACGATCGCCCGGACCGACGGGTCGGCGAAGGCCGCGTGGAGGTCGTCCGCTCGCCGACGTGGGTCCCGACGGAGGTCCTCTGGCGCGGCGCGGGTCGACGGCCACTCCCGGACCTCGAGACCCCAGCGCCGCAGGACCGCGAGGCCATGGTCGTAGACGTGGGGGAAGGCGTCCGGCCCGCCCCACGATGGAGACAGGACGGCGACGGTGTCGCCCGGGGCGAGGTGGCGGGGGCGGACGAGCTCCGTCATCGCCTCAGGGTACGGAACCCGGGCGGGTACGATCGGTCGACGATGACCGAACGGATCAGCGCCGGCATCCTCCTGTACCGTCGCCGGGACGGTCGGCTCGAGGTCCTCCTGGCCCACCCCGGTGGGCCGTACTTCGCCAACAAGGACCATGGCCACTGGTCGATCCCGAAGGGCGAGCCCGAGCCGGATCTGCCCGACGAGCTCCTCCTCGAGGTCGCTCGACGCGAGTTCCACGAGGAGACCGGCAGCCCGGTGCCCGCCGGCGAGCCGATCGCGCTGGGCACGATCCGGCAGAAGGGCGGCAAGCTCGTCCACGCCTGGGCCGTCGAGGGCGACCTTGACCCGGCGACGGCGACGAGCAACGAGTTCGATCTCGAGTGGCCGCCGCGCTCCGGCCGGACGATCCGCGTCCCGGAGATCGACCGGGTCGGATGGTTCGACCCGGTCGAGGCGCGGGCCCGGATCAAGGAGCCCCAGGCGGCTTTCCTCGACCGCCTCGAGGCGGCCCTCGACGAGGGGTCCCGCGCACCCTGAGCAGCGAGGCGCCTCGGGAGATGGACAAGAGGGGTCCGGACACGTTCGGGAGGGTCCTATACTCCGCTGGCGCGTGTGCGCGGACGGTGATCCCTGGGGAGGTGGCAGGTCATCATGGATGTCTTCCACGAGTTGGTCGGCAGGGCCCTCGTCGACAAGGAGTTCCGCGCGCAGCTGCTCGAGGAATCCAGTCGCGTCGACGCGATGAAGCAGGTCATGGGCGACGACCCGACGGCGGATCAGATCGACGCCGTCAACGAGGCGATCGAGGCGGTCGATCACCTGTCGCAGCAGTTCGGGGGTGGAGTGGTCGCCGCGTAGGTCCACGGGACTCGCGCTCTCGTGTGGCGCGAGGCACAGAAGCGAGCGCGGGGACGCTCCTGGCCTGACATCGACCGCCTGCTGGGCGGGCTGCCACCGCGTCTGTCCGGGCAGGCCAAGCTGCTCGAATATGAGCTCGCCCTCCGACACGCCCCGACGGGCCAGTTCCGCGACGTCTTCCTCGGCCCGGATCAGCTCCCGCTCCTGTCGGTCGGGCCGTGGATCCTCGAGGACCTCGGGTCGCCGGGCGGCGATGCGCGCCCGGCGATCGAGCGATCTCTCACCCGGATCGGGGTCCTGCTGGCGATGCGTGCGACCGCCTTCGAGGCCCAGCTCGACGGGGAGTCGTTCGTCGGCCCCGAAGCCGGTGCGCTGATCGCCGGGTCCAGCGAGCGTGCCACGGCGGAGCTGATCTCTCTCCGCCGGATCGCCGGTCCCGCGGTGACCCGATCCGGCGATCCCGGCGACGGCGCCGCCGACGCGACTTGGCTCGATCGCGATCTCGAGGCGACGCTCGCCGAGCGTGACCCCGGGACGTTGGACCGGGCGGACCCGGAGGCCTATCTGCCGGGTCCGTGGGCGGCGATCCTCGGGGGGCTCGCGGTCGAGGCTGCGAGCGCGGCGGGCCGACACGATCTGGCCCCCGATGTATCGCGGATCTGCGACGGGATCGCCGCGGCGATGCGGATCATCGCGGATCTCGGCTCGCTGCACGCCGACCTGATCCGGGGACGAGCGTCGTCCGTCATCGTCCGCACCGCGATCGGCGCCGGCATCCCGCTCCGGCCGTGGCCGCGGCCCGAGCCGGTCCTCGGGGCGTTCGTCCTGTCCGGCGGGCTCGACCGGGACGTGGCCGACGCCGCCGCTCGGCTCGGGGAGGCTGGCCGACTCGCCGACGCCTCGGGCCTCCCGACGCTCGCGGCCTTTGCGGCCGACGCCGCACGGTCGGTCGAGCTGCGTCGCTCCGGTGCACCGCCGGCCGGTGGCGGGGTGACACGGCCGCTGCTTGCCCGAGCCGTTCCCGTGGCGGAGACCGCGATCGCGATGGCGCTCGGCTTCCTCCTCGCCGATCCGTCGCTGCGCGAAAGCTGGGAGATCCATCGTGAAGGCCTGTTCGGCGAGCCGCTCGTCGTCTCCCGCTTCCCGGCCGGCCTGGTCCTCGAGCTCCTCGCCCGCAACGAGGCCCCGGTCCGGGGCTCGATCGACGCACTGCTCGAGGCCCTGGCGGCGAACCGCTTCCGCTACTACGAGCATCCCGACTGCGACATGGACGCCGACAGCCTGGGGGTGACGCTGCGACTCGCGCGGTCCTCCAGCGACCCGCGTGGCGTGCTCGCCTCGTCCCGCGACGCCGTCGCATGTCTCGATCGGGTCGTGACCGTCGAGTCGGGTGTGCCCGTCTGGTTCTCCGACCGCGAGCCGGGCGACACCTCACGACCCGCCGTCATCGACCTCGGCGAGCACTGCGGTACCGTCGCCGCCCACCTCCTTCTGGGGCTGCTCGACTCCGTCGGCGCGGATGTCGCGTCCGACGATCCGGACCGTCCGATCCGTGCCGCGATGCTCCGGCGCGGAGCCGTGCATCTCCTCGAGGAGATCATCGGCGTCGGCGTCGGCGCCGACGTCGACTACCCAGCCACGTACGCGCTCGGGGTCTGGTCGACGCTCCTCGATCGACTCGAGGACGCGGGGGCAGACAGCGAGGCGGGACTGTCCGTCGCTGATCGCACGGGCCCGTCGATCCCGAGCGAGATGATCGAACGCGCCAGATCGGCCGTCCTCGACGCGCTCGACCTGCGTCGTCAGCAGGGCCGGCCGGGGCCACAGGAGGCGGCCCTGCTCACGATCGCCTGCCACGCGACCCACCGCGTCGACAGCATCGACCCGGCGTGGCGCTCGACGATCCTCGCCGGCCAGCGCTTCGATGGCGGCTGGGGCGGCGAGCCGTTCGCGGCTGCCCCGAACCGCGGCGGCGCGGTCACCTGGTACGCGAGCGCACCGCTCACGACGGCCCTCTGCCTCGACGCGCTCCGGGCCGGACGCCGATGAGCGAGATGTCGCAGGGGCCCGCAGAGCGGCTCGAGACCCTCGCCAGCTTCGTCCCCGACCTCGTCCGGCGCCACCTTCTCCCCGCCGCGGGCGCTCCCGCCCGGCCGTCGGCCGTTCGTCTTCCAGCGGCGCTCCTGCTCGTCGACATCACCGGCTTCACGCCTCTGACGGCCGCCGCGGTCCGGCGCGGCGCAGCCGGGACGGAGGCGCTGTCGCGCTCCCTGAACGCGTACTTCGGCCGTCTGATGGACGTGATCGAGGCCTACGGCGGCGATGTCGCAAAGGTCGTCGGTGACGCCCTCATCCCGGTCTGGGCGGCCGAAACCACGGACCTCGCGGCGGCCGCGACGCGCGCCGCCGCCTGCGGTCTCGAGCTCGCCGGAGAGCTCGCCGAGGTGGAGCTGGAGGTCGACCTGCGGCTGTCCTTGAAGGTCGGGCTGTGCGCGGGTGGGATCGTCGCATCACGGATCGGCGGGCTTGACGATCGCTGGCTGTTCCTGCTGGCCGGCGACGCGATGGCCCAGCTGGCCCCGCTCGAGCCGCGCTTGGAGACCGGGCGGCTGGTCGCCTCACCCGAGGCCTGGCGCCTGGTGTCGAGCGCCTTCGTCGGGCAGACGGTCGAGACGGGTCATGCCCTGATCCGGCCCGGCCAGCGCCCCCCGGCCGGCGGGGCGGGTCCCGAGCCGTCCCCGGCCTCGTCCCGGACCCCAGAAGCCCCGATCCCGATCGACCCGGCGACCGAGGCGCCGATCCGCGGCTTCGTGCCTCCGGTCTATCTGCCCCGCCTCGACGCCGGTCAGACGGACTGGATCGCCGAGCTCCGCCGGACGACCGTCGTGTTCGCTGACATCCGGGGGGTCGGCGCGGCCACCGATGGCGACCTGGCACGCCTCGAGGACGTCACGACGGCGGCCCAGGAGACCGTCCGCCGCTACGACGGCTGGCTCAAGGAGGTCACCGTCGACGAGAAAGGGACGACGCTCGTCGCGGTCCTGGGAGTCCCGCCGGCGAGCCATGAGGACGACCCGGCGCGGGGCATCGAGGTCGCCCTGGCGCTCCAGGCGAAGATCCAGGGTCTCGGCCTGACGGCCGGCCTCGGGGTCGCGACCGGTCCGGCCTTCTGCGGCCCGGTCGGCGATCGTCGTCGGCGCGACTTCATCGTCCTGGGGCAGCACGTGAACCTCGCCGCCCGGCTCATGCAGGCCGCCGGCGACGACGGGGTCCTGTGCGACGCGGAGACCCGGGCGGCGGCCGGCCCCAAGCGCTCCTTCGACCGCCTCGCCGCCTACGTCCTCAAGGGCATGACGACGCCGATCGACGTGTTCCGGGTCCGCGTCGCCGACCGGGTCGCCGGTGAGCGGGCCGGGATGGTCGATCGGCGGACCGAGCTCGGCACGGCGATCGACTCGCTCGACGCGCTCCGGGCGGGCAGCGGCGGGATCGTCGTCTTCGAGGGCGAGCCCGGCATCGGCAAGTCCCGGCTGGTCGAGGAGGTCCGACGGACGGCCGTCGGCGGCGGGGTCCGGGTCGTCACCGGTTCGGCCGCCGAGATCGAGGAGTCGACGCCGTACTACGCCTGGCGGGTGATCTTCGAGCGGCTGCTCGGCCTCGAGGCGGAGACCGACCTGGCGGCTCGTCGGACGCGGGTCCTGGGTCGCCTCGGCGACGGATCGGCGACCCGCCTGGCACCGCTCCTCGACCCGATCCTGTCGCTCGACCTGCGAGACAACGAGGTGACGAGTGCCCTGCCGAGCGAGACGCGAGCCGACAACACCCGCGATCTCCTCGTCGGGATCCTCCGAGAGGAGGCGGCCAGCCAGCCGATGCTCGTCGTGCTGGAGGACGTCCACTGGCTCGACTCGGCGTCCTGGTCGCTCATCCGCCAGGTCAGCCGCGACCTCACCTCGGTCCTGCTCGTCATCACCAGCCGCCCGGTCGCCTCGGATTCCGACGATCCGCTCTCCTCGGTCCGGTCGGACGCGACGACGCTCCATCTCGGACCGCTGCCCCGCGACGACGCCCTGGCCCTGGCCTGCGAGCGGGCCGGCGCGACGCGCCTGTCCGACGGCGTCGCGGCCCTCGTCCACGACCGCGCCGAGGGCAACCCGCTGTTCATCGAGCAACTGACCTATGCGATGCGCGATTCCGGACGGGTGGTCGTCGAGTCCGGAGTCCTCCGGCCCGCGGCCGGTGTCGACGACCTCACCGGCACGCAGATCCCCGACACGGTCCAACGGGTCATCACGACCCGGCTCGACCAGCTGCCGCCCGGGGAGGCGATGACGCTGAAGGTCGCCAGCGTGATCGGACAGCGTTTCGCGATCCGGACGCTGGCGGACATCTACCCGATCCCGACCGAGACGGAGACGCTGCTCGAGCACCTCGCGACGCTCCAGCGCCTCGACCTCGTCGCGGCGAGCCCGGCCGCCCCGGAGCCGACCTACGAGTTCCGGCACGTCATCACCCAGGAGGTCGCCTACAACCTGATGCTCGGGGCCCAGTCGCAGCAGCTCCACGAGCGGCTGGCGGCCTGGTACGAGCGGACCTATGCGGCCGACCTGTCCCCGTTCCACACCCTGCTGGCCTACCACTGGCGTCGGGCCGGGCAGGCCTCCCGCGCGGTCGACCACCTCGAGGCCGCCGGCGTCCAGGCGCTCCGGACCTTCGCCAACGAAGAGGCCATCGGCTTCCTCGAGCAGGCCGTCGCGCTCGTCGCGGATGCCCGGATCGATCTGGAGCCGGCCCGCCGGGCCCGCTGGGAGCTCGAGCTCGGCGAGGCCTTCGTCCACATGTCGCGCTACCGCGAGGGTCGGGTGCATCTCGAGACCGGTCTGCGGCTGATGGACCGGGCGGCCCCGGCATCGCAGCTCGATCGGCTGCTGTCGGTGCTCGGGGAGATCGCCCGCCAGGGCCTCCGACGTCTCGGGCTGATCCGCGGCATCCGGACCCTCGACGACCAGCAGCGGGAGGATCTGATCGCCAGCTTCCGGGCCCTCGAGCGACTGGCCGAGGCGTCGTACTACAGCCGCGAGACCCTCGTCCCGCTGTATTGCGTCGTCAGGATCCTCAACGAGGCCGAGGCGTCCGGGATCCCTGCGGAGATCTCGCGCGGCTATGCCGGCACGGGGGCGCTGTTCGGGGTCGTGCCGCTGCCCCGCGTCGCGCGCTGGTATCTCGACCGGGCGGCGGCGCGCCTCGAGGAGGTCCAGGACGAGACGACCCACGAGATCGTCGGCGTCGTGATCGGCTTCTGCGACATCGGGGCCGCCCGCTGGGAGCCGGCCCGGGAGTGGTTCCGGACGGTGCGTCGGCTGGCGCGTCGGCTCGGCGATCGCCGGCGTCTCGATGATGCCGTCGGGAACCTGATGGAGCTCGAGTACCTCCGCGGCTCGTTCCGGACGTCACTCGATCTGGCCGACGAGCTCGTCGCCTCGGCGAGTGCCCGGAACGATCAGCGGTTCCGCGCGGAGGGTCTCGTCGGGACGGCCTACTGCGCCTGGCAGCTCGGCGACGCCGAGGTCGCCATGCGGGCCGTCGCCACGATCCGGTCGCTCGTCTCGGACAGCACCGACCTCACCGAGGAGCTTCGGATCCGGGTCGCGGGACTGCTCGCCCTCATCCATCTCGGTCGCGGAGAGCGACCCCAGGCGCTGGCCGCGAGCGACGAGGCGATGCGGCTGACGGCCGGCCAGCGGCCGACATACTTCGGGACGTACCTCGGCCACGTCGGTCCGGCCGAGGTCTATCTCGATGCGCTCGCCGCGGATGCACCGTCGTCCGATGCCCGCGCCAGGGCGTCGGACGCGATCGACCGGCTGAGGCGCTTCGCGAAGGTCTTCCCGTTCGCCCGGCCACGGGCCCAGACACTCGCGGGCCGCTACCGCTGGCTCGTCGGCGACCAGCGTGGCGCTCTCTCGGCGTGGCGCGACGCGGTCGCATCGGCCGAGACGCTCGACATGCCCTTCGAACGGGGGCTTGCCCACCTCGAGCTCGGCCGCCACCTCCCGCCGGACGACCGCACCCGGGCCGAGCACCTCGCGGCGGCTCGGGCCGTCTTCGAGGAACTGGGCGCCCGGCCCGCCCTGGAGGCGACCGACGCGGCCGCAGCCGGTCGGGCCACCGGACCGCCCGTCGGTCGATGACAGAGCCCGCAGCCGCCTGGCGCCCTCCGGAGGCATTCCTCGAGACGGTCGACACGGCCTTCGCGCGCCTGGGCTCGATGCTCGCGGCCGGGGCGCCGACCCTCGGCAGCCACTTCGCCGACTGGCAGTCGGAGCTTGCCGGCGGCGCTGCGCCGACGGCGTACTACACCCATCCCGACGCGTTCCCGCTGCTCCTGCTGCCATGGTGGCTCGACGGGACGTTGCACGACGAGCCCGACCGGGAGCTGCTCGACGAGGTCACCTACTCGTCGATCTGCGGCTACTTCGTGGTGCGCCTGATCGACGACCTGATGGACGGCGACCGGGCCGTGCCAGCGGGCCTGCTGCCGGCGATCATCGTGCTCCACACCGAGTTCATCGCGACGTACCTGGCCCAGTTCCGCTCCGACGACCCGTTCTGGGAGGTGCTCGAGGGAACATCGATGATGTCCTCGGAAGTCGCCGGGCGCGACGCCGGGTTGGCAGACATCGACCGCGCGACGTTCCTCGAGACGAGCGCCCGGAAGGTCGCCGGGGCGGTCATCCCGATCGCCGCCGTGGCCCACCACGCCGGGCGTCCGGACCTGGTCGAGCCCTGGTCGGCCCTCGTCGACCGGCTCGGAGCGTGGCATCAGATGCGCAACGACATCCTCGACTGGCGGCGGGACCTCGAGCGCGGTCGGGCGACGTTCTTCCTGTCCGAGGCGCGGCGCGCGGTCGCCGATGCGGACGATCCGACGTCGATCAGCGCCTGGGTCCTCGATGGTGGCATCGAGCAGGGCATCGGCGAGCTCGAGGAGGCGATGACGCCGCTGCTCGACGAGGCCGGTCGGCTCGGCTCCGACGACCTGGTCAGCTACCTCGAGCTGCGGCGGTCGCGGCTGGCTGCGGACTGGCAGGCGATGCGACCGAGCCTTGAGGCGATCCGCCGCCTCGCTCGGGCGCTGCGCTGACGCCGGGTCGGAGGATCAGCGCGACCCAGGCCGCGAGCAGTCCGAGGAGCACGGCGGTCTGACCGAGCGCCACCGCGACGACGACCGGCTCCGAGCGCGCCAGGTCGGCGAAGGGCAGGCTGATCGAGGTCGCGCCACCGGGTCCGCCGCCACCGCCGAAGGCGCCCGGGCCGAGCCCACCGCCGGCACCGCCGCCACCGCCGAATCGACCCCCGCCGAAACCGCCACCGCCGAAGCCGCCGCCGGCTCCGGCCCGGACCGTCAGGGGCGCCGCGAGCACGGCATGGAGATTGACGGCGTTGAGGGCGCCGATCGCGAGGAAGCCGATCGCCCCGAGGAGGCGCGGGGCGATCGCGACGGCGAGCAGCGCGCCGCTCGTGAAGGCCGGGAAGAGGTAGCGCTCGTGGACCCGGGTCGGGAGGGCATAGAACGCGAAGGCGATCAAGGTGAAGCCGAGCAGCAGGGCGATCCGGCCGTCACGGACGAGCAGTCCCACCGCGACCAGCAGTGCCACGCCCAGGAGGAGGCAGGCACCGACGGTCGCCGCGGACAGCCCGCCGACGAGCGTGAGCGAGTCCGGCGTCCAGCTCCCGCCCCCGCCGATGATCGTCGCCAGCGGGTCCGGCCCGACCAGCGACCAGGCGTTGTAGGCGTTGGCGGTCAGGACGCTGAATTGGTCGCCGACCCGCAGGAACAGGCCGACGACGCCCGCAAGCTGGGCCACGACCGGGACGTCCGAGAGCTGCGCCGGGGCGGAACGCCAGATGTCGAACGGCAGGATCACGAGGATCGCCACAGCGAGGCCGACAGCCGCGGACGTCACGAGACGGATCGGTCCCTGGTCGGTGAGGAGCCCGCCAAGCCTCGCATCGAGGCCGGCCAGCCGCCCGTCGGGCCGGGCGACGGGCCCCGAGCCGAGTCGGATCAGGTGCCGACGGAGGAGGACCGGGACGAGGACGACGAGGACGATCGCGTCCTGGGGCTTGACGAGGACCGCCGCGACGGCGACCGCGGCAGCGGGCTCGGGCCAGCCCTCGATGAGCAGGACGAGCGCGACGAGCATCAGCAGCGCGCCGACCGCATCGACCTGACCCCACAGGGCCGAGTCGTACCAGCTGACCGGGACGAGGAGGAACAGGGCCGCCGCCAGGACGCCGGCCCAGCGGCCGAACCAGCGCCGACCCGCCCAGGCGAGGACCAGCGCGATCGCGAGATCGGCGAGGATCGGCGGGACCTTGAGGAGCCATGTCGTGGCGGCCTCGGCCGAGGCGCCGAAGAGCGGCCCGACGGCTGCGCCGACGGCGCCGACGAGCCACAGGACCCACAGATATCCCGGCGGGTAGTTCAGGGTCGTCGCCGACCCGTACACGTCACCCGGCCCGACCCGGGCGAGGGTCATCGCCCAATCGGCGAACTGGCGCATGTCGCTCGCGAGACCCTGGCTCGGGAACACGACGAACGCCAGCAGGACCCGGAGGACGAGCCCGACCACGACGACCGCCACGAGGGCGGTCGCCGCCGGGTCCGGCCGGGCGCGGGAGGCCGCGGGCGCGATCATCGGCGCGTCATCCGGCGACCGAGCAGTCGTACAGACCGCTGACGGTGGAGCCGCTGATCGTCACCGCCTGGCACGCGCTGGTGACCCACTGATCGCGGCTCGAGTCGCCGCCGCCGGGTCCGCCACGCCCACCGCCCACGAGGACGAAGCGCAGCTGCCCGGATGCGATCGCGGCCTTGAGCTCGTCGAGGGTCGGTGCCGGGTCGGAGCCGCTGAACCCGCCCATCGCCATGACGGGCGACCCGGTCGCGAGCTGGATCGAGCCGGCCTCGTTCGCCGAGGTGACGGCGACCAGCCAGGCCGCGTCGCCGCGGTTCGCGACGAGATACTCGATGGCGGCGGTGTCGAGCGCGGCGCCGCCCTCCGGTCGTCCGAAGACGCCGCCGCCCGAGCCGAAGGCGCCGCCGCCGAAGCCGTTGCCGCGGTCCATCGCCGGCCCGGCCGACGGGTCGCCGCCGTCGAGCCCGCGGCCCATCGTCTCGAGGTCGTAGGCGAACGGGCTGATGAGCATCGCCGCGACCGCGAGGCAGATCGCGGCGACCGACAGCGACCGGGCGACGAGCACGCCGGGGACGGCAAGGACGATCGCCGTGGCTGCGCCGACGACGAGGATCCCGATGCCGAGCCCGGGGGCGAAGTCCGGTGTCCGCGCGAGGAGCGCCCAGGCCGTGAGGGAGGTGACGAGCACCGTCGCGGCCATCAGCAGGCCGCCGTAGCGCGTCGTCTCGCGGAGCTTCCAGAGGGCGACCAGCCCGGCGCCGACGAGGGCGGCGATCGCGGGGACCATCACGACCGTGTAGTAGGTGTGGATGATCCCCGACATGAAGCTGAAGACGATGGCGTGGACGAGAAGCCAGCCGCCCCACAGGATCAACGCGGCGCGACCGAGGTCCACCCGCGGGCGGGCCCTGGTCTCCCACAGGCCGACGACGAAGCCGATCGCGGCGGTCGGGATCAGCCACGCGATCTGACCGGCGAACTGGTCGTTCCATAACCGCAGCAGCCCGGGGTTCCCGCCGAACACGCCGCCCCCGCCGAGGCCCGCGCCGCCGAACCCACCGCCGCCGGGTCCGCCGACCGCCCCGGCGGACCGACCGAAGCCACCGAAGATCCGACCCAGGCCGTCATAGCCGAAGATCAGGTCGAGGACGGAGTTCGTCTGGCTGCCGCCGATGTAGGGCCGCATCGTCACCGGGATGGCCTCGACGATCGCGACCCACCAGAAGCTCGTGACGAGGACCGTCGCCGCGGCGATGAGGAGCCCGACCGCCCGCCGGCCGATCCCGCCCGGCGCCGCGATCGCGTAGGTGACGACGAAGGCCGGCAGGACGAGATACGCCTGGAGGTACTTCGTGAGGAACGCCGCGCCGACGAGACTGGCGGCGAGGACGACCCAGCGCAGGCCGCCGGTCTCGATGCCCCGGAGCAGCGCCGCAGCCGCGCCGACGAGGAGGAGCGTGAGGACGGCATCGGGGTTGTCGTAGCGGAAGATCAGGACCGCCACCGGCGTGAGGGCCATGATCAGCCCGGCGATCGTCGCCGCCGCCGGCCCCCAGGCACGGCGGACGGTCGCGTACAGGATCCCGACCGTGGCGATCCCGGCGAGCGCCTCTGGCAGGAGGATGCTCCACGACGACAGCCCGAGCAGTCGGACGGACAGGCCCATGACCATCGTGGCCAGCGGTGGCTTGTCGAGGGTGATGAAGTTCGAGGCGTCGAGCGAGCCGAAGAACCAGGCCGACCAGCTCTGCGACGCGGCCTGGGCCGCGGCGGCGTAGTACGTGTTCGCGAAGCCGCTGATCGACAGGCCCCACAGGTACAGGACCACCGCCAGCCCGAGGACCCCCACGAGCGCCGGTCGGACCCAGATCGCCTGGCTCGTCGGGCCGACGAGGACGCGGACCAGCGGATGACGGGCGTCACCGGCGACGTCGCCCGGGGTCGCGATGCCGGGCTGGGCGATCGCCGTCATCGGACCGGTCCATCCGTCGTCGGGACCCGGACCGGGACCCGCTGGCCGGACCGATCCCGGTCCGGTCGGCCGATCCACGTCCGGAGGATCGTGAACCGGGTGAGGGTCGCGACGACGTTGGCGGCGACCAGGACAGCGAGCTCGGTCGCCCGCCCGGCATCGGGCGCGACGTACCGCAGCGCGGCGATCGATGCCGTCGTGATCGCCAGCGCGAGCGCGAACGACACGATCCCGGCGGCATGGTCGGCGATCAGGCCGGCTCGAGCCGCGGACGCCGAACGTGTAGCGACGGTTGACGGCCGTGTTCCCGACCGCGGTGATCGCGAGCGCCACGAGGTTGGCGAGCGGCGCGGTCATCGAGCCGCGCAGGACCGTGAACAGGACGACGTAGGCGACCGTGCTGACGAGCCCCACGGCGACGAACCGGGCGAGGCGGGCCAGACCCGGGCCCGCGGAGCGCGGCCGGGGCCGGCCGATGTCCGGCACCGGCCGACCGGCGACCGCGTCCCCGAGGAGGCGCGCGACGCCGCGGAGGTCGGCGAGCGCGGTCGGGACGATGTCGACGCGCGAGTCGGGATCGTCGGTCCAGTCGACCGGGACCTCGTGGATCCGGGCCCCGGCGCGCTCGGCGAGGACGAGCAGCTCGGTGTCGAAGAACCAGGCCTCATCCTCGACGGCCGGCAGGAGCCGCCGGGCGACATCGGCGCGGATCGCCTTGAACCCGCACTGGGCGTCGCGGAACCGGGTCCGCAGCACGGTCCGCAGGATCCGGTTGTACGAGCGCGAGATCAGCTCGCGCTTCGGGCCCCGGACGACCCGCGCGCCGGGCGCGAGCCGGCTGCCGATCGCGACCTCGCTGTGACCCGACAAGATCGGGGCGACGAGCGGCAGGAGGGCACCGAGGTCGGTCGAGAGGTCGACGTCCATGTAGCCGACGATCGCCGCGTCGCTGGCGAGCCAGGCGGCCCGGAGCGCCCGACCACGACCCTTCTCGGGCAGGTGGATCGCCCGGACATCGGGCAGCTCGGCCGCGAGCTCGGTCGCGATCGCCCAGGTCGCGTCGGTGCTGGCGTTGTCGGCGATCGTGATCCGGGCGGAGAACGGGAAGCCGGCACGCAAATAGGCGTGGAGTCGCCGGACGCTCGGGCCCAGGTCGGTCTGCTCGTTGTAGACCGGGACGACGATGTCGAGGAGCGGGGGCGCCGCGTCGGGCGCGACGCCCGTCGGTGGCGCGGGCTGGGCGGCCCGTCGAGGCGAGACGGAGGTGAGGGTCATCGGATCCACCAGTGTCAAGAGGTCGGAGGCCGGTGGGAGCCGGCGACCTCGATGCTCGGGTCGAGTCCTGAGAACTATCTGAGGGATCCGATGGCGCCGGGGCGTCAACGAGTCGTCGGGGGCGTGTCCCACGAGCGGAGAAGGCGGACAAGATCGGCGCACTGCGCGTACCGCCCGAAGGACGGCATCACGTACGTCCCGGACACCTCTCCGCGGACCTCGGCGAGCAGCGACGCGGCCAGCTCGAGACCGACGGTCGAGCCGGCGTCGCCGGCTGCCGCCATCGCGGCCCGGGTCGTGTCGGGGATCGTGATCCCGGGGACCTCGTGGTGGAGGAACTCCGTGTGCCGGCTCGACTGCAGCGGCAGGATGCCGAGAAGGATCGGGACCGGAAACCCGCGTGGACCGAACCGCCGTCGGGCCCCCGTGAGCATCGTCTCGACCTGCGCTGTCGCGTACAACGGCTGGGTCATGATGACCTGGGCGCCCGCCTCCAGCTTGCGCTCGAGGCGATCCCACTCGGTCGCCTGATCGGCGGCCGTCGGGTCCAGGGCACACGCGATGGTGAAGCCGGCCGGCTGCCCGATCGGAGAGCCAGCGGCGTCCTCGCCCCGATTGAGACGCGCCAGGATCCCGACGAGTCCGATCGCGTCCACGTCCCAGACACCCGTGCCGCTGGGGTAGTCGCCGACCCGTGGCGGGTCACCGGTCAGAGCAAGGATGTCGCGGACGCCGAGGGCATGGGCGCCGAGGAGCTCCGACTCGAGGGCCATGAGGTTCCGGTCGCGGGTGGTGTAGTGGACGAGGCACTCGAGGTCGAGGTCGTGCTGGATCGCGAAGGCGACCGCGAGAGCGCCCATCCGGACACGCGCCATCGCCGAGTCGCTGATGTTCACGATGTCGACGCCGGCCTCCTGAAGCAGTCGCGCGGCGTCGAGGGTCCCGTCCAGATCGGATCGAGCGAGGCGGATCGATCTCCACCGAGATGACGAACCGTCGGTCGGCCAGGGCTGCAGCGAGGCGGGTCGGCGGGAGGGTCGGGGCCACCGCGGCCGTCCCCCCATCCGCGACGGCCACCGGCATCGCGACCGATGCTCGACGTGCCTTGGTGGTCGCCCCGGGATCGGCGGCAGGGGGCGCGCCGACCGCATCGATGCTCGCTCGCATGGCGGCGATGTGGTCCGGGGTCGTGCCGCAGCACCCGCCGACGATGGCGGCCCCGGCCCGGAGGAAGGCCGGCACGACCTCGGCCAGATAGGCAGGTGTCGCCGCGTAGACGAACCGACCCTCGAGCCGCTGCGGGAGGCCGGCGTTCGGCATGACCGAACGCATCGGACCGGCAACGGCACCGGGACCGAGCGCGACGAGGGCCTCGAGATTGGCCTGGGGACCGCCACCGCAGTTGACGCCGATGACATCGACGTCGGCTGCGCTGAGCAGGCGCGCGATCTCCGCCGGCCCGGTGCCGTCCGGGAGGACGACCTCTTCGCCGAGTGTCACCGACGCGATGATCGGGATGTCTCGGGCGGCCGAACGGGCCTCCTCGACCGCGGCGACGAGGTGGTCGAGCACCGTGAAGGTCTCGATGACGAAGAGGTCGACACCACCCTCGAGGAGTCCGTCGATCGCCTCGCGAAACGCGGTCCGGACCGCGTCGGTCGGGAGATCGATCAGGTCGCGGGTCGGCGCCCCGAGCGGTCCGATCGATCCACCGACGAGGACATCGCGACCGCTGACGTCCCGGGCCTCTCGGGCGACCTGGGCGCCACGGCGAGCGATACGGGCGGCATCGCCGGCAAGCCCGTAGGGAGCCAGCCGGATCCGGTTCGCCCCGAATGTCGCCGTCTCGATGAGATCTGCGCCGGCATCCAGGTACTCACGATGGATCGACGCCGATCAGCTCCGGCCTCGTTCGGACCAGGTCGTCGAGCGCGGCACGCTGTGGCACGCCGCGGGCGTGGAGGAGCGTGCCCATCGCGCCATCGGCGAGGAGCGGCTTCTCCAGGAGGCGAGCTCGGAGGGACCGTCGATCGACCATCACCCGACAGCGTATCTGCAGGCGCGGCCGCACCGGTCGGTCCGGGGAGGCTTGCGCCCGACTGCGGTCCTCGCGTAGGCTTCGCAGCCACAACTGAAGAGCACTTATCAAGAGTGGTGGAGGGACCGGCCCGATGAAGCCACGACAACCTACCGGCGGATGCCGGCAAGGTGCCAAATCCGGGCAGGTCCCCCTGCGACGATAAGGGAGCTCTCCCTTCGAGACCCTTCCTGTCGCAGGAAGGGTCTTCTCGGTCTTTGAGGGCCCGGTCCGATCCCCCGACAGCCTGTCCAGGGAGTGACCCGCGATGCCGACCGAGACCCTCGCCCCGCCACCCGCGCCGACCTCCGCCGCGCGCATGGCGATGGCGGGCGCCGACGTCCCGGAGCGGATCGCTCGGCCTGATCTGTCGGAACTGTCGCCGTCCGGAGACGCTCGGGCCGAGCGTACGTCTGTCCCGCCTGCTTCGGACCGCTCGAGGTCGCCTACGACCTCGCCGTCGCGGCGGCCACGCTGACGCGCGAGGCGATCGCCGCACGACCCGCGCGGCATCTGGCGCTACCTCGAGCTCCTGCCGGTCGACGCGCGACCCACCCGTGGGCTCGCGGTCGGGTCGACGCCGCTGATCGACGCCGCCCGCCTCGCGCCGATCGCTCGGGCTCGACCGACTCCTCATCAAGGACGACACCCGCAACCCGAGCCTGTCGTTCAAGGACCGGGCCGTCGCGATCGCCGCCGAGCGGGCGGCCGAGTGGGGCCTTCCGGCCCTCGCCTGCGCCTCGACCGGCAACCTGGCCGGCGCGACCGCCGCCGCGGCCGCCGCGCTCGGCATCCCGGCCTACGTCTTCATCCCGGCCGACCTCGAGCCGGCCAAGGTCGACCACGCTCTCGCCTATGGGGCGACGGTCGTGCCGATCGACGGCACGTACGACGATGTCAATCGGCTGTGCCTCGAGGTCGCGGATGAGACCGGCTGGGGCTTCGTGAACATCAATCTCCGGCCGTTCTACGCGGAGGGCAGCAAGACCCTGGCCTTCGAGATCGCCGAAGGGCTCGGCTGGCGGACGCCGGACGTCGTCGTCGCCCCGATCGCCTCGGGCGCGATGTTCACCAAGCTCGCCAAGGGCTTCGACGAGCTCGCGATCGATCGGACTCATCGAGCGCCGGCCGAGTCCGCTTCGTCGGCGGCCAGGCCGCGGGCTGCGCGCCCGTCGCGACCGCCTGGGCGGCCGGGACGGATGTCATCGATCCGGTCCGGGTCCCGGACACGATCGTCCGCTCGCTCGCGATCGGAAACCCCGCCGACGGACGCTACGCCGTCGAGCTCGCCGTCGCCTCCGGCGGGTCGGTCGAGGCGATCCCCGATGAGGTGACCGCGGCCGCGATCCGCGACGTCGCCCGGCTCGAGGGCATCTACCCCGAGACCGCCGGCGGCGTGACCTTGGCCGCGGCCGCCGCGGCCCGGCGGCGCGGGGTCGATCAACGAGGGCGACGAGGTCGTCGCGCTCCTGACCGGCAACGGCCTCAAGACGCCGGACGCGCGGCTGCTCGGCATCGGACCGGCGTCGCTCGACGACGGCCGGGCCCGCCCCGGCGAGCCCGGCCTGGCGCCGGTGATCCGGCCCTCGTTCGTCGCCTTCGAGGCCTGGCTCGGAGACCGGGGCATGAGCGCCGTCCGGATCCCGCCGGTCCTGCGGACCGCGACCGGTGGGGCGAAGCAGGTCGACGCGACGGGGGCCACCGTCGGCGAGGTGATCGACAGCCTCGTCGCGACGTACCCGGCCCTCGGGCCGCAGCTGCGCAGCCCCGACGGCGCCCTGAACCGCTTCGTCAACGTCTTCCTCAACGACGAGGACATCCGCCATCTCCAGGCGCTCGAGACGCCGATCGGGGACCGCGACACCCTCGTCCTGCTGCCGGCGATGGCCGGCGGCTGTCGCTAGGGTCGGCGACCGCCCGGACGCCGTGCGATGACCGCGCCGACCCTCGATCCCCGGCCGACGGCCGGGACCCCGTTCGACCGGGGTCTCCGTCTGGCCCGGCTGCCGCAGCTCCTCGCCGAGCGGATCCTCGTGACCGACGGGGCGATGGGCACGATGCTCCAGTCGTACACGCTGGACGAGGCGGGCTTCCGTGGCGAGCGGTTCCGCGACCACCCGATCGACCTGCGCGGCGACAACGAGCTCCTGACGCTGACCCAGCCGGAGATCGTCAGCGCCGTCCATGCAGCGTACCTCGACGCCGGCGCCGACATCATCGAGACGAACACGTTCAACGCGAACGCCATCTCGCAGCGCGACTACCGGCTCGGCGACCTTGCCCGGGAGATGAACCGAGAGTCGGCCCGACTTGCTCGTGCGGCGGCCGACGCGACCGAGGCCCGCGAGGCGGACCGGCCGCGCTACGTCATGGGCGCCATCGGACCGACGAACCGGACCGCCTCGATCTCGCCCGATGTCGCCGATCCCGGAGCCCGGAACGTGTCGTTCGACGAGCTCGAGGCGGCCTACCGCGAGGCCGCCCTGGGGCTCGATCGAGGGCGGAGCCGACATCCTGGTCGATCGAGACGATCTTCGACACCCTCAACGCGAAGGCCGCGATCTTCGGGGTCGAGAACGCCTACGAGGAGGCGGGCGTCCGGCTGCCGCTGATCATCTCGGGCACGATCACCGATGCCTCCGGCCGGACGCTGTCGGGCCAGACGGTGGAGGCCTTCGCGATCTCGATCGCCCATGCCCGGCCGTTCGCGGTCGGGCTGAACTGCGCGCTCGGGCCGCGTCAGCTGCGGGCCCATCTCGCCGACCTGTCGCGGATCACCGCGCTGCCCGTCGTCACCTATCCCAATGCCGGGCTGCCGAACGAGTTCGGCGGCTACGACGAGACGCCCGCCGAGATGGCCGAGGTGATCGGCGAGTTCGCCCGCGACGGCCTGGTCAACATCGTCGGATCGTGCTGCGGGTCGACGCCGGCCCACGTCCGGGCGATCGCCGCCGCGGTCGCCGGGCAGCCGCCCCGGATCGCCCCCGTGATCGAGCCGGCGACGCGTCTGTCGGGCCTCCTGCCGATGACGATCCCCGGGCCGGGCGGGAGCTTCGTCAATGTCGGCGAGCGGACGAACGTGACCGGGTCGCGGAAGTTCGCCCGGCTCGATCCTCGAGGACCGCTTCGATGAGGCGGTCGAGGTCGCTCGCCAGCAGGTCGAGGCAGGTGCCCAGCTGATCGACGTGAACATGGACGAGGCGATGCTCGACTCGCCCGCGGCGATGACCCGGTTCCTTCGGCTCATCGCCTCCGAGCCGGACATCAGCGCCGTCCCGGTCATGCTCGACTCGCAGCCGTTGGGACGTGATCGAGGCCGGGCTCAAGTGCCTCCAGGGCCGCGGCGTCGTGAACTCGATCAGCCTCAAGGAGGGCGAGGAGGTCTTCCTCGAGCACGCCCGGCTCGTCCGCCGCTACGGCGCGGCCGCAGTGGTCATGGCCTTCGACGAGGCCGGCCAGGCCGAGAGTGCGGAGCGTCGGTTCGAGGTCTGCCGGCGCGCCTACCGGCTCCTGACCGAGCGGGCCGGCTTCGCCCCCGAGGACATCATCCTCGACCCGAACATCTTCGCCATCGGGACCGGCATCGAGGAGCACGCCCAGTACGCCGTCGCGTTCTTCGAGGCGACCCGTCGGATCAAGGACGGCCTGCCCGGCGCGCGCGTCTCCGGCGGCGTCTCGAACGTCTCGTTCAGCTTCCGCGGCAACGACCCGATCCGCGAGGCGATCCACGCCGTCTTCCTGTATCACGCCATCGACGGCCGGGCTCGACATGGCGATCGTCAACGCCGGCGCCCTGCCGATCTACGACGACATCGACCCGGAGCTGCGCGAGCGGGTCGAGGATCTGGTCCTCGACCGTCGGCCCGACGCGACCGAGCGGATCCTCGAAGTCGCCGACCGGTTCCGGGCGGAGCGGACCGAGCGCGGCGGAGGCCGGCGGCGACACCCTGGCCTGGCGATCATGGCCGGTCGCGCAACGGCTGACCCACGCCCTGGTCGAGGGGATCGACGCCTGGATCGTCGAGGACACCGAGGAGGCCCGCCTCGCCGCCGCCCGACCGATCGAGGTCGATCGAGGGTCCGCTGATGGACGGGATGAACGTCGTCGGTGACCTGTTCGGCTCCGGCCGGATGTTCCTGCCCCAGGTCGTGAAGAGCGCCCGGGTCATGAAGAAGGCGGTCGCCCACCTCGTCCCGTACATCGAGGCGGAGAAGGACCCGGGGGCGTCGCGGGCGGCCGGGCGGATCGTCATGGCCACGGTCAAGGGCGACGTCCACGACATCGGCAAGAACATCGTCGGGGTGGTCCTCCAGTGCAACAACTACGAGGTCGTCGACCTGGGCGTGATGGTCCCGGCCGCCCGGATCCTCGAGGCGGCCCGCGAGCTCGACGCTGACCTCATCGGGCTGTCCGGCCTGATCACCCCGTCGCTCGAGGAGATGCGCTCGGTCGCCGCCGAGATGGAGCGCGAGGGCTTCACCATCCCGCTCCTCATCGGCGGGGCGACGACCTCGCGGACCCACACCGCGGTGAAGATCGAGCCCCAGTACCACGGTCCGGTCGTCCACGTCATCGACGCCTCGCGGGCGGTCGGCGTCGCGGCGGCCCTCGTCGATGACGAGAAGCGGGGCGACTTCGCGGCCGGCATCCGGACCGAGTACGAGACCGTCCGACGCGAGCGCGGCGACCGCGAGGAGCGGATCGCCCGCCACCCGGTCGACGAGGCTCGGGCCCACCGGCTGGCGATCGACTGGGCCGGCGTCACGCCGCCGCGGCCATCGTTCCTCGGCGTCCGGACGCTCGCCGCTCACCCGCTCGAGGAGCTGGTCCCGCGGATCGACTGGACGCCGTTCTTCGCCACCTGGGAGCTCAACGGCCGCTTCCCGGCGATCTTCGACGACCCGGTGGTCGGGACCGCGGCCCGGACCCTCCATCGCGACGCCCTGACGCTGCTCGACGGGATCGTCGCGGATCGGCGGCTGACCGCGGATGCGGTCGTCGGGTTCTGGCCGGCGGCGAGCGACGGCGACGACATCGTCGTCTTCACCGACGAGGGCCGGTCCAGCAGCCTCGCGACGATCCATACCCTGCGCCAGCAGATGATCAAGCCGCCGGGCCGCCCGAACCTGGCCCTGGCCGACTTCACCGCGCCGCGCTCGAGCGGCGTGCCGGACTTCGTCGGAGCGTTCGCCGTGACCGCCGGCCACGGTCTCGAGACGATCGTCGCGGAGGCCCAGGCGAGCCACGACGACTACACCGCGATCCTCGCCTCGGCCCTCGCCGACCGGCTCGCGGAGGCCTTCGCCGAGCGGCTCCACGAGCTGGTCCGGACCGAGCTGTGGGGCTATGCGCCAGCGCGAGACCCTGACCAACGAGGACCTGATCGCCGAGCGCTACCAGGGCATCCGGCCGGCTCCGGGCTACCCCGCCTGTCCCGACCACACCGAGAAGGGGACGCTCTTCGAGCTCCTCGAGGCGGAGGCGCGAGCCGGCATCTCGCTGACCGAGTCGTTCGCGATGTGGCCCGGCGCGTCCGTCTCCGGCTACTACTTCTGGCATCCCCAGGCGACATATTTCGGGCTCGGCCGGATCGGCCACGACCAGCTGGCCGACTACGCCGTCCGCAAGGGCATCGACGTCGAGACGATGGCCCGCTGGCTCGCCCCGAACCTCGCCGCCGACTGATCGGCCCGGATCAGGCGGGCGGCTCGCCGGGCTGCTCGTCGCGCTGCTCGTCGGGCTGCTCGTCGGGCTGCTCTTCCCAGTCCAGCCACTCCGCGCCGGTCGCTCGGAGGTACGCGTCGACCGCCGTCCCGAGCGTCGGGTAGGCCCGGAACGGCTCGAGTCGCTCCAGCGTCCCGTCCCCTCGTAGACGGTCCTTCACGAAGTCCTTCAGCTCGGCGAAGGCGAGGATGACCCCGCCCGCCTCGAGCTCGGCCTTCAGCTCGACCAGAACGTCAGCTGCTGTCACGTCGATGTCGGTGATCGGCTCGGCCGCCACGATGACCCATCGGACCGGCGGATCGGCCGCGGCGACCAGCTCGAGGATCCGATCGCGGAACGTGCCGGCGTTGGCGAAGAACAGCGGCGCGTCGAAGCGGTAGAGGAGCAGCCCGGGGATCGTCCGAGCCTCCGGGTAGTACTCGATGTCGTGGTAGCCCTTGACGTTGTCGGCCCGGGCGAGGATCGCGTCATGGGGTCCCCAGGCCCGCCGGACGAACACCGCGAGGGACAGCAGGACGGCCAGGAAGATGCCCTGGAGGACGCCGAGGATCGCGACCCCGGCGAAGCTCGCGAGCGACAGCGCGAACTCCGAGCGACGGGCCGCCCAGAGCCGTCGATACGACCCGAGGTCCATCAGCGAGGTCGCGGCGGCGATGACGACCGCGGCGAGGATCGGCATCGGCAGATCGGCCAGCAGCCCGGGGAGGAAGACGAGCAGCGCGACGATCGCAAGCGCTCCGACGACACCGGTGATCTGGCTCTTCGCGCCGGCCGCCTCGGCGACCGGCGTCCGCGATGCGCTGGCGCTGATCGGGAACCCGCTGAACACGCCGGCCGATGCGTTCGCGGCACCGAGCGCGATCAGCTCCTGGTCGGGGTCGACCCGGTAGCCGCCGCGAGCCGCGTAGGTGCGGGACAGGACACTCACGTCGGCGGCCGTGACGAGGGCGATCCCGGCGGCCGCCGGGAGGAGCGCGCCGATGGTAGCCGGGTCGATCGGCGGCAGCGCGATGCCCGGCAGCCCCTGCGGCAGCGGTCCGAGGACGTCCACGCCGCGAGCCGCCAGGTCGAGCACCGCCGAGAGGACGATGGAGCCGACGACCGCCACCAGGACCCCGGGCACGCGCGGCAGGAACTGCCGGAAGACGAGGATCGTCACCAGGCCGGCCAGCCCGATCGCCAGGGCTGCGGGGACCGTCTCGCCGTCTCGCGACGCCCTGGACCCAACCGCTGATCTCGCCCAGCAGGCTGTCCGCGGAGATCGAGAAGCCGAACAGCTTGGGCAGCTGCCCGACGATGACGGTCAGGGCGATGCCGTTGAGGTAGCCGTGCCGCACCGGCAGCGACAGCAGGTCGGTGATGAACCCGAACCGTGCGATCCCGGCCGCCGCGATGAGCGCTCCGACCAGAAGGGCCAGGAGGCCCGCCAGGCCGATCGCCGTCGCGCTGTCGCCGGCGGCGAGCGGCACGACGGCCGCAGCGATCAGCGGCGCGAGCGACGAGTCGGGACCCAGGACCAGGATCCGTGATGGACCGAAGACCGCGTACGCGAGGAGCGGCGTGATCGTCGCGTACAGACCGGTGATCGCCGGCAGCCCGGCCGCCTCCGCGTAGCCCATGCCCGCGGGCACGAGCAGCGCGGTGAGGACGAGGCCCGCAGCGATGTCGCGCGGGAGCCAAGAGGGCTGATACGACCGGAGCGTCGTCCAGCCAGGGATCGGCCCGGGATCACTCCGGTCGACGCCCCCCTTCGGAGCACTCGCGGCCGCCATCGCTCCAGCCTCCTCGCCTTGGGACCCCGTGCCGCCGTCGTGCCGCTCGGCCAGCTATCGTACGGTCCCGCATGGAACCGACGCCGGACTTCGACCTGTACGCCGAGCTCGAGGTCCACCCCGGCGCGAGCCCCGAGACGATCGACGCTGCCTGGCGGTCGCTCGTCAAGCGCCATCACCCCGATGTCACCGCCGGGCCCGACGAGCGGATCCGACGGCTGAACGTCGCCCACGACTGGCTGTCCGATCCCGGTCGACGCGCCCGCTACGACACCGAGGTCCGCGACCGGAGCCAAGGCTGGGCGCCTGCCGAAGCTGCGGCGGATCGCAGCGCCGGCGAGAGCCCCGCTGACGGCCGATCCTTCAGCGAGCGCTATCGCGGCACGACCTGGGACAACGGCACTGCGGCGGCGGCCGGCGGCGCCGACCCCTCTCCGACGCCGCCCTCAGGACGATCGCCCGTCCGCGTCTCCGCCGGGCGGCCGGTCGGGCTGCTCATCGGCGTCGGGCTGGTGTCGGCGGGCGCGATCGCGTTGCTCGTCGCCCTCGCGACGCTCGACCCGTTCGCGTCGGCTCCGCCGCCACGGGCGTCATCGCCACCGATCGTCTCGGTGACCCCCGATCCGGCGGAGACCGCGGCGGCCGTCGACGCGTTCGTCGCGAAGATGGGTGGCGACACGGCGATGTTCCACAGCGAAGCCAGCGGCGACATCCACCTGGACGGGAGCGTCGGCAGCCTCGGCTTCGAGGCGGATGTCCACCGGCCGGATACGTCCGGCCGCCTGACCGGCTCGCTCATCGGCTCGCCGCGCGACTTCATCCATCTCGGGAAGGACGCCTGGACCAAGTCCGGCGGCGGCGACTGGACGGCCCAGCCGGGATCCCTGCCGAACCGCGGATGGGACCCGTTCGTGAAGCTCGGCGACTCCGGCGTCGAGGTCGCCTTCCAGCGCTGGGAGACGAAGGGCACCGATCGACTCGCCATCCTGCGCGTCACCGGCGCGGTCGCGCTCGATCCGCTCGACTATCTGGATCTCCGGCTCTCCGACGTCACGGTCGACGCCTCGGAGTTCATCGTCGAAGCCCTGGCCGATGGGACGCCCCGACGAGCGACCTGGTCGATCCAGGAGTCAGGGCAGGACGCGAACGAGGTCGGCCACGTGGTCCGGGGCATGTTCTCCTACACGTTCTCGGACGTGGGCCAGACGGTCGAGGTCAGCCCGCCGCCGCCCTGAGCAGAGCCCCCGCGCCGACCCGGCCGACCCGGCCACCCCGCCCACCGCGGCGCCGTCAGGCCCGGGCGTCCTCGCCGGTCGCCGCCGCGGTCCGGACCTCGGCCAGCCGACGCGCCAGATAGGCGCGCTCGGCCTCATTGCCCGCCAGGTCGATCGCGCGCTGATAGGCCGTGGCCGACTCGTCCCAGCGCGCCAGCCGCCGGAGGAGGTCGGCTCGGGTCGAGTGGAGGTACGGGTAGTCCGCCAGGACATCGCGGAGCGGCTCGGCGTGGGCGAGGCCGACCTCCGGGCCCTCGACCATCGCCAGGGCGACCGCCCGGTTCAGCTCGACGACCGGCGACGGGGTGAGGTGGGCGAGGGTGGCGTAGAGCAGCGCGATCTGCGTCCAGTCGGTGTCGTCGCTGGTCGAGGCCTCGTCGTGGACCGCCGCGATCGCCGCCTGGATCTGATACGGCCCCGGCCGGCCGACCCCGAGACTCGCCTCGAGGATCGCCCGACCCTCCGCGATCTCGGCCCCGTCCCAGCGGCTCCGGTCCTGGTCCTCGAGGAGGATCAGGCGGCCCTCGGCGTCGGTCCGGGCGTCGCGGCGCGCATCGTGGAGGAGCAGCAGGGCGAGCAGGCCGGTCGCCTCCGGCTCGTCGGGCATCAGCGAGGCCAGGACGCGCGCGAGCCGGATCGCCTCGCGGCACAGGTCGCGCCGGACGAGCGACTCGCCGCTGGAGGCGCCGTAGCCCTCGTTGAAGATCAGGTACAGGACCCGCAGGACGGCGTCGAGGCGCTCTGGCAGCAGCTCCGGCGGAGGCACGCGATAGGGGATCCCGGCGTCCCGGATCTTCCGCTTGGCCCGGACGATCCGCTGGGCGAGCGTCGCCTCGGGCACGAGGAAGGCCCGGGCGATCTCGGGGGTCGTCAGACCGCCGAGCGTCCGGAGCGTCAGCGCGACCCGCGCGTCCGGCGCCAGCGCCGGGTGGCAGCAGGTGAAGATGAGCCGGAGCCGGTCGTCCGGCAGCGACCCGAGCATGTCGTCCTCCACGGCCGCGAGGAGCGCCGCCTCCTGCGCCTCCGATGCCTCGACCGCCTCCCGCGCGAGGGTCTCCTGGCGCTCGGCGAACCGCCGTGCCCGGCGGAGCCGGTCGATCGCCCGGTTCCGGGCGGTCGTCGTGATCCAGGCCCCCGGGTTGTCCGGCAAGCCGTCGCGCGGCCAGCGCTCCAGGGCGACGACGAACGCCTCCTGGACCGCCTCCTCGGCGAGGTCGAAGTCGCCCAGGACGCGGATGAGCGTCGCGACCGCCCGACCGGACTCCTCGCGGAAGACCCGGTCGACGGCCTCGCTGGCGCGGGTCTCAGCCGGCGTGGGCAGGCTCGCGCCCCGCGGCGGCCGCGTACTCGGCGGACTGCTCCCAGATCGGTCGGACCTCGATCGATCCGATCCGGGCGGCCGGGATCTTCGCCGCGAGCTCGATCGCCTCGTCGAGGTCGCGGCAGTCGAGCAGGTAGAAGCCGCCAAGGACCTCCTTCGTCTCGGCGAACGGGCCGTCGGTCGTCTCGACCCGGCCGTCGCGGACGCGGACGGTCGTCGCGGTCGACGAGGGCTGGAGCGCCTCGCCCGCCTCGTAGAGCCCGCGGCTCCGGACCTCGGCGGTGAACGCTGCGTACGCGGCGGTCTGGGCCTGCGCCGCGGCGGGATCCATCTCGACCCCCGGAGGCAGCTCTTCGACATAGATCAGGGCGAGATAGCGCATCAGGGCCTCCTTCGGTGTCGTCCGGGCGCGACCGCGCGCCGGCCATGAGGACGACGCTCGGGCACGTCCCAAATCGACAGCATCGTCTCGCTTCGGGAGCACGCGCGTCCTCCGAGGCGGCGGGTCCCCATCGTAGTCGCCGCGTCTCGAGGTGGCATGCGGGGCGGACTCCGACCTGGATGACCGTCCGGCCGGAGGCTATCGTTGGGCGATGGCGCCACGGACCGAGATCCTCCGGATCGGCGACCGCGAGGTCACCGTGACGAACCCGGACAAGATCTATTTCCCGAAGGCGGGCTTCACGAAGCTCGACCTCGTCCGCTACTACCAGGCCGTCGCCGAGGGCGCCCTGCGCGGGGTCCTTGACCGGCCGATGGCGATGAAGCGCTTCGTCGACGGCGCGGAGGGCCAGGCCTTCTTCCAGAAGCGGGCCCCCGAGAAGCGGCCCGAGTACGTCCGGATCGCGACCCTCTCGTTCCCTTCCGGCCGGACCGCGGACGAGGTCGTGCTCGATGACGCCGCCGGGCTCGCCTGGGTCAACAACCTCGGCTGCATCGACCTCAATCCCGCATCCGGTCGCGGTCCGGGGACCTCGAGCACCCCGACGAGCTGCGGGTCGATCTCGATCCGGTGCCGGGCGTCCCGTGGTCGCAGATCCGCGACGTGGCCCTCGTCGCACGCGAGGCGCTCGACGCCGTCGGCCTCGTCGGCTGGCCAAAGACCTCCGGCTCGCGGGGTATCCACATCAACGTCCGGATCGAGCCGCGCTGGACGTTCAGCGAGGTCCGTCGGGCAGCCCTGGCGATCGCCCGGGACGTCGAGCGTCGGGCCCCGACGATCGCGACCTCGAAGTGGTGGAAGGAGGAGCGCCACGGCGTCTTCCTCGACTACAACCAGAACGCCAAGGACCGAACGGTCGCGTCGGCCTATTCGGTCCGACCCCTGCCCGACGCCCGGGTCTCGTTCCCGCTCGCCTGGGACGATGTCGCCGCGGTCGAGGCGGAGGACTTCACCCTCGCGACCGTCCCGGCCCTGTTCGCCGAGCGCGGCGACGCCGGCGCCGGGATCGACGACGCGGTCGGGTCGCTGGAGGCCCTGCTCGAGCTGTCGGCTCGCCACGAGGCGGAGGGCCTGGGCGATGCGCCGTGGCCGCCGAACTACCGCAAGCAGGAGGGCGAGCCGCCGCGGGTCCAGCCGTCGCGCCAACGTCGCGCCGATGCCGACTACGACACGCCGGAGGCGGAGGCGGAACGCGAGAAGTCCCGTGCGGCGATGGAGCGACGGTTCGCCGAGACCGGGCGGTGGCCGGGCAGCACGCCGACACCGACCGGCCGACGGCGTTCCGCGATCCCGGTCGATCGAGATCGCCCGGGCCGAGACGAAGGCAGAGGTCGAGGCTGCCCTTGAGCAGTGGAAGAGCACGCACCCGGACGCGGCGTCGCATCTCCAGCCGGCCGACATCCTGACCGACGGGATGCGTGGCCGGTCGTCGCTGTGGTACCGGCTCCGGGTCAACCTCATCCACGTGCCCGAGGAGGTGCGACCGACCCAGGAGCCCCTGCTCGTCGACTACGACCCGTGGGCCGGCTACGCCTGGCCCGACCGGTCGGGACAGCTGGAGCGGGCGCCGCGGACGGGCGCGACGTCGGACGAAGGATCACCGCCGGAGGGGTCGATCCGTCGGTCGAGGCAGACGGCCGAGCCGCGGTGCGACCGCGCACCGCCTGGACGCTCGACCACGCTGGCAGGGTGGCCGGGGCACGCTCGCATCGGTCGGACGACCATCCACGGCGCGGCCCGACGTGGCAAGGTAGGCGTCAGCGCCGGCGGCCGCGAGGACGCACAGGGCGCGTCTCGGCTCGGGGTTCCGGGAGGGAGAGGCGACCGGATGGGCGACGAGCGCGCGATCGCGATCGAAGGCGTCGACCACATCCAGCTGGCGATGCCGGAGGGCGAGGAACCGCTGGCCCGGATGTTCTACGTCGGCGTGCTGGGGTTGCGCGAGGTGCGCAAGCCGCGCGGGCTCGCTCGCCGGGGTGGCGCCTGGTTCGTCGGGCCTGGCGTCGCCATCCACCTGGGAGTCGAGGGCGTGTTCCAGCCTGCCCGGAAGGCGCACCCGGCCCTCATCGTGCGCGATCTGGAGGGCGCCTACGAACGGCTCGCGGCGTCGGGCGTCCCGGTCGACTGGAGTGCCGGGGCGCTGCCGGCACGGCGCTGCCATCTCGAGGACCCGTTCGGCAACCGCATCGAGCTCGTCGACGCCAGCGACGCCGGCTTCACCGGCCGCCAACGCGACAGGTGACCGGCTCGCCCGGCGACGCCGGCGCTCGGACGGTCGCCGAGTCGGCGCTCGTCATCGAGGTGCCGGAGGTCGAGCCGCTCGTCGCCGACATCGCGCCTGGCCCACGATCCGGCTGCGGCCGTCGGGGTCCCGGCACACGTGACGATCCTGTTCCCGTTCGTGCCGCCGGGGCGACTCGACCCGACCGTCCTCGATGCCGTCGGCCGGATCGCCGCGGCGTCGGCGGGGTTCGACGTCTCGTTCGAGCGCGTCTCCGCCTTCGAGACGGCGATCTATCTCGATCCCGTCCCCGATGCGCCGTTCCGGTCCCTGACCGAGGCGATGCACGCGGCGTTCCCGGACCATCCGCCGTATGAGGGTCGCTTCGAGGATGTCATCCCGCATCTGACGCTGGCGATCGGCGAGCCGGAAACGATCGCCGCGCTGGTCCGGCCGATCGCCGCCGCCCTCGAGGCCCGACTCCCGATCACCGCGCGAGTGGACACCCTCGACCTGCTCGTGTCGGATGGGGTCCGCTGGCACCGTGAGGCGGCCTGGCCCCTCGCCGGCGTCTGATCCGCGGTCCGCTCAGGCCCCGAAGATCCGGGCGATCTCGAAGGCCGGCGTCTCCTCGAGCTGGTCGTAGCGGCAGTCGGCCGGCTGCTTGTCCGGCCGCCAGCGACGGAACGTGGTCCCATGCCGGAACCGGTCACCCTGGAGGTGGTCGTAGGCGACCTCGGCGACGCGCTCGGCGCGGAGCGGCTCCCAGGACAGGTCCTTGCCGCGGTTCCAGCGCGACGTCGCGCCGGGCAAGCGCTGCCCGGACGCGTCGGCTGAGCCATAGCCCGCCCACTCGGCCCACTCGGCCCACGGATGGCCATCGAGGGCGTCGACCCGGAGCGGCTCCAGCTCCTTCGCGACCGCGGCCCGTCGGTCCCACGAGAACGACGAGGTGACGCCGACGTGGTGGAGCCGGCCATCGTCGTCGAACAGGCCCAGGAGCAGCGATCCGATGTGGGTGCCCGGGCCGTTCTTGTGCCACCGGAAGCCGGCGACGACGCAGTCGGCCGTCCGCTCGTGCTTGATCTTCAGCATCGCCCGCTTGCCCGGCTGGTACGGCGCCTCGAGCCGCTTCGCGACCACGCCGTCGAGCCCGGCGCCCTCGAACCGGTCGAACCAGTCGGCGGCCAGCGCCCGGTCGCGGGTCGCCGGAGTCAGGTGGATCGGCGGCTCGGCAGCCCCGAGGACGCCCTCCAGCCGGGCGCGCCGCTCACCCTGGGGGACAGATCGGAGGTCCTCGTCGCCGAGGGCCAGGAGGTCCCAGGCGACGTAGCTCGCTGGCGTCTCCGCGGCGAGCATCCGGACCCGTGACTCGGCCGGATGGATCCGCAGCAGGAGCGCCTCGAAGGCGAGCGCCCCGTCCGTGGGCGATGACGACCTCGCCGTCGAGGACGCACCGCTCCGGCAGGGCCGCCCGGAGCGGCTCGCCGAGCTCGGGGAAGTAGCGGTCGAGCGGCTTGAGGTCGCGCGACTGGGTGTACACCTCGTCGCCGTCGCGGAAGACGATCGCCCGGAAGCCGTCCCACTTCGGCTCGTACAGCCAGCCGTCGCCATCCGGCAGGCTCGGACGACGCCTTGGCGAGCATCGGCTCGACCGGCGGCTCGAAGGGCAGACGCATCCACCGAGTGTAGACGGCGGGATGACCGCAGCCGGGTGGGGGTCGGCATGGCACCATCGGGCGATGGGGACGATCACCGCGCGGTACGACCGGTCGGCGGCCGACTACCTCCGCTACTGGGCACCGGTCCTGGAGCCGAGCGCGCTCGAGCTGATGCGTCGCGTCTCCGAGACGGTCGCCGCGGATGAGCCGCGGAGGATCCTCGATGTCGGGACCGGGACGGGCGTCCTGGCGCGGGCCGCCCTGACGCGCTGGCCGCAGGCCCGGGTGACCGGCCTCGATGGCTCGCGGGCGATGCTCGAGGTCGCTGCCGGCGAGACCGAGCGGCTCCTGCCTCCCGACCGCGTCGGCGCGTGCGGAGTGGCGGACCGGGCTGGCCGAGGGGCTGCCGTTCCGCGACGGATCGTTCGACCTGCTCGTCTCGTCGTTCGTCTATCAGCTCGTGCCCGACCGGCGGACGGCGCTGGCCGAGGCTCGCCGGGTCCTCCGACCGGGCGGCCGGCTGGGCTACGTGACCTGGCTCGACGTCGATGACGAGTTCGAGCCGCAGGCGATCTTCGACGAGCTGATCGACGCCGAGCAGCTCGACGAGGACCTCGAGGAGGAGGAGGCCCGGGCCGGCGATCTGCCATCGGTCGCCGCCGCGGCCGGGCAGCTGCGTCGGGTCGGCTTCCGCGACGTCGTCGCCCGGGAGCTCACGCTCACCTTCGCCTGGTCGGCCCGCTCGTACCTCGAATTCCTCGAGCGCTATGACGCCTCGGATCTCTTCGCCTCGCTCCGGCGGGAGCGACGCCGGCACGTCCGGACGCGGCTCGCCGAGCGCTATGCGGCGCTGCCCGCGTCCGCGTTCGCCTGGTCGACGCCGGTCGTCGTCGCGATCGGCCGTCGGCCCGAGGGAGCCTAGGCCTCGTCGTCCTCGGACGAGCTTCCGTCGGCGGCAGCCTCGGTCGCGGCCTCGCCTTCGCCCTCGAGGACCTCGGCCGGCGCGGCCTCCTCGACCTCGACCCGCGGCTGCTGGACCTTGGCGACGATCTCCTCGAGGTCGGTGAGCAGCGTCGCATCACCGGGGATCACCAGCGCCGAGGCACGGACGACGGCATCGAAGTCGACGAGCCCGTCGAGCGGCAGCTCGATCGACTGCGGCAGGCGATCGGGCAGCGCCCGGACCGACACCGTCTGGTGCATGAGCAGCAGCGTGCCGCCGGCATCTTCGACCGCCGGAGCCTCGCCCACCGGGATGAGCGGGACGTCGACCGTGAGCTCCTCGGTCATGCGGACGAGGAACAGGTCCACGTGGAGCAGGCCGCGATGGACGCGGTCGATCTGGACGTCGTGGACGAGCACCGGCCGGGCCTTGCTGCCGTCGACGGTGAGATCGATCAGGGTATTCGGGCCGGCATGCCGCCGGAGCACCTCGAACTCGTGCAGATCGAGCGTCAACGAGTCGGACTCGATGCCGTTGCCGTACACGACGGCCGGCAGCTTGCCGGACTTGCGGAGATGCGAGACGGCCTTGCCGGTGATCTCGCGATGGGTCGCCGTGAGGGTGGGTCGGGTCGTGGTCATGGGACGGCGAAGGGTATCATCGCTCGGCCATGGCGGCCACCATCCTGATCGTCGAGGACGAGGCACCCGTCGCTCGCGGTATCCAGTTCGCCCTCGAGCAGGAGGGCTATGAGGTCTCGATCGCCCGGACCGGGGCGGAGGGCCTCGAGTTCGCCACGACCCAGGCACCGGATCTCGTCGTGCTCGACGTCCGCCTGCCCGAGATGGACGGCTTCGAGGTCCTCCGGCGGCTCCGGGCAGCGGGCTCCAAGTCGCCGGTCCTGATGCTGACGGCCCGCGATGACGAGTTCGACAAGGTCGTCGGGCTCGAGCTCGGCGCGGACGACTACCTGACCAAGCCGTTCAGCCTGCGCGAGCTGATGAGCCGGATCAAGGCCCTCCTCCGGCGCGCCTATGGCGACCTCGCGGACGCGGCCGGTGGCCGCGTCATCCGCCACGGCGACCTGGTGATCGACCTCGATCGGCGGCGCGTTCGGCGCGGCCAGCGGCGGATCCCGCTCACCGCCACCGAGTTCGAGATCCTCCGCCATCTCGCGGCCCGGCCGGGCCGGGTGTTCTCGCGGCGCGAGCTGCTCGAGCTGCTGCGCGACTACGAGGCGCTCGACCAGGACGAGAAGACCATCAACGTCCACGTCAGCCATCTGCGCGACAAGATCGAGGACGATCCGTCCATGCCGGCCTTCGTCCTGACGGTCCGAGGTGCCGGCTACGCCTTCGCCGAGCACTGAGGCCGCCCGCCGGCCGGAGCCCCGGAGGCTGAGCCTGCCGCGCCGGCTCCTGCCCCGGACGTTCCAGGCCCGGCTGACCCTCGCCTTCGTCGGCGTCATCACCCTGACGGTCGCGCTGATCAGCCTCGTCGTCGTCAATCGCCTGGACGATGCCTTTCAGGCCCAGGATCGCCAGAGCCTGGAGAGCCGGGCGCTCGCCGTCGCTGCGGTCGTCAACTCGAACATCCTGTATGCCAGCGGCACGGGCCCTGTCGTCTCGATCGACAACGAGGTCACGCCGAACGTCGTCGCCGCCCTCAGCGACCCGACCTTCCAGGCCCGCCTCGCGAATGTCGCCCTGGCGGACGTCGTCATCCGCGTCGGGTCGGCGGTCCCGGTCGGCGAGTCGGTCGTCGTACGGGAGGCCTCGAACGGCCGGTTCACCGCGACGCTCCCGCCGCAGTCGCGTCCCGGCCAGACGCGCGAGAACCTGACATTCCCCGACCCGCCCAGGGTCGTGCCGAGTACGAACAGCGGTGGATTCCAGTACGCCTTCGAAGCCAGGCTCATCGACCCGTACACCTTCCGGGCATCCGGCATCGCGAACGTCACCGGCCTGCTCATCGTCATCGGCATCATCGGCATCGCCCTCTCGGTCGTCGTCGCGGCATTCCTCGCCTCGCGCTTCGCGACCCCGTTGCGACGCTTGTCCGACGCTGCCCGGCGGGTCGGCGAGGGCGACCTCGCGAGCCGCGTGTCGCTGACCGAGGCGAGCGCCGGGTCGGCCGAGATCGGCGAGGTGAGTCGCCAGTTCAATGCGATGGCCGGTCGGCTCGAGGAGAGCATCGAGATCATCCGTCGCGACCGTGACCGCGGTCGGGAGTTCCTGGCCGACGTCAGCCACGAGCTGCGGACCCCGATCGCGGCGATGCGGACGTTCAACGAGCTGCTCCAGGGCCCCGCCGGCGCCGACCCGGCGACCCGGGCGGAGTTCCTCGAGTCGAACGCCAGCCAGCTCGCGAGGCTTGACTGGCTGGCCCAGAACCTCCTCGAGCTCTCGAAGCTCGACTCAGGCCTCGTATTCCTCGACCTCCGGCCCGACGACCTTCGGGCGAGCGTGGAGTCGGCGACCGAGCAGGTCGAGCCGGCGGCCGCCAAGCGGTCCGTGACGATCACCCTCGACATGCCCGATAGCCCCGTCCGGGTCAAGCACGATCCGCAGCGGATCGGCCAGGTCGTCTCGAACCTCGTCGGGAACGCCGTGAAGTTCAACCCCCGCGGCGGCCGGGTCAGGGTGTCGGTCCGGCCCACCCGCGACGGTGCCGTCATCGAGGTCCGCGATACCGGCATCGGCATCCCGCCCGACGAGCTGCCGCACATCTTCGACCGCTTCTATCGCGGCGCCCAGTCGGAGTCCCGGTCGTCGGGCAGCGGCCTGGGTCTGGCGATCGTGAAGTCGATCGTCGACATGCACGGCGGGCGGGTCGTGGTCGAGAGCCGACCCGGCGACGGATCGACGCTTCCGCGTCCTGCTGCCCCGCGACCCGCAGGCGGTCGGGGCGATCGGCGCGCCACCCCTCGAAGACACGACCGCCGACGACGTCCCGGCCACGGACCGCCTCGTCGGCCTCGATCGTCCGCAGGCGGTGCTCCCGTCGGCTTCGGCTGCGCCAGCGTCGACCGACGCGGCGACGTCATCGACGGTTCCGGAGGACGAGGAGGCTCCCGGCGGCAGCACCGCCCCGTCGCCGATCGAGGGGTGACGGTCGCTCAGCGGCGCTGTCCTGGACCGCCGAGGGTGGCGAAACCTTCACCGAACGGCTGGTTGCGCCTGAATCCCGGCGAGTCACCCTTGTCATGGCGCCGCTGTCCCCGCGGCGTCACCTTCCTCCTCCACCGCCAACACGATCGGAACGACGCACCAGCATGACCGACCAGATCGATCCCCGACCCGAACCGTCCGACCCGTATCGGGCGGACGCTCCACAGCCCACGCCGCCGGGTCTGCCCCAGCAGGATCCCAGCCCGGCGTTCCCAGCTCCGGTCACACCAGAGCCGGAGCGCTACTCCCCGACCCCCGAGCCCCGGCCGGAGTGGACCAAGCCGACCTACCCCGTCGACCCGATGGCCGGCTGGGCGCCCGTCGAGCAGCCGATCCCGGCCCCCGTCCCCGCCCCGGTCCAACCGACCAAGCAGCGCGCCGGTGTCGGTGTCGGGACGGTCTTGGCGACCGCCATGATCTCCGCCGTCCTCGCGTCGGGCGGGACGTTCCTCGCCCTGAGCGCCAGCGGCGCGCTCGACCAGCCCGCCCCGGCGAGCGTCGTCACCCCGTCCGGCCAGCCTGCCGCGACGAAGCAGCCCGTCACGATCGACGAGTCGTCGGCGATCATCGACGTCGCGGCGAAGGTCGGCCCGGCCGTCGTCAAGATCACCAGTGAGGCGGCGACCGGGAACGATCCCTTCTCGATCCCCGCGACCGGCGTCGGGTCCGGCGTCATCTACGACTCCAACGGCTGGATCCTCACGAACCGCCACGTCGTCGCCGGCAGCAGCAGCCTGACCGTCGAGCTCGCCGACGGCCATACCTACAAGGGCACGATCTACGGCATCGACACCCTGACCGACCTCGCGATCGTGAAGATCGACGCGACCGGCCTACCGACCGCCGCGCTCGGTGACTCGGATGGGCTCAAGGTCGGCCAGCTGACGGTCGCCATCGGCAGCCCGCTCGGGACCTACTCGAACACCGTCACGAGCGGCATCCTGTCGGCCCGCGGCCGCTCGATCCAGGTCGAGGGCGGCACGCTCAACAACCTCCTCCAGACCGACGCCGCGATCAACCCCGGCAACAGCGGCGGCCCGCTCCTCGACTCCGGCGGCAACGTCATCGGCATCAACACCGCCGTCGCATCGTCGGCCGAGGGCATCGGCTTCGCGATCCCGATCAACCTCGCCAAGCCGATCATGGCCCAGGCCGTCGCCGGCCAGGCGCTCACCCGCCCATATATCGGCGTCCGGTTCCAGACCATCGACGTCCAGCTCGCAGAGTCGCAGAAGCTGTCCGTCACGGACGGTGCACTGCTCGCCGACGCGCAGAGCCAGGACGGCCAGACCCTGCCGGCGATCGTGCCCGACGGTCCGGCCGCCAAGGCGGGCCTGAAGGTCGGCGATATCGTGACCGCGATCAACGGCACCAAGCTCGACGGCGAGCATCCTCTCGACGCGGTCGTCAGCGCCTACGCTCCCGGCCAGACCGTCACCGTGACGGTCCTGCGAGACGGCGCCAGCCGCGACATCCAGCTCACCCTGGGCACCCGCCCGACGAACTGAGGCTCCTCCTCCAGCACGACGACCCCGCCGGGCACACCCGGCGGGGTCGTCGTTTTGGGCGGATCTCTCAGGACCGGCCGCGGCGTCGCTCGATCGTCACCCCGGCGTAGCCGAGCGGTCCGCCGAGCTGGACACCGGGCTTGCGCACCCGGACCATGACCAGCTCGACCCGCGGATCCGCGAGGCAGGCGTCGGCGATCGCTTCCGCGAGGGCCTCGATGAGACCGTATGAGCGCCCCTCCACGATCCCCCGGACCGCGTCATAGACCTCGCCGTAGTCGACGGTCCGGGCCAGGTCGTCGGTCGTCCCGGCGACGCGCAGGTCCAGCTCGAGCTCGACGTCGACCTCGAAGGGCTGAGGCGTCGTCTTCTCCCAGGGGTGGACGCCGTGGCGGCCCTCGAACCGCATGTCCGCCAGAACGACCCGATCGCTCATCGGGCAGCCTCCTCGAGCGTGTCGCTGGCCCGGACGATCGCGTCCGCCATCCGAGCCACTCGGACGTTCTCGCGGACATCGTGGACCCGGACGAGGTCGACCCCGGCGGCGACCGCGAGGGCCGTCGTCGCCAGCGTCGCCTCGAGGCGTTCGTCGGCCGGCAGGTCGAGGACCTTCCCCAAGGTCGACTTGCGCGAGGTCCCGAGGAGGATCGGCCGCCCCAGCACCCGCAGGCTCCCGAGGTCGCGGAGCAGGGCAAGGTTCTGGGCCGGCGTCTTCCCGAACCCGAAGCCCGGATCGACGATGATCCGGTCCCAGGCCACGCCGGCCGTCACCGCCCGCTCGATCGCCGCCGCGAGGTCGGCGATGACCTCCCCGACGACGCTCCGGTAGCGCGCCTCGGAGCGGTTGTGCATGACGACGAGCGGGGCGCCGGCGGCCGCGGCGACCCGGGCCAGGGCGTCGTCGGGCGCGGTCGCCCAGACGTCGTTCACCAGGTCCGCACCCGCGGCCAGGGCCGCCTGGGCGACCGATGGCTTGACCGTGTCGACGCTGATCGGCGTGTCGGGCAGGGCGGCCCGCAGGGCGGCGATGATCGGCACGACCCGATCGCGCTCTTCACCGGCTGCGACGTCGGCATGACCCGGTCGGGTCGACTCGCCGCCGATATCGAGGATGTCCGCACCGTCCTCGACCATCCGTCGGCCGAGCGCGACCGCCGCGGCGACGGCCTCGTCGGTGGGCCCGCCGTCGCGACCGAGCAAGCCGTCGCCGGAGAACGAGTCGGGCGTGACGTTGAGGATCCCCACGACGAACGTCCGCGCGCCCCAGGCGAACTCGCGCCCATGCAGGCGGATCGGCGCCAGCCTGCCGGGCACGCCCGAGCCTGCGCCAGCCGGCAGGGCGAACGACGGCGTCGCCGCGCCACCCCCGCGGTCGGGCCGAGCAGGGATCGCCGTCCCCTCGCCGGGGAGCCGTCGCTCGGCGGCGTCGTCGGTCATCGGGCCTCCTTCACCGGCGGATCGCACGAGATCCGGGTCGTCGACGATCCGCGCCCGCACGGCGCCGACAAGATAGAGCGACCCGGCCACGACGACCGGGCCGTCGATCTCCGCGGCCCACGCCAGCCCGCGGTCGAGCGCTCGAGCGACCTCCGGCTCGACCTGCTGCATCGTCGTCGGCGCGAGCCGGGCCCAGGTCGCGGCGAGAGCCTCGGCGGACATCGCCCGTGCTCCCTCGACCCGGGTGCAGACGATCCGGGCGCCGTCAAGCGGGCGCGCCCGGGCCAGCGCCCCGACGATCCCGTCCACGTCCTTGTCCGCCATCACCCCCATCACGAGCGTCGCCGGTCGATCGCCCGCCCCGCGGAGGAACGGAGCCAGGTCATCGAGGGCGTCGGCGAGCGCCGCCGCGCCGGCCGGGTTATGGGCCCCGTCGAGGATGACCTCGATCGCGCCTCCGCGCGACGGCACCTCGACGAGCTCGAGCCGCCCGGGCCAGCGAGCCGACGCGTAGCCGCGCCGGCGGGCGTCCGGCGGTGTCGTCGCGATGCCGGCCGCCTCGAGCTCGTCGAGCATCGCGTCGGCGACGGCGACGTTCGCGGCCTGGTGGCGCCCGCGCAGCCCGACCCGGGTCGGGCCGAGCGATCCGAGATCGACCTCCAGCCCATCGCGGTCCCAGCCGAGGATCCGCGCTGGCGGCGCCTCGACGAGCGGGACGCCGACGCGGCGGGCTCGTCGACGGATGACCGCGAGCCCGTCGCCGGTCGCGCCGGTCACGGCCCGATCGCCGCGCTCGATGATCGCGGCCTTCTCGCGGGCGATGTGTCGGACCGTCGGGCCGAGCCGGTCCATGTGGTCGAGGTCGACGTTCGTCACCACCGCGACGCCGCCGTCCCAGGCATGGGTCGCGTCGAGCCGCCCGCCCAGCCCGACCTCGACGAGCGCCAGGTCGAGGCCCGCCTCGGCGAACCAGGCGAAGACGACGGCCGTCAGGAGCTCGAACTCGGTCGCCTCGCCGTAGCGACGGGCGACCCGGTCGGCCAGCGGCAGGACCGTCGAGACGAGCCGAGCGAACGTCGCCGGATCGACCGGCCGGCCGTCGACCTGGAGCCGCTCTCGATACGTGACCAGGTGCGGCTTCGGCGTCTCGCCGACGCGGTGGCCCGCGGCCCGGAGGGCGGCGGACCCGAGCGCGAGGACGCTGCCCTTGCCGTTCGTCCCGGCGACGAGCGCGCCTCGGACGTCGTCCTGCGGGTCGCCGAGGAGGCGGAGGAGCGCCCGGACACGCGCCAGCCCGAGTCGGATCCCGAACCGACCGCGCGCCGTCAACGCCTCCAGGGCGGCCGGATACGAGAGCTCGCCGGTCACTCCCGCGTCAGCTCGTCCTCGTAGAAGACGCACTGGTTGAACCGCGGCGTCAGGCAGACGTCGTTGACGTAGCCCTGCTCGAGATGGACCCCGCCGCGCAGCTGGCAGCGGGACACGTTCGAGTCCTGCCGGATCAGCGCCTTGAGAAGGTGCGGCGCCTGGATCGGGATCGCCCCACGCGAGCCGGTCATGTAGAAGTGGGGGCAGACGTTCCGACGGAGGTTCGGCAGGCCGAACCCGGGACGAGGCACGGTCGGGGGCGTCCGATAGCGCGACGCTGGGTCGGCGGCCGGCTCGGTCATGACCCGGGCGATCGGGCCGTGGCCGAAGCTCGGGCGGCTGGTGCCGGAGCTCGAGGATGAACGGGAGGACGGGCCCGCCTGGCTGCCGCTGGACCGGTCGGTGCCGTGGCCGGCAGCCGAGTGTCCGGACACCTTGGGATCGCGGGCCTGCACGGGTCTCCTCTCGCACACGCGGGCCCCTGCCGGGCGCGCTCGACGGCGCCAGAGTACTACGCACCGCAACCGACGCGGACACAGCGACGCGGACCGCCCCGGTCCGCCCGAGGTCGGTGGCGACCCGGCGGGATCGGCCCGGCGAGCCGGCGTTCCGGTCCCGACCGGGCGTCCATGCGACAATCAGGCCCGATGGCGACCCGGCGATCCGACCGCCCCGCGCAGGTCCGACCCCGCCCACCGTCCTCGGGTCGCCCGACCTCCGGCCGCCCCAAGGGTCGATCCGGCGGCTCCGGCCGCAACTCCCCCGGCCGCAAGGGCACCCCGACAGCGGATGGTCCGCGGCTCCCGATGGCGGCCCGTCTGGCTCTCGGAGCGGGCGTCATCGCCCTCGTCGCGGTCGTCCTGACGACGGGTCTCGGCGGGATCGGCAAGATCCTCAGCCCGGTCGGGGATGCGTTCGGCGGCCTCGTCGCGAAGGTCAGCTCGACCCCGGTCCCGTCCGCCTCGCCCGCCCCGACGTTCGACCCGCCGTCGCTCGTCGCCCCGTCGAACCCCTATACCCAGGAGCCGACGGTCATCCTGCGCGGCACGATCCCGGTCGCCATCGCCGGTGACCCGGCCTACACGCTGCGGATCGCCGTCGCCGCCGGCGGCAAGCCGCCCAAGGTCATCAAAGAGCTCGCGATCCCATCGACCGCGGCTTTCACCGTGCCTGGTCTCCCTCTGACCGACGGGACGAACGACTTCAGCGCGACGATCGCCGACGCGTCGTGGGAGAGCGCCCGATCCGCGGTCGTGACGTACGTCCTCGACACCGAGGCGCCCAAGGTCACGATCATCTCGCCACAGAACGGCGCGACGATCAACCGCGAGACGGTCCAGATCTCGGGCAAGACCCAGCCACTCAGCACGATCGAGGCCCGCAACGAGGCGAACGCCAAGATCGTCGCCGGCTCCGCGCTCGAGGACGGCTCGTTCGTCATCGAGGTCCCGATCGCCGACGGTCCCAACGGCATCACGATCAAGGCGACCGACCCGGCCGGCAACCCGGCGACGAAGGTCGTGACCGTCAACCGCGGCGAGGGCAAGCTCAGCGCGAAGATCACCGCTTCCGACTACCGGATCGATCGCAAGTCGCTGCCGGGCCCGCTCACGATCCGGGTCAGCGTCACGGACCCCGACGGCCAGCCGCTCGAAGGCGCCAGCGTCCTGCTGACGATCACCCTGCCCGGCATCCCACCGATCGTGCCCTCGGAGCTCGCGACCGACGGCAGCGGCGATGCGAGCTTCCGGACGACGGTCCCGAAGACCGCGACCGCGGGGACCGGCCCGGTGACCGCGCTCGTGAAGACCGACCAGTTCGGCACCCTGACGGTCCGCGCAGAGATCGACGATCGCCGGCTGACCCGCCACTGCTCGACCGGGTCGACAGCCGGCCGATGCGCAGCTACCATCCGGCCATGCCCATGTGGCACTGTCCGCATTGCGGGACCCCGCAGCCGGAGTCATCCCGGTGCTGGGTCTGTCGTCGGTCCTCCACCTGTTGCGCCACGTGTGTCCAGTACAGCCAGTCGGTGGCTCCCGGGTTCGCATTCTGCGGACTCGACCGCAGCCGGGCCCCGCTGACCGGCGACGAGATCCGACCCTGCTGGACCCCCGCCGCGCTTGACCACGCGACGGACGACGATGCGGATGCGGCCGAGCTGGCACGCCGGACAGCTCGAACGCCCGTTCGGTCCAGCCGCGACTTCGTGCTTGTCGAAGCGCGCTCGACGACGGCCGGATCGGCCGGTCCAGACACGCCGCTCGACGGCCCATCGACCGCCGAGGTCGCGCCGGTCGGCATCCCGGTCGGGCCCGCCCAGACGGACGCCTGGAGCCTCTTCCCCGAGCTCGAGGGCTAGACGCCCTCGGGCGGGATCAGCTCGGCGACGGGCTCGGGCTCGGTGGAGGCGGCGTGGGCGACGGGCTCGGGCTCGGTGTGGGCGTCGGCGTGGGGGTCGGGGTCGGGGTCGGTGTGGGCGTCGGAGTCGGCGTCGGCGTCGGCGTGGGGGTCGGTGTGGGCGTCGGGGTCGGGGTCGGGGTCGGGCTCGGGCTCGGCTCGGGGCCCTTCGAGACGACATAATCGACCGTCGTCCCGGTGGCGACCTCGAGGCCGGCTCGCGGGTCGGTCCCGATGACCGTTCCGACCGGGACGATCGGGTCGAAGGCGTCGGTCCGGACCCCGATCACGAGACCGGCGGCGGTCAGCGAGTTCACCGCCTGCTGCTCGGGCTGGTTCTTCACGTCCGGCACCGCGACCAGCTCCTTGCCGGTGACGATCGTCAGCTTGATGTCGGTGCCCTTCTGGGCCGCCGAGCCGGCGGTCGGATCCTGCGCCGAGATCGTCCCCTCGGGCTGGTCGCTGCTCTTCACGAAGGCGTTCTGCGAGACCGTGAAGCCCGCCGCCTGGGCGACCGTCGTCGCCTGCTCGACGTCGAGGCCGATGAGGTTCGGGATCTGGGCGTTCTCCGGCGAGGGTGAGGCGCCCGGCCGGCCGCTGCCACCCGAGAGGAACTGGAACGCCAGGAAGGCGACAAGGACGAGGATCCCGAGGCCCAGCAGGCCGGCGATCCATGTCCAGGCGGAGTCGCGCCCGCCGCCATCGTCGGGCTCGGGCGGCAGGGGACCGGAGGTCGGCGGCCGGGGCGGCTCGATGACCTCGATATCGCCGCTGGCGTACGCATCGGACGGATAGGGCACGGCCCCGGTCCGGCTCGGCGATGCGACGGCCGAGACCGTCCCGGGCACGGTCGCCTCGAGACCGCCCGGGCCACCCGGACCGGCCATCGCCGATCCGGCCGCGACCGCCAGCGCCCCCGCGGCCGCGACACCGGCCACCGGCGCACCCGCACCGGGGCCCAGATCCGCGAGGAAGGCATCGAGTGCGTCAGCCATCGCTCCGGCGTTCGGGAACCGGCCAGCGGGCTCGAGTGCCAGGGCCTTGCGGTCGATCGCCTCGAGGCCGGGCGGGATGCCGGCCCGGAAGTCCGACGGCATCGGCACCGGACCCGATAGCCGGGCCATCGCCACGGATGCAGCGCTGTCGCCCTCCCACGGTCGGCGACCCGTCAGCAGCTCGAACAGGACGATCCCGAGCGAGTAGATGTCCGACGACGCAGTGGCCTGCTCGCCACGGGCCTGCTCCGGGCTGAAGTAGTGGACCGAGCCGATCGTCGTCCCGGGCAGGGTGATCTGGGCCTCGGCCACGGCCCGGGCGATCCCGAAGTCGGCGACCTTCACCTGGCCGTCCCGGGTCAGCAGGACGTTGCTCGTCTTCACGTCGCGGTGGACGATGCCTTTCGCGTGGGCGGCCTGGAGGGCGCGGGCGACCGCAGACGTGATCCTGGCCGCCTGACGCGCCGGCAGCGGGCCGCCCTGCCGCACGAGCGTCGCGAGGTCCTCGCCGTCGACGAGCTCCATGACGATGTACGGCCCCGACTCGTCCTGGCCGTAATCGTAGACCGCGACGATGTTCGGGTGGTTGAGCGAGGCGGCCGACTGGGCCTCCGAGCGGAAGCGGGCCAGGAAGTCGGGGTCGCGGCCGTACTCGGGACGGAGGACCTTGATCGCGACATCGCGCTGGAGCTGGGCGTCGCGGGCGCGGTAGATCGTCGCCATCCCGCCCTGGGCCAGCAGCTCCATGAGTCGGTATCTGCCGCCGAGGATGCTCCCGATCTCCGCCACTCGCCCCGGCCCTCCGTCGATTCGCCACTCGCGGCCCCGGGCGGGGCGCGGCCCGCATCGTACCGTACGCGATCGTCCCGACCGGACGGTGTGCCCGCGTCAGCGGATCAGAGCTGCAGACCCCGCAGATAGGTCCGGAACTCGGCGGCCAGCTCGGGCCGTTGGAGGGCCAGCTCGACCGACGCCTGGAGCCAGCCCATCGTCGTGCCGGCGTCGTAGCGGGTCCCTTCGAACTCGTAGCCGTAGATCGGCTGGTCCTCCATCAGGGCCTCGATCGCGTCGGTCAGCTGGATCTCGCCGCCGGCGCCGCGCTTGGTCTGCTCGAGCTTGTCGAAGATCTTCGGCGTGAGGACGTAGCGGCCGATGATCGCCAGGTTCGATGGCGCGTCGGCGGGCGCCGGCTTCTCGACGAAGCGGTTGGCACGGTGCAGCCGACCGTCCGGATCGTGCGTCGTGTCGTGGCCCGTGTCGTCGACCCCGATCACGCCATAGCGGGCCGTCTCCGACGGATCGATCTCCATCACCGCGACGACCGAGCTGTGGGTCTCGTGGTAGGCGTTGATGAGCTGGCCGATGCACGGCCGGTCACCGACGACGACGTCGTCGCTGAGGATCACCGCGAACGGCTCGTGGCCGACGAGCTCCTTCGCCACGAGCACCGCGTGCCCGAGCCCCAGCTGCTCCTTCTGGCGGACGTAGGCGACCTGGGCCAGGTCGCTGATGTGGCGGATCCGTCGGAGCATCTCGACGTCGCCCCGCTCCTCGAGCAGGTGCTCGAGCTCGAAGTCGATGTCGAAGTGATCCTCGATCGCCCGCTTCTGGCTCGAGGTCACGATGATGATCTGCTCGATGCCGGCGCTGACGGCCTCCTCGACCGCGTACTGGATGACCGGCTTGTCGACGAGGGGCAGCATCTCCTTGGGCTGCGCCTTGGTGGCTGGCAGGAACCTCGTGCCCCAGCCGGCAGCCGGCAGGACGGCCTTTCGGACGCGCATCGGACCTCGGGTGACGGGTTCAGAAGGGACGGGCCGAGTATATCGCCGGTCGTCCGAGGTCCCGCCTCAGGCCTCCAGGGCCATCGCCGGGTGGCGCCGCCAGAGGTCGCCGGCGGCCTCCTCGAAGGCGGCCGCGAGTCGCAGGACGGCCAGGTCGGCCCTCGGTCGACCGACGATCTGGAGCCCGACCGGGAGGCCGTCGACGAAGCCCGCCGGGACCGAGATGGCCGGGGCGCCGAACAGCGAGATGATCCAGCACGAGCGCATCCAGTCGAGATAGCTGCCCATCACCTGGCCGTCGATCTCGGCCACCCACGGTCGATCGGCTTCGAACGGCAGGACCTGCGAGACGGGCAGGACCAGGGCGTCGTGGGTCTCCATGAACCCGACGAACCGGGCCCGCAGCTCGGCGCGTCTCGCGACCGCCTTCTGGAGGTCGTCGGCGGTCAGCGTCGCGCCCGCCTCGACATGCAGACGAAGCTCCGGCTTGACGAGATCCAGGCGACCCGGGTCGTCGCCGACGTGGGCCAGCACGGTCGCCCGGAAGGCCGCGTGGCGCGGTGCCAGGAACGCCTCGTCGGCGCCGCGCAGGTCCGGTTCGGCCAGGACGACATCGCAGCCGAGCCCCTCGAGCACGGCGCCGGCCGCTTCGACGACCGCCGGGATCCGTGGGTCCATCGGCAGGCCCGCGAACCGGGGTGCCAGGGCGATCCGGAGACCGTCGACGGAGCCGCGCGGGTCACGGAAGTCCGAACCCGGGGCCTCCAGCGACATCGCCGCTCGGAGGTCGGGCCCGGCCATGACCGACAGGAGCAGGGCGACATCGCCGACCGTCCGCCCGAGCGGGCCGTCGACCGACATCGGGTCCCACGGATCGTCGTCCGGCCAGGACGGCACCCGCCCGGGTGTCGGCCGGAACCCGACCACGTTGCAGAACGACGCGGGATTCCGGAGTGAGCCACCGTAGTCCGAGCCGTCGGCGAGGGCGATGAGGCCGGCCGCGAGCGCCGCCGCGGCGCCGCCGGACGAGCCACCGGGCGTCCGGGTCGGGTCGTAGGGGTTGCGGGTCGTCCCGAAGACACGGTTGTAGGTCTGCGATCCTGCCCCGAACTCGGGTACGTTCGTCTTGCCGAGCCCGATCGCTCCGGCGGCGCGGATCCGGGCGACGGTCAGGGAGTCGGCCTCGGGGATCCAGTCGGACAGGAGCAGCGAGCCCATCGTCGTCCGGATCCCCGCGGTCGGCTGGAGGTCCTTGAAGGCGACCGGCAGGCCATGGAGCGGTCCGACCGCATCGCCCCTCGCCGTCGCCCGATCCGCGGCGACCGCCTCCGCCCGAGCGCGCTCGAACGCTCGCGTCGGGATCGCATCGATCAGCGGGTCGAGACGCTCGATCCTGGAGATGTGCTCCTCGAGCAGCTCGGCCGCCGAGATCCGGCCGGCGGCGATGGCCGCCGCGAGCTCGGTCGCCGGACGGAGGGCGAGCGGCTCGATGGCAGGATCCCGCGACCCGTCAGTCGGGCGGGATGAGCTTGTGGTCGACGGCCCACAGGGCCGCCTGGGTCCGCGACGCCAGCCCGAGCTTGCCGAGGATGTTCGACACGTGGGTCCGGGCCGTCCGCTCGGTGATCCCGAGGCGGTAGGCGATCTCCTTGTTCGCCAGCCCCTTGCCGACCAGTCCCAGGACCTCCTTCTCGCGCTCGGTCAACGGCTCGACCGGCTCAGGCTCCTTGCGGGCCCGCATCCGCTGGGCGAGCAGCCTGGCGACCTGGGGGTCGAGGTGGACGTCGCCGGCGTAGGCGTCCCGGATCGCCGCCGCGACGTCGTCCGCCTCGGCGTCCTTCAGGAGGTAGCCCGCGGCGCCGGCCTCGAGGGCCGCAGTGACCTTGTCCTCCTCGATGAACGAGGTCAGGGCGACGATCTCGGTCTCCGGTCGAGCGGCCTTGATGCCGGCGATCGCGCCGATCCCGTCGAGCTCGGGCATGACCAGGTCCATGAGCACGACGTCGGGCTCGAGGCGACCGACGGCCGCCACCGCTGCCCGGCCGTCCTCGGCCTCGCCGACGACCTCGATGTCGTCGAGCAGCTCCAGGAAGCCGCGGAGGCCGCGCCGGACGACCGCGTGGTCGTCGACGAGCATGACCCGGATGCGCTCGGGGGCCTCGGACGTCGGCTCGCTCACGCGGTCAGGATAGCCGGGCGCCGGGGCACGGTTCAGACGAGCTCGACCGATGCATCGATCGGCTCCCGACCCGGCGCCCGGCCCTCGGCGGTGACCTGGAGGACGACGGCGGCCGCCAGGACGAACGCGCCGCCGACGAGCTGGATCGCGGCCAGCCGCTCGCCGAGCAGGGCGGCCGCGAGGATCGTCCCGGCGACCGGCTCCCAGAGCATCAGGATGCCCGTCCGGACGCCACCGATCCGGCGGATCGAGGTGAGGAACAGGAACGACGGCAGGCCGGCGGCCAGCACGCCGGCGGCAAGGAGCACGGGCCACGGCGCGGCCGACGTCAGCGGCTGGGCCAGCTGTGTCCCGAAGCCCAGGACGACGGACACGACGATCGCCCCGAGCGACGACACGGCCAGGATCACGACGGTCGCCATCTGGGCCGGGACGGCGCGGTAGCCGGTCCGGCTGATCGTGACGAAGACCGTCTGGCTGACGGCGGCCGAGAGGGCCAGCAGGACACCCACCGGATCGATGCTGTCGGTCGAGCCATCGCCGGAACCCGCAGAGCCGATCGAGGACGAGCGCGACGCCGAGCGTCGCGAGCCCCAGGGCGGCGGCGCGGCTCGCCGTCAGCGGCTCGCGACCGCTGACGATCCCGACCGCCGCGACCATCGCCGGGTAGGCGTAGAACAGCATGAGCGCGAGGGCGATCGGGATCCGTTGGAAGGCGACGAAGATCGCCAGGTTCAGCGACAGGCCCATCAGGGCAGCGACGAAGAGGGTCGCCCGACCGCGACCATCCAGCCCGCGGAGCGTGGCCAGCCCGACCGCGACACCCCCCGTGAGCGCCACGCCGATCGCCAGCGACAGTGCGCCGAGACCCGCCCGCCAGGCAACGAACGGGACAGGGCCGACACCGGCCTGCTCCGCGACCCGGGCGAGCGGCCCCAGGGTCGCGAACAGCGACGCGGCGATGATCGCGAACGCCGATCCCGCCAGGACCGTCCGGTCCCGGCCACCGCCCGCGAGCGTCGGCATCAGGCGGACCGCTCGGCGGCCGTCGGCTCCTCCACCAGGGCGGCCGGATGCTCATGCCGGCCGGTGACGAGACGGATGTGGGTGAACGGGATCCGGATCTCGCGGAACACGTCGATCGAGACGAGGAACCCGGCGAACAGGAAGACCACGCCGAGGAACTTGCCGACCTGGAACAGCTCGGTCGCCCCGAACCGGCTGAGGCTGTCGGTCAGAGTCGGGATGAACGCCCCGATGGCGATGAGGATCGTCGCCGGGACCCGGCTGTTGACCTGGCCGCTGACGATCGCCCGGGTCGCGCCCGGCAGCGACGCGATGAGGTTCACGATGATCGCGACCGGGGAGATGAGCAGGTTGAACAGGAAGTCGTCGCCCGGCTGGTCGGGGTCGAGCGAGTAGGCCAGGACCCGCCGCTTCGGCATGAACACGTAGGTGCTGAAGATCGCGCCCAGCAGGAGCGAGAACGCCCCGGTCACGTTCATGAACGGTGTCAGCAGGCGGAGCTGTGGCGGGAACAGCGTCGCGACCGGCAGGTTCGTCGTCGGATCGACCGCGTAGCCGGGCGGCGGCAGGGTCGTCCCGAGCATCAGGACGATCGACAGGACGGTCGCCCCGACCACGGCGAGGGCCGCGATCCTTGGCCAGCGCTCGTTCTGGAAGTACGTCTCGACCGCGACCGCCAGGGCCAGGATCCCGGCCGCGATGAAGTACAGCAGCGGGGCGGTCCCGGCGTTGGCGTACTCGGGCCGGGTCCGGGCCAGGAACGTGAACAGCCCGGCCAGGATCAGGGACAGCCCGAAGGCATAGCCGAACCGGGTCTTGCCGAGCAGGAATGCGGTCCCGAGACCCAGCCAGCCCGCGGTCCACACGGCGCCGGTCAGATACCAGGTCCGGTACAGGGGCTCGCTCCAGCCGTTCGATGCCGCCAGGGCCTCGCAGCCCGAGGCGATCGCGAAGAACAGCATCCCGATCGCCCAGACCAGCTGGTAGGCCCGGCGGCGTTCGATCCACTGGTCGAGGACGGCAAGGAAGAACAGGAACGCGAGGAGCGATGTCAGCCCCGGCAGCAGCACGCTGGTCGTCATCTGATGTGTCTCGGGCCTCCTCGCCGCTCGGGCGGCGGGACCGCCGATGTCAGGCGGGGACGAGCTCGTGGTCGTCGCGGTGGAAGCCATCGCACAGGCCCCAACGCGTCGATCCGTCGCCCGGGATCGGGATCGGTCGCATGATCTCGCGGACCTGGCCCTTGCGGCAGAAGAGGTACCCCTTCTCCCGCATCCAGGCTCGGACATGCGACGGATCCGAGTGGAACTGGAACGGCCCCGGGTTGATCGCGGGTGCGTCGGTCCACGACGGCGCGGTCTCCATCGCGACGATGTCGAGGATGTTCACCCGCCACGGCGTCCCGTCGATGATCTCGCGACAACCATCGCACCGGATCGCGACGTTGTCCTTGATCACGGTCGGGATGCGGACGCCGAGGATCTCCATCGCGGGCGATGGTAGCAGGGCTCGCCGGTCGGCTCGTCCGCCCGTCGCAGCGGGCGACGGCTGGTGCCCCCAAGGGGATTCGAACCCCTGATCTCCACCTTGAAAGGGTGGCGTCCTAGGCCTCTAGACGATGGGGGCGACGGCCGCCGGGAGTGTACCAGCCGACCGTGTCGCGGCCCGCCTGCTGAGGCTTCGCCGGGCGCGTCGTCGGGCGCCGACTCGACCCGGCCGACGCGGCCGCGCCGACGTCGGAGGTCGTCAGGTCGGCGTCTGCCAGACGAGCGCGAGGACCGTCGCCAGGGCGAACCAGCCGAACGCGATCATCCCGGCGACACCACCGAGGAGGGCCCGCAGGAACGCCGACCCCTCCTGCCGCTCGCGAGCGGCCGAGACCGCCCCGACCGCACCGGCGATGGCCAGAAGGGCGAAGACGATCCCGAGGACCAGCGACCCTGTCGCCAGGAGCGGCACGGCGGTCTTGTCACGGACGGTCAGGGCATAGAGCACGAAGACCAGCGATCCGACCAGGGCGATCGTCAGGATCACCCGCGTCGGGGTGACGACGAGCGGGCCGATCCGAGGGGCCGGTCGGGGCGGCTTTCCGGGCGGCCGGCTGGGCGGCTGCGGCTCGCTGCCCTGGGGCGCGCCGGGGCCGCGCGACCCGCCGGACGGCGTAGGCCGCGGCTGGTCGCTCACGCGACGCCCTTCGAGCGGTGGAAGATCGCGACGTTGTACGACAGCCGCGGCCGCCGCAACCCCGCAGCGAGCTCGGCTCCGGTCGCCCCGAAGCCGTCAGAGAGGAGCGCCGCCGCGTGGTCGACCGAGTCGAACCTCCACCAGCAATGGACGACCCGCACCCGGAAGCCGGCCCGGAGGTAGGGGCCCTCGCGTCGGCCCCAGGACGTGTACTCGGGCAGATCCGCCGCGCGCAGCAGCGAGACGTCATCGCGACCGTAGTCGTGGACGACGAGCAGACGACCCTCCGGCCGGAGGGCCCGGTCGGCCTCGGCCTGCTCTGCCGGATCCACGCCGCGATAGACGGAGTACGCGCCCACGATGACGTCCGCGGAGCCGGTCTCGACGCCGAGGGACGCAGGCGAGCCGGGCGCCTCGCTCACCCGTGCCCCAAGGTCGGCCAGCGTGGTCGCCCAGCGCGATCCGCCGCCGACCAGGACGACGTCGCGGCCGGCGACCGGACCGAGCGCGTCAAGGGCGCGCCCGAGCTTGTGCTCGGGATCGACGGACGGCCCGATGCGATCCGCGAAGGCCGCGGGGATCGCGAGCGTGAGGTCAGCCACGGGAGCGGAGGATAGCCCGGTCCGCGGCGGACGCGGTCATGTCGCCCGGTAGAACGCCCCCGCCCGGGGCGCCACGGCCAGCCGCGCCCGGCCATCGTCGGCGACCCGGACGTCGTCCGGGGTCGGCCAGCCGGGCATCGGGACGGCCCGCAGGAGCCGACCGGCGAGCGCCGGCGCATCGATGTCGACCGAGACGGCGTCCGATCCGGCGTCGAGGGCGATGAGCCAGGCCGAGCCATCGTCGACCGCGCCGCGCTCGAGGACGATCGCCGGACCGGCCGTCCCGAGGACCCGGATGGTCCCGTGTCGCAGCGCCGACTCGGCCCCGCGGAGCCGGAACGCCGCTCCGACGAACGCCGCCAGGTCCCGATCCCAGCGCGCCTCGTCGGGCGGGAATGCATGTCGGTTGTCGGGATCGCGCCCGCCCTCCAGACCGATCTCGTCGCCGTAATACGTGCACGGGGCACCGGGCAGGGCGGTCTGGAGGGCGACGGCGAGCCGGACGGACTCGCGATCGCCGCCGGCCATCGACCGGAAGCCGGGGCGTGTCGTGACTCCCGATCAGGTTCAGCTGGACCGCCGTGACGGCCGGGTCGTAGAGTCCCACGAGGCGCTCGATCTCGGCGCCCAGGGCGGCCCCGTCGAGGGTCCGGACCCGCGTCCGGTATTGATCGTGGAAGTCGAGGACGCTGCGGTCGAGGTGCTCTCCGGCCGCGTAGCCGAGGATCGCGTACGCCAGCGGGTAGTTCATGACGGCGTCGAACCGGTCGCCGGCGAGCCAATCGTGGGCCTCGTGCCAGATCTCCCCGACAAGGTAGGCGTCCGGGCGGACCGCCCGGCAGCGCACCCGGAACTCCTGCCAGAAGCCCGGGTCGTCGATCTCCTCGGGTACGTCCAGCCGCCAGCCATCGGCCCCGAACCGGAGCCAGTGCTCCGCGACGCCCAGGAGCATCTCGCGGGTCGGCGGGTTGCGGATGTCGAGCTTCGGCAGGGCCGGCAGATCCCACCAGCCCATGTATCCGAGCCGCTCGAACGAGCCATGTCCGGGCAGCGAACCCGTCCCGCCCGGGAGCGCCTCGGGAAAGGCGATGAGCGGCCGACCCGCGGTCAGGCGAGCGTGGTCGACGTGATACCAGTGGATGTACGGCGAGCCGATGCCGTTCTCGAGGATGTGGCGGAAGGCGAGGAACCCGCGCCCGGTGTGGTTGAACACGCCGTCGAGGATCACCCGCATGCCGCGGCTGTGGGCCGCGTCAAGCAACTCGCGCAGGGCATCATCGCCACCCAGCAACGGGTCGACGGCGAGGTAGTCGTCGGTGTGATAGCGGTGGTTCGAGGCCGACGTGAAGACCGGCGTCAGGTACAGCGCCGTGATCCCGAGATCGGCGAGATACGGCAGCCGCTCGGCGATCCCGAGCAGGTCGCCGCCCTTGAACCCGTGGATCGTCGGCGGGGCGTCCCACGGCTCCAGCGGTCCGGGCTTCGCCACCCGCAGGCTGGCAGCGAAGCGGTCCGGGAAGATCTGGTAGAACACGGCATCGCGGACCCAGGCGGGCGTGTCGACGGGCATCGCCGGAGTGTAGGTGGGCCGCGCGGTCAGCGACGCCCGCCGGAGACGCGGCGGCGGGGCGCCGCCGTCGAGCCCCGGATCACGAGGCGGGTCGGCAGGACCACGTGGTCGGGACCGGGGCTGGGACGCCCGTCGACGAGCGCCAGGAGCCAGCTGGCCGCCTCGGCGGCCTTCATCCGGACCGGCTGGTGGACGGTCGTGAGGGGCGGGTCGGTGTGCTCCGCAAGGTCGAGGTCGTCGAAGCCGACGATGCTCAGGTCGCGTGGGATCGACAGGCCCAGGTCGCGGGCCGCGCTCATCGCGCCGAAGGCGGTGATATCGCTCATCGCCAGGACGGCGGTCGGTCGCCGGCCGTCGAGCCAGGCCCGTCGGAACGCCACCCGGCCGCCCTCGATGCTCGCCGGGCTCTCGACGATCGCCTCGTCCGGGAGCGTCGTGCCGGATGCCGCCAGCGCCTCCCGGTACCCGCGCAGGCGTCGCTCCGGGACGCTGTCCGGATCGTGGTCGTCGCCGTCGATGGTCCGGGGTGGCTCGACGCTCGAGGACGAGGATCTCCCGATGGCCGAGCCCGAGGAGGTGCTCCGCCGCCCGTCGCGCTCCGCCGACATCATCCACCTCGATCGACGGATGACCCTCGAGGCCGGCCGAGTCGACGAGCACGAGCGGCAGCCCCGAGCGCTCGAGGACGCCGACATCCGGGTGGCCAGCGGACAGGCCGACCGCCACGACCCCGTCGACGGTCGCGCCGTCGATGGCCCGGCCGAGCGAGCCGGCGACCGGCGAGATGAAGTGGAGCGTCGCGCCGGCGTCCTCGATCGCCCGCGCGACACCCTCGGCGAACTCGCCGAAGAACGGATTCGAGAAGGCGGCCGACAGGGCCTGCGGCGTCAGGATGCCGATCGCGCCGGTCCGCCGGCGAGTCAGCATCCGGGCGACCGGGTCGGGCCGATAGCCGAGCGCCGTCGCGACGTCGAGGATCCGCCCCGCGGTCTCGGGGCTCAGCCGGTCGGGGGTGTTGAAGGCGAACGAGACCGCGGTCTTCGAGACGCCGGCCTCGCGGGCGACGTCCGCGATCGTCGGGCGACGCGCGCGTGCCTCCATGTGGTCTCCCAGAAGCAGCCGAGCGCGCCACGGCAGATGATCCGGCGTCACCGCGCAACGGGCCCGATGGGCGACACCTAAACCGGTTTACGGACCGGACCGTAGCGGTCTGGTCCGCGGCCTGTCAAGCCGCTCGATCCAGGCGTCGACGGCGTCGTCTGGCACAATCCGGCCGTGCTCGACAGGGTCCGCGCGATGCCGCCTGGCATCGTCGTCTTCCTCGGCTACGCCTTCCTCATCCTCGGTCTGATCGGGCTGTCGCTGCGGTACGTGATCGACCAGGCGATCTCGGCGCCGGTCAGCCTTCCGGGCGTCGTCGTGATGGTCCTGCTGGCGTACACGATCTTCACCGTCACGCTGGTCCTCCAGCGCAAGGAGGCCGCCCGCGGGCTGGCCCTGGGACTCACCAGCCTGACCATCCCGGGCATCCTCCTGCTCCTCGCGGCGGGCCTGCCGCTGTATGCCGGGCTCGTCGCGCTGCTCGCCGCTGATCCTGTTCCGCGGCCTGACGCGACCGGCCGTCCGCGCCTGGCTGAACGAGCCCTGAACGCGTCCGCGCGGTGCCGTCGCAGGCCTCGACGGACGATCCCGTCGGCAGCGATGCGGCAGCCCCGGTACCCTCTCCGATGCATCCGAGCGGCCGTCGCGCGCTCTCGCGCAGCGACGGCCTTCCCGTACGAGGCTGACGCGTGGCCAAGACATCGCGCCGGAACAGCGGCGCCTCCCGCCGGTCCACCGGCACGACCGGCGCGGCTGGCCGACCGGCTCGACCGGCGCCCGCCGACGCCGACGGGCCGTCCGCCGACGACGTCGGGCGCCGGTCCGTCGCACTCCCCGACCGGCACGCCACGGGCCGGCCGCCGGCAGCGCGACCGCTTCACCCCGCCGAAGAAGTCGTGGGCCCAGCGCCACCGGGGCGCTGATCCTCGGGGCCGTCCTGCTGCTCGGCTTCGGTGTCGTCGGGGGGTTCGCCTTCCTGTCGATCACCTCGCCGTCGTACGCCTGCTCGACGATCTGGCAGCCGCCGACGCCTGACCCCGATCCGGACAGCCTCGGCGCCCCCCAGGGCGACATGGGCCGCAACCACGTCCCGGTCGGGTCGTTCGTCAAGTACACCTACTGCCCGCCCGCGTCGGGGCCGCACTACAACGCGCTCAACCAGGGTCCGATCCCGGCCCGGTTCTACGGACCCGATGATGCGGTCATCCCGCAGGGCTGGATCCACAACCTCGAGCACGGCGGGATGGCCGTCCTGTATTCGTGTCAGAACGGCTGTCCATCCGACGCCGACCTGGCGAAGCTCGAACAACTTGTCAGAGAGCTGCCGGAGAGTCCCATCTGCGGCCTGGCGCCGGGCAAGGTCGGGCCGGTCGTCGCCCGGTTCGACCAACAGGGCGCGCCGTTCGCGGCGCTGATCTGGGACCGTGTGCTGTACCAGGCGACCCTCGACATCCCGCAGATCGCGCAGTTCTTCCTGACCGAGGCGGAACGGACGAACCCCGAGCCGCTCTGCCAACCGAGTCCGTCGCCCAGCCCGAGCACGGCGCCGAGCGAGCAGCCCGTCGGCGAGCCCGAGCGCGAGCCCGAAGGCAGGCCCCCCGTCGGTCGCCCGAGCGCGACGACCGAGCCGAGCGCCAGCCCGTCGCCCGCGGCAAGCCCGAGCCCGTCGCCGAGCCCGAGCCCGTCGCCGAGCCCGAGCTGACGAAGGCGCCGGATGCGCCTCTATTCGTTCTTCGACGAGGGCCGCGGCGGATCGTCGTACATGTTCGGGACGGACATCGGCGGCTGGTCCCTCGGATCGGGCGTCCGCGTCGGGCGGGCGTCGGCCGACGGCACGGTCGAGCATCGGCGACGGTCGCGATCGCTCGCGATCGGGGACCTTCGGCCGGCACCGGCCGATCCCTCGACCGGGCAAGGTCGTCTGCGTCGGGCTGAACTATCGCGACCACGTCGACGAGCAGCACATCCCCCTGCCCGACCGACCGATGCTGTTCTCGAAGTTCGCCAACGCCATCGTCGCGAGTGGCCAGCCCGTCATCCGACCGGCCGGGACCCGGGCGCTCGATCTCGAGGTCGAGCTCGGGGTCGTGATCGGTCAGGCGGCCAGCCACGTCCGTGCCGAGGACGCGATGGACGTCGTCGCCGGCTACGTCGTCTGCAACGACATCAGCGCCCGCGACTGGCAGGGCAGCAAGGCGGCGCTCCGCGAGGGCCAGCACGGCGACGGCCAATGGCTGCGAGCCAAGGGCTCTGACACGTTCCTGCCGGTCGGCCCCGACTTCGTCACGGCCGACGAGATCTCGGACCCGCACGCCCTGCGACTTCGGTCGTGGCGGATCCCTGGACCCGGCCGATCCGGGGCGGGCGAACCGCAGCTGATGCAGGACGGGACGACCGCCGACATGATCTTCCGGATCCCGGAGCTCATCGCCTTCGTGAGCGCATCGATCAGCCTGGAGCCGGGTGACCTCCTGATCACCGGCACGCCGTCCGGTGTGGGCGTCTTCCGCGAGCCGCCCGTGTTCCTCGAGCCGGGTGACGTCGTGCGAGTCGAGATCGACGGGATCGGAAGGGTGGAGAATCCCATCGTCGACGCCGCTGCCTGAACCGCGGCCAGGAGGCGCTCCGTGCTCGCCCTCGTGAAGACCGCTCCCGGCCAAGGCCTCGAGCTGACCCAGGTCCCGGATCCGCATCCGGGGATCAACGACGTCCTGATCCGGGTCCAGCGGACGGGCATCTGCGGGACCGATCTCCACATCGAGTCGTGGGATCCCTGGGCCGCCAGGACGATCCACCCACCCCTCGTCATCGGCCACGAGTTCGTCGGCGAGATCGTCGAGGTCGGCAGCAACGTCAGCGACTTCGGACCCGGTGATCTCGTGTCGGGCGAAGGCCATGTCGTCTGCGGTCGATGCCGGCACTGCCTCGCCGGCCGGCGCCACCTGTGCGCTCGCTCGATCGGCCTGGGCGTCGGCCGGGACGGTGCGTTCGCCGAGTACGTCGTCCTGCCGATGACGAACATCTGGCACCACTGGCCGGGCATCGACCCGGAGGTCGCCGCGATCTTCGACCCGTTCGGCAACGCGGTCCACACGGCGCTGTCGTTCCCGGTCCTGGGCGAGGACGTCCTCGTCAGCGGCGCCGGGCCGATCGGGCTGATGGCCACGGCCGTCGTCCGCCATGCCGGCGCTCGCCATGTCGTCGTCTCCGAGCCGAACCCCTTCCGCCGCGCGCTGGCGGTCCGGATGGGCGCGACCATCGCGATCGATCCGCGGGAGCGCGACCTCCGGGACGTCCAGGCGGAGCTCGGCATGGTCGAGGGCTTCGATGTCGCGCTCGAGATGAGCGGCGTCGCCGTGGCGCTCCGGACGGCCTTGGCGAACATGGCCCACGGGGGCAGCGTCGCGATCCTCGGCATCCCGACCGAGGACATCAGCCTCGACATGAACGAGGTCGTCTTCAAGATGCTGACCCTGCGGGGCATCTACGGCCGGGAGATGTACGAGACCTGGTACAAGATGACCGTCATGCTCCAGTCGGGCCTCGATCTCCGGCCCGCGATCACCCATCGGTTCTCGTATCGCGACCACGAGGCGGCGTTCGCCGCGGCTCGGTCGGGTGACTCGGGCAAGGTCCTCATGGAGTGGAGCGCGTGATGTCCACGACACGCACCGACCCGCTGGCATTCCTCGCGACCGAGCTCGCGACGCTCCGCGAGCAGCACCTGTATCGGCCCCTCCGGGTCCTCTCGACCGAACAGGGCCCGGTCTGCGTCGTCGATGGTCGCGAGGTCATCAGCCTGGCCTCGAACGACTACCTGGGCCTGACCCACCATCCGCGCCTGCGGGTCGCCGCGATCGCGGCGGTCGAGCGCTACGGCGCCGGCTCGGGCGCCGTCCGGACGATCGCCGGGACGATGGCCCTCCACGAGGAGCTGGAAGCGGAGCTGGCCCGGTTCAAGGGGACCGAGGCGAGCCTGACGTTCCAGTCCGGGTTCACCGCGAACACCGGCGTGATCCCGACGATCACCGGCGAGGCCGACCTGATCGTCTCGGACGCCCTGAACCATGCCTCGATCATCGATGGCATGCGCCTCTCGAAGGCACCCCGACGGATCTACGGCCACGCCGACGTCGCGGAGCTCCGGACCGTCCTGGCCGACTCCGTGGAACGCGGCCGGACCGACACCGGCCACGAGGGCGAGCCATATCGGCTGATCCTCGTGGTGACCGACGGGGTGTTCAGCATGGATGGCGACATCGCGCCCCTGCCGGGCATCGTCGAAGCGGCCGAGGAGCACGGCGCGGCGGTGATGATCGACGACGCCCACGCCTCGGGTGTGCTCGGCCGGGCCGGCCGCGGGACGGTCGACCACTACGGGCTTCACGGCCGGGTCGCGATCCAGATCGGGACCCTGTCCAAGGCCGTCGGCGTGCTCGGCGGGTATGTGGCCGGATCCGCTGCGCTGCGCGAGATCCTGACCCAGCGGGCCCGGCCATTCCTCTTCTCGACGTCCCACCCGCCAGCCGTCGCGGCAGCCTGCCTCGAGGCCCTCCACGTCTTCGAGGACGAGCCCGAGCTCCACGACCGCCTCTGGGCGAACACCCGGCGGTTCAAGGCGGAGCTGGCGCGCCTGGGCTTCGACACGGGCGCGAGCGAGACCCCGATCACGCCGGTCCTGCTCGGCGACTCACAGACCGCGATCCGGTTCAGCGACCGGCTGTTCGAGCTCGGCGTCTTCGCGACGTCGGTCGTCTTCCCAACGGTCGCCCTCGATCGGGCCCGGATCCGGACGATCGTCACCGCCGCCCACACCGACGAGCATCTCGACCGCGCCCTCGAGGCCTTCGACCGCGTCGGGCACGAGCTGGGGATCCTCGAAGGATGAGCGGGGCGTGAAGGACGAGCGCGGACGCGACCTGCCCCTCGACGCGCACCTCCACAGTCGGGCCTCCGCCGACGCCGACCCATCGGTCGACGTCGACACCTACGCCGCGCTCGCCGTCGAGCTCGGGATCGCCGAGATCGCGATCACCGATCACGTCGACTTCGATCCGCGCTGGCCGAACCACGGCGTCGACGTCGTGGCCCGTGAACGGGTCGTCCGCGAGGCCGCCGATCGCTGGGCCGGACACGGTGTCGCGATCCGATTCGGCGTCGAGGTCACGTACGAGTCCCTCCGCGAGGACGAGATCCGGGAGCACCTCGCCCGCTGGCCATACGACTTCGTCATCGGCTCGGTCCACATCGGCCCCGACTCGGTCTACCACGTCACCCGCGTCGGCGGCTGGGTGGCCGGCCGCGACCTCGGCGAGATCATCGAGCCGTACTTCGACGAGGTCCGCGCCGCGGCCGGCTCGGGCCTGTTCGACGCGATCGGCCACCTCGACTTCGTCAAGCGGTATCTCGTCCCCCACATCGAGCCGGGTGTCCTCGACGCCGCCCTCGAGCTCTACGACCCGGTCCTGCGGGCCCTCGTCGAGTCAGGGACCGCGCTGGAAGTGAACACGAGCGGTCTGCGCCAGGCCGCCGGCGAGACGTATCCCGGCCCGGCCGCGATCTCGCGCTACCGGGAGCTCGGCGGGCGATCCGTCACGATCGGTTCCGACGCCCACCGCGCCGAGTGGTTCGCCCACGGCCTCGAGGACGGCTACCGCCGCGCCGGCGACGCCGGTTTCCGCTCGGTCGTCACCGGTCGGCGCGAGCAGCGGCGGCGGATCGCGATCCCGGAGCGTGTCCACGCCTAACGGGATCGGACTTGGATCGTTGTGACACTCGACGACGACGCGCTCGAGCGCCTCGTGGAAGCCGCCCGGTCCGGGGACCCGGAGGCATTCGGTCGGATCTTCGACCACTTCCACGATCCGGTCTATCGCTACATCGTCAGCCGCGTCAGGCGCCCGACAGACGCGGAGGACCTGACACAGATCGTCTTCGTCAGGGCCCTGGAGGCGTTGCCGCGATACGAATCGCGGGGCGTCCCCTTCGGGGGCTGGCTGTTCAGGCTGGCCAGGAATTCGGTCATCGATCACGTCCGGACACGCCGCGATCACGTCGACCTCGACACGCTCGTCGAGCAGGTCGGCGAGGGACGGCCGCCGGACGAGATCGCGGCCTTACGAGCGGACCTCGACGCGGTCGCCGCGGCGATGGAGAAGCTGACGACGGAGCAGCGCGACACGATCGCGCTCCGCTTCTTCGCCGGCCTCTCCGCCAAGGAAGCGGCCGTCGCGATGGGCAGACAGGAAGGCACGATCCGGGGCCTGCAATTCCGGGCGATCGCCGCGTTGCGGCGGCAGCTCGGACTCGACGGGCCGGGGGACGGCGATCCAGGGGGATCGGCCGCGGGTGGTGCTGATGGGTGACATGGAAACGAACGACCCGCGGAAGCCGGGGGACGACGAGCTCGAGCGGCGCCTCGAGCGGTATGCCGAGCTGCGTCTGCGTCCGGATCCGGACGCGATGGATCGCATCCGGGCGTCCCTCGTCGCCCGCGCGGGCGAGCCCGCCGGCCCGGCGACGCGGCCGGCCCCGCGGATCGCCCGTCGCTGGCGGACGGCCGTCGCGGCGCTCGCGGCGGCGGCGGTCCTGCTCGTGGCCGTCGGCGCGGCGGCCGCGGCGAGCGGCCCGGGCGGGGCCCTCTATGGCGCCCGACTGTGGATCGAGAGCGCGACGCTCCCGACCGAACCCGCGGCGCGTGCCCGAGCCGAGCTGTTGCGCCTCGATCGGCGCCTCGACGAGGCCCGCGCGGCCGCAGCGAACGGCGACGCAGCGGCCGCCGATGCCGCGCTCGGCGCGTACGACGACATCACCGCCGAGGCGGAGGCCGGCGTCGCCGGCGACACGGATCGGTTGACCCACCTCGAGTCCGAGCTGTCGAAGCACCTCGCCGTCCTCGACGCCCTGCTTGATCAGGTCCCGGCCCAGGCCCAGGGCGCGATCCAGCACGCGATCGAGCGGAGCAGCAAGGCCCTCGAGCGTCTCCAGAGCGGCGGCGGGACGCCCGGTGGCGGCACGCCCGGCGGTCAGGGCGGGAACCCGCACGGATCACCCCAGCCGGGTGGCCCGGACGGCTCGCCCGGGAACCCGCATCCCTCGAAGGGGCCGGACGGCTCGCCCGGGAACCCGCATCCCTCGAAGGGGCCGGATGCGCTCCCACGGGAACCCGCACGGGTCGCCCCAGCCGGGCGGCCCGGACGGCTCGCCCGGCAGGCCCAGCCCGAAGCCGAGCAAGACCCCGAAGACCTGATCCGGGGCGGCTGTCGCTGTCGGGTCAAGACTCGACCCGACAGCGGGACCGTCATCCGGGACCCATCCCGGCGGTGTCCGTGCGCTAGGCTGGCGGCCATGCCGCCGACGACGATGCCGTCCGCCCCCGTCCGATGGATCTGACCGTCCTGGGCGCCGGTCCGGCGTACTCGGACCGCCCCGGCGCGCTCGGCTCGTCGTATCTCCTCCAGGCGTCAGGCGGCTCGATCGTCCTCGACTTCGGTCAAGGGGTCTTCCCGTCGCTCGCGGCGGCGATCGAGCCGAGCAGCGTCGACGGTGTCGTGATCAGCCATCTCCATCCCGATCACTGCATCGATCTGGTCCCGCTCCGGCACTACCTCTGCTACGAGTTCCGGCCTTCCCGCCGGGTCTCGGTGCTCGCGCCGCGAGCCCTGCCGGAGCGGATCGACGCCCTGCACGGCGAGCTCGGGTTCACCCGGGAGTCACTGGACGTCGATCCCATCGACGGGACCCCACGGACGCTCGGGCCGTTCTCGATCGTGCCGGGACGGGTCACCCACACCGACGACAGCTGGGCCTTCCGCATCGTGGCGCCCGGTGACGGACCGGCGCTCGTCTACTCGGGCGACTGCGGCCGCGCGCTGGACCTCGAGCCGCTGATCCGACCCGGCGACACGCTGCTGACCGAAGTGTCCTTCGGCCCCGGCCCGGTCCCCGTCGACGAGATGCACCTCGACGGCCGACAGATCGCCGAACTGGCCAGCCGGACGTCACCGGGTCGGATCCTGCTCACCCATCTCCAGATGGGCTACGACCCGGACCGCACGATCGATGCCGTCCGGGCCGGGTTCGACGGGCCGCTGCAGTTCGTCGCGCCTGGCGACCATCTCACGATCTGACGCCCGGCTCGGCCGGCTGGACGGGCTGCGGCGCCGGCGAGGCGCTTCGATCCCCGGGAACGACGACGCCGGGGCCTTGTCAGACCCCGGCGTCCGTGTCGGGCGAGGAGCGTCGACCGACCGGTGAGTGCTAGCGATCCTTCGTCCGGCGCCTCGGGAGCGCCAGGAGCAGGCCCGCGAGCATCGCGGCGAGTGCCAGGAACACCAGGCGCATCGTGTCGCCACTGGGGCTCGCGCTGCGGCCGATCGCGTCGGTCGCCGGAGGCGTCACGTTCGGGCTCGACGTGATCCCGGCGACCGTTCCCTCGGGACTCGGGCTGACTACGGGGCTCGGGCTGACCTCGCTCGAGGCATCGACCGATCCCCCGGGGCTCGGCGACGGCGACGGGCTGGCGCTCGGGCTTGACGACGGCGACGAGCTGGCGCTCGAGCTCGACGACGGCGACGGGCTCGGGCTCGGGCTGGCCGAGGTGCTCTCGCTCGGCGACGGCGACGGGCTCGGGCTCGGCGACGTGCTCTCGCTCGGCGACGGCGACGGGCTCGGGCTCGGCGACGGGCTCGCGCTCGGCGACGGCGACGGGCTCGGGCTCGGGCTCGGCGACGGGCTCGGGCTCGGCGACGGGCTCGGGCTCGGCGACGGGCTCGGGCTCGGCGACGGGCTCGGGCTCGGCGACGGGCTCGGGCTCGGCGACGGGCTCGGGCTCGGCGACGGGCTCGGGCTCGGCGACGGTGACGGGCTCGGGCTCGGGCTGGCCGAGGGGCTCTCGCTCGGGCTCGGCGACGGGCTCGGGCTGGCCGAGGGGCTCTCGCTCGGGCTCGGTGACGGGCTCGGGCTCGGCCGACGGGACGCTCGCTCGGGGACGGCGATCGGGCTCGGGCTCGGGCTCGGGCTCGGCGACGGCGCTGGCAGCCGCAGGGCGGCTTCGTCGGCGACGGGCTGGGGCTCGGCGATGCCGTGCCCGCCTGACTGGTGACGCAGAAGTGGCTGAGGCCGTACCACTTGCCGTTGTTGTCGTTCAGCGGTGCGTGGAGCCCGGTGTCCGAGGCCACCGGCGGCGAATAGGAGTACGACAGGGCGTTCGGGCCGCCCTTGACGACAAAGACGCTCACGAGGGCCCCACCCGACGTCTGGAAGTCGACCTCCTGGCCCATGTCCGTGTCGGTGATGGTGATCGTGATCGTCCCGCCGGTGATGGCGTACGTGCCCGGGTTCGGCGGGTCGATCTTCGTCCCATCACACGCGGGGTTGCCCGGGATGGGTGTGATGGTCGTGGCGGCCAGCGCCGGCCGGGCTCCGAGGCCCGGGGCGAAGAGCCCGACCGTCACAAGGAGACCAACGGCGACCCATCCGAGTCGTCTGAAGGTCAGGCTGTCCGACGAACGTCGGGCCACACCGACACGCATGCTCTGCTCCGATCCCCGAGAAGAGGGGCTGTGATCCCCTCGCGATGATTGCTGCCGTGGCGCGTCAGACGTTCTTCGCGCCGACCGGTCCTGAAGAACGTTGCAATGGTGACGGATAAGCCCATCCCTCGTCCAGTACCGCAGTCACCCTACGGACCGCGCATGACCGCACACGACACCACCTCACCGCTCCGCCGACGCGGAGGTCGGTGCGAGCCCGCACCGGACCCGGGCCAGGACCATCGGCGAGGTCGCGTAGCATCTGCGGAACGATGACCTCGACCACCCGCAGCGACCCGATCCCGTCCCATCGCCGTCGGACGATCGCCGCCGTCGATCGAGCCTGGCGACGGGCGATCGCCGATGGTGCGCTGCCGGCCCTGGAGCCGGGGGTCGCGGTCCCTACCGAGGTCGAGCGGCCGGCCGACCCGAGCTACGGTGACCTGGCGACGAACCTCGCGATGAAGCTCGCCAGGCCATACCGTCGCTCGCCGCTCGACATCGCCCGGATCCTCGCCGAGGCACTCGCGGCAGACGCGGCAGCCGATGGCTCGGACAGCCCGATCGGGTCGGTCGAGGTCGCGCCGCCGGGGTTCGTGAACGTCCGGGTCGCGGACGCGGCGATCGCGGGCACGGTCGCCGATCTGCTGGCCGAGCCGGACGCCTGGGGCCGGGTGACGCCGACCACGCCGCGGCATGTGAACGTCGAGTTCGTCTCTGCGAACCCGACCGGGCCGCTCCACATCGGCAATGCCCGCGGCGCGTTCGTCGGCGACCTCCTGTGTCGCGTCCTCGAGGCCGGCGGCCACACGACGACCCGGGAGTACTACTTCAACGATTCCGGCACCCAGGTCCGGCACCTCGGCGCCTCCGTCCTGGCGCTGCGGATGGGATCAGAGGTCCCGGAGGACGGCTACCACGGCGACTACGTCGTGGACCTCGCCGCGGCGGTCCCCGACGACATCTGGAGCGCTGCGTCGGCCGACGGCGCCGACGCGGCCTGGATCCTCGGCCGCTGGGCTTCCGAGCAGGTCCGTTCGGGCATCGAGGCGTCCCTCGCCCGCCTCGGCGTCCGGTTCGACGTCTGGCGGAGCGAAAGGACGCTCCACGACGACGGCTGGGTCGGTCAGGCGATCGAGCGCCTCCGGGCGTCGGGCCACCTGTACGAGCAGGATGGCGCGCTGTGGTTCCGCTCGACCGACTATGGCGATGACAAGGATCGGGTGGTCCTCCGCTCGAATGGCGAGCCGACGTACTTCGCCGCCGACATCGGCTACGTCGTCGAGAAGTTCAGCCGGGGCTACGACGAGCTGATCTACATCTGGGGCGCCGACCACCACGGGACGGTGGCCAGGGTGCGGAACGCGGCGACCGCGATGGGCTACGACCGCGAACGCGTCCGGATGCTCCTGACCGGCTGGGTCCGGTTCGTCCGCGACGGTGCCGAGGTCTCGATGAGCAAGCGCGCCGGAACGTTCATCACCCTCGACGAGCTGCTCGAGGAGGTCGGGCCTGATGCCGCACGGTGGACGTTCGCATCGCGCGGCGCGAATCTCGACATCGACTTCGACATCGAGCTCGCGAAACGACAGTCGAGCGAGAACCCCGCGTACTACGTCCAGTACGCCCACGCTCGGATCGCCTCGATCCTCCGCAAGGCCGAGGACGCCGGACTTGCCCCGGCCAGCGGGATCGGCGACCTGCTCGGCGAGGCGCCGGACGCGGCCCTGGCACGGGTCGTCCTCCGCCTGCCGGAGGTCGTCGAGGACGCCGCGACGGGTGAGGAGACCCAGGGCGTCACGGCGTACGCGACCGAGCTCGCGACGCGGTTCCACGCCTATTACCGCGACGCGCGGGTCATCGTCCCGGAGGAACCCCGACGATCGTCCGAGAGACTCGCCCTGTGTCTCGCGACGAAGCTGACCCTCGCCCGGGCCCTCGACCTCCTCGGGATCAGCGCGCCCGAGGTGATGTGACGGATCCCGAGCCCGGAGCCGTCAGCCCAGGTCAGACCCCGGTCAGCCCAGCGGCAGCGTCGACGGTCACGAGGGTCGCGTCGTCGCTGGCGATGAGGATCGTGACATCCGTCGAGCCCGACTGGTGGGCGACGAGGGTCGGGTATGGGAGCGACGCCCGGGAGGCTTCGGCCGCGGCGGTGAACTGATCCGCCTCGGCCGCCGAGTCCCACGTCGTGCGCCAGACCACGGCGTCGCTGTCGGCCGGTCCATCGACGTAGGCGATCCGATCGCCTCCCCAGCCGGCCGCGGCGGCGTCGGCGGTCGCCTGCGACTGCTTGCCCGCGGCCGCCAGCCAGATCGACGTCTGGTATTCGCCCATCGTGTCCTGGGCCGCCACCTTCCAGCCCGAGCCGAGCCGGTCGGCGAGGTCCCCCGGGATCGTGACGGCGATCGGCTTCTCGCCGGCGACGTACTTCTCGGGATGGAGGACCTGCTCGGTCGAGAGGGGTGGATCTGCGTAGAGCTGATCGACCGCAGGCCCAGCCGCCGGAGCGCATCGCGGCGCGTGATGAACGCCTGGCCCTGGATGTACGGGAACTGGAGCGTGTCCTTGAGGATCGGCGGCATCGCCTCGAGGATCGCCTGCTGTTCCGGGTCGGCCGCGGCCGCGATGACCGTCAGCAGCTCCTGCTGGGTCAGGTGACCGGTCGCCCACTGGAACATCAGGACGGTCGCGTCGCCCTCGGCCACGCTCAGCGCGGCCATCGACCGGTCGCTCTGATCATTGACCTCGGGGAGGAGCTTCTGGAGTCCGAAGTTCTGGTCCTGGAGCGCGTGGTCGATCTCGTGGCTCATCGTGAACCGCTCGAGCGGGCCGATCTGCTCGTCGGCCCCGCGGGCGACGACGAACAGCGGTCTTGGCCTTGGTGTCGTACAGGCCGAGGACCTGGCTGCCCAGGAGCTTCACGTAAAGATCGCCGAGCGACTGGTCGGCGCCGAGCGAGCCCCATGCGGGTGAACAACGCGTCGGTCGCCGCGACATAGTCGGCCGGGTTGTCCTTGGCGAAGGACGACTTGACGCGATCGATGAGCGCGGCCTCATCGAGGACGGTGACGGAGACGGGCGTCTTCGCCGTCAGGCCCCGGAGCTGCTCCACCTGGGACGTGATCAGCCGCGTCAGCGCGTTCAGATCGGTCGGCCATGCAGCGGACGGCGCCGGGCTGGCCGGGCCTGACGCGGTCGGGACCGGGGAGGCGGACGGAGCGGGCGACGTCGTCCCGCTGGGGGCCGGGCTCGTCGGCGAACCGCACGCGGCCACGAGCATCCCCCCGACGAGGACCGACGCGACGAGGCGGCGGGGTCGTTCGAGCATCGCGGGATGGTCGCACGGACGAGCGGAATGCGCTTCCCGGGACGTCCCGCAGGCCTCGATGTCCGTTTCTTAACCGTCTCCCGTCTCGGCGTTGAATGGAGGCCGCCCTATGTTCTTCCCCGGAACGAACCCTCAGGTTCCATCCCTCCCTCCCTCCGACCGGAGGCGCCGATGGGCAGGCGCCTCCGGTCTTCTTTTCGTCCAGGTCCGCGGACCGTGCAGCGGCAGATGAGCCGGCTGTGCCAGAATCGGCGGCGATGGAGCTCACCTGGTACGGCCGGACCTGTGTCCGCCTGCGCGGCAAGGACGCGGTCGTGGTCGCCGACCCCTATCAGTCGATCGTCGGGCCGACGGGTCGCGGCATCAGCGGCGACATCGTCACCGTCAGCCACCCCGACGACGAGCCGCTCCCGAAGGCGAAAGGCCGTCTGTCGCGCGATGGCGGGACGCACCTCCCGTCGAGCCTCGACGATGCGTTCGTCCTCGACGGACCCGGCGAATACGAGGTCAAGCAGGTCCTCCTCACGGGCGTCCGGACGTATCGCGACGACCAGCGCGGCACCGAGCGCGGCCGCCAGACCGCCTTCGCCGTCGAGCTCGACGGGATCCACACGATCCACCTCGGTGACATCGGCCACCTCCTGACCGAGGAGAAGCTCGGGGACATCGGCTCGGTCGACGTCGTGTGTGTTCCCATCGGCGGCGCGCTGACCCCGACGAAGGCTGCCGAGCTGGTCGCCCAGCTCGATCCCTCGATCGTCGTCCCGATGCCGGTCTGCGCGGACGAAGCAGAGTGCGACGACGCGATGAAGCGGTTCCTCCACGAGATGGGCGCCCAGCCGACGCCGCAGTCCAAGCTCTCCGTGTCGCCGTCGAGCCTGCCCCAGGAGACGACGACCGTCGTCCTCGAAGCGCGCGGCAAGCAGCCCTGATCCTTCGCCCCGGATGGGGCCCGGTGCTGTCGGCCGACGTCGTCAGGCGCGGTCGAGGACGATCCGGCCCCGCTTGACGACCGTCCGCACGAGGTCGGCGCCCGGCCAGTACGGCAGCTGATCGACGTTCGGGACCCGCCACACCACGAGATCCGCCCAGCGACCCGTCTCGAGCGACCCGGCGTCCTCGCCGAGACCCAGGGAGTGGGCCGCGTTCACCGTGGCGCCGACGAGCGCCTCGGCCGGTGTCATCCCGAGCTGGAGGACGGCGAGGGTCATGACCAGGGACAGGTCGGGCGTCGGCGACGTCCCTGGATTGAAGTCTGTGGCGAGCGCGACCGGCACGCCGCGCTCGATGAACGTCCGGGCCGGCGGCATGTCGCGCTTCATCAGGAACCAGGCGGTCGATGGCAGGAGGATCGCGACGACCGGCCGCTCCGACTCGGCGGCCGCTGCGAGCGCGTCGATCCCGGCCGGCGATGGCGCGCCGAGGTGATCCGCCGACCAGGCGTTGATCTCCGCGGCCAGCTCGGCGCCGCCTGACGGCGCGAGCTCGTCGGCGTGCAGCCGAGGCTCGATCCCGTAGACCTGGGCGGCCTCGAGGATCCGGCGTGACTGGTCGGCGGTGAAGACGCCGGCCTCGCAGAAGACATCGCAGAACCGGGCCCGGCCCTGAGCCGCGACACCCGGGATCTGGACCTCGAGGATGTGCCGGACGTAGGCCTCGGTGCCGTCGGGACGGTTCCGGAACTCGGGCGCGACGGCGTGCGCGCCGAGAAACGTCGGGATGACGTCGATCGGGCCTTCCTGGCCCAGGGTGTGGGCCGCCTCGAGCAGGCGCAGCTCCGTCGGGAGGTCCAGGCCGTAGCCCGACTTCGCCTCGATCGTCGTCGTCCCGTGGGCGAGCATGGCGTCGAGCCAGCGACGGCCGTGGGCGAGGAGCTCGTCGACGGTCGCGGCTCGGGTCGCCGCCACGGTCGAGAGGATGCCGCCGCCGGCAGCCAGGATCTCGAGGTACGACGCCCCGCTCTGGCGGAGCCGCAGCTCGGCTTCGCGGCTGCCCGCGAACAGGAGATGGGTGTGCGGGTCCACCAGGCCCGGGGTGACGAGCCCTCCGCCGGCATCCAGTCGGGCGAACCGCGACACCGGCAGGTCGGCCGCCTCGAGCGCGACCTCGACGGCCGACCGCGGACCGACCGCCACGACGCGTCCGTCCCAGGCCGCGACGACCGGCGCGTCCGCCGCGTCAGGGCCTCCGACATCGGCGGCGTCGATCAGCCCGACGTCGTCCTGGTCGGCGCCCCGGCGGAGCCCACCGGACATCGTCGCGATCGCGCTGGCCCCGGTGACGAGCAGCCCGCTCGCCGTGACGGCGTCGCGACCGCCGGGGATCAGGCGCAGGCTCACGCCCCCGCCTCGGCGGCGGCGGCGAGCCGGAGCTCGAGGGCCATGGACGGGTCCGCATCCATCAGGGCGAGATACCCGGCGGCGGCGGCGAACCGCTCCTCGACCGGGGCGGCCGGGTCGGCCCCGGCGTGATCGGCGACGTCCAGGAACGCCCCGAGGGGAGCCAGTCCGATCAGCTCCGAGGCGGCCGGGCGGACGCCCTCCTCCAGGGCCAGCTCGGCCACCTCGTCCCAGACCCGCCACATCGGTGTGATCGACGGATCGAGCAGGTTCATCGAGACCTGGGCACGGGCCCGCTCGGCGATCATGAAGCCGTTCGCCTGGACCTTCGGCAGTCCGCCGCCCGACTCGCGGACCCGCCGTGCGATCCGCTTCGCGACCTCGAGGTCGTCGCTGGCGAGGTCGATGTTCCAGGCGACAAGGAACGGCCGGGCGCCGACGGCGGTCGCGCCGCCGGTCGGATGGGTCCGCGCCGGACCCGCGTCGGGCTCGCGGCCACGCTGGGCGATCTCGACCTTCAGGCCCTCGTACTGACCGCGCCGGACATCGGCGAGCTTGACCCGGTCCGGTCGGGTCGCCGCCTCGGCGTAGAAGTAGATCGGCAGGTCGTAGCGGTCTGCGAGCCGGCGGCCGAACGACGTGGGCGATCGTCACCGCCTCGGCCATCGTGGTCCCACCGAGGGGGACGAACGGGATGACGTCGACCGCCCCGATCCGGGGGTGCTCGCCGGTCTGCCGCTCCATGTCGATCTCGGCCAGCGCCACACCCGTCATCGCCTCCAGGGCATCCATCACGGCATCGGCCTGTCCGGCCATCGTCAGGACGCTGCGGTTGTGATCGGGGTCGCTGGTCCGGTCGAGCAGCTGGACGCCGGGCGTCGCTGTGACGGCTGCGGCGATCCGGTCGACGACATCGGTGCGGCGGCCCTCCGACACGTTGGGGACCGATTCGACGAGCCGTTCCGCCATCCGACCGATGCCTCCTCCCGTGCGGCGATGATGACAGCCGCCGATGCGGGCCGCTGGTCTGCGCGATCAGGCTCCCTCTAACGCGTGTTAGACGGTAGACTCACACGCCGTGAGCCTCCCGACGTCCCCGACGGTCGAGCAGCCGGCCCAGGCACCGCCCCGGCAGAGCCTGCTACGTCACGGCGACTTCCTGAAGCTGTGGACCGCGGAGACGATCAGCCAGTTCGGGACCCAGGTCAGCCTGCTCGCGATCCCCCTGCTGGCGGTCCTGCTCCTCGACGCCACGCCGTTCGAGGTCGCCCTGCTCGGGACCATCGAGTTCCTGCCGTTCGTCCTGTTCAGCCTGCCGGCGGGCGCGTGGGTCGACCGACTCCGGCGCCGCCCGATCCTCATCGCCGGCGACATCGGCCGGGCAGTCAGCCTTCTCTCGATCCCGATCGCGTATGAGCTCGGCGGCCTGTCGATCTGGCAGCTCTACCTCGTCGGCTTCATCAACGGGACCCTGACGGTCTTCTTCGACGTCGCATACCAGTCGTACCTGCCGTCGCTGGTGGAGCGGGATCAGCTCGTCGAGGGCAACTCGAAGCTCGAGATCAGCCGGACGATCGCCCAGACGGCCGGACCGGCCCTCGCGGGCGGCCTGATCGGCATCGTGACCGCGCCGCTCGCGATCATCGCCGACGCGATCAGCTTCGCCGGGTCGGCGCTGTTCGTGTTCGGCATCCGGAAGCGGGAGCCGGCGCCCGACCGCCACGTCGACGAGCACGGCCAGCCCCGCGCGGGGCTCCGACAGGAGGTCGCCCAGGGTCTCCGGTTCGTCCTCGGCAACCCGTACCTCAGCAAGATCGCCGCGAGCACCGGGACGTCGAACCTGTTCACGAACATCGCGTTCTCGACGTTGATCGTCTATCTCGTCCGCGATCTCGGGCTCGAGCCGGCGCAGATCGGCCTCGTCTTCGGGATCGGCAACATCGGCGCGATCGTCGGGGCGTTCAGCGCGAACCGCGTCGCGCAGGCCTTCGGAGTCGGGCCCACGATCGTCGGCTCGATGTTCGTGTCGGCGCCCGCGGTCCTCCTCGTGGCGATCGCCCCGAAGGCCGTCGCGATCCCCTTCCTCATCGCCTCGGGGGCACTGATGGGCTGGTCGGCCGTCGTGTACAACGTCAACCAGGTGAGCTTCCGCCAAGCCATCGCGCCGCCGCGGATGCAGGGCCGGATGAACGCCACGATGCGGTTCATCGTGTGGGGCACGATCCCGCTCGGCGGCATCATCGGTGGCATCGTCGCGAACTCGCTCGGCGTCCACGTGGCGATCTGGATCGGCGCGCTCGGGTCGTTCACGGCGTTCCTGTGGGTCTTCTTCTCGCCCGTCCGGACGCTCCGCGAGATGCCCGCCCCGGTCGAGGATGACGAGCCCGTCGGAGCAGCGAACGCTGACGGGGCGCCCGCTCCCGAAGCGTCACCATCGCTGCCCGAGGAGGTCCTGCTCGAGTCGGGCCCGATGTCGGTGATCCGGGCGGAGGATCTGGACCCCGATCAGGGCTCGAGCATCGGCACCCGGACGCCACGCTGACGGGCGACATCGATCGCCCGCTCGTAGCCGGCATCGACGTGGCGGATCACGCCCATCCCGGGGTCCGTCGTGAGGACGCGCTCGAGCTTCCGCGCCGCAAGCTCGGTGCCGTCCGCGACCACGACCATGCCGGCATGCTGCGAATAGCCGATGCCGACCCCGCCGCCATGGTGGATCGAGACCCAGGTCGCGCCGGCGGCGGTGTTCACCAGGGCATTGAGGAGCGGCCAATCGGCGATCGCGTCGGAGCCATCGGCCATCGCCTCGGTCTCGCGGTTCGGTGAGGCGACCGAGCCGGCATCGAGGTGGTCCCGACCGATGACGATCGGAGCGCTGACGGTGCCCGTTCGGACGAGCTCGTTGAACGCCCCGCCGGCCTTGGCCCGCTCGCCGTAGCCAAGCCAGCAGATCCGCGCCGGGAGGCCCTGGAACGGGACCTTCGCCCGGGCCATCGTGATCCAGCGGTGCAGCCCCGCATCGTCGGGGAACAGCTCGAGGATCGCCTCGTCGGTCCGGTCGATGTCTGCCGGATCGCCGGACAGCGCCGCCCAGCGGAAGGGTCCGCGGCCCTCGCAGAAGAGCGGCCGGACGAACGCCGGAACGAACCCGGGATAGCGGAACGCGTCCTCGACGCCGGCCTGCTGGGCCTGGGCCCGGAGGTTGTTGCCATAGTCGAAGACGACCGCGCCCGCGTCCTGGAACGCGAGCATCGCCCGGACGTGGTCGGCCATCGCCGCCATCGAGCGCCGGACATAGACATCGGGCTGGGTCTGGCGAAGCGACAGCGCGTCGGGCAGGGAGATCTCGGCCGGCACATAGCCAGCCAGCGCATCGTGGGCGCTGGTCTGGTCGGTCACGGCGTCGAACCGCTCCCCCGCCAGCGCCCAGGCGGGCTCGATCTCGGCGGCGTTGCCGACGAGGGCGATCGAAACGGCCGCACCGGACCCGGCGGCTTCGCGGGCCCAGCGCAGCGCCTCGTCCGGGTCCGCGGTCAGCCGATCGACATAGCCGATCTCCTGGCGACGGCGGGCCCGCGCCGCGTCGACCTCGATCGCGATGACCGCGCCCTCGTTCATCGTCACCGCGAGCGGCTGCGCGCCGCCCATGCCGCCGAGCCCGGCGGTCAGCGTCAGCCGACCGCGCAGCGTCCCGCCGAAGTGCTGGCGGGCCAGCTCGGCGAACGTCTCGTACGTCCCCTGGAGGATGCCCTGGGTCCCGATGTAGATCCACGAGCCGGCCGTCATCTGGCCGTACATCGTCAGACCCTCCCGCTCGAGCTCCCGGAAGACGTCCCAGGTCGCCCACTTCCCGACCAGGTTCGAGTTCGCGATGAGGACCCGAGGCGCCCACTCGTGGGTCCGGAAGACCCCGACGGGCTTGCCCGACTGGACGAGCAGGGTCTCGTCGTCCTCGAGCCGTCGGAGCTCCCGGACGATCGCGTCGAACGCCGCCCAGGTGCGCGCGGCGCGACCCGTGCCGCCGTAGACGACCAGCGCGTCGGGGTCCTCCGCGACCTCGGGGTCGAGGTTGTTCATCAGCATCCGGAGGGCGGCTTCCTGCTGCCAGCCGCGGCACGAGAGCTCGGTCCCTCGGGGGGCGCGGACGGGGCGTGCGCCCGGGAGCGCGGTCATGCGGGGCTCCTCCGACTGGCGGCGACTGGCGGCGCCGACATCGTAGGCGCCCGGGAGCGCGGCGCGCCGCCGATCGTCACAGGGACGCCTCGGATCAGGCGGTCAGCCCCGCGACCATCTGCTCGCCGAAGCGCTGCTCGCCGAGCGCCTGGACCGAGACGATCAGGTCGTCCCCGGTCGCCGGGTCGGTCAGGTGGACGTGGTAGGTCGTGACCCCGCCGCCGCAGCTGCCGATGTCGACCTCGTGCGAGCCGATCTGGGCCGAGGCATGGCCGGTCACACCGCCTGCCTGGGCACACACGGCGGTGTCGAACGAGTCGCGCCACGCGCGAGCCCAGCCGTCGTCGTAGACGCCCGGCTTGAGGCGATAGACGAAGCCGATCGCGTAGTCGGCCCCGGCCGGGTCGATCGCGACGCCGACCGCGCCCGAGGCGACGTCACGGGCGAGGTCCGCGTCGCTCGCCGAGGCGTCGAAGGCGTCGTGCTCGGACGAAACGGTCTGGCCCGCGATGGTCGCCGGCAGGATCGCCAGCAGCGCATCCTCGAACGGCACCGTGGCGGTGCTCGGGCTGGCGGACGGTGGGACCGCCGGGCTCGTCGGGCTTGTCGGCGCGGCGGATGGCGAGGCCGGGACCGATGGCCCGGACGGTGCGGCGCTCGGAGCTGCCGGGGCTGGTGGGGCCGTCGCGCAGGCCGCGGCCGCGATCGCGAGGCAGACGAGGAGCGGAGCGGCGCTCCGGAGGCTCAGGACAGCTCCCGCCGGACCACCGGAAAGCGATCGTCGTCGACGACCAGGGCGAAGCCGACCCGGACCCAGAACGCCGGCGTCGCGGCGCTCGTCGCGTCCGGTCGGGCGCCGACCTCCGGGTAGGCCTCGACCGCGGCGAAGCCTCGCCCCGCCAGGTCAGCGCAGATCGCCTCGACGAGGCGGGTCGCCGTTCCGCTGCCGCGCGCCGCCGCGGTCGTCGCGATGCAGGTGATGACGGCGGGCAGCGGCGCGTCCGGCAGCTGCGGATACAGGGCCCGGGTCCGCGACGCTCGGGGGTAGGCCGACAGCGGCCCGAACTGGGCGTATGCGACGGGCTCGTCATCGACGAGCAGGACCTTCGCGTACGAGCCGAAGACCGCCAGCCCGCGGCCGAGCAGGGCGAGCTTGCGCGGCGCGTCTGAGCCGACGGTCGCGGCGGCTTTCGGCGCCGGGGCGAACGGGTTGTCGGCGAGGGCGTCGGCGGACGGGGCGAACGGGTTGCCCGCGGATGCCGACCGCGACGCTGGCAGGAACGGGTTGAACGCTTCCGGCTCGGCGTCGCCACCGAAGGGGTCGACGACACGGGGCCGCTGCGCGCGGCGCCTCGGCCGCTCCGCCGAGCCAGCTCGCCCGGGCGGCCCGCGACCCGCGATCGGCGTCCTCCCAGTAGTCGCACGAGCGATGGTCGAAACCCGCGTCGGCGCACGGCGGCACGAGCGCGAACGACGCGCCGTCGGTCACGTCGACGATCCGGATCTCGGTCACGCGGCCGGCCCGACGAGATCGACGAGGCCGCCCTCGTGGACGAGCGCGGTCATCGCCGCGATGTCCGGTCCATGGCTCGCGGTCACCCTCGAGCGGCCGGACGCGAGCCCGGATGCGTCGATGCGCCTCCTCGACGCCGGTCCCCGGTCGTTCGCCGGCCAGCGCGATCCGCTGATCGAGCGCCTGGGCAGCACAGAGGAGCTCGATCGCGACGATCGTCTCGACATGCCCGAGGACCGTTCGGGCATGCCGGGCAGCCGCGGCTCCCATCGAGACATGGTCCTCCTGGTTCGCGCTCGTCGGGATCGAGTCGACCGACGAGGGGTGAGCCAGGACCTTGTTCTCGGACGCCAGCGCCGCCGCGGTGTACTGGACGAGCATGTAGCCCGAGTCGAGACCCGACGCCGGCGCGAGGAACGCCGGCAGCCCGCCGTTGAGCCGCGGGTCGAGGACGAGCGCGATACGACGCTCGGAGATCGACCCGAGCTCGGCCATCGCGAGCTTCGCGAAGTCGAGCGCCAGGGCGACCGGCTCGCCGTGGAAGTTCCCGCCGCTGATGACCCGCCCGCCGCCGGTCGCGATCGTCTCAGCCGGTGCGACGCCACCCGACGGGAACACGAGCGGGTTGTCGGTCGCGCTGTTGAGCTCGATGTCGAGGACCCGCCGGAGGTGGTCGAAGGCATCCCGGACCGCCCCATGGACCTGCGGCACGCAGCGCAGCGAGTACGGGTCCTGGACCTTGTGGGCCGAGTCGTGATGGGCGGCCTGGAGGCCTGACTCGCGCAGCAGGTGACGCAGCTCGCCGGCCACCTCGACCTGACCAGGATGAGGACGGGCGAGCTGGTACGGCGCGGCGAACGCGACGTCGGTCCCGAGGAGCGCTTCGACGCTCATCGCGGCCGCCACGCTCGCGGTCCGTGCCAGTCGGTCGGCGTCGGCCAGGAACAGCGCCCCGATCGCACTCATCATCTGGGTCCCGTTGAGGAGCGCCAGGCCCTCCTTCGGCTCGAGGATCAGCGGCTCGAGTCCGAGCTCCCTGAGGGCGAGCAACGACGGCATCCGCCGGCCCTCGAGCTCGACCTCGCCGCGACCGATGAGCGGCAGGGCCAGATGCGCGAGCGGGGCCAGATCGCCGGATGCGCCGACGCTGCCCTTCTCCGGCACGACCGGATGGATCCCTGCCGCGAGGAGCGCGCAGATCCGGTCCACGAGCAGTGGTCGACAGCCGGAGTGGCCGAGCGCGAGGGTGTTCGCCCGGAGCAGCAGCATCGCCCGGACGACCTCGCCCGGAAAGGGCGCTCCGACGCCGACGGCGTGGCTGACGAGCAGGTTCTCCTGGAGCCGGCGGGTGTCCTCGGGCGGGATGGACCGGGTCGCCAGGTCACCGAACCCGGTCGTCACCCCGTACACGACGGCGCCCTCGGCGACCAAGCCCTCGATGACGTCGCGGGCTTCCTGCATCCGCGCCCGGGCAGCCGGATCGAGTGACGCTCGGGCGCCCTGTCGGGCGACCGACTCGACGTCGGCGATGCTGAGATCGGCGCCGGTCAGGACGACGTCGGCCGCTGTCGGAGTCACGTCGCGGAGGATAGTCGGCTATCCTCCCGGCGTCCCCGCACCACCGACCCTTCGCTGAGGCTGCGCGTGCTGGAGTTCATCGACACGATCGCGATCCCGTTCCTCGCGAACCTCTACGGGGCGGTCGGCTACCTGGGCGTGATGATCGCGATGGCCATCGAGTCGGCGATGATCCCACTGCCATCCGAGCTGATCCTGCCGTTCGCGGGATTCCTCGTCTCGGATGCCAACGCCGTGGAGCCCCTGACCGGTCAGCCGTGGAACTTCTGGCTCGTCGTGGTCTTCGCGACGATCGGCAACACGCTCGGCTCGCTGATCGCCTATGCGATCGGGGCTTACGGCGGCCGGCCGTTCCTCGAGCGATACGGGCGGTACCTGCTGATCCGTCCGCATGAGATCGACGCGGCCGACCACTTCTTCGAGCGCTGGGGCTCCCAGACGGTCTTCTTCTCGCGGCTTCTGCCGATCGTCCGGACCTTCATCAGCTTCCCCGCGGGCGTGGCCCGGATGAACCTGACGAAGTTCGTCGTCTACTCGACGGCCGGGGCGTTCATCTGGTCGACCGTGCTGGTCTGGGCCGGCACGCTGCTGGGCGAGAACTGGGAGGACATCCGGCGGACCCTCCAACCGTTCGACCTGGCGATCGCCATCGGTGTCGTCGTCCTCATCGCCGGCCTGGTGTGGTGGCGGCTGGGCTTCCCGGGTCTGCGCCGCGGCGACCCCGAGCAGGATCCGAACGCCTAGCCGGCCATCGACGGATCAAGCCTCAGGCCTCCGCGGTCGTTTCCTCGGGCGCGGGCCGGGCCCGGAACAGCGCCCACAGCGTCACGTCGTAGCAGATCTTGAGGCGTGCCCGCGATGACGAACGGCAGACCCGCCAGACCCGGGATCGCGACGAGCGGCGCGGCGACGAGGGGCGCGACCGAGGCCCCCGCCGAGCGTGCGGTCGCCGTCACACCAGCGGCCGCCGAGCGCTCGTCCGGATCGACGACCGCGAGCGTGTAGGACTGCCGGGTCGGGACGTCCATCTGGCTGATGGAGGAGCGGAGCAACAGGAACAGGACGGCCAGGAGCACGTTGGGCATCACCGGCACGAGGATCAGCAGGATGTTCGAGGGCAGGTGGGTGAAGACCATCGTGTTGATCAGGCCGATCCGGGCGGCGATCCGGGCCGCCGCCAGCGCGGAGATCGCCGCCAGGATGTTCGTCGCGAAGAGGATCGCCCCGATCGCGGCCGGCGGGACCCCGTAGCGGTCCGTGAACCAGAACGCGATGAGGCTGTCGAGGATGAACCCGCCGGCGAAGGCGTCGAGGGCGAACAGCGCCGACAGCCGCAGGACGATGTCCCGGGACCGGTGGAGACCCAGCCGCCCCGGCCCCGCCGACCGCTCCGACGGCGGGACCTCGATCCGCGGCGACAGGCCGCCGAAGACGACGAACAGCCCGACCCCGACCGCGGCGTAGCCGAGGATCACCGCCCGGTCGGCATCGAGGTCGGCCAGGCCGCCCCCCCGGAGGGCCTGGACGATCAGTCCTGTGGCGAGGGCACCGGCGGCCACCGCGAGCGACCCGGTGAGGTTGTACCAGGCGAACGTCGAGGTCCGCTCCCGGTCGGGCACCAGCCGCGTGAGCGCCGCCTGCTCGATCGCAAGGAACGGGCCGACCTCACGTCCGCTCGGGCTGATCACCCCGATCGTCGCGGCGACCACGAGCACAGGGATGAGGTCGGACGCCGCGAAGACGATCGCAGCGGCGCTCATCAGGACGGCCCCCAGGAGGAGCACCCTCCGACGACCGAGGCGGTCCGCGTGGGTCGTGAGGAGGAGCGTGATGACGGTGTCGCCGATCAGCGTCAGGGCGAGGATGACGCCGATCTGCGCCCCGTCGAGCCCGAGCCCGGAGAGGTACAGGACAAGGATCAGCGCCAGGCCGCCGTAGGCGAACATCCGGAGCGCCCGGGCGACGAAGAGGCGCCGGCCGTCGCGGTCAAGCGCGGGCATCGAGCCGACCCTCTCCGACCCGCCGCTGTCTGGCAGAATCGGAGCGATGAGCGATCCCCACGACACTGCCATCGTCGACACGCCCGCCCACCACGCGGACGACCACATGAGCGCCCACGACGACGATCACGGTGAGGGCCACATGCACGCCCCGTCGCTCGGGCCGGTCGACCTGGCGGCGTGGGGCGCCGGGATCCTCGGGCTCGTCGTCGGCGGCATCACCGCGATCGCATTCGCCCTCGCCACCGGGTACCTCTAGCCAGCGGTCGCGACGGCCCGGTCGGGGCGGTCGGCTCAGAACAGCCCGACGACCTCGCCGGCATCGTCGATGTCGATCTTCTCGCCGCCCGGGACCGACGGCAGGCCTGGCATCGTCCGCATGTCGCCGAGCAGCGGGGTGACGAAGCCGGCCCCGGCCGAGAGCCGGACCTCACGCACCGGGACCCTGAAGCCGGTCGGGCGACCCTTGAGGTTCGCATCGGCGCTGAGCGAATACTGCGTCTTGGCCATGCAGATCGGCAGGCTGCCGAAGCCCTGCTCCTCGTAGCGCTTCAGGGCCTTCGCCGCCGCCGGCAGGACGTCGACGCCGTCGGCCCCGTAGACCTTCGTCGCGATCGCCTCGATCTTGGCGAGGAGCGGATCGCCGTCGTCGTAGAGGAGCCGGAAGTCGGGCGCACCGACCTGGGCCGTGTCCCATACGGACTGCGCCAGATCCGTCGCCCCGTCGCCGCCGCTGGCCCAATGGCGCGCGACGACCGCATCACGGGCGCCGGCCGCCAGCGCGACCTCGCGGACTGCCTCGATCTCCGCCTCGGTGTCGGTCGGGAAGTGGTTGATCGCGACGACGACCGGCACGCCGAACAGTCGGACGTTCTCGATCTGCGCCGCCAGGTTCGCCGCGCCGGCCCGGGTCGCCTCGACGTTCTCGGTCGTGAGCGCCGGATCGAGTGGCTTGCCGGCGACGATCTTGCCGACGCCGCCGTGCATCTTCAGCGCCCGGATCGTGGCGACCATGACCGCGGCATCCGGCTTCAGCCCGGACTGGCGGCATTTGATGTCGAAGAACTTCTCGGCACCCATGTCGGCCCCGAAGCCGGCCTCGGTGCAGACGACCTCGTTGGTGACAAGGGCCAGCCGGTCGGCGAGGACCGAGTTGTTGCCATGGGCGATATTCGCGAACGGCCCGGCGTGGACGAAGGCTGGACCGCCCTCGAGGGTCTGGAGGAGGTTCGGCTTGATCGCGTCGCGCAGGAGGACGGTCATCGCGCCTGCGACCTTGAGGTCCTCGGCGGTGACCGGGCGGCCGTCCTTCGTCGTCGCCAGGACGACCCGACCAAGTCGCGTCCGGAGATCCTCAGGTCCGACGCGAGGGCCAGGATCGCCATCACCTCGGAGCCGACGGTGATGACCCACTCGGTCTCGCGCGGGACGCCGTCCTCCCGCCCGCCGAGGCCGATGACCGCGTGTCGCAGTGCCCGGTCGCTGATGTCGACGACGCGCGGCCAGCCGATCGCGAAGGGGTCGATGCCGAGGGCGTTGCCGTGGTGCAGATGGTTGTCGATGAACGCCCCGGCGAGGTTGTGGGCCGCTCCGATGGCGTGGACGTCGCCGGTCAGGTGGAGGTTGAAGTCCTCCATCGGGATGACCTGGCTGTAGCCGCCGCCGGCGGCGCCGCCCTTGATGCCGAACACCGGCCCGAGCGAGGGCTGGCGGATGCAGACCGCGGCCTTGACGCCGATCCGGTTCAGCCCCTGGGCCAAACCGACGGTCGTCGTCGACTTGCCCTCTCCGAGTGGCGTCGGCGTGATCGCCGTGACGAGGACGTACTTGCCCCGCGGCCGCTCGGCCTCGAGGCGCTCGATCGCCTCGAGGGTCACCTTCGCCTTCGACGGCCCGTACAGCTCGACCTCTTCGTCGCGCAACCCGAGCTCGCGGGCGATCTCGATGATCGGGCGGGGTCGGACCGAGCGGGCGATCTCGAGGTCCGAGGGCACAAGCGTCGTGGTCATGGTCGACTTCCCAGGGTTCGGGGGCTGTCGGGTGCGCCGTCCAGACGCGCCCGCGCGGCCCGCATGACATGGCTGAGGAGGAGGGCGTTCGTCAGCGGCCCGACGCCGCCCGGTACCGGTGTGATCGCCGACGCGACAGCGCTCGCCGACCCGAAGTCGACGTCGCCGACGAGGTGACCGTCGACGAGATTGATCCCGACGTCGACGACGACGACGCCCGGCTTGAGCATCGCCCCGCTGATCAGCCCCGGGTGCCCGGCGGCGACGACGACGATATCGGCGTCGGCCAGATGGTGACCCAGGTCTCGGGTCCGGGAGTGGCAGACCGTGACCGTCGCATCCTCGCGGACGAGAAGGAATGCCGTGGGCATGCCGACGACCGGCGACCGACCCACGACCACCGCGGTGCGGCCCGCGATCGGGATGTCGGAGCGGCGCAGGATCTCGACCGCCGCGTGGGCCGTCGCCGGCAGGAACCCGTCGTAGCCCAGCCGGAGCAGGCCGGCGTTGAGCGGATGGATGCCGTCGATGTCCTTCGCCGGGTCGATCGCGTCGATGACCGTCCGAAGGCGGATCCCCTCTGGCAAGGGCATCTGGACGATGATCCCGTCGACCGCGTCGTCGTCGTTCTGATCGCGGATCGCCTCGGTGAGGGCAGTCTCGGTGGTCTCGCCCGCGATCTCGACGAACCGCGCGGCGATGCCGACCTCGCGACAACCGGCCAGGATCCGCTCCAGGTACACGACAGAGGGGGCATCGCGCCCGCACAGCACGACCGCGAGACCAGGCGGCCGACCGTGCCGCTCCTCGAAGGCGATGACGTCGGCGGCGACCCCAGCGCGGATGTCCTTCGCGATCGGAGCGCCGAGGAGGAGCCGGGGCCCGTCCTCCGGGGCTGACTCGCTGTCCCCGCCGGTCGCGACGCTCGCCTCGACGGCCCTCATCCCGCTGCCGGGACGTCGGGAAGGGGTTCGCGCACGACGCCGGACGCCGCGACTTCGTGGGTCCGGGCGGCCAGCTTCGTGACTTCCGCGAGGAACTCGGCGGAGACGCGCCCGAGTCGTTCGGCGGTGGCCTCGTCGCCCAGCGTCGGCAGGTTGATCGCGACGTTCTCCGCGGCACCGCGTGCTCCCGCCTCGGCCAGGAGCGCCGCGACCCGGAGGTCCGACGAGGCGTTCGGATTGCTTCGGCCGGCGAGGGTCTCGGCGAGCCCCACGATGTCCCGACATGCCTCGACGGCCTCGAGCGGGACGACCGCGCAGTCCGGAGCCGCGATCCGCATCGCCGATGTCCGGGCACGCTTCTCGGCCTCGGTCTCCCGCGGCATCTTCATCGCCGCCGCGAAGCCCCCGTAGGCTGCCGCATCGCGGTCGGCGATGTCGAGGCATCGATCGACCAGGGCGGTCGCCGCGGCATGGGTCCTGAGGAGCATCGCCTCGTGCGGGAGCGTACTTCGGTCTGCCCATCGAGAGACCGGCGACCATCGCGACGAGCGCCGCGGCGGTCGCCGCCGACATGGCCGAGGCGCTGCCGCCTCCGGGAACGGGGTCGGAGGACGCGAGCCGCTGAAGGAAGCCGTCGACCGTCAAGTCGCGGAACCGATCGGACAGGGGGATCTCCACGGCGTGATCGTAGCAGCGGTGCCGGACGATCGACGGCACCGCGTGCGCTACCCTCGCGACCGTCGCGACCGTCCGGGCCGCGGGGCAGACGTGGTACCGGCACGCCTACCCCGCGACTGGACGATCAAGCTCGACGCGTCGGGGAGGACCGGCGCGTCGGCGGGGCATGCGGCGTCAGGCAGCCGGTTCGACCGCCTCCACGGTCCAACGACGTCCACGGGGCCGGTAGCTCAGAGCGAGCCGGACGCGCGGCGTGTCGACCTCGAAGACGATCCGCGGCCCCGTCGCCGCTCGATAGGCGGAGGTCTCGTCCCGGACGACCGCGAGCCCGGTGATGGGAAGCGTCTCGCCGCCCCACACGACCTCGCGCGGCCGACCGTCGAACCATCCGGTCCGGACGCGCACCGCCTCGGGGTCCATCCGCATCATCGTCATCCGATGTCTCCTTCCTGGAGCGATGCGTCGACCGGGGGCACATCCGTCGACCAGAACATCTGTTCGATGACAGGAGACTAGACCGAACAGATGTTCGATGTCAAGCGTCATCGACCGGATCGTCGACGCCGTCAGTGTCAGCTCGGCTGTCACGCTCCTCCGGGTCGCCGCCGGGATCGACGGAAGGGTGCTGGCGAGGCGCCGGATCTGCGTCGATCACCCCGGATCGACGCTCCGGCGCGGTCATCGGGTCACGCTCGAACGGCGCCGGCAGCCTCGAGCCGAGCAGCCGGGCCCGTGTCACCGCGCGGTCCCCGTAGCGGCGCCGGACCGCGTCGGCGGCCTCGACCGCACGCCGGCGCCGCTCGTCGTCGGACTCGAACAGGCCGAGCTGTTCCGGCGCCGCGAGGTTCGACGCGGTCACGCCGATCAGTCGGACCCGCATCCCGCGCCACTCGGGTCGGGCGAGCTCGAGGGCGGCACGCCAGATCGGCTCGGCCAGATCGGTCGGTTCGGCCAGCGTCCGCTGCCGGGTGATCGTCCGGAACGAGCTGTCCCGGATCTTCACCGTGACGGTCCCGGCCCGCAGGCGGCTGCTGCGCAGACGCGAGGCGACCCCATCCGCCATCCCGAGCAAGGTCCGCTCGAGGACGTCCCGATCGTTCGTGTCGACGTCGAAGGTGTGCTCGTGGCCGATCGACTTCGCCGGGTCACCGTCGTCGACCGGGTCGGGGTCGATCCCGAGGGCCCGGTCGTGGAGCGCGCCGCCGTGCTTGCCGAGTCGCCGGACCAGGACGTCGATCGGGACGGCCGCCAGATCGCCGATCGTGACGACCCCCTGCTCGCGCAGCGCGGCCGCCGTCTGGGGCCCGACGCCCCACAGCCGACCGACCGGCAGCGGGGCGAGGAACGTCGCCTCGTCGCCGGGCTCGACGACGACGAGCCCGTCGGGCTTCTCGAGGTCGGACGCGATCTTCGCGACGAGCTTGGTCGACCCGACCCCGACCGAAGCGGTCAGCCCGACCTCGTCGGAGACCGCCGCCCGGATCCGCCGGCCGATCTCGCGACCGTCGCCGAACAGCGCCGCCGATGCCGTGACATCGAGGAACGCCTCGTCGATCGAGACCGGTTCGACCTGAGGGCGTGAACCGCCGCAGGATCGCCATGACCTCCTTGCTGACGGCGCTGTACTTCTTGCCCGTCGACCGGCACGAAGACCGCATCGGGACACAGGGCCGCCGCGGTCCGGAGCGGCATCGCCGAGCGGACACCGAACCGTCGGGCCTCGTACGACGCTGTCGAGACGACCCCTCGGTCGTCGGGTCCGCCACCTCCGACGACGACCGGGCGCCCACGCAGCTCGGGTCGATCGCGCTGCTCGACAGCGGCGAAGAACGCGTCGAGGTCGACGTGGAGGATCGTCCGGACGGTGCTCGTCGTCACGTTCGCTATCATCCGCCAGCCGTGCCCGTCTTCTTGTCGCTCGTCTGGCTCGCCGCGCTCGCCGTCCCCGGCATCGCGGCCCTCGCCCGCTTCGCGCCATTCCTCACGCCCCTCGAGCGGTTCGCCCATGGCAGCGTCGTCGGGATCGTCGCCGGGACGCTCGCGCTCGTGCCGCTGGCGACCCTCTTCGGCCTCACCCCGGCCGTCATCCTCGGGACGGGCGTCGCGGCCGTCGCGCTCGGCCTCGTCTTCCTGCGGCTGCCGCTCCCGTTCGGTGGCCCGGCCCCGCTCGCTGCGAGCGGCCCGCCCGCTCACCGCCCGGCTGCGACCGTGGATCTCCGTCGGCGCATGGATGACCCGCCTCGACCCATGGGGCACGGTCCTGTTCGCCGGCCTCGCGGTCCGCTGGTCACTCCTCTGGCAGGACGCGCTCCAGCAGCTGCCGGACGGCCTGTGGGCCGGCCACGAGTACATCTGGAGCGACTGGCCCACCCACATCGGGATCGTCACCCGATTCGCCTACGGCGACAACTTCCCGCCGGTCAACACGCTCTTCGCCGGCCTGCCGCTGAGCTATCACTACCTGTCGGACCTGACCCCGGCGGCCTTCGTGCTGTTCGGGATGGCCGTGGTCCAGGCGCTGCCGTTCCACTCGCTCGTCCTGTCGCTCGTGGCGGCCCTGTCGCTCTGGGCGTTCATCCGTCGCCTCGGGATCGCGACCTCGATCGCGACCCTCGGGACGTTCCTGTTCCTGTTCGGCGCCGGCCTCGCCTGGATCACGACGGCCGGCCTCGTCGACGCAACCACGATCTGCTCGGGACGCTCTTCGGCGCGAATGCCGACCCGTATCCCGCCCAGCCGATCGCCGACCTCCACATCCGCTTCTTCAACCCGTACATCGCATTCCTCATGTCGCAGCGGGCATATCTGTATGGGCTGCCGCTCGCGATGCTGATGATCACGCTGCTCGTCGCGGCGGTCCGACGGCGTGACATGGGCCGCTTCGTCCTGGCGGGCGTGGTCGGCGGGCTGCTGCCGCTATCGCACCTTCCGACGCTCCTCGCGATGGCCCTCACGGTCCCGTTCCTCGCCCTGTTCCTCGCCCGACGGCCGTGGAGTGACTGGCGGAACACGATCCCGTGGCGTCGGCTGGATCGTCTTCGGGCTGATCTGGGTCGGGGTCGCGATCCCCCAGCTCGTGACCCAGCTGGGGGGCGGCGCCGGGGCGCTCTCGGCGTTCCGGTTCGAGCTGGGGTGGGTCGCCCCACCCGACGAGTGGTGGTGGTTCTGGCTGAAGAACCTCGGGCTCTTCATCCCCCTCGCGATCATCGGGTTCCTGACCACGAAGGTCCTGCCGCCCGTCTCGGCGCGGGTCGTCCTGGCGCTCATGCCGATCTTCGTCGTGGCGAACCTCGCCGCGTTCCAACCGTGGGACTGGGACAACCACAAGATCCTCATCTACTGGTTCCTGGGGATTGCGATCATCGTCGGCGCGCTGATCGTCCACGTCTGGCGGGAGCGCTCGTCGCTCGCCGTCCGGTTCCTCCTGGTCGTGGCGGTCGCCTCGATGACGCTCTCGCCGCTCCTCGAGAACCTCGACCAGGCCGAGGGCAACATGCGCTTCCGGATGATCACCGCGGAGCAGGAGCAGATCGCGATCCAGCTCCGCGACATCAGCAAGCCGGACGACCTCGTCGTCACCGGCATGGAGAGCCACGACCCGTTCATGATGCTCAGCGGCCGCCAGGTCCTGATGGGCTACTGGGGCCAGCTGTGGGTGAGCGGGATCCCGTACGAGCAGCGCCAGGCCGAGGTCCTCGAGATCTACAAGCTCGGGCCGACGGCCGACGAGCTGATGAAGCAGTACGGCGTCGACTACGTCGTCATCGGCCCCGACGAGCGCGACCCGAACCAGGTCGGCGTCGACGAGTCCGCCTGGGCCGCCCGGTTCCCGGTCGCCACCTCGACCGACCAGTACCGGGTCTACGACGTCAGGTCGCTGACAGCTGCCGCGGCTCCGGAACGAGGTCTCGCGAGGGTCTGACGAGGAGCCAGCCGAGCAGCCCGAGGAGCACCGCATTCCGGGCGACGAGGATCGCGACGGCAGGTGGCTCGAACCAGGCCAGCTCGTGGTACGTCAGCGGGAACACGGCCGTCGTGAGCGCCGCCGCGATCGAGCGCGACGGCCGCGACCGGCGGCCGCAGCAGCAGCGCCAGGGGCAGCACCCAGAGCACGTACTGGGCCGAGAAGACCTTGTCCGCGAGCAGCAATGCCAGGCCCGTGACGAGCAGCGCGACGATCAGCGAGCCCGTGCCTGGAACGCCGTCGCGGGCATCTGCTCGGAAGCGGTACCAGGCCGCGATCCAGGTCAGCCCGACCACGACGACGAGGACGATCTCGGTGTACGGGTCGTAGGCCGACGAGGCCGGACCCGCCAGCTGGACCGACTGGAAGCCGTAGCTGACCCAGAGCGGCGAGCCGGTCAGGGCATGGACGACCAGCAGGATGCTCCCGGCGAGGCTCTCGATCTGGACCAGGCGGTCGGCCTGATATTCGACGAAGGCGAGGGCATCGGTCGGCCCCACCCAGAGCGCCAGCCCGGTCATGACGGCGGCGACCCCGATGGTCGCGCCCAGGACGAGCCGGCCGGCTCCGGCTCGGTCGGCGCGCCACCACAGCCAGGCCGCGATGACGGGCACGAAGACCGCTGGGAAGACCTTCATCAGGGCTCCCGCCCCAAGCACGAGCCCGGCCGGCCCCGGGCGACCGGCCGTCGCGAGACCGACCCCGGCGAGGGCCAGGGCGAGGGCCGCCAGGTCGAACCGGAACGCAGCGAGCGCGACGACGGCGAAGACCAGGAGGGCCCACCCGGCGAGGACGGCCACCGGGCGGGCGAGATCCGTCGACCGGAGGGACAGCCAGGCGAGGAGGCCGCCGCAGATCACGGCGAGGATCGCCGACTGGACCGCGAACATCCGGGCGTACGGCTCGAGATCGATCGGCGCGGCGAAACCGGCCGGCAGGAACGTCGCGATCGCGAGCGGCGGGTACTCGAACGAGACCTCCGCGTACGGCCGCAGGCCGTGGAGGACGGCGCCCGCCACCCGCCGATAGTCGTCGAGGTCCTGGTGGAAGCCGGAGATCGCCGAGAACGGCGTCAGGAACCCGACCGCCAGGATGACCAGGGCCGGGATCGCGGCGAGCAGGGGCAGCCGCGAGCGGTCCCGGCTCCGCGGGACGCTCAGGATCGCCGGGTCAGCCCTTCGGCTCGACGACGACGGTGACCTCCGGGCGTGAGCCCCGACAGGACCTTCACGGCGACCTTGTAGGTCCCGAGGGTCTTGAGCGGCTGGTCGAGATCGACCTTGTGGCGGTCGACGGTGATCCCGCGCCGGCCGAGCGCGTCGGCGATGTCCTGGGCGGTGATCGAGCCGTACAGCTTGCCGCCCTCGCCGACCTTCACGCCCATCGTGAGCGTCGTCGACGCGATCCGGGTCGCGGCGATCTCGGCGTCCTCACGCTCGCGCTTGCGCTTCTCCTCGCGGCTGGCGATGTCGTGCTGCCAGGCGCGATAGGCGCCGCCGGCTGCGGGGACGGCCAGACGATGCGGGATGAGGAAGTTGTTCGCGTAGCCGTCGGCGACGACCTTCATCTCGCCGCTCTTGCCGAGCTTGGCCACGTCGCCGGTCAGGATGACCTTCACAGAAGCGGATCCTCCTCAGGATGACTCAGTCGGTGTGGGCTCGCCCGCCGCCGATGCCCGTCCGGCCGACGAGCTCCGCAGTGCCGTCGATGACGCGCGGGATCTCGCGGATCATCCGCCGGACCGGCCCGGGCGTGAGCCGCCGGATCTGGGCGATGTCGCGATCGTACGCCGCCCTGTCGATCCCGAGCTCGTCGATCTTCTCAGCCAGGAGCTCCGCCGGGACGCCGTCCAGGAAGAGCTCGACGGCGAGGACCACGACGACCAGGTCATCGAGCCCACCGACGATCGGGATCGAGTCCGGGATGATGTCCCGGCCCAGCAGGACGTAGCCGCCGCCGATGCCCAGGACGACCTTCCGCTCGAGCGGCACACGGCTGTCCGCGACGAGCGCCCAGATGAGGCGACCGTAGATCGGCGCCCTGCTCGCGACAGGCAGGAACGCCGAGAGCGACAGGACGCGACCGAGGACGGCGACCGACGACGGCCGCCGGATCGACATTCGCATGCTGGGCATCGAGGGTGAGCCTGTCCTCCGGAGCGACGGGTCGAGAAGTCTAGCATCGCTCCACGGTGACCCCGGGTCCGATGCGCCCACGCCACGGCTTGACATCGAACGTCTGTTCGGTATCATCGCCCCGAAGGAGGTGCCGGTGACCAGGCACGACGCTGACCGGAAGCTCCGCATCCTCGACTACATCGCAGCCACGCTCCGAGCTCGCGGCTACCCGCCCTCCGTCCGCGAGATCGCCCACGCCGTCGGGCTCGCCTCGACGTCGGCCGTCCATCACCACCTGCTGATCCTCGAGCGCGAGGGCTACCTCGAGCGCGGGGCCGCTCGATCGCGCGCCATCCGCCTCACGCCCACCGCGGCGATCCGCCTCGGCCTCACCTCTGAGCTCGTGCCGCAATCGGTCGCGCTCGGGGACAACCACACGCTCCCGGTCGTCGGCGAGATCGCGGCCGGTGGTCCGATCGAGGCGTACCACGACGCCTCCGAGACGTTGAACGTCCCGGAGATGCTCGCGCCGTCGGGCGACGCCTACGTCCTCAAGGTCCGCGGCGACTCGATGATCGACGCCGCGATCATGGACGGCGACTTCGTCCTCATCCGGCCACAGACCACCGCCCGCAACGGTGACATCGTCGTCGCCCAGGTCGAGGAGAACGCGGTCACGCTGAAAAGCTTCTTCAGCGAGAAGGACCGCATCCGCCTCCAACCTGCCAACCCGAACTATCCACCGCAGTTCTACGAGGACGTGCGGATCCAGGGGAAGCTGATCGGCGTCATCCGCCGCCTGGACTGAGCACCGCCTGGTGCGGGCCATGCCGGCGTTGGACGGCTGCGCCGCTCGCTCACGCACAACAAGTGCGCTCGCTCGCGTACTCGCCGATCCGCCTTGGCCTGACCCGCCCTGTCGGTGCTCAGCGTTCGGGAGCTGCGCTCGTTCAGACCGCTCGGCGCCGCCTTCGGCTGGCCTCGCGCCAGTCGGCTCATGGCTCCGGACCTCTGACTGCGCTCACGCACATCGAGGAGTGCGCTCGCTCGCCTGCGCCCAGGTAGCTCCGTTCCGTCGCGGCTGTCCACTGGCCGTCCACCGCGAGTCCACGGCACGTCAACAGGGACGACCGAAGTCGTGGAAAAGAAGCCCCGGTCCTTCGGGGATAACCGCTTGAGGCGCATCAGCCGAGCGGCGAGAGTCCACCGGGTACGTCGTGGCAGCCAGGGCTGCATCCCATCCGTCGACTTTCTGGTGACATGATCGATCGCATCCCGCCGCAAAGCCTCGAAGCCGAGCAGTCCGTCATCGGCTCGATCCTGATCGAACGCGACGCCATCGTCGAGGTCGCGGAGTTCCTCCGCCCGCCCGACTTCTACCGCGATGCGAACGGCCGGATCTACGGCGCGATGCTCGAGCTGTTCGAGCGTCGCGAGCCGGTCGACATCGTCACCGTCGCCGAGGTCCTCGAGCGCAACGGCGATCTCGACGCGATCGGCGGTCGGACCTACCTGTCGAGCCTCTCGAACCAGACGCCCACCGCCGTCCACGCGGTCCAGTACGCGCGGATCGTGGAGCGCAAGGCCGTCCTCCGGAACCTCATCTCCGCCGCCGGCCGGATCGCGACCATCGGCTACGAGGACCCGGCCGAGATCTCGGACGCCGTCGACCGGGCCGAGGCAGAGCTGTTCTCGGTCAGCGACCGCCGGATCCACGCCGGCTTCTCGCCCCTCCGGTCGCTCCTGCACGAGGCCTTCGATCGGCTCGACTACCTGCATTCGCACCGCGGCGAGATCAGCGGTGTCCGGACCGGATTCACCGAGCTCGATGCCCTCACCACGGGGCTCCAGAAGAGCGACCTGATCGTCCTCGCGGCCCGACCGTCGGTCGGCAAGACGAGCTTCGTCCTGAACATCGCCGAGCATGCCGCGGTCCGCGACGGCCTCTCGGTCGGGGTCTTCAGCCTCGAGATGAGCAAGGAGCAGCTGGTGCTCCGGCTGCTCTCGTCGGTCGGCGACATCGATTCGCAGCGCCTTCGGACGGGCTTCCTCGAGGACCTGGACTTCAATCGGGTCGCCAATGCGATGACCCAGCTGTCAGAGGCGCGGATCTTCATCGATGACACGCCGAACATCAGCACGATGGAACTGCGGACCAAGGCCCGCCGCCTCCAGGCGGAGGCGGGTCTCGACCTCGTCGTCGTCGACTACCTCCAGCTGATGCAGGCGACCTCGGTCTCGCGCGACGCGAACCGCGTCCAGGAGGTCTCCGAGATCTCGCGCGGCCTGAAGGCCCTCGCCCGCGAGCTGTCGGTGCCGGTCATCGCCCTGTCCCAGCTGTCCCGCCAGCCGGAGATGCGTGAGTCGAAGGAGCCGCGACTCTCAGACCTCCGCGAGTCAGGGGCGATCGAGCAGGACGCCGACCTCGTCATGTTCCTGTGGCGCGAGAAGGAGCGCGGTCAGGAGGACAACGACAACGATGTCGAGGAGATCAATCTCCATCTGGCCAAGCACCGCAACGGCCCGACGGGTCGGATCAAGCTGATGTTCAAGAAGCGCCAGACGCGGTTCTTCCCGGCCGCGGTCGGCGAGCGCTACGTCGACACACTCACCTGACGGGGCCTGCCCAGAGTCAGGTCACGAGGACTCGCCCGGCAGGAGCGGCCGAAGCGCGAGCTGGAAGACCTTCTTCTCGTCCGGGCTCTTCAGGCCGATGTTCTGGACGCCGCCCGCGATCCCGTCGAGATCGAGCGTGGTCACGTCGGCCGCCGACAGGACGCGCATCGGGAACGTCATGGCGCCGTTCGGATCGGCGACGAAGTCCGACAACCCGATCGTCGTCCATGGCCAGTCTCGCGCGCCCGGGACCTGCCCCGGCTCGGCCTCGAGCAGGACCGCTCGCCACGACGTCGCCGCGTATCGGTCGGCTGCCGCAGGCATGTCCGCGGCGAACTTGCGGAGGTGGTCGGCCAGCGCCGAGAACGCCTTCTTGATCGCGGCGTCCGGGTCGCCGCCGGAATCGAACCCCAGGGCGTTGATCCAGACCGACTTGTCCAGTCCGCCGGCGCGGACGGTGAACGTCGTGGATCCGGCGTCGGCGACCGGCGCCTCGTAGCGCGCCCGGGCGATCCCCAGACCGCCGTCGGCGAGGGCGTAGCGGAGCAGCGACTGGACCTGGTCCTCCGGCAGCTTCGCGGTGAAGAACGGGTTCATCCGCATCAGCCCGTCCGGTCCCGGGTCGGGCAGTGGCTGGGTGTCGTCACGCGCGACCACCGTGCCGTCGCCGTAGAGCGTGAATGCCGGCGCCTCGGTCGCGGCCCAGCCGATGATCGTGAAACCGCCGCCGCTCTCCATCCGCAGGATCACGTCGGTAGCGCCCGTCGGATGCTCGATCGTGTCGGCAGCCGGGCTCGGCGAGGGCGATGCGGACGGCGCGCCGGAGGGAGACGGAGGGGGACTCGCAGAGGGCGCAGGCGACGCTGCGGACGAGCAGGCGCCGAGGACGAAGACGACGGGCAGGATGAGGGAGGGCCGCAGCTTCGACATGGCTGGACGACGTCCACGCCCGTCGAACGGTTCCCGCAGCACCGTCGGACCCTCACGGACCCTTGACGAGCGGCCTATATTGCCCGCTAACGAGTCCCGGGCCGCGAGTCGGCTCGGTAGCGAGCGCGTGGCCCAGCCCGCCGCGTAGTGGTGCTCGCGCGGGGATCGAGCCCGCCCGGGATCGTCGATCCGGCCGGAGGGGCCGAGGGAGGGGTTGGACGGTGTTCCAGGACCGTACGCTCACCTGCCGAGATTGCGGTGAGGCCTTCGTCTTTTCGTCCGGCGAGCAGGCGTTCTTCGCCAGCAAAGGACTCCAGCACGATCCGCAGCGCTGCACGAGCTGCAGAGCAGCGTACAAGCGGGCCAAGACGATCGGCGGTCCTCGCGAGTACCACGCTGCGATCTGCGGGATGTGCGGTGGTCAGGCGATGGTCCCCTTCGCACCCCGAAACGACCGACCCGTCTATTGCAGCGCCTGCTTCGACAAGGTCAGAGCAGACGTCGCCCCCGCGACCGCCTGAGCCCGGCACAGGTCCCATTCGGCGTCACCGGGCCGCCCTTCGATCGCGGCCGCTCGTAGACTGACCCCGTCCCGCTCGGCCGATCGCAGACGGTCCGCCCCGGGCGTCCGGAGGAGTCCGCCATGGGCGTCATCATCATCCGTGAGATGGTGGGCACGAGCCCGCGTTCGTGGAGCGACGCCGCGCGCCAGGCCGTCGCGACCGCCTCGCGGACCGTCCGCAATATCAGGACGATCGAGGTCGTGAAGTCGAGCGCGCGCGTCGAGGACGGCGAGATCGTCGAGTACCTGGTCGAGCTGAAGATCGGCTTCGAGTACGAGCCCGAGACCTGATCGGGACGCGCTGTGGACAACCGGGGACAGCCACACACGCGGCGGATAACCGTGGGATGAGCGGGCCCCGGCATCATCCGCGGCCATGGTCCCTCAGCGCCGGTCGGCCGTCGCCCGTCCGGGCCAGGAGCGTTCCCGGGTCATCGGCCTGCTCGACCAACGTCCGGCACCGATGACCGAGCCGCTCGGCCCGGAAGACGCGGGGGTCATCCGGTTCCCGATCCAGCCGGCCAAGATCGCGTCGCCACCGCTGCGCGACGAGACCCTGCAGCGGGATCGCCTGCTCGACTGGCTCGCCGCGAAGGTCCACCACCGCGCCGTCTTCGTCATCGCCGAAGCGGGCTTCGGAAAGACCACCCTCCTCGCCGACTTCACCCGTCGGACACGGCTGCGCACGCTCTGGTATCGGCTCGACGAAGAGGATCGGGATCCCGTCGCGTTCCTGAACTACCTGGTCGCCGCGGGCCAGGACCGCGATCCTGGGTTCGCGCCGACGACCGCGGCGATGCTCCGCGAGCTCGGCACCGGGACGATCTCCCACGATCAGGTCGTGGCGACCTTCAGTCGCGAGCTCCACGGGCTCGGCGACCGCGGCGCGGTCCTCATCATCGACGACTACCACCTCGTGGACGACTCGCCCGACGTGCGCCGACTCGTCGAGGAGATGCTGCTTCGCGGGCCGGAACGACTTGAGTCGTGGTCCTCGCAACGCGCCGCCGACCGGCCTTGTCGATCGCGCGCCTGATGGCGCTCGGCGAGCTCGTGGAACTCGGCATGGAGGACCTTCGGTTCCTGCCCGAGGAGACCGAGCGGCTGTTCCGCGAGAGCTACGGCCAGCCGCTGGAGCCGGATGTCCTTGACGAGCTGTCGCGGCGGACGGAAGGCTGGGCAGCTTCGTTGCAGCTCGTGCGGACCGCTGTCCAGGACCGATCGCCGAGCGACGTTCGGTCCTTCGTCCAGATCTCTGGCGGGTACCCAGGAGGAGCTGTACGACTATCTCGCCGAGGAGGTCATCGGCGACCTCGACCCGGCGACGCGACGATTCCTGCTCCGGACGTCGGTCCTCCAGTCGATCGATCCGGAGGTTGCCGGCGTCGTGACGGGCGATGGTGAACTCGAGGCCCGCACGCGGATCGAGGCGGCGGAACGATCAGGTCTGCTAGGGCGCCGAGGCGGCGCCGGCCGGCGGACCCATCGGTATCACCCTCTGGTGCGCGACCATCTGCTCGAACGGCTGACGCGCGAGGTCGGCGACGATGGCGTCGCCGAGCTTCATCGCATCGTCGCCCGCTGGGCGGAACCGAACGATTGGCGCCTCGCCTGCCATCACTTTGCGGCCGCGGGTGACGCGGCTGACCTCCATCGCGTTCTCGGCTGCCGCGATCGCCCAGATCATGGGAACGGGCGAATTCGTACTCGCCGAGTCACTCCTGGCGAGGCTGCCGCCGCCGCAGCGGATGCCGGCCTTCGAGGTCTTCCTCTCACGTCTCGACTACTACCGCAACGACATCGACCTCGCCCTCGATCGCGCCATTTGGGCCGCCACAGAAGCAGATGCGGCGACACGGCCCGCGGCGTTGCTGAACAGGGCGTCGCTTGAGTACATGAGCGGGCGAATCGAATCGGCCCTTCGGACGACCGATACCCTGACTCGCACCGAGGCCAGTAGTGCGAGCCATGATCTCGCTACAGGGTTGGGACTCGTCATCAGGTCACCGGATACCGGTGACCTCGACCAACTCGTTTCCTTCCTGGGCTCCATGGCGTCGGCGCAGGCATCGCGCGGTGAGGTGCACCACGCCGGGATAAGCCTTCACAACGTCGCCGTGGCGATGTTGGCCCAAGGCAGAGCAAACGATGCGATAGAGACCTCCAACGCCGCCGTGGAATACCTCACCGGCAGCGACCCTCGACCGGAGTCTCACTCGGCTCGATCAGCTCGTGCCATCGCACATGCCCAGTTGGGCGCCATCGATGCGGCTGATGCAGACATCACCGATGCAATCGCTAGCACGCATCAACTAACGCGGGCGGAGGCGCTAGTCGAAGGTGCATTAGCTCACCTCTGGTTTGGCTCGCTAGAACGTGCGATTGCACTCTTGGAGGCTGCCGAGCCGACCTCGAACGTCTCCCCGGTGGTGCGCCTCGCTTGGGAGATGGCATGGGCCGAGGTCATGTTGGAGTCCGCCGATCTGGATGGCGCCAAGCGAATCCTCGATTCCGGGGCGATCCACATTCGATATGTCTACCGCGGGCCAGCACGCCCGACTTAAGGCACTCCGGGGTCGCCTTGCAGTCCAGCTCACGTCGCCTGAGGCGGAGCGGATCGCCAAGGACGCACGTGAGCACGCATCAGCGCAATCCGCGTGGTTGTGGGCGGACTACGGAGCGGTGCTGGAGGCCATCGCTCGCCACGATGGCAGTCTGCCTCGGACAGTCTCCGGTCTGCGCAACCCTGCAGTACTCAGCATGCTGGCCCCAGTTGTCATTCCATGCCTTGGCGGAGATGAAGACGAGGTGACCGCAGCGGTCTTGGCTGAGGCTATTCGCCTGCCCCAGAGATGGCGACCGCCCCTTCGCCAGGCTGTTTCGAGCGATACCGAGGTGGCTCCGCTCGCGGCAGCCAGACTGCTAGACGCGGTCGGAACGACGGCGGACATCGGAACCTTGCGAACGTTCGTGCGGCGCTTCCGTATCGGTGGAGCTGACGCGTTGCTCGGTCGGAACCTCGCCCGAGCGCTGGCACCACGGGTGATCGTCGAAGACCTCGGTCGGTCAATCCGTGCAAGTCGGCAGCCGAAGTCATCCCCGGCTCATCCGCTACGACGGAAGGTGCTTGCGCTGCTTGTCTATCTAGTTTCGCGACCTGGGTTTGCCGCCACGCGCGATCAGGTGCTCGATGCGCTTTGGCCCGACCATCAGCCAACAGACGCCATCAATTCCCTGAATCAGACGACCTATTTCCTGCGGCGAGTCTTCGAGCCGCAGTACAACGAAGACTCTGTCACCTGGGCTATCTCCACTCCGACTCCGAGCTGATGTGGCTTGACCGCGAACTCGTGTCGAGTCGTGCGCTCCAGGTGCCGACAGCTAGTCGAGCCCGCAGGCGCAGGTGACAGCACGGAAGCCGTCGAGACCTTGAGCCGTGAGTATGTCGACCAGTTTCGCTCTCGACTTCGCCTACGACGAGTGGGCGACTCTCTACCGGGAACAACTTCACGCCTCCTATCTGGAGACTGTTGAGCGGGCCGATTACAAGGGACATCGACTCGGGTCATCTTGATCGGGCGCTTCGAATGGCGCGTCGGGCAGTCGAAGTCGATCCGGACTCCGAGCCGCTGCACGTGATTGCTGATTCGCGTCTGTCCGGAAGCCTGGGCGCGCATCGCCGCAGCGGCTGAACGCTACTCAACCTACAGAACGATGCTCCGGAGGAGCTCGGCGCTGAGCCGCCCCCATTCGAGAGTCGTCTGACTGGGTGGATAGGTAGGGTGACGTATTGACCGTCTTGGTCTGGGCTACCTATAGTCCGGCGCGTTCCCTAGTACTCCAGTACTAGAGGACGCAATTCCCCATACGCTCGGACGCGCCGACGCTCCACCTGAAATGGGCACTTAGGGTGGGGCCGAGCGAGTAGTGCAACCGACCGACCAAGAGTCAGGTCGGTTTTCGTGTGCTTGCGCGCACGAAGGCCGCGAGGAGGATCGAGCGTGCAACCGGAAGCCAGCACCAAGGCCTGGTAGTCGGTAGCGGACTGAGACTACCGATGAGAAGCCGCCACTTCTCGTATCGCCGATGGTCGCTGGCGGCCGTGGCGGCCGTCGCTCTCGCCGGGGGAGCCTCGCTGAGGGGCTTCTAAGTACCAACGTCTCATGCTTGCGTAGGACCGCACTGACTTAGAGTTAGCGCGGTCACGCAAGCGAGAGGGCGATGCCAAGAGCGCTTCAGTTGTATATCGCTGGGCTCGTGGTAGCGAGTGCGGGGGCACTCGTCGGCCGCGAGTTTTGTGTTTTCCGGCATGTGCCTGGCTGGGTCCTCGGTATGCAGCCCGACATTTCAATCATCCCGGAGTACTGACCCCCGGCGACATTGCCTTCTTGGACTGGCTCTTCTGGATCGCTGGTAACGCTGTTCGCCTCGGCGACGCCGGTTCAGATGCCCAGGGGCGTCGATCGTCTCGGTGTCGATTGCGCCGATTGTCGCTGCGATGGCGCTCGGGGGACCGGTCGCCGCTGGTTGGGTCGCAGCGCTCGGGACCACTGAGCTTCGCGAGATCCGCGGTCGCATCCCTTGGTATGGAACCCTCGCCAATCACGCGGGCATTGTCGCTGCCGGCGGTAATCGCTGGGATATTGGCGAACGCCATCCAGGCGTCAACCGCTACCGACCTGTTCGGTCGATGTTCGCGGCCACGATGGTCGGCGCCGCGATCTTCCACGGCATCAATGTCGTCATCACGGCATGCGCCGTCTCACTTCGCGATGGCCGGAACTTCGGCCGCGTCCTCCATCGGCGACACTGCGGTCTTCTCTCGCCAACCTCGTTTGCGCTCGGCGCCGATGGGCTGGCTCATGGCCCGCGTGTACGTCATGCCCGGGGCTGGTTGGTGGGCAACACTCCTGTTCGCCCTCCCGCTCTACACGACGCAGAGTGGCTCACCAGCGGTTCGTCGAGATGCGGGAGATGTTCACGCAGACGATCGGTGCGCTGGCGGAGGCGGTCGACAAACGCGATCCGTTCACGAGTCAGCACAGCCATCGGGTGCGGTCGATCGCCGTCGACATCGGGCGCGAGATGCACGTGACCGAGGCCGAGCTTGAGGCCCTGGAGTGGGGCGGCCTGCTCCACGACGTCGGCAAGATCGGGATCCCGGATGCCGTCCTGCTCAAGCAGGAGCGGTTGACCCGCGAAGAGCGGATGGTGATGAACGCGCATCCGGTCAAGGGCGCCGAGATCATCGCGCCGGTCCGGAAGCTTGCGCCAGAGCTGCCGATCATCCGCCACCACCATGAGTGGTACAACGGCTCGGGCTACCCGGATCGCCTGATCGGCGACGAGATCCCGAAGCTGGCCCGGATCCTGCACGTGGCCGACGCGTTCGAGGCGATGACCGCGAAGCGGCCGTATCGCATGACGCCGCTCACGCCATCGCAGGCGCTCGCCGAGCTTCGCAAGTTCGCCGGCATCCAGTTCGACCCGGAGGTCGTCGACTCCTTCGTGAAGACGGACTGGGTCCTCGGCGTCGAGGACCCGAGCACCGGCCAGAACACCGTCCCGCTCAAGCCGCGCGCGATCCCGCTGCTCGGTGATGCCGCGAGCCGGATGCAGGCGCCCTCGGGGGATCCGCAGGCCTCGTCGCCCTCCGCATAGCGGGTGCTACTCGGCGGGATCGCGTTCGGCCTGATCGCCGGCCTTCTCGCCGGCGGGCGCATCTGGAACCTCGCCGAGGTCCGGCTCAAGTGGGTCGGTCTGATCTTCGGCGCGGTGGTCCTGCGGTTCGGCACGGAGATCGCCCTCCAGCGCGACCTCGCCATCGCCGAACAGCTCCGGCTGCCGCTCTTCACCATCGCCTTCACGGCGCTCGGTGTGCGGGCTATGGGTCAACCGGCGCTATCCAGGCCTGGCCCTCGCCCTCGTCGGGATCCTCCTCAACGGCGTCACGATCGTCGTGAACGGCGGCTACATGCCGGTCTGGGAGCCGAGCCTCGAGGCGGCCGGGCTGACGCCCTCGGATCTGACCGCGTTCCACGTCCTGTACGACCAGCTCAACGCCTCGTTCCTGCTTCATCTCGGGCCGCTCGGCGACGTCATCCCGATCCCCCTGCCGATCATCACGAACGTCGCCTCGGTCGGCGATCTGTTCCTGACCGCGGGTCTCGCGTTCTTCCTCTTCGCGACGGTGCTCCGCGTCCCTGAGGAGGAAGACGACGCCGGACGCGACAGGCCCGCTGCTCGGGCTGGCCGGGTCGGCCCGGATGCCGCGCTCGCTCTCGCCGATCGTCGACGGGGCGCAGGTCGAGCCCGAGACGGGTCTGGCGCCCAGTCTGGCCGGGGTCGCGGCGCTCGAGCGACCACTCCTCCTGGCGGGTGCCGGTCCCGGCCTCGCCGAGCCGGCCCTGGCCCCACTCGGGGCGGCTGCCGGCGGTCCGACCACCGCCGGGCGCGTGCGTCCGTCGGAGGAGCTGCTCGAGCGGGCCAAGCGCAACCCCTACGTCCGCCTGGCCCTCAACGGCGAGTTCTCGGCCCTGTGGGCAGGCCAGGTCATCAGCCTGTTCGGTGACCGGGTCCATCAGGTCGCCCTGGCGTTCCTCGTGTTCGAGGCGACTCGTTCGGCGATCGCGACCGGTCTCGTCTTCCTCGTGGCGACGCTGCCGAACCTTCTGATCGGCCCGATCGCCGGGACGCTGGTGGACCGCTGGGACCAGAAGCAGGTGATGGTCGTGTCGGACCTGCTGCGCGCGTCGTGCGTGCTGCTCGTGCCGATCGCCGCGAGCATCAACGTCTTCCTGGCCTACCCGCTGGTCTTCCTGGTGACGACGATCTCGCTGTTCTTCCGGCCAGCGCGGACCGCGGTGATCCCGCGGATCGTCCGCGAGGACGACCTGCTGGTCGCCAACTCGGCGACCTGGCTCGGCGAGACGGCGGCCGACCTGATCGGCTATCCGCTCGCCGCCGCGTTCGTCGCGGTGATGGGCGCGGCGGTGCCCCTGGCCTTCTGGTTCGATGCCGGCACGTACGTCGCGTCGGCGCTGCTCATCGGCTCGGTGGCGATCCCGCCGGTCGTCCGGAGCGAGCCCGTCACCCAGGGGATCGCCGGCGTGATCGCCGACCTCAAGGTCGGCTGGCGGTTCCTGCGTGGCGAGACGGTCCTGCTCGCGAACACGCTCCAGGGTGTCGCCGGCCAGTTCGCGCTCGGCATCCTGCTGGCCGTCACGCCGATCTACGCCGCCGAGGTCCTGGCCACGACCAGCAGCGAGGCGAAGGTGTTCTACGGCCTCCTCGAGACGGCGATCGGCGTCGGCAACCTGATCGGCGGGATCCTTGTCGGGGTCATCGCGTCGCGGGTGGCGAAGGGCCGGATGGTGATCGTCGGGTACATCGTCCAGGGGCTCTCGATCGCCGCGCTCGCCTTCGTCGGCAACATCGGGGCGGCGTTCGGACTGCTCGTCGGGGGCGGCGTCGCGAACATGGTCTACATCATCGCCAGCCAGACGATGTTCCAGGAGCGGGCGCCGCGCGACATGATCGGGCGGGTCGTCGGGTTCCGGTTCGCGCTCGTGTTCGGGTCGCTGACCCTCGGCATCGGGCTGGCCGGCATCGGTGTCGAGCTGATCGGACTCTCGCCGGTGCTCCTGCTTCGGCGGTCTGATCACGGTCCTGGCGGGGGTGGCGGGGTGGTTCGTCCCGGCCGTCCGCGACGCCTGACGGCCGGAGTCCGGCTGCGTCGCGGGCGACCTGCCGGGGCCGTTCGGTACACTGGCCGCCGCGCCGAGGGGTGGCGCCGAGAGGAGACCGACCGACGCCATGACCGAACCCGAGGACGGCCTGCCCGAGTCAGGCGAGGGAGCGCCCGAGCCGGAGCCGAGCCAGCCGGAGGAGCCGACGCCCGCCGGAGCCGGCGCCGAGCCAGCCCGAGGCGGAGCCGAGCCAGCCCGAGGCAGCGGACGGCGCTGTCGACGAGCCTGCCACACCCGGCGAGGCCGGACCAGCCCGAGGCCGCCGACGACGAGGTCGAGGACGGCGATGAGGCGGACGAGGCAGAGCCCGACGACGAAGAAGAGGGCCAGGAGGCCGCAGGGGACGAGGGGGACGAGGAGCCCGCGGCCGCCGAGGCCGCCGGAGCCGCTGCGGCTGCGACGACCGCTCGGCGGGCGCCCGGTGCCGCTCGATCGACGATGGCGGGCCCGACGCCGAGTGAGCAGATGGTCCACATCGACGACCGCGTGTCGGCGATCTACGTCATCGCCGTCGTCGTCGTCTTCGGCGGGCTGCTCGTGGCGGCGATCCTGTTCGGGGCGGGCGGGGCACTGACACCGGCCCCGACGCCGACCCCCTCGCCGAGCCCGACCGCGACGCCGAGCCCGAGTCCGAGCCCCAGCCCGACGGCATCACCGTCGCCGACGGCGGCCTCGCCGAGCCCGAGCGCGTCGCCGTCGCCGAGCCCCGCGGCAAGCCCGAGTCCATCGCCGAGCCCCGCTGCAAGCCCGAGTCCGCCGCCGAGTCCGGCGGCATCGGCCAGTCCTGCCGCCTCGGCGAGCCCGGCTGCCTCCCCGAGCCCGGCCGCGTCCCCGAGCCCGTCCCCGTCCTGAGGTGTGACCCGCTCCGCCGCCTGATCGGCCCATCAAGGCGGGTCGCACGGGACGGCGGCGTATGCTGCGGCGATGGCGGCCGAGGAGGCGCCCGCGACGGTCGACGCTCGAGCCCGGATGGTCGAGCAGCAGTTGCGGGCGCGCGGCATCGTCGATGAGCGAGTCCTGGGTGCGATGGGCCGCGTCCCGCGAGAGCGGTTCGTGCGCGACCGCGAGTCGGACCTGGCGTACACGGACGCCGCGCTGCCGCTGGACGCGGGCCAGTCGATCAGCCAGCCGTACATCGTCGCGCGGATGACCGAGCTCCTCGAGGCGGCGCCGGGCCAGCGGGTGCTCGAGATCGGGACCGGGTCCGGCTACCAGGCCGCGGTCCTCGCCGAGATGGGCTGCCGCGTGACCTCGATCGAGCGGATCGACAAGCTGGCGATCCGGGCGCGGGCGACGCTCGCTGCCCTCGGCTACGGGTCGGCGATCGACGTGCGGCTCGCCGACGGGACGCCTCGGCGACCCCGGCGGGGCTCCGTGGCCGCGGATCATCGTGACGGCCGCGGCACCGTATGTCCCCGCGGCCCTGCGCGACCAGCTCGACCCGGCTGAGCGGACGGCTCGTCCTGCCGGTCGGATCGCGCGGCCACCAGGACCTGACGGTCGTCATGCGCGACGGCGACCGGTGGACCGAGCGCCGCGCCGGCGCGTGCGTGTTCGTGCCGCTGGTCGGGGCGGCCGGCTGGGCCGACGCCGGCTGAGGGCGTCGGCGGCAGGGGTCCGCTGGCGGCGAAGCCTGCTCGGTATACTCGCCGGGCCATGGCCCATGTGTTCGTCGCGCCCCATCCGGACGACGTCGCGCTCTCGTGCGGCGGTCTCATCGCGAGCCTCCGGGAGCTCGGCCAGAACGTCACGATCGTCACCGTCTTCTCGGGCAACGGGACGAGCGGCCAGCTGACCCCGTACCAGCGCGACGCCCTGGGTTTCGGGTCGAAGGCGATGTGGCCGGTGACAGAGGCGTTCAACCGCTCGAACATCGCGCGCGGACTATGCGAACGACGGCGACCTCCCGCCGTGGGCGGCGACCGATGACCGGCTCGACGCGACCCAGTCGGAGGCGGACCAGGCGGCCAAGAGCTTCTGGCAGCGCTCGTCGTGGTACCGCCGGGCGAGCATCCGGAACCAGTCGCTGGCCGGCCAGCCGGTCATCGATGACCTGCCGACCCAGGGCGCCGTGCTGACGGCCGAGGTCGTCGACGCGGCGGCCGCGGGCGATGTCATGGCCAAGCGTCGACTCGAGGACGAGCGCTACGCGTACTTCGCCGAAGCATCGATCGTCTTCCTCGACCTGCCCGACGCGGTGTTCCGCGGCTACGAAGGCGACGACGAGCTGCTCGGCGAGCCGCGCGAGGACGACATCGAGACATACGAGCTCGTGCGGCGCGAGATCGCCCGCCTCGAGCCGCAGAACGTCTACGTCCCGCTCGGCGTCGGCGGCGCACGTCGATCATCAACTGATGCGCCAGGTCGGGATCGGGCTGCTCGGCGAGTCCGAGACGTGGACGATGCCCGGGCCCGAGTGGGCGGGCCGGGTCGTCTTCTACGAGGACTTCCCGTACGCCTGGTGGAGCGATTTCCGGCATGTCGCCGACCTGCCGGCGGGCACGCTGGACCGGCTACCGCTGGACGTGACCCTCCAGCCGGACTTCGCCGACATCACCGACCAGATCGAACGCAAGATCACCGGCATCGGATCTACGACAGCCAGGTCGGTCGGCTGTTCGGCGGGGTGAAGGACATGGCCGGCGCCGTGCGGTCGTACGGCCGGAGCCTGGCCGAGCTCGGCGGGGTCCCGGGGACGGCCGAGCGCTACTGGCGGACGATCCGGACCTAGAGCCCGGTCAGACCAGGGCCGAGGGATTCTCCTCGAGCCACCGGGCGGTCATCGCCAGACCGCGTGGCAGCGCCACCTGGGGCGCCCAGCGGAGCATCCGGCGGGCCTTCTCGATGTTCACGACGCGACGCCGGATGTTGTCGATGTCGCGGCGATCGATGTGCTCGATCCGGATGTCATGGCCGGCGGCCTGGGCGACCAGCGCGGCCAGCTCGTTGATCGACGTCTCGATGCCCGTCCCGACGTTGAAGACCTCGCCCTCGGCGCGCGGCGCCAGCCCGGCGAGGAGGGTCGCGTCGACGGCGTCGGAGACATAGGTGAAGTCGCGGGTCTGCTGGCCGTCGCCGTGGATCGACAGCGAGCGGCCCTTGTAGGCGGCCGCGAAGAACTTCGAGACGACGCCGCAATACGGGTTGTCCGGCCGCTGGCCCTCGCCGTAGACGTTCGAGTAGCGGACGACGGAGATCGGCAGGCCATAGCTCTCGGCAAACGCTAAACAGTAGTGTTCACCGGAAAGTTTGCTCACCGCGTACGGGGACAGCGGCACGATGGCGTCGTCCTCGTTGATCGGGATCGTCCGCGGGTTGCCGTAGACGGACGTGGAGCCGGTGTAGGTCACCCGGCTCGGGCCGCGGCCGTTGTCGCGGGCATCCCGGGCGGCCATCAGGATGTTCAGCGTCCCGCCGATGTTCGTCGCGAAGTCGTCGCGGGGGTTCTTCGTCGAGGCGATGATGTTCCGGGCGGCCATGTGGAAGACGAGGTCAGTCTCCCGGACGAGCTTGCGGACGAGCTTCTCATCGGTGACCGAGCCCTCGACGAAGCGAGCGCCGGAGGGCAGGATCTCGGGCCGACCGGTGAACAGGTCATCGAGGACGGTGACATCGGCGCCGGAGGCCACCAGTCGGCGGACGACGGCGCCGCCGACGAAGCCGGCACCGCCGGTGACGAGGATGGCCCGGCCTGTCAGATCGGTCTCGTACGGCTCGAACACCCCGCCTCCCGTCCGTCCTTGGTCGCGGCCTCCGCGGCCGAGCCCTCAGGTCCTGTCAGGTCAGTGCTTGATCCCGAGGCGGAGCAGCAGCGCCGGGCGGAAGAGCCGCCACCAATCGCGCAGCCCGCGCATCTTCGTGTACCCCTCGCGGGCATGGTAGCGGACGGTGACCGGCACCTCGAAGACGCGGTAGCCGCGCCGGATCGTCCGGTACAGGACGTACGGCTCGAGGTCGTATGAGTCGAGCCACGACTGGTCGATGTCGATCTTCGGGTCGTCGAGGATCGAGGCCCGGAACAGCCGGAAGCCGTTCGTCGCGTCGGTCACGTGGCGGAACACGAGGACGCTGAATACGGCCGAGTAGAACCGCGTCCCGAAGCCCCGCCCGCCGGTCGGCCCTTCGACCCGACCACCGCGCCGCCAGCGGGAGCCCTGGGCATAGTCGGCGTCGCGGGCGAGGAGCGCGTCGAGCGTCCGGACGAGCTCGGACGGCTCGTGCTGGTCGTCGCCCGAGACGAGGGCGAGGTATGGTCGGCCGCGGGCGATGCCGGCCTTCCAGCCGTCGCGGATCGCGGCGCCGACGCCCATCCGCTGTTCGTGGCGGACGACCAGCGCCGCGCCGCGCTCGCGGGCCTCGTCACCCGTCCCGTCGGTCGAGCCATCGTCGACGACGATCGCCTCGAACCGCCCATCGGTCGGCATCTTGTCGAGGACCCGGCCGATCTTGCCGGCCTCGTTGAGGGCCGGGATGATGACGGCGACGAGGGGCTCGGGCTCGGGCACCGGGCGACGACGCTCCTTGGGATCCGGGTCGTCCGACGCGGACGCTACGAGGTGGTCGGACGGGACCCGGATGGTAGCGGACCGGCGAGCGGAACGGTGACCGGCGCTGCCTCGTCGGCCTCTTGGGCGGCGTCGACCCTCCACGGCCAGGCCACGGGAGCCAGCGCGGCGAGCAGCAGCATCGGCGTCACGAGGTTGACGACCGGCGACCCGAACACGACGACGAGGATCGCGAGCGCGAACGAGATGCCCGGCCGTTGACGCAGCAGCACCACACAGACGAGCCCCAGCGCCGCGAATGCCGGCGGGATCAATCGGGCGACCTCCGAAGAGACCCCCAGCGCGCGGGCGGCGCCGGCCAGGCTCAACGCGCTTGTCCCATCGGAGACCGTCCGGAGGGCGATCCCGATGAACTGCAGATGTGCGTCGATACCGGCCGCGACCACGCCGATCGTCAGCGCGGCCGCGACGCCGATCGCTACCCCTGCCCCGCCGCGACGTGGGGCGATCGCGACGATCCACACGACGACGGCCAGAGGCGTCACCTTCAGGACCCCGATGACCCCGAGCGCCACGCCCGCAAGGGTCGGATGGCCGGACCGGGCCGCCAACCACGCACCGACGAACACGGCGAGGAGGAGCGCGTCGACGTTGCCGACGACCAGTCCGTAGGTGATCGGAAGGGCCAGGAACGCCGTCGCGAGCCCGGTGGCGATGGGCGCTCGGCGACTGATCGAGACGATGACGCCGACGACCGCAGCGGCGCAGACGACCTGCCATGCGTACAACCCGAGCCCGGCCGGGGCTGCCGAGATCGGTGCCCACAGCACCGCGATCAGCGGCGGGTAGAGCAGGGGGACATCCCAGTACGGCGGCTCGATGCTCACGAGCCGGTCCCCAGCCGCGAGCGCGTACAGGTCGCCGCCGTGGGCGAGTCGCTCGCCGGCCGCCAGATACGTGACACCATCGCCGGGTCCCGCGTAGCCGACGATGATCATCCCCAGGACGAGTGCAAGGACAAGGCCGAAGCCCAGCCCGATGGCAGCCGCTGACAGGACGCGACGAAGCGGCGGCGACTGGCCGGTCCGAGTGACGGTGAGGTACCCCGTCAGAGAACGCGGATCGGAGCGCACCGGCACGTCACTCTGCGGCCGCGCCTGCGGGGGCCGGGGTCAGTGGTCGGTCCAGCCCGCCGCTCGTCGCCGCCGTCTCGTCGCGTCCGAGGGCCGGGAACGGCGCGATCGTCGCGGCCGCCACGGCGAGGAGCGCCGCCCACGATCCGTTGTGGACGACCGGTGACGCGATCGCCGCCGCGAGGATCGCCGCCGACCAGCCGAGGGCAGGCCGGTCACGGAACAGGTAGACCGCCGCGATCCCCACGATGACCATCGCCGGAACGACCGCCGCCGCGATCGACGGGTCGAGGCCGGTCGACGTGAGCAGCAGGACGAGACTCCCCTCGCTCGCGCCGGTGCTCGCCGTGTGGCGCGCCACCTCCAGCCAGGTCAGATGGTTCTGGATGCCCGCGCCGAGCAGACTCGTCGCCAGGACCATCAGCAGCGTGACCGCCATCGCGGCGACGAACCGGGACCGGCCACCGACGACGCCCCACCAGGCGAGCAGGATCGGGGTCAGGCGGGCCGCCGTCGCGAGCCCCGCGAGGACGCCGGCGAGCAACGGTCGCCGGAGATGCCACGCCCAGGCGGCGACAAGGGCCGGGATGATGTAGGCGTTGACGTTGCCGGACCAGGCGGTCCAGGCGAGATCGAGCGCCTGGGTCGCGACGATCGCGAGGGCGAGCAGGGAGCCGCGGCGGATGACCCACAGGACCGCCGTCGTCATCAGCACCAGCCCGCCGAGCCACCACGCCCGGATCGCGATCTGCTCGGGCAGGAGCTCCAGCCCGCGCCACAACACCGCGATCGGCGGCGGGGAGATCAGCGGGACGGTGACGTACGGCGGATAGAACGGCACGGGCCGGTCGCCAGGGACGAGCCGATAGAGCTCGTGACCGGCGTTCAGGCGCTGTCCGGCCGCGTAGTAGTTCGAGACGTCGTTGCCGATCACCCCGGGGTCGAGCAGGAATGTCGCGCGCGACAGCGGTGTGAAGACGAGGATCGTCAGGAACCAGGTCGCCGTCAGCAGCCGCAACGCCCGCATCAGGCGCGGCGCCGAGACGCGGCGGAGCGGAGCAGCGACGAGCCGGTGGCCGGACACGGCATCCGTCACCGCCGTCGTCCGGAGGAGTGTGCTCACGTTCGCTCGAATCTCGCCCCCATCCGCAGGTGAGGCGCGGATGGTAGACCGCCCGGACGCTCGGCGGCTAGTCCCGCGGGATGACGCTCGGTGCATCGCGTCGACGCCCGGCGCGGTGCGCCGACGTCTCGCGGCGTCCGCCACGCCTCTCGTCAGGGGCGGACGACGACCAGCCCATCCGGCGTGTCGGACACGACGCGCCAGCCAGGATCCGCGGAGATCGCCCGGACGAGGCCCTCCTGCTCGGTCCTCGAGACGGCGACGATGGCGACGTCCCAGCGGTCGAGGATCGCCTGCCAGCCGGTGTCGCCGCGGCTGACCGCAAGGAACTCGTCCCAGACCGGCGGCGGGAACAGCTCGACCCGGCTGTCGACGAAGACCGGCTTCTCGGGCGCGACCCACTCGAACCATGAGCCCCAGCGCTGGGCGGCGAACAGCCGATCGCCCGGGTCGGCCCTGGGCGAGGATCGCGGCGGTGACGCCGGGCGGTGCGTCGGTGAGCTTGCCGGGCGGCCCGAGGACGGGATCCGCGCCGATCCACGGCACCAGCATCACGAGCCCCGCCAGCGTGACGATGCCCGGGATCGCGATGCCGAAGATCCGGTCGACGCGCCCGCCCGTGGCCGAGGCCGAGGCGCCGGCACTGCTCGACGCCGGGATGATCCGGGCGAGGATCGGCGCGAGCGCGACCGGGGCGCCGACAGCCCACCACGGGATGCCGCGCTGCGTCATGGCCGCCAGAACCGCCAGCCCGAGGAGCCAGATCACGGTCGGCCAGTCGGAGCGACGCCCGGCCCTGACGACGATGAGGATCGCGAGGAACCCCGAGACGGCCAACGCGATCCCGACGAACGACAGGAGCTCGGGTGGTTGCCATTCCGTCACGAGCTCTCGAAGGCGGGGGTCGCGGGCCAGATCGATCGCGTAGGTCCAGACGCTCGGGCCCCACGGCGTGATGCAGGTCGCGACGACGGTCGCCATCAGGAGCACGAACAGGCGACGGAGCCCGCCGCGGCGCGCCGCGAGGTCGGTCAGGAGCGCGAACCCGACGGCCGCCGGGGCGAGCAGGAACGAGCCGTGGACGTTCGCCCACAACACGGCGACCGGGACGACGAGCCAGACGACGGCGCGCCGGTCGCGGCGGACGGCGAGTAGGGCGAGGACGACGGCGAAACAGGCGATGCCCAGGAGCTGGGGCCGCAGCGCCAGCGCCGGCAGGGCGACGACGTACGCGAGCAGGGCGAGCAGCGAGGCGGTCCGCGGCCCGAGCCCGCCGGCTCGGCAGGCGATGAGGACCCCCGCCGCGATCACGCCGATCAGGACGGCCCGCAGGAGCGCCAGGCCGGCCCACGACCCGAGCTCGTGGGAACCGGCGAGCACCAGCTGGGCGAGCCACTGCTGGTCGAGCCATGGCTGGCCGGCCACGGTGAAGGTGAACGAGTCGACCGTCAGGAGTGCCCGGGTGTCGAGCATCAGTCGCCCGGCCCGGAGCTGGTACGTCAGGTCGACCGTCGACATCGGCGCCAGCAGAGACGAGACCGCCGGCAGCAGGACCGCGAGAGCCGGCCAGAGCCTGGAGGGCGACATCGCCGCCGATGGTAGAGGCCGGTGCATCGGCGCACCTGCCCCCCGAAGGTCCCGGTCGCCGCTCGACCCTCCGGCAGAGGCGGCAGACGGCCGATCGAGTGCTAGGCTGCCGCGCGATGGATCGGCGGACCCGCCCTCTCGCGTTCGCGGCCGGCGCCCTGGGCGTCGGCGTGCTCCTGGCGCTGCTCGGCTACGGCGTCCTGGTGATGGGGTTCGGGCCGGCGGACGCGCTGACGTACCTCGCCGCCGGCGACCGGCTCAACCTCGGCCACCCCCTCTACCAGGTCACCGCCGGCGACACGTATCTGCTCGGCAGCAAGCCGCCGTACTGGACTGTGCCGCTCCTCTCGCCGCCGTTCATCGCCGTCGTCTGGCGACCGCTGGCGATGCTGCCGTTCGGGCCGTCGATCGCGATCTGGTGGGCCGGGGCGATGGTCTGCATCGGGATCGCCCTGGTGGCCCTCGTCCGGGAGCGGCCGGGGCCGGCCGGGGTGGCGATCCTGCTGCTCTCGATCCCGCTGGCGTTCCAGATCCCGACCGGCAACGTCAACGGCTACCTCCTCCTCGCGGCGGTCGCGACGTGGTGGTTCACCGTTCGTGGCCGCGACACTTCAGCCGGCGTGGTCGTCGGGGTCGCGACGGCGCTGAAGCTGACCCCGGCGGTCCTGCTGATCTGGCTCGCGACGCAGCGGCGCTGGAGCGGGGTGAAGGCTGCCGTGGCGACGCTCGCGGTCTGCGCCGTGATCAGCCTCGTCGGGGCGGGCTGGGGCAACCACCTCGCGTATCTCGGCGTGATCGGAGATACGAACGCCATCGGGACGAGCGTCCTGAGCATCGCCGGTCTGCTCCGCTCGGTCGGCGTCCCGCCCGAGCTCGCCCGGTTCGGGCCATGGCTCATCGTCGCGGTCGGGGCGATCGTGATGGCCACCCTCGGCCGGCGGCGCGCCGGCGTGGCCTTCGTCGTCGCCGTGGCGGTGATGGTCTTCGGCTCGCCGGTCGTGAACCTCGACTGGCTGTGCCTGCTGATCGCGGCGCTCGCGCCGGCGGCGTGGCCCATGCCGTCGGCGGACCCGGCCGGCGAGACCGGGGAGGCTCAGCCGGCGGCGAGCTCGGTCAGTCGGACGGTCCGCGCGCCTTCGTCGTAGAGGGCCTCGACCGCCCGGACCATCAGCTCGATGCAGAACCGGTCGTGGACGACGTCGTGGCCGGCCCGGCCGATCATGTCGGCGTAGGGGTGGTCGGTCAGGAGCCGGTTGATCGCCCGCGCCAGCGCGTCCGCGTCGTGCGGCGGGACCAGGAGCCCACTGACGCCGTCCTCGATCACTTCCGGGATGCCGCCGACCGCCGACGCCACCACCGGTCGCGACAGCGCCATCGCCTCGAGGATCGAGAGACCCTGGGCCTCACGGTAGGACGGCAGGACGGCGACGTCGAGGGCCGCGGTCACGGCCGGGACGTCGTCGCGACGGCCGGTGAAGATGACCCGGTGGGCGATCCGGAGCTCGCGGGCCTGGGCTGCCAGCGCCTCGTGCCGGCTGCCCTCGCCGATGAGCAGGAGATACGCCTCCGGGCAGCTGCGCAGGACCGTCGGCCAGGCCTCGAGGAGGGTCGGGTGTCCCTTCTCCGGCTCCAGCCGGGCCACGACGCCGACCAGCTGTGAGCCGGGCTCCATCCCATACTCCTCGGGCAGGGTGCAACACGGTTCCTGGCGGTCATAGCGCTCGAGGTCGACGCCGTTGTAGATCAGCTCGACCGGGGCGCCCTGGCGACCCTCGGCGGCGATCTTGTCGACGATCGCGCCGCTGACGGCGATGAGCCGATCCATCTCCGGCGTCAGGCGGCGGAGCTCGTCGCGGTCCTCGGTCGAGCGGACGCGGCTCGAGTGGACCGTGTTGATCAGGTACGGCCGGGCGTGACCCGCAGCCTGGAGGGCGAGGACCGCCTTGGTCCCGACGATCTCGGCCCGGTACATGTGGCCGTGGACGACGTCGGGCTTGACGTCGGCGAGGTGCGCCGCGAGCGCCCCGACGGCGACCGCGTCGTCGGCCTCGTCGATCACGGTGACCGGGATGCCCGCCCGCTGGAGCTTGCGGACCGCCGAGCCGTTGCTCAGGGCCACGACCGACACGTCGTAGCGGGTCGGGTCGATCCGCGTCGCCAGGTTGTAGAGGTGCTCCTGGGCGCCGCCGCTCGTGCCGGTCGCAAGGATCTCCACGACCCGGACGCGTTGCGGGCCAGGCAGGATCTTCCGCGTGGGGATCTCGAAGCAGGGGTCGCCGGGGCCGGGTGCGGTCATCGACGGACGAGGAGTCGCTGGATCGGCTGGTCGACGGCGCCCCACTCGTACTTGTAGGGCTCGTCGCCGCGAAGGAAGTCGAGCCGGCGCCGGCCGGTCGGCGAGGGCCCGCGCGGCGAGCTCGGCGATGAGCAGCACGCCGGGCGAGAGCTCGCGGGCGTCGAGGTCGACGCCGGCGTTGTAGTACGCGAGCGTCTCGCCGTCGTCGAAGAAGATCCCGGCGGCGATCGTCCGTCCGCCGACGCTCAGGAAGCTCAGCCGGAGTGGGTCGTCCGGCATGAGCCGGAAGCCCTCGAACAGGCAGCGGAAGAACGTCCGGCTCTGGGCGCCGCCCGGCGTGTCCGGGAACAGGCCGCGTTCGCCCCACTTCTTCTGGTGGAGATCGATGAACGTCTCGAGGTCCCGGACCGGGTCGGTCGAGTCGGTCAGGCGGATCTCGCCCGGCGGCCTCGGCCCGGCGGATCTTCCGACGGATCTCGTGACGGACCTTCTTGTCGAGGGTCGCGAGGTAGTCGTCGAAGGTCGGCGCCTGCGCCCGCCTCGCCGGTCGCCGGGAGGGTCACGACCGGGCAGACGTCCTCGCGCTCGAGGTCCACGGTCCAGCCCGCGCGTGCGGCGTGCGCGCCGAATGCGTCAGCCAGCGCGTCCGCGGCCGGGTCGCCGCAGCGAAGGCGACGGAGGTCGATGACGTCCCACGGGGTCGGGTGCGGGTCATCGTCGGCCGCGGCGCTGGCGAGATAGGTCGTCACCGCCTCGGCGACCCGCGGCAGATCCTCCGGGGCGGCCAGGATCGTCGCGTAGTCGGCGTGATACGTCGCCCCAAGGAAGATCGCCTTGGCGTGCGGTGCCACCGGCGTGAGCGTCTGGTGGCTGTCGCCTCGCATCCGGGTGCTCGTCGCGGCGTCGCTCGCCTCGACCTCGTGGCGGTGCATGAGCGGCACGATCGCGACGAGGTCGCCAGCGCGTCTGGCGCCGGAGCCGGCCGCGCTCGCCTCGCGGACGACGAGCGTCTGCTCGTGGGCATTCGCGCCGTAGGCGCGCCACCACGCCGCGTGGAAGGCGTGGGCGCTGAACGGCGTTGCCCAGGGCGTCCGGCTCGCGAGGGCGTCCCACGTACGGGCCGGGATCGCGGCGACGGACGATCGTTCGACGATCAGGTCGGGCGCGTCGTCGGAGTCGATCTGCGCGCCTGAGGACGGATCCCCGGCGAAGGAGGGTGTCTCGGAGCCCGGACAGGCAGGCTCGACGAGAACGGGTGCGGTCACGGCCGCGAGGATAGCACCACCTTCGACTAGGTGATTG
>CAVSMY010000005.1:0-4461 GCA_963729175.1 uncultured Chloroflexia bacterium | reverse complement strand
AGCGATGCCCACCGATGCCGCGATAGCCGACACCCGCCGGGAGGTCCAGGTCGCGGAGCGAGTTCCGGCCGTCGACGATGAGCCGCAACGCCGGGAACCAGGCGACATCGAGCGAGTGCCAGCGGTCGTCCGCGGTCTGGGTCACGATCGCCTCGACGGCCGGGTCGGGGTCGCCCCAGGTCCATGCCGTCGCGCCGCTCGACGCCGTCTCGGCGGCGGTCAGCAGCGGGTCGTAGGCGAGCGGGTGCGCGCCGCGCGCGAGCGAGCCCCTCGATCAGGGGCCGAGCCCGCGAGTAGGCCAGCTCCTTGACCCCGCTCCGGTAGGTCAGGCCGAGGACGAGGACGGTCCGGCCCTCGAGCGCGCCGAGCGAGTCGACGAGCGCGTCGAGGACCAGGTCCACCTGGCCGTCGTTGATCCGTCGGGCCTGGGCGACGAGGTCGAGCTCGGGCGCCCGGTCGAGCAGGAAATGCGGGTAGACCGGGATGCAGTGCCCGCCGACGCCGATCCCCGGCTGGTGGATGTGGCTGTAGGGCTGGCTGTTCGCGCCCGCGATGACCTCGAGCATGTCGACGCCGATCCGGTCGGCATAGCGCGCGAACTCGTTGGCGAGGGCGATGTTGACGTCGCGGTAGGTCGTGTCGGCCAGCTTCGCGAATTCCGCGGTCTCGGCGGACGACATCGCGACGACGTCGGCGTCGAGGACGCTGTCGTAGAACGCGGCCGCCCGGGCGGTCGAGGCCGGGCCCAGCCCGCCGACGAGCTTCGGGTAGGTGGCCAGGTTGCGCAGCGCGCTGCCGCTGTACAGCCGCTCCGGTGAGAACGCGACGAAGAGGTCCTCCTCGAGGGTCAGCCCCGATGTCTCAGCGAGGCGCGGCGCGTAGCGTCCCCGGGTGTCCCCGACCGGCAGGGTGGTCTCGAAGATGACGAGCGAGCCCGCGTGCACGCCCGGAGCGATCGCGGCGACGGCCGCATCCATCGAGCGATGGTCGGGGTGGGACGTCTCGTCGAGGATGATCGGCACGATCAGCACGACGACGTCCGCCTCGCGCGCGGCCGCGGCGCCATCGAGCGTCGCCCGGAGCCGGCCCGCGGCGTGGGCCTCGGTGACGAGCTCCGCGAGCCCGGCCTCCTCGGCGATGTGCGAGCGACCCTCGTTGATGGCCGCAACGACCGTCGGGTCGATGTCGACGGCGATGACGTCCCAGCCGTGCGATGCGAACTGGGCGGCCAGGGGCAGACCCATCTTGCCGGCACCGACCACGGCGACCGTGCCCGGCGGTGCCCGGCTCGGCTGCCCACGGGTGGACGTGGCGGGCCGGCCCGTGCCGGCATTCGTTGGATGGCAGCTGGATCGAGTCGCCGAGCAGCGAGGGAGCGGTCGCGGTCCGGACGATCGGGCTCACGCGGGCACCAGCTCGACCGTCCGGCGCTCGCGGGCGGCACGCAGCAGCGCGTCCGCGAGGACGACCGCCCAGCGGCCGTCGGCGGCGTCCACGATCGGCCGGCCGCCGTCGCGGACGACCCGCACGAACGCCTCGAGCTCGGCCACGAGCGGCTCGCCGGTCGCGACCCGCAGCTCGACGACGTCGCTCTCGAAGGTCGGCGCGTAGCCGCCGATCAGCCGCGGGCTGGCTCATGTCGGTCGAGCGGGCGAAGGTCAGCCGCTGCGTCAGGTAGTCGAGCTCGAACATGCCCTCCTCGCCGAGGACGGTCAGCTGGCGGCGCTTGGCCGGCGTCAGCCAGTCGACGTCGAGCATCGCGACGGTGCCCGACGGGAACGACATCAGCCCGAACAGCAGGTCCTCGTGCTCGGCGTGGATGCGCCTGGCCGTCTCGGCCGAGACGCGCGCCGGGCGCTCCCCGGCGACAGCGCAGAGGATGTCCACATCGTGCGTGGCGAGGTCGACGGTCACGCCCACATCCCGGATGCGTGCCGGGAAGGGACCTGCCCGCCGGCTCGAGATCGCGAAGACGTCCGACAGCCAGCCGGCCTCGAGCAGCCGCCCGAGCTCGAGGATGGCGGGATTGAAGCGCTCGATGTGGCCGACCTGGACCGGTGGCGCGCCCGGCGCCGTCGCGGCGGCCACGATCCGGTCCGCCTCCGCCGGCGTCGCCGCCAGCGGCTTCTCGATGAGGACCGCGATGCCGCGCCCGAGCGCCGCCAGGGCGAGCGGCAAGTGCGCGGTGGTCGGGGCCGCGATGACGACCGCGTCGAGGTCCGCCTCTGCCAGCATCGCGAGCGGCTCGGCGAATGCCTGGGCGCCGGACCGGGCGGCCGCCGCGCCAAGGGCTTCCGCGTCGAGGTCGGCGATGGCGACCAGTCGCACGTCGGGCAGGCCGCGCAGGACGCGGAGGTGGTTCCGGCCCATCGAGCCGAGGCCGATCAGCCCGACGCGCAGCTCGCGGTCGCCGATCGGGGACCAGGCGGCGGTCATCGGACGGCGGCCCGTTCCGGCGGTGCGCTCGACGGCGGCCCGCACGGAGGCGATGACGGTCGTCTGCTCCTCGTCGGTGAGGCCCGGGAACATCGGCAGCGACAGGGAGTGCGCGGCTGCATGGTCGGTCAGCGGGAGGTCGGCCTCGATGCCGCGCTCGAGGACGTACGGCTGGCGGTGGACCGGGATCGGGTAGTAGATGCCGGTCGAGATGCCGGCGGCCGCGAGCGTCGCGACCACGCCATCCCGGTCGTCCTCGACGGCGATCGTGTACTGGTGGAAGACGTGGGTCCGCCCGGCCGGGGTCACCGGCGTCCGGATCGGCAGGTCGGCGAAGGCCGCGTCATAGCGGGCCGCGATGGCGCGACGGCGTTCGGTGTTGCGCTCGAGCTTGTCCAGCTGGCACAGCCCGATCGCGGCCGCGATGTCGGTCAGCCGGAAGTTGTAGCCGAGGATCTCGTGGCGGTAGCGCTCGCGCATCCCCTGGTTCCGGTAGAGCCGGATCCAGTCGGCGAGGCGGTCGTCGTCCGTGGTGATGAGGCCGCCCTCACCGGTCGTCATGTTCTTGGTGCCGTACAGGCTGAACGCCCCGTGACCGAAGCTGCCGGCCCGGCGACCGCCGAACTGCGCGCCGTGCGCCTGGCAGGCGTCCTCGACGACCGCCAGCCCGTGACGATCGGCGATGGCCATGATGGCGTCCATGTCCGCCGGCAGGCCGAACAGGTGGACCGGGCAGATCGCCCGGGTCCGCGGCGTGATGGCCGCCTCGATCCGGTCGGCATCGATCAGGTACGTGTCGGGCTCGATGTCGACGAAGACCGGGGTCGCGCCGGTGTACAGGATCGAGCTGACCGTCGCGTTGAAGGTGTGGCCGACGGTGATGACCTCGTCGCCGGGTTCCGAGCCCGAGGCCCGCGTAGATGCACATCAGCGCGACGGTGCCGTTGCTCATCGCGATCGCGTGCTTGACCCCGATGAAGGCGGCGAACCGCTCCTCGAGCTCGACGACGCGCTTGCCGCCGGCCAGCATCCCGCTCTCGAGGACGGCGGTGACGGCGGCGATCTCTTCGGGCCCGATATCGGGTCGTGCGACAGGAATCATGCGGATACCCCCGGTCGATCCGGCGACGGCGCCCGCTCGCGGAGCGAGCCGTCCTCCGTGATGGATGTGTAGTGACGATGGCACACGGAGCAGGCAAGCTCCAGGTCGGCGGGCGACCGTCGGTGGCGTCGGCGAGCCGACCGTTCGAGTCGACGAGCCGCTCGCCACAGACGCAGACCCAGCCGATCGCGCGAGCCGGATTGCCGACGACGAGCGCATGGGCCGGGACGGGATGGGTCACGACCGACCCGGCACCGACCATCGCGTACTCGCCGACGTCGCATCCGGCGACGACGACCGCACCGGCGCCGATCGACGCGCCGAGGCGCGATGCTGATCGGGGTGACGGTCCAGTCGGTGGCCCGGGCAAGGCCGCCATCCGCGTTCAGGGCGCGTGGTCGCCGGTCGTTGGTCAGGATCGCGCCGGGACCGATGAACACGCCGTCCGCGATGGTCACGCCGTGATAGATGAGCGCACCGTTCTGGACCTTGACCCGGTCGCCGAGCGAGACGCCCACATCGATGAAGACGTCACGACCGATCACGGCGTCGCGGCCGATCCGGGCGCCGGTCCGGAGCTGGGCGCGATGCCAGACGCTCGTCCCGGGCCCGACGCTCACGTCGGGTTCGATGTCCGCCGTCGCATGGATGCGCGCGGACGGGTCGATCACGGTGTGGCGCCTCCTCGTGGATCCCCGCCGATCCCTTGGGCGGTCGGTCCGGGGATGAGAATCTAGTCGAACATCCGGTTTCGGACGCGTGACCCGCCAGTCCCGGCCCGGAACATGACCTTCGGTGCATCAGGGCACCGGGTCCGTTGCGATACTAGTCGCGAAGCCTGCCGGGTAGACTGCCGCAGATGTCCTCCGACGAACGTGGCCAGAGCCTGACCATCGTCCTTCCCGCGTACAACGAGGCGCAGC
>CAVSMY010000004.1:0-113829 GCA_963729175.1 uncultured Chloroflexia bacterium | reverse complement strand
AATGGTCTAAATCCGACGTCATGTTTCACGGAAAAACGATATCTCCTTTGGCCGAAAGCGCGATAAAATGGCGGGCAGGGGCACGAATGCTTGGATCAAGAATGCTTGGATCAAGTCGCGTCGAAACAGAGATCCGAAATATCGAATGACACAACAATTCGCCCATCGCGTTATCCGTTGCGGACTGGCGCTGCTGATCGCCACTTCCGTCACCGGCTTCGCAACGAAGGCCTCCTCGCAAACCGTGCCGGTTCCAAAGCCCGCGCCTAAAGCGCGCGACGGCAGCGTACAAATGAGCGCGCAGGACAAAGCGCCGCTGACGAACCAGGGGCAACCCAGGCGCCGCCAGATCCGGTAATTCCCGACCCGCACCGCAATTTGCCGGCCAATATTTTCGCGACCTTCGACGCCAACCAGAAGGCGCAGGCCGCCAAGGTCAGCTCCTATCTGTCCTCGCTGCAGACGCTGGTCGGGAATTTCGTCCAGGTCGGGCCCGACGGCACCAAGACCAAAGGCGATTTCTACATCCAGAAGCCCGGCAAGGTACGCTTTGAATATGACCGCCAGCCCGATCGCGATCGTCGCCGACGGGTCGTCGCTCGCGGTGCGCGACAAGAAGCTTGCGACCCAGGACATCTATCCGCTGTCGCAGACGCCGCTGCGCTTCCTGCTGTCGGACCGCATCGACCTGATAAAGGACACCAATGTCGTCAACGTAACCGCGGATGATGTCTTCATCAGCGTCACCATCGAGGAGAAGCAGGCGCTGATCGGCACCAGCCGCCTGATGCTGATGGTCGGCGCCAAGGACGGCCAGCTCAAGCAGTGGACCGTGACCGATCCGCAGGGCTATGACACCACGGTCGCGGTCTATAATCTGGATTCGTCCAAGAAGGTCGATCCGGGCCTGTTCAAGATCGATTTCACCAATTACTCGACGCCGCCGGGCTGAAGACGTTACTTGCAGCGTTGCGAGGCAAGGACGTCCGGTCGGATCAAGTCGTCACGTGTCGCTTCTCGATTGCCGATGCACCGCCCATGCGCTTTCCCTGACAACGTGGAATATCAACTCGGTGCGGCTGCGCATCGATCTCGTCGCCAAATTCCTTAAATCGGCGCGGCCCGACGTGCTGTGCCTGCAGGAAACCAAATGCATCGACGATGCGTTTCCGAGGAAGCGCTTCAAGCGGCTCGGCTATGAGCACATCGCGCTGAACGGGCAGAAGGGCTATCATGGCGTCGCCGTGATCTCGAAGCTGCCGTTCGAAACCACGGACATCCGCACCTTCTGCGACAAGATCGATTTGCGCCACATCTCGGTCGCGTTCGGCGAAAAGGCCCAGCTCGCAAAGCCGCTGGTGCTGCATAATTTCTACGTTCCGGCCGGCGGCGACATTCCCGATCCCGCGCTCAATCCGAAATTCGACCACAAGCTGAAATTCCTCGACGAGATGAAGAGCGTGCGAGCCGCTGCATCCGCGCGGCGACGACCGCCACATCCTGGTCGGCGATCTCAACGTCGCGCCGCATGAGAACGACGTGTGGTCGCACAAGCAGCTTCTGAAAGTCGTCTCGCACACGCCGATCGAATGCGAGAAGCTGCTCGCGGCGCAGCGCAGGCGAATGGCTCGACGTCGCGCGCGAGCGGATTCCGCTTTCCGAGAAGGTCTATACGTGGTGGAGCTACCGCGCCGCCGACTGGACCGTCGGCGACCGCGGCCGCAGGCTCGACCACATCTGGGTCTCGCGCGCGCTGAAGGACGCGGTCAGCGATTTCAGGATCTTGCGCGATGCGCGCGGCTGGGAGCGGCCGTCCGACCATGTGCCGGTCACGGTCACGCTGGAGGTGTGAGCCTTCGGTCATCACGCGCGTTGTCCGGGACGACGGAGCTCACGTGCTCAGCTTCCCGCCCGCGATCAGGATGTCGCTGGCGATCTGGCTGGTGCGGGTGACGAATTCGTCACGCAGCCGCCGCGCTGCGGCGGGGTCGCTCTCCAGCACGCGCTGGAACAGGCTGCGCGCGATGCGGATGACCATGGAATGTTCCAGCGCGGCCGCGCTCGACGGCCGCCGCATCGCACGACCAGCGCGAGCTCGCCCAGGAGCGCGCCGGGACCCACGGTGATTTCGGCGCCGGCGCCGTCATCGATGCGGAACGCGCCGCGCTGCACGACAAATCCGGAATCGGCATCGTCGCCCTGCTGAAACAGGACGGCTCCGCGGGCCACATCGCGCTGCTCCGAGCCGATCGCCAGCATGCGCAACGCATCGCGGCCCAACAGACGCAAGGTCGGGACCCGCTCCAGCAGGGCCACATCGTCTTCGATGGACATAACGACCGGTCACCGATGCGCATATCATACAAATCGCCGGCGCGAACCGTATCACGGCACCAGCTTGTAGCCACCGGCTTCCGTCACCAGGATCTCCGGATTTGCGGCGTCTTTTTCGATCTTCTGCCGCAGCCGGTAGATATGGGTTTCGAGCGTATGGGTGGTGACGCCAGAATTGTAGCCCCACACCTCCTGCAGCAGCGTCTCGCGCGACACCGGCAACTGGCCGGCCCGGTACAGGAAGCGCAGGATCGCGGTTTCCTTCTCGGTCAGCCGCACTTTCCGGGCGTTGGCGCCGGTCAGCATCTTGGAGCCGGGCCGGAAGCTATAGGGACCGACCGAGAACACCGCGTCCTCGCTGGCCTCGTGCTGGCGCAGCTGCGCCCTGATCCGGGCCAGCAGCACCGCGAAACGGAACGGCTTTGCGACGTAATCGTTGGCACCGGATTCGAGCCCGAGAATAGTGTCCGAATCTGTGTCGTGACCGGTCAGCATGATGATCGGCGCCTTGAAGCCGCCCTTGCGTAAGGCTGCGCACGACCTCGCGGCCGTCGGTATCGGGCAGACCGACATCCATCAGCACGAGATCCGGGGAATTGGCTTTGGCGGCGCTGGCGCCCTTGGCGCCGGTATCGACCGCAGAGGCTTCGAACTCCTCATGCAGCGATAATTGCTCCACCAGCGTATCGCGCAGATCGGTATCGTCATCCACGATCAGGATCTTGCGGGCATTGGCCATAGGTACGATCCTCTTGAGGCAGGCGGCAGACACAAGCGGAAGCGTCTCAAGCCGGGTCTTGGTGCTGATAAATCCGGCTCGGGGGCGAACCTGGGAGTCATCAGGTACTGATTCGTATTCAGGTAGGAGATTGTTACAGTTTCACAAGGCGAACCGCAGTGTATCCCAAATTCAGGGGAGTTTTGGATGAATGTCCTGTAATGGCGCCAAATAGAACAATTGCAGCCGGGGAGGCAACGGGAGATTTGAGCGATTCTGATGGGAAATCCCAATTTTTCAATCACTTATAAGAAATTTGCGCGTGATCGACCGGTTTCGGCGATCCGGGTTCAACGGGCCGCCGGCGATCCCCGCAGGGGCTGGCTGACCGCCGACGGCTGGACCCTGCCGGTGGCACTTGGCCGCGGCGGAATCCTGGCCAACAAGCGCGAGGGCGACGGCGGAACCCCCGAAGGGACGTTCCGGCCCCTGCAATTATGGTGGCGGGCCGACCGCCATCCGCGGCCGCGAACCCTCCTTCCCATCCGCCCCGATCCGTCCCGAAGATGCCTGGTGCGAAGATCCGGACGACCGCCATTACAATCAGCCGATCCGGCTGGTCCGCGGCCAGTCCGGCGACCGGCTGACGCGCGACGATCACCTCTACGACTTCATCGTCGAGATCGATCACAACACGCTCCGCGGATCGCAGGACGCGGCAGCGCGGTGTTCCTGCATCTGGCGCGCGATCAATTTTCCGCCGACCGCGGGATGCGTCTCGATGACGAAATCGGCGATGCTGCGATTATTGCGACGGCTGGGGCCGGAGACCAAAATCATTATCGGCTGACGTATTTTTGGGGATCAAGGCGATGCTCGACAAGGACCAGATCGCGGCTGCGTCAAAAACCCTGCACGACCATTGGCGCGCCGGCACCAAATTCGCCGGCCTCGAAACTGCGCTACGGCCGCACGACCGTGTCGAAGGCTATGCGATCCAGGCCGGGATCGAGGGCTATTCCTCGGCAAGTCTGTTCGGCTGGAAGATCGCAGCCACCAGCGAGGCCGGGCAAAAGCACATCAATGTCGATGGCCCGATGGCCGGACGCATTTTGGCCGAGACTGTCATTCCCGATGGCGGCACGGCTTCCATGGCGGGCAACGAAATGCGCGTTGCCGAACCGGAATTCGCCTTTCGGATGCGCAAGGATTTGCCGGCGCGATCGGCCCCCTACACGCTGCAGCAAGTCCTCGATGCGGTCGACACGCTGCATCCCGCGATCGAGATTCCGGATTCGCGATTTGCCGATTTCGTCAGCGCCGGCGCCGCGCAGATCATTGCCGACAACGCCTGCGCGCATTTGTTCGTGCTCGGCCCGCCGGCGGCTTCGGACTGGCGCGCCCTCGATCTCGTCGAGGAAAGGCCGGTCATCACATTGCGCGGTCAGCAATTCATCGGTCACGGAAAGAATGTGCTTGGCGATCCCCGCCTCGCGCTGCCTGGCTCGCCAATGAATTGCGCCAGCTCGGCATCACCCTGAAAGCAGGACGCGTTGTCACCACAGGCACCTGCCATCCGCCGCTGCCGATACAATCGGGCGATTTTCTCGCTGCGGATTTCGGCTCGCTCGGCAAAGTGTCGGTTGGGTTCGACTAGTCTCTCCTTCGTCATTGCGAGCCACCGGGTCGTGCGAACACGCGCCCGACGACAGGTTCCGCGAAGCAATCCATCTCGCCACAGCAAGAAAGAATGGATTGCTTCCGCCTTCGCTCGCTGAGCTACGGCGGCACGTCGTCGCTTACGCTCCTCGTAATGACGAAAAAGGGACCGAACCCAAGCCTTCACCGATGCCCGAAAATCGCCGAGCCCACGCGCACATGCGTGGCGCCCAACTGGATCGCGATCGCGAAATCGGCGCTCATGCCCATCGACAGATTTTTCAGCCCGTTGCGCGCGGCGATCTTTGCGGTCAGCGCGAAATGCGGCGCCGGCGCCTCGTTGACCGGCGGGATGCACATCAGCCCGGAGATCGCCAGGCCATACTTTCGCGGCAACTGGCGATGAAGGCGTCTGCCTCCCGGGCGCGACGCCGGCCTTCTGCGGTTCCTCGCCGGTATTGAGCTGAACGAACAGTTCCGGCCGCTTTTTGCGGATTGATTTCCTTGGCTAACGCTTCGCAAATGCTCGGGCGATCGACCGAATGAATGGCGTCGAACAGCGCCACGGCCTCCTTTGCCTTGTTGGATTGCAGCGGCCCGATCAGATGCAGCGCGATCCCCTGGTAAGCCGACATCAACTCCGGCCACTTCGCCTTGGCTTCCTGCACGCGATTTTCGCCGAACACGCGCTGTCCGGCTTTCGATCACCGGCGAAATCGCGTCCGCGTCGAATGTTTTCGACACCGCGATCAGCGTCACCGACGCGCGGTCGCGGCGCGCTTCCTTGCAGGCACGCGCGATCTCCTGCTCCACCGTAGCGAGGCCGCTTGGTAAATGCGAGGTTAGCAGAGTGTTTGTCTCTCGGCTCATGATCATCGGCCATTCGTAGATTTACGGCGTTATCTCGAATTTTACCCAATTCGAGAAAGGCTTCTTGAACCCTTCCCGCTACCTTGGCCCACGGGGTAGGGGATCAACGATGTCTGGCGTCAGTTTCAGCCGCAACAGAGTCGAAACTCAAGAAGCTTCTGGGAATCCGCGCGCGGCTTGCGCTGCTGGCGGTAATCCTGGTCGCGCCCCTGATGCTCGAGCGCGCCCGTTCGCTCGAGGGTGCCCGCACCAAGCAGATCGCGCAGGCGACCGAGGAATTTGCCAACCTCGCCAAGCATAGCGCCGATACCCAGCGCGAGGTGATTTCCTCGGTCGAGACGATGCTGAAATCGGCGGCCTATATCCGCGCCTCCGGGCGGCGTCGCACGCAGTTGCGAGATCCTGCGCGCCAGCCTGCCGACCAATCTGCCCTGGATCCGCACCATCATGTTCGTCGGCGGGGACGGACGGGTACAGTGCTCGACCAACAACATATTTGTCGGCCTGCAGCTCGGCGACCGCGAATATTTCAGGAAGGCGCAGCGCGAGCGGCGATTTTGTATTCAGCGACTATCTGTCCGCGGAATCGAACAACCGGCCGATCATGATGGCCGCCTATCCTGTATCCGCGATCAATCGGGACTGAAGATGCCGTGGTGTCGCCGGCATCAATATCGACTGGATGTCGAAGATCATGAGCAATCTCGGCGGACGGCCCGGCATTTCGGCGCCGCTGGTCGACAGTAACGGCACTGTGATGGCGGCACCCGCCGATCAGGCCAGCATGATCGGCCGGTCGCTGGACAGCGTGCCGCTGCTGGCGGCCATCGCCGACAAGGCGCTCAGTTCCGAAACGCCGACGGCTCGCTTTCATTTAACGCCACCGACGGCTCGAGACGCACCTCAGCTTTGCGCGCATCGCCGGCACGCAGTCGCGCGCTGATCGTCAGCATCGACGAAGCCAAGGTCACGGCGGCGATCGACCGCGATATCCGAACCGCCTATCTTCAGCTCGGCTTCGTCTGCCTGTTTGTGCTGCTTGGCGCGCTGATCGCCGCGGAAAAGCTCATCATCAACCCGATCAAGCATGATGGCGGCGATGGCGAAGCGCTTCGGCGAGGGTGACGCGTCGGCGCGCGTCGGAGCGCAGCCGCCTGCCGGCGGAGTTCGTGCCGCTGGCGCGCGCCTTCAACGCGATGGCGGCCCAGCTCAGCCAGCGCGAGCGCGAACTCGTCGCCACCAACGACCGGCTTACCGTGATGGCCTCGATCGACATGTTGTCGGGCCTCGCCAACCGGCGCGGCTTCCAGAGCCGGCTCGATTTCGAATGGATGAGGTCGCAGCAATATGACAGCGAGCTTTCGCTCTTGATGATCGACGTCGATCATTTCAAGCTCTACAACGACACCTATGGCCACCCGGAAGGCGACGCCTGCCTCAGCCGGATCGGCGAAACGCTGTCCGGCATCGCCGCCGATACCATGGGCTTTGCCGGCCGCTATGGCGGCGAGGAATTTTGTCTGTTGCTGCCGAACGTCGGCGCGGCCGCGCGCTGCGAGATCGGCGAAATGGTGCGCGCCGCAGTCTGGACCTGGCGGTGCCGCACCGCGACCAGGAGCCATCTTTACGTCACCGTCAGCGTCGGCGTCGCCTGCTACGCTGCCGAGCGACCGCAGCGCCCGGGCGACCTGATCGAGGCCGCGGACGCCGCCCTCTATGCCGCCAAACACCGCGGCCGCAACACCGTGGTCGAGCATGGCTTTGTGAAGCTGGTGGACGAAGCCGGGATTGCGCTGGCGAGCTAAAGCATGATCCGAAATCCGCTTCGCTCGAGACCGCGGTTTCAACTCGCGGCCCGCTCGCGATCGAGTTCAACTTCGGTGATGACCCGGTTGCGGCCGGATCGCTTGGCCGATAGAGCGCGCGGTCACAACGATCGACCAGCTCCGCCATCAACTCCCCAGACTGAAACTGCCCGACGCCGACCGACACCGTGATGCCCGGAAGCGCTTCGCCGGTCGAGCGGCGGGTGAATCTGGCATTCCTCGATGGTTCGGCGAACACGCTCGGCAACCACGCTGCAAGCGTCGAGATCCGCGCCGAGGAAGCACGGCGATCATCTCCTCGCCGCCATATCGGGCCGGCAGATCGATTTCGCGTACCAGTTCCCGCAACACCTTCGCTACCAGACGAAGCACCTGATCGCCGACGCCGTGGCCAAAATTGTCGTTGAAGTTCTTGAAATGGTCGATGTCGATCAAAAGCACGCTGAGCGGCTCGTCACTTTCCATCGCCGCGATCTGGGCGGTACGGAAAAACTCTTCGAGGGCCCGGCGGTTCGGCAATCCCGTGAGCAAATCGGTCTTGGCTCGTTCCTCGGATTTGTTCAGCAAATCGCGGATCGTATCGAGCTCGCGGGTTTTTTCGACGAAGTTCGCTTCCAGCCTGGTCGCCCGCGTGGTGGCTTCGGCTAGTTCCTTCACCAGGCTCTCGACCAGCAATTTCGGATCGACACCAGCCTCGTTCTGGTCCGCGACTTCGCTGATCGCCTGCATTTGCGAACGGTTGTCGGCAATGGCCGTGGTGAGGAATTGCTTGGCCGACGCCATCACCGAATGAAGGTGATTCGAGACCTCGCTGACGGTGAAATCGGCCACACCTTGCGATCCGGCATAGGTCGCGAACAGGTCGTGGTTTGTCTGGACGTCGAACTTCCGCTTGTTACCGATCAGGATATCGATCGCACGCTTGAGTTCGACCGACGTATCGAGCGAATATTTGAACCAGACATGAAAGTTGTTCGGCGTCGGTGGCACGCAGTGCTGCGCCATCGAACGAAAGGCCTTTTCCGCGACAGACGTCGCGTACTCGAAATCGACCTCGTCGAGCGCGGTCTCGGTCACGATTGGGATGATCTCCGGTGCCGGGGAGGTGAGTTCTTTTTCTTTGTTTTCTACGGGCAACCTCCCACTGAAACGTTAAATGGCCCTCAATGGTAATTGAATGCTGGGGTGCTTCGTTTGAAAAGCCGCGGTTTTCCTGCAAAAACCGGGGTCCAAGGCCGGCCTTTCGGGAAGGTTTGCCGTGCCGCCAACCCGTTGACCCCGCAGCCGCTTTTGTGGCCTAGTCCGCCGTCTTTTGACCGGGACTTAGAACTCCAAAAAAAGCCCAGCAATTCCATGACCTCCGAACGCTACAACGCCCGCAAATCCGAACCGCGCTGGCAACGCCAGTGGGACGAAAAGGCGATCTTCGCCTCCAAAAACGACGATCCGAGGCCGAAATCGGTCGGCGACAAGATGGCCGGCCGACACGGCAACAAGGGCGTCATCGCCAAGATCCTGCCCCAGGAGGACATGCCGTTCCTCCCGGATGGCACGCCGGTCGACATCATCCTCAACCCGCTCGGCGTACCGTCGCGGATGAACATCGGCCAGATCCTCGAGACCCACCTCGGCTGGGCCCTCCACCAGAAGGGCGAGACCGCCGCGACGGCCGTCTTCGACGGCGCGACCGAGTCCCAGATCCGGACCGAGCTCATCGAGGCCGGCCTGCCCGAGGACGGCAAGATCGCCCTCCACGATGGCCGCACCGGCGAGCCGTTCGATCGCCCGATCACCGTCGGCTACATCTACATGCTCAAGCTCCACCACCTCGTCGAGGACAAGATCCACGCCCGCTCGACCGGCCCGTACAGCCTGATCACCCAGCAGCCGCTCGGTGGCAAGGCCCAGTTCGGCGGCCAGCGGTTCGGCGAGATGGAGGTCTGGGCGCTCGAGGCGTACGGCGCCGCGAACATCCTCCAGGAGCTCCTCACCGTGAAGTCCGACGACGTCCTGGGTCGTGTCCAGACGTACGAGGCCATCGTCAAGGGTGAGGAGATCCAGCCGCCCACGCGTCCCCGAGTCGTTCAAGGTCCTCATCAAGGAGCTCCGGAGCCTCGGCCTCAACGCCGAGATCCTCGATCCGAACGACGAGGAGATCCCGCTCGCGGAGGACGACGCCTCCGGCTACCTCCTCCCCGACCTCGGCGGGATCAACCTCGCCGGGTTCGAGGACTGACATCGCCATCCTGAACGCCCCCCTGCGGGACCGGATCCCGGCCGGTCCGGTCCCCGCCGCACCCGCACCGCATCGCGCCGCCGAGCCAGGCGACGGCGCGGAGGAGACCCATGCTCGAGGTCAATAATTTCAGCGCGATCCGCATCTCGCTCGCCAGCCCGGACCAGATCCGGGAGTGGTCGAAGGGCGAGGTCACCAAGCCCGAGACGATCAACTACCGGACCCTCAAGCCGGAGAAGGACGGGCTGTTCGACGAGCGCATCTTCGGTCCCACGAAGGACTGGGAGTGCTACTGCGGCAAGTACAAGCGCATCCGCTACAAGGGCATCATCTGCGACAAGTGCGGCGTCGAGGTCACCCGCAGCAAGGTCCGCCGAGAGCGGATGGGCCACATCCAGCTGGCCAGCCCGGTCAGCCATATCTGGTACTTCAAGGGCACGCCGAGCCGGCTCGGGATCCTCCTCGACATCAGCCCCCGGAACCTTGAGCGGATCCTGTACTTCGCCCTGTACATCGTCACCCACGTCGACGACGAGGCCCGCAAGCGGGCTCTCGCGACCCTGGAGGATGAGGCCTCCGGTCGGGGCGGCAAGGCCGGCGAGGAGCTCGCCAAGCTCGAGGATGAGCTGCGGGCCGACCTGAACCGGACGAAGGACGAGCTGCTCGCGAACCTCGAGACGACGAAGGCCGAGCTCGAGACCCAGCGCGCCAGCCGGACCGAGGAGATCGTCGCCGCGGCGAAGGCCGTCGAGGAGCGCCTGGCTGCGCTCGCGGGCCCGGCCGAGGAGACGATCGCCTTCGAGCCGACCGGCGAGGTCGTCGTGGCCGCCGGCGGCAAGGCCGGCAAGGAGGCCACGGCCAAGCTGCGCAAGATCGCCGCGGCCGAGACCGAGCGGGTCAACACCGAGCTCCAGGGGCGCGAGGCGGACGAGGCCAAGGCCGTCGACGCCCGGATCGCCGAGCTCCGCGCGAGCATGGAGGAGACCCTCGAGCACGAGCGGGCCAAGCTGTCCGATGCGGCCCAGGGCCTGAAGGACGACATCCGCCGCCAGCGCGACGAGATCGACGGGCTCAAGTCGCTCCTGACCCTCGGTGAGGGCGAGTTCCGGCTGCTCGACGAGAAGTACGGCGCCGGCGCGCGCGCCGGTCGGATCTTCTGGGCCGGCATGGGCGCCGAGGCCGTCCGCGACATCATCGGCCGGATGGACCTGGAGACCCTCGCCCGACAGCTCCACGTCGAGGTCCGCACGACCTCGGGCCAGCGGCGCAAGAAGGCGATCAAGCGGCTCCGCCTCATCGAGGCCTTCCGCCGCTCCGGGACCCGCCCGGAATGGATGATCATGTCGGTCCTGCCGGTCATCCCGCCGGACCTGCGGCCGATGGTCCAGCTCGACGGCGGTCGCTTCGCGACGTCCGACCTGAACGACCTGTACCGCCGCGTCATCAACCGCAACAACCGGCTCAAGCGACTCCTCGAGCTCGGTGCGCCAGAGATCATCATCCGCAACGAGAAGCGGATGCTCCAGGAGGCCTGCGACGCCCTGATCGACAACGGCCGCCGGGGTCGGGCGATCGCGGGCACCGGCAACCACCGCCTCAAGAGCCTGTCGGACATGCTCAAGGGCAAGCAGGGCCGGTTCCGCCAGAACCTCCTCGGCAAGCGGGTCGACTACTCGGGCCGCTCGGTCATCGTCGTCGGTCCGGAGCTTCGGCTCCACCAGTGCGGGCTGCCGAAGAAGATGGCCCTCGAGCTGTTCAAGCCGTTCGTCATGCGGCAGCTCGTCGAGAAGGGCTTCGCCCACAACATCAAGAGCGCCAAGCGCATCGTCGAGCGCGTCCGGCCCGAGGTCTGGGACGTCCTCGAAGAGGTCATCAAGGACCACCCGGTCCTCCTGAACCGCGCCCCGACGCTCCACCGCCTCGGCATCCAGGCGTTCATGCCGGTCCTGGTCGAGGGCTCCGCGATCCAGATCCATCCGCTCGTCTGCACGGCCTTCAACGCCGACTTCGACGGCGACCAGATGGCGGTCCACGTGCCGCTCTCGACGGCCGCCCAGGAAGAGGCGCGGACGATGATGCTTTCGACCGCGAACCTGCTCTCGCCGGCCGATGGCAGCCCGGTCGTGGCGCCGACCCAGGACATGGTCCTCGGCTGCTACTACCTGACGATGGACCAGCAGGATGCGGCCGTCACGCCGAACGCCCGGAAGCGGCACTTCGTCGACGAGGCCGAGGCGATCCTGGCTCACCAGCTCAAGGACATCGCGCTCCACGACCCGATCGACGTGGGCGTCCGCTCCTGGGACCTCGCGACCGAGTCGCTCGTCGAAGAGCGCCGCCTGACGACGGTCGGCCGGGTCCTGTTCAACCAGATCCTGCCCGACCCGCTCCGCTACTCCGACGAGATCATGGACCGGGGCAAGCTCAAGCGGCTCGTCGACGACTGCTATCGCCTCCTCGGGCCGATCGAGACGGCCCACCTGGTCGACGGCATCAAGTCGATCGGCTTCGACTACGCGACCCGAGGCGGTCTGACGATCGGCCTGTGGGACATCGTCGTGCCGGCCGACAAGGGTCGTCGGCTCGGCGACGCCGACAAGGCGATCGGCGACATCGACAAGCAGTTCCAGCGCGGCCTCATCACCGACGACGAGCGCTACGAGCAGGTCGTCGAGCTGTGGCAGCGGACGACGAAGGACATCTCCGATTCGATGATGGCCGGCCTGCCGGACGACAACTCGATCCGGATGATGACCGAGTCGGGGGCCCGCGGAAACAAGGGCAACATCGGTCAGCTCGGCGCGATGCGCGGCCTGATGGCCGATCCGTCGGGCCGGATCATCGACGTCCCGGTCCGGAGCTCGTTCCGCGAGGGGATGACCGTCCTCGAGTACTTCATCAGCACCCACGGCGCCCGCAAGGGTCTCGCCGACACGGCGCTCCGGACGGCCGACTCCGGCTATCTGACCCGCCGGCTCGTCGACGTCGCCCAGGACGTCATCACCCGCGAGGAGGACTGCGGGACGGAGGAGGGGAGCTGGATCATCCGGTCCGAGTCGGCCGATGAGAAGGACGCCTTCCAGCGCCGTCTCGTCGGGCGCTTCTCGGCGGCTCCGCTCCCGGATCCGATCGGCCACGACGAAGAAGGGCGCCGATCCGGTGCTCCTCGTGGACCGCAACGTCGAGATCACCGAGGAGGTCGCCCGGGCGATCGACGCGGCCGGTGTCGATGAGGTCCTCGTCCGGTCACCGCTCACCTGCGAAGCCCGCCACGGCGTGTGCCGGCTGTGCTACGGCCGGAACCTTGCGACCGGCGACCTCGTCGGCATCGGTGAGGCGGTCGGGATCATCGCGGCGCAGTCGATCGGCGAGCCCGGCACCCAGCTGACGATGCGGACATTCCACACCGGCGGCGTCGCCGGACTCGACATCACCGCCGGCCTTCCTCGCGTCGAGGAGCTCTTCGAGGCCCGCATCCCCAAGGGCAAGGCCGAGATGAGCCACATCGACGGCGTCGTCGAGGTCATCACGACCGAGGCTGGCCGGAAGGTGAAGGTCACGAGCCGCGAGCAGTTCGACTCGGCCGTCGTCGTGCCGAACGGCGTCGAGCTCCTCGTCGCACCCGGCGACGGGGTCGAGGCGAACCAGGTCATCGGCCGCGGCGAGGACCTGCCCGACATCCTGTCCCCGGTCAAGGGCTTCCTCGCGAAGTCCGATGACGGGCTCGTCGTCCGGGCCGAGGACGTGGTCGAGCGCGAGTACGTCATCCCCCACAACGCGAAGCTCCTGGTCGACAACGGCCAGGAGATCCGCGCCGGTGACGCGATCACCGACGGCCCGATCAACCCGCAGGAGTATCTCGAGACGCGTGGTCGCGACTCCGTCCAGCGGTACCTCGTCAAGGAGGTCCAGAAGGTCTACCGGAGCCAGGGCGTCACGATCAACGACAAGCACATCGAGATCATCGTCCGGCAGATGCTCCGGAAGGTCCGGATCGATCAGCCGGGTGACACCGAGCTGCTCCCGACCGAGCTGATCGATCGGCTCGACTTCGAGGAGGCGAACAATCGCGTCCTGGCCGAGGGCGGCGAGCCGGCGACGGCCCAGACGGTCCTGCTCGGCGTGACCAAGGCGTCGCTGAACACCTCGAGCTTCCTCGCCGCCGCGTCCTTCCAGGAGACGACCCGGGTCCTCACCGAGGCTGCCATCAACGGCGCCAAGGACCACCTGATCGGTCTCAAGGAGAACGTCATCATCGGCAAGCTCATCCCGGCCGGGACGGGCGCGCCGCAGAACGTCCTCGCCGCCAACGAGCGCAAGCGCCGGGCCGCCCTCGAGGCGCTCGCCGGCGAGGCCCTCGAGGGCCTCGGCGAGGCCGAGTACAACCCGTTCCTCGAATCCGGCGGTGCCCGGTCGAACGACGAGGAGACGGCCGGTCTGGCCGCCTCGCTGCTCGCCGCCGCGGCCGAGGACGATCCGGGGGACTTCAATCCGTTCCTGGCGGGGGATGGCGCCGCGGCCGATGCGGAGGCCTCCGACGAGGCCCTCGTCGAGGCCCTCGGGGGTGTCGCCGAGGAGTCCGACGAGGGCTGATCCCCGAGCCGTGGCCCGGTCCGAGGTCGTTTGACACTCGTTCCGGGCCGCTGCTACACTCCGCGCTCGTGGCCTCGACCGGGCCTTCGCGCGTGCGCGCGCGACGGGACCCGGACGGCGATGCCAGCCAGGTCCGACCCCAGCCCCGGACGGTCCGGCTCGCCGGGATCGCCGCCACCACCAGACATCGAGTGAGAGGAGTCGCGTCTCCGTGCCGACCATCAGCCAGCTCGTGCGCAACGGGCGGAAGCCGAAGATCTCGAAGATCAAGGCTCCCGCGATGCGCAAGAACTGGAACAGCCTGAAGCAACGCCAGGTGCCGATCCCCGGCGCCCCGCAGAAGCGCGGCGTCTGCCTTCAGGTGCGCACGATGACGCCGAAGAAGCCGAACTCGGCGCTCCGGAAGATCGCCCGTGTCCGGCTGACCAATCAGATGGAGGTCACGGCCTACATCCCGGGCATCGGCCACAACCTCCAGGAGCACTCGGTGGTGCTCGTGCGCGGCGGCCGGGTCAAGGACCTCCCGTCGGTCAAGTACCACATCATCCGCGGCACCCTCGACGCCGCCGGCGTGCGTGACCGCAAGCAGGGTCGCAGCAAGTACGGCGCCAAGGCCGCCGCGAAGCCGGGGGCCAGGTAGTCTGATGCCGCGCCGCCAGAGCATCCCCCGCAAGACGAAGTACGAGACGACTCCGGCGAACCGGACGACAGCCCGGTTCACCGCCAAGCTCATGACCGACGGCAAGAAGCATCTGGCCGACCGGATCCTTCGCGAGGCGCTCGCCCGTGCCGAGGCCCAGGCCCACCGGCCCGGCCTGGAGGTCCTCGAGACGGCCCTCCGCAACGCGACCCCGATCATCGAGGTCAAGCCTCGCCGCGTCGGTGGCGCGACCTATCAGGTCCCGGTCGAGATCCGGGGCGATCGCCGCCTCTCGCTCGGCGTCCGGTGGCTCGTCCAGGCCGCCCGCAAGCGAAGCGGCAAGAGCATGGGCGAGAAGCTGGCCGCCGAATTCGTCGACGCGATGAACGGCCTCGGCGCCGCGGTCAAGCGGCGCGAGGACACGCACAAGATGGCTGATGCCAACAAGGCCTTCAGTCACTTCAAGTGGTAGTAGGGCAGAGGACGTGACACGGGAAGTCCCGCTCGGGCGGACGCGGAACATCGGCATCATCGCCCATATCGACGCGGGCAAGACCACCGTCACCGAGCGGATCCTCTTCTACACCAAGAAGATCTACAAGCTCGGCGAGGTCCATGAGGGCGCCGCCACCATGGACTGGATGCCCCAGGAGCAGGAGCGCGGCATCACCATCACCGCCGCGGCGACGACCTGCTTCTGGAACGACCATCGCATCAACATCATCGATACGCCCGGGCACGTGGACTTCACGGTCGAGGTCGAGCGGAGCCTCCGCGTCCTGGACGGCGCGGTCGTCGTCTTCGATGGCGTCGCCGGTGTCGAGCCCCAGTCCGAGACGGTCTGGCGCCAGGCCGACCGCTACCAGGTCCCGCGGATCTGCTTCATCAACAAGCTCGACCGGACCGGCGCCGACTTCTGGCGCAACGTCGACATGATCCGTGAGCGGCTCGGGGTCAGGCCGGTCCCGATCCAGCTGCCGATCGGGATCGAGGACACCTTCCGCGGGGTCATCGACCTGGTCGAGATGAAGGCGATCCTGTATCGCGACGACCTGGGCTCTCAGATCGATGTCACCGACATCCCGGCCGAGCTCGTCGCCGAGGCGGCCAAGCATCGCGAGGCCCTCGTCGAGGCCGTCGCCGAGGTCGATGACGAGCTGACCCACAAGTTCCTCGAGGGCGAGGAGCTGACGATCGCCGAGCTCAAGCACGGCATCCGGCTCGGCACCCTCCAGTACCGGATCGTCCCGGTGCTGTGCGGCTCGGCCCTGAAGAACAAGGGCATCCAGCCGATGCTCGACGCTGTCGTCGATTACCTGCCCAGCCCGCTCGACGTCCCGCCGGTCATCGGCGAGAACCCGCGCACCCATGTCGAGGTCCTCCGGACCGTCGACGACAGCGAGCCGTTCAGCGCCTTGGCATTCAAGATCGCCGCGGACCCGTTCGTCGGCAAGCTGGCCTTCTTCCGGGTCTACTCGGGCACGCTGAAGTCGGGCTCCTACGTCCTCAACGCGACGAAGGGCAAGAAGGAGCGGATCGGCCGCATCCTCCAGATGCACGCCAACCACCGCGAAGAGATCGACCAGGTCTACGCCGGCGACATCGCCGCCGCGGTCGGCCTGAAGGACACCTTCACCGGCGACACCCTGACCGAGCCGGATCATCCGGTCATCCTCGAATCGATCACCTTCCCCGAGCCGGTCATCGAGGTCGCCATCGAGCCCAAGACGAAGGCCGACCAGGACAAGATGGCGATCGCCCTGCAGCGCCTGGCCGAGGAGGATCCGACCTTCCGGGTCCATACCGACGAGGAGAGCGGCCAGACCCGGATCGCCGGGATGGGCGAGCTCCATCTCGACGTCCTCGTCGACCGGATGGTCCGCGAGTTCAAGGTCGCCGCGAACATCGGCAAGCCCCAGGTGTCCTACCGCGAGACGATCCGCCGGACCGCCGAGGGCAACGGCCGGTTCGTCCGCCAGACCGGTGGCAAGGGCCAGTACGGCCACGTCATCCTGACCCTCGAGCCGACCGAGAAGGGCGCCGGCTACGAGTTCGTCGACAAGATCGTCGGTGGCACGATCCCGCGCGAGTACATGCGCGCGATCGACCACGGCATCCGCGAAGCCCTCACGACCGGCATCTACGCCGGCTACCCGATGGTCGACGTCCGGGCCACCGTCCACGACGGCTCGTACCACGAGGTCGACAGCTCCGAGATGGCCTTCAAGATCGCTGCCTCGATGGCGGTGAAGGACGCGGTCCACAAGGCCGACCCGGCCGTCCTCGAGCCGATGATGCGGGTCGAGGTGACGATGCCCGAGGAGTTCATGGGCGACGTGATCGGCGACCTGAACAGCCGCCGCGGCCAGATCGAGGGCATGGACTCGCGCGGCTCGACCCAGGTCGTCCGGGCGTTCGTCCCGCTGGCCGAGATGTTCGGCTACGCCACCGACCTGCGGTCGATGACCCAGGGTCGGGCGAGCTATTCGATGGAGCTGTCCCACTACGCCGAGGTCCCCGCGAGCATCGCGTCGGAGCTCGTCGCCAAGAGCAAGGTCTAGAAGATCCAAGCACCGGTCGCGCGCCGACCGACAGGAGAGCAGGAGCCGCAGACGAGATGGCCAAGAAGAAGTTCGAGCGCACCAAGCCGCACGTCAACGTCGGCACGATCGGCCACATCGACCACGGCAAGACGAGTCTGACCGCGGCGATCACGAAGTACCTGGCCCTGAAGGGCGAGGCCGAGTACCGGGCCTTCGACACGATCGACAACGCGCCCAGAAGAGCGCGAGCGGGGCATCACCATCGCCATCGCCCACGTCGAGTACGAGACCGCCGCCCGCCACTACGCCCACGTCGACTGCCCGGGTCACGCCGACTACATCAAGAACATGATCACCGGAGCGGCCCAGATGGACGGCGCCATCCTGGTGGTCGCCGCGACCGATGGCCCGATGCCCCAGACCCGCGAGCACATCCTGCTGGCCCGCCAGGTCGAGGTCCCCTACATCGTCGTGTTCCTCAACAAGGTCGACATGGTCGACGACCCCGAGCTGCTCGACCTCGTCGAGCTCGAGGTCCGCGAGCTGCTCACCAAGAACAACTTCCCGGGCGACGACATCCCGGTCATCCGGGGCAGCGCGCTCAAGGCCCTCGAGGCCCCCGACGACCCGTCCGACCCGGCCTACGCGCCCGATCCAGGAGCTGATGGATGCGGTCGACAGCTACATCCCGACGCCCGAGCGACCGGTCGATCGGCCGTTCCTCATGCCGGTCGAGGATGTCTTCGGCATCAAGGGCCGGGGGACCGTCGCGACGGGCCGCATCGAGCGCGGCATCGTCAAGGTCGGCGACGAGGTCGAGCTGGTCGGGGTCAAGGCCACCCGCAAGGTCGTCGTCACCGGCGTCGAGATGTTCAAGAAGCTGCTCGACTCGGGCCAGGCCGGCGACAACGTCGGCTGTCTGCTGCGGGGCATCGAGCGCGACGAGATCGAGCGCGGCCAGGTCCTGGCCAAGGCCGGCTCGGTCACCCCGCACACCAAGTTCACGGCGCAGGTCTACGTCCTGACCAAGGAGGAGGGCGGGAGGCATACCCCCTTCTACAACGGCTATCGGCCCCAGTTCTACCTCCGCACGACCGATGTCACCGGAGCCATCGGGCTGCCCGACGGGGCCGAGATGATCATGCCCGGTGACAACGTCGAGATGACCGTCGAGCTCATCACCCCGATCGCCCTCGAGACCGGCCAGCGGTTCGCCATCCGGGAGGGTGGCCGGACCGTCGGTGCCGGCGCGATCACCGAGCATCCTCGAGTAGCCGAGCGATGGCGAAGCAGCGGATCCGGATCCGCCTCAAGGCCTACGACCACCGACTGCTCGATCAGTCGGCGGCCCAGATCGTCGAGACCGCCCAGCGGACCGGCGCCGACGTCGTCGGACCGGTCCCGCTGCCGACGCGGATCGAGAAGTTCACGGTCATCCGCTCGCCGTTCATCGACAAGGACAGCCGCGAGCAGTTCGAGATCCGGACCCACAAGCGGCTCGTCGACATCATCGACCCGTCCTCGAAGACGATCGATGCCCTGATGCGACTCAGCCTTGCCGCTGGCGTCGACATCGAGATCAAGATGTGATGAAGCACACGACCATGCGGCCCATCGCCGCGTTGCCCGCTCCGCTCGCTCACTCACGCACGTCTGAGTGCGCTCGTTCGCGTGCTCGCGGGCGCCTTGCGCTTGGCGCGCCTGGCCGTGTGCCTCATGGGTGTCCGTCTGAGCGTGTGCTGAAGGACATCGTCAGATGAGCATCGGATTGATCGGCCGCAAGGTCGGGATGACCCAGGTCTTCCAGGCCGACGGGACGATGATCCCGGTCAGCGTCCTGGAGATCGAGCCCAACACCGTCACCCGCCTCCGGACGACCGAGCGCGACGGCTACACGGCCGTCCAGCTCGGGACCGACCCGAGCAAGCGTCTGACCAAGCCCGAGACAGGCCAGTTCGCCGCTCTCCCGAAGTCGCCCGCGGGCCTGCCCGCGACCGTCCGCGAGTTCCGGGTCGAGAGCGTCGACGACTTCGAGGTCGGCCAGCAGCTCAGCGTCGACCTCTTCGAGGCCGGCGAGATCGTCCATGTGACCGGCACGTCGAAGGGCCGCGGCTTCGCCGGGACCGTCAAGCGCCACCACTTCCAGCGCGGCCCCAAGACCCACGGCTCGGACAACTACCGCAAGCCCGGCTCGATCGGACCCGGGACGACTCCGGGCCGCGTCTACAAGGGCCTCCGGATGGGCGGCCACATGGGCGATGAGCGGGTCACCGTGAAGAAGCTGTCCGTCGTCCGCGCGGACCAGGAACGCAACCTCCTGCTGATCCGGGGCTCGGTCCCCGGAGCGCGCGGCTCGCTCGTCCTGGTGAGGAAGGCCTGAGCATGCCTGAGACGACCCTGTACGACCGCGCGGGCGCGTCCGTCGGCAGCGTCGAGCTGCCCGACGACCTGTTCGCCGCGCCGGTCAATGCCGCCGTCCTCCACCAGGTCGTGACGGCCCAGCTGGCCGGTCGACGACTCGGCACCCACGACACCAAGACCCGCGGCGAGGTCCGCGGCGGCGGCAAGAAGCCGTATCGCCAGAAGGGCACCGGCCGCGCTCGTCAAGGCTCCAAGAGCGCTCCCCACTACGCCGGTGGCGGCGTGGTCTTCGGGCCGCATCCGCGCTCGTACGAGCAGCGGCTGCCCCGGAAGATGAAGCGCCTGGCCCTTCGCGGCGCCCTGACCGCCAAGCTCAACGACGGCGCGATCAAGGTCGTCGACGACCTTGGTCCCGACGCCGTGAAGACCCGCGACCTGGTGGCCTCGGTCGCGGCCCTCGGTGGCGGCGACGGCCACGGCCGGCGCGTCCTGCTGGTCGCCTCGGGGCGCGACGAGGCGCTCGAGCTGTCGGCGCGCAACCTGCCGCGGGTCGACATCCTGCTGGCCGACTCGCTCAATGTCGTCGACCTGCTCCGGGCCGACCTGGTCCTGATCGAGCAGCCGGCTCTGGCCCGGATGGCGGAGGTGTACGCGTGAGCACCCTGACCGCTCCCGAGATCATCCTTCGACCCGTCATCAGCGAGAAGTCGATCGACGAGGCCAACCGCGGCAAGTACACCTTCGCCGTCCATCCCGAGGCGAACAAGATCCAGATCAAGGCGGCCATCGAGACCCTCTATCAGAAGGAGAAGGTCACGGTCGTCTCGGTCAACGTCCTGACGACGAAGGCCAAGGAGAAGGGTCGCGGGACCCGTCGGGGCCGCGTCGTGGGGCACACGACCGCCTGGCGTAAGGCCATCGTGACGCTGGCCCCGGGCCAGAAGATCGAGTTCTTCGAGGGCGTCTGACATGCCGTTGCGTGACTACAAGCCGACCTCCCCGGGTCGGCGATTCATGACCCGCTCGACCTTCGCCGAGATCACGACGAAGGAGCCGTACAAGCCGCTGCTGGAGCCGCAGAAGCGCGATTCCGGCCGGAACAACGACGGCCGGATCACGGTCCGCCACCGCGGCGGCGGCCAGAAGCAGCACTACCGCCGGATCGACTTCAAGCGCGACAAGCCCGGCATCCCGGCGCGCCTGGCGACGATCGAGTACGACCCCAACCGCTCCGCCCGGATCGGCCTGCTCCACTACCGCGACGGCGAGAAGCGCTACATGCTCCTGCCGCACGGCCTGAAGGTCGGCGACGTCATCATCTCCGGGCCGGAAGCCGAGGCCCGGGTCGGCAACGCCCTGCCGATCTCGAACGTCCCGCTCGGCACGACGATCCACAACATCGAGCTCGTGCCCGGCAAGGGCGGCCAGATCGTCCGGTCGGCCGGCACCGCCGCCCAGCTGCTCGCCAAGGAGGGCGATTGGGCCCAGATCCGGCTGCCGTCCGGCGAGGTCCGCCGGGTCAGCGTCCGCTGCATGGCGACGGTCGGCCAGGTCAGCAACCTCGATCACGAGAACCAGAGCCTGGGCAAGGCCGGCCGGGCCCGCCACCTGGGCCGCCGCCCGGAGACCCGGGGCGTCGCGATGACGCCGCGCGACCACCCGCACGGTGGTGGCGAGGGCAAGTCGCCGACCGGCATGCCGCCCAAGACCCCATGGGGCAAGCCCGCGATGGGCTACCGCACCCGACGCAACCAGACCACCGACCGGCTGATCGTCCGGTCGCGGCACCGCAAGTAAGCAGGAGACGAGCACATGTCGCGTTCGGTCAAGAAGGGACCGTACGTCGAGGCGCGGCTCCTCGGCCGCGTCCAGGAGATGAACAAGCGCACCGAGCGCAAGGTCGTCCGGACCTGGTCGCGGGCGTCGGTCATCTTCCCCGACTTCATCGGTCACACGATCGCCGTCTACAACGGCCGCAAGCACGTCCCGGTCTACGTGACCGAGAACATGGTCGGTCATCGGCTCGGTGAGTTCGCTCCGACCCGCACGTATCGCGGGCACGGCCGGCACACCGACCGCTCGACCGCGAGCAAGTAGGGGAGCGGAAGCGTGCGCGTCTCCGCCACCGCCAAGTACCTCCGCGGCTCGACCCGCAAGACCCGTCTCGTGACGGCGGCGATCAAGGGCAAGCCGGTCGAGGAGGCCAGCGCCCTGCTCCGGTTCATGCCCCAGCACGCCGCTCGCGACGTCGCCCGGGTCCTCCAGAGCGCCACCGCGAATGCCGAGAACAATCACGCGCTGTCGGCCGACGAGCTCTTCGTCGTCGAGGCCATCGCCAACGAGGGCCCGACGATCAAGCGCTGGCGGCCCCGCGCCCAGGGTCGGGCGTTCCCGATCCACAAGCCGATGACGCACATCACTGTCGTCGTCGGGGACCGGGAGGACTGACCGATGGGTCACAAGGTCCATCCGTACGGCTTCCGGCTCGGGTACACCCGCACCTGGACCGCGAAGTGGTATGCGGACAAGGAATACACCGACCTCCTCAAGGAGGACATCGCCATCCGTCGGCTCATCGAGCGCCGCCTCGCCAACGCGAGCGTCAGCGGCGTCGAGATCGAGCGAGGCATCAACCATGTGACCGTCACGGTCCACACGGCCAAGCCCGGGATCGTGATCGGCAAGGGCGGCGCGAACGTCGAGCAGCTGCGCCAGCAGCTCGGCGCGATCTCGAACCGCAAGGTGAAGCTGGAGATCAAGGAGATCCGCCAGCCCGAGCTCGACGCCGTCCTCGTCGCCGCCAACATCGCCCAGCAGCTGACCCGCCGGATCGCCTACAAGAAGGCCCTCAAGCAGGCCATCCAGCGGTCGATGAAGGCCGGCGCCAAGGGCGTCAAGATCTCCATCCAGGGTCGTCTCGGCGGCTCCGAGATGGGTCGTCGCGAGTGGGACAAGGAAGGCCGCATCCCGCTCGGCACGCTCCGCGCGGACATCAGCTACGGCCAGGTCCATGCCCACACGACCTACGGCCGGATCGGCGTCAAGGTCTGGATCTATCGGGGCGACTTCCCGATCGAGCGGACCGCTCGTCCGACCGCGCCGGCGATCGTCGGGCAGGGGGTCTGACGATGCTGATGCCCCGGCGGGTCAAGCACCGCAAGGTCATGCGTGGCCGGATGTCCGGGCAGGCCAAGGGCGGCCACTACGTCGCGTTCGGCGAGTATGGCCTGGCGACGATGGAGCCGGCCTGGATCACGAGCCGTCAGATCGAGGCCGCCCGGCGAGCGATGACCCGCTCGGTCAAGCGCGGCGGCAAGATCTGGATCCGGATCTTCCCGGACAAGCCGGCGACGAAGAAGCCGGCCGAGACCCGGATGGGCTCGGGCAAGGGCGCGCCGGACCACTGGGTCGCGGTCGTCAAGCCCGGCCGGATCCTGTTCGAGATGGCCGGTGTCGACGAGGAGTCGGCCAAGGAGGCGATGCGTCTCGCCAGCCACAAGCTGCCGGTCGAGACCCGGGTCGTCTACCGCGAGGGCCACAAGGAGGCCTCGGATGGACATCGATAAGGTCCGGGCCATGACGGATGCCGAGCTCGAGACCGCACTCGGTGAGGCCAAGCAGGAGCTCTGGGCCGCGAGGTTCGCCCTCTCGACCCGCCAGCTCAAGGACTACAGCAGCATCCCCCAGACCCGGCGGACGATCGCGCGGATCCTGACCGTCAAGCGAGAGCGCGAGAGCGCGACCGCGAAGACGGCGTGAGGGAGATCACGCGATGACAGGAGCGACATCAGTGAAGGGCAAGCGGAAGACGAAGGTCGGCCGCGTCGTCAGCGACAAGATGGACAAGACCATCGTCGTCGCCGTCGAGCGGCTGGCTCGCCACCGTCTTTACAAGCGGGTCATCCGCTTGACGACGAAGTTCAAGGTCCATGACGAGGCGAACGAGGCCCACGTCGGCGACACCGTCCTCATCGAGGAGTCACGGCCGCTCTCGGCGACGAAGCGCTGGCGCCTCGTCTCGGTGGTGGCCAGCGCCGGCGAGCACGGAGCGGCGGGCGACCTCGTCGTCGACGAGGCCGCGACGAGCGAGGCCATCCACGGCTCCGCCCACCCGGGCCGGACCCGCGAGGCCGACGAGGAGAGCGCTGACGCCGCCGTCGAGGCGGAGGCCGCCGGATGATCCAGGTCGCATCACGTCTCAAGGTCGCCGACAACACCGGCGCCAAGACGATCGAGTGCATCCGGATCATGGGCCGGAGCCAGAAGCGGACCGCCGAGGTCGGTGACGTGATCATCGCCGCGGTGAAGTCGGCCATCCCGAACGCGCCCGTCAAGAAGGGCGACGTCGTCCGGGCCGTCGTGGTCCGGACCGCCAAGGAGTACGGCCGGAGCGACGGCTCGTACATCCGGTTCGACGAGAACGCCGCCGTGCTGATCAACAACCAGGGCAACCCGCGTGGCACCCGGATCTTCGGCCCGGTCGCCCGCGAGCTGCGCGACCGGGCGTACATGAAGATCGTGTCGCTCGCGCCGGAGGTGCTGTGATGGCCGCCACCGGGCGCGTGACCGGCCGGACGAAGGTGCCCGAGCTCCGGCGCGGCGACACCGTCGTGGTGCTGGCCGGCAAGGACGCCGGCAAGCGCGGCGTGATCGATCGCGTCATCCGGCGCGACCCCTCGCCGACGTCGCAGCCGAGCGGCTATCGGCGGACGTCCTCGCGCGGCGGCGTGTTCGTCGTCGTCGAGGGCATCAACATCGCCAAGCGCCACACCAAGCCGCGGCCGTCGCAGAACACCAGCGACCGGATGCCCCGGATGCAGCAGGGCGGGATCCTGGACATCCCCCAGCCGATGCCGATCAGCAAGGTCATGCTCGTCTGCTCGAAGTGCGAGAAGCCGACCCGACTGGCTCATCAGATCCTCGACAACGGCAACCGCGTGCGGGTCTGCCGCCACTGCGGCGAGCAGCTCGAGGTGACCATCAAGTGAGCAGCCGACTCCGTGAGCGGTACCGCAGCGAGGTCGTCCCGAGCCTGACGAAGCAGTTCGGCTACGACAACCCGATGCAGGTCCCGCGTCTGTCGAAGATCGTCGTGAACATCGGTCTTGGCGAGGCCCTGACGAACGCCAAGGCGATCGACGCCGCCACCGGCGACCTCGCGATCGATCACCGGCCAGAAGCCGATCGTGACCAAGGCGAAGAAGTCGATCGCCCAGTTCCGTCTCCGGACGGGCAACTCGGTCGGCGCCAAGGTGACCCTCCGCGGTGAGCGGATGTGGGACTTCCTCGAGCGCCTCACGACGCTCGCGCTGCCGCGGATCCGCGACTTCCGCGGCGTCCCGGCGCGCTCGTTCGACGGCCGAGGCAACTACTCGCTCGGGTTCCGCGAGCAGCTCGCGTTCCCCGAGATCGACTACGACAAGGTGGACCGTCTCCGCGGGCTGGAGATCAGCATCGTGACGACGGCGAAGTCCGACGAGGAATCGAAGCGCCTGCTCGAGCTCCTCGGCATGCCCTTCGCCGGCTAGGAGTCCTGATGGCCAAGAAGTCGATGATCGCGAAGGCGAAGCGGAAGCCCAAGCACCCCGTGCAGGCATATCACCGCTGCACCGTCTGCGGCCGGCCGCGCGCCTACATGCGGCGCTTCGCGCTGTGCCGGATCTGCTTCCGGGAGCGCGCGCTGCTCGGCGAGCTGCCCGGCGTCACGAAGTCGAGCTGGTGAACCGCGATGCAGATGTCTGACCCCATCGCCGACATGCTCACGCGTGTCCGCAACGCCAGCCGGGCGCGCCACCCCGAGGTGGTCGTTCCGGCGTCGCGGGTGAAGCGCGAGATCGCCCGCATCCTCCAGGAGGAGGGCTTCATCGCGGGGTTCCGCGAGGAGCGCGAGGGACCGCGACAGAGCCTGATCCTGACCCTCAAGTACGTCGACGGCAAGGCGCCGGTCGTGTCCGGGCTGAAGCGGATCAGCAAGCCCGGCCTGCGGGTCTACGCCCGCAAGACCGACATCCCGCGCGTCCTCGGCGGGCTCGGGATCGTCATCGTCAGCACCAGCCAGGGGATCATGACCGGCGCGCAGGCCCGCAAGGCCGAGCTCGGCGGTGAAGTCCTGGCGTTCGTCTGGTAGGGCGATGTCTCGCATCGGACGCATGCCCATCGCCGTCCCCACCGGGGTCGACGTCGCCCTCGACGGCCGGACCATCACGGTCACCGGCCCGAAGGGCACGCTGACCCGGAGCCTCCACCCGGACATGATCGTCCGGCGCGAGGATGGGACGGTCCTCGTCGAACGACCGACGGAGCAGAAGACCCACAAGCAGCTCCATGGACTGACCCGGACGCTCGTCTCGAACATGGTCATCGGCGTGTCCGACGGCTACCGCAAGGGCCTCGAGATCACCGGCGTCGGATATCGCGCCTCGCTCGTCGGCAGGAAGCTCCAGCTGAACCTGGGCTATAGCCACCCGATCGAGATCGACCCGCCCGACGGGATCAGCTTCGAGGTCGAGAACCCGACCCGCCTGGCGGTCGTCGGGATCGACAAGGAGCTGGTCGGCCAGATCGCCGCGAAGGTCCGCGCGACCCGCAAGCCCGAGCCCTACAAGGGCAAGGGCGTGCGCTACGCCGGCGAGGTCGTCCGCCGCAAGGCCGGCAAGGCCGGCAAGATCGGCGGCAAGAAGTAGTCATGAAGGAACCACGACGATGACGCACGTCGCCGGCCGCGGTGCCGCACGCCAGAAGCGCCACGACCGCATCCGTCTCCGGCTCGCCGGGACGACGGAGCGACCGCGCCTCGCCGTCTTCCGCAGCCTCGACCATATCTATGCCCAGGTGATCGACGACAGCACCGGGCGGACCATCGTCGCCGCGTCGACCCTCGAAGCCTCGCAGCGGGGCTCGAAGAAGACGAAGAGCGAAGAGGCCGCCGCGATCGGCAAGCTCGTCGCCGAGCGGGCCAAGACCGCAGGGATCGAGCGGGTCGTCTTCGATCGAGCCGGGTTCCGGTATCACGGGCGGATCAGGTCGCTGGCCGACGCCGCCCGCGAAGCCGGCCTGGAGTTCTGAGGAGACACCCATGGCACGGATCGACCCGAACAAGCTCGCGCTCGAGGAGCGCGTCGTCCAGATCAACCGCGTCGCCAAGGTCGTGAAGGGCGGGCGACGCTTCAGCTTCAGTGCGGTCGTCGTCGTCGGTGACGGCCAGGGTCACGTCGGCGCCGGGCTCGGCAAGGCGGGCGAGGTCCCCGAGGCGATCCGCAAGGGCGTCGAGGACGCCAAGAAGCACCTCATCAAGATCCCGATGGTCGGGACGACGATCCCGCATGAGGTCCGGGAGCAGTACGCCGCCGCACGGGTCATGCTCAAGCCCGCCTCGCAGGGCACCGGCGTCATCGCCGGTGGCTCGGTCCGGGCCGTCGTCGAGGCGGCCGGCATCAAGGACATCCTCTCGAAGGTCCACGGCTCGACGAACCCGGTCAACGTCGTCCAGGCGACGATGGCCGCCCTGGGATCGCTCCACTCGGCCGACGAGATCGCCGCCCGCCGCGGCGTGACGCTTCGGAGCATCATCGCCGGCCAGCCCGCACCGGAGGTGTCCGATGGCCGGTAGCCTCCGGGTGACCCAGGTCAAGAGCACGATCAGCCACATCGAGCGCAACCGCCGCACGGTCCGGGCCCTCGGGCTCCACAGGATCGGCGACACGGTCGTCGTCCCGGACAATCCGGCGACACGCGGCATGGTCCGGCAGGTACGCTTCCTCGTCAGCGTCGAGGAGCTGCCCGAGGCGCCGGCCAAGGAGAAGGCATGAAGCTGCACGACCTTCGCCCGGCGGACGGCTCGCGCCGACCGCGGACCCGGGTCGGTCGCGGTATCGCCGCCGGCAAGGGCAAGACGGCGGGTCGCGGCACCAAGGGCCAGCGTTCCCGTGCCGGCGCCTCGATCCCGCCGTGGTTCGAGGGCGGCCAGACGCCGCTGTCGATGCGGATCCCGAAGCTCCGCGGCTTCAAGAACCGGTTCAAGGTCGACTTCGAGGTCGTCAACGTCGGCCGGATCGCGGCCCTCGTCGCGGACGGCCGGCTCGAGGCCGACCCGCACACCGCGAAGGCGGCGAAGGGCGCCAAGAGCGCCGCACCGATCACGGTGAACCAGGAGATCCTCCGGGCGACCGGGCTCGTCAGCACCCTGAACAAGCCCCTCAAGGTGCTCGGTGCGGGCGACGTCGACGTGCCCCTGTTCGTCGTCGCCGACGCGTTCAGCGCGAGCGCGCGGACGAAGATCGAGGCCGCCGGCGGCACCGTCCAGGTCCTCCAGATCCCGACCGGGCCGCTCGCGGCGATCGGGGTCGAGGGCCCGGCCGAGACGCCGGCCACAGAGCAGCCCGCCACAGAGAAGCCCGCCACAGAGCAGCCCGCCGCCGAAGCCGCGGCCGACGTCCGGCCGCAGCGATCCGGCCGCTCGAAGAAGGCAGACACTCCGGTCGCCGCGGCCGCGGCCGCGACCGCGCCCGAGGCTCCCGAGGCGACTGAGGCTCCGGAGCCGCCCGCCGCGCCATCCGAGGCCGAGGCCGACGCCGAAGCCGGGTCGCCGACCACCGGCGCGGAGCCCGCCGTGGACGCTGTCGCGACCGAAGAAGCTCCCGCTGACGCCACGGCCGATGCCGCTGACGCCGCTGACGCCACGGCCGATGCCGCTGACGCCGCTGACCCCGCCCAGACCGACGACGACGCCGAGCCCGGCGCCTAGACGTGTTCGAGTCCCTCCTCAATGCCTTCCGCGCGCCCGACATCCGGAGGCGGATCCTCTTCGTCCTGGGGATCCTCATCGTCTTCCGGCTGCTGGCCCATGTGCCGGTGCCGGGCGTGGACAAGACGGCGCTCGAGGACTTCTTCAACCAGAACCAGCTGTTCGGCCTGCTGAACCTGTTCTCGGGCGGGGACTCTCGAACTTCTCGGTCGTCGGGACTCGGCGTCAACCCCTACATCAATGCCTCGATCATCATCCAGCTCATGACCGGCGTGGTGCCACGCCTGTCGGAGCTCCAGCGCGAGGGCGAGTACGGGCGCAACCGGATCAACCAGTACACCCGCTACCTGACGGTGCCGCTGGCGGCCCTCCAGGCGTACGGGTTCCTGGCCCTCCTCGCCAGCCAGAACGTCCTGACGACCGGCTTCGACCTGGCGTCGTTCGACACCCTGACCCAGATCATCACCCTGACGGCAGGCTCGATCATCCTGATGTGGCTCGGTGAGCTGATCACCGAGAAGGGCATCGGCAACGGCATCAGCTTCATCATCTTCGCCGGCATCGTGAGCCGGATCCCGGGCGCGGTCATCGCCTTCCTCAACAACCCGGACATCGCCTCGCTCATCGCCCTCGTCGTCCTCGGCATCGCCGCCGTCTCGGTGATCATCTACATCCAGGAGGGCCAGCGCCGGATCCCGATCCAGTACGCCAGCCGGGTCCGTGGCCGACGCCTCTACCAGGGCGGCCAGACATTCCTGCCCCTGCGGGTCAACCAGGCAGGCGTCATCCCGATCATCTTCGCGGTCAGCATCCTGCTGTTCCCGGTCCAGATCGCCCAGTACTTCACGACCTCGCAGATCACGATCGTCAAGGACATCGCGACCGCGATCGTCACGTTCTTCAGCAACACCTTCGTGTACGCGTCGCTGTACTTCCTGCTGACCGTCGGGTTCACCTACTTCTACACGGCATTCACGTTCAAACCGGACGAGACGGCCGAGCAGCTGCGGAAGAACGGCGGGTTCATCCCGGGCATCAGACCCGGTCGCCCGACACAGGATTACCTTGCCAAGGTCGTCTCGCGGATCACGATCGCCGGAGCGTTCTTCCTCGGCACGGTCGCGGTGTCGCCGTACATCATGTCGGTCATCCTGCCGAACCTCGGCACCCTGACCCTCGGCGGCACCAGCCTGCTCATCGTCGTGTCCGTCGTCGTCGAGACGATGAAGCAGCTCGAGGCTCAGCTGCTCATGCGCAACTACGAAGGCTTCATCAGATGACGTCGCAGCCGACCGCGACACCGGGCTTCGCCGGCGTCTGACGCCTCGCGATGACCGTCATCGTCCTCCTCGGGGCTCCCGGGGCGGGGAAGGGCACCCAGGCGCCGATCCTCGCCGCTGCGACCGGATTTCGCGCACGTCGCGACCGGTGACCTGTTCCGGGCGGAGGCGCGGGCCGGGACGCCGCTCGGGATCCGGGCCAAGACCTTCATGGACCGCGGCGAGCTCGTCCCCGACGACGTGACGATCGACCTGCTCCTCGACCGCCTGGCCCGCTCGGACGCCCGGCGCGGCGTGATCCTCGACGGCTTCCCGCGGACGGTGGCCCAGGCGGAGGCGCTCGATCTGGCCCTGGCCGAGCGCGACGCCGCGGTCGGCGAGGCGCTCCTCATCGACGTGCCCGAGGAAGACCTCGTCGCCCGGCTCGCCGGGCGCCGGATCTGCGAGGCCGCCGGCCATGTCTACCACGTGACGGCCAACCCGCCGGCCGTCCCGGGGATCTGCGATATCGATGGCTCGCCGCTGATCCAGCGCACCGACGACCGACCCGAGACGGTCCGGGCACGCCTGGCCGCGCAGCTGGGGGCGCTCGCGGACGTCGTCGGCCACTACCGGACCCAGGGCGTCCTGCGCTCCGTCGACGGGCGCAGGTCACCGGAGGCCGTCGGTGCCGATCTCGTCGAGGCCGTCGGACCGCTCAGCGGCGGAGTCGCCTGAGATGGTCACCCGCAAGTCACGCCGCGAGATCGAGACGATGCGGCGAGCCGGCCAGGTCGTCGCCGAGGTCCTCGACCTCGTCGAGGCTGCGATCGTCCCTGGCGTCTCGACCGCCGACCTCGACCGGATCGCCGCCGAGCACATCCGTGCGGCCGGCGCGACGCCGTCCTTCCTCGGCTATCCGGGCCCCGACCACCCGCGACCGTTCCCGGCGACGATCTGTGTCTCGATCGACGAGGAGGTCGTCCACGGCATCCCCGGCGCCCGGATCCTCCAGGACGGGCAGATCGTCTCGATCGACGCCGGAGCGATCGTCGAAGGCTGGCATGGAGACGCGGCCCGGACCGTGGTCGTCGGCGGGACCGGCGACGCCGAGATCGCCCGGCTCATCGACACCACCCGGACCGCGATGTTGGCCGGCATCGCGGCCGCGATCCCGGGAGCCCACATCGACGACGTCTCGGCGGCGATCGAGGCCGTCGCTGCCCCGGAGGGCTACGGCATCGTCCGCCAGTACGTCGGGCACGGCATCGGGACGCGGATGCACGAGGAGCCCCAGGTCCCGAACTACCGGACGGGCCGCAAGGGCCACCGGATCGAGGCCGGCCTGTGCCTGGCCATCGAGCCGATGCTGACCCTCGGCCGGGCCGAGGTCGAGACCCGGTCCGACGGCTGGACCGTCGTCACCCGGGACGGCTCGAGAGCCGCCCACTTCGAGCACACCATCGCGGTCACCGAGTCGGGCCCGCGGATCCTCACCGCGGTCGCGTGAGGACGGCCGGGCGGTTGCCCAGGACCGCCTCTATCTGATACGCTACGCGTTCGCGTGTCCGGCCCCTCCGGGCCGGCATGCCTGTGAGAAGGGAACGATCAGGACTTGGCCAAGAAGGACGCGATCGAAGTCGAAGGCACCGTCATCGAGCCGCTGCCGAACACGATGTTCGCGGTCGAGCTCGAGAACGGGCACCGCGTCCTGGCCCACATCAGCGGCAAGCTCCGGATGAACTTCATCCGGATCCTGCCGGGCGACCGTGTCCGGGTGGAGCTGTCGCCATACGACCTGAGCCGCGGCCGGATCACGTACCGGCTGAAGTAGGACTCCGAGGAAGCGTTGAAAGTCAGAGCCTCCGTCAAGGCACGCTGCGACAACTGCAAGGTCATCCGGCGCCACGGCACCGTGATGGTCATCTGCACCAATCCCAAGCACAAGCAGCGGCAGGGCTGAACCGATGGCACGGATCGCCGGCGTCGACATCCCGCGCGAGAAGCGCGTCGAGGTCGCTCTCACGTACATCTACGGCCTGGGCCTCCCGACCAGCCAGAAGATCCTGGCCCAGACGAACATCAACCCCGATACCCGCGTGCGCGACCTCACCGAGGAGCAGGTCAACCGGCTGCGCGAGCTGATCGACCGCCGCTACACGGTCGAGGGCGACCTCCGGCGCGAGGTGGCCCTGAACATCAAGCGGCTCATCGAGATCGGCTCGTATCGCGGCCTGCGGCACCGCCGCAACCTGCCGGTCCGCGGCCAGCGCACCAAGACGAACGCCCGCCAGCGGCGCGGTCCGAAGAAGACCGTCGGCGCCCGGCGCAAGAAGTAAGGGGATCGACACCAGGTGGCGGAGCGCAAGCGGGCGACCAAGCAACGGCGTCGGGAGCGGAAGAACGTCCCTCAGGGGCACGTCCACATCCAGGCGACGTTCAACAACACGATCATCACGATCACCGACCTCTCGGGTGCCGTGATCAGCTGGGGCTCGGCCGGCATCGTCGGCTTCAAGGGCTCCCGCAAGAGCACCCCGTATGCCGCGGCGCTCTCGGCCGACTGCCGCCGCCAAGAAGGCGATGGAGCACGGCATGCGCCAGGTCGAGGTGTACGTGAAGGGACCCGGCGCCGGCCGCGAGCAGGCGATCCGCTCGCTCCAGGCCGCCGGCCTGGAGGTCTCCGCGATCACCGACGTCACCCCGATCCCGCACAACGGCTGCCGCCCGCCCAAGCGGCGCCGGGTCTGAGTCGAGTCGAGGAACGATGGCCCGCTACACAGGATCCGTCTGCCGGCTCTGCCGTCGGGAGGGCATGAAGCTCTACCTGAAGGGCAGCCGCTGCTATACCAAGAAGTGCGCCTTCGAGCGACGCCCGTCCCCGCCCGGACAGCACGGCGTCCGCCGTCGCAAGGTCGGTGAGTTCGGACTCCAGCTCCGCGAGAAGCAGAAGGTCCGCCGCGTCTACGGCGTGCTCGAGAAGCAGTTCAAGAACTACTTCGATGCGGCCGAGGGCCGTCCCGGCGTGACCGGCGAGAACCTCCTGCGGCTGCTCGAGCTGCGGCTCGACAACACCGTCTTCCGGATGGGTCTCGCCAGCTCGCGGGCCCAGGCTCGCCAACTCGTGACCCATGGCCACATCGCCGTCAACGGACGGCCGACCAACATCGCCGAGCTACCAGCTGAAGCCGGGCGACCGGGTCGAGGTTCGCGAGACTCGCACATCTCGCGGGAGCCGTTCAAGGTGGTGAAGGAGACCCTTCGCTCGCACCAGGCCCCGGAGTGGCTGAACATCGATGCCGCCAAGCTCGCCGGGACCGTCGTCGAGCTTCCGCGCCGCGACCAGATGCCGCTCGATCTGAACGAGCAGCTGGTCGTCGAGTACTACTCGAGGTAGCCCCAGGATCATGATCGAACTCGAGACCACCCAGGTCGAGCCCGTCGAGGAAGCCGGCACGTTCGGCAAGTACGAGGTCGGCCCGCTTCAGGCGGGCTACGGCGTGACCCTGGGCAATGCCCTTCGGCGCGGTCCTGCTCTCGTCGCTCGAGGGCGCCGCCGTGACCTCGATCCAGCTGCGGGACGTGTACCAGGAATTCAGCACGATCCCCGGTGTGAAGGAGGATGTCACCCAGATCGTCCTCAACGTGAAGCGCCTTCGATTGAAGAGCTTCGCCAGCCATCCCGTCCAGCTCCGGCTGCTCAAGAGCGGCGCCGGCCCGGTCACCGCGGCCGATATCGCCGAGTCGGCGGATATCGAGATCGTCAACCCCGACCTCGTCCTCATGACGATCGACTCCGACGACGTGACGGTCGAGATGGACCTGACCGTCGAGAAGGGCGTCGGCTATCTGTCCGCCGAGCGGGCCGAGGCCCTGCCGATCGGCGTCATCGCGATCGACGCGATCTTCACCCCGGTCCGCCAGGTCAACTACTGGGTCGAGAGCATGCGCGTCGGCCAGATGACGAACTACGACCGGCTGACCCTCGAGATCGAGACCGACGGGACGATCGCACCGCAGGACGCGCTCAGCAAGTCGGCGGCGATCCTCGTCGAGCAGTTCCAGCCGTTCGTGAACATCGGTCTCGCCGCCATCCCGACGGAGCGCGGACCGGGCGGCGTCCCGGCCCTCCCGCCGAACATGCTCGACATGCCGATCGAGGAGCTCGATCTCCCGATGCGGGCATACAACTCGCTCAAGCGCAACAACATCGTCAAGGTCGGGCAGCTCCTCCAGCTCAAGGACGAGGACCTGCTGCGGATGCGGAACTTCGGCAAGAAGTCGCTCGATGAGATGAAGGAGCGGCTCCGGATGCGGGGCTTCATCATCCCCGACAGCGAGGATGGCCTCGACGGCGAGGACTCGAGGACGAGCCGTTCGCCGACGACGAGGACGAGGCGTAGCGATGGCCCACGGCATCGACGGCCGCAAGCTCGGTCGCAAGCACGGTCACGCGCATCGCCGCTGTACCGGAACCTGACGGTCTCGGTCCTCCGCTATGAGCGGATCCAGACGACCGAGGCCAAGGCCAAGGAGGTCCGCCCGCGCGTCGAGCGGATGATCACCCTGGCGAAGAAGGGCGACCTCGCGTCCCGGCGAGCCGTGATCGCGGAGTTCCCGAACGAGCCGCTCGTCGTCCGCAAGCTGTTCGACGAGATCGCTCCGAAGTACGCCGACAAGACCTCCGGCTTACACCCGGATCATCCGGATCGGCCAGCGCGGCGGCGACGCCGCCGAGATCGTCCAGCTGGAGCTGGTCTGATCACCGCCGCGCCGGCTCATGCCTGCGTTGGCCACCTCCGCGCCCTCGCTCGCGCACGTCGATGTGCGCTCGCTCGGGTGCTCGAGCGGCGCCCTGGCCTGAGCGTACGGCGGAGCGGGCCGATCAGCGATAACCGCTCATGATGTGCGCCCGAGAGGGCGCCCTCGTGCGCTATCGCGCGCGGGTCGAATATGACGGCACGGACTTCGCCGGCTTCCAGGCCCAGCCTGGCAGATCGGACGGTCCAGGGAGCGCTCGAGGCCGCGCTCGTGCGCCTCTTCGGAGGTGACCGGATCGCGGTCGAGGGGGCCGGACGGACCGACGCCGGCGTCCACGCCACGGACCAGGTGATCGCGTTCACCTATCCCGGCGGCGCCCGGCGACGGATCTCGAGAAGGCCATCAACGGGCAACTGCCGCCGGATGTCGCGATCCACGGATCTGCGACGGACGACGGCAGGCTTCCAGTCCTCGCTATGCGGCGCGGTACCGGGAATACCGCTACACCGTCTGGAACGGGCCGCGCAGTCCGCTCCGCGAGCGCTAGGCGCTCTGGGTGCGGACCCCGCTCGACACCGCCGCGATGGCGCGGGCCGGGTCGGTCCTCGTCGGCCGACACGACTTCCGGGCCTTCGGGGCGGCGGACCGGACGACCGTCCGGACCGTCTATGCGGTCCGGGTGCGGAGGACGGGGTCGCTCGTGACGATCGACGTCCGAGCAGACTCCTTCCTCCGGGGCATGGTCAGACGGATCGCTGCCGTCCTCCTCGAGGTCGGTCGCGGCAAGATGGATGAAGCAGGCGTCGCGGCGGTCCTCGCCGCCGGACGCACCGGCGCTCGACGGGGCGATGGCCCCGGCGAAGGGCCTGTGCTTGCGGAAGGTCGCTCATCGGGCGCCGGCCGCAGGTCGATGACGAAGAACACGAAGAACGATGACCGCCAAGACGTACTCACCTCGGGAGGCCGAGATCGAGCGACGCTGGTTCGTCGTGGATGCGACGGACGAGACGCTCGGCCGTCTCGCGTCGCGCATCGCCCGCATCCTCGAGGGCAAGCACAAGCCGACGTACACGCCGAACCTCGACAGCGGCGACCACGTCATCGTCCTCAATGCTCGGGAAGATCACGGTCTCGCGCGACAAGCGGATCGTCGAAGCTCTACGTCCGCCATAGCGGCTACCCCCAGGGCTACAAGGAGGAGACCCTCGGCCACCTCCTCGAGCGTCGCCCCGAGGAGGTCATCCGACGCGCCGTGAAGGGCATGCTCGCCCACAATCGGCTCGGCGCCCAGCAGCTCCGCAAGCTGAAGATCTACGCCGGTCCCGACCATCCGCATCAGGCCCAGCGGCCTGAGCCGCTCGCCTGACGGAGGTTCTCCAGATGTCCATCGCCGCCTTCCATGCAGGCACCGGTCGTCGCAAGACGGCTGTCGCCCGGGTCCGACTCCTGCCGGGAGAGGGCGAGATCGTCGTCAACGGCCGTTCGCTCGACGAGCACTTCGGCAACGCCATCAACGAGGCCGACGTCCGGCTGCCGTTCCGCGTCACCGGGACCGAGGGCCGGTTCAACGCGATGGTCAAGGTCGAGGGCGGCGGCGTGACCGGCCAGGCAGGTGCCATCCGCCATGGCATCGCTCGCGCCCTCCTCGAGTCCGACGCGGACACGTTCCGGGTCCCGCTCCGGCAGGCCGGCCTCCTGACCCGCGACCCGCGGATGAAGGAGCGCAAGAAGTACGGTCTGAAGCGGGCTCGCAAGGCGCCGCAGTACACCAAGCGCTAGGTCGGGCCCGGCCGGCGGCCGATGCCGGCGTCATCCTTGCGCGCGTTCGCTCACGCACCTCGGGTGCGCTCGCTCGCGGCCTCGCGGGCGCCTTGAGCGCGGCACGCCATCCGCGTCGCGATGGCCTTGACCTCACGAGGCCGGGTCCCTGCGGACCCGGGTCGTCCATGACCATCGGGTCGGACCCGTCCCTGCCTCGTCCCGCTAGCATGTCGGGGTGACGTCCCCGACCTCGTCCTGCCCGATGGACAGGCCCGAGCCCGTGTCCCGCGCGAGCCGCCGATGACGGCCACGACATCCGTCCTGGCGCAGCTCCGCGGACGCGATCTGCTGAGCGCGGCCGATCTCGACCGGAGTGAGGCCGAGGCCCTCTTCGACGAGGCGGCCCGGCTCAAGTCCGAGCTCCGTGCGGGCGGCCACGACCCCGCGCCGCTGGCCGGCCGGACCCTTGCGATGCTGTTCCAGCGGCCGAGCCTCCGGACGAAGGTCACGTTCGAGGCGGGCATGACCCAGCTGGGCGGCTCGGCGATCTACCTGACGAACGACACCGTCCTCGGGGCGCGGGAGAGCGTCCGCGACGTCGCCCGGAACCTCGATCGGTTCGTCGATGCGATCGTCGCCCGGACGGGGCCCCACGAGGTCGTCGAGGAGCTCGCCGCCCAGGCGACGATCCCGGTCGATCAACGGCCTGACGATCCGGGAGCACCCCTGCCAGGCGCTGGCCGACCTGTTCACGATCCGCGAGCGATCTCGGGCGGACCGACGGCCGGTCGTCCTCGCCTTCGTCGGCGACGGCAACAACGTCTATCACTCGCTGGCGCTGCTCGGTGCCCGGCTCGGCCTCGAGGTCCGGCTCGCCCATCCGCCCGGGCTACGGACCGAAGCGCTCGGATCGTCGACCGGGCCGAGGCGATCGCCGCCGACACCGGGGCACAGCTCGTCTTCGGCGCACGATCCGACGGCGATCGTCGCCGGAGCCGACATCGTCTACACGGACGCCTGGACGTCGATGGGCCAGGAGTCCGAGGCGGAGACGCGCCGCGACGCCTTCCGCGGCTATATCGTCGACGACGCGCTGCTCGACGCCGCAGGCCCACAGGCGCTGGCGATGCACTGCCTGCCGGCCCATCGCGGCGAGGAGATCGCCTCAGACGTGATGGACGGACCGCGCAGCCTCATCTGGGACCAGTCGGAGAACCGCCTCCACGTCCAGAAGGCCCTCCTCGTCTCCCTTCTCGGGGAGCGGGGACGATGAGCGACGCCCTGTACGAGCGCTACAAGGAGGCGCTCCGGGCCGGCCACGTGGCGACGATCAAGGGCCGTAACGAGGCCGCGCTCGCCGCGTATGTCGAGGCCGCGACGCTCGCGCCCGAGCGCGCCCTGCCGCACGTCAGCATCGGCCAGGTCTACCTCCGCCTCGAGTCGCCCGACCGAGGCGCTGGCCGCCTTCACGGCCGGCCCTCGATCGGGCATCGCGACGACGAGGCCGGGCTCGATCGGCCGGGCCGAGGCGCTCGTCGCACTGGGGCGCCGATCCGAGGCGGCCGACGCCCTCGACCGGGCGTCCGCGGTCCAGCTCGCCGCCGGGCGCACCTCGGGCCTCGCTCGACAGCGCCTGTCAGCGCCCTCGATCTGGCCGAATCGCGGCCCCGCCGCCACGCCGTCGAGGAGCTCGTCGGCCGGATGTCTGCCGTGTCCGACGCCGGAGGATGCCGAGGTCCTCGACCTCGCGCCGACGGCTCCTCGAGTCGCGGACTGCTCGGACCCGACGAGGAGGCGCCGGCTCCGCCGGCCCCGCCGCCCGACCCGTTCGCCCTGCTTGCCGAGTCGGAGGATGCGACCTACGCCGGGCGCCTCGCCGACGCCCGGACCGCTCTCCTGCGCGCCGCCCGGGCGTTCGCCTCGACCGATCGTCCGGTCGCCGCCCTCGACGCGTGTTACACGGCCATGGCCTCACGCCGGACGACGCCGAGCTGCATCTCGAGCTGGCGACGCTGTACCTCGATCGAGGCTGGCGACCGGTCGCGGGCGACAAGCTCGCCTCCTCGGTCGCCTCGCCGAGCTTCGACGGCCGCGAGGACATCGCTCGAGCAGGTCCGGTCGATGGCCCGACGAGCGCCTGCCCGACGATCCGCGGTTGGCCGGCCTGTTCGCCTGAGCCGGGGCCGGCCGGGCCCCCGCGCTACACTCTGACGAAGATGCCGCAGCTGCTGGAACCGATCCTCGGCCAGGTCGGACCCGCGACGCTGCTCGACATCGGCGTCGTCGCGGTCCTCATCTACTGGCTGTTCAGCCTCATCCGGGGGACCCGCGCCGTCAGTCTCGTGATCGGCGTGTCGGTCCTGCTCGGGGTCTACGCCCTCGCCCAGCTGCTGAACATGCGGCTGCTCACCCAGATCATGCAGACCGGCGCGGTGGTCGCGCTGTTCGCGCTCGTGGTCGTCTTCCAGCCCGAGCTTCGGCGGGCCCTCGAGCGGATCGGCCGGGTCGGATCGTTCGGCTGGCTCCTGTCTTCGCCCGACCGGCGGTCGGTCGAGCACGTCGCCCGGGAGGTCTCCGCGGCGGCCGGACGGTTGTCCGCGGAAGGGTTCGGCGCGCTTGATGGTCGTCGAGCGCGAGACGGGCCTCGGCGAGATCGCGGAGACGGGCGTGCCGATCAACGGCGACCTGTCGGCCGACCTGCTCACGACGATCTTCAGCCCGAAGACCGCGCTCCACGACGGTGCGGTCATCGTCCGCGGCGAGCAGATCCTCGCCGCCGGCGCGGTCCTGCCGTTGTCCGAGACGACCGTCCCGCCGGAGCGGTTCGGGACACGCCACCGGGCCGCCCTCGGGATCACCGAGCAGACCGACGCGATCGTCGTCCTGGTGTCGGAGGAGAACGGCCAGATCAGCCTTGTCGAACGCGGCCGGATCCTGCGCGGGTTGTCGGAGGCCCAGACCGAGCGGGCGATGCGTTCGCTCCTCGACCCGGCCGCCGACCGGCGAGGACGGCTGCGGTGGGGCGGGGTGCTGGGACGGTCCGGCGGTGAGGCGCGGACATCGACGGAGACCCGCCCCACGCCGGAGGCCCGACCCCCGGTCGACGGCCGTCCGCCACCGGATCTGCGACCTGCCGGCGCGACAGGCCAGGCGCTCGGCGCGGATCCGCCCGCCGCCGTCGATCCGCCCGCCGCCGTCGATCCGCCCGCCGCCGTCGCTCCGCCCGCCGCCGTCGCTCCGCCCGACGCTGACGGCGCAGGCTCGGCTGCGGGCCGGCCGCCGCTTGACGTCGCGGGACCCGCGGAGGACGCGCCGCCGGTGGAGCAGGTGCCTCCGGTGGAGACCGTGCGACCGGTCGGGGACGAAGCTGCCGCCGCAGCCGCCAGGTCGCCACGGTGAGCCGGCTCATCGCGATCGTCGTCCATAACTGGCCCCTGAAGCTCGCGGCGATCGTCCTCTCGACGCTGCTCTATGCAGGCCTGGTCCTGAGCCAGGACGCCAGGACGTGGAGCAACCGGGTGCCGATCGAGCCGAAGAACCTGCCGCCGAACGCGGTCCTCCTCAAGCTCGATCCGGCCGACGTGACCGAGATCCGATATGTCGCCCCGTCAGACGTGACGGTCGATAGTTCGACATTCACCGCCTTTGTCGACCTCGCCGGGGTCGACGTCAGCAGCGGCTCGACCTTCGTGAAGGTCGTCGTGGAGGCACCGGAACAGATCCGGGTCGTCGAGGTCACCCCGAGCTCGGTCCGCGTCGAGCTCGATCCGCTGAAGAGCAAGACCGTGCCCATCGAGGTCGATCGAGGCGAGGCGCCATCCGGGCTCGAGGTCGGCGAGCCTCAGCTCTCGGCCACGACCGCCGTCGTCTCGGGTCCGGCATCGAGTGTCGATCGCGTCACGAAGGCCGTGGCCCGAGTGACCATCCAGCCATCCGGCCTCGACGTCGATGAGGAGGCGACCCTGATCCCGGTCGACGCTCTCGGCGTCCAGGTGACGCCGATCGACGTCGAGCCGGCGACCGTCCAGGTCAAGATCCGGGTCGGCAGCACCGCCGAGTCGAAGACCCTGCCGATCAACCCGGTCGTCGTCGGGACGCCTGCGGCGGGCTACGACGTCGGGTCGATCAGCGTGGAGCCGGTGACCGCGACCGTCCAGGGCGACGCGGACGCGCTCGAGCCGCTGGTGAAGATCGACACGGCGCCGGTGTCGGTCTCGGGTGCCACCGCCGACGTCGCCGCGACCGTCCAGCTCGTCCTCCCGGCCGGCGTCGACTCGCTCGGCGCCACGTCGGTCCGGGTGACGGTCGGGGTCCACGCGGTCACCGCCACCCGGACCTTCTCGGCCGGCATCCTCCTGGCCGGCGCGCGCGACGACCGGACGTACAGCCTCTCGACCGATCGGGCGACCGTCGTGATCGGCGGGCCGGTCTCGAGCCTCGATGCCCTCGACGCCGCGAGCTTCAGCGTGACCGCCGACGTCGCTGCGCTGCCGCCCGGCATCGCGCGGGATGTGCCGCTCGACGTCGGGTCGCTGCCCGCCGGCCTGACCGTCGTCTCGATCAGCCCGCCGACCGTGACGGTCGATGTCCAGGCGGTCGCGAGCCCGACACCGTCCGCCTCGCCGGCCGCATCCGGAGCCGCCACCTCGCCCTCACCGACGCCCTGATGGCCCGCCTGTTCGGCACCGACGGGATCCGTGGTGTCGCGAACGTCGACCTGCGGCCATCGCTCGCGTTCGCCCTCGGCCGGGCGACGGCCTCCGAGCTCCTGCGGAGCGGTGAGCCGCTCGTGATCGGCCAGGACACCCGTCGATCGGGCGGGATGTTCGTGGCCGCGATCGCCGCCGGCGCGACGAGTCTCGGCGTCGATGCCCACGTCGCCGGGGTCCTGCCGACGCCGGCCCTGGCCTACCTCGCCGCGAGCGGCGCCTTCGGGGCGGGGATCATGGTCTCGGCGTCGCACAACCCCGCCGACGACAACGGCCTCAAGGTCCTCGATGCCCACGGGCTCAAGCTCGACGACGAGCGTGAGGACGTCCTGGAGCAGCTGATCTGGCGGGCCGACGAGCTCGTCGGGCCGCGGAACGCCGGGATCGGGCGGGTCGTCGACGCGCCCGGGCTTCTTGACGCCTACCGGGCGGACCGTGCCCGCCTGGCCGGATCGATCCGGACCGACCTGCGGATCGTCCTCGACTGCGCGAACGGCTCCGGCTGCGTCACCGCGCCGGATCTGCTGGCCGCGACCGGGGCAGACGTCGAGGTCATCAGCGCGGAGCCCGACGGCGTCAACATCAATGTCGAGTCGGGCGCGACCGCGCCGGCGGCCCTCGCCCGCGCGGTCGTGGAGCGCGGAGCCGACATCGGGTTCGCCCTCGACGGCGACGCGGACCGGCTCGTGGTGGTCGACCGGCACGGCAGCGTCGTCGACGGCGACCAGCTCCTGGGCCTGCTCGCGATCGAGCGCCTCGGTCGCGGCAAGCTCGCGAACGCGACCCTCGTCGTGACGGTCCTCTCGAATGGCGGGCTCGAGGCCGCCATGAGCGAGCGCGGCGGGCGGGTCGTCCGGACTCCGGTCGGCGACAAGTACATCCTCGAGGGGATGCTCGTCCAGGGTTCGAACCTCGGTGGGGAGAAGAGCGGCCACGTGATCGTCCTCGATCACACCAGCTCGGGCGATGGGCTGGTGACCGCGCTCGAGGTCCTGGCGGTCATCAGCCGGACCGGTCGGCCGCTGGAGGAGCTGGCCGCGACGATCCCGCTCTACCCGCAGCAGCAACGGACCGTCCACGTCCGTCACAGGGACCAATGGGAAGGCGACCCGGAGCTTCGGGCCGCTATCGCCGATGCCGAGACCCAGCTCCGGGGTCGGGGTCGGATCCTCGTCCGACCTTCGGGCACAGAGCCTGCCCTCCGGGTCATGGTCGAAGGCGAGGACGAAGAACTGGTGCGTCGGCTCGCCGATGCACTCGCGACCCTCGCAGGTGAGCGTCTACACTAGCCGCCCCCTGCAGGCGCGGGGCGCCCTGACGGAGGACCCGAGACGGCATGTGTGGGATCGTCGGCTATACCGGACCGCGCGACGCCGGTCCGATCCTCATCGAGGGTCTCAAGCGTCTCGAGTATCGCGGCTACGACTCGGCCGGCATCGCCCTCGTCGACGACATGGGTGACCTGTTCGTCGAGAAGCGCGCCGGCAAGCTGAGCAACCTCCAGACCGCGATCGCCGACCGGACCCCGCACGCTGCGATCGGACTGGCGCACACGCGCTGGGCGACCCACGGACGCCCGAACGACCTGAACGCCCACCCTCACGTCGACTGCACCGGCGAGCTCACGGTCATCCACAACGGCATCATCGAAAACTTCACCGAGCTCCGCGACGGCCTGGAGGCCCGCGGCCACACGCTCGCGTCGGAGACCGATACCGAAGCGCTCGCTCACCTCATCGAGGAGGCGTACGCCGGCGACCTCGCCGAGGCGGTCCGTGCCGCCCTTCGTCAGGCCCACGGCGCCTACGCCGTGGTGGTCATGCATCGTGGCGAGCCCGACCGCCTGGTCGGGGCCCGGATGAACGTGCCGCTCGTCGTGGGCCTGGCGGATGACGAGAGCTTCCTCGCCAGCGACGTCGCCGCGATCCTGGCCCACACCGATCGGGTGATCTTCCTCGAGGAGGGCGACGTCGCCGACCTCCACCCCGGCACGGTGGCCATCACGACCGTCGCCGGCGAGCCCGTCGATCCGGGCCGAGACCCGGATCGACTGGTCGCCCGAGGCCGCCGAGAAGGGCGGCTTCGAGCATTTCATGCTCAAGGAGATCCATGAGCAGCCCCAGGCCCTCCGCCAGTCGATCACGGGCCGGGTCAGCGCCGACGACCGGATCGTCGTCGAGGAGCTGACTCCGCTGGCTGACGTCCTGCGTCGGATCACCCGGATCGAGCTCGATCGCCTGCGGCACGGCCTACTACGCCTCGCTGATCGGCGCGACGGCGCTCCAGGACTGGACCGGCCTGCCGACCCGGGCGACCGTCGGCTCGGAGTTCCGCTACAGCCCGCCGCCGCTCGACGCCGAGACCCTCGTGATCGCGGTGACCCAGTCGGGCGAGACGGCCGACACGATCGCCCCCGTCCGGCTCGCCCGAGAGCGAGGCTGTCCGGTCATCGCCGTGACGAACACGGTCGGCTCCGCCATCACCCGCGAGTCCGATGCGGTCCTCTTCCTGCAGGCCGGGCCGGAGATCGCCGTCGCCGCGTCGAAGACGTTCGTCACCCAGGTGACGACCCTCGTGATCCTCGCGGCCGCGATCGCTCGGGCCCGCGGTGCGCTCGGGATCGAGCACGAGCTCGAGCTCGGGGCGGCGCTCCGGGCGCTGCCTGACGCGGCCGAGCGAGCGCTCGCGTCCGCAGCACCCGGCGCGGCGGAGCTGGCCCGGCGCTATGTCAACTCGCGCGGCTTCATGTTCGTCGGTCGTGGCTACACCTACCCGGCGGCGCTCGAGGGCGCCCTGAAGCTCAAGGAAGTCAGCTACGTCCACGCCGAGGGCTACGCCGCGGGCGAGCTGAAGCACGGCCCGATCTCGCTCCTCGATGCCGAGTGCCCGCTGGTCGCGGTCGCGACGCGCTCCTCGGTCTACGACAAGCTGATCAGCAACGTGATGGAGGGCCGGGCGCGCGACGCCCGCGTCATCGCCGTGGCGACCGAGGGCGACCCCCAGATCGAGCGCTTCGCCGACGACGTCTGCTGGGTCCCCGACACCCACGAGGCGCTGTCACCGGTGCTGTCGATCATCCCGCTCCAGCTGTTCGCGTATCACACCGCCGTCGCCCGTGGGACCGACGTCGACCAGCCTCGGAACCTCGCGAAGTCCGTCACGGTCGAGTAGCCGATGGCGCCCGGCGGCTCGGCGAACGGGATCCCGTCCGTCCCGTCGGGTACCACCGAGCTCGGCATCGACATCATCAAGGTCTCCCGGATCGCCGCCAGCCTCGCGCGGTTCGGTGACCGCTTCAGCCGTCGGGTCCTGACCGAGCGGGAGCGCCGCTACGTCCGCGATCGGCCCGAGACGTTCGCCGGGCGGTGGGCCGCGAAGGAGGCCGTGAGCAAGGTCCTGGGCCTCGGCGTCCGGGGCATCGGCTGGCGGGACATCGAGATCGAGCGTCTGCCGACCGGCCAGCCTGCGGTCCGGCTCCATGGGCGCGCGGCCGCCCGGGCCGACCAGCTCGGGATGGAGCGGATCGCCCTGTCGATCAGCCACGAGTCGGACTATGCGGTCGCGATCGCGTTCGGGGTCCGCTCCGCCGGCGGTCGCTACGTCTTCCCGCTCGATATCGAGGAGCGTCTCGACGACCGCGAGCGCCGGATCCTCGCCCGGATGGACCGGATGCGGGCGATGTCAGAGGGCCGAGCGCCGGGCGACGACAGTCATGGCTGAGCGGCGCGCGGTCGGGTTCGGGCGGACGATCGATCCGCCCGAGGGTCCGGAGCTGCCGGCGGGTGCGGTCCGCCTCGACGATGAGATCTGCGCCGCGCTGGTCCCGGAGCGGCCGGCTCGCGGTCACAAGGGCACGTTCGGCCGTCTGCTCGTCATCGCCGGCTCGCTCGACTACGCCGGCGCGGCGCTCCTCGTCTGCCGCGCGGCTGGTCGTGCCGGCGCCGGGCTCGTGACCCTTGCGGTCCCGGAGTCGCTCCAGCCGCTGTTCGCCGCGAAGGTCGTCGAGGCGACGACGATGGCCCTGCCGGAGGACGACGTCGAGGAGGTCGACCCGGAACCCGCGCTCGCCCGGATCCTCGACCAGGAGCATGACGCCCTGGTCATCGGTCCAGGCCTGCGACCCGGTCTCACGACCGTCGACTTCGTCCGGGCGATCCTCGGCGCCGGAGACGATCCGCCGCCGGCGGTCGTCGATGCCGAGGCACTCCGGGCCCTCGCCTCGATCGATGGCTGGTGGTCGTCGATCGGCCGTCGCTGTGTCCTGACCCCCCATCCGGGCGAGTTCGGCCGGCTCCGGACAGGCAGCGGTCACGAGCCCGACGAGGATGGCGACATCTCCTCCGATGACACGGCCCGCGCGGCGGCGGCGGCCGCTGCGGCGGTGGAATGGGGCCAGGTCGTCGTCCTCAAGGGCGCCCGGACCGTCATCGCCTCGCCCGACGGTGGGATCGCCGATCGCTCCGTTCGAGAACCCGGCCCTGGCGACGGGCGGGACCGGTGACGTCCTGTCGGGACGTCATCGGGGCGCTCCTGGCCCAGGGACTCGAGCCGACCGCCGCGGCGCGGCTCGGGGTGTACCTCCACGGGCTCGCCGGCGACGCGGTCCGTGATCGGATCGGCGACTCCGGGCTCCTCGCCTCGGACCTCCCGGATCAGGTCGCCATCGCCCGCAAGCGGCTCGCGACGATCGCCGAGCGCACCCGGAAGGGCTCGCGTCTCGGCTTCGGCCGGGGGGTCGGTGGCGGGCCGGACGATGCCGTCGGGGCCGCCGACGGCCACGGCGAGGCCGGGGTGATGGACTGACCCGGCCGGCGATCGAGGCGCGACTCGCGGCAGCGGGGCTGCCGCCGATCGAGCGGACCGCCTGGCTCGAGATCGACGTCGAGGCGATCGCTGGCCAACCTCGCCGCGATCCGGGCGGCGGTCGGTCCCACCATCTCGGTCCGGCCTGTCGTGAAGGCCGATGCGTACGGCCACGGGATGATCCCGATCGCCCGGCTCCTCGCTTCGAGCGGCGTCGACGGCCTGTGCGTCGCGACCCTCGACGAGGCGCGGGCGATCCGTGCGGCCGGCGTCGACGGGCCGGTCCTGGTCCTCTATCCGATCCCGGTGAGCGGGATCGCCGCGGCGATGGCCGAGGGGATCGCCGTGGCCGGCGGCGACCCGGTTGTCCTCGCCCGGACGCTGGCCGCTGCCGCCGCTGCGCGCGCGGCCACCGCCGTGCGCGCCGGCACCGCCGTCCGGGCGGACGACGGCGTCCGGGCGGAGCTCTCGATCTCGAGATCCACCTCGAGGTCGAGACGGGTCTGGGACGCGGCGGGCTGCCGGTCGAGGTCCTCGGACAGGCGATCGCCGACGTGGCGGCCGCTCCGGCCGTCCGGCTCGGCGGGATCTGGTCGCACCTCCAGGAGGAAGCCGATCGGCCGCGGACCGCCGCCCAGCTGGCCCGGTTCCGGGCAGCGATCGACGAGGCGGTCCCGACCCAGCCCGACGGCCGGTCTCCGCTGCACCATCTGGCCGCGACCGGTGGCCTGCTCCTCGGGCTCGCTGCGAGCGGCGAGGCGGTCCGGCCGGGTCTGTCCGATCTATGGGCTGCTGCCCGAGGACCTCGAGGGGGGCGCCCTCGAGCGAGCCCGAGGGTCCGGCCCGGTCGCTCCGCCCGGCGATGGCGCTGCTCGCCCGGCCGGTCCGGGTGATGGAGCTGCAGGCCGGCTGGGGGATCAGCTACGGCCCGACGTTCACGACGACCCGCCCGAGCCGGATCGCGACCCTCCCGCTCGGCTACGGCGACGGCTGGCCACGCTCGCTCTCGAACCGTGCGGAGGCCCTTGTCCGGGGCGTCCGGGTGCCGCTCGTCGGCAATGTGGCGATGGACGCGGTGATGGCCGACGTCACCGACGTCCCGGGCCGCCCGGTCGACGTCGATGACGAGTTCGTCCTGATCGGGACGCAGGGCGGCGAGACGATCCGGGCGGTCGACGTGGCGCGGTCGCGCACCACGAACGTCTGGGAGGTCGTCACCCAGATGTCTGGCCGTCTACCCCGGGTGTACCATGCGCAGGCCGTAGCCGTGGGCCTTCGGACGCTCACGGTCGAGAGGTACCCGTGGCCCGCATCGAGCTCTGGAATGGCGACATCTGTGACCTCGAGGTCGACGCCATCGTGAATGCCGCGAACCCGTCGCTGTGGATGGCCACCGGGGTCGGCGGCGCGTTGAAGCGCACCGGCGGGGACGAGATCGAGTTCGCGGCGGTCCGACAGGGACCCGTTCCGCTGGGGGGCGCGGTCGCGACGCCGGCGGGCCGGCTGGCCGCCCGGATCGTCATCCACGCCGTGTCGATCGATCTCGACCGCCACACCTCGGCGGAAGCGATCGCGTCGGCGGTCCGCAGCTCGATGGCCCTGGCTCGCGAGCATCAGGCCCGCACCATCGCCTTCCCGGCCCTCGGCACCGGGGTCGGAGGGTTCCCGCTCGACGAGGCGGCTCGGGTGACCGTCGCGACCGTCCGCGACGAGCTGAGCCGGTCGCCGGGCATCGAAGAGGTCGTCTTCGCCCTCCGTGGCGCCGCGTCGTACCACGCCTTCGAAGCCGCCCTGTCCACCGCCACCCCCCGCCCCTCGCGCCCGGAGCCAGCTCACGATGGTCCGGGAGCCTTGGCGTGAGGGAGTCCTTCGAGCGGAGCGACGCGCAGCGCGACGAGCTCGTCGAGCAGGTCGCCCGCGAGATCCAGCTGCGCGGCCTGACCGCCCCGGCAGTCCATTTCCTCCAGGCCAGTCGCCCGTACCGGCCGCTCGGCGCGAACGCGATGCTGTTCTTCGACCCGGTCCTGCGCTCGCTGTTCGGCGGCGAGCTCGACTCGGCGAACGAGATCCTCGCCGACGACGCGGGCATCGAGCAGCTGATCGATCGCCTCGAGGAGCTTGACGAAGAGGCCAGCTGGGACGCCTGAGGGTCGTCCACTGGTAGCATCGGGGTCGTGACGCCGGACGACCACGCATGCCTGGCTGTCGATCTGGGCGGAGCGACCGCGAGCGCCGCGCTCCTCGCACGGATCGAGGGCCACTGGCGCCTCCTCGGCGGCCTGTCGATGCCGGCCACGATCCCGATCGACGCGATCGTCGCGACCCTCGCCGCGCGCCTCGAGGCGGCTGACCCGACCCTCGCCTGGGCCCTCGACGCCGGCGACGCCGTGGCCCGCTGGCCGCGGGTCGTGGTCCGGACGGGCAGGGCGCCGCGACTCGCGGTCCTCGGACCGACCGAGCGGACGACGCGCCGCCTTGTCGAGTCGGCCCGGCGCGCCGGCTGGCTCGTGTCGTCGGCGGCCGCCGAGCATGACGATCCCCTGGCGATGACCCGGCTGATCCTGCGGCGGGACGTCTCCGCCGTCCTGGTCGGCGCATCGGACCCGCCGGCGACCGACGAGCGCCCGGTCCTGGCCGAGCTGGCCGAGCTCGTCGCCGCGGCGGCTGGCCGGCGTCCCGAGCTGACCGTCGTCCTGTCCGGGTCCCTGGCCGACCACGCGACCCGGTTCGAGCGGCCGATCGGCGAGGGGGGCGCCACGCCTGCCCGCCTTGCGGCGAGGACCGACGGGGCGGCGGCGAGGACCGACGGGGCTGCAGCGACGACCGACGGGGCGGCGGCGGCGATCGACAGGGCAGCGGCGGCGTCGACACCGGCCGGGACCGCGACGACCGCTCCCGCGGCCCTCCTCCTCGCGCCCGCGCCGACCGCGGGCCAGCCCGCCGGGGAGGCGCTCCGGCTCCTGCTGGACGAGCTCCGGGCCGAGGCGGACGACGGTCGACGCGGCATCGTCCGAGCGACCGGCGATCTGGCCAGCCACTTCGAGCGCCGGCTCGAGACCGTCGACATCGGCACCGGCGCAGGCCTCCGGGTCGTCGCCCGACCCGCCGGCGGCGGAGGCCCGGTGAACCTCCGCTGGGCGACCGTCGCGGAGGCCGCGCTCGTCCCGGACCCCGTGGACGATGACGTCGTCGACGGCGTGCTCGGCTGGTCGACGCTGCCGCTCGATCGCTACCGGATGCGCGACCGGCTCGCCGATCTCCGGCTGGCGCCCTGGTCCGATGCGGCCGGCGAGGGCGCCATGCTGCGGCTGGCGGCGGCCCGGGCCGCTCTCGGCCGACTGGCGGCCCGCACGCCCGACCTCGACCGACCGATGCCCGACCTCCTCATCGCGGCCGGCGGAGCCTGGGCGGCCGCACCCGGACCGGCGGTCGGACTGGCCCTCGCCGACGTCCTCCGGCGATCCGGCGCCTGCCAGATGGCGTTCGATCATGCGCGGCTGCTCGGTCCGATCGGCTCGATCGCCGATCCGGCCCTCCGGATGACGATCCTGGCCGATGTCGCGGACGACATGCTCGCGCCGCTCGGCAGCGTCGTGATCCCGTCAGGCCTCCGACCGGGCCGGAGTCTCGGGCAGGTCGTCGTGACCGGTGCGTCCGGCACGACCGAGCTCGAGCTCGTGCCCGGTGGCCTCGAGCTCGTCGATCTTCCGCCGGGCGCCGCCGGCACGGCCGACTTCCGGTTCCGCGACACGGTCACCCTCGGGACGCGCGGCAAGCGCTTCAGCGTCGAGGTCGGCGGCGGCCTCGGCGGGCTGCTGATCGATCTCCGTGATGTCCCCCTCCATCTGCCCGACCGGGCCGAGCGACGGCGCGAGCTGCTCGATGCCTGGCAACGCGCGCTGTGGGCCGGCCTGTGACCGCGATCCGGGACGGCGGCCCGGCACGTGGGGCCTCGCCAGGGGCGTCGAACGGGACCGGACCGGGCGATGCCCCGGCGGGCGATGACCTTGCGCCGGGCTTCGAGCTCGTGGCGGCGCGGACCCTGCTCAGCGGTCCGGTCGTCGCCCAGATCGACCTGGCGCCGGGCGACCGGGCGCTCGTCGGGCAGGGTGAGACGGTCGTCGCGGGCACACCGATCGCCGAGCGGCTCCGGGACGCCGTCCTCGCGGACGTGCCCGTCCTGCCCGGCGAGGATCCGAGACGACCGGGTGACCGGCTGTCCGGCGATCACGGGGCCGGGAGGTCGATCCGGCGTGCCGCCGCGGCCGCGGGCGAGCTCGTCTTCCGCTCCGGCCGTCGCTGGCGGGTCGCGACGGGCGAGGTCGCGGACCCGATCGAGGCGCCCGCCGCCGGCATCGTCCGCGAGGTCCGCCCTGGGACCGGGATCGCGGTCGAGCTGGCCGGCGTGACCCTGGCCGGGGTCTTCGCGATCGGAGTCCCGACCCGCGGCCGCGTCGCCATCGCCGCCGAGACCTCCGGCGAGCTCCACGGCCCGGGCCTCGATGTGGGGCGGGCCGGGACGATCCTCGTGGTCGGTGCCCGGATCGACGCCGAGATGCTGACCCGCGCCCGGGCGATGGGCGTCCGCGGCGTCGTCGTCGGGGGCCTGTCCGGGAAGGACGTCCGCGACTTCGGGGCGTCGGAGCGACGCCAGCGAGCGGCACTCCATCGCCTGCCGCCGTTCGCCGTCCTGGTCCTCGATGGCGTCCTGCGCCGTCCGATCGCCTCACCCGTCCTCGACCTGCTCGGATCGCTCACCGGGCGCGAAGTCGGGATCGTGATCGATCCGCCGACGCTCGTGATCCCCGGCGACCCACCGACGGCGCCGGTCGTCGATCCGGCCTGGGTCCGTGTCCGGCATGGGGCGCAGGCGGGTCGCGAAGGGCGCTGGGGCGGCGTCGTCGGGCCGCGCCGGTTCGCGGCGGGCGTCCACCTCGAGGCGGGCCTCGTCACCTTCGACGACGGCACGACGACGGCGTTCCCGCTGACCGACCTCGAACGCCTCGCCTGAGCGGCGCGATGGATCGGTCCGGGACGCTCGCGCCCGACGGCTCGACCACGACGGCCACGACCGTCGCCACGGTCACCACCACCTCCGCCGCCGAGACACGCGCGCTTGCCGCCCGGCTCGCGGGGGTGGCCGCCCCGGGTGACGTCGTCTGCCTGATCGGAGCGCTCGGGGCGGGCAAGACGCGGTTCGCCCAGGGGTTCGCCGCCGGACTCGGCGTGACCGACGAGGTCGTCTCGCCGACGTTCGTCCTGCTGGCGGAGCACGCCGGCCCGATCCCGCTCTTCCACCTCGACCTGTATCGACTCGAGGGCCCGTCCGCCGTCACCGCGGTCGTCGAGGACGGGCTGCTCGACGAGCGCGAGCGCACCGGCGTCACCCTCATCGAGTGGGCGGATCGGCTCGGACCGGCGATGCCCCTATCGCGTCTCGAGGTGACGATCGACGGTGCGGGCGAGGAGCCGCGGACGATCGCGCTGCGGGCGACCGACCGGCGTCACGCCAGATACGTCGCGGTGCTGTCGTGACCGGCTCGCTCGGCCGGCCGGACGACGTCCTCGTCGCGATCGATACGTCGACCCGACGGGCCGTCGTCGCCCTCGGGATGTCGACGGGCGCGGTCCTTGCCGCGGACCCGTGGATCGCCGGCGACCGCCACGGCGAGGAGCTCCTGCCGCGGCTCGGCCGGCTCCTCGATGCGGCCGGTCTTGACCGGCATCGGATCGGTGGGCTGATCGTCGGGATCGGACCCGGCGCCTTCACCGGTCTGCGGGTCGGGATCGCGACGGCCAAGGGCCTCGCCCACGGGCTGGCCGTGCCGCTCGTCGGCGTGTCGAGCGCGGATGCCCTCCTCGCCGCCGCGCGGGACGCGGGTATGCGGGATCCGCTGGCCCTGCTGCTGCCGGCCGGGCCGAACGACCGCGTCCTCGTCGAGCCGGATCGACCCGGCGATGAGGCGACACCGCGGCGGATCGAGGCCGGTGAGGTGTGGACGGCCGCGTCGTCCTCGACGGTCGTGGCCGTCGACCTGGCCGACCGAGCCTCCGACGTCGAGCTCGCCCGGGGTGAGCAGGCCCGCGACGGGCTCGCCGCCGCACTGATGCGGATCGGCGCCGCCCGGCTCGCCGTCGGCAGGGTGGACGACCTCGCGACCCTCGGCCCGATCTATGTCACGCCCCCACGGGGCGTCCGCGCTCCGGTGGCCGACGCCGCCGTCCACGTGACCCGGAGCTGACGATGGTCGCCCGGCCGCCGTCGATCCTGCGGATCGAGGAGATGCGCCTCTCGGACATCGCCGATGTCCAGGCCATCGAGCGCGCGAGCTTCACGTCGCCGTGGCCGCCGCAGGCCTATCGAAGCGAGCTCGAGACGAATCGGCTGGCCACCTACCTCGTCGCCCGGATCGACGGGACCGTCGTCGCCTACGGCGGGATCTGGATGATGGTCGACGAGGCCCACATCACGACGTTCGCCGTCCATCCCGCCTGGCGCCGCCGCCGGATCGGCGAGCGTCTCCTGATCACGCTCCTCGACACCTCGCTCGAGCGAGGCGCGCGGGAGGCGACCCTGGAGGTCCGGCTCTCCAACCTCCCGGCGCGACGACTGTACGAGAAGTACGGCTTCCGGCCGGTCGGCCTTCGGCCGCGCTACTACAGCGACGATGGCGAGGACGCCCTGGTCATGACGACCGAGCCGTTCGCCGAGGCGCGGATGCGAGAGCGCCTGGCGATGCTCCGCGAGGCGCTCGACGCCGCGCCGTCCCCGACGGCCGACGAGCCGGCCGACGAGGCGACCGGAGACGCCGGATCGACATCGGACGTCCGCGGGTGAGCGGACCGCTGCTGCTCGCCGTCGAGACGAGCTGCGACGAGACGGCCGTCGCGATCGTCGAGGGCGGTCGCCGGATCCATGCCGACATCGTCGCGAGCCAGACCCTGCTCCACGCTCCGACCGGCGGCATCGTCCCTGAAGTGGCCGCGCGGGCCCATCTGCGCTGGATCTTCCCGGTCCTCGACGACGCGCTCGCGACGGCGGCCATCACGCCCCGGGATGCCGATGCGATCGCGGTCACCTACGGGCCCGGACTGGCCGGATCGCTCCTCGTCGGGATCAACGTCGCGAAGACCCTGGCCTGGGTCCACGACCGGCCGCTCGTCGGAGTGAACCACCTCGAGGGTCACGCGCTGGCCGCCTGGCTCCTCGACCGCGACGAGGCCGACCGGCCGCCGCCGGTCCTGCCGGCCGTCGCCCTCGTCGTCTCGGGCGGCCACACCCTCCTCGTGGAGCTCCGCGAAGACGGAGTCCACCGACGACTCGGGACGACCGTCGACGACGCCGCGGGCGAGGCCTTCGACAAGGTCGGCCGGCTGCTCGGCCTCGGCTACCCCGGCGGTCCGGCGATCGACGCAGCGGCGACCCTGGCCACCAGACGGGATGTGACGTTCCCACGGGCCTGGCTCGGCGACAGCTTCGATTTCAGCTTCAGCGGCCCGAAGACAGCCGCCGTCCGGGCGGTGGCCGGGCTCCGCCAGGAGGCCGGCATCGGGCCGGCCGAGCCGATCCCGCCGGACGCCGTCGCCGAGCTTGCCTGGGCGTTCCAGGATTCGGTCGTCGACGTCCTGGTATCGAAGACGATCCGCGCCGCCGCGCAGGTCGGCGCACGGACGATCGTGGTGGGTGGCGGCGTGGCGGCGAACGGCGCGCTCCGAGCCCGCCTCGCCGAGGCGGCGGCTGACCTCGGCGTGCCCGTCGCGATCCCGCGGCCGGGGCTGTGCACCGACAACGCGGCGATGATCGCCGCCGCCGGGACGCCGCACTTCCTCGCCGGGGACCGGAGCGGACTCGACCTCGACGCCCGGCCATCGCTGCCGTTCGGCCGGTGACGGTCGATCCGGCCGCCGTCCGGGCGACCCTCAAGGCCGCCGGACTGCGAGCCAGGCGCGGCTTGTCGCAGAACTTCCTGGCCGACGCCGAGGTCCTCGACGACATCGTCGCCGCGGCGGCCCTGTCGGCCGACCGGCCGGTCCTCGAGATCGGCCCGGGCCTCGGGATCCTGACCGACGCGCTCCTCGCCACCGGCGCCAGGGTGACGGCCATCGAGGTCGACCACGGTCTGGTCGGCTGGCTGCAGGAGCGGCACACGGCCGCGATCGAAAGCGGGGTCCTCCGGCTGGTCGAGGGCGACGTCCTCGACGTCGACATCGGGGAGCTCGCATCCCCGCCGTACGAGGTGGTCGCCAACCTCCCGTACCACGTCACGAGCCCGGTCCTCCATCGGTTCCTCGGCGGCGCGGCGCCGCGACCCGAACGGCTCACCCTGATGGTCCAGCGCGAGGTCGCCGAGCGGATCGCCGCGCCGCCCGGCAAGCTCTCGTACCTGGGGGTGTTCTGCCAATACCACGCCAGGACCCGGATCGTCCGCCTCGTCCCGCCGGAGGCCTTCGAGCCGGCGCCCGAGGTCTGGTCCGCGGTCGTCTCGCTGGAGCCCTGGCAGGCCTCCGACCGCGACGCTCCCGAGCGCCTTTCCGAGGCGGACGAGGAGGAGCTCTGGCGGATCGTCCAGGCCGGCTTCCGCGAGCGACGCAAGATGCTCCACAACGTGCTCCGGCGCCAGCTGCCGATCCCGGCCGAGCGGGTCGATACCGCTCTCCTGGCCGCCGGGATCGCCCCCGACCGGCGACCGCAGACCGTGTCCGTCGAGGAGTGGATCGTGCTCGCCGACGCCCTCGGGGACGTCGGTCCGGATCAGCGCGGTCGACGTTCCGCATGACCGCCGACGCGTCGCGCGAGGACCCCGCGAAGCGGCTCATGCCGGTCATCCGCCTGGCCCCGGCGAAGCTCAATCTGACCCTGGCGGTCGTCGGGCGGCGACCGGACGGCTATCACGCGCTCCACAGCGTGATCGTCCCGCTCGCCCTCGCGGACCGGCTGAGCCTCGCGATCTCGGGCCAGCCACGTGACTCGGTCCACGTCGCCGGCACCGACGCGACGTGGCCGCCGGACCGCGACCTGGTCCGCCTCGCTCTCGCCGGGACGCGGGCCGCCGTCGCGCTCGGCTCGCTCACGCCCACGCCGTCGCTGGCGATCCGACTCGAGAAACGGATCCCGGTCGCGGCCGGGCTCGGCGGCGGGTCGAGCGACGCCGCGGCGGCGATCGACGGCGCCCTGGAGGCCTGGGCCAGCCCGATCGACGACCACCTCCGCAGCCACATCGCCGCGGCCGTCGGGTCCGATGTCCCGTTCTTCCTGGCTGGAGGCCCTGCCCTGGTCGAGGGTCGCGGTGAGGCGGTCACGCCGCTGCCGGGTCCCACCGGCGGCGCGGTCGGGGTCCTGCTCGTGACGCCGGCGATCGCGGTCCCGACGGCGGAGGTCTTCGCGGCCTTCGCGGCGATCGTCGCCGACGGCGGCGCCGCGGCCTCGCCGGCGACCCGCCAGAGCTCGGCCCACCTGGCCGAGGAGCTCCGGACCGGGCTGACGGTGGCCGGGATGATGGATCGGGCCGGGATCCTCGCGACCGCCAACGACCTGCTCGGCGCGACGGCGATGGTCGTGCCCGGGCTCGTGACCTTCCGGCGGGCCCTGTTCCGGCTCCTCGGGCGGCCGATCGGCCAATCGGGCTCGGGCCCGACCCTCTGGGCGCTCTATCCTTCTCTGGCAGCCGCGGAGGAGGCCGTCACGTCCGTCCGGGATGCCCTCGCCGCGGGCTCGGTCGCCGCGCCCGGGTCCGGGCAACCGGCGATCCATGCGACCGTCATCACCGTCGGAGGACCCGCCTGATGGACCGCACCGCGATCGTCACCACCGCCTCGCCCGGCGCCGTCGGGCCGTACAGCCAGGCGATCGACGCCGGCGCGCTGGTCTTCTGCTCGGGCGTCATCGGGCTCGATCCGGCGACCGGCATCCTCGTCGAGGGCGGCATCGAGGCCGAGACCGAGCGGGTGATGACGAGCCTGGGTGGGCTCCTCGCGGCCGCCGGACTCGGCTACGGCGACATCGTGAAGACGACCTGCTTCCTGGCCGATATCGACGACTTCGCGACGTTCAACGGGATCTACGGCCGCTACATGACCGACCCGCCACCGGCCCGGTCGACCTTCGCCGTCGCGGCGCTGCCGAAGGGCGCCCGGGTCGAAGTCGAGGCGATCGCCGTCCGCCGGTCCTCGTCCGACTGACCCGGGACCGACGATGGCACGGCCCGAGCATCTTGCGCTCCTCGACCCCTATCTCGCCGCGATCCGGGCGCACGACGTCGACGCCCTCCGGTCGATGCGCACGACCGGATACGAGGAGCTCTTCCCGCAATCGGGTGAGCGCGTCGTCGGTCCGGACCGCGCCGCCGAGATCGACCGAACGTTCCCGGCGCCGCCGACGTTCGGTGACCCGACCCACATCACCTCGCTCGGCCCGGACGCCGTCGCGGTCGAGGTGCCGGTCCGGTACGGCGAGGAGCAGTGGTGGTTCGTCGGCCGCCTCGATCTCGAAGGCGACCGGGTGGCTCGTGAAGTCGGGTACTTCGCGGCACCCTTCGAGCCGCGTCCCTACCGGGCGGCCTGGGTCGAGCCGTTCGATCCGTTCGCGGTCTCGCTCGACCGATCGGAGCCCGGCCGATCGGACGAGATCGATCGCGAGGACATCGACCGCCTGGCCGGCGTCTTCGAGTTCGGCCGCTTCGCCGACATCTCGCCGTTCCTGACGGCCGACTGGACGGGCGAGTATCCGCAGTCCGGCGAGCGGTTCCCGAACCTCGAGGCGCTCCGGCTCGCCCATGAGCCGTATCCGGGCGGACTGCCGGTCGAGCATGTCCTCGTCGTCGCGGGGCCGGAGGAGCGGGTCGAGATGACGCCCTTCGCCCCGGTCCACATCCACGGCACCGGGGCGTGCTGGATGATCGAGATCGACAACACGTATCCCGACGGCGCGAGGCTGTTCCAGGTCATCGTCCTGCGCGCCAAGGCCGGCAGGGTCCACACCACGCGCTGGTATTGGTGCGAGCGGTTCGAGGTCCCCGACTGGCGACGCGGTCTCACGGAGCCGATCACCCGCTTCGATTGACACTCCAAGAGGGCCGCCCCTACGCTGTCGCGGACGTGACGCCCTCAAGTCCTGGCCGTGCCCACCGCACGATCGCGGTCGTCATGGCGGCCGGCCTCGGGACCCGGATGCGGTCCCGAGTCCCCAAGCTCCTCCACCCCCTGTGCGGTCGCCCGATGCTCGGGTATGTGCTCGATGCCGCCCACGCGGCGACCGGCGACCGGCCGCTGGTCGTCTACTCCGAGGCGACCGCGGCGATCATCGATGTCTTCGCCGACGCGGCGGAGTTCGTGCTCCAGGCCGAGCCGCGCGGCACCGGCGACGCGGTCCGGTCGGCCCTCGCGGCGGTCCCGACGGATGCGGAGGAGATCCTCGTCCTGACCGGTGACGCGCCCCGGATGCAGGTCGAGACCCTGGTCGCCCTCCTCGAGGCCCGGCGCGACGATGCCGCGGTCATGACGCTCGTCGCGGTCGATGCCTTCGACCCGAGCGGTCTCGGCCGGGTCATCCGGACCGCCGCCGGCTCGGTCGACCGGATCGTCGAGGAACGGGACGCCGACGAAGCGGAGCTCGAGTCGACCGACATCAACGCCGGGCTCTATGCGTTCGACGCCGCCTGGCTCCGGGAGCGGATCGACGACCTCCTGCCTTCCCCGGCGACCGGCGAGCTCTACCTGACCCAGCTCGTCGCGCTCGCCCGGGCCGAGGGCCGGCTCGTGACCGCACTCGACGTCGAGGACGACGGCCGGCTGACGGGCATCAACGACCGGGCCCAGCTCGCCCAGGCGGAGTGGGACCTCCGGACCGAGCTGAACCACGCCCACATGCTCGCCGGGGTCACGATGATCGACCCCTCGACGGTCTATCTCGAGCCGTCGGTCGAGCTCGCGACCGATGTCGTCCTCGAGCCCGGGGTCACCCTCCGGGGTCGCACGACGGTCGGGGAGGGGACGACGATCGGCGCCGGCTCCAGCATCGAGGACTCGGTCATCGGCCGGGACTGCCGGATCCTTTCGCCAGCGTGATCGAGCGCTCGCAGGTCGGCGACCGGGTGTCGATCGGGCCGTTCAGTCATCTCCGGCCCGGCTCGGTCGTCGGGGACGACGCGGAGATCGGCAACTACGCCGAGATCAAGAACAGCCGGCTCGGTCAGCGCGTGAAGCAGCATCACATGAGCTACCTGGGCGACGCCGACATCGGCGCCGGGACGAACGTCGGGGCCGGGACGATCACGGCGAACTACGACGGCACGGCCAAGCACCGGACGACGATCGGCGAGGACGTCTTCCTCGGCGTCGACACGATGCTGCGGGCCCCGATCACGGTCGGCGACGGGGCGAAGACGGGTGCCGGCGCGGTCGTGACGAGGGACGTCCCGCCGGGCAAGCTCGCGGTCGGCGTCCCGGCCCGGATCCGTGAGCCGCGTCCGCAGCCCGCGCCGAGCGACCCCGGCCCAGACGAGGCTCGATGAACCTACCGGTCACCGAGCTCCTGTTCATCGTCCTCCTGACGCTCCTGGAGGCGTTCTTCGTCGCCGCAGAGATCGCCCTGGTCAGCGTCCGGCGGAGCCGGATCGACCAGCTCATCGACGAGGGTGACAAGGCCGCCGATCCGGGTCCGCCGGCTGCTCGACGACCCGAGCCGCTTCCTCGCGGTCAGCCAGCTCGGACTGACGTTCATCGGCTTCCTCGCCTCGGCCTATGCGGCCGTCAACCTGACGACGAGCCTGTCGGACGTCCTGCTCGGGTGGGGCATGTCCCGCGGCACAGCCGAGGCCCTCTCCCTGGTCATCGTCACGGTCGTCCTGGCCCTCTTCACGATCGTCTTCGCCGAGCTGGTGCCGAAGTCGATCGCGCTGGCCTACGCCGACCGTGTCGCCCGGCTCTTCGCCCGCCCCATCGACGTCCTTGGACGGCTGCTGTCGCCGGTCATCACGTTCCTCACGGTCGTCACCGGCCGGATCGTCCGGCTCGTTCGGGGCCGACGTGACGAAGGAGGCCCGGATCAGCGCCGAGGAGCTCCGGCTCATCGTCGAGCGGGGCGGCGAGCAGGGCGTCCTCGAGGCGGAGGAGGAGCAGATGATCCACGCGGTCATCGAGCTCGGCGACCGCCGGGTCCACGAGGTGATGGTGCCCCGGACCGCGATCGTCGCCCTGTCGTCCGAGGCGACCTACGAGCAGGCGATCGACCTGATCGTCGACGAGGGCCATTCGCGCGTGCCGGTCTACGAGGACTCGATCGACGAGGTCGTCGGCATCCTCTACGCCAAGGATCTTCTGCCGTTCCTCAAGGACGGTTCCGACCCGCGGCCGGTCCTCCGCACGCTGCTCCGGACTCCCGTCTTCGTGCCGGAGTCGATGTCGATCGACGACCTGCTCCACGAGCTCCAACGCCGGAAGGTCCACCTCGCGATCGTCCTCGACGAGTACGGCGGCACGGCCGGCCTGGTGACGATCGAGGATCTGCTCGAGGAGATCGTCGGCGAGATCCAGGACGAGTACGACGTCGAGGAACCGATCGTCGAGCGCCTCTCGGATGACGAGGCGCGAGTCGACGGCCGGGCCTCGATCGATGACCTCGCCGACGCCTTCGACATGGAGCTCGAGCTCGAGGACGACGATGAGTACGACACCGTCGGCGGGCTCGTCTTCCACCGCCTCGGGAAGCTCCCTCAGCCGGGCGACCGGATCGCCGTGGATGGGCTGTCGCTGACGGTCGAGTCGACCGATGGCCGCCGGGTCGACAAGGTCCTGGCGGTCCGGACCCGCCACGACGACCATCCCGAGGACGACGAGACCGATCGCTGACGGAGCGGCTACCCTCTGTCGGTCAGCCGTTCGACCCGCCGGAGGCGTCCGTGATCACCAAGCGACTCGCGAAGATGCTCATCGAGCAGATCGGCTCGGAGCTCGGGGCGCATCAGAAGTACCTCGGGATGGCGATCCACTTCGAGCGCCAGAGCCTGGACCGGTTCGGCGAGCTGTTCCGGCGCCAGTCGGTGGAAGAAGCCAAGCACGCCCAGAAGATCATCGACTTCCTCATCGATGAGGAGATCGACTTCGTGCTGCCGGCCCTCAAGGCGGCCCCGACGACCTATCCGAGCGCCCTCGCAGCGATGACCGAGACGCTCGACAGCGAGCGCAAGGTCAGCGCCCGCTTCCAGGAGATGGCCGCGGCCGCCCTGGAGGAGCGCGACCATACGGCCTACCAGTTCCTCGGCTGGTTCATCGAGGAGCAGGTCGAGGAGGAGTCGAAGGCTCAGGCGCTGGTCGATCTGGTCGCCAGCGACATCAACCTGTTCCAGGCGGAGGCCCTGCTCGACCGCTTCGAGTAGGCCGAAGCGCGGCTAGGCGCTGATCACCGTGACGATGATCTCCTCGAGGCGGGCCCGGGCCTCCGGCCGGACGACGCCGGCGGCGTCGAGCTCGGCCAGCGCCTCGTCGCGATAGCGGCGGGCCTCGTCGCGGGTGAACGTCCTGGCACCGAGGTCCTCGAGGATCGTCATCGCGTCATCGACCTCGGCCGGTGTCGGCTTGCCGTTCCGGTACAGCCGCTCGAGCCGATCGCGCTCATCGGGGGTGGCCCGCTCGAAGGCATAGATGACCGGCAGGGTCTTCTTGTGGCGGGCGAGGTCGGAGGCCGCCTTGCCGGTCGAGGGCTCCTCGCCCCAGATCCCGAGCAGGTCGTCATTGAGCTGGAAGGCGATCCCGAGGGCCCAGCCGAACCGCTTGTAGCGGACGATGACCTCCTCGTCGTCGGTGGCGAGGAGCGCGCCCGCCTCGATCGCGGCGCTGATCAGGGCCGCGGTCTTGCGACCGATCATGTCGAAGTACAGCTCGACCGACATCGTCTCGTCGTGCTCGCTCGTCCAGATGTCGATGTACTGGCCCTCGCACAGGGCCAGACAGGTCTCGTCATACAGGCGCATCAGCCGCAGCACCTTCGAGTCGCTGAACCCGAGGTCGGTCAGTCGGTGGAGGGCGATCCGGCTGAGGGTGAAGAGCGTGTCACCGGTGTTGATGGCCTGCGGGATGCCGTAGACCTTCCAGACGGTCGGGCGGTGGCGGCGCTCCTCGTCGCCGTCCTCGATGTCGTCATGGACGAGGCTGAAGTTGTGTCCGAGCTCGACCGCCGCCGCGCCCGGCAGCGCGGCCCGATGCTCGCCGGCGATGCTCATGTAGGCGAGGAGGCCCAGCAGCGGGCGCATCCGCTTGCCCTGCCGGCCGCCGTTGCCGTCGAGGCCCAGGTGATAGCGGGCCATCTCGTACAGCCCCAGGGTCGAGGTGTCGCGGTCCTGGACGAGTCGGAGGATCTCCGCCTCCGTGTCCGCGATGAGCTCGGCGATGTCGATCTCGGGCAGGGTCACGGTCATCGGGGAGGAGTGTAGCGGCCGGACGACAAACCTGCTAGGTGGAAGTAGCGGGTTGCGGGGCGCGGCGGATCGAGCCGCCTCGAGCCGGCGGGGCTGTGGTGGAGCCGGCGCGGGGACGCGATCCGCGCCGGCGTCCACTCATCCATTCGTCGGTTCTGGCTGATCGGATGCCCTGTGCCCCCTTGTTCGTCCATCACGGAGTCGGGCATCCTGCGACGATGCGAGCCCTGGCACTCGTCGCGGCGGTCGTCGTCGGCCTGGTCATCGGGGTGGTCGTGGCGGCCTTCGAGCCGTTCGACACGCTCGCGATCGTCGCTCCGCTCGTCGCCGGCACGGCCGCCGCGCTGGCGATGCAGACCGGCGACCGGACGACCCGGATCGTGCTCTTCGTCGCCGCGATCGTCGGCTGGATCGTGGGCCTCGGGCTCGACGTGGGGGAGGGGCGGGCGCTCGGAGCGACCGCGCCCGGCCAGGTCACCGGTGGGTCGATCGAGCGCGCCTTGGCGGCGACGATCGGGATGACGTTCTCCGTCGCGGTCGGCGTCGGCGTGGGTCTGTATCTCCGGGCGAGCGATGCGTTCTCGCCGGAGCGCCGCGGCCGGACCGCGGTCGCCGCCGCCGCGCTCCTCGCCGTCGTGATCGTCCTCGTCGCGATGCTGTTCGTCGTCCAGGCGGTCGCGCCGGCCGACTGACCGCGGCACGGGGCTCCGTGCCTCCGCGTGATACCGTCGGTCCGTGCCTCTCCGCCGCCTCTACGACACCGATGCGATCGTCCTCTCGCGCTTCGAGCTGGGCGAGGCCGATCGGGTCCTGACGCTCATCACGCCCGAGCTCGGCAAGCTCAAGGCGATCGCGAAGGGCATCCGCCGGCCGACCTCGCGACTCGGGGGCAGCCTCGAGCCGTTCGCGGAGCTGCACGTCAACCTGGCCCGCGGTCGGACGTTCGACGTCGTGACCGGGGTCATCGTGGGTCGGGCGTTCCTCCGGCTGCGCGACTCCCTGGAGGGCGCGGCGACCGCGTGGTACCTCGCCGAGCTCGCCGACCGAAGCCTCGAGGAGCGCCACGCGGCGGAGCCCGTCTACCTCCTCCTGCGGCGGGCGTACGAGCTGCTCGAGGCCGGCATGGCGCCGGCCCGGGTCGCCCGCTGGTTCGAGCTCCACCTCGCCGACGAGCTGGGGATGCGCCCCGAGCTCGACCGCTGCGTCGAGTGCGACCGGATGCTCGAGGCCGATGAGCGCTATCGCTGGGTCCCGCCGCTCGGCGGCGTCCTGTGCGACCGCTGCCCTGGGCCCCCGGCCGGTCAGACCGCCCTGTCGCTCGAGGCGCTCAAGGTCCTCAAGGCCTACCAGCGGATGGACATCGAGGCGATCGCGGCGCTGCGGATCCCGGTGGTCGTCGAGCGCGAGGTCGAAGAGGCCTCCCGGACGTTCATCGCCTACTCGCTCGAGCGCGAGGCCCGCTCGCTCGGCTTCCTCGACGAGGTCAGGGCCGGCCACTGAGCCGTCGCGAGCGACGCGCTCGCCGACGCGGCGGCAGTGGTCGCCCACGCTCCCGCCGACGGTGTCGGGGACGCGCCGGGTGCGGCGGCACCGCTCAACCGCCAGACGAGCAGCGCGACCGAGACCAGCACGACGACGACGACGGTGACCAGTCCCCGGAGGCCGAGCCCGCCGGTGAGCGACCTGCGGGCGGGGACGACCGTGGAGGTCCGGGGCAGGACCCGGTACAGGGCGATCGACTCGGGTATGCCCTCGAGCGTCGGTCGGCCGCGGGCCTCGTAGGTGACCTTCAGGCTCGTCCGGACGAGACCGCGGACGGTGTCACTGACGAGGACCTCACCGGGCGCGGCCTGGGCACAGATCCGCGCAGCGATGTCCACGGCCGATCCGACGGATCCCCCGGCGCCTTCGACCGACTCGCCGGCGTGGATCCCGACCCCGACGCGGATCGGTGCATCGGGATGGTCGCTGCCCTCGGTCGCGGCAGCGGCGACGATCGTGAGGCCGCACCGGACGGCTGGCTTCGCCGAGTCGAAGACGACGGAGATGCTGTCGCCCTCGGCCGTGATCTCGGCCCCGCGCTCGGCCGCGACCGCGGCCCGGACGACGGCGCGGTATCGCTCGAGGAGCTCGGCCGCCGCCTGGTCGCCGTAGGCCTCGACGAACGCGGTGTAGCCGAACAGGTCGCAGAACAGGAACGCTCGGGTGCGGGGCTCGTCGCTCGCCGACCCGGGTCGCACGGACGCGTCCGTCGACGTTCCGCCGCCGGGCTCGTCCATGCCGGGCATGATACGGGCGTCAGATCGGGCGGCCGACGCCCGATGCTGCGGAAAGAGGCCTGATGCGGTTCGTGCTCCTGCTCCACGGCGATGAGGCGGCCGAGGCGGCGCTGACGACGACCCAGAGGACGTCGCTCATGGGCGAGCACATCGCATTCGCGACGCGGCTCCGGGACGGCGGGGTGTTTGTCCTGGGCGAGGCGCTGACCCCGAGCGATGGCGCGGCGGTCGTGCGGCCCGACCCCACGGGCGGCACGGTCACCGATGGGCCATTCGCCGAGACGAAGGAGCAGCTGGGCGGCATCTACGTCATCGAGTGCGCGGATCGCGCCGCAGCGCTCTCCTGGGCGGCCGACGTCCCCCCGAGCCCCGGCCTCATCGTCGAGGTCCGGGCTGTCGCGCCGATGTGACCCGATGGCTGACCGGATGACGGACCCGACCGCTGCCTTGACGCCCGGACAGGTCGGGCGGCTCGAGCGCAGCGCCATCGGCTGGCTCACGACGGTCACGCCGGAGGGCCAGCCGCAGTCGATGCCGATCTGGTTCCTCTGGGACGACGGGACGATCGTCTTCTACGGCCAGAAGGTCGCGGCCCGGAACCGCAATCTTCGACACAACCCGCGGGTCTCGTTCCACCTTGACGATGACGGGACCGGCGACGCGATCCTCGTCCTCGACGGAGAGGCGCGCCCGGACGACACGATGCCGGCACCACACGACAACGGCGCCTACATGGCGAAGTACGGGGATCGCATCGCGGGCTCGTGGACACCGGAGCGGTTCAGCGAGCTGTATCCGCATCCGTATCGCATCATCCCGCGCGCCGTGCGCTCCTTCTGACGGGCCCGATGCCGAGACGACGCATCCTCGCTGCGGCCGGCATGGCCGGGGCGGGCTCGCCGCGGCAGGCGCCGCCGCGGCAGGCGCCGCCCTCGCTCCGGCTGCGGGTCGTCGGATGCTCGCTCGGACCGAGCGGCGGCTCTGCCCGATGCCGGCACCGCTTCCGCCAGCGTCGGGGCGTGCGCAGGACCTTCATGCCACGCTCGATGTCGTCGACCTCCACGCCGACTCCCTCCTGTTCGGGCGCGACCTCCTGGTCCGCGGCGACCGCGGCCACGTCGACATCCCGCGGCTCATCGAGGGCCGGGTCGCCGTCCAGGCGCTGTCGGCGTGTGTCCGCGTCCCACGCAAGCTCGCTCCGGAGGGCAACCAGGACACGTCCGACGACGTGATGCTGGTCGCGATCGGCGGCGGCTGGCCGCGGAGGACATGGCGGAGTCCGCTGAAGCGGGCTCTCTACCTCGCCGAACGGGCTCGGCGCACGGCCGCGCGATCCGAAGGGCGATTCACCGTCATCGCGACACGCGACGATCTCGAGATCCTCCTCGAGCGACGGCGGAGCGATCCGGACCGGACGAGCGGCCTCCTGACGATCGAGGGCCCAGCTCCGCTCGAGGGCGACCCGGGGACGGTCGACGTCCTGGCCGATGCCGGCTTCCGGATGTTCGGGCTCGCCCACTTCGTCGATACGGCCGTCGCCGGATCCGCCCATGGAGTCGAGAAGCATGGCCTGACCACCATGGGTCGGGAGGTCGTCAAGGCCCTCGAGTCGCGCTCGATGCTCGTCGACCTCGCTCACGCGTCCAGTGCGACGATCGATGACGTCCTCACCATCGCCACCCGACCGGTCGTCGTGTCCCACGGAGGTCTTCGATCGGCGTTCGAGTCGATCCGAAACCTGCCGGACGAGCAGGTCCGGGGGATCGCCGCGACCGGCGGGCTGATCGGGATCGGGTTCTGGGCCGACGTCACAGGCGGGACCGACGTCCCCGCCATCGCCCGGGCGGTGGTCCGGGCGATCGAGGTGGCGGGGGTCGACCACGTCGGGCTCGGGTCCGACTTCGACGGCGCCGTGGTGGTCCCGATCGATGCCGCCGGTCTCATCCACCTCACCGATGCACTGCTCGCCGCCGGTCTCGACGAGGCGGCGATCCGGGCCGTCATGGGCGGCAACGCCGTGCGTCTCCTCCGAGCCTCCCTGCCGCCGGTCTGAGCCCGTCTGGTAGCATCGCCGGGTCGATCACGACCCCGCGGCCGTCCATGCCACGGCCGGCCGCCGCAGGAGTCCGTCCCGTGACCCAGTCCCCGTCCGCCGACGTCGCTCCGGCCGTCCGCGACCTCGACACGATCGTCTCGCTCGCCAAGCGTCGCGGCTTCGTCTACCCCTCGTCCGAGATCTACGGCGGCATCAACGCCGTCTGGGACTACGGGCCGCTCGGCGTCGAGCTGAAGAACAATGTCAAGCGCGCCTGGTGGCGGACGATGGTCCAGCTCCGCGACGACATCGTCGGTCTCGATGCCGGGATCCTCATGCATCCCCAGGTCTGGATCACCTCGGGCCACGTCGGCTCGTTCAGCGATCCCCTCGTGGAATGCGCGACCTGCAAGCGCCGCTACCGGCTCGACGAGCTGCCCGGCGCCGAGGACCTCTCGGCGACCGACCTCCGTGACCCGACGATCGTCGAGCGGCTCGGGCTCGTCTGTCCCAACGACGCCGGGCCGCTCTCGGCGCCGCGCCGGTTCGACCTGATGTTCAAGACGCACATGGGACCGGTCGAGGAGGACGCGGCGATCGTCTACCTGCGGCCCGAGACGGCCCAGGGCTCGTACGTGAACTTCAAGAACGTCCAGCAGAGCTCGCGCAAGAAGCTGCCGTTCGGGATCGCCCAGATCGGCAAGAGCTTCCGGAACGAGATCAGCCCCGGCAACTTCGTCTTCCGGATGCGCGAGTTCGAGCAGATGGAGATGCAGTACTTCGTCCATCCGGAGACCGCCGCCGCGACCTTCGAGGAGTGGCTGCCCCGGCGCTGGGACTGGTACACGTCGTACGGCGTCACGCCCACCCGGCTCCGGTTCCGCGAGCATGCTCCCGACGAGCTGGCCCACTACGCCAAGAAGGCCGTCGACGTCGAGTACCGCTTCCCGTTCGGCTGGAAGGAGCTCGAAGGCATCCACAACCGCGGCGACTTCGATCTGTCGCGGCACCAGGAGGCCTCGGGCGAGAACCTCGAGTACTTCGACCCGGCGACCGAGCAGCACGTCATCCCGTTCATCGTCGAGACGGCGGGCGGGCCGGACCGGGCGGCGTTCACGTTCCTCATCGACTCCTACCGCGAGGAGGAGGTCCGGGGCGAGACGAGGGTCGTGCTGGGGCTCCACCCGGACCTCGCGCCCTACAAGGTGGCCGTCCTGCCGCTGCTGAAGAAGCGCCCCGAGATCGTCGAGCTGTGCCATCGCCTGCGCGGTGACCTGGCTCGGCACATGCTCGCGGTCTACGACGACACCGCGGCGATCGGGAAGCTGTATCGGCGCCAGGACGAGATCGGGACGCCATGGTGCGTGACGATCGACGTCGAATCGCTCGAGGACGGGGCCGCGACGGTCCGCGACCGCGACACGATGACCCAGGAGCGGATCCCGATCGAGGGTCTCGTCCGGGCCATCCTCGACCGCCTGGAGGCCGCCCGGCCCTGAGCGGCGAGCGGCCCGGCCTTGATCGGCGGACCTGTCAAGCGACGCGGCTGATCCGATCGCGCCGCCGCGCGGTGCCTCAGGCTCCGTCCGGCATCAGGCGCGCGAACCCGTCGAGGACCCTGGCCAGACCGAACTCGAACTGCTCGGCGTCGGTCAGGTCCTCGCCCTCATAGACGACCCGGCCGAACGACGGGAAGGCCCCGGTCTCGAGCAGGCCGACGATGTACGGCGCGATCGTCTGGCGCCACTGTTCCTCGGTCATGCCCGTCCGTCGCCTGGCGGCCCGCTCGGCCAGCTCGTCGGCCGCGGCTCCACGGACGTAGCGCAGGAGCGTCGCGAGGATCGCTGACGCCGCGGTAGCATCGAGGCCCATCCGCATCAGGACCCCCAGGGCGTGGTCGGCGGCACGGAGGGTGTTCGGGCCGATCGCGGGTCGGCTCGCGATCTCGCTCACCAGCCACGGGTGGTCGAGGAGGGTCCGCCGGTAGGCCCGGGCGATGATCGTCAACGCCTGGCGCCACGTCGTGGCGCTCCCGCCGACCATCGGATAGTCGCCGACCACCGCGTCGACCATCAGCGACAGCAGCTCGTCCTTGCTCCGGACATAGCGATACAGCGAGGTCGTGCCGGTCCCGAGCTGCGTCGCCAGGCGGCGCATCGAGAGGCCGTCGAGGCCGGCTCGATCGGCGACGTCGATCGCGGCCGCGACGATCCGATCGATCTCGCGTCGGGCACGCGGCGTGGCGCGCTCGAGACGAGACCAGACGACGGTGTCCTCGTCGTGACCATGGCGCATCCGCCCGGCGAACTCGTCGAGCCCGTCGCGCATCTGGTCCTGCATCTGTGCCTGGAGCTCGCGCTGCTCCCGGCTCGTCCGTCGGACGTCCTCGAGGATCGATCGTCGACCGTGGTGGATCTGTCGTCGTTGTGGCATTGACAGGGATGATACGGGATGCGTACAGTGTCGCCGAAACGGGAACACTGTTCCCATGCCGCAAGCGCCGCGACACTGGACCATCACCCTGGCCCGCGGCTCATCGAGGACCGTCCCCGTGGATCCCATCATCGCCGTCGACCATCTGGTGAAGCGCTACAAGAAGGCCGACCGGCCCGCCGTCGACGACATCAGCTTCGACGTCGCCCCTGGCGAGCTGTTCGCCTTCCTGGGCCCAAACGGCGCCGGCAAGACCACGACGATCTCGATCCTGACGACGACGCTCGCGAAGACGAGCGGGACGGTCACGATCGCCGGCTATGACCTCGACCGCGACGCGACCGCCGTGCGTCGCCACATCGGGATCATCTTCCAGAAGCCCGCCATCGACCGACACCTTTCCGGCGAGGAGAACATCCGGCTCCACGTCGCGATCTACGGCGTCTACGGCTACCGCCCTCTGTACCGGGCGATGCCGGCCGAGTATCGGCACCGGGTCGAGCACCTCGCCGAGGTCGTCGGCCTGGGCGGTGACCTGTTCAAGCCCCTGAGCACGTTCTCGGGCGGCATGTCCCGCAAGCTCGAGATCATCCGCAGCCTCATGCACCGGCCCGCCGTCCTGTTCCTCGACGAGCCGACGTCCGGCCTCGACCCGATCAGCCGCCGAGGCCTCTGGGACTACCTGCGCCGGGTCCGCAACGAGGACGGCACGACCATCTTCCTCACGACCCACTATCTCGACGAGGCCGAGGAAGCCGACCGGGTCTGCGTGATCGACCATGGCCGGATCGCCGTCGACGCGACCCCCGACGAGCTGAAGCGGTCGCTGCTCCAGCGGGCCGTGCTCGTCGACGCCGAGGACCGCGCGGGTCTGCGGGCCGAGCTCGCACGCCTCGGCCTGGCGGCGACCGAGGACGACAGCGGCCTCGTCCGGATCCCGTACACGGAGACGACGGCCCAGGACGTGATCAACCGGATCGCGACGCCGCTGTCGGTCCTGCGGATCCGCGAGCCGAGCCTCGAGCAGGCGTACATCCACCTGCTGCGAGACCCTGAGGAGGCGGTCGCATGACATCGGGTCCCACCACCCTCTCGACCAGCGCCACGAGGGTGATCTCGGGCAGCCGACGCGCGGGCCTGGCCCGCGATACGAACGCCATCGTGGCCATCGCCTGGCGGGAGATCCTCCGGGCCGTGAAGAGCCCGATGTCGCTGGCCTTCACGGTCGTCTTTCCGATCCTGTTCATCGGCATCCTCGGCGGCAGCATCGCCCAGAACCTGGGCGGCGCCCTGCCATACGCGTACCTGCCGTACATGCTCATCGGGATGGTCGCGAACTCGATGTACCAGGGGACGATCGCGGGCGTCACGAGTCTCGTGGAGGAGCGCGACAACGATTTCACCGCGGAGCTCTTCGTGGCCCCCATCTCGCGATACGCGGTGCTCCTCGGGAAGCTGATCGGGTCCGGTGTCGCGGCGCTCGTGTCGCTGGTCGGGATCGTGGCGATGGTCGTCGTCATGCAGATCCCGATGGACCTGGGCGACCTGCTGCGGGTCATCGCGCTCGCGCCGATCCTGGCGCTGGCCGGCGGCGCCCTGGGCGTCTTCTTCATCGGCATCACCCAGGACCCCAAGGTCGTCGCGGTCGGCGTCCCGCTCCTGATCTTCCCCCAGATGTTCCTGTCCGGAGCGCTGATCCCCGTCTCGGCGTCGACCGGCATCCTGGGCCTGCTGGCCCGGATCATCCCGATGACGTACTCGATCGACCTGGCGCGCAACATCTACTACTGGGGCAAGCCGAGCTACGACGCGGCCGTGCTCCATCCGCCGATGTTCGACCTGGCGATCACCGCCGGCTTCTTCCTCGTGTTCACGATCGTCGGGACGTATCTCTTCGTCCGGGCGGACCGGAACCGCTGATCGCGGGCCGGCTCAGCCCGCGACGGCGATGGCGTCAGCCGCCGTCGTCGAGGAGGCTGCAGCGCCGTCCGCGTCAGCTCCGTCTGCGTCAGCGGCGTCCGCCGGTGGCCAGACCCCGCGGAGCCAGCTGTCGATCGAGGCTGCGGAGCGCTTGCCGTCGCCCATCGCGAGGATGACCGTCGCGGCGCCGCGGACGATGTCGCCGCCTGCGAAGACGCCCGGCAGCGAGGTCATGCCGTGCTCGTCGGTCGTGATGTAGCCCCACTCGTTCACGGCCAGCTCGGGCGCCGTGGCGGTGAGGAGCGGGTTCGACCGCGTCCCGATGGCGATGATCACGATGTCGCACGGGATCTCGAACCCGGATCCGGGGACCGCGACCGGCCGCCTGCGGCCGGAGGCGTCGGGCTCGCCGAGCTCCATCCGCTCGCAGCGGATGGCCCGGACCCAGCGCTCCTCGTCGCCCAGGACCTCGAGCGGCGCCACCTGGAGCTCGAACCGGATGCCCTCCTGCTCGGCGTGGTGGACCTCCTCGGCCCGTGCCGGCAGCTCGTCGCGGCCACGGCGGTAGACGATCGTCGCTTCGTCGGCACCGAGCCGGCGGGCCGTCCGGACAGCGTCCATCGCCACGTTGCCGCCGCCGACGACCACGACGCGCTGGCCGCGCAGGACGGGGGTGTCGGATCCGGACTTCCAGGCGCCCATGAGGTTCACCCGGGTGAGGTATTCGTTCGCGCTGTAGACGCCCTTGAGGTTCTCGCCGGGGATGCCGAGGAACACCGGCAGCCCGGCCCCGACGGCGAGGAAGACGGCGTCGAACTGCTCACGGAGCTCGGCCAGGGTGAAGGTCTTGCCGATGATCGCGTCCGGCTCGATCGTCACGCCCTCCGAGACCAGGCGGTCGACCTCGGCCTGGACGATGTCCTTGGGCAGTCGGAACTCGGGGATGCCGTAGATGAGGACCCCGCCGGCGGCATGGAAGGCCTCGAAGATCGTCACCCGGTGGCCCCGCTTGGCCAGCTCCCCGGCGGCGGTGAGTCCCGCGGGACCGGAGCCGACGATCGCGACCGTCCGACCCGTCGAAGCGGCGAGCGGATGGCTCGTCGCGTTCGGGTGCGTCCGCGCCCAGTCCGCCACGTAGCGCTCGAGGGCGCCGATCGCCACCGGGGCGCCCTTCCTGCCGCGCAGGCAGACACCCTCGCACTGCGACTCCTGCGGACAGACGCGCCCGGTCACGCACGGCAGGGCGTTGTCGTCGAGGAGCGAGTCGGCGGCTCCGGCGACGTCGCCGGTCCGCAGCCGCTCGATGAAGCGCGGGATGTTCACCCGCACCGGGCAGCCGCTGATGCAGGTCGGGTTCTTGCACTGGAGACAGCGCTCCGCCTCGAGGACCGCAAGGCGGTCGCTGAAGCCGAGGTTGACCTCGCCGAAGGTGTGGCTCCGGATCTCGGCGTCCTGCTCGGGCATCGCGGTCCGGTCGAGGAGCATCCGCTCGCGCGGGGTGACCTCGAGCGTCTCGCCCTCGAGGATCCGCCGGACCAGCTCGAGCGCCGGCCGCGGCTCGGGGACGGGGACGCGCGCCTTCGCGACCGGCGCCGGTCGGGCTTCGTCGGTCATCGCGGGTTTCCTGCGGCGGCGACCGCTTCGCGGTCAGCGGCCACCGCGAGGCCCGGGATCCGGCAGGCGTCGCGGCGCGCCATCGCCTCCCGCTCGAAGGGCAGGTAGGTCGTGAGCCGGTCGGCGAGCTGGGCGAAGTCGACCTCGTGGCCGTCGAACTCCGGTCCGTCCACGCAGGCGTAGCGGGTCTCGCCGGCGATGGTGACGCGACAGCCGCCGCACATGCCCGTGCCGTCGACCATGATCGAGTTGAGCGAGACGAGGGTCGGGATGCCGAGCGGACGAGTGAGCTCGCTCACCGCTCGCATCATCGGGACCGGCCCGACGGCGTAGACCGCGTCGATGCCACCCCGGGCGAGGATGTCGGCGAGGGCCTGGGTCACGAACCCCGGGCGACCGTAGCTGCCGTCGTCGGTGCAGGCGATGACCTCGCCGGTCGCGCCCAGCTCGGCCTCGAGGATCACCCACTCCCGGGATCGACCGCCGATGATGCTCGTGACCGCGACGCCACGGCGCTGGAGCTCTTGGGCGATCGGGAGGATGACCGCGGTCCCGACACCACCGCCGACGCAGACAGCGTGGCCGGAGTCGATGAGACCGGTCGGGCGCCCCAGCGGTCCGGCGACGTCGGTGATCTCCTCCCCGGGCCGAAGCGCGACGAGATCGGTCGTGCTCTTGCCGATCGCCTGGATGATGAGTGTGATCGTCCCGGCCTCCGGATCGCCGTCCGCGATGGTCAGCGGGATCCGCTCGGCGCCCGGACCGCGGCGGACGATGACGAACTGCCCGGGCCGGCGGATCTGGGCCAGCCTGGGCGCCTCGACCACGAGGCGGTGGACGTTCGGCGAGAGCTGCTCGGTCGCGACGATCCTGTGCACGCGCCGCCCTTCCATACGAGCGACCGTCCGGTCGCATGACGATCGTCGCCGGTCCGCCGTGCACGACGCACCGGCAGGGGGACCCATCGCGGGGGGCCGAACGTCATGCACGGCGCGGGCAGGATCGCCCGCCGACCGGGACACCTCATCCAAGCAGCGGCGGCCACGCTATCCTCTCGCCCGTGACCCTCGAGACGCCTGCCCGACCCGCCGACCCGCCGGATCGCCCCACGTTCATCCGCCAGGACGGCCCCGACAAGGTGACCGGTGCCGGCCGCTATACCGCCGACATGATCCTGCCCGGCATGCTCCACGGGGCGTTCCGGATCGCCGGGGTCCCGCATGCGCGGATCATCCGGATCGATACCGGCCCAGCCCTCGCCCTGCCGGGTGTCCACGGGGTGATCACCTTCGCGGACGTCCCCGAAGTCCGCTACGGCGCCTATATCAGGGATCGTCGGCTGTTCGCGAAGGACGTCGTCCGATGGGAGGGCGACCTGGTCGCTGCCGTCGCGGCCTCGACGCCCGAGATCGCCCGTCAGGCTGCCGCGCTCATCGACGTGGTCCTCCAGCCGCTGCCGTCGGTCGTCGACCTCGAGGAGGCCGCCGGGCCGACGCGGACGCTCGTGCACGAGGGCTGGTCGGACTACGACGCCGACGAGAACCTCGTCCGGGCCGACAACGTCGCGTCGCGCTCGACGATCGTCCACGGCGACGTGGCGGCGGCGATGGTCGCGGCCGATGTGATCGTCAGGGGCCGATACGAGGCGGATGGGTCGCACGCGGTGCCGATCGAGCCTCGAGCGATCATCGCGGAGTGGCACGGCGACCAGGTGACGATCTGGTCGTCGACCCAGGTGCCGTATCCGGTCCAGGAGGGGGTCGCCGAGACCCTGGAGATGGCGAAGAACAAGGTCCGGGTCATCGTCCCGCACCTCGGTGGCGGGTTCGGAGCGAAATGCGAGCTCGGGTTCGAGCCCCAGGTGGCGGCGTTGGCGCGCCACGTCGGCCGGCCCGTGAAGCTCGTCTTCTCACGCCGCGACGAGTTCCTGCTGCCCGACCATCGGCGCGAGCGGATGGTCATCGAGCTCGAGACCGGGGCGATGCTCGACGGACGGATCGTCGGTCGGCGCGGCTGGCTCATCGTCGACAATGGCGCCTACAGCATGGACGAGCCGTACCTTGCCCAGATGGCGGCGATGTTCGCCGTGGGCCCGTACCGCGTGCCGAACGTCGATGTCGCCGCCGAGGTCGTCTACACCAACACCCAGCCGTCCGGTTCCGTCCGAGCGCCGACCGGCCCGACCGTCTGCTGGGCGCTCGAGCAGCACCACGATGCGGTCGCCGCGGAGATCGGGATGGACCCGGTCGAGTTCCGGCGGCGGAACCTGCTTCGGGAGGGCGACGCAGGCCCGACCGGCCAGGTGATGGAGCGGATCGGCGCGGTCGAGACGCTCGAAGCAGCCGCCCAGGCCGTCGGCTGGGGCCAGGAGCTTCCCGAGGGCGAGGCGATCGGCATCGCGACCGGCTGGTGGCCGTCGTTCCCGGGCGCGTCGGGCGCGTATCTCAAGCTCGACTCGGACGGCTCGGGCACGATCATCACCGGCGCCCAGGAGTGCGGGACCGGCTCGGTGATGGCGCTGCCGATCCTCGCGGCCGAGGTGCTCGGGATGCGGCCGGACCAGTTCCGGATCGCGTATCAGGACACCGGCGTCGCCCCGTACGACGGCGGCGCGAGCGGCTCGCAGACGACGTTCAACAACGGGCGCGCGGTGATCGCCGCCGCGAACGAGATCCGCGAGCAGCTCATCGCCCTCGCCGCGGGGATGCTCGAGGCAAACCCCCGTGACATCGAGCTCGTCGACGGGATGGCGCGTGTCAAGGGCAGCCACACCGCCGCAGTGCCGATCTCCGATCTCGCCTCGGAGGCGGCCGGCGCCGGCCTCCTTCTGGGCCGCGGCTCGGGGGCGGTGCCGGCGACGCCGAAGGTCGACGCCGCATCGTGCGTCGGCCGCCTCGGCGCCGAGTCGTTCGCCGCGCCGACATTCTTCACCCACGCGGCTCGCGTCCGGGTCGATCGCGATACCGGCGTCGTCCGAGTCCTCGAGGTCGCGGCGGCCCACGAGTCGGGCACGATCATCAACCCGATCGGCGCGACCGGCCAGGTCACCGGGGGGATCGCGATGGGCATCGGGCAGGCGCTCAGCGAGCGGGTGCTGCTCTCCGACGACGGGCGTCAGAGGAACCCGTATCTCCTCGACTACAAGCTCCAGACGTGCGCCGACGTCCCGCCGATCACGGTCAGCTTCGTCGACGCGCCGTCCCCGAACGCCGGGCCGAAGGGTCTGAAGGGCGTCGCCGAACCACCGTGCGTCCCGACCCCCGGGGCGATCGCCAACGCGATCAGCCGGGCGATCGGGACCCAGGTCCGGCAGCTCCCCATGACCCCGGAGCGGGTCTGGACGGCCATCGCGGCCGGCGGCACGGACGACGCCACGTGACCGGCCGGTTCGAGGCACCGACGACGATCGATGTCGCGCTCGCGGCCGTCGCGGCCGGTTCGCGCCCGATCGCCGGAGGGACGGACCTCGTCGTCGGCGTCCGTCAGGGCAAATGGACGATGCCGGGCGATCTCGTGGCCCTCGATGGGGTCCCAGAGCTGCGCGGGATCGTCGTCACGGATGGCGGCCTTCGGATCGGAGCCACGACGTCGCATGCGGACCTTTGCGCCCACCCGGCGATCCGTGAGCGCTGGACGGCGATCGCCGATGCGACCGCGATCGTCGGGTCGCCGGCGACCCGCCACGTTGGCACGCTCGGCGGGAACCTCGCCAATGCTTCGCCGGCCGCCGAGACGAGTGGGCCGCTCGTCTGCTTCCAGGCGACCGCCCGCGTCCGGAGCACCCGCGGCGAGCGGGTCGTGCCTGTCGCGGAGCTCGCGACCGGGCCGGGGCGGACGGCGCTCGAGCCCGACGAGATCATCGTCACGATCGAGGTGCCAGGGCTGGCCGGAGCCGGCAGCTGCTATGTCCGTCTCGAGTTCCGTCGCCAGATGGAGATCGCCGTCGTCGGCGCGACCGCTGTCGTCGCCATGGATGGGGCACGGGTCGCCGAGGCACGGATCGCGCTGACGGCGCTCGCGCCGACGGTCCGGCGGATCGCCGCCGTCGAGGCCGCACTCGTCGGGACTGACGGCGGGCGTTCAGCGGCTACGGAGGCCGGCAGGCTGGCTGCAGAGGCGTCGATGCCGATCGCCGATGTCCGGGCATCGGCCGAGTACCGGCGGGCGATGGCGGCGGTCGTCGTCCGGCGCGCGATCGAGGGCGCGATCGCCCGGGCCCGCGGTCAGAGCGTCGCGATCCCCGCCAGCGCCTCGCTGTTCGGGGCCGCGTGATGCGCCACGAGGCGACGCTCATCGTCAATGGCCGCTCGCAGGCCGTCGAGATCGAGCCCGGCCGGACGCTTCTCAGCGTGCTCCGCGACGAGCTCGGCCTGACCGGGACGAAGGAAGGCTGCGACGACTCGGAGTGCGGCGCCTGCATGGTCCTCCTCGACGGCCGGCCGGTGAACTCCTGCTCGTACCTGGCGCTCCAGGCTGCCGATCGCGAGATCACCACCGTCGAGGGGCTGGCCATCGACGGTGCCCTCGGGCCACTCCAGCGCGCGTTCCTCGACGCCGGCGGCGTCCAATGCGGCTTCTGCACCCCGGGCATGCTCATCAGCGCGACCGCGCTGCTCGCGTCCCATCCCGACCCCGACGAGGCGGAGATCCGCGCCGCGCTGTCGGGGAACCTCTGTCGGTGCACCGGCTATACCGGCATCGTCGCCGCCGTCCGCGCGGCGGCGACGGAGCTTGCGGCGACGGCCCGCTGATCCGGTCCCGCCTGGGCGATCAGCGCCCGGTGAAGGCCCGCACGCCGGCCTCGACCGCTCGCTGATCCTGGGCTGAGTCGCCGCCCGACACGCCGACGGCGCCGACGAGGACGCCATCGCGCTCCAGCGGCATGCCGCCGGCGAAGATGATCGTCCGCCCGCCGGCCACGGTGTGATAGCCGAAGAACTCGGTCCCTGGCTGGGTCATCGGCGGCAGGTCGCCGGTGGGCATCCGGTTGACGAGCGCCGTGAACGCCTTGTCGCGGGCGAGGGTGATGCCGACCAGGTCGGCGGCATCCATCCGCTCGAAGGCGACGAGCTGGTCACCCGAGTCGACGATCGCGCAGCTCATCGCGACGGCCATCGCCCGTGCCTCGGCCTGGACGGCGTCGATGATCGCCCGCGCTGCGGCGAGGGTCAGCCCGCTCGCCTGGGACGCGGTCGGGCCACGCCAGGAGTCGACGTTGTCGAGGGCGGCTGCGGACGGCACCGCCCGATCGCCCGCCATCAGGGCTCGGGCTCCGGCTCGGGCTCGCCGGGGCCGGGCTCGTCGGTCGGTCCGGGCTCGTCCTGATCGGGGGCGCTCAGGTTCGGCAGGCGGAAGGGTCTCGTCAGTCATCGGTCTCTCCTCGCTCCGCGCGGTCGGGTCGCCCTCACAGGCTAGCCGCTCGATCGGGCAGCCGGCGGACCACGAGGAGCAACGCCCCGCAGGCGGCCGCGAGGAGCGCGGCGCCGCGCCATCGCGACGCCCAGACCGACGGTCACCGACATGAACCCCATCGCCGGCGGGTAGACGACCGAGCCGACGACCGCCGCGAAGGCCAGCGATCCGCCGACCGCGGCGGTCCGGCCGGGATAGCGGTCGCCGCCTGCGGCGATGACCATCGGGAAGACCGGCCCGCTCGCGACCCCGACCAGGACGAACAGGGCGATCGAGAGCGGCAGCGTCGGCGCGAGGATGGCCCCGACCAGGCACACCGCGACCGCGAACGCGGCCGTCGCGGCGAAGAGGAGGTGGTCGAACCGGTCCGCGATCCGAGCGGAGACGAGCCGCCCGACCGTCAGCCCGGCCCAGTAGAGCGTCAGCGCCGATGTCGCGACGGTCAGTGCCGCTGTGTCGAGGAACCGGACGAGCCAGTTCGACACGCCGACCTCGGACGCGACATAGCAGCCGATCGCAAGGCCGAGCAGGAGCAGGGGAGCGGTCAGGAGCCGGCGGTCGAGCGCCGTCGGGATGGCCGTGGCATCGAGATCCGACGGGGCGGGGTCGGACGCCGCGCGGTGTCGCCCAGGCGGCATCGGGACGATCCAGAACAGCACTGCGATGACGAGCACCGCGACGCCGGCGCTCACGAGGATCGCACCCCAGGGCACCCCGATCTCCACGAGCTGGCCGGCGACGAACGGCGCCGACATGGCGCCGACGCTGAAGCAGACATGGAGGAGATTGAGCGCTCGTCCACGACCGGTCTGGAAGAGATCCAGATACAGCCCGTTCACGCCGCCGTCGATCGCGCCAGTGCCGAGCCCAGCGGGCACGCCCGCGGCGAGGAACAACGGCCATGACGGCGCCGTTCCCAGGGCGATGAGCCCGAGTCCCGAGAGGATCGCCGCCCCGGGGAGCACGATCCGTCGTCCCAGTCGTTCGGTGACCAGGCCGCCACCGAGCGACCCGCTGGCATACGCGACGGCGTAGATGAAGTAGCACAGGCCGATGCCGGCGTCGGTCTGGTCGAAGGTGTCCTTGATCTGGCGGATGAGGGACGGGACCAGGAGCCCGGTCCAGCCGATGACGACGAACGCAAGGGCTCCGACGAGGGCCGGCGCTCCGGGACGAGACAGACCGGTCGCCTAGGGCTCGGAGGTGGCGTCGGCGACGACCGCGCCCGGGACCCCGCCTGCGACAGCCGCACCGCCGGCCGCGCTCGCCATCAGGTCCGCGTCCTTGCCCTTCGGCCAGTAGAGCTCCTTCTTCACGTGGAATTCGGGGAAGCCCGCCCGCATGAGCTCGGCTTCGACGTTGAGGATCATGTCGGGGTTGCCGCAGATGTACACGACCGTCCTCTCCGGCCGCAGGTGGAGGTCGCGGCAGACGTCGAGGATGACGTTCTCCGCGCGCCCGGTCCGACCCGACCAGCCGGCGTTCCGGCTGTCCTGGGGGCGGCTGATCGTCGGGACATAGCGGACCGGATACGTCCCGTCGCGCTCCCAGCCCTCGATCAGCTCGCGGTAGCCGAGCTCGATCGACGTACGAACAGCCATGGAGGATGACGGCCTTCCGGGGCGCCCCGTCGGCCAGCGTCTCGCGCATCATCGAGATGAACGGCGCGATGCCGGTCCCGGTCGAGACGAACAGGTGCGTCCGGTCGTCGTCGGGCTCGAGCATGAACTTGCCCTTCGGACCGATCATCCGCATCGCGTGGCCGATCTCGAGTCGCCACAGCAGGGTCGTGAAGCGCTCGATCGGGACCAGCCGGACGTAGAACTCGTAACCCTCGGAGCCCGCGATCCGGGGCGGGGACGCCACCGAGTACGGCCGCTGCCAGATCTTGCCGTCGGCGAACACGCCGATCGTCATGTACTGACCCGGCTCGAACGGTGTCGGATCGCCATCGAACCGGACCCAGAACAGGGCCAGGTCGTCGGTCATGTCCTCCCGGCGCACGAGGCGGGCGTTGTACTGGGGCGCCGCCGCCTCGATGACGCGGCTATCGGTGTGGTGGGTCATCCGGTGACGGTCCTCCAGGCGGGAGGGTGGGGGCCGTTGTCGCGCCCGACCAGTGTAGGGGGCGCCGTCTGGGGCGCGGCGTCGGCGCCGGGAGGCGGCGATCGACCGGTGCCGGACGCGCGGCCCCGCAACCGTTCCGGAACCCTTCCCTGCGGACCACCTCGCCTACAATCGCGCTCGATACCGAAGCGATCCCCGCGGCCGCCGACGAGAGCCCGGCCGCTGCCCCGTCCGGAGGACCCCGATCATGGCCGACGTCGCCAGCCCGCCCACGGACCGCGCCCATCGGGCAGCCAAGCGCTACATCTACGCCTGGGGCGGAGGACACGCCGAGGGCGACGCGACGATGCGCGACCTGCTCGGCGGGAAGGGCGCCGGCCTGGCCGAGATGACGAACGCCGGGCTACCCGTGCCGGCCGGCTTCACGATCACGACCGAGGCCTGCAACGACTACTTCGAGGCGGGCGAGCGCCTCCCGGACGGGTTGTGGGACGACGTCCTCGAAGCGGTCCGCGAGGTCGAGCACGAGACCGGCAAGGGCTTCGGCGAGGCCGCCAACCCGCTGCTCGTGTCGGTCCGCTCGGGCGCCAAGTTCTCGATGCCCGGGATGATGGACACGGTCCTGAACCTCGGCCTGAACGAGCAGACGCTCGAGGGCCTGATCGCCCTGACCGGGAACGAGCGCTTCGGCTGGGACGCCTACCGGCGGTTCATCCAGATGTTCGGCCGGATCGTCATGGATGTCTCCGGCGAGCGCTTCGATCACGCCCTGGACGCGAAGAAGGCGGCCCGCGGGGCCGCCCAGGACACCGATCTCGACGCCGCCGACCTGCGCGAGCTCGTCGACGAGTTCCAGACGATCGTCCGCGAGGACACCGGCCGCGAGTTCCCGACCGACCCGGACGAGCAGCTCGACCTGGCGATCAAGGCGGTCTTCGCGTCGTGGTTCGGCAAGCGGGCCCGCGACTACCGCAAGTTCAACAAGATCCCGGACGACCTCGGGACGGCGGTCAACGTCGTGACGATGGTCTTCGGGAACATGGGCGACGACTCCGGCACGGGCGTCGCCTTCACCCGCGATCCGAACACCGGCGAAAAGGTCCTGTTCGGTGAGTACCTGACCAACGCCCAGGGCGAGGACGTCGTCGCCGGCATCCGGACGCCCCAGAAGATCTCGCAGATGGCCACGGCGCTGCCGCAGGCCTACCAGGAGTTCCAGGTCATCGGCGAGCGTCTGGAGCGCCATTATCGCGATGTCCAGGACCTCGAGTTCACGATCGAGCGCGGCCGGCTGTACATGCTCCAGACCCGGTCCGCCAAGCGGACCGCGGCGGCCGCGGTGCGGATCGCGGTCGACCTCGTCGAGGACGGCATCATCACCAAGGAGGAGGCCCTCGGGAGGATCGAGCCGGCCCACGTCGACCAGCTCCTGCGCGACCAGTACGACCCGGCGGCCCGGAGCTCCGCGACCCGGATCGCGAAGGGTCTGAACGCCTCGCCGGGTGCCGCCGTCGGTCGGGCCGTATTCAGCGCCGACGACGCCGTCGACTGGGTCGCCCGGGGCGAGAAGGTCGTCCTGGTGCGGGTCGAGACGAGCCCCGACGACTTCCACGGCATGGCCGTCGCCCAGGGCATCCTGACGGCCCGCGGTGGCGCGACGTCCCACGCCGCCGTCGTCGCCCGCCAGATCGGCAAGCCGTGCGTCGCCGGCTGCGCCGAGCTCGTCGTCGACTACGCGACCGGGACCGCGCGGAGCACGGATTCCGGCGCGAGCTTCAGCGAGGGCGACTGGATCAGCCTCGACGGCTCGACCGGCGAGGTCTTCGTCGGCGCACTGCCGACCGTGTCCGCCCGCTACGAGGACCAGACGGATCTCCAGACAGTGCTGGGCTGGGCCGACGAGGTCCGGCGGATGGGCGTCTGGACGAACGCCGACAAGCCCGAGGAGGCGGCCCTGGCGCGCAGCTACGGCGCCCAGGGCATCGGCCTGTGCCGGACCGAGCACATGTTCCGGGAGGGCGAGCGCCTCGAGATCGTCCGGGGCGCGATCCTCGTCGCGATCGCGGCCACCCGGGCCAAGACGAAGCGTTCCGCCGGCGAGGCCCTCACCGCCGAGGAGACCGCGACGATCGCCCGGTTCGATGGCGAGATGGCGAAGCTCGAGGTCCTCCAGCAGGGCGACTTCGAGGGCATCTTCCGGGCGATGGACGGCCTGCCGGTCGTCATCCGGCTCATCGACCCGCCGCTCCACGAGTTCCTCCCGAACCTCGAGGACCAGCTCGTGAAGGTGACCCGGGCAGAGGACGCCGGTGGCGCCTCCGAGGAGGACAGGGAGCTCCTGGCGACGATCCGGAGCCTGCACGAGCAGAACCCGATGCTCGGCCTGCGGGGCTGTCGCCTGGGGCTGATGATCCCGGACTTCGTGAAGATCCAGACCCGGGCCATCCTCAACGCCCAGATCGCCGTCAAGCGGGCGGGTGGGGATCCGATCGCGAAGATCATGATCCCCCTCGTCGGCCACGTGAACGAGCTGGCCGAGACCCGTCGGATCCTCGAGGCCGAGGCCCAGGCCGTCGAGCAGGCGGCCGGAGCGACCGGTGAGGTCGACTACAAGTTCGGGACGATGATCGAGGTCCCGCGCGGCGCCCTCACCGCCGACGAGATCGCCCGCGAAGCGGACTTCTTCAGCTTCGGCACGAACGACCTGACCCAGATGACGTTCGGCTACAGCCGCGATGACGCCGAGGGCGGCTTCCTCCTCAAGTACGTCGAAGAGAAGATCCTCCCGGTCAACCCGTTCCAGACGCTCGACGACGCGGTCGCCGGCCTGATGCGGACGGCGGTCGAAAAGGGCCGCTCGACCAAGCCCGGGCTCGAGCTCGGGATCTGCGGTGAGCACGGCGGCGACCCCGAGTCGATCGCGAAGTGCGAGCGGATCGGGCTCGACTACGTCTCCTGCTCGCCGTTCCGCGTCCCCGTGGCGCGGCTGGCGGCCGCCCAGGCCGCGCTCGCGAACGCGGCCGAGCAAGATCGCTGACCCGATGATCGACGCGGCGCGCCGCACGGGCCGCGCGCCGCACGGGCCGCGCTGGACGTCGATCCGGCGGCGTTTCGGCGTCGTCGCGGTCGTCGGACTCTTCGGGATGGCGATCGCGATGGGCCAGGCGACCGGCTTCTGGTGGTGGGAGGCGAGCGCCAGCGCGCTCGGGACCGATCCGACCGGCGGTGTCTACTTCAACCTGACGATGATGCTCCTGGGCGTCACGTTCATCGCCGTGGCGGCGGTGATGAACGACCTGCTCCGGGACGCCGCGGCGGCCGGGCTGGCGCAGCGCTGGTGGGCCACCGCGTCGCGGGTCGGCATCTGGCTGATCCCGCCGGCGTTCGTCCTGGTCGGGCTGTTCCGGATCGACGAGGGCAGCCGGGCGAGCCGGATCCACGACGTCGCCGGCTTCACGATCCCGCTCGTCGTGATGGCGATGATGCTGACCGCCGGCTGGGGGATGCCGGGGTCGTTCCCGCGGTTCTCGGCCCGGGCCTTGGCGATCCTCGGGGCGATCGTGCTCCTGTTCATCGTCTCGGTCCTCGGGCTCGTCTCGTACGCCCTGATGGAGATGCTGGCGTTCGTCATCTGCTGGTGGTGGCTGCTCGGGCTCGCGACGCGCATCGATCGCCGGCTCGGCGGCGTCCCGGAGTCGGAGATCGCCCCGATCCCCGAAGCGGCAGCGTGACGACGGGACGTCGGCCCTCGGCCCGGACACTGGCGTTCGCGGTCGTCACCCTCGGCGCCATCGGGACGGTCGCGTCCGCGGCCCTCGCTGCGGATGACGCCTGGCTCACCCGGGCCATCTCCGCTCTGACCATCGATCCCGCATCCGCCGGCCTCTTCCGCGCGACGATGGCGCTCGTCGGTGTCGGGATGCTGGTCCTGGCGATCCGTCTTCGGCCGATCATCGCCGAGCTGCGGGTCCGTCGTCAGGCGGGTGCCATGGCGGGCCTCATCGTGCCCGGCGTCGGCCTGATCGGCCTTGGCTTCCTCGGTGTCGCGATCTTCCCGGTCGACGGGCCGGCGTGGGTCGTCATCGCCCACGGCACGACGGCGTACACCCCACCGATCGTCCTGATGCTCGGGATGCTCCTCGCCCGACCGGCCGTGCCGGCCCTCGGCGACCGCTTCGGGCGCCTGTCGCTCGGGCTGCTGGCGTCGATCCTCCTCCTGTATCTCGTCGCGGTGGCGGGCTCGCTGCCATGGGGCCTGATGGAGCTCCTCGTCTTCATCCCGGCCGGGCTGTGGCTCGTCGTCTTCGTCGACCGCCTCGAGCGTCTCGCCAGCAACGTGCCGGTGGGGGCGCCGGAGTTCGAGCCGGCCGCGGCGGTCGCGCCGGAGATCGCGTAGCTCGTCCGAAGCCGCCCCGCGGTTCGCTCCACCTCTGCGCTCGCCGCCATTTCTTGGGTCGCGGTCACCTCGGCGGTCACGGTCACGGCCCGTGGCAGGCCACACCCGCCACGTTCCGGGGTCACCGCGGTCGCGCCGCGGCCCACGTTGCCCTCGCGGCCACTCGTGGCAGGCCACAGGTTCCGCGTCCCGCCGCGCCCCGGCCCCCTGGCGCGGCGCCGTCAGGCCTCGGCGTTGAGGCGCAGCTCCTCCAGGTCGAGCTCGCGTTCGATGCGGCGCAGCACCTGATCCGAGATGACCGCCTGATCGCGCAGCCCGATGACGGCCTCGCGCTGGGCGTCGATGACCCGCCCCAGGATCGCCAGATGCTCGCGCCGCTCGTGATCGGCCTCGTCCTCGCCGACGGCGACGCCGTTCCCCTCGCCGGATCGATGGCTTGCTCGGTGACGATATTCCTCGGCGACCTGGTCGATCAGCGGTCGATGGTCGGGCCACTCTCCGGTGAGCACGTCGAGCTCGCGGAGGGCCGCGTCGGTCGCCTCCTGGCGGGCGATCGTCTCCTCCCGGTCCGCCGATCCGTCGGTCCGCAGGCCGAGCCGCCGAACGATCGCCGGGAGGGTCAGGCCCTGGCCGACAAGGGTCACGAGGATGACGACGAAGGCGAGGAAGACGACCAGGTCACGATCGGGGAAGTCGAGCGGCAGCGCCAGCGAGGCCGCCAGAGACACGGCACCACGCATCCCCGCCCAGGAGATGACGAAGACCGCACTCCAGGGTGGCGAAGGATCATGCTCGCGGATCGACCGGACCAGGATCCGCGGCAGGTAGGTCGCAGGAAAGACCCACACGAACCGGGCGGCGATGACCGTCACGCTGATGAGGATCGCCAGGCCGACGAGCTCCTCGATGGGCCGGCCCGCCAAGCCGCGCAGGACGGTCGGCAGCGACAGTCCGATGAGCAGGAACGCGAAGCCGTTGAGCAGGAAGGCCACGATCTCCCAGACCGCGGTCCCGAGCAGCCGGGCGTCGGAGGCGAGGATCCGCGATGACCGTCGGCCGAGGATCAGCCCGGCGGTGACGACCGCGATGACCCCCGACAGGTGCAGTTGCTCGGCCGGCAGATACACGACGTACGGGATGAGCAGCGAGAGGGCGATCTCGACCGGCGGGTCGAACAGCCGGGCCCACAGCCAGGACACCGGGAGCGCGACGATGATCCCGAGGGCGATGCTGCCGGCGAAGACGACGACCAGCCGCCCGACGACATCGCCGAGCACGAAGACCCCGGTCATCGTCACCGCGACCGCGGTCCCGTACAGGACCAGGGCGGTCGCGTCGTTCACGAGGCTCTCGCCCTCGAGGATCGTCAGGACGCGCCGCGGGACGGCCAGCCGCTTCAGGACGGTCGTGGCCGCGAGGGCGTCGGGCGGCGACACGATCGCGCCCAGAGCCATCGCCGCGGGCAGGGTGAGCGCGCCCGTCCCCGAGATGACGATGCCGACGACGATCGTCGTGAAGATCACCAGGCCGACCGAGAGGAGGAGGATCGGTCGACGGTTCTGCTTCAGGTCCCGCAGCGGCGTCCGCCAGGCCGCCTCGAAGAGCAGCGGCGGCAAGAAGACGACGAGGACGATCTCGGGCGGTGGCTCGACATCCGGGAAGATCGGCAGGATCGCGAGGCCGAGACCCACGATGACGAGCAGGATCGGCGCGGCAAGCGCGAGCTTCCGGGATGCGGCGGTCGTCACGGCGACGACCGCGAGCAGGAGGAGGACCAGCTCGAACTCGTGCATGGGAGAGCGGAACGGTAGCATCCCGGCCGACCGTCACGGGCAGCCGACTCGGGTGTGGTCCGACGGCTCGCTTGACCTGCTGGGGACGATGGCCGACGTGACCCCGTATGACCGACTGACCGAGCGTGGCCGGCGGGCCCGTATCGCCTCGCTCGCCGCCGACGCCGTCCGGCACCGCTACGGGCTCGAGCCGGCCGGTGTGTCGGTCCTGGTCGGGCACTCGTTCAACACCCTCGTCCGGGCGGACCTGCGCGACGGCCGCCGCGTCGTCGTCCGGGTCGGCGACGCGCTCCGGATCCACGCCGACGGTCTCGAGGACGTCGAGGCGGCCTGGCTGGCGGCGCTCTCGAGCGACGGCTTCCGGGTGGCCGGGATGGAGCGCGATCTCGCCGGACGGCCGACGACCGTGGTCAGGATCCCTGCGGTGCCGGGTCCGCGCCACGTCGCGGTCTTCTCGTGGCTGCCCGGACGACCCATCCGCGACCGGATGACGCCCGACCGGATGGCTCGTGCCGGCGAGCTCTTCGCCCTGCTCCACGCCCAGGCCGCGGCGATGACCCCGATCCAGGTCCCAGCGGGGGTCCGCGCCGACCGCGCGATCTTCTTCCGCGACCGGACGGCGATCGACCGGATCGGTCCGCCGCATCAGCGGCTCCTCGACGAGGCCATCGCCCGGAGCCAGGCGATCCTCGACCAGCTGTGGGCCCATCCGCCGCACCCGCCGCACGTCCTCCACGGCGACTTCGGCCCCCACAACGTCCTGTCCTGGCGCGGTCGGCTCGAGCCGATCGACTTCCAGGATCTCCGTCTGGGCTTCGAGATCCAGGACGTGGGCATCAGCCAGGCCGATCTCCTGCGCTGGGAGCCGGAGATGCTCGGGCCGTTCCGGTCCGGCTACGAGCGGCAGCGACCCTGGCCGCTCGACCCGGAGTCGGCCGACGCGTTCGGGGCGCTTCGGAGCCTCGATCTGATCAACCTCGGCCTGAACCTCCGGCGGCCCGGGCTGGCCGAGTTCCTCGAGCGGCACATCGAGCACGTCGCGGGCTGGATGGCGTCGCCCGGTGGACGACAGCCGCCCCGACAGGCATCCTTCCGGCGATGACGACCGACGACGTTCCCTGCACCCATCTCGACCAGATCCGCGACGTCACGCCGTCCGCCGACGGCTGCGAGGACTGTCTCCGGATCGGCAGCTGGTGGGTCCACCTCCGGATGTGTCTCACCTGCGGCCACGTCGGCTGCTGCGACCAGTCGCCGAACAAGCATGCGACGGCCCACTGGCACGCGACCGATCATCCCCTCGTCCGATCCCAGGAGCCGGGCGAGCACTGGTACTGGTGCTACGTCGACGAGGTCGGTCTCGAGCCGGCGTGACCGACGAGCCGCTCCTGCCGATCGCCGTGTACGGCACCCTCCGGCAGGGCCAGCGGAACCATCACCTCCTTGACGGCGCGGCGTATCTCGGGAAGGGCCTGATCCCTGGCACGCTCCACGACGTCCCGCGGGCGCCGTATCGCGAGTATCCGTATCCGGCGCTCCTCGAGGACGGGACGGACGACATCTCCGTCGAGCTGTACGCCCTGGCCGACGCGGCGATGCTCCGGCGGCTCGATGCCCTCGAGCGCTACGACCCGGACGACCAGGACGGCTCGCAGTACGTCCGGATCGTCGTCGCGGTGCGGGACGGACCGGTCACGACCGCGTCGGTGTACGTCTATCGCGGGCCGACCGCCGAGCTCGGTGAGGAGATCGTCGGCGGCGACTGGGTGGCGTACGTGGACCGGCAGCCCTGGGGATAAGGCGCGAAGCGTCCTCGCCCGACCTGCGGTACCGTGCGCACGGCCACGACGACCCCGGGGCTGCGTCGTCGGGACCGCACCTGATCCACGATCCTGTTCCCTGGAGGACGTCCGTGTCCGCGCGCATCGCCGCCGCGCTCCTCGTGGCCTGCTTCGCACTCGCCGCCTGCTCGTCCGTCGGGACCGGCACGCTGCCGTCGTCGCATGCCAGCTCGGGGGCGATCACGTCGGCGTCGGTCGTCCAGGCGTTCAAGACGGCCGGGCTGGAGGCCGAGTCGGCCCATCCGATGACGGTCGAGGAATGGGGCCTCGCGCAGATGTCGACCGACGATGCGACGCGCTTCCTCATCCCTTCCCTGGGACCCGACAACGGAGGGCGAGCGTTCGTCTTCCATAGCCTGGATGACCTGCGGGCGGCGAAGGCGTACTACGACTCGTTCGGCCCGAAGGGCAGCTCGACGTTCTCGTGGACCTACGCCAACGAGCCGCTCCTGGTGCTCGTCCAGATCAACGGCGGCCTGGCCGACGACAAGGCCGCCGCGTACGGACAGGTGGTCGCCGACCTTCACTGACCGCCGGCGCCGCTCGCCCCGATGACGAGGCGCGACAATGGCGGCGATGGGGCTCTACATGGATCGCCACGATCTCCCGGGTGCCACTGCGGAGCAGGTCGCCCAGGCCCACGTGATGGACCTCGGTCCGTCCGCCCGCCACGGCGTCCGGTTCCTGACCTACTGGTTCGATCCGGACACGGCCACCGCGTTCTGCCTGGCGGCGGCGCCGAGCCCGGACGAGATGCAGGCCGTCCACCGCGAGTCGCATGGCTTGATCGCGAACGAGATCATCGAGGTCTCGGAGGACGGCGTCCTGCGGTTCCTCGGATCGATCCGCGAGCCCGCGGACCAGACGGAGGTGACGAGTGCGCTCAGGACGGTGATGTTCACCGATCTGCAGGGCTCGACGTCGCTGCTCAATCGGCTCGGCGAGGTCGCCTTCATGGCCCTGCTGGCCGAGCACGACACGATCATCCGACGGGCGCTCGTCGCATCCGGCGGTCGCGAGGTCAAGCACACCGGCGACGGGCTGATGGCGTCCTTCGACGACGTCGGCCAGGCGCTCGGCTGCGCGACCGCGGTCCAGGAGGCGTTCGCTCGGCGGAACGCGGCCGGAGGACCGGAGCTTCTCGTCCGGATCGGGCTCGCGGCCGGCGAGCCGGTCGACCACAACGACGATCTGTTCGGCTCGACCGTGGTCCTCGCGAGCCGGATCTGCGCGGCGGCTCTGCCGGGCCGGACCCTCGTCTCGGCGCTCGTCCGCGACCTCGGCGTGCAGCGCGGGTTCGCGTTCCGATCGTCGGGCGACCGACTCCTCCACGGCTTTCCTGAGCCGATCGCGGTCTTCGAGCTCGTTCCCTCCGGCGACGCTCGCGACTGAGGGGCAGACTCGATCCGTCGGTCGGGATCAGCCGCCCAAGGCGTCAGCTGCCGCCCCGATCGATGCGAAACCTGCGCACGCGTCAGTAGCACCTGGGCATATGCTGAGGGCCAGCCCCCGGCGTCCGGAGGGGGATCGGGCCGCCCCCGAGGCCCGGTCACTCGAGGCAGGCGCCGGGGGCTCATGCTCGGGGTCCCTGGTCGCCGGCCTTCTGTCGGACCCGACGGCGACGTCACCGCCGGCGTATCGCTCAGCCTGGGCCCCGTCCGCGAGCCGCCTGTCGCCTGTCGCGCATCGTCGCGAGGGCATCCCGGCTCGGGCTTGGTGCGGGCCGATCGGCGCTGGACAGGGTCCCGTCGTCGGTCGTCACGCTGCCCATCGCCTCGGGCTGTGTCGTGGCGCGCCGATCCGACGTGCGGCTCGCCCCGCCGGCGCCCCATCGCATGGCGACTGCGCCGCGATGACCCTGCTCCAGGGCCGTCGCGAACTCGGCGATCGTCGGCGCGCCGAACAATTCGACGACGGAGAGGGACTCTCCCAGCTCCTCCTGGACCAGGTTGATGAATCGCGCTGCCTGGAGCGACGTGCCGCCGAGCTCGAAGAACCGGTCGTCGATCCCGACGCGGTCGATGTCGAGCGCGATGCTCCACTGCTCCGCCATCCAGCGTTGCAGCTCGGTCCGTGGTGCCACGTACGGGGTGCCCAGCTGCGGTCGGTCGCGCACCGGGTCCGGCAGAGCCTTGCGGTCCACCTTCCCGCTCGAGGTGAGAGGGAAGCTCGCGACTGACACGAACCTGCGCGGAACCATGTAGTCGGGCAGTCGTTCCTGGAGCCGCGTTCGAAGCTCGTCGACGGACAGCTCCCCGCTCGGGGTCGCGATGTAGGCGACCAGCTCCAGCTCGGCGTCCGCGCCCGTCCGGGCGACGACCACCGCGCCGCGCACCCCGTCGACCGCCTCCAACGCCGCCTCGATCTCACCGAGCTCCACGCGGAACCCGCGGATCTTGACCTGGAAGTCGCTCCGGCCCAGGAACTCGATGTTCCCGTCCGGCAGGTACCGGGCCAGGTCGCCGGTCTTGTACAGCGTGCCGCCGGTCCGGAACGGGTCGGGCAGGAACCGCTCCGCCGAGAGCTCCGGCCGGTTGAGATAGCCCCGGCCGACCTGCACGCCGCCGATGTACAGGTCGCCGACCTCGCCGGCCGGGACGGGCTCGAGCGCCTCGTCGAGGATGTGCATCTGGGTGTTCGCGACGGGCCTGCCGATGGGCACGAACGGCAGGACGCTCTCCCGATCGCAGACCCAGTAGGTGACGTCGACGGCTGCCTCCGTCGGGCCGTACAGGTTGTGCAGCTCCGCGTCGAGCCGGGCGAAGAAGCGGTCCTGGAGCGCCCGCGGCAACGCCTCACCGCTGCAGATCACCCGGCGGAGGCTGACGCACTCCCCGGCGCCGGGGGACTCCAGGAACAGCTGGAGCATCGATGGGACGAAGTGAAGCGTGGTGATGCCGTGTCCCGTGATCGTCCGGGCGAGATAGGCAGCATCGCGGTGACCCCCGGGCTCGGCCACGACGAGCTCCGCCCCGATGATGAGCGGCCAGAAGAACTCCCAGACAGAGACGTCGAAGCTGAACGGCGTCTTCTGGAGGACCCTGTCCTCTGGGGTCAGATCGAGGTGCTCCTGCATCCAGTAGATGCGGTTGGCGATGGCGCCATGGCTGATCATCGCCCCCTTCGGACGGCCGGTCGATCCGGAGGTGTAGATGACATACGCCAGATCCTCCGGCCGGATCTCGGGAAGGTCGGCCGTGACCGGAGCCTCGACCGGGGCGAGCGGCCGATCGATGGCGATGACCGTCGCCGGGCCGTCGGCGAAGCGGGGCGCCAGATGATCCTGGGTGAGCAGGATCGGCCCGTCCAGGTCGTCGAGCATGAAGCCGATGCGATCGGCTGGATACTCGGGGTCGAGCGGGACATACGCGCCTCCCGCCCGCTGGATCGCGTACAGGGCGATCACCATCTCGACGGACCGGTCCATGCAGACAGCCACGAAGCTGTCTCGACCGACACCGAGCATCCGCAGATGTCGCGCCAGCCGGTCGACCCGGTCGTCGAGCTCGGCGTACGTCAGGGTCTGGTCACGGAACCGGAGCGCCGTGGCGGCGGGCGTGCGCGCGACCTGGGCCGCGAACGCCTCCGGGAGAAGCGTCGACGGGTAGTCCCGCTCGGTCCGATTCCATGCGGGGTCGGGCATCGTGGGAGTCGTCCCGGCGACCGCTGGCTCGATCATCGCGATGACCCCAGGTATGCCGGGCTGGGCGTCGGTCGGGCGCTTCCCGCCGGGCCGTGGACGGTAGACAGGAACGCCGGACTGATCGGCGGAATCACCCGCATCTCGGCCAGCGGTCCGATCGTCGCGGCGGCGGTCGCGTACCCCGGCAGCAGGTCGATGGTCTCCACCCGGTACGACCGGCTGAGATCGCCGACGTCCACGCGGCCGGCGCGGTCGAGGACGCTGAAGCGGTCGAGGGGCATCGAGAGCCCCAGGCCCAGCGCCTTGACGACCGCCTCCTTGCGTGTCCAGAGGCGCAGGAACCCGATCTCTCGATCCTCCGCCGGCAGCGACCGCAGCTGGTCCGCTTCCGACGCCGCGAACCGGTCCGCCGCCAGGCGCTCCGCATCGTCGATGGGTCGGATCCGCTCGATGTCCACGCCGACGTCCGTGCCAGCGGCGACGGCGATCACCGCAGTCCCGGCGGAGTGAGAGGTGTTGAAGGACAGGCCCGGATGTCCGGCGAGCGCGGGCTTCCTGGCCGGCGGCCAGAGCATCGGGACGTCCGATGACGCCACGCCCAGATAGCCCGCCAGGACCCGTCGCGCGAAGGCATGGCGCAGGAGATATCGGTCTCGATCGAGCGGGAAGCGAAATCGGGATGCGCGGGCCCGTTCCACCGGATCGAGCGAGTCGACCTCGGTCGCTCCTGGATGGGTCGGCTCACACGGCGCCCACCAGACGTGGACATCCCCGGGGGCCGGCAGAGGCGTCGTTCGTTCGAGACGGGAAGTGACGGTCATGTCGGAAGGGCTCGGTCGCTGGGTCTCGCGGAGTAGGGTCATGGCCGGTACTGGCAGCCGCTGGTACGCGGAACCATAGTCGACCCGGTACCTTCGGGCCAGTGCTCGCACGGCCCACCGGTGTGGGGTCCGGTGCATCCGGACACCGAGGACGCCCTCTCGCATCGGGATCCGCAGCCGGACCGCGCTCTGAACGCCGGTGTCGTCAGGCACCGAGACACGCTCCCGGGACCGGCTCCCGGGACAGGGGGGCTGGTGGCGCTCAGTAGAATGACCGGTCCGGGGCGCCACGCGGGTGACCCTGCAAGGGGGGTCATGGTCGGTCCGGCCCACGGGACGCCGCAGGAGAACGGGTTGCTCGGCAAGCGAAGTGCGCAGTGCTCCGGCGCACGAACGATGGATGGCGGGTGGCCTGAACGCCGCGCCCCTGGCCTCGACGGGCGGTCCTGATGGCCGGCCCGCGGCCTTTCCCGGCGACCGAGACCGGTGCCCAGGACCCCCTGCAGCAGATCATCGATCGGCAGGTCGAGGTCATGCGAAAGCAGCTCGAGCTGCTCAGGGCGGCCGAGGCGGCAGGCGGTGCCGACAGCGGCGGCGCGAATGACGAGCGGTCACGGGCGCTGTCACGTCTCCGCGAGGCCGGTCCGACCGGAGCGGCGAGCGCGAACGGTCGGGACCGTGCCTCCGGCGTCGCCGAGGGCCATCCGGCGAACGGCCGATCGCGCGGTGGGTCGGCGGACGCCATCGACCCGACGGCGCTCGAAGCCTTCGTCGACCGCGTCGCATTGAGCGACGCCCAGCGTGACGTGTGGGTCGTCTGCCAGCTCGGCGCCGAGGCCTCCGCCGCGTACAACCTGTCGACGGCGCTGGAGCTGCGCGGTGGCCTGGACGTCGGCGCACTTCACGAGGCCCTGCGTCGGACCGTGGCGCGGCACGATGCCCTCCGCAGCACGATCGACGCGACCGGCGATCACATGGTCGTGCTTCCGTTCGTGGATGTCTCGATGCCGCTGGTGGACCTCTCCGACCGGTCCGAAGCAGAGCGAGAGGCCGAGATCCTCGCGATCCTGGACGCGGAGCTGACCGTCCCGTACGACCTCGTGGCCGGTCCGCTGTTCCGCTTCACGCTCGTCCGGCTGAGCGCCGCCGACCACCTGCTCGTCCTGTCGGCCCAGCACCTCATCTGCGACGGCTGGAGCTTCGGGGTGATGCACCGCGACATCGGGGTCCTCTACTCCCAGCTGACACACGGCGCTCCGGGACCGGCCGCAGACGTGATCCAGCTGCGCGAGTACGTCGCCTGGGGCGCAGACCAGGCGGAGTCCTCGGAGCGCTATTGGCTGGACCTCTATCGCGACCCGCCCGCCCAGCTGGACCTGCCCGTCGACGCCGTCAGGCCTCCGGTCCGGACCTTCGCCTATGACTCGGAGCGCGTCGTGCTGGACGGCGAGCTGCTGGCGAGCGTGAGGGCGCTGGCGACCGATACCGGCGTGACCCCCTTCGGCGTGCTGCTCACGGCCTGGCAGATCCTGCTGTCGCGCCTCTCGGGTCAGACGGAGTTCGCGAGCGGGGTCTTCGTCTCCGGCCAGGCATCGATGGGCGCCCGGGATCTCGTGGGCCTGTGTGCGAATCTGCTGCCGCTGCGGTCACGGATCGCGCCGGAGGAGCCCCTCTCGGACCTCCTGATGCGACTCCGGCGGGAGCACATTCGACGCCTTCGACAACCAGCACTATCCGCTCGGCAAGCTCGCGTCCGCGTCTGCAGCTCCCACGTGATCCCAGCCGCCCGACGATGGTCTCGACGGTCATCACGATGGAGACGCCATCGCCCGGCCTCGTGTTCGCGGGCCTGGACGTCAGGGAGGCCGTCCACGGGCGGCGGACCCACGGCTTCTTCGACATCGAGGCTGTATCTGACGGAGACGGCTGACGACGTCAAGGTCGACCTCCAATACTCCACCGGACTCTTCGAGCCAGGGACCATCCGGCGCTGGATCCGCCACTACGTCCATCTGCTCGGGCAGATGACGAGCGGGGCGGCGTCGCCGGTGGGCGACCTCGGGCTGCTCGATCCCGATGAGCGGCAGGAGCTGCTGACGCGCTGGAACGCCACCGAGGCTCCGATCCCCGACGCCGCCACCCATCGACGGTTCGAGGCGATCGCCGCCGGCTCTCCGGAGCGGACCGCGGTCCGGACCTCCGCGCGGCATGCTGTCGTACGGGGAGCTGAACGCACGGGCGAACCGGCTCGCCCGCCACCTGCGCGACCTGGGGATCGAGCGCGGATCGGCTCGTCGGGATCCATGTCGACCGCTCGCCGGACATGCTCGTGGCGATGCTGGCGGCCCACAAGGCGGGCGGCGCGTATGTCCCGCTCGACCCGCTGTTCCCGGGCGAGCGACTCGCGATGATCGCCTCGGATGCGCGGCTCGACGTGGTCGTGACCCAGGAGGCGCTCGTCGGGACGGTGGACGTCGGCGAGGTCGCGCTCGTCGTGCTCGACCGCGACGGCCCGTCGATCGCGAAGCACGATAGCGCCGATCTTGGCCTGGACGTGGGTCCGGCCGACCTCGCCTACGTCATCTACACCTCCGGGTCGACCGGCCGGCCCAAGGGCGTCGAGGTCACCCATCTCGGCCTGACCAACCTCCTCGAGGCGATGCGCCACCGCCCGGGTCTGGCAGCCGACGACGCCCTGTTGGCGGTGACCACGATGTCGTTCGACATCGCCGGTCTCGAGCTCTTCCTGCCCCTCGTCGTGGGCGCGACGGTCGTCCTTGCCGATCAGGCGCAGGCGGTCGACGCGCTCTGGCTCCGGGATCGACTCGGCGCCGGAGACATCACCGTCATGCAGGCCACCCCGGCGACCTGGCAGATGCTGCTCGACGCCGGCTGGACCGGCACGCCCGGGCCTCACGGCACTCTGCGGCGGCGAGGCCCTCAGTCGCGAGATGGCGGACGCGCTGGTCAGCCGGGTCGGACTCGCTCTGGAACATGTATGGGCCGACCGAGACGACGATCTGGTCGTCGGTCAGCGAGGTCGACCGGAGCGGGGCGCCGATCACGATCGGCTTCCCGATCGCCAACACCGAGTTCCACGTCCTCGATGCCTCGCTGGGGCTCCAGCCGATCGGGCATCGCCGGCGAGCTGGCCATCGGCGGCGCCGGGCTGGCGCGGGGCTACCGTGACCGCCCGGACCTCACGACGGAGCGGTTCGTCGAGCGTCGGGTTCGACGACGAGACCGGAGCGTCGTCTCTACCGGACCGGTGACGTCGTGCGCCGCCGCGCCGACGGGCGGATCGAGTTCCTTGGCCGCTCGGACTTCCAGGTCAAGATCCGGGGCTTCCGGATCGAGCTCGGCGAGATCGAGACGGTCCTGTCGCGGCACCCCGCGGTCAAGGACTGCGTCGTCGGACGCGCGCAGCACCGACGGCGGACCCAGGCGGCTCGTCGCGTACGTGCTGCCGAGCGGCGCCGAGCCGAGCACCGTGACCGACCTTCGCGCGTATCTGCGGGAGAGCCTGCCGGAGTACATGATCCCGGCCGCCTTCGTCACCCTCGAGGCGTTCCCGCTCACCGCCAACAAGAAGGTGGACCGCGCCAGGCTGCCCGATCCCGTCCGCGACCGGCCGGAGCTGGCCACCGATCTCGTCGCACCCGGCACGGCGGCGGAGCTGACCCTCGCCCGGATCTGGGAGGACCTGCTCGGTGTCGAGGGGCTCGGCGTCGACGACAACTTCTTCGACCTCGGGGGCGACTCCCTGCTGGCCTTGCGGACGATCATGCAGGCCAACGGCGCGGGCCTGAACCTGACCCCGATCTCGATCTTCCGCCACCAGACGATCGCCGAGCTGGCGCGCGAGGCCGACGCAGCGGCAGACTCCATGCTCGGTCGATCAGGGCATCGTCACCGGCCCCACGACGCTCACGCCGGCCCAGCTCCGGTTCCTCAACGAGCGCAGGACGCCGGACCCGCATCACTGGAACCTGGCGACGCTGGTGCAGGTCGATCGGCTGTCCATCCCGGCTCTCCGGACCGCGCTCGAAGCACTGCTGCTCCACCACGACGCACTCCGGCTCCGGCTGTGGAAGGACGGGGATGCCTGGCGACAGGAGATCACGCCGCCCGGACCCGGAGATCCCGTTGGAATCCCACGACCTGTCTGCGATGTCGCCACAGAAGAGGGCGGCGACGATCGAACGTGTCTGCACTCGGCTCCAGGGCAGCTTCGATCTCGGGCAGGCACCGCTCATCCGGGTCGCCACCTTCCACTGCGGTCCGGAGGAGCCAGACCGGCTCTTCCTGACGATCCATCACTTCGCCATCGACTTCCTGACGTGGACCGTGTTCTGGGAGGATCTCGAGCGCGCTTACCGCCAGGCGCTCGACGGCAGCGATGTGTCGCTGCCGCCCAAGACCACGTCGTTCCGTGCGTGGGCGGACCAGCTGGACCAGCTGGCAGGGTCGGAGAAGGTCGTCGAGGCCGCCGCGGCGTGGCTTCGGCTGCCGTGGGACGAGGTTGTCCGCCTCCCGCAGGACCGGAAGGCCGGACCACGCAGCAACACGAACAGGTCGGCGGCGACGGTGATCCTCGAGCTCACGGAGGACGAGACGGATCGGCTGCTGGCCGGCCGTCACCGACCGGAGCACGTGATCATGGCGGCGATCGGTCATGGCCTGAGCCGCTGGACCGGGTCCAGGACGGTGCTGATGGACGTGCTCAGCCATGGCCGCGACGCAGCGCTCGACGGCGTCAATCTGGCGCGGACCGTCGGGTTCATGCTGTCCTACAACCCGGTCGTCCTCAGCCACGCCACGTGGGCCGGCACGACCGACGTCCTGGAGTCGGTCTCGAGGCAGCTCGACGACCTGCCAGAGGGGTTCAGCTTCGAGCTCCTGCGGTTCCTGTCCCCGGATCCCGGCGTGCGCGCGCAGCTCAACGCTCTGCCGCGCGCGGATCTGCTCTTCAACTACGCCGGCGCCGAGGACGAGGCGGGCCATGGCTCGCTGTTCGCACCGGCGCCCGAGCCGGTGCCGCCCGAGGAGAGCCGGCGAGGCCTCCGGCAGCATCCGATCGCGGTCCGCGTGACCCTCACCCCGGCCCTCCGACTCACCTTCGTGTACAGCACGAATCTCCACACGGCGGAGGGGATGCAGGCGAGGGTCGCCGACGTGGAGGCGGCGATCCGTGGACTCCTGGGCCGGCCATCGGCCGGCGCCTGATCAGGTCAGAGGGCCGATGGCGACGCCTCAGGCGGCGTCGTCCAGGTCCGGTCCGGACGTCGAGGGCCCCATGTACTCCGGCATCGAGTCATCGCCGGGGTGGCGGATGCCCTCCCGGGCGACCACGACTTCCAGGGTGCGGGCGATGATCGAGACATCCATCCGCAGGTCGTGCTGCTCCACGTACTCCAGGTCGAGCGCGAACTTCTGATCCCAGGTCAGAGCATTCCGACCGCTGACCTGGGCCAGGCCGGTGATCCCCGGGCGGACCTCGTGGCGGCGCGCCTGGTCCGGCGTGTAGCGGTCGAGGTACTGCATCAAGAGCGGCCGTGGTCCCACGAGGCTCATATCCCCCCGGAGGACGTTCAAGAGCTCCGGGAGCTCGTCGAGGCTGGTATCGCGAAGCCGGCGCCCGAGTCGTGTCGTCCGCTCGGCGTCTTCGATCAGGCGGCCGTCCTTGTCGGTCGCGTCCCGCATCGAGCGGAACTTGTAGATCGTGAACGGCTGCCCGTTCAGGCCCGGGCGGCGCTGCCTGAAGAGGATCGGACTCCCGAGGTCGGATCTCACGGCGATCGCGATGATCACGATGAGCGGAGAGAGCAGGATGAGGGCGGCTCCGGCGAGGGAGATGTCGAAGAGCCGCTTGCCGATGTCGCGCCGGGCGCTGGATGTCCGACGCCCGGCAGCCGCGGCGCGTCTGCGGATGGCGCTCACGGGACCCGCGCGGGGTCCGGTGACGGCCGCCCGGCGTCCTGCTCGACGCCGACATCCGATCGCACCTGTGCCTCCGGCAGGCGTGCGCGAAGCATGTCCAGCTGCTCGTCCATGACCCGCAGCTGCTCCATGATGAGCCAGGTCACCTGGTCCGCCGGACTCCCGCCGCCAGCGCTGCTCATGGGTGGCCCGCTCGGAACGTTGGCTGGGCCCGGCGACGCCGACAGCCCGGTGGACGCCTCGCCGGCGGCTGGGACGGGCGCAGCGGTCGCGACGGGAGCGGCGACCGCGACCGGAGGCGCGAACGCCTCGGGCTCGAGCTCGCCGTCGATGTAGCTCGCGAGGGCATCGATCGTCGATTCGTCGCCGAGCAGCTGACCGAGCGTGACGCGGACCCCGAATCGGCGACGGACCTGGGCGTTCGCCTGGGTCAGGAAGAGCGAGTCGAAACCCAGCTCGGTGAAGGTCGCCCCGGGTTGGAGGACAGCCATCTCGAGCCCGCTCATCTCGGCGAGGATCACGGTGATCTCGCCGGCGATGCGGTCCTTGCGGCCGATGCGATCCGCGGCCGGCTGCGCGCTGGAGACCACCGCGGCGGGCGCCGGCTCGGCCTCGACGGACGGGGAGACGGGCAGCGGCGCCGTCGCCGCGGCGGGTGGCCCATCGCTCGAGCCAATAGCGGTCACGGGCGAACGGGTACGTCGGGAGCGGGATCCGCCGTCCGCCGCCGCCGTTCGCGGCTGACAGGTCGACGTCGACGCCGGCGGTCCACGCATCGCCGAGGGTCCGCCGGGCGTGGGTCGCGTCGTCGACCTTCGCTCCGCGATGCGGGAGCGTGGACAGGATCACCTGCTCGTCATCCGCGGCCGGGTGCGCTCGGACGAGCGTGGCGAGCGTCTGGCCAGGTCCGACCTCGACCATCACGATGCCCGGCCGCTCGGCGAGGAGCACGCCGACCGCATCCGCGAAGCGAACCGTCCGGCGTGCGTGGGTCCCCCAGTAGGCAGGGTCGCCGAGCTCGGCCGCGGTGGTCCACGTCCCCGTCGATGTGCTCACCATGGGGATCCGCAGCTCGTCCCGCGCCACCCGGGCGACGAGGTCGCGGAGTGGCTCGATGGCCGGCTCCATCATCGGGGAGTGGAACGCTCGATCCGTGCCGAGCCGGCGATATCGGATGCCCATCTCGGTCAGCCGCGCCTCGAGAGCCTCGATCGAGGCGGGCGGCCCTGACGCCACGCACTGCTCGGCCGAGTTCACCGCGGCGAGCGAGACGTCGTCATCCAGGAGGGGCAGGACAGCACCTTCGGGCGCGACGACGGCGGTCATCGCGCCGGTCGGAAGGGCCTGCATGAGCGCGCCGCGGGCGGCCGCCAGGCGCAGGGCATCGTCCAGGGACAACAGGCCGCCCAGATGCGCGGCGGTGATCTCGCCGACGCTGTGCCCGATCATCACGGCGGGCGTCACCCCCCAGCTCGCCCACAGTCGCGAGAGCGCGACCTGGAGCGCGACGATGGCCGGCTGGCCGACGGAGGTCTGCAGCAGCCGCGCGTCCGCAGCAGCCGGGTCGTCCGCGGATCGCCCGAACATCAGGTCGCGGAGGTCGGCGCCGTCGATCCGGCCGAGGATGCCGGCGCACTCGTCGATGGCAGCCGCGAAGACCGGCTCGGCCTCGTACAGGCCCGCGCCCATCCCGGCGTACTGCGCACCCTGGCCGGTGAAAAGGAAGGCGACCTCGGCGCCCGAGACGGCGCCTTCTCGGGTCGGGCTGACGCCCGCATCCGGCTGACGGAGCGATGCGACCGCAGACGCGACGTCGGCCGCCACCACGGCTCGTCGGACCGGCATCCGGGCGCGCCCGACCGCGAGCGTGCGGGCCACATCCGCGAGATCGGCGGGTGCGTCGACGGCAAGTCGATCGGCCAGCTGCTCGGCTCGCCGGTCGAGGGCCTCCGGCGTCCTGGCGCTCAGGGCCAGGATCCTCGGGCCATCGCGACGGCCGACAGGCGCCGGCTGGGGCAGCGGGGCCTCCTCGAGCACGACATGGGCGTTCGTCCCCCCGAAGCCGAAGGAGCTGACGCCGGCGCGGCGAGGCTCGTCGGTCCGTTTCCAGTCGGCCAGCTGGGTGTTCACGTAGAACGGGCTCGACGGGAAGTCGATCTGCGGGTTCGGCTGGCGGTAGTTGATGCTCGGGGGGATCTGCTCGTGATACAGCGACAGGGCCGCCTTGATGATGCCCGCGGCGCCGGCCGCAGCATCGAGGTGACCGACGTTCGACTTCAGCGAGCCGATCGCGCAGTACTGGCGCCGATCGGTGTGTCGTCGATAGGCCTGCGTGAGCGCGGTCACCTCGATCGGATCGCCGATCGAGGTCGCTGTGCCGTGGGCTTCCAGCATGCCGATGCTGTCGGCAGTCGACGTCGGCGACCGCCATCGCTTCGGTGATGACCGCGGACTGCCCGGCGACCCCAGGGGCAGTGAAGTTCACCCGTCCGGCGCCGTCGTTGTTGATGGCGGTGCCGCGGATGACGGCGTAGATCGTGTCGCCGTCCTGGATGGCGTCCGCCAGCCGCTTGAGCGCCACGAAAGCGACACCGCTGGCCATGACCGTGCCGCTGGCATCCGCGTCGAACGCGCGGACGTGGCCGTCCGCCGACAGGATGCCGCCCTCCTGATGGATGTAGCCGAGCGCCGGCAGCTTGATGTACGCACCACCCGCCAGGGCCACGTCGGTCTCCCCGGAAAGCAGGCTCTGGACGGCGAGGTGGGTCGCGACGGCGGACGTCGAGCAGGCCGTGTTCACGCTGACTGCGGGCCCCTCGAGCCCGAGGCGGTACGCCGTCCGGGTGATCGCGTACTCGCGTTCCGTGGCGATCAGGAGGGGCACATCGCCGATGCGGCCGAGGATCTCGGGATGGGCCCGGAGATTGCGGCGGTAGTAGAGGTTGACCGCGACGCCTCCGAAGATCCCGACACGTCCGGCGTCCACGCCCGGCTCATACCCGGCCTGCTCGAGGGCCGCCCACGCGGTCTCGAGGACGACCCGGTGCTGGGGATCGGTGACCTCGGCTTCCCGGCGGCTCATGCCGAAGAACCCGGCATCGAACAGGTCGAGATCGGCCATCGCAGAGCCGGCATTGACGAAGCCCGGCTCGGTCACGTCGACGGCAGCGGCCCGGAGCTCATCCGCGCTGAAGGAACGGACGGATTCGACGCCGGCGCACAGGTTCTTCCAGAACGTGTCCACGTCGGGGGCGCCGGGGAAACGGCCGGCCATGCCGACGATGGCGATGCCGTTGCTATCGAGGGGGTCGCTCAAGATCAGGCTCCGCGGACGTGACGTTGCCCGATGATTATCGAGATACGCGCAAAAAGGTCACCCGGATGGCCGGATCCAGTGCGCGCGTGCACCGGCAAGTCGCCTCCGGCGCGCCCATCCTCCGACAGGTGTGCGAACAGGAGCAAAGCGAACAGCGCCTCGTCAGGGGCTCCGTTCGTGCATCTGGGAGGGGGTTGGCTGGCGAGGAAGTGTCTGAATTCACCTCATCCTAGACAGCTGTCGCAGGACATCGTGGACACCTTCGAAGGAGGGCATCCACGATGGGCCTGGCGCGCTACGTGGTGGACGCGGTCGTGGTCGAGGGCCGCAGCCCGACGGAGATCGCGCGGCAACACGGGATCTCGAGGGCCTGGCTGTACCAGTTGCTGGCCCGCTATCGGGCAGGCGGCTATCCGGCCCTCGAGCCACGGTCGCGGCGACCTCACTCGACCCCGGGCCGGACACCGCCTGAGGTCGAAGTCGCGATCCTTCACCTCCGCTCGGAGCTGACCGAGGCGGGTCACGACGCGGGGCCCGCGACGATCGCCCACCACCTGGCGCAGCGTCTCGGCGAGAGCCCCTCGCCGGCGACGATCTGGCGGATCCTGCGACGCCACGGCCGGGTGACGCCCCAGCCGCACAAGCGACCGCGCTCGTCGTTCATCCGCTTCGAGGCGGCCCTGCCCAACGAGCTGTGGCAGGCCGACACGACCCACTGGCGTCTGGCCGACGGCACCGATGTCGAGATCCTCGACTTCATCGACGATCACTCCCGGCTGTGCCTCGCGGCCGATGCCTTCCGGACGGTCAAGGCGCTCGATGTCGTGCGCACCTTCCACGCCGCGGCCGACCGTCATGGCCTGCCGGCCGCCCTGCTGACCGACAACGGGGCGGTCTTCAACGGTGGCCCGAGACGGGGCCGGGTGCTGCTCCAGGCGGAGCTCGACCGGCTCGGCATCGTGGCCAAGCACTCGACCCCCAACCACCCCCAGACGTGCGGCAAGGTCGAGCGCTTCCACCAGACCCTCAAGCGGTACCTGGCCCGCCAGCCGACGGCCGCGTCGCTGGCCGTTCTCCAGGCCCAGCTCGACAGCTTCCGGCGCTACTACAACGCCGAGCGGCCGCATCGAGCGCTGGGGGGCCGGCCGCCGCTCGCGGCGTTCGATCAACGGATCAAGGCGGGACCCGTGGTCGAACGCGGCCTCCGCCACTTCCGGGTCCGCGAGGACAAGGTCAGCAAGGGCGGCAACGTGACCGTCCGGTACCTGAGCCGGCTGCGCCACATCGGGGTCGGCCGGGCCTACACCGGTGAGCGGGTGAAGATCCTCATCGCCGACGACCATGTCCGGGTCGTCCGGGCCGACGGACTGCTGATCCGGGAACTCGTGCTCGACCCCGACCGCGACTACCAGCCGCGCCTACACTCCGTCCACGATGACGTGAGACAGGTGTCCACGATGTCCTGAGAGAGGACAGTGGCTGGCGAGGAAGGATTTCGAACCTTCAATCCCCTGATCCAGAGTCAGGTGCCTTACCGTTTGGCCACTCGCCAGCGTGCCGGCGCGGGGCGCCGAGCCGGCCCGAGTCTACCGCGGGTGGCCGGACTGCTCAACAACCGCCCCGCCACCAAGCCGGGGCCACGGGGTCGGCGTGGCGGGCGCCCACCGGACGCCCACCCCGCACGTCAGCGCTGGGCGCCGACGGGCGCCTGGTACTCCTGCGGATGGTCGGCCCGGTCCTTCTCGACCGTCCGCTGCATCGTGGCGAGCGCCTGCTCGACCGTATCGCCGTTCGCCTCGGCAGCCCGCTTCACCGTCTCGTAGGTGATGTTCACGCCTGGCTTGCCCATGTCGTTGTGCGCCTGCATGCAACCGCAGTTGAGACACATGTCGGAACCTCCGATCCGCGGGCCATCTCCCGCCCCGCGAACGTAGGTCGACGGCCGGGACGAGGTCGTCGATGGATGCGACGGAAGCGTTGCAACGACCGGTCAGGGGCCCGCCGCCACGCCCTGAGGCCGAGGGCGGCACGCGTGCTGGTCAGATCACCAGCTCGTCGTGGGCGTCGGGTCGAGCGCCGACGGAGATCGGCTCGCCGGGCGTCTCTCCCGGGGTCTCGCCGGGTCGCGTGCGGGTCCTGCGCATGCTGATCTCGACCACGTCGTGGGCGACGAACAGGTCGAGCGCCCAGTCGAGCGCCACGCGCACGCGCCGCTCCAGACTCGGCAGCCGCAGCAGATAGTAGCCGCGCCACAGGAACCAGGCGAGGAAGCCCGAGACCTTGATGCCCCGGATCTCCCCGACGCCGCGGAACCGCCCGAGTGACACGAGCATGCCCTGCTCGCCGTAGTCGAACGGCTCGGGCGCCCGCCCATCGAGGACGGCAAGGACGTTCCGCGCGGCGTGCGGACCCTCGCGGATCGCGTGCTGGGCCGTGGCCGGCATCGGATGGCCCGTCCGCGGGTCGACGATCGAGGCGCAGTCGCCGAGCGCCCAGACCCGCTCGAGACCCGGAACGGCGAACGTGGCGTCGGGGCGGATCCAGTCGAGATCGCCGGTCCCACCGGCGGCGGCCGCCAGACGCGCGACGACCGGATGCGGCGCGTTGCCGACAGTGCTGACGATCGTCGCGGTCTTGATCGTCCGGCCGTCGTCGAGCTCGACGCGGTCCGGATCGACCCGGACGATCCGCCGGTCCAGCTCGACCCGGACGCCGGCCCGGGAGAGTTTCTTCGTCGCGTACCGGCCGAGGCGTTCGCCGAACCCCTGCAGCACGTAGTGGCCGCCGTGGACGAGGATGATCTCGGGGGAGGGGAGCGCCGGAAAGGTCCGGCCGGCGGTCCGCAGGAGGTCTTCGAGCTCGGCCGCGACCTCGACCCCCGTCGAGCCACCGCCGACCACGACGAACCGCAGGAGCGCGTCCAGGTGGTCCGGGTCGTCCTCGGTCGATGCCTCCTCGAGCATCGAGAGCGCCCGGTTGCGGAGGTAGAAGGCGTCGCCGAGCGTCCGGACCCCGATCGCGTTCTCGACCATCCCGGGCACGGCCCGGAAGTCCGTCACGCTTCCGAGGGCGACCACGAGCGCGTCATAGGCGACCTCGAAGGTCTCGCCGCTCTGGCGCCGCGTGACATGGACGACCCTGGCGTCCGGGTCGACCGCATCGACATAGCCGACCTCGACCTCGACGCCCCGGAGCATCCGCCGGAGGGGGACGACGACGTGGGTCGTCTCGATCGTGCCCGAGATGACGTCGGCCAGGAGGGGCTGGAAGACGAAGTAGTTATCGCGGCTGATGAGGGTGACCGAGATCGTCCGGTCGTCCGATGGCACGACGTGGCCTGACGGACTCGCCGCGCCGCGCACAAGCCGGCCCGCGCGACGCAGGATCCGGGCCAGCTCCTGGGCGGTGCTGACGCCGGCGAACCCCCCACCGAGGACGACGATGCGCGTGCTCATTGGCGGCGGCTCAGGTGGCCGGCACGGTCACCAGGCGGTAGCCACGCCATCCGATGTAGACCGACAGGACGAGCAGGACCATCGCGTTGACCGGGTGAAGGGCGGCGATGAGCGGCGAGCTCTCGCGGGCCGACACGAGCGTGGGCTGGATGATGTACAGCACGAGCAGGAGGACGGATAGACCGACCTGCGGACGGGGGCATCGCCCGAGCAGGGCGGTCACGAGGACCGCCGCGGCGAGCAGGAACATGACCGTGTAGCCGAACTCGATGTGGGCCCCGAAGTCCCCCGATCCGCCGAGCTGGGGCAGCGCCGTTCCGGCCAGGAACCCTTGGACGAGGACGCCCGCGGCGAACAGCCAGGCGGCGATGACGTGGGCCCAGCGGCCGTACCGGGTCATGGTCGCTCCCTCCTCTCCGTCGAACAGTAGCGCGTCGATCCTGTCGGCTCGTCGTCACGGCACCGTCCGGACGACGACGACCTGGGTGACGTCGACCTTGCCCTTCAGCTCGAGGTCGCGCTGTTCGAGCCCGGCTGTGTCGAGATCGGCCGCCGCAGCGGCCTCGAGCGTCACCAGGACCTCGCCCTGGCCGGCCGCGGAGGCGAGTCGCGCGGCGACGTTGACCGGGTCACCGAGCGCGGTCAGCTCGATCTGGGGCGCCTCGCCGACCGTCCCGATGAACGCCCGCCCCGTGTTGACGCCGGCGCCGACGGGCAGCCACGGGTCCGGGCCGTCGTTGCCGGTCGCGACGAGGATCCGCCGCGCGGCATCGATCGCTCGTGCCGCGTGGCGGTCTCCGGCGAGCGCCGGCACGAAGATCCCGACCACCTCGTCACCGACGAACTTGTCGACGATGGCATCGGTGGCGACGAGGATCGGCGCGGCGACCGTGAAGAACCGGTCCATCAGCCGGCGGACCTCCGTGGCGCCGAGCCGCTCCGCCAAGGGTGTGGACCCACGGACGTCGGCGAACAGGAAGCTGCACTCGACCTCCGCGCCGCCGGGATGGTCGAGCAGCATCGTGAAGCACTGCGAGCAGTAGTTCGGGTTCTTCGGCCAGCGGCCCTTGCCGACCAGCCGCATGACCGGCGCGCCCGGCCCGGCGAAGGGCGAGAGACACATCTTGCAGCGCGGGTCGCTGGGGATGCGACGGAAGAACGAGCGCCCAAGACGCCAGCTCGAGCTGGTCCCGAGCATCATGTCGCGCCAGAAGTCGGAGGTCTCGTCCGGACCCATCGCGGGGACGATGCTACGTCCGCCGCGATCCGGCCGCCCATCGTCCGCGGCAGGTATCGGACGACCGTCCGCGAGCGTATCCTCGGCGCATCCGCGCAGAGGGATCCATGACCGGATCGAGAGGCGCTCCAGGGCGGCGGACGCGGCGGTCGGACCAGCTCCCGATCGAGCTCATCCTGCTGCGCCAGGCAGCCAGCTACCTCGAGATGCCGATCTTCCTCATCGACGCGGACGGCTGGCTCGTCTACTACAACGAGCCGGCAGAGCCCCTGCTCGGCAGCCGGTTCGACGAGATCGGCGAGATGTCGATGGACGACTGGCTTGCGGCCTTCCGGCCGACGGTCCGCCGCGACAGCCAGAACGCAGCCGTCAGCGACCCGCTCGTCGGTGCGCTCCTGCTCGAGCGGCCGACCCACGCGATGCTCGAGATCACCGGCCTCGATGGTGTCCGACGGCCGATCGAGGCGACGGCGTTCCCGCTCCACGGCCAGCGGCGCAAGCTGCTCGGCGCGATCGCGATCTTCTGGGCGGCCTACGAGCGCCCGACGCGCGAGCGATGAGGGCGACGCTCTGGGGGACCCGCGGCTCGCTGGCCAGCGCCGGCCCGGAGACCGCGCGCTATGGCGGCAACACGGCCTGCGTCGAGGTCCGAGGCGAGGATGGCTGCGTCGTGATCCTCGATGCGGGCAGCGGGATCCGGCGACTGGGCGACCACCTCGTCCGCCTGGAGACCCTCCGCCGGGTCGACATCTTCCTGACCCACCTCCACATGGACCACATCCAGGGTCTCGGGTTCTTCGCCCCGTTCTTCCGGCCGGACGTCGACACCCACATCTGGGGACCCCCGAGCGCCACCGGGAGCCTCCGCTCTCGCCTGGGCCGCTATCTGTCGCCGCCGCTGTTCCCCGTCCGGGTCCGCGACCTCCGCCGGACGACGTTCCATGAGGCGCCCGTCCGGGCCCACCGCGTCGGGACCCTGACGATCGTCTCGGACCTGGTCATCCATCCCGGGCCGACCGTCGGCTACCGGATCGAGGAGGCCGGCCGGATCCTGACGTATCTGCCGGATCACGAGCCGGCCCTGGGGGTCCGCCGGTTCCCGAGCTCGCGCCGGTGGACGTCCGGAGCCAAGCTCGCGGCCGGTGCCGACGTCCTGATCCACGACACCCAGTACACCGAGGACGAGCTCCGCACCCGGGTCGGCTATGGCCACTCGACGGTGGCTCAGGCGGTGGCGTTCGCGGAGCTGGTCGGGGCGCGGACGCTGGTCCCGTTCCACCACGATCCGGCCCATGACGACGTGGAGCTCGACGCCCAGTTCGCCGGCTCCATGCTGCCCGGCGCGAGCGTGCTGGTGGATCCGGGTCGCGAGGGGATGCGGCTGACGGTCTGAGGCGTCCCGACCCGGCTCAGCCGACCGCGGAAGGCCACTCCTCCTGATCCGCGTGCCCGACCCGCATCCGTCGGCGCGCCTGTGCGAACCGGTCCTGGGCCTCCCGCCAGGCAGCCCGCGCCTGGGGCATCGAGACAGGCTCGAGCGACACCCTGTCGCCGACACCGAGCTGGCCTGCGATCGGCCGATCGGCCCGGATGACGACTGCCGCCACGGGGTAGCCGCCGACCGTCTGATGATCCGCCAGGAGGACGATCGGTCGGCCGTCGGGCGGCATCTGGATCGCCCCGAGGGTCATCGGCACCGACACGATCCCCAGGCCGCCGGTCACGCTCGTGGCCCCGGACCCCGAGAGTCGGACGCCCATCCGGTCGCTATCCGCGTCGACCGTCCAGATCGTCTCGCTGAGCGCCCGCCAGACCGCGTCGCCGAGCCGCCGCCGGTGCGGTCCGCCGACGACGCGCACGCTCACGGTCGACGCCGACGGCGACGCCGGCGGCGACCCCGACGCCCGCCCAGCCGGCACCGCCTCGGATCCGGTGATCTCGGCGCTCGATGGCCAGACCCGACCGGCGATCGCGACGTCAGGGCGATCCCGGGACGCCAGGACGTCGCCGCTGCGGAGCGGCCGCCCGTCGAGACCACCGAACCGCCCGACGAGACAGGTCGAGCGTGATCCGAGGACGACGGGAACCTCGATGCCGCCGGCCACCGCGAGGTAGGCCCGACAGCCGTGCGTCGTGGCATCCACGCGACCACGGAACGCCAGCGTCGAGCCTGCCCGGACCAGATGGCTCGCCCCGACCCGAAGCGCCCTCCGGTCCTCGACGACCTCCGCCCCGAGGTCCGCGCCGGCGAGGCCGACGACGGTCGTCGAGCGGACCGCGAGCTCGAGCCCGCCGAGGGTGACCTCGAGCGCCGCAGCCAGGGGGTCGTTGTCGATCAGGGAGTTCGCGATGGCGAGGCCGAGGGGGTCGCAGGCGCCGGACGGCGGGACGCCGAGATGGCCGAATCCGGGTCGGCCGACGTCCTGGACGGTGGTAAGGACCCCGGGCGCACGGACCTCGAAGACGCCGTCGATCACGCCATGTCCGGCCCGCGATGGCCGAGGCCGACGGGCGCGAACCGCACCCGGTCGCCGGGCTGGAGCCCGGCAGTCGGCTCGGACGGGTCCCACAGGACCACCGACGTGCGCCCGATCAGGTGCCACCCGCCGGGCGTCTCGGCCGGGTAGACGGCGGTCTGCCGCCCGGCGATCGCGACGCTGCCCGCCGGGATGCGTGGACGCGGGGTCGCGCGGCGCGGCAGGGCGAGGGCCCGGGGAAGCGTGCCAAGGTACGCGAAACCAGGGGCGAACCCGAGCAGGAAGACGCGATAGATGGGGCGGGCATGGCGCTCGATGACGTCGTCCGGCGACAGGCCCAGGCGATCGGCGACGTCACCGAGGTCGGGGCCGTCGGCGCCGCCGTAGCGCGTCGGGATCTCGACGATCCGGCGTTCGGCATCGGCATCGATCGGTCGCGCGACTGTGTCCCCCGTCAGCTCCCGGAGCCGAGCCCGCGCGACCTCGGGTGCGATCGCCTCCGGGTCGACCGGCACCAGCAGGCTCGAGTAGCCGATCGTCGGGACGCCCCAGCCATCGCCCGCTGGCAAGGTCGCCCGGACCGCCGCCGCGACCGCGTGGGCCCGGATGTTCGCCCGAACGGAGATCCGTTCCGAGATGACGATGAGCCAGCCGTCCTCCCCGAACGGCGTGATCCGCGGACCCGGGGCGGTCACGGTGCGGTCGCGGCGATCTCGACCCCGACGGCCTCGAGCGCCGCGCGGATCGTCCGGGCGAAGACGGGTGCGTCGGGCGTGTCCCCGTGAAGGCACAGGGTCTGGGCGGTGATCGTGACGGTCGAGCCGTCGGCCGCCGTGGCCCGGCCATCCCGGACGATCGCGACAGCCTGGCTCGCCGCGACCGCCGGGTCGGCATGGATGGCGCCGGAAAGGCGTCTGGACCGGAGCGTCCCGTCGGCCTCGTAGGCCCGATCAGCGAACGCCTCGGCCCGGGTATCGAGACCCGCTGCCGCGCCGGCGTCGAGCAGGACCGAGCCGGCAAGCCCGACGAGCATCACGTCGCGCGACCAGCGCCGGACGGCGCGGGCGACCGGCTCTGCGACGGCGAGGTCGATCGCAGCGCGGTTGTACATGGCGCCGTGGGGTTTGACGTGCCGCAGCTCGGCACCCTCCGCCCGGGCGAACGCGGCGATCGCGCCGATCTGGTACAGAACGCTGGCCTCGAGCTCGTCCGGCGTCATGTCGAGGTCACGGCGCCCGAAGCCGGCGAGGTCGGGGTAGCCCGGGTGAGCCCCGATCGCGACGCCGGCCGCTATGGCCCGCCGCACGGTCTCCTGGATGACGGACGGGTCGCCGGCGTGGAGCCCGCAGGCGACGTTGACCGAGCTGACGAGCGGATCAGCTCCTCGTCGGTCCCGATCCGCCAGGCACCGAAGCTCTCGCCGACATCGCTGTTCAGGTCGACCCACATGCCGGCGACGATACGCCGTCAGCGGTCACTCGGTGACCTTCGGCACTTCCGACGGGCGGCCCGCGAGACCATGCTGGACCTTGGGCTCGGCGTAGCCCAAGGAGGCCTCCATGACACGCGTCACACGGCTCACGAGGCTGGTCGCAGCGGTCGCCGCGGCTGCCCTCATCCCTCTCCTCCTGCTCGTGCCCGCCGCGGCGGCGGCGGACCCTGCCGGCCAGACCGGTAGGGTGCTCATCTCCATCCAGGGCGACGTGACCCTGCCCGCGGGCGACCAGGCTGATGCCGTGATCGTCACCGGCGGCACGGCCACGATCGCCGGCCAGGTCCACACCGTCTTCGCGGTCGACGGGACCGTCGTCATCCAGGGAGCCACCGTGACGACGATCGTCGCCGTCCGCAGCCCCGTCACCCTGGAAAACGGCACAGTCGTCAGCGGCGACGTGGTCGCGATCGACTCGGCCGTCCAGAAGATCGGTGATGCGACCGTCCAGGGTGCGATCCGCGGACCCGGCAGCGACCTGATCGCTTTCGCCGCGATCCTCATCCCGATCGTCTTCCTCTTCTACCTGGGACTCGCGCTCGCGTCCGTCGTCGCGGGCCTGTTCCTGGCCGGTCTCGCGGCGCGCCAGGTGCGGTCCGCCGAGGCAGTCATCAGCCATGAGCCCCTCACGGCGATCGGGGTGGGCCTGCTCGGGCTCATCATCACGCCCGCCGTCGCGATCCTGGCGATGGTGACCGTCATCGGTGCGCCACTCGGCCTGGCGATCTTCTTCGGCGTCTGGCCGCTGATCGCCTTCATCGGCTATCTGGTCGCCGGGATCTGGATCGGCGAGTGGATCCTGCACCGGTCCTCACCGAGCGTCGAGCGGGAGCGGCCGTACCTCGCGGCCGTGATCGGGCTGCTCAGCCTGTTCGTTCTCGGCGTCGTCCCGTTCGTGACGCCGATCGCGAGCCTCTTCGGCTTCGGAGCCGTCCTCGTCGTCGCCTGGCGGACACTGACCCACCACGAGAGCGGTGCGACCCAGGCTCCGCCGCAGCCCGTCCAGGTGCCGTCGGCTAGCTGACCCTCGGGTCCTCGCCGGCGAGCCGCGACCGCCCGGGTCACCCGACTCGGGCGGTCGCCTTTCTCGTACGATCGGGGCCACGGAGCGGAGGGACATCGTGCGGCGAGACCTGCGGATCGAGGACCTCGGCGATCTCGTCGAGCAGCCGATCATCGCCATCCTGGCGACGAGGCGGCCTGACGACTCGATCCTGCTGTCGCCGGTCTGGTTCGACTATCGCGATGGTGGGTTCAGCATCTGGGCGACGTCGATGGAGGAGGGCAAGGTCCGCCACATCCGACAGGATCCCCGGGTGAACCTCGTGGTCGCCAACGCCGACTGGCCATACAAGGGTGTCGAGATCCGGACCCAGGCTCGCCTGACGACCGATGGCTTCTACGACGTCCTGCGGCGGACGGCCGACCGGTATCTCGGTCCGGGCTCCGGCGATGAGATGGCGCCGAGATACGAGCCGGGTGTCGTGATCCGGGTCGAGCCGGGGGTCGTCCGCGCCTGGGACTACACCGACGAGGTCTGATCGGCCACCGGACGTCCGACCGCCTGCCGGTCCGAAGACGCGCCGGGGATCGAGCCTTAGACCCGCCCCCGGTGAAAGCGCGCCATGACGACCTCGATGGCATCGCGCGCCGCCTCCCACTCCGGGTTGTCGCCGATGATCGGCGTCCCGTCAGGGCCCCAGCGGGCGAGCTGCGTCATGGCCGTGATGATCGTGTCGTGGCGAGCCTGGCGCATCCGACCGGCGTCGACGATCCCCGTCACGAGATAGCGGCGGACCAGGTCATACGGGGCGCTCCAGCGGTCGATCTGGATGCGATCTCCTCGTCGGAGGGTCTCGAGCCACTCGTCGTCACCGACAGGATGACGATCGTGTTCGGCGATGTGGCCGGGCATATCCAGTCGCCGACCAGCCTGGTCCCGCGAGGCGAACCGGCCGTCCGGGTCGGTCGAGGCGTAGCAGCTCGGGCACGTCGCGAGCTCCGCGTCGTCGCGCGGCGGCTCGCCGTAAGCCAGCCCACAGCGGGAGCAGATCGTCGTCCCACGTCGTCGCGCCGGCGTCCCGCACTGAAGGCAGACCAGCGTCGGCGAGGCCTTCGGCGGGCGGCGGTCAGTCAACATCGTCTGGCTCCAGCCAGGCGTCCGGGTCCGTCCTGCGAGCTCGGCCCGCGGCAAGCTCGAGCTCGGTCACGGTCGACGGATCCACACCGTCGAGGTCGACCTGCCAGGCCTCCGGGGCCGTGAGCCCGGCCGGCAGACGCACGACCTCGACGGTCGCGTCTCGGCCATCGAGCTCGAGTCTGCCGGCGATCGCGCGGCGGAGGTGATCGGGAGTGCAAGCGCCCGGAGCGGCGGCGAGGCCGGAGCGCCGGTCGAGGTCGACCGACAGCCGTTCGGCCTCCGCGCGCGAGAACACGATCCGGGCTCGGACGGCGGCGACCGGTTCCGGCTGCTCGAGTGCCTCGTGACGCGGACGCAGCGTGAAGCGGACTCGCGGCAGGCTCAGGAGGGGAGGCATCTCCACGACCGTAGCCGAAGCTGCGCCGCCCCACCATCCCGCGACCGGCGGCCGCGACCGGACGTTCGTACCGCTCGGGGGCGTCAGGACCACGGTCCAGGACCCGCCCATCGCCGGCCGGGGTGGGCGATGATGGGCCCATCGTTTCCATGGAGGTGCCCGTGTCCGCCATCCCGGGATCGTTCCGAGCCTTCGTCGCCGAGATCGCCGATGACCGCGTCGATCGCGGCGTCCGCACCTACGGCCCGACCGATCTGCCGGATGGCGAGGTGGAGATCCGGGTCGCCTGGTCGAGCGTCAACTACAAGGACGGTCTGGCCGCCCGGGCCGGCGGCAAGGTGGCCAGGATCAGCCCGCTCATCCCGGGCGTCGATCTGGCCGGCGAGGTCGTCGCCAGCGCAGATCCGGCGTTCTCACCGGGCGACGCCGTGATCGCCCATGGATACGAGCTCGGCGTCTCCCGTCATGGCGGCTACACCGAGTACCAGCGTGTCCCGGCCGGCTGGGTCGTGCCGATGCCGGCCGGGCTCGACGCCCGCTCGGCGATGGCGATCGGGACCGCCGGCTTCACCGCCGCGATGGGCATCGAGGCGCTCGAGGCGCGGGGTCTCTCCCCGGCTTCGGGCCCGGTGCTCGTGACCGGAGCGGCCGGCGGGGTCGGCCGGATGGCGGTCGCGATGCTGGCGCCGCGCGGCTATGAGGTCTGGGCGGCGACCGGCAAGTCCGACGAGGCGGATCGTCTGCTGGCTCTCGGCGCCAGCGGCGTGATGTCGCGCGAGGAGGTGACCGCGGACAGCCCCAAGCCGCTCGAGTCGGGCCGCTGGGCGGCCGCAGTCGACTCGGTCGGCGGGCCGACGATGCCGTACATCCTGCGGACACTGCTGCCGGGTGGCGGCGTCGCGGCCTGCGGCAATGCCGGCGGACCGGCCTTCACGACCACGATCCTGCCGTTCATCCTCCGCTCGGTCGCGCTCCTGGGGATGGATTCGGTCGCCGTGCCGATCGACCGCCGGAGGGCCGTCTGGGCGAGCATCGCCGCCGACCTCCGTCCCGCGGGTCTGGGCGAGGACGCGACGGAGGTGACCCTCGACACGCTCGGCAAGGCCCTCGACGGGGTGGTGGCCGGGCAGGCCCGTGGCCGCTGGATCGTCCGGATCGGAGACTGAGCCGCGACTCAGTCGAGCTCGCCGCGCAGCTGGGAGAGCCCGCGCTCGATCGACTCGCGCGAGGCCTCGGCGCCGAACCGCCGATATGGCCCGTCGGCGACCGCGTCGTCGAGACCGTTCTCTCCGCGGTGGACACGGCGTGCGGTCTCGGCCACCGCGAACAGGTCGGCGAGCTGATCCTCGACGAACTCGCGGTCGCCGACGTCGCCGTGCCCTGGCACGACCGCGGCCCGGACCTGCTCGAGCAGCCGTGACACGGTCTCGGGCCAGTCGAGCGGGTAGCCGTCGCCGGCGTACGGCGGCGCGCCGTTCTCGAGCAGGTCGCCGGCGAACAGGATGCCGGTATCCGGGACCAGGACGACGATGTCGCCATCGGTGTGGCCGCGCCCGAGGTAGCGCAGCTCGAGCCGCCGACCGCCCGCGTCGACGATGGCGGTCTCTTCGAAGACCCGGTCGGGCGGGTCGCAGACCACCTCTGCCAGCTCCTCGGCCATGTCCGGCTTGGCTGCGGCGAACTCCTCGCGCTCGAGGTCGAACGACTCGAGCATCTCATCGCGGCAACGGACATGGCCCCAGACCGGCGCCGGCCGGAAGACGTGGTTGCCCCAGGTGTGGTCGGAGTGGCGATGGGTGTCGATGACCGCGGCGACCGGCAGAGGCGTCAGGCGGGCAAGGTCGGTCCGTATCTCTTCGCCTTGGCGGTGCGACGAGCGGGTGTCGATGATCACG
>CAVSMY010000003.1:0-149058 GCA_963729175.1 uncultured Chloroflexia bacterium | reverse complement strand
CCGCGCCGAGCTCGCACGGATCGAGGCGTTCTGTCTCGAGCACGACGTGATCGGCCTGCCCGACGAGCCCCTCGAGATCCGCTGGACGCCGGTCTTCCTGCGGGCATTCGGCGCGGCGATGCTCATCCCGCCCGGACCGCTCGACCGCGGCCAGAAGAGCTTCTTCGCGGTCACCCCGATCCCCGACGACTGGTCGACCGAGCAGGCCGAGAGCTGGCTGCGCGAGCAGAACGACCGTCTGATCCGGGTCCTGACGATCCACGAGGCGGTGCCCGGCCACTACCTCCAGCTCGCCTGCGTCGAACCGCTCGGCGTCGCTCGTCCGGTCGATCTTCACCGACGGCGCCTTCGCCGAGGGCTGGGCCGTCTACGTGACCCAGGTCATGCTCGACCTGGGCTACGGCGCGGAGGACCCGGCGCTGCTCCTCGTCCACTGGAAGTTCTACCTGCGCGCGGTCATCAACGCGATCCTCGACGTCCGCATCCACACCCGCGGGATGACGACCGAGGAGGCCGTCTCGCTGATGGTCGACGGCGGCTTCCAGGAGGAGGCGGAGGCTCGAGCGAAGGACCGCCGGGCGCGCCTGTCATCGACCCAGCTCTCGACCTACTTCGTCGGATCGCTCGGGCTTCTGGGAGATCGAGCTCGAGCGCCGCCGGCGCGCGGCCGGTGATCCGACCCTGGCGGCCGGCCCGCTCCCGGGCGGGCTGGGATCGACGCCCGGCTTCCGCTATCGGGAGCACCTCGAGTCGGTCATCGCCCACGGCTCGCCGCCGCTGCCGCTGCTGCGCCGGATCGTGCTTGCCGAGGAGCCCTAGTCCGTCTCGGCCTCCGGCCCATCGCGCCGAGCGCCCGTGGTCGCGACCGTCCCGGAGACCGCCTCCCTGATCCGGTCGACGCGATAGCCGGCGGCCTCCCCGGCGTCGGCGAGCGCCAGCGCCATCGCCGTGCTCCGCGCCGGATCGGCGCCGTCGACGAGGTCGAGAAGGAGGCGACCAGTCGATCGCCTCGCGCCAGCCGTCCCGTGACACCCAGTCGCTGCCGTCCCAGCTGTTGAGCCCGACAAGGGTCGCCGTCGCGCCGGAGGTCAGGGCGTCGACGAGCGCCAGCGGCGAGGTGTCGGTCCTCGGTCGCGGGAGCCCGAGCGTCCACCCCACGCGCTCCGCTGCCGCGGTCGCGGCGGACCGATCGAGGCCGGCGTGGCCGAATGCTCCGGCGACGACGTCATCGAGCAGGAGGGCGTCGTAGCGATCGCGGGATCCGCCGAGGAGCGGATCGAGGACGGCCCAGCCGGCGAGGACCGCGCGATGCGTCGGATCGGCGAACGCGGCGCGGACGGGGCCGAGCGGGTCCTGCCGCGGCGGTCGCTCCGCGGCGCGGTCGGCCAGGTGGCCGAGGCGCGCTGACGCGGTCTCCCAGGCGCCACGGAGCGTCACGCCGGTCGTCTCGACCGCACCGGTCGCCTCGACCGCACCGGTCGCCGGATCGACGTCACTCGTGAGAGCCTCCGTCGACTCCCCGATCGCCGCGACAGCGCGGTCGAAGGCCCCACGAAGGGCGGCGACGTCCGGCCGCCGGCCCGCGCCGATCAGCCCGAGCATCCCGAGGTCGCCCAGCAGCGTCCCGACGGCGTCGTGGACCGGCGCGAGCTCGAGCTCGCGGACGGCTCGTTCGAGCGACCGCACACCCCGCCCGCCGAGATGGTCGGCCAGGGCCGACCAGCGGCCGTCGTCGGCGACCTCGGAGACGTCGAGGAGGACCCGCCGGCCATAGGCGCCGAGCTCGAGCCGCATGCCCCGCGCCCGGATATCCGAGACGTGCCAGAGGTGCTCGAGGCCGGTGGCGAGGTCGCGTGCCCGGACGAGCACCGCCGGATCGTCGGGCAGGCCCCAGCCGTCGGCCAGGCTGCGCCACGTCGGGCCGCCCCCACCGTTGTAGGCCACCGAGTCGCGGATCCAGCCGGCGGTGTCGGCGAAGCGGTTGTGATAGACGACCAGCGAGCGGCCCGAGCCGGTCCCGTTCGAGTAAGCGAAGACATGCGGATCCGCCGCCCCGTCGTCACGGACCATGTCGTACAGCAGGAAGTCCCGCGACCCGGCGAACTGACCGCGCCGATGGAACAGCGGGAACAGCGCCTCGGCGTGGCGGTCGACGAGCCACTGGTTCGGCTGCTCGTCCGTGCGGGCCCGCCGGAACTCCATCCCGTACTTCTCGGTGTAGCCCTCGATCTGGCCGTGACCGAGCATCGGCAGCCCCGGCAGGGTCGCGAGCATCGTCGCCACGCCGAGGTACTTGTCGGCCGCCCCGAACTGCTCGATGGCGGTGGCCTCGTCCGGGTTGCTCATGAAGTTCACGTAGCGCTGCAGGATCGCCGGATCGAACTCCAGGGTGTCGCGGAGGACCTTGTGGTAGCCGGCCCCGTCCTCGTCCCGAAGCATGTGCATGAACGCGCTGTTGTAGACGCGATGCATCCCGAGGGTCCGGACGAAGTAGCCCTCCATCAGCCAGAACGCCTCGGCCAGCAGGAGCGTGTCCGGGACCTCGGCCGCGACACGGTCGACGACATCGCGCCAGAACTCGGTCGGCATCAGCCGATCGAACTCCTCTCGGGTCAGGCCGTGCTCTGCCCGGCTCGGGATCCCGCCGCCCGATCCCGGGGGCGGGAACCAGAGTCGCTGGACGTGCCGCTTGGCCAGCGTCATCGCGGCGTCGAAGCGGATGATCGGGAACCGCCGGGCGACCGCGAGGATCGTCTGGATCACGGCTTCGCGGACCTCGGCCCGCGAGTAGTCGAGCTGGGCCGTGTCGTTCCAGGGGGTCGAGGTGCCGTCGTTGCCGTGGTAGATGTAGCGGACATCGCCGGTCGCGCGCGTCGACCCGCTGGAACACGACCGCCGCGTCGGTGTCGTTCCAGTAGTGGTCCTCGATCCGGATCGCGGCCCGCCCGTCGGACGACAGGTCGGCACCCTCGAAGGTGTAGGACGGGAAGGGCGGCTGGGGCAGCGACAGGAATCGCTCCGGATGCTCGATGACCCAGCGTGAATCGATGCCCATGTGGTTGGGGACCATGTCGGAGGCGAGCCGGATGCCGCGACTCCAGGCCCGACCGGCCAGGTTCCGCCAGGCCTCCTCGCCGCCCAGGTCGTCGGCGATCCGGTAGTCGTCGAGGGAGTAGGCCGAGGCGACCGCCTCGCTGTCGCCGCGCCAGACGCTTGATCGTCGCCGATGCCCGGCTCCGTTCCCACAGCCCGATCAGCCACAGCCCGGTCACGCCCCACGATGCCAGCCGATCGAGCTCCTCGTCGGGCACGGCGTCGAGGGTCCGCAGCTCGCCGCTCGTACTGCCGCGACAGCTGGCCCAGCCAGACATACGTGCTCTTCGCCAGCAGGACGACCCGCGGCATCCAGTCCTTGTCCTCGGAGAACCGCTCGGGGTCGGCCTCCGTCCCGAGGCCCGGTGGCTCGCCACCGCCGCCACCTGGCCCGCCGAAGCGCTGGTGGAGACCGCGCTCCTCCTCGGTGATGACGTCGAGCAGGAGGGTCACCCGGTCGAGCAGGTCGTCGAGCTCGCCGCCGAGCAGGCCCGCGCCAGTTGTCGCGGACGTAGCGGAGCTGGCCGGCCAGGGAGGTCGGCGAGGCCCGGGCCGGCGAGCGCAGCAGCTCAAGCAGGTCGAGGCCGCCATCGCCGATCGCGGGGCCGGCCTTCGATGCGGCCTCGAGGGCCGCGAGCAGCTTCGCCCCGGCATTCGCTCCCGACGACCGGTCGGTCGTCGAACAGCCAGCGGTACGGCGAGGCGGCCGGGTTCTCATTGGCGATGTGGACCAGGACGAGCTCGGCGATCGGCTCGCCTTCGGCGGCGTTGGGGAACTCGGTGTCGAATGCCCGCCGGACCCGGGACGTCGCGGTCGATCCGGCTTCCGCCGCCGCCCGCCGGGCCAGCGCCTCGGGAGCGGCATCCGGATCCCGGACGGCCAGACGGGTCACCAGTCGATGGACGACCTCATGGAGCAGACCGATCGCCGCGAGCTCGCCTGCGCTGGCCGGGCTGCCCGGCGGATCGGCGGCGGCGACGACCCGAGCCGCCAGTCGGCGCGTCGCCGCGAGGTCCGGGCCCGATGCCGACGGTCACCACCGGGTCGACGGCTCGACGTCGAGGCGCTCCTGCGCCGTCCGTGCGAGGGGCATGCCGCGCATGCGGCCAAGCATCGCATGCCGGCTGGGCGCCGGTGCGGCCGACCGGATCAGGCCGCCGACGGCAGACCCGGTATCGGCGACCTCGGACTGCCGCGACGACCTCGCTCCGCCCGCGTCGCCTGGACGTGCTCGATCGCCCGACGCAGCAGCTCGAGACCCGGACGGGTCGAACTCGTACGACCACTCGCGGACGCGCTCCGGACCGCGAGAACGCGGGCATCGAGGCCCTGGCTGATCGCCTCGCGGCTCAGAAGCACGATGTCCGCGGTCCGGTCGAGGAGCTCGAGGTCCTCGTCCGAGTCGACCGACGCCGACGACGATGTCGACGCCGCTGGCGCCGGCGAACCGGAGTGTCTCGGCGATGTTCTCGGCGCCGCGAGCCGGAGGCGCAGACGACCCCGACCCGCGAACCCGGCGGCAGGCGGACGACCTCGTGGACGAGGTCCATGTAGCCGGGGCCGACGAGCATCGCCACGACCGGCACAGCGCCGGCGACGAACGCCTGGGCCTCGTCGGCGTGGAACGTCGTCGTCGCGACGAGGTCGTAGTGGGTCGTCAGCGGAGTCGGTCGAGGCAGGTCCTCGAGGACCGCTCCCTCCGGCCTCGACCAGGCCGCTGAACGCCTCCTGGACGCGCTCGGCGTCGTACAGGGCGTCGGCCTTGGTGCACTCGGCGAACAGGATCCGGACGAGAGGCCCGGGGCGCTTGCGCTCTGACGCGGCCGCGAACGTCGCCGCGGCGACCTCCTCCGGCGAGAAGCCCGCCTGGGCGCCACGTCGGAGCATCTCCGCGACAACCCCGCGAGAGCCTCCGCCCCCCGCCGCTGGGGCGGTCGATCGGCGACCGTCGTGCCTGCGCCGTGGCGGCTCTCGACATAGCCCGCGTCGGCCAGCCGGCGGTAGACGGCCCGGATCGTGTTCGGGTTCACCCGGAGGGCGGCGCCGAGCTCGCGGACCGGTGACAGCCGCGCGCCCGGCAGCAGCCGTCCGGAGTCGATCTGATAGGCCAGCTGCCAGTAGATCTGGGTCGAGATCGGGACGTCCGAATCGCGCTCGACGTCGAGCGCGCCGGACCGCCCGCTGGCCGGCAGCGACCCGCCCGGTGGCCCGAAGGTCCTCGGGTCCCGTACGTCATTCGTCCCGTTTGACATAGTCCGCTAGTCCAATTACATTTCCTACTTGGCCTAGCCGACTATACCAACCAGGTCAAACACGCACGAGGCCCTCAAGATGGACGGCTTCCTCCTCATCGCCGATCATGTTCATCGCCTTCACGGTCCTCGGCATCGCGGCCCTGACTGGGGCGTCGACTCGCGCATCGACTATGGCGATCCGCGACGCCCACGACGCCGGCCTCTCGGCCTGACGTCGCCACCGGCTCTCGAGCCGCCCGAACAACCGCATATCCCACGGCGTCGGTCCTCCCCCTCCGACCGATCGTCGAGACCGTCAGCCCGTGGCGCGCAGGCCGCGGGCTGACGCTTTTCCGGGGACGCGAACCGCCGTCTCGGCCCCGTTCGGCCGCGCAGGCCCTGTTCCGCCGTCCAGGGCCCGCGCCGCCGCCCTGGACCGAAGCCGTGCGGCTTTCCGCGATCACCGAACTTCCTGCGGGGCTCGACCGGATCCAAACGGTCGGGACGGTCCCGATACCGACCAGGAGACCGTCCGTGTTCACTGATCGCGGAAAACGGGAGGGATGCGACCTGGCCCGGGGGCCAGCTGTCGACGCTCGGCGAAGAACGAAGCGACCACCGCGACCGTGACGATCCCGACCACAGCGGCCAGGCTCACCAGGGCCGGCAGGTGGAGCCACGGCGAGAGCACGAGCTTCGCGCCGATGAACAGGAGGACCGCCGCCAGCCCCAGCGGCAGGTACCGGAACCGAGCGGCGGCATCGGCCAGCAGGAAGTACAGCGACCGCAGCCCGAGGATCGCGAAGGCGTTGCTCGTGAAGACGACGAACGGATCGGTCGTCACCCCGAAGATCGCCGGGATCGAGTCGACCGCGAACAGGACGTCGCTCGCCTCGATGGCGATGAGACACAGGAACAGCGGGGTCGCCAGGCGGCCGGTCGTCGGTCCGGATGAAGAACTTCTGGCCGTGGAGCTCCGAGGTGACCCGCAGGTGACGCCGGGCGAACCGGACGATCGGGCTCTGCTCGGGCTGGCTGGCATGGACGCCGCCGCGCCGGATCATCCCGATCGCGGTGACGACGAGGAATGCCCCGAACACGAGCAGGATCCACTCGAACCGCTCGACCAGCTCGGCGCCGACGAGGATCATCACCGCCCGCAGCACGAGCGCGCCCAGGACGCCCCAGAACAGGACCCGATGCTGGAGCTCGCGCGGGATCGCGAACGACGCGAACACGAGGCCGAAGACGAAGACGTTGTCGACCGACAGCGAGTATTCGATGACGTAGCCGGTCGAGTACTCGATCGCCCGAGTCGGGCCGAAGACGGCGAGGATCAGGCCGCCGAAGATCGCCGCTGACGATACCCACACGGCCGTCCACCGGAGGGCCTCGCGGGTGGAGACGATGTGGGCCTCGCGGTGGAAGACACCGAGGTCGAGGGCGAGGGCGGTGACGACGAAGACGAGGAATCCGATGAGCAGGACCGTCGAGGGGTCGAGGGTCACCGCCTAGGAGAGCCCGCATCCGGCGCAACCGCGCGACACGGTCGCGGATCGGCGGGTGGGTCGAGAACATCGACGCGACGTCACCGCCCGACAGCGGGTTCGCGATGTACAGGTGGGCGAAAGCTGGGGTCGAGGCCGGGCTGGCGCGGCCGGCTGCCGCATCCGCGGCAGCCGGCCGAGGAAGCCCTGGCTCCGGACGGAGGCGTCGATCGCCTCCAGGGCCCGGGCGAGGCCTTCGGGGTCGCCGGTCAGGGCGACACCGCTCGCGTCGGCCGCGTACTCACGGCCGCGCGACACGGCCATCTGGATGAGGAGTGCCGCGATCGGGGCGAGGATGATCGTCGCCGATCATCGCCAGCGGGTTCACCGCGCTCGTCGTCACCGCCGAACAGCATCTGGAACTGCGCCATGTGGGCGAGCAACGTCACTGCGCCGGCGACAGTGGCGGCGATCGTCCCGATCAGGGTGTCGCGGTTCTTCACGTGCGACAGCTCGTGGGCGAGGACCCCGGCGAGCTCGCGGTCGTCCATCGTGGCGAGGATGCCGGTCGTCACGGCCACGGCCGCGTGGCTCGGGTCACGACCGGTCGCGAAGGCGTTCGGGATGTCGCTGTCGACGACATACAGGCGTGGCATCGGGATCCCGGCCCGCTCGGCGAGGAGCGAGACCATCGCCTCGATCCGCGGCCGCTCCTCGGGCCGGGGCTCGCGGGCGCGGTTGGCGCGGAGGGCGATCGAGTCGCTCTTCCAGTAGACGAAGCCATTGAGGGCGATCGCCATGACCAGGGCGATCGTCATGCCCGACGTCCCGCCGAGCAGTCCACCGACGGTGATGAGCAGCCCGCCGAGGAGGGCGAGCAGGGTGAAGGTCTTGAGCGTGTTCATGGTCGCCCGATCGTGCCGCCACGGCATCCGGCAGACAAGGCCGCACCTCTGAACGTTCCGGTCATCTATCCTGCAGGGATCATGCAATCAGGTGCAGATCCGACGTACCGGGCGGTCTTGCCCGTCATCGATGCCGCCCGGGAAGAGATCATCGAGACGGTCGTCGCCGACGTGGCCGCTACGACGTCGGACCCGGGTCTCGAGCGGCAGCTCGTGGGCGAGGCTGTCTCGGACCTCGTCGCCCGGCTTCGGACGGGCCCCGAGCTGACCCGCGAGGCGCGCCTGCGACTGCGCGAGGTCGGGGCGAGCGCGGCGCGCCGTGGCGAGCCGGTCGGCCTGCCGATCGACCGTGCGCTCTCGGCCGGCTGGGCGGTCTGGGACGTCGCGGCCCGTGAGGGTGGCGGAGGGGCGGCGACGCTCGCTGCGCTCGGCAGCGCGCTCCTTCGGACCGGCGATGCGGCCGCCGCGGCGATCGCGGAAGGACATGGCGAGGCCGAGCGGGATATCGCGAGCCGGGCCGCGGCCGCCCGGCGGGCGTTCATCGACGACCTGCTCGACCTGCGTCCGGGCGATGCCGTCGCCGTCGATCGGCTGTCCCGGGAAGCGGCCCGCCTCGGGTCGAGCGCCGACGTCCGGCTGAGGATCGGGGTCGCCTGGCTGGGCGACGACCTGGCCGACGCGGGCTCGGTCCTGGAGGACCTCGGCACGGTCCTCGATCGGCCGCCCCGTGGGCCGGCGCGCTTCGGCTCGATCGTCGGGGTCCGACGCGGTCGTCTCGTCGTCGTCGCGCCCGACGACGGTCGCTGGGACGGGCTCGCGGGGTCGCTCGACGCGATCGCCGGCACGGCCGAATGGGTCGCCGTCCAGGGACGGCAGGGGGACCGCCTGGCCGACCTCCCGGGTCACGCCGCCGAGGCCGCTGCGGCCCTCGCGATCGCCGAGCGGGTGGGCATCCGGGGCCGCGTGCTCGACGTCGACGAGGTCGCGCTCGAGCGGATCCTCCTGGCCGACGAGCGGCTCCTCGCAGACCGCCGTCGACCGGGAGCTCGGCCCGATCCTCCGGGCGCCGCGGAACGGCGCGGTCCTGGTCGAGACGCTTCGGGCATACCTCGATCGGCGCGAGAACATCCAGGCGACGGCGCGCGCCCTGCGGGTGGCGCCCCGGACGGTCGCCTATCGACTCGAGCGGATCGAGCAGCTCCTCGGGGCTCGGCTGGAGGGCCCGACGATGCGGCGACTGGCGGTCGCGCTGCTCGGCCGGGAGCTGCTGGCGCCGCCGCCTGACGACGGTCCGGGCACCATCACCCGGTGTGCGGGAGACCCTCATCGGCGGCGCGATCGACCGCGACGGCGACCCGATGTCGGATCGCGACGCTGACCGATGCGCCCGGGGCGAGGTCACCCAAGAGCCAGGAGAAGAGCAGCCCGCTGCCCTGGTAGACCCGTTCGAACCCCGCCTCGGAGTTCGAGATGGTCTCGATCGGGGCGATCCAGGCGTCCGCCGCCGGTGACAGTTCGGTCTCGATGACGATCCCGAGGTCGTCGTTGCCCTGGGCGGTCTGGGCGATGGCGTGGTGGTCGCGGGTCGCATCGTGGGTCGAGCGCTGCCGAGCGATGTCCCACCAGGCGGCCGGGTTGCCGCCTCCGCCGAGGAGCATGAACGACCACTCGATGCCGAGCCGACCGGCGAGGGGTGCGTCCGTGACGTTGACGATCGTCACCGTCTGGGTCAGGACCGGATCGAGGCGACCGCCGCCGACGCCGATCATGGAGCTGACGCTGAGCGGCACACCGGTCGCGGCGCCATCCCAGCGCGAGATCGCGCCGGCCGGGCGCAGCTCGATCTCCGCGTGGTTTGCCGACCAGTCGTGGTCGGCCGCCGTGCCGGCCGCCCATGCCGCGGGCGTCGCATCGGTCGGCAGCAGGAGGATCAGCCCGCTCCGGCGCTCGTGGCTGTCGTAGGCGATCCGGGACGCCAGACCCGCTTCCTTCGCCGCCACGAGCTCGTGGATCGATGCGGCCGCGACGGTCGCCGCGTCTCGGTCCGTCGCGGTCGGATCGACCGACATCGCGCCGATCGCGCCGCCGGTGACATGGTCGCCCGGTGATGGGTCGGTGCCCGCAAGGATCGTCGTGTGATAGGCCTCCGGGCGCCGTCGCAGGACCGCCGCGAGCGGGTGACGCGCCGCCCGGATGTCCCAACGTCCGATGCCGCTGCCCTCGTCGGGGTCGAGCACGACGACCTGCCCGGCTGTGGGGAGCAGGACTTCGGGGCGCCCGTCGAGATCGAGGTCGGCGATGATCGGCTCGGTCCCGAGGGCTCCGATCACCGCGTCGGCCAGGTCCTCGGCGCCGATCAGGGCCGACGTCGCCGCGACCCGCAGGTCCGGCAGATAGATGCCGCCGAACAGGCCGTGCCAGTACGGGTCGTTCGACTGGCCGCGATAGAGGAGGTCGCGCGCGGCGTCGCGTGATGGACCGGGCGGCATCGCCGCGACGGCGTCGGAAGCGCGGAGCATCTGCTTGTGGAGGTCGTTCACCTCGCGATAGCGGACCTGGAAGTTCCGCCAGATCGCCCCGCGCAGCCAGCGCCGTTCCGGCAGCTCCTCGACGAGCGCGCGATGGAACGTCGCGTCGAACGCCCGAGCCTCGTCCGGCGGGAGGGCCCAGCCGCCCATCTCCGCGTACGAGCCCGTCGGGACGTACAGGCGCCCGATCGGTGGATGCCCGGCCAGCCAGTCGCTGGGGGTCACGGTCGTCAGCCAGTCGGCGTTGTCCTCGAGGGCCGCGAAGAACCGCTCGACCCAGCGACCCTCGCCCCAGCAGTGCCGGTCGGTCGTCGGCCAGGCGCCGAACTTCTCGCCGTCGTCGCCCATCATCCCGACCCGCTCGCCGGCCTCGGTGGCGTGGTCCCGGAGGTAGGCGATGACGTCCTCGACCTCCCGGAAGGGGATCCGATAGCGCAGGCCCTGCTCGGTCCCGAAGACCGTGACGAGACGCCCCTGGTCCTCGGTCGTATAGGGACCCCACATCGCGTCCTCGGCGACGGTCGCGGCCCGGAAGTGGGCGTCATCGAGGATCGTCCAGGAATACCCCGCCGCCACGAGTGAGGTCGGGACGTCGGGCTCCCAGACGCGCTCGGCGAGCCACGCCCCGCGCGGGCGTCGCCCGAACGTCGTCTCGAGCTCGTCCGCCATCCGGGTCAGCTGGCCGATCCGGTCGCGCTCCGGCAGCGACGCGAGCACCGGCTCGTACCAGCCACCGCCCAGGAGCTCGACCTGCCCGCGGGCGACGAGCGCCCGGAGACGCTCCACGAACTCCGGCCGCTCGGTCCGCAGCCAGCCGAACAGCGGCCCGCTGTAGTGGAGAGCGAGCCGGACCGTCGGGTGACGCTCGAGCGCCTCGACCATCGGGCCGTAGGCGGCGTCGTGGGCCGCGGCGATGACCCAGCCGAAGTTGCCGACCGGCTGATGATTGTGGAGCGCCAGGGCCAGCGCGATGCGCGGCGCCACCCGGGCTAGCTGGCCTCGGTGAGCTGCGCTCGTGACTCCTCTGCGGTCGGCGTCCGGCGGACCGCGATGCCCGCCGCCGGCAAGTACAGCTGCTCGGTGTACTCGTGCAGCATCCGGGTCGTCGAGAAGCGCCAGATCGTGCTCGCGATCGAGGCCCGCATCGTCTCGACCCAGGCGAGCGGCGCAGCCATCCTCTCCCGGTCGTAGTAGCGCGGCGCCACCTCGGTCTCGAGGATCCGGTACAGGTCCATCGCGTCCGCCCAGTCCTGGGCCGCCTCGTTCGGGTCGGTGTCCCGGCCGCCGATGGCCCAGCCATTGTCACCATCGAAGCCCTCGTCCCACCAGCCGTCGAGGACGCTGACGTTCACGGCGCCATTCGCGGCGGCCTTCATCCCCGATGTCCCGGAGGCCTCGAGCGGGCGACGCGGGTTGTTCAGCCAGACGTCGACCCCCTGGACGAGGAAACGGGCGATCCGCATGTCGTAGTCCTCGAGGATGAAGACGCGACCGCGGAGCCGCTCGGAGCGGGTCCAGGTGAAGATCTGCTGGATGACCTGCTGGCCAGGGCGGTCGGCCGGATGGGCCTTGCCGGCGAACACGACCTGGACGGGCCGGTCGGCGTCCCAGACGAGCCGGCCGAGACGTTCGAGGTCGGAGAACATCAGCCCCGCCCGCTTGTACGTCGCGAAGCGGCGGGCGAAGCCGATCGTGAGGACGTCCGGATCGAGGGCGGTGTCGAGCGCCTCGAGGGCCGCTGGCGACTCGCCGTGACGGGCGAACTGGGCCCGCAATCGGCCGCGGGCGAAGTCGGCGAACTCGCGCTTCTGGCGCCGGTGGGCGTCCCACAGCTCGATCGCCGGGATGCGGTCGATCCGCTCCCAGAAGCGCGCGACGTCGGACTTGGCGTCGAGATCGTCGAGGTCGAGCTCGAGGTAGCGCTCGTACAGGCGCCGCATCGAGGTCCCGAGCCAGGTCGGGCTGTGGACGCCGTTCGTGATGCCGAGGATGCGCTTGTCGCCGGTGATCGGCGCCCAGGTGTCGTTGGCGACGACCGCATGGAGCTTGCTCACGGCGTTCGCGCCGTTCGTCAGCCGCAGCGAGAGGGCCGTCAGGTCGAACTGCTCCGGATCGCCGTCGACGCCCCGGCCGAGCTCGAGCAGGGTCTCGACCGGCACGCCGCCGGTGTGGGGCCGCTCGTCGCCGTCGAACAACGGACCGGCGATCCGACGGACGAGGTCGGTCTCGAACCGCTCGTTGCCCGCCGCGACCGGCGTATGGATCGTGAAGACGCTGTTCCGGGAGACCTTCTGCCAGGCGGCCTCGAGCCGATCGCCCGCGGCGACATGCTCGCGCGCCCGCTCGGCCAGGAGGAATGCGCTGTGGCCCTCGTTCAGGTGCCAGGCGGCGGGTCGGATCCCGAGGGCCCGGATCGCCCGGACGCCGCCGATCCCCAGGACCAGCTCCTGGTGGAGGCGCATCTCCCGACCACGGACGTAGAGCATGTGGCTGATCGGGCGATCGCCCGCCTCGTTGTCGACGATGTCCGTGTCCAGCAGGAGCACCGGCACGCGGCCGACCTGGGCGACCCAGACGGCGATCGCGAGGTCGCGGTCGGGCAGCGCGATCTTCACCTGGAGCGGGTCGCCATCCGGGCCGGTCACACGCAGGACCGGCAGCCGGGTCAGGTCGTAGTCGGGGTAGGCGTGCTCCTGGTGGCCATCCCAGTCGATGCTCTGGCGGAAGTAGCCGCGGCGGTACATGAGGCCCACGCCGATCAGGGGCAAGGCCATGTCGGAGGCCGATTTCATGTGGTCGCCGGCGAGGACGCCGAGGCCGCCCGAGTAGATCCCGAGCGACTCGTGGATGCCGTACTCCGCGCAGAAGTACGCGATCGGGCCGGTCAGCTCCGACGCGTGCTTGCGGTGGAACCAGTGGTCGGAGCCGTTGAGCAGGTAGGCCTCGAACCGGCTGATCACCTCGCGCGCCTCGGCCATGAAGCCCGGGTCCTCGAGGAGCGGCCCCCAGTCGATGCTGCCGGCCAGGAGCTGGACCGGGTTGCGGTAGCGGGCCCAGGCCACCGGGTCGATCCGGGTGAACAGGCGCTTGGCGTCGGGATGCCACGTCCAGTACAGGTTGTAGGCGAGCCGCCGCATGCCGTCGAGCGCCGGCGGGACGCGGAAGGTCGCCCCGGGCAGCGTCGGGACCTGGACAGCCGGTTCCATACGGGGGCGGATGATACGCCCTCCGTCGGTCGATGTGAACCGGTTTAGTAACCTGTCAACGCCGCGACGGACGGGGCGTCAGGCGAGTGCGCGGAGGAGCGCCGCGACGGTCGCCTCGGGATGGGCGCGGTACGGCGAGTGGGCGCCGTCGGCGACCGTGAGGATGTGGTCCGCTCCGATCACTGCGGCGAAGGCCGGCAACCAGGCGTCCGGGAGATAGCCGCCGCGCTCGAGGACGCCGCGGATGATCCAGCCCGGGACGCCGGCCTCGGCCGCGACGCGCAGTCCCGCGAGACCGCCGTCCCAGTCGCCGTTGTCGAGCAGGACAGCCCGCACGGCGCCTTCGTCGAGCTGCGTCAGCCCCTCGGCCTTGGCGTGGATGTCGCCCGCGGTCCAGGACGGATAGGCGGCCTGGATCGCGGCCACGGCGACGGTGAGGTCGGGGTACGGCTTCTCGACCGGGTCGTCGGCCATCCGGGCGATCATGTCGCGCGGCACGGCCGGACCGTCGAGGAGGACGAGACGCTCTGGCTGGAGGCCGGAGGCGACGACCAGCGAAACGGTCAACGCGCCCCAGCTGTGGCCGATGGTGACCAGCCCCGGCAGGTCGAGCCCGGCGCTCTGGATGAAGCCGACCAGATCCTCGGCGGTCTGGCGGAACAGGTGGCGCCCCTGCCAGTGGCCCGTCAGTCCGTGGCCTGGGAGGTCCGGGGCGACGACCCGTCGGCCGGAGGCCGCGACCGCGGGCCCCACCCGCCAGAACTGGGCCGACGAGCCGCCGACTCCATGGACGAGGACGATGGGCAGGGAAATGGGGTCGCCCCAGGCGCGCCAGGCGAACGGGACCCCGCCGCTCACGGTCACACCCCTCTCGGGTGCCGGCGCGGTTGTCAGTGCCTCTGCGACGGCGGCGGGCAGGTCGTGGAGGGTCGCGGCGATCGGCGCCGGGAGCGACAGCGGCGTATCCACGGGCGGAACGATAGCGGCCGCGCGGGAGCGTGGATCCGCGTGATCCGACGAACGTCCGCGGCCATCCGCGTGGTCCGCGTCGATCTGCGGCGATCGGCGGGCCGCGTCCTGTACGATCCGGCGACACTCGACCGGAGACCACCGATGGCCAATCAGTTCGTCGTCCAGCTGAAGAACCAGCCCGGCGCCCTAGCGATCCTCGCCGAGCGGCTCGCCGCCGCGGGCGTCGATCTGCGGGCGATCGGCGGCGGCGGGATCGGCGACTCCGGCCACGTGATCATGACCACCGCCGACGACTCGACGACGAAACGGATCCTCGACGAGGACGGCTACACCTATATCGAGGGCGAGTCGATCATCGCCGAGGTCGACGACCGACCCGGTGGGATGGCCCGGATGTCACGGGAGCTCGCCGACGCCTCGGTGAACATCTACGGCCACCTGTTCCTCGGCCGGTGGGGCGATCGGGCGATGTTCGCGTTCGTCGTCGACGACCCGGAGAAGGCCCGCCCGATCCTCGAGCGCAAGGGTTAGTCAGCCCGCCGTTCGCGACGCCCCCGGGTCCGCGAGACCGCGCGTGGGGTCCGCGGGCCGCGCCACGTCGCTCTCGCACCCCATTCTCGATCTGACGCCGTCCCTGAGTGGTCCGGCGGCAGGGCCGGTGCAGGGCGTGCGACTGGTCACGGATCCGCACGGGATCCATCGCCGCGCCGACTTGTGCCTTGTTGGACGTGGGGCAGGAGGCAGAAGCCGCCGATGGAGAATGGGGTGCGAGGAACTGCCGTCCGGGAGGGGGAGAGGCCGCCCCGGGAGTCCGGATCGGCGGCCAGGCATCGGACCGCTCCGCGGATCGGACCGCTCCGCGGATCGGACCGGCTGAGCTCAGGCGTCCCCGAACAGCTCCCGGACGTTCGGCAGGACCAGGTAGACCAGGGCGGCCGCGGCGATCACGAGCCCGATGATGTGCAAGGGCGAGCTCGACTGCAGGAAGCCGATGACCGTGTCCGCGATCGCGAAGGCCAGCGCGCCGACGGCGACGATCCAGGCCCACCGCTCCAGCCCGAACAGGCCTGCGGCCACGATCAGCAGCACGACGCCCAGGGCGATGGTCACGATGCCCTGGCCGACGACGACGTCGCTCCGCGACGGGAACGTGATGAGGTCGGCGAAGACGAGGCCGACGGTCACCGAGCCGAGCATCACCAGATAGCCGCCGAGCAGCGCGAGGACGACGGCGACGACGGTCACGCCGGTCGGTCTTGGTCCCACGCCGCGATGCTACCGCGCCGGCGTGCCGCGGGTACGATGCCCGCGTGCCCGAACCTGACGCCCCTGCCGGCCTTCGGACGGCGGATCCCGAGGCGCTCATCGCCGCGATCCGAGACGCCGTCATCGGCGACGATGAGGCCGTCGCCGGGCCGTTCGGTCCACGCCGCGTCACGTACGCCGACTACACCGCCTCGGGACGCTCCCTCGCGTTCATCGAGGACTACATCCGCGACGCGGTCCTGCCGCTCTACGCGAACACCCACACCGAGTCGTCGGGGACCGGGCTCCAGACGACGCGGTTCCGCGAAGAGGCCCGGGAGCTCGTCCGGCGAGGCGTCGGCGGCGGACCGGCCCACGCGGTGATCTTCTGCGGGTCGGGCTCGACCGCTGCGGTCAACCGGCTCCTCGACGTCCTGAACCTCCGGCTGCCCGCCGAGCTCGACGATCGCTATCACCTCCTCGACCGGATCCCGCCGTCGGAACGGCCGATCGTCTTCATCGGGCCGTACGAGCACCACAGCAACGAGCTGCCGTGGCGCGAGTCGATCGCCGACGTCGTCACGATCCCGGAGGACGCGGACGGCCGGATCGACCTGGCGCGTCTCGAGGCCGAGCTGCTCGACCACGCCGATCGACCGCTCCGGATCGGGTCGTTCTCGGCCGCGTCGAACGTCACCGGCATCCTCAGCGACACGCGGGCGATCTCGGTCCTGCTGCATCGCCATGGCGCGCTGTCGTTCTGGGACTTCGCGGCGGCCGCGCCGTACGTCGAGGTCGAGATGGACCCCCACCGAACGGATCCGGGCGAGGACCCGCGGCGGCCGCGGCGAGCGCCGCCCTCGACTACAAGGACGCGATCTTCATCTCGCCCCACAAGTTCATCGGCGGCCCCGGCACGCCGGGCGTCCTGGTCGCCCGACGCGAGCTATTCCGCAACCGCGTCCCGTCGATGCCCGGTGGCGGCACGGTCGCGTACGTCAACCCGACCGAGCACCGCTACGTCACCGACATCGAGCACCGCGAGGAGGGCGGGACGCCGGCGATCGTCGAGTCGATCCGGGCCGGGCTGGTGTTCGGGCTCAAGGCCTCGGTCGGGGTCGACGCGATCCGCGACCACGAGGAGCGCCTCATCCGGACCGCGATCGACCGCTGGTCGGCCAACCCGGCGATCGAGATCCTTGGCAACCCGACGTTGCCCCGCCTGTCGATCGTCTCGTTCGTCGTCCGCCACGGCGGCCGCTACCTCCACCACAACCTCGTCGTGGCGCTGCTCAACGACCTGTTCGGCATCCAGGCCCGCGGCGGCTGCTCGTGTGCCGGTCCGTACGGCCATCGGCTGCTCGGCATCGACATCGAGACGAGCCACGAGTTCGAGCGCGAGATCTCGCGTGGCTGCGAGGGCATCAAGCCCGGCTGGGTCCGGGTGAACTTCAACTACTTCATCAGCGACGCCGTCTTCGAGTACCTCCTCGACGCCGTCGAGCTCGCCGCCACCGACGGCTGGCGGCTGCTCCCCCAGTACCGGTTCGAGCCGGCGACGGGCTTGTGGCTGCACCGCGACGGCCTGGTCGAGCCGCCGCTGTCGCTGGCCGACATCCGCTATCAGGACGGCCGGATGCGCTACACGTCGCATCGCCATCGAGAGCCGGAGTCGGCGCTGGGGTCGTATCTGGACGAGGCCCGACGCCTGTGTGCCGACCCGCCACCGACGGGCCCGACGGCCCCGCTCGAGGTCGGCCCCGACTTCGAGGCGCTGCGCTGGTTCCTGCTGCCCGACGAGGTCCTGTCCGAGCTCGCCGCGAGCGGCGGCGCGTGAGCCTCCCGGCGCCGGAGGCTGGACCGCTCGACGACATCCACGACGAAGCCGGCCGTCTTGCCGACGCCGCGGTGGCCGATGGCCTCGAGTTGCGGCTCATGGGTGGGCTGGCGATCTGGCTCACGAGCCCGTCGGTCCGCCGACCACCGTACGAGCGCCCGTACAACGACCTCGACTTCGCCGTCTCGAAGTCCCATGCCCGGCGCGCGACGACCTGGCTCGAGGCGGCCGGCTATGTCCCCGAGAAGCTGTTCAACGCGATCCATGGCGCGCAGCGCCTGAACTTCGGGCATCGCGACGGGCGGTGGACGATCGACGTCGTGATCGACGAGCTCCGGATGTCCCACGCGATCGACCTCCGCGGGCGGCTGGCAGGGCCGACGCCGACGATCGACCTAGCGGACCTGCTCCTCACGAAGCTCCAGATCTGGGAGATCAATCGAAAGGACCTCGGCGACGTCGCCTGCCTGCTCGCGGACCACGCGCTTGGCGACGGGCCGGCCGACGCGGCCCGCATCGACCGGCGCCGGATCCTCAGCCTGACGTCATCCGATTGGGGTCTCGGCCACACGATCGAGCGCAACCTGCGGAGCGTCGCTGAGCTGGCGGCCACCGAGCCACCCAGTGGCGGGACGGAAGATTCGGCGGCCGCCGGCGGCGGCGCTGCTCGTCGCGATCGACGCCGCCCCGAAGACCCTCGGCTGGAAGGCCCGCGCCAGGGTCGGCGAGCGGGTCCGGTGGTACGAGACCCCCGAGGAGGTCCGCCACTAGAGCCCTCTGTCCGCCTCGACCCCATGGCGGGCAAGGGCCTCGCGCCAGTACGCGACGGAGACGACGAGATCCTCGACGACCTCGGCGTCCGCCTGCTCGAAGGCCGGGATGACCTCGAGGATCAGCGCCGTCTCCTCGACCCCGCCCTCGCCGAGCGCGTCGATGACCCGGTCCGCATCGATCCGGCCGACGGCATTGCGCGCCGGTGTGAAAGGCCAGTGATGGTCGCCATCGGCGTCGGACTGCTGGAGCTGGATGACCGGCGCGGAACGGCCGAGCGCGCGCAGCCAGGCGTCGGGGTCGCGGTCCGGACCGCTCGTCCCGGGTACGCACATGTGGCCGACGTCGAGACACAGCGAGATCGGCACGTGATCGGCGTCGCCCTCGCTGAGCAGGTCGCGGATCATCGCCATCGTCGAGGGCTCGCGGGCCGCCGCGAGGTTCTCCACCAGCAGCGTCTCGAGCCCCGACCGCCGAGCCAGGGCCGCGAGCCGCGCGAGCGATCCCTGGAGTCCACGCCACCGCACCTGCCGGCGATCCGGATCGGTCCACTCGGCGACGGAGAACGCCCCGACGTGACCGCCGGTGGCTCGACCTCCGGCCGCGGCGGTCCACTCGATCGCCCACGAGTACCAGCGGTCCGCGGCCTCGCGGCGCTCGGCGTCCGGGTCGAGCAGGAGGTTCCGCGAGTAGGCGGCGAGACCGGTGAACGTCGAGTGCAGCTCCACCCCGGCCGCGGCACAGGCGTTGGCGAGGGACTGCGCGCTCGCGGCCGGCGCGCTGATCCTCGACGAGGTCGAGGCGAGTGCTGGACAAGGCTCAGTCCGAGCCGGTCGCGGACGACCGGCAGCCACTCCTCGGTGGTCGGGCCAGCGCTTGACGGCGAAGCAATCGTCGATCCCGAGTCGGAGTCGCATCAGCCATCCCTCCGCCGAGCGACCGGTGAGCCGACGAGCTCCCGATATCGGTCGCCGCGCTTCGCCGTACCGCGCCGCGACCGTTGGATCGGGCTCGACCGGCGGTCGAGGCGGACACAGCCGGCGATCGCGTCGTCGACATCGCGGAAGACGCCCGCTCCGAGCCCGGCAAGCATCGCGACCCCGGTCACGGCCGCGTCGCCGGGCACCGTCCGGACCGGGATGCCGCAGACATCGGCCTTGATCCGGTTCCAGGTGGCGATCCGACTGTCACCGCCCGAGATCCGCAGCTCGGTCACCGGAGCGCCGCCCTGGATGAGGAGGTCGAGCTGGTCGCGGATCGGCGAAGGCCACGCCTTCGAGCAACCCGCGGGCGATCGCTGCCCGCCCGTGGCGGAGCGAAAGCCCGGTCGAGGGCGCCGCGAAGGGATGGGTCGGTCCGCTCGCCATCGGCAAGGACCGGGACGGCCGTGATGCCGTCGGCCCCGGGGCTCACCGCGGCGACCTCCCGGTCGAGGCGGGCGTAGTCGGCGGCCCGGGCGCGGCCCGCTCCGGCCGCCGTACAGGAGGTCGGCCGCCCACGCCACGGCGGCACCGGTCGTGTTGATCCCGGTCTCGGTCGTGAAAGGCCCGGCGATCACGTGCGGGTAATGGGTCACGTCGAGGACGTCGAGCGGGGCGACGACCGCGGCATTGAGACAGGTCGACGAGCCCGCCATCTCGCTCACCGGGCCGGGCGCGATGACGCCCGATCCGAGGGCGCAGGCCTGGGAGTCGGCGCCGCCCACGATGACCGGTGTCGCGGCCGGCAGGCCCGACCCGATCGGCGATGGCGGGCCGCAGCGTCCCGATCGTCTCGGCCGAGCGGACGATCCGCGGCAGCAGCCGGGCCGGGATCCCGAGCTCGTCCGCGAACGCCGGATCCCACCGGCGCCTCCCGCAGGTCATAGAGCAATGTCGCAGCTGCATGGGTCCCGTCGGTCACGGCTTCGCCCGTCAGGGAAAGCGCGATCCAATCCCGTGGCTGGAGTGCGAGAGCGGCCCGGGCGGATCTCTCGGGGTCGTGGCGCTGGAGCCAGAGCAGCTTCGGCGCGACGTGGAAGGCGCTCGGGCGATGACCCGTCCGTCGGTGGACCTCCGCGTCCCCGTAGCGTGCCGAGATCCATGCCGCCTCCGCGACCGCGCGGTTGTCGCGGTAGATCAGGCCCGGCCCGAGCGGTCGGCCCCGGCCATCGACGAGGACGACCGATGGGCACTGGCCGGTCAGCCCGATGGCATGGACCCGGCGCCCCGACCCGAGTGCGGCGACGAGCCGAGCGAGCGCGCGGAGCGTCGCCGAGCGCCACGCGATGGCCGACTGCTCGGCCCAGCCGGGTGACCGGGGAGGCCGTCGGATAGGCCTCTCGCGTCTCGCAGCACGCGGACGCCATCGAGCCCGATCGCGGCGGCCCGTGCACCGGACGTCCCGACATCGATCGCGACGAGGACGTCGGGCTGATCGGTCATCCGCGGACGAGCTGGTGGCTCGCGACCTTGCCCGGCTCGAGGGTGACGAGGGCTCCGTTCAAGGCGCCGGTCCCGTAGTCGCTGCCGGGGTTGATCGCGATCGTCCGACCCAGTCGCCGGATCCCGGCCGATTCGTGGATATGGCCGTGGAGCCCGAGCAGTGGCTGGACCTCGAGCTCGAGATCGCGCACGGCGCTGCTCCCGACCGGCGCGAACCGGACCTGGCCCAGCGATTGCTGGACCGTCAGCGACGCGTCGATGACGGGCGCCTCGTCGAGACCCGAGCCGAGCGGCGGGACATGGATGTTGAAGATCGCCCGCGACGGGTCCCGGAGCTGGACTGTCATCTCCCGGAGCGACGCGTCGAGCTCGACCTCGGTCTGCTCGCGGTGGCTGTGGAACGGCGTGAGGTTCGAGTAGCCCCACGACAGCAGCTCGTGGTCGTCGTCGATCGGCAGGACCCGGCCCTCCGCGTGTGTCGCCCAGCTCGCCTCGTCCAGGATCGGCTTGAGGGCGGCCGGATCGTCGTTGCCGAGCATCACGTACAGCGGGATGCCCCGTGGACGGAGTCGCTCATCGGCGAGCGCCAGCCAGGCCCGGAGTCGGGTCGCCATCGCGTCGAGGAACACCGCGTCAAGCGACCCGGCTGCCTGGTGGGCCTCGAGCTCCCCGGGTTCCGCGCGGATCGGGTAGTAGCCGTGGTCCTCGATCAGCTTCTCCAGCGCCTCCAGGTCCGGCCCATCCTCGACGTCGTAGTCCGTGCCGATGAACCGGGCGCGATAGCGTCCGCCGGGCGCCCGCACCAGGCCCTGGATCGCCTTCCCGGCGAGGTCGGCACCGAGGACCAGGACATCGGCGCCGTATGTGGGGCCGGCATTGAGGAATTTGCGGAAGCACTTCGAGGACCCATGGAGGTCCGTGGCGAAGTAGATCTTCGTCCGCCTGGCCATCCGGTCGGCTCAGACGGCCGGCGCGGTGCGCGCGGCCACGGCGGCCTCGACGAGTGCCGACGCGCGGGCCGGATCGACCGGGTTCCAGGTGACGCCGTCGACCTTCAGGCTGGTTCCGACGATCGCCCCATCGGCGACCCCGAAGATCTCCGCGATCCGGTCCGCCCGGACGCCGGTGTTCGCGATGACCGGTGGACCGTCCGGGACGGCCTCCTTCGCTGCACTCAGGGCCGCCATCTCGAACTGCGTACCGGCGGCTGGGCCACTGATGAGGATCGCATCGACGCCGAGGAACGCGGCTCCGCGGGCGCGGTCGGCGACCGAGCGTGACCCGATCGCGCTCGCGAACTCCGGCTGGATGTTGTCGAAGAGCAGGACGTCGGTCGCTCCGATCGCCGTCCGGTAGCCGGCGATCTCGCCGATGCGCGGCTCGATCATCCCGAGGTCGCTCTCGTAGACGCCGGTCATGACCTCGCGGATGAACGAGGCGCCGGTCGCCCGGGCGACGGCAAGGCTGGCGATCGGATCCCACAGCAGGTTCGCCCCGAAGGGCCGGTCGAGCTCGCTCCGGAGCTGGCCGATGATGGCGGCCATGCCGGCGACGATCTCCGGTCCGACGGCGAGCTGGTAGGGGATGTCCTTCTCGTTGCAGAAGAGGTACCCGTCGACGCCCGCCTCGCGGAGCGTCGCGAGGTCGTGGCCGACGCTGTCGACGGCGGCGCCGACGCCGGTCCCGCGGTCATGCCAGGGCCGGCCCGGCAGACCTGGCAGATGGAGCATCGCGATGACCGGCTTGCGGACGCCGAACATCCGCTCGAGGACGTCCATCATCACCTCCTGACGGCGGCCGTCGATCTGCGCGATCGGCGGCTCGATGCAGCGTGGCGGCCTTCCCGTCGGTCGCTGGTCGGGACGAGGGTGACCTCGACGCCGACGGCACGGATCGCGTCGATCTCGGTCGCTGCGGCGGTGTCGTCGGTCACGAGCATCGTGATCCGCTCGACCGGCGCGACGATCGACGGGGTCGCAGATCCGATCTTCGAGCCGTCTGCGACGACGACGATCCGCTCGCTCCGGGCGAGCGCGGCGCGCTGGACCTCAGCCTCGTCATCGGTCAGCTCGGTGATCCCCCAGCGAGCCGAGCACGCCTGCGGCGCCGATGACGGCGAGGTCGAAGCGGTACCGACCGAACGCGGCGATGGCGGTCGGTCCGACCGTCGTGAGCTCGTCCTGGAGGACGACCCCGCCGATCGCGACGACCCGGATCGGCCGGGTGCCGAGAAGGCTCGCGGTCGTGAGCGAGGCGGTGACGGCCGACAGGTCCGGTCGCGCCGGGAGGTAGCGCGCGAACTGCTCGACCGTCGTGCCGATGCCGAGGAACAGCACCCGAGCGTCGGCCACCAGATCGGCGGCCCGCATCGCCGATCAACCGCTTCTCGCGCGAGTGCTGGAGGGCCCGAGCGTTGAACGCCACATCGAGCGAGCGCGTCAGGTGAGCGGTCGCGCCGCCGTACGTCTGGCGAAGGAAGCCGTCCCGCTCGAGGCGTCGGATGTCGCGTCTGATCGTCATCTCGGACACGCCGAGCTCTCGAGCGAGCGCCCCGACGTGGATGGTCTGCTCGTCTGCGACGCGTTCCAGGATCAGGTGCCGCCGGTCGACCGGCACGGTCGAGCGGGTCGCCCGTCCGTCCTCCCCGATCAGCACCGGTCATGCGATCCCCGACTTCCTCACAACAGATGTTGACGTCGAGTGTGCGATTGTGTTCGACTATCGCCGGACGCGGCGAGCCGTGTCAAGCGGGCGCGTGTCTGATGGATCCACGGAGGGACGCCTGTGGCCAGCACACCGGATGCCGGACGGGGAGGGCTCTTCGTCCGGCAGAGCACGGGCCTCGTCCGCGAGGCTTCGGCCGTCGACGCGACGATCTTCAACGCCGTCTTCTCGGCACCCGTCGGGGCGACGCTCGCCTTCGGGTTGTTCTGGGCCCTCTCGGCGTTCCCCCAGGCCGACTTCGTCGCGGTCACCCTCATCTCGTTCTTCATCAACATCCCGGTCCTGGTGATGATGGCGCTGCTGGCCTCGAGCATGCCGCGGACGGGCGGCGACTACGTCTGGGTCAGCCGGATCCTCGCCCCGCCGCTGGCGCTGGTCTCGAACTTCGGGGCGGCCCTGTCGGCGATGATCGGGGCGACCTTCTGGGCCCGCTACTTCGCGGTCCTGGCGCTTGGTCCGGTCCTCACCAGCCTCGGAGCGATCTTCGGCATCCAGACGCTGACCGACTGGGGCACGAGCTTCCAGACCGACAAGGTCTGGACCTTCCTCGGCGGCTTCGCGATGATCGCCCTGATGACGGCGATCCTCATCGCCGGGACGAAGACGACGTTCCGCTGGCAGAACGCGTTCTTCGTCATCGCGATGTTCGGGACGTTCGTCGCGTTCGTCTGCCTGGCCCTCGGCTCGACCGACGATTTCAAGAAGAACTTCGACGCCCTCAACACCGCCAGCGGCGGTGGGACGTACCAGCAGGTCATCGATCACCGCCGGCGTCGCCGGCATCCAGCCGAACCTCGGTGACATGTCGATGACCCTCCCGGCCATCTTCGTCGTCATGACCTTCATGATGTGGAACTGGTGGTCGGTCTATCTCTCCGGTGAGCTGAAGAGCGCGATGAATCGGACCCGCCAGCTGTCGATCATGGTCGGCGCGCTCGCCTGGGACGTCATCCTCATCGCCCTCGGCGCGGCGCTCCTGTTCAAGGTCACCGGGTTCGACTTCGTCGTCGCCGCGAACACCGGCGGCAACACGGCGTACGCGATCCCGGGCGGCGCCTTCTACCAGGTCCTCGCGGCGCTCGTCTACAACATCCCGGTCCTGACGATCCTCATCGTCGGCTCGTTCCTCTTCTGGAGCCTGCCGGCGATGGTCGGCAACACGTTCATGCCGATCCGGTCGGTCTTCGCCTGGTCGTTCGATCGGCTTCTGCCCGAGAAGCTCTCCGAGGTCAATGAGCGGACCCATTCGCCGGTCCCGGCGATCCTGCTCGTCATGGCGATCGTGACCGCGATGCTCGCCTGGAGCGTCTGGTCGACCGACTTCAACACCTGGCTCGCCCTCGGCGTGCTCGCCGGCGTCGTGTGCGTCGTGATCGTGGCGGTCGCCGCCCTCGTCTTCCCGACGCGTCGCCCGGACCTCTTCCAGGCGTCGCCGGCGAATCTGAAGCTGGCCGGCATCCCGGTGCTGTACATCGTCGCCCCGCTCGCGATCCTCGTCATGGTCTTCCTGACCTGGTGCGTCATCGCCTACCCGCCGCTGGCCCTCGGCTCGGCGGACAACGCCTGGTGGGTCCCGGCCTTCATGATCGGGATCGTCGTCGTCGGGCTGGCGATCTACTACATCTCCCGCGCCGTTCGGCGCAGCCAGGGGATCGACATCGATCTCGTCTACAAGGAGCTGCCGCCGGAGTGACCCCCCGCCTCCCCGCGCGCCGCAGGGGCGCGCGACCCGGACGGGACGCGCGCCCCATCATGTCCGGGCCGATGACGACCCCCCGACGCAGCTCACGGCTCGTCCTGCCCGGCCGGTTCGAGGCGGCCATCTTCGACAACGACGGCCTGATCGTCGACAGCGAGCCGGCCTGGGCCGCGGCCGAGGCCGAGCTGTTCGCGCGTCACGGGGCGGCGATCGGACCGGCCGATGTCGCCGACACCCACGGCCGCTCGGTCGAGGCGACGGTCGAGCTGTACGCCGCGAGCCTCGGCGCTCCGGTCCGCGAGCTCCACGACGAGCTGATGGCCGACTCCGCCGTCGCACTGCGACCGAGGTCCCGCTGCGGCCGGGTGCGCGCGAGCTGCTCGATGCGCTGGTCGGGTCGGATGCGCTTGGCGGTCGCCTCGAACTCGCCGACCGACCTGGTCGAGCTGGGCCTCCAGCCGGCATGGGCTCCGATGACCGCTTCGACATCGTCGTCTCGGCCTCCGACGTCGGCCGTTCGAAACCGGCGCCGGATGTCTATCTCGCCGTCTGCGGCCGCCTCGGCATCGAGCCCGCCGACGGCGATCGCGTTCGAAGACTCCGACCCCGGGCGTCGCCGCGGCGAAGGCCGCCGGGCTCACCTGCGTCGGCGTCCCGGAGCGTGACCCGTGTCGACCTCTCGGAGGCGGACATCGTCGCTCGCGTCGCTCGAGGACCTCGTCTGCCGGCCCGGTAGGCTACCGCGCGCGCACGGAGGAGCCATGCCCGATCGCACCGCTCGTCGATTCCCGCCGCCTGCCGACCCGCTCGCCGGCGTGCCGGCGACCCACCCTGGGGCCGGCCGATTCGCGGGACGGCTCGAGGCCCACGAGTCATGAGCCATGCCCTCGCCGGCAATCGGCTCGGCGATCCGGTCGAGCGTCCGGTCTGGATCTACCTCCCGCCGGGCTACGACGCCGCGCCATCGCTCGCTACCCGACCGATCCACCTCATCCAGGGGATGACCGGCCAGCTCGACATGTGGCGCAGCCGCTCGGCATTCCGGCGGACGGTCCCGAGCTCGTCGACGGGCTGTTCGGCGGTGCCGATGGCCCGCCGCCCCCGCCGGCCATCGTCGTCTTCGTCGACTGCTGGACCTCCGTCGGCGGCAGCCAGTTCCTCGATTCGCCCGGGACCGGGCGCTATCACACGTACCTCTGCGACGAGGTCGTCCCGTGGGTCGACGCGACGTTCCGGACGCCGCCTCGCCGCGACCATCGCGGCATCACCGGCAAGAGCAGCGGCGGCTACGGCGCGATGGTGACGCCGATGCTCCGGCCGGACCTGTTCGGCGGCCTCGCGACCCACGCCGGCGACGCCCTGTTCGAGGCCTGCTACGCGACGGAGTTCGCGGAGTGCGCCCGCGCCCTGCGCGACCGCTACGACGGCTCGTTCGAGCGGTTCTGGGACCGACTTCCGCCGCGACCGGCGATGACCCGGCCGGAGGACGGCGCGCTCGTCAACGAGTGGGCGATGGCCGCCTGCTACTCGACCGACGACGACGGCACCGTCCGCCTGCCGTTCGACCTGACGACCGGCGAGCTGGTCCCCGAGGTCTGGCAGCGCTGGCTGCGCTGGGACCCGGTCCGGATGGCCCGGACACCGACCGAGGCGCCGCGGCGCTCCGGTCGATGCGGGCGATCTACATCGATGCCGGCGACGCGCGACGAGTACTACCTCGATCTGGGCGCGGAGGCGTTCCGGCAGGCCTGCCTGGACGCCGGCGCGCCGGAGCCGGCTTCGAGCTCTTCGACGCCCGACACGGCTCGATCGAGTACCGCTACCCGGATGCCATCCGGTACCTCGCCGAGCACCTGCCGGCCGACGGCTCGCCCGCCGCCGCCGCATCGGCTACGCTCGCAGGACGAGTTCGGCTACGCCCGCTCACGCCGCTCGACCGTCCCGCCGAGCGACGAGCGAGTAACGCGATGAGCGAGCTGGTCGTCCTGACCCTGGACGCCCCCGACGACGCCGAGCAGATCCTGGCTGCCATCCGATCCGCCGGCGGCCAGGCCACGATCATCGATTCGGCGGTCATCACGCGCGACGCGGCGGGCGAGCTCCACCTCCACGAGCAGATCGCCACCGGGACCTCGACCGGCGCGATCGTCGGCGGCGGTCTGGGCCTCCTGCTCGGGATCATGTTCCCGCCGCTCGGGCTGGCGCTCGCGGTCGCCGGCGGTGCCGCGGCCGGTGCGTATCTGGGCCACGACCTCGGCGGATATGTCGACGGGGACTTCGTGAAGGACGTCGAGGCGGCGCTGACGCCGGGCACGTCGGCGTTGTTCCTGCTCCTCGGGTCCTGAACCTCGCCGTCGTGAGCGGGGCCCTGCGCGGCCACCACGGGAAGGTCTATCAGACGACCCTCGGTCCCGACGCCGAGTCGTCGCTCGCTCAGTCGCTCGGCCAGCCCGGCTGAGGGACGCTCGATCCGCATGGGGGGAGATGACCGGCATGCCGCCGTGGGAACCGCTCGACGCTCGCGCTCGTAGGGTGAGCACCACTCGATGCCCCGTTCCGGAGGATGATGCGTCCTGCACATCCGCCCTCCGGGCGTCCGCCTTCGTCGCCACCGTGAAGGAGTGACATGCCCCTCTATCTCGACACGCACACCTATGTTCCCGGCCTGACGGGCGAGGGCGTCGCCCAGCCCACGCCCGTGACCTCGAGGTCGGACCGAAGTACGGCGTGACGTACCTGCGGTACTGGTACGACGAGGCGACCGGCAAGGTCTACTGCCTCGTCGAGGCCCCGACCCCGGAGGCCGCCCACCAGACCCATCGGGAGGCCCACGGGCTGGTAGCCGACGTCCTCACTGAGGTCATGGAAGGGGTCTGAGCCCCAGCTCCTGGAGGACCCGATCGAGGGGCGCGGTCCGCCCGCCGGCCCAGGCCTCCCGATAGGCGTCCGACCCGAGGCGCTCCCGGAGTCCCGCGACGGTCTGGTCGTGGCTGCTCGCGGATCGCCGATCGGACGCGGCGCGCCGATCCGCTTCCCGGAGCGCATCGGCGGCTCCGAGGATGCGCGCCGCCTGGGCGTCGTCCTCGGATCGGCCAGCGCAGGCCAGCCGCTCCAGGCCGTGGCGAGGCCGGGCCGGTCGCCGATGTCGATCCGGAGCGCCAGGCTCGCGAGCTGCGCCTGGGCGAGCCGGCCTGCATCTCGCCCTCGCCGGCCGCGATGTCGGCCGACAGCGCCAGCATCCGGGCGATCGCCGCGGCCATCGCCGACGTAGCGGTACTGCTCGATCGCATCGGCCACGAGGGAACGCGCCAGGGCGATGTCGCCACGCCGGATCGCGACGCCCGCGAACGCGCCGCTCGCGTTCGCGATGCCCCACGGATCGTCATGGAGGCGATACGGCGGTCAGGCTCGCTTCGAGATAGCCCCGGGAGCTCCGGGTCGCCTGACCGGTCGGCGACGTCGGCGAGGTGCGTGTTGATCGACCGCCTCGCCGTGCCAGTCACCGAACCGGCGGACCATCTCGAGGCCTTCCTCGTAGCGAGCCATGGCAGCCGGGAAGTCCTCGAGCTCGACGAGCGCGTTCGCGAGGTTGGCGATCGCGTACGAGATGCTGTGGCGGTTCCCGAGGACGCGGTGGACCGCCAGGCTCTCCTCGTGGTACGCGACCGAGGCCGCCTTGTCGCCCTGGAGCGCGGCCAGGATCGCCGCACCGGTGAGGGCGTTGGCGCGCAGCTCGGTCAGCTCACCGGAGGTGAGCTCGAGCGCCTTCTCGAGCCACGTCCGGCCCTCATAGATGTAGCCCCGGATCTCCCAGAACCGCCACAGCCCCGCGGCGAGCGCCAGGCCGGCCTCCCCGTTCGCCTCGTCCGCCGTCGCCCACTGGAGCGCCGCCCGAAGGTTCTCGTGCTCGTTGTCGAGCCGATCGAGCCACTCGACCGGCTCGGGACCCTGGAAGAACGCCGGCTTGGCCCGCTCGATCAGCGCCAGACACCAGGCCAGATGGCGCGACTGGGCCTCCTCGGCCTCGCCCGTCTCGACCAGCCGCTCCCAGGCGTAGTCACGGATCGACTCGAGGAGCCGGAAGCCGCCCTCTGCGGTCTCGCCCGTCTCGGACGGAGCCTCGGCGATGACGAGGGACTTGTCGACCAGGCGGGTCAGGAGCTCGAGGACGTCCATCCGGTCGATGCCCACCCCGCTGCAGACGGTCTCCGCGGCGTCGAGGGCGAACGGCCCGGCGAAGACCGACAGGCGGCGGAACGCCATCCGCTCGACCTCGGGCAGGAGGTCGTGACTCCAGTCGATCGCCGCCCGGAGGGTCTGCTGACGCGGCAGCGCGACCCGGCTGCCGCCGGTCAGGAGGTGGAAGCGATCCCCCAGCCGGGCAGCGATCTGGTCGACTGAGAGGGCGCGCACCCGCGCCGCTGCCAGCTCGAGTGCGAGCGGGATGCCGTCGAGCCGGCGACAGATCTGCCCGACGGCCTCGACGTTCCGGTCGGTGACGTGGAAGCCGGGCGAGACGAGGGCCGCGCGCTCGACGAACAGGGAAGCGGCCTCGCTGTCGGCGACCGACTCGGCGGTCAGCCCTTGGCGATCGTCCGGGAGGCTCATCGACGGGACGGAGAACAGGCGCTCGCCATCGATCCCGAGTGCCTCTCGGCTCGTGGCGATGATGCGGAGGCCGGGCCCGGCCCGCAGCGCCGCATCGCAGAAGCGGGCGCATTCGAGGACCAGGTGCTCGCAGTTGTCGAGGACGAGCAGGATCCGACGCGACTGGAGATGGCTGATCACGCCGTCGAGCGGCGAGCGGCGCGAACTGCTCGGCGATGCCGAGGGCCGTGGCGATCGCCGGGACGACCAGCTCGCCATCGGACAGGGTCGCCAGCTCCACGACCCAGACCCCGTCGGCGTAGTCGTCGAGGAGCTCCGCGGCGACCTGGAGCGCGAGTCGTGTCTTGCCGACCCCCGACGGCCCGATGAACGTGAGCAGCGGCGCCGAACTGAGGTCCGCCTTGGCCTGGTCGATCTGGCTTCGTCGCCCGATGAACGAGGTCAGATGCCGCGGCAGGTTGTTCGGCATCGCGTCGAGCGTCCGCAGCGGCGCGAAGTCCGATGCCAGGCCCTCGCCGACGACCTGGTACAGCCGCTCTGGCCGAGCGAGGTCCTTCAGCCGATGCTCGCCCAGGTCGGCGATCGAGATCGTCGCCGGGAGGTCCCGTCCGACCAGCGTGGCCGTCGTCTGGGACAGCAGGACCTGGCCGCCATTGCCGACGGCGGCGATCCTGGCCGCCCGATGGACGTCGATCCCGACGTAGCCCACCTGCCCGACCATCGGCTCGCCGGTGTGGAGGCCCATCCGGACCTTGACGGTCACCTCGCCGGGCCAGTTCGCCGCCTCGACCGCCTGCTGGGCCTCGACGGCTGCGGTCACCGCCGAGCGGGCCCCCTCGAAGACGAAGAACAGCCCATCCCCGGCGGAGTCGACCTCACGGCCCCCGGCAGCGCCGAACGTCGTTCGCATGATCCGGTGGTGAACGGTGAGCAGGTCGCCGTATACGCCACCGAGCATCTGGAGGAGCGCCGTCGAGCCCTCGATGTCGGTGAACAGGAAGGTGACCGTGCGTCCACCGGTCGAGCTCCCCGCCAGGGGCTCCATGGAGGTCAGCTGGGGCGTGGGCGTGGGTTCAGTGGTCGTGTCCGACTCCCGGAGGTCGTGGGATGGCGGCGTTGGCCTGCATCGTGGCGGACGTGCCGTTGGGCGTCCGACGATACAACGGCACCGTGCAGCGATGTATCAGGCGGATGACCGGTCGTCAAAGAGACCATCTGTTCTATCCCGGGATATGGACCGGCCGAGCCAACGACCGGCCAACGTCAGCTACTACCGGCTCAATCGGACACGAGAGATCCTGCGAGTCCGCACCCGACAGAGCGCGTCGCTGGAGTTCCTGCGTGAGGTCCGCGACCGACCGTGCGCCGACTGTGAGCAGACGTTCGCGCCACACCAGATGGACTTCGACCATCGAGAGGGAACCTCCAAGGAGTTCCGTCTCACCTCGGGCCGGGCGATGCTCCGGTCGCGATCGGCACTCATCGCGGAGATCGCCAAGTGCGATGTCGTCTGCGCCAACTGCCATCGCATCCGAACCCAACGTCGACACGCAGCTCGATCGAGGAGGGATCACGGAACCTCTCGCGACCTGGTGCGGAAGCGCGAGGCCTGGCGCTCACAGGCTCGGCTTCTGGACCAGCTCCGCGACCGACCATGCGCCGATCGCGGACAACGATTCCCCCGTGCGCGATGGACTTCGATCACCGAGAGCCCGGGTCAAAGCGGTCGGCGGTGACCCGCATGATCGGCCGAATGGGTACCGACCGGATATTGGCCGAGGTCGCGAAGTGCGATATCGTCTGTGCGAACTGTCATCGGCTCCGGACCTTCCACCGAAGGATGGCCGGATCGGCGCGGGAGTAGCTCAGTTGGTGGAGCGCCAGCCTTCCAAGCTGGATGTCGCGGGTTCGAATCCCGTCTCCCGCTCCACATTCCTCTGACGGCCGGCGCGCTCGTCCCACTCCTAAGGTGTCCAACCTCCACCGAACGATTCGAGCTCGGTCACCTCGATGGCCTCGAGCTCGGCCTCCGAGAGCGCACCGTCCGGCGCCGCCCCGCCGACGTCTTCCACTCCATCGCCATCAGGCGCCTGGACCAGCCGGATCGCGATAGCCGACATCGCGCTGTCGTCGCCGGGCACGAAGGTCGTCTCGCCGACCCAGGCGACGTGGCCGTCGAGCGCGATCGTCGCGGAAGCGGTGAGGGCGGTCCCGGAGGCAAGCGCCGCGTCGGCCGTCACCGACCAGGCGATCGGGACCTGTTCGCCGGTCGTCGTGTGGGTCGCGGATCCGAGTCCCGAGCCGTCGGCATCCCGGATATCGATCCGAACGACGGCGCCCGGGGCGAGGGCGATCCGCTGGAGATAGAAGACCGTCCCCTCGATCGTCGGCATCGGCGGGTCTCCCTGCGAGCCTCGAGGATACGCGAGGTCTCACGCCCTCCTGGAACCGTCGGATGACCACCGACCGAGGCAACAGCGACGCGGCCTGCCTGGGTGCGGTGCGGGCATGCTCGTCAAGCGAGTGAAACGACCGATGGGCATTCGACGACGGCCTCGTCACGGGCGTTCCGCGGACGGATCACTCGCCGGCAGAGTGGATGTCCGAACGAACGCGGGATCTGGTCACGGAACCGATCGCCTCGCGGTCCGTTGACTCGCCGGGCGAGTGGCGACGCGGCGCGATGCGGCTCGACCTCCCCGCCGGTGCCGGACGCAAGGACGCGGCCCGGGGATCCCGGGCCGCGTCGTTCGGTGGCGATGATCGGGCGGCTCGCGCCGCCGGGGATCGATGCTCAGGCCGCCGGGCGGCCGAACAGCTGCTTGATGGTCGGCTGGTTGAGGTAGTACAGGATCGCGACCGCGATCGCGATCGCAGATCGCCTGCCCGACCAGCGAGCTCACGAAGTTGCCGGACACGACCGCACCGGCGATGGCGAGCCCGATATTCACGAGCTCGAGGATCACGCCGAGCGGCCAGGCCCACGGGAGCGTCATCCAGAAGCCGTACGCCAGGGCGATCAGCAGACCGCCCAGCGCCAGGAAGGCGATGCCGAAGAGGGCCGCTGCGCCGCCATAGCCGGTGCCGGCGCCGAGAAGGAACGCGCCACCGAAGAGGAGGCCGAAGCCGGCCAGGAGATTGAGGACGCCGCCGATGCCGGCGAGGACGGCCAGGATGGTGATGCCCGTCGGGCGGGCTGGACTGCTACTCACGAACTGCTCCCTCCGAGTGATCGCCCGGGAACGCTCCGGGCACGATCCGACATGCCGGCTGATGCCGGCGGATCCGCGCGCAGGTCACTCGATAGGTCACGCCTCTCGATGAAGGGAGCGTTCGCGCGGCAGCATACGCCGCGCGCGCAAGCGTGGGACCCGCTGCAGTGACGTTCCGGTGCCTCCGCGCGACGCGCCAGAGCCCGGGTTGCGGGACGGTGACGCGCCTGCGCGGCCGCGCACCCGAACCGCCACCGGCTCGGACGGACCCCGCCATCGTCCCGCCGGCGGGCCCGCGCCTACGGTGCCGCCAGCGACGCCGGCGGTGCCGGATCAGGACAGGGAAACAGGTGCCGCCGCGTCGCGCCACCGCACTTGCGGCGACGCGTGCGACAGGAGGGTGGGATCGATGGATTCTGGCGATACCGCCTGGATGCTCATGGCCACGGCCCTGGTCATGATCATGCTCCCCGGCCTCGCGCTCTTCTACGGTGGCCTCGTCCGCCGCAAGAACGTGCTCTCGACGGTGATGCACAGCTTCTTCGGGCTGGCCCTCGTGAGCATCGTCTGGGTCATCGTCGGCTTCACCCTGGCATTCGGCTCGGATGTCGGCGGCTACGGCCTGATCGGCGGCCTGGAGTACGCGATGTTCAACGGCGTCGGCCTCGAGCCGTCGACCGTCTACGCCACGACGATCCCGTTCGTCCTGTTCGCCTCGTTCCAGCTGATGTTCGCGGCGATCACCCCGGCACTGATCACCGGCGCGTTCGCCGAGCGCAAGCGGTTCGCCGCGTTCGTCATGTTCACGATCCTGTGGTCGATCTTCGTCTACTCACCGATCGCCCACTGGGTCTGGTCGGTCGATGGCTGGCTGTACAAGCTCGGCGCGCTCGACTTCGCCGGCGGCACGGTCGTCCATCTGTCATCCGGCATCTCGGCCCTCGTCGTCGCCCTCCTGATCGGCAAGCGCCACCTGAACGGCGACCCCACCGAGCCGCACGACATCCCGATGGTCGTCCTCGGGCGCGGGTCTGCTGTGGTTCGGCTGGTTCGGCTTCAACGCCGGCTCCGCCCTGACGGCGGGCGGCCTCGCCGCGAGCGCCTTCACCGTCACGAACATCGCCGCCGCCGCCGCGACCGTCACCTGGGTCCTGGCGAGCTACGTCCAGCACCGCAAGGTCAGTGTCGTCGGCGCCGCCTGCGGGGCCGTCGCGGGGCTCGTCGCGATCACTCCGGCGTCGGGCTTCGTCACCGTCGGCGGCGCCCTGATCATCGGCCTCGTGGCCGGTGGCCTGTGCTACAGCGCGACGCTGCTGCGGGCCTGCATCAAGGTCGACGATGCCCTCGACGTGTTCGCCGTCCACGGTGTCGGCGGGATGTTCGGTGCGATCGCGACCGGCATCTTCGCCTCGTCGACGATCCAGGCCGCGTACTCCGGCCTGCTCGCAGGGCAACGTCCAGCAGCTCGTCGATCAGGTGATCGCGGTCGGCGCCACGATCGCCTACGCGGTCGTCGCGACCTTCGTCATCGTCAAGGTCGTCGACCTCGTCCTCGGCATCCGGGTGAAGCCCGAGGCGGAGGAGATGGGTCTCGACCTCGCAGTCCACGGCGAGGTCGCCTACCAGGCCTGAACCGGAGCGGATCCCTCCCCGCTCTCGATCCACGGGCGGCCCTCGGCGCGAGGGCCGCCCGTTCCATGTGTCCTTGGAAGTCGCGGGTGGACTGCCCATCCTGCGGACCGACGATCGTCCGGGCCAGGCCGCCGGCCCTCCAGGCGATGGTCCGTCCAGGCGGTGAGCACGGCATCGAAGGATGGGCCTTGGGGCCGCAGCCGAGCAGGCACATCCGACCGTTGGGCCGCTCGGTGGACTGCCGGTCCCGCCGCGAGGTTGCGGATCCGGGTCGCGCCGACTCCCGACCGCACCCCGAGCGTCCCCGCGCCGCCCGCCGACGTGCGCCCCGGCCGCACCTAGCCTGTCCGGGCGGAGGACACCGCGCGACCGATCTCGCACCCGGAGGGCGCGACACGATGCGATCGAGCGCCCGACACCGCCCCGGGTCGGGCCACCGAGCGGTCTCCCCGGCGCCGCCCCAGCGGGCGCCGCTCTACGACCCCGCCTTCGAGCACGATGCCTGCGGGGTCGGGTTCGTCGCCGACGTCCGGGGCGCCGCCCGCGATCGCGTCCTGCCGCTGGCCGTCGCAGGGCTCGCGGCCCTCCGGCATCGCGGCGCGTTCGCTGCCGACGGCGAGTCGAGTGATGGTGCGGGCATCGCCCTCCCGCTGGATCCGGTCGCTCGCCCAGCTCCTCGGCGCCGGGCCTGGGACGCCGGATCGGTGTCGTCGTCGCCTTCCTTCCGCGACGTGGCCATCCGCCGCCGCGGCCGCGCGGGCGCTGGTCGCCGAGACCCTGGCGGGCGAGGGCCTCCTGGTCGCCCGGTGGCGGATCGTCGCCGGTCGATCCGGCCGCCCTGGGCGCGAGCGCCGCCGCCAGCGCGCCCGCGCATCGAGCAGGCCCTCGTCCCGCGGCCGAACGGCTGGTCGGCCGAGCGGTTCGAGCTCGGCCCTCGTCGTCGCCCGCCGTCGCGCCGAGACGGCCGCCCGTGACCAGGCGGTCGCAGCTCGCGATCCCGTCCGCGTCCGGGCGACTCGTCGTCTACAAGGGGCTCGTGGCGGGCGACCGGCTGGCGACTTCTATCCCGACCTGGCGGCGCCGCTGCCGTCAGCCATGCGGTGTTCCACCAGCGCTATGCGACGAACACCCATCCCGAGTGGCGGCTCGCCCAGCCGTTCCGCCGGCTCGCCCACAACGGCGAGATCGACACCGTCCGCGGCAACCGCGAGCAGTTCCGGGGCCGGGCCGCCGACCCCCGCCCGAGCGCCGCCGCGCGCCGGCTCGCCGCCAGCGGACCGCTGCTCGCACCGGATGGCTCGGACTCGTCGTCCCTCGATGAGGCCCTCGAGCTGCTCGAGCTGACGCGGCTGGGACCCCTTCGCGGCGTTCCTCACCCTCGTTCCCGGACGCGCCCGCGCTCGCCGGCGAGACCAGCCCGCTCGCCGCCGCGCATGCCCGCCGGACCCGGGCGCCTTCGCCCATGGGACGGCCCCGGTGCGTTCGTCCTGAGCGACGGCCGCCGGGTCGCGCGCGATGCCTCGATCGCAATGGCCTCCGACCGCTGGCCTGGGCGATGACGCGCGACGGGATCGTCGCGGCCGCGTCGGAGGCGGGCGCGGTCCCGCTCGCGGCCCGGGACACGATCCGCCGGGCGCGCCTCGGGCCGGGCGAGCTGCTGCTGGTCGACCCGGATGCCGGGCTCGTCCTGACCGGCGCCGAGGCGCGGACGGAGGTCCTCCGCCGGACGTGGCTGCCCGACGCGCCACGGCCCATCGTTCGTCGATCGGGCGGCCGCGGCGAGCCACGGCCCAGATGAGCGCCCGACGGTCACGCCGGCGCCGCTCCGGCTCCTCGCCGGGCTCGACGCCGAGCGCCACCGCCTGGACATCAAGACGATGGTCGCCGAGGGCCATGAGCCCCTCTGGAGCATGGGCGACGACACGCCCCTGCCCGCGCTCGGCCGGGCCGGCCGACCGGTCACCGACCACCTCCGCCAGTCGTTCGCCCAGGTGACGAACCCGCCGATCGACCCGGACCGCGAGCGCGTCGGTCATCGACCTCGCGCGTCGTCGTCGGTCCCCGACCGCCGCTGCTCGGCCGGACTGCCTGACCCGCGGCGTCCATCGGACGGTGGCGCTGGCCACGCCCTCCGTGGCGGACCTCGAGGGCCTCGTCGCGATGGTCGGACGGACGAGTCCGGCTCGACGCGACGTTCCGCCCGACGACCAGCCCGGAGCGCTCGCGGAGGCGCTCGCGCGGCTCGCCGACGCGGCGCGCTGCGGCCGCCGTCGACGGCGCCGAGCTGCTCGTCGTGTCAGCGACGCCGGCTTCGACCTCGATCGGCCGCCGCTGCCCGTCCGCCCTCGCCGTTGGCGCCGTCCATGCCGCCCTGACAGACGCCGGCCTCCGCGGTCGGACCGATCTCGTCGCCGATGCGGCGGACGTCCTGGATGTCCACGGCGGGGCGATGGTCCTGCCGCCGGCGCGACCGCGATCCGCCCGCGCCTCGCGCTCGAGCTCGCCACCGAGCTGGCGGGCACGCGGGGCCTCGAGGAGCTCACGGCCGGCGACGCCGTCGACCGCGCTGCTCGAGGCGTTCGCCGCCGGCCTGCGCAAGACGCTCGCCCGGATGGGGATCTCGACGGCCGCGTCGTACATCGGCGGGGCGCTCATCGAGACGATCGAGCTCGCGCCGGAGGTCGTCGCCCGGTGCTTCCCCGCCGCGCCCGGCTGGCCCGGGACCGTCGACTTCGCCGAGATCGAGCGCCGGATCGTCGTCCGCGCCGAGGCCGCCCGGATCGTCGCCGCGGACACCGCGCCGAACCGGCTCATCGATCCGGGTCTGGCCCGGTTCCGGGCCGACGGCGAGCATCACGGCTACGCGCCGGTCGTCGTCGGGGCGATCCAGGCCCTCGCGACCGACGGCACGGGTCGGACGACCGCGGACGAGCTGGCCGAGTACCGCGCGACGATCGCCCGCGAGCCGGCCACGGTCCGCGAGCAGCTCGAGCTCGCGGCGCCTCGGACCGCCGCTGCCGCTCGCGCGGGTCGAGCCAGCGCGGGCGATCATCGCCCGGTTCGTCGCGTCGGCGATGAGCGTCGGCGCCCTCTCGCCCGAGGCTCACCAGGCCGTGACGATCGGGATGCAACGCGCGGGCGGCGCGGCGAACACCGGTGAAGGCGGGGAGGATCCGGCCTGGTACGAGCCGACCGAGGCCGGCGAGCGCCGTGACTCGAAGATCAAGCAGGTCGCATCGGGTCGATTCGGCGTGACCGCGGCGTATCTCGCCCGGGCCGACCAGCTCGAGATCAAGATGGCCCAGGGCTCGAAGCCGGGCGAGGGCGGTCAGCTGCCCGGCCGGAAGGCGACCGCGTTCATCGCGGCCCTTCGACGCGGCCAGGCGGGTCAGTCGTACATCAGTCCGCCGCCCCACCACGACATCTACTCGATCGAGGACCTCGCCCAGCTCATCGCCGACCTACGGGCGATCAACCCGCGAGCCCGGATCGGCGTGAAGCTCGTCTCGACCCGGGGCGTCGGGACGATCGCCAGCGGGGTCGCGAAGGCAGGCGCCGACTATGTCCTCATCTCGGGTCATGCCGGCGGCACCGGGGCGAGCCCGCTGTCGTCGATCAAGCACGTCGGTGCGCCATGGGAGCTCGGTCTGGCGGAGACGCACCAGACGCTTCTGCGGAACGGGCTTCGGTCGCGGGTCGCCGTCCGGACCGATGGCGGGCTGCGGACGGGTCGTGATGTCGTCGATCGCCGCGCTCCTCGGCGCCGAGGAGTTCGCGTTCGGCACGGCGCTGCTCGTCGCGCTCGGCTGTGACATGGCCCGGCAGTGCCATCTCGACACCTGTCCGACCGGGATCGCGACCCAGCGCGAGGACCTCCGGGCGAAGTTCAGCGGGTCGCCGGAACACATCGAGCGGTTCGTCACGGCGATCGCCGAGGACGTCCGCCTCGAGCTTGCTGCCCTCGGTGCGAGCTCGATCGGCGAGATCATCGGCGAGGCCGCGCGGGCACTCCGCCCGGCCCGTCGGATCGGCCGCGGGCGACGACCCACGCTCGACCTCGGCGCGGTCGTCGCGGCACCGCGCTGGGATGCGACCGCCGAACGGCGCGCCTCGGCCGCCTCCTCCCTCGAGGTGGTCGGCCCGCGTCCGCCGGCCTCGGCGGTGGAAGACCGGCTCCTGCGGGCGTTCGTCGCCGGGTCGCGCCCGGGCAGCGGGGCGATCGCGATCTCGACGGCCGACCGCTCCTTCGGCGCCGCCCTCTCGGGGGCCCTCGAGCGTGGCGAGATCCGGGGCCCGTCGCGGTCCGGCTGCGCGGCTCTGCGGGACAGAGCCTCGGTGCGTTCGCCGGGCCGGGCATCGACCTGCGGCTTGACGGCGTCGCGAACGACTACGTGGGGAAGGGTCTGTCGGGCGGCACGATCGTCGTGGCGCCGGATGCCGACCTCGCCGCGGCGCCCGATCGGAACGCGATCGTCGGCAATACCTGCCTGTACGGCGCGACCGCCGGTCGGCTCCACGTGATCGGCCGGGCCGGCATGCGGTTCGGGGTCCGGAACAGCGGCGCCGAGGCCGTCGTCGAGGGCATCGGTCCACATGGGGCGGAGTACATGACGGGTGGCGTCCTGGTCATCCTCGGCCCGATCGGCGCGAACTTCGGCGCCGGGATGACCGGCGGCCGGGCGTACCTCTGGGATCCGTCGGGACGGGCGCCGAGCGGGCTCGACGAGCGGTCGGTCCGGGCGTCGTCGATCGCGGCGGTCGTCGATGAGCGGCCGCCCGCCGAGGCGGACGGGCTCCTGGCGGAGGTGCGGCGGCTGATCGCGGACCATGCCCAGGCCGGATCGCTCCTGGCGGACCACCTGGTCGATCTCGGCGGCCCGGATCCGTCCCATCTGTGGCTCGTGGAACCGGTCCCGGTCGAGCCCGTGATGTCCGCCGCGCCGGCTCGACCCGAGCGGGTGGCCTCGGCGGTCTCCGGCTCGGCGGCCGTCGCCGCGGTCGGCTGAGCCGCGCCAGCTGATCCGAGCCGGGCCGGCTGACCCGCGCCGGCCCGATCGGCCCGAGGCGCGCCAGCCCCGGATCGGACCCTCGATGCACGCCTGCTGTGCATAACGGCGGAGGAACGAGCGGCGATCGGGCGTCGCCGTCACCGAGCCCTTGCCGAATGTGCCGGCGCGAGCGCAGTGCGGGATGATCCGACCCACGGACGCGGCCTTTGGAGCCGTCCGAATGCCGATGTCCGTCGTTCGCCCGCCGTAACGCACAGGTGGTGTGCATCGAGCCCGGATGATCGCCGACGCTCAGGCGGAGGTCCCGGGGAGCGGCCACGGGCCGTCGTAACCGGCTCGCAACCGACTCGGTCCCGCCTTGGTGCCGAAACGGTGTCGATGGCTCCGTAGGGTTCATCTCCCGTGGGGCGGTGGCGTCCCGCGGGCAGCGTGCCCCGGAGACTGACCGATGTTGACCCCGTCCGAACCCCGCTTCGCCTTCACCGGCTCCATCGAGCGAGCCGGCCCCGTGACGTGTGCCGCCTGTGGCTGCCGACTCCAGCCTGTCGGTCCGTCCGACGCCGCCGCGTACTTCCACTTCGGGTCGCTCGGCGGTCGCGACGCCCGCGGCTGCAAGGTCGACTGCGCCGACATGGCGCACGACGCGACCGGACGCCCTGTCCCGGCAGCGGCTCTCGCCTGACCGCACGACGGCCGGACTCCCGCCGGCCGGTCCTCCTCCACGCGACGCCCGCGGACCGCCCGCGGGCGTCGCCGTGGTTCCCGGGGTCGCGGTTCCCGGGGTCGCGGTTCCCGGGGCTGTCAGGCCTCGACGGGTGTCGTCTCGTTGGCCTCGATCCGGTATCCGGCGCCGCGGACCGCGATGATCGTCGGGCCGCCCGCCTCGGTGAGCTTGGCCCGGAGCCGTGTCAGGTGCGGCTTGAGCCACAGCAGGTCCGGATCCGCCTCGGTCGGCCAGCCCGCCCGCGCCAGGCGATGGTGGGGCACGACGTCGCCGCCCGCCCGGACGAGCGCCTCCAGCAGCCGATACTCGGTCGGGGTCAGCGCGAGCAGCTCGTCGCCGACGTGGGCCTCGAACCGGCCGGGGTCGATCGTGAGGTCGCCGGCCACGAGCGGACCGCCGGCGCCACCGGCGCCACCGGCGCCGGCCGCGTCGACCCGCCGCATGACGGCGTTGATCCGGGCCAGCAGCTCGGCCTTGCCGAAGGGCTTGACGAGGTAGTCGTCGGCGCCGAGCTCCAGGGCCCGGACCTTCGCGGCCTCCGAGCTCTCACCCGAGACGACGACGATCGGCGTCGAGCCGAGGGCCCGCACCTGGCCGGCGACGGCATATCCGTCCGGCCCCGGCATCGCCAGGTCGAGCAGGATCAGGTCCGGCGACTCGTCGCGGACGCGCTTCACGGCGGTCAGGCCGTCGTAGGCGGTGATGACCTGGTGGCCCTCGGTCCCGACGAGCGCGGTGACGGCGCCGACCATCGCCGGGTCGTCATCGACGACGAGGATGCGGAGCGGGCGGGTCGCGGGCACGGTCTCCCTCCCTCAGACGGCCGCCGCCGCGGGCATCGCGACGACGAAGCGGGCACCGGCCGGGACGGCCGGCTCGCACCACAGGCGGGCGCTCATCGATTCGGCGAGGCGCCGCGCGGCATACAGGCCGATGCCCGAGCCGCGGGCGGTGTGGGTGTCGCGCCGGGCATACGGCTCGAAGATCCGCTCGCGCCATTCGGGCGGGATGCCCGGGCCCTCGTCGGTCACGGCGACCTTCACGACGCCTTCCTCCAGCCACGAGTCGATCGCGATCCGGGTCGCCGGCGGGGCGTACTTGACGGCGTTCTCGACGAGGTGCTCAAGGATCTGGCGGAGCAGGACGGCGTCGGCGAGGGCCTGATGGTGGACCGGTGTCCGGACCTCGGCGTGGTGTCCGGCCAGGAGCGGCGCCAGCTCGACCAGGACCTCGTCGGCGACGCGTCCGACGTCGACCGGGACGACCTCCACGGCGGCGTCCTCGGCCGACGGCCGGACCGACGCCAGGACCGAATCGATGAGCCGGTCGATCCGCTCGATCTGACCGACCGCGGCCTCGTGCCAGGCGTCGCGCTGGGCCCGCCGGACGGGGTCTCGCGACGCGCGCCCTTCGAGCGGCGGCTCCTCGGACAGGAGGTCGGTGTAGGCCCGGACGACCGCCAGCGGGGTCCGCAGCTCGTGGGTCACGAGCGCGACGAGCTCGGCCCTGGCGCGGTCGAGGGCCCGCAGACTCTCGGCCCGCTCCTCGGCCTCACGCTGGAGTCGGACCCGCTCGACGAAGCCGGCCAGGACGTCGGCGATCGCGCCGAGCTGGGCGGCGTCGTCGTCGCTGAAGCGGCGATGCCGTTCGGTCTGGACGTTGAGGACGCCGACGACGTGGTCGTGCCAGACGAGCGGCACCGACAGCATCGAGGCGACGAAGCGCTTCTGGTCGATCCCGCGGACCCACAGGAAGTCCGGATCCGCCGCCACGTCGGGGACGATCGCGCGGCTGCCGCGCGGCGGCGACGCGACCGGTCACGCCCTCGCCGAACGGCACCCTGGCGCGGCCGATCTGATACTTGTCCAGGCCGTTCGTCGCCGCCAGGGTCAGACGGCGCTCGTCGCGATCGAGCAGGTAGAGGGAGGACACGTCGGCGTGGAGGGCGTCCCGGGTCTGGTCGACGACCGTGGTGAGCAGCTCGTCCCAGGTCCGGGCCGTCGTCGCGAGCCGGACGACGCGATGGAGGAAGCGGAGCTGCTCGAGCTGCTGGGTCGTCGCCGCCGGAGCGTCGGCCGTCGCCGCGCGAGCATCCGTCATCGCCGCGCGAGCATCCGTCATCGCCGCGGGAGCCTCGGTCGTCTCCGCGGGCACGTCGCCATCTCCCGGGTGAGCCGGGCGGCCGGAGGCGCGAGTCTCGAGGGTCGCCACGGACATCACGATACAAGGCTAGGGGCGAGCGCCCCGTCGGGGCGACCGGTCACCCGGTTGCGAGCGGGACGCGGGACGGTTGCGGCCGCTCCCGGACGGCACCGCGGCGGAGCGTGAGCGGCCGGCGGAACCCGGCGGTCCGAGCGGAACCGCGCGGGATCGGGACGGCCGGGGCCCGCGACCCGCTGGCGCGCGAGGTCAAGCTCCTCGGGGCCCTCCTCGGCCAGGTCATCGTCGAGCAGGCCGGGCTCGACCTGCTGGAGACGGTCGAGCGGATCCGACGTCGGACGATCGCTCTCCGGCGGGATCCGGACGCGGCGACCCGCGAGCGGCTGTCGGCGGAGCTCGCGGCCGACCTCGACGCCCTCGACCTCGACCGGACCGAGCTGGTCATCCGGGCGTTCGCCCTGTATTTCCGGCTCGTCGACCTGGCCGAGTCCCGCAACCGCGTCCGGACGCTCCGGCGGCGCGAGCGGGCCTCCGGGCTCGGGATCCTCGACGACTCCCTTGGCGACGCCGTCCGCCGTCTCTGGCGGGCGGGCCACGACGCCGCCGGGATCCGGTCGCTCGTCGGCTCGCTCCGGATCGGCCCGGTCCTGACGGCCCATCCGACCGAGGCGCGGCGCCGCACGCTGCTCGTCGCCCTCAACCGGATCGCTCGGCTGCTCGAGCGGCTCGACGACCCCCGCCTGACCCGCGACGAGGATGCCGACACGCCGGCGCCGCCTGCGCGAGGAGATCACCCTCCTGTGGCGGACCGCCGAGCTGCGCTCGGTCGCCCCGAGCCCGCTCGACGAGGTCCGGACCGCGATGGTCGCGTTCGACGCGACGCTGTTCACGGCGACGCCGCGGCTCTATCGGGCCACCGACGCCGCGATCGACCGGCTCCTCGCGGCAGACGCCCGCTCCCGCCGTGCGGCGGGCGACCCGGCCGAGGATGACGACGACCCGCCGGCGTCGGACAGCGGGCGGACCGGCTCGCGACCGCCGGCCGCACCGGCGTTCCTCTCCTGGGGCAGCTGGATCGGCTCCGATCGCGACGGCAATCCGAACGTCACTGCGGAGGTGACCGCCCAGGCCCTCCGGATCCAGGCCGACCACCTCCTCCACGGCTACGAGGCGGTCGCGAACCGGCTGATGCAGACGGTCGCGGCCGAGGTGCCGCCGGGGCGCCTGGCGCACCCGCTCGAGGCCCGTCTGGCGCGCGATGCCGACGACCTGCCGGAGACGATGCGGATGCTCCGTCGGCGCTTCCCGGACGAGCCGTATCGGGTCCGCCTCGGGGCGATCGCCGAGCGCCTGCGCCGCACCCGGGCGGGTCTGACGGGCGGCTCGGCGCCGCTGTCCGGCCGCTACGGCGGGCCGTCCGAGCTCGCCCACGAGCTCGACGAGCTTCGGCTCGGCGCTCGCCGACGACGGCCTGGCGCGCGTCGCTTACGGCGAGCTCCAGTCGTTCGCCTGGCAGGTCGACACCTTCGGGTTCCACCTCGCGAGCCTCGACATCCGCCAGCACAGCGCCGTCCACGAGGCAGCCCTGAAGGTTCTCCGACGGCGACCGCGCGACGACTTGGCTCGCGAGCTGCCGGGCGCGCCGGGCGTGTCGGCGCTCGAGGTCCTCGCCACGTTCCGGCAGATGGCCGACGCCCAGCGACGCTTCGGCGAGGCCGCCTGCCAGCACGTGATCGTGTCGTTCACCCGCGGGCCGTCGGACGTCCGGGCCGTGCTGGAGCTTGCCCGCCTGGCCGGCTCGGCCGAGCCCGGGGCCGCCGCGACCGGCGGGTTCGCCCCGGCGACGCCGGCGATCGACGCCGTGCCGCTGTTCGAGTCGCCCGACGCGCTCGATCGCGCCGGGCCGATCCTCGACGACCTGCTCCGCGACCGCACCTACCGGGCCCACGTCACGGCGCGGGGCGACCGCCAGGAGGTGATGCTCGGCTACTCCGATTCGAACAAGGCGCTCGGGTTCCTCGCGGCGAACTGGTCGCTCTACCTGCGCCCAGGAGGCGCTCGGCGAGGCCGCCCGGCGTCATGGTGTCGAGCTGACGATCTTCCACGGCCGAGGTGGGGCCATCGGTCGCGGCGGCGGACCGGCGAACCGCGCCGATCCGGGCGTCCGCGCCGGGCTCCGTCGGCGGCCGCTTCCGGCTCACCGAGCAGGGCGAGGTCGTCGCCCAGCGCTACGCCGATCCGGTCATCGCCCTCCGGCACCTCGAGCAGCTCACGGCGGCGGTCCTGCTCGCGTCGACGCCCGAGCACGATGACGCGGCCCGGGCCGCCGAGGCCGAGGGCGGCGCCCTCGTCGCCGAGCTTGCCGAGACGGCCAGGGCCGCCTACCGCGGGCTGCTCGACGACCCCGCGTTCGCGGCCTGGTTCTTCGAGGCGACGCCGATCGCCGAGCTGGCCGATCTGCGCCTGGGGTCGCGGCCGGCGACGCGCGGGAAGCGCGCGGGCGTGGTCGGGCCCGAGGCGATCGACGCCATGCGGGCGATCCCGTGGACCTTCGCCTGGTCGCAGTCGCGGCTCGAGCTGCCGGGCTGGTACGGCCTCGGCTCGGCGCTGGCGGCGTTCGCTCGCCGTCACGGCGAGGCCGGCCTCGATGCCCTCGCCCGTCAATACGCGACGTGGCCGTTCCTCGAGGCGGTCCTCGACAACGCCGAGCTGTCGCTCGCGCGCGTCGACCTCGTCGCGGCCCGACGGTTCGCGGCGCTCGCGGGTGGTCCGCAGGCGGAGACCCTCTTCGCCGGGATCGAGGCCGAGTACGAGCGATCCGTGTCGGGGCTCCTGCGACTGACCGGCCGGGCCCACCTGCTCGACGGTCTGCCGGCCATCCAGCGCTCGATCGCCCTGCGCTCGCCGTATGTCGACCCGCTCTCGGAGCTCCAGGCGCGCCTGCTCGCGCGTCGCCGGGCGCTGCCGCCGGATGATCCCGAGCGGGTCCGGCTCCTGCGGCTCGTCCAGCTCACGATCAACGGCGTGGCGGCCGGGATCCGCACGACCGGCTAGGGCACCGGTCGAGCGGGCGGCCCGACGTGCGCCCCTGCCGCGGCCGGTACCATCCCTGCGTGGTCCTCGTCGCCCTCGAGTCCCTCACGAAGCGGTATCCGAATGTCACCGCGCTCGATGACCTGACGCTCGAGCTCGAGCCCGGGATCATCGGCCTCGTCGGCGCGAACGGCGCCGGCAAGAGCACGCTCCTGAAGATCCTCCTGGGCCTCGTCCACGCGACGAGCGGTCGGGCGACCGTCCTCGACCTCGATGCCGCGCGTGACGGGACCCGGGTCCGGGCCCTCGTCGGGTACATGCCCGAGCACGACGCGTTGCCGCCCGACCTCTCGGCCACCGAGCTCGTCGCCCACCTGGCCGAGCTCTCGGGGCTGCCACGCTCGGCGGCCCGGGAGCGGACCGCCGAGGTGCTCCGGCACGTCGGCCTGTACGAGGAGCGCTACCGGCCGATCGGCGGGTACTCGACCGGGATGCGCCAGCGGGTCATGCTCGCCCAGGCCCTCGTCCACGACCCGAAGCTCCTGCTCCTCGACGAGCCGACGAACGGTCTCGACCCGGCCGGCCGGGACGACATGCTCGGGCTCGTCCGGCGGATCGGCACCGAGTTCGGGATCGCGGTGATCCTGGCATCGCACCTGCTCGGCGAGATCGAGCGGGTCTGCGACTTCCTCGTGGCGATCGAGGGCGGCCGGCTCCTCCGCGCGGCGCCGCTCGTCGTCGTTCACCGAGCGGACCGGCGTCGTGCGGGTCGAGCTCGAGGACGATCCGAGCGCCGTCGCCGCGCGGCTGACGGCCGACGGGCTGACGGTCAAGCCAGGACGGCCGCGCTCTCCTCGTCGTCGTGAGCGAGGCTGCGGGCTACGACCAGATCCGTGACGCCGTCGCCGAGTCCGGCCTCGGGCTCACTCGGATCGAGCCGGAGCGCCGGACGCTCGAGGACCTGTTCACCGACGCGCCGCCCGACGGGACCGACGAGGCGGCTGCATGACGGCGCCCTCTTCCGGCGGGGGCGGTCAGATCGTCTCGGCCGGCAGCGCCTCGGGCAGCATCTACGACCTCGGCTACCGGAACTACGACGGGCCGCGACTCGGCCGGCGTCACGCGGTCGCCTCGCTCGTCCGCCAGTCCTACCGCCTTGCCTACGGCCTGGGTCGGAGCGGCCGGGCGAAGATCGTCCCGATCGGCCTCGCCGGGCTCGCCGCCATCCCGGCCATCGTGGCCCTCGGGCTCAGTGTCGTCACCGGCCGGCTCGGCGGGGCGTTCGAGGGCGCGGCGCCGATCAATTTCTCGACGTACTACGGGCTCGTCTCGCTGTTCGTCGCGCTGTTCGTCGCGGCCCAGGCGCCCGAGCTCCTGGGGCGCGACCTCCGCTACCGGGTCCTCGTGCTGTACTTCACCCGGGCCCTCCGGCGGGACGACTACGCGATGGCCAAGCTCGGCGCCCTCGTCCTGGCCATCCTCACCCTGCTCCTCTTGCCCCAGCTCGTCCTGCTCATCGGGCTCATCCTCGTGAGCGCCGACATCCCGAAGGCGCTCGGTGACCAGCTGTCGTCGCTGCCGCCGGTGCTCATCCAGTCGGTCGTGAGCGCGACGATGCTCTCGTCCATCGGCCTGGCCATCGCCGCCTTCACCCCCCGCCGGGCCTACGCCATCGTCGCCATCATCGCGGTCTTCATCATCCCGCCGATCGTCGCCGCGACGGCATCCCGGTTCATCGGCGATGACGTCGCCGGCTGGCTGACGCTGCTCTCGCCGACCGACGTCCTCGACGGGCTCAATGCTTTCCTCTTCGGCGTCACCCGCGACGCGCCGGCTGGTCGCTCGCTGCCGGACTGGTCATTCCTCGCGGCCGCGATCGTCATGACCGCCGGGGCGATCGTGATCCTCCTGTGGCGCTACCGCAGGATCGAGCCGTGAAGCGCTGGCGCGAGCCGTCGCCTGGCTGGGTCGCACCCGATGGCGCGGTGGTCCCGACGCCGGATCCGACCGCCGCCGCAGCCGCCGCGGCCGCCGTCGGGTCGCTTCCCCCGGACGCGCCGATCCGGCTCGAGCGCGTCTCGCGCTGGTACGGCAACGTCGTCGCGGTCAACGACATGACGTTCGCCGTCGGGCCCGGTATCACCGGTCTCCTGGGCCCCAACGGCGCCGGCAAGAGCACGCTCCTGGGGATGATCTCGGGACTTCTGCGGCCGTCGGCCGGACGGGTCACCCTCCTGGGCGAGTCGACCTGGAAGCACCCACACATGTACGCCAAGGTCGGGCTCGTGCCCGAACGGGAGGCCGTTCCGGCGTACCTCACGGCCCGCCAGTTCGCGATCCTCGCCGCCAAGCTCCAGTCGCTGCCCGACCCGGATGCCGCCGCGCGACGAGCGATCGCCACGGTCGACCTCGAGGATGCCGCGGATCGACCGATGGGCACGTATTCGAAGGGCATGCGGCAGCGGGCGAAGATCGCCTCGGCCCTCGTCCACGATCCGCCGGTCCTGTTGCTCGACGAGCCGTTCAACGGGATGGATCCCCGCCAGCGTCTCCACATGATGGCCCTCCTGCGGCGGCTGGCCGAGGAAGGCCGGACGATCCTCTTCAGCTCCCACATCCTCGAGGAGGTCGAGCGGCTCGCCGAGCGGGTCCTCGTCGTCTACGCCGGCCGATTGGCCGCGTCGGGCGACTTCCGCGAGATCCGCCGGCTCATGACCGACCGACCGCATACGTTCACGATCAGCTCGTCGGACGATCGCCGTCTGGCCGGGACGCTGCTCGCCGACCCGGCGGTGTTCGGTGTCGAGCTCGTCGACGGACGGCTGTCCGTCCGATCCGCCGACTACGCCGCCTTCACCAGGCTCCTGCCGCGGTCCGCCCGCGACGCCGGGGTCACGCTCTACGAGGTCGCCCCGACGGACGAGTCGCTCGAGCGCGTCTTCGCCTACCTGGTGCGCCGATGATCGTGACCGTCGCGGGAGTCACGTTCCGGGCGCTCGTCTCGCGGCGACGGGCGATCCTCATGTTCCTGCTCGTCCTCATCCCCGTCGCCCTGGCGACGCTCGCGAGGTTTCGTGGCCTTCCGGGCGACCCGGTCGATCGGACTGTCGGCGCGATCTCGCAGCTCATCATCCGGACGATCCTGCCACTGGTAGCCCTTGTCTTCGGGACGTCGGCCATCGGCGCCGAGCTCGAGGACGGGACCGCGATCCACCTGCTGACCAAGCCGGTCGACCGCTGGCGGATCGTCGCCGGCAAGATCCTCGCGGCGGCACCGGTGACGATCGGTCTCATCCTCACGTCGGTCCTGCTCACGGGTCTCGTGCTCGGCGGCGGTCGAGGCGGCGAGTCGGTGACCGTGGCCCTCGCCATCGCGGCCGCGATCGGGTGCCTGATGTATGTCACGGTCTTCGTCGCCCTGAGCGTCGTCACGTCCCGGGCGCTGATCTTCGGGCTGGTATACGTCGTCATCTGGGAGGGCGTCCTGTCGGGCCTGTTCGAGGGCTCGCGGGCGCTATCGATCCGCGAGTACACGATGGCCATCGCCCGTGCGATCGACCCATCCGGCGGGATCTCGGAGACCCTCGCCCCGCTCGACCTGCCGACCGCGATCGCCGGGACGATCATCGTGCTGGTGGCCGGGTTCTGGATCGCCTCGTGGCGGCTCGCCTCCATGGAGCTGACCGGCGGCGACTGACGCCGCGGGTGATCGCCCGGTTCGTCGCCGGGTTCGTCGCCGGGTTCGTCGCCGGGTTCGTCGCCGGGTTCGTCGCCGGGCATGACCGCTGATGGCGATGCCCATCAGGGCATATCGCTCGGCGGCGGTCGATCGGATCGCACACCAGATGAGCCGACGGTGAGCGACCGCCCTGTCTGAGGGGCTGCCGACCGAGATGCGTCTCTTCGAGCCCTGAGGAAGCCGCGATCCCGGGAGGAGATCGGTCGAGCCCGCCGCTCTGATGCGTTGATGGGCATCAAGGAGGGATGTCTCCGGATCGACAAGGGCGGTCCGACGTCATCCGTCCGGGATCGACATGCGTATGCACCGATGGGCATCACCACCAGCCGCGTGCGCCAGGCCCGGGTCGACAGGCCACACATGATTGATGCAACATGTTGCATCTGCGGTCGACCCCAGCCGACCGCCGGAGCACCAGCGCCATGCGAGACCGAGGGGCCGGATGATCCTGAGCACATTCTTCGACACCGTCGGCCCGACACTCGTCGCCGGAGGAGTCGGCCTCCTCATCACCGCCCTGACCCTCGGGTTCCGGCATGGCTTCGACTGGGATCACCTCGCCGCCATCGCCGACATCACCTCGACGACGGCGACGGCCGATGCCGGCACCGCCGTCCACGTCGCGGCCCACGGGACGCCCGAGCACCTTCACGATCACGGCCACGGTGGGCCGGCCGAGATCGTCGCCCACGACACGGGTCCCGGAGCTGCCACGATGGCCTTCGTCGCGACGCCGGCGAGTGCACTTCCGGCGATGGGGCACCGCCGCATCACGGGCGAGCAGCGACATTCGATCCTGCTCGGGACGCTCTATGCCCTCGGCCACGCGACCGTCGTCCTGGCGCTCGGGCTGGCGGCCCTCGCGTTCGGCGCGATCCTCCCGGACTGGGTCGATCCGATCATGGCCCGGATCGTCGGGTTCACCCTGCTCGTGCTCGGCTTCTGGGTCCTCGCCTCCCTGTATCGCTACTTCCGATACGGCGATGAGTTCCGGCTTCGGAGCCGCTGGATGCTGCTGTTCGACGCGATCCGGGTGGGCTGGCGGCGGTTCCAGGCGCGGTTCCACGGCCACCAGCACGCTGAGCCGGTGGAGATGAGCTCGTACGGCCCGATGACCGCCTACGGCGTCGGGATGATCCATGGGGTCGGCGCCGAGACAGGTACGCAGGTCCTGCTGATCGCAGCGATCGGCGGCGCGAGCGGCGCCGGACTCGGCGTCCCGATGCTCATCGCGTTCATCATCGGCCTGTTGGCCTCGAACACCCTCGTCGTGATCATCTCGGCCACCGGCTTCGTCGCGAGCCAGACGCGCCAGAGGATCTACCTCGCCGTCGGAGTCGTCGCCGGGATCTTCAGCATCGTCGTCGGGACGATGTTCCTGCTCGGGTCCGAGGGGATCCTGCCGGATCTCACGTCGCTCCTCGGCGCGGGCCTCTAGTCCGTGCCCGGGTCCACGGTCGCCCGACCGCGCTGGGCCGACGTCGAGGAGCGCCTGCACGAGCGCGGGCTCCGCTGGACGCCCCAGCGCCGGACCCTCATCGAGGTCCTGTCGCGCACCGAGGGCCATGTGACGGGCGCGGCCCTGGTGGACGCCTGCCGGGCGATCGACCCCGAGACGACCCCCTCGACCGTCTACCGGACGCTCGATGTCCTCGAGGAGCTGGGGCTGCTGTCCCACAGCCACGGCGTCGACGGCCGCGAGGAGTTCCACGTCCTGCCGGAGGAGGAGCATGGTCATCTCCACTGCCGGTCGTGTGGCGGGACCTGGGAGGTGGACGCCGACGAGGCCGCCGCGCTGGTCCGGTCGATGCGCCGGAGCCGCGGCTTCGCGGTCGACATCGGCCACCTGACGATCGTCGGTCGCTGCGCCGGCTGCGTCGGCCACGTCGAGGACCGCTGAGCGGATCGCGTCGGGCTACGACTCGCCGGCCGCGTCCTCGTCGGGATCGCCCTGGTGCTCGTCGGGCGGCTGCCAGGCGTACTGCTGGTAGCGCAGCTGGCGCTCCTGGACGTCCGTCAGGCCGGCGTGGAAGTCCCGTGCCAGCTCGACGTCCCGGGCCGCTTCGTCGGGTGGCGTCGGTCCGGCGGCCATCGGATCCACGGCTCCGCCGTCCCTGGCCTCGGCATCTCCGTCGCGTGCCGGCTCGTCGTCCCGCGGCGCCTCGTCGCCACCCCCGAGCAGCCGTCGGAGGAAGCCCACGGTTCAGCTCTCGAGGTCGGTCGGGACGCCCATGATGTTGTAGCCACCGTCGACGTAGATCGTCTCGCCGGTCACCTGGCGGCTGTAGTCCGACGCGAGCCAGACCGCGCAGCCGGCGACGTCCTCGATGGTGATGTGGGACCGCAGCGGCGCGATCTCGTCGAACGGGCCGTACAGCTTCCTGAAGTCCTTGATGCCGGCCGCGGACAGCGTCCGGACCGGCCCGGCGCTGATGGCGTTGACCCGGACGCCGTCAGGCCCGAGGTCCCGGGCCAGGTACCGGACCGACGCTTCCAGGGCGGCCTTGGCCACGCCCATGACGTTGTAGTTGCCGGTGACCTTCTCGGCGCCGTAGTAGGTCAGGGTCATGATCGACGAGCCGGGGTGAAGCAGCGGCTCGGCCTCCCGGGCCATCGCCACGAGTGAGTAGGCCGAGACGTCCAGCGCCAGCGTGAAGCCGTCCCGCGACGTGTCGACGTAGCGACCCGCCAGGTCCTCGCGGCGGGCGTGGGCGACGGCGTGGACGAGGATGTCAAGGCGGTCGCCACGACGATCCCGGAAGCGTTCCATGACCGCTCGGATCTGGGCGTCGTCCTGGACGTCGGCGGCCTCGACGAAGTCCTCGCCGATCGACGCGGCAAGCGGCCGGACCCGCTTCTCGATCAGCGACTCCACAGAGCTGAAGCCGACCGAGGCTCCTTCGTCGTGGAGCGCCTTGGCGATGCCCCAGGCGATCGAGTGGTCGTTCGCGACGCCGAAGATCAGCGCCTTCTTGCCGTCGAGGAGACCCATCGCCCGCCACGGTACCATCGCGCTCATGGCCACGTTCGACCGATTCCGAGCCCTCTCGTTCGACTGCTACGGGACCCTCATCGATTGGGAGGCCGGCATCGCCACGGGCCTCCGCTCGTGGCTCGACGACCGCCGTCCCGACCTGACCGACAACGACCTCCTGACGACCTATGCGCAGCTCGAGTCGGGCGTCCAGTCGGCCGACCCGGCGGCTCGCTATCCGGTCGTCCTGGCCCGGGTCATCCGTCAGCTCGGCGAGCGATGGCGCCTCACGGTCAGCGACGCCGAGGCGGAGGCGTTCGGTGCGTCCGTCGCCGACTGGCCGGCCTTCCCCGACGCGCCCGAGGCGCTCGCCCGACTCAAGCGACGGTACAAGCTGATCGTCCTCTCGAACATCGACCGCGAGTCGTTCGCCGCCTCGAACCGCCGGCTGGGTGTGAAGTTCGACGCGATCGAGACGGCCGAGGACATCGGCTCGTACAAGCCCGATCCGAGGAACTTCGAGTGGCTGCTTCGCCGAGCCGGCGAGCTGGGGATCGCCGACGGAGAGCTGCTCCACGTCGCCCAGAGCCTGTTCCACGACCACGTCCCGGCCAAGGCGATCGGATTGCCGACGGTCTGGATCGACCGTCGGGCCGGCCGGCCGGCCGGCGGCGCGACCCCGATGCCCAGCGTCGACGTGACGCCGGACTGGACGTTCCCGACGATGGAGGCGTTCGCCGACGCGGTCGCGGCCGACGCGGGGGAGGCCGACGCGGGGGCGGCCGACGCGGCTGCGACCGAGCCGGAGGACGCCGGCGCATGACGGATCGGCCTGGCGCCGATCCGCCTGCCGCCGATCCGCCCGCACCCGATCCGCCCGCACCCGATCCGCCCGCCCGACTTCGCACGGCGCTCGAAGGGGTCCGGGCCTTCGTCCTCGATGCCGACGGCGTCCTCATCCGGACCGGCGAGCCGATCCCCGGGGCGTTCGAGGCGGTCCGCCGGCTTGCCGAGGCGAGCCTCCCGTATCGGATCGTCACGAACTTCTCGGGCGCCCACCGGTCGACCCTCGCCGCCCGGTTCGGCGGTGGCATCACGTCGGCCGACCTGTTCATCACCGGCGCGTCGGCGGCCGCCGCGTACACAGCCGAGCGTCATCCTGGCCGGCCGATCCTCGTCCTCTCACCGCCCGACGCACTGCGGGAGTTCGATGGTCAGGTCGTCCTGTCGGCGGAGGCGATCGACGCGCTCGGGCCCGGCCGCGTCGGGGCGGTCGTGATCGGCGATGGCGGGGACGACCTGAGCTATCGCGCGATGGACGTCGCGTTCCGGGCGGTCCGGGGCGGCGCCGAGCTCGTGGCGATGCATCGCAATCCGTGGTGGCTGACCCCACGCGGCGAGACGATCGACGCCGGCGCCTGGGTCGCCGGGCTCGAGTACGCGACCGGCCGGCGCGCGACCGTGTGCGGCAAGCCCTCGCGGGTGGTGTTCCGCCAGGCCGTCGCATCGCTGGCCTCGGAGATCGGCGGAGCGCGCCTCAGGTCGAGGCGATGTCGCGATGGTCGGCGACGACCCCGAGGCGGACGTCGCCGGTGCCCGACGCGTCGGGCTGCGGGGGTTCCTCGTCCTGACCGGCAAGACCGATGCCGCCGCCGCGGATACCGCCCGTCGGCGCCCGCCGGGGGTTCGTCCGACGGCCGTGGCGGCCTCGCTGGCCGACCTCGTCGCCGCGCTAGACTAGGCCGACATCCCCGACGCGCGCCGGGCCCGCTGCAAGCGGCCCGCGCCGGCGCGTCCTGTCCCTCCGGACCTGGAGAGCCCGATGACGACCGAGTCGCGTCCGCGGATCAAGATCACCTACGCCACGCTCCGGAACGACAACGAGGAGCTCCACGCGGCCTACGACGCCGGGCTCGAGATCGCCAGGGCGCGGCTGGGCGCCTCGCATCCGAACGTCATCGACGGCCGCGAGCGTGCCGGCGACGGCGAGTTCGAGCTGCACTCGCCGATCGACACCGACATCCTCGTCGGCCGGTTCGCGCGTGGGACGCGCCAGGACGTGAAGGACGCGATCGCCGCCGCGCGCCGAGCTCAGCCAGGCTGGGCCGCGCTCTCGTGGGAGGACCGGATCGCAAAGCTCGATCGGGTCGCCGAGATCCTGTCGGAGCGACAGATGGTCTACGGCGCGCTGATGGCGATCGAGGTCGGCAAGAGTCGCCTCGAAGCCCTCGGCGAGGTCGAGGAGGCCGCCGACCTCATCCGCTACTACTCGCAGACCGCCCGCGACAACCGCTTCTACGACCACGAGATGGACGACGGCGGGGTCGCCGGCGTCCACACCCGCTCGATCCTGCGGCCGCACGGCGTGTTCGCGGTGATCGCGCCATTCAACTTCCCGATGGCGCTCTCGACCGGCCCGTCGGCGGCGGCGCTGATGGCCGGCAACACGGTCGTCTTCAAGCCGGCGTCGGCGGGGGCGATGAGCGGCGTGGCGCTCATCGAGGCCTGCCGCGACGCGGGTCTGCCGGATGGCGTCATCAACCTCGTCATGGGCCCGGGCGACACCGTCGGGGCGGAGCTGCGCGAGAACCAGGGCATCGACGGGATCGTCTTCACCGGCTCGTTCGAGGTCGGATTCGACCTGTTCAAGACCTTCTCGACCCGCTGGCCGCGCCCGACCATCGTCGAGATGGGCGGCAAGAACCCGGCCGTGGTGACCCGCAACGCCGACCTCGAGGAGGCCGCCGATGGGATCATGCGGTCCGCCTTCGGTTTCGGCGGACAGAAGTGTTCAGCGAATTCGCGGGTGTACGTCGAGCGTGGCGTCCACGACGAGCTCGTCCGGCTCCTTGTCCAGAAGACCGAGGCGATCTCGGTCGGGGACCCGCTCGACCGGTCCGTCTGGCTCGGCCCGATCATCGATCAGAAGGCCGTCGACCGGCATCAGAAGGCGGTCGCCGAGGCGCGCCGCGACGGCACGGTCTTCAGCGGCGGCGAGCGATTGTCCGATCGGGGGATGGAGCGCGGCTACTACGTCGAGCCGACCGTCGTCGGCGGGCTGCCGTCCGATCACCGGCTCTTCCGCGACGAGCTGTTCGCGCCGTTCACCGCCGTCCATCCGGTCGACTCGCTCGAGGAGGCGATCCGGCTGTCGAACGACAGCGAGTACGGGCTCACGGCCGGCGTCTTCTCGGAGGACCCGGCCGAGGTGGCGTACTTCCTCGACCACATCGAGGCCGGGGTGTTGTACGTGAACCGCCGGGCCGGTGCGACGACCGGGGCCTGGCCGGGCCAGCAGGCGTTCGGCGGCTGGAAGGGCTCGGGCTCGACCGGCAAGTCGGGCCTCAGCCGCTACTACGTCGCCCAGTTCCTCCGGGAGCAGAGCCACACCGTCGTCGACTGACCCGAGCCGGGGGCGGCGCGCGCGGGCCGCGGGATGCGCCGACGCCGCGGGGCGGCCGAGGCGCGTCGGCCTCGCTCCAGCTCGGGCCCTGCCCGGCCCGGGTGTGTCGCCCTGCACTCCTGGATCTGCCGCCCTGCACACGTGGTGTGCCGAACGACGGAGGAACCGACGGCTCGCGCCGTGTGACCACCGTTCTGCCATCGAGTCTGCGCGTCCCGCGTGCATCCCGACGGGGGAACCACCCCAAACCCCTGATCCGGGCTCCCCTCCAGCCGTTCGCCCGTCGTTACGCACATGACGTGTGCTGGGCAGACACCTGCGGACGGTGCACGCGGGCCGTGCGAGTGAGCGCACGAGAGGCCGGCGCTTGCGGCTTCGCGGGTGCGATCAGCTGCGCTGCACGCCTGGCGTGCGTCACGATGCGGGATCGGCTTCGCAGTGCGCTGCCGGATCGAGCCACGTCATGCCATGCGTCGATACGCACGCCAGGCGTGCCCGCCCGCCCCCGCGCGCCCGCGGCCGCCCGCGCCCCGCGCCCGCCCCGCGCGCGCGCACCGCGGCCGCCCGCGCCGCAGCCGCCGGACCGACCATCAGGTCAGCGGCAGTGCCAGCCGCCGTCGACGATCAGCTCGATGCCGTTCGCGGCTCGGTTCTCGAGCAGGAACACGACCGCCCCGACGATGTCGGCCATGCAGGCCAGCCGACCCGTCGGCGTCTCACTCGTGTAGCGGTCGATCGCCGCCGGCTTCTCGGACCAGTACGGGCTGTCACCGACGACACCCGGGTGGATCGAGTTGACCCGGATCGGCTTCAGCTCCTCGACCAACGATCGGGTCAGGCCGACGACGCCGCCGTTGACGGTCGTGACGGTCGTGGAGCCCGGGTACGGTCGCTCCTTCGCCATCCCACCGAACAGGACGATCGACGACTCGTCGGACAGTCGGTCGCGGAGCGCGTGCACGACGGTGGTGTAGCCCACGAGCTTGAGGGTCACGAGCCGGATCGCCCGGTCGATGTCGTAGTCGGCGACGCTGTTCTGGTCGCGGTCGATGGCCGCGAGGACGAGTCGGTGGACCGGGCCGACATCGGTCACGGCGGCCGCGATCCGGTGTGGGTCGGCCAGGTCGAAGACCCGACCCGACACCGGCCCGCTCAGACCCTGGAGCGCTGCGACGGACTGGCCGACGTTGCCGGCATCCTGGCCGCGTGAGGACGACCGTCCGGCCCGCCTCGGCATAGTGCCGCGCGACCTCGAACCGATCGCGCGCGTCCCCCCGACGACGACCACCGCCCCATCTGCTGTCCGCCATCGTCCACAGCTCCCTCATCCTCGAACCGCTGCCAGTGGCTCGAGCCATCGATACGAGTGCCGCGTCGGCGGCTGCGGCGCCTGGGTCTCGATCCATCGGACCCGCTCGCCGCCGGTGTTGTAGAAGCCATGGACCGAGCCGACTCCCGCGAACATCACGTCGCCGGCGCGGAGGGTGTGGGTCTCGCCGTCGACCTCGGCCTCGATCTCGCCCGCCAGGAAGAAGTACGTCTCCTCGAACGGGTGGTCGTGGGCCTGCGCGGCGCCGCCCGGCTCGTAGTCGACCGTGAACATCGTCAGGAGGTCCGCCCCGAAGACCGGGTCGATGAGCATCTTCACCGAGATGCCGCTGTACACGACGAGGGCCGTGTCACGACCGGCTGGCCGACGGCCGTGGGCCGGTTCGTTCAGCGCGAGCGCCTCCGCCTGCGGCGGCGTCCCGTCGTAGTGGCCCACCCAGCGAAGGGTCGGTTCACCGAACGCCGGCCGGGTCGCCCGCGCCGCGACCTCCGGGGCGCTCGGCGCCTGGGGGTCGAAGAAGGTGTCCCGTCGTCCGGCGTCGGGCCCGAGGCGTTGGGGCGTGTTGATGGCGACGAACCGGGCCTCGGCCGCCGAGTCGTTCACGAGGCCATGCCAGACGCCGATCGGATGGAGGATGTAGTCGCCCGCGACGAGTCGGTGGGCGCGCCCATCCAGGTCGTCGATCAGCTCGCCCGAGAGGACATACAGGCCCTCCTCGAACGAGTGGAGGTGGCGGGCGAGGAAGCCACCCGGCGCCAGCGACCCGACATTGAGCTCGCTGTGGACCGCGCCATGGGCCGGTCCGACGATCGTCTGGCGTGCCAGCCCGGACATCGTCGAGGACGGAGCTGGAGGACTGGCGGTGAACGACCAGTCGACTCGGGCGATGTGGTTCACGCAGGGTCCTCCGTGGAGCCGTGGGATCCGTCGGTCCGACCCTATCCGGTCGCCGACACCGGCGCAGGTCGGATCGGCCATCTCGATGGCTGTGTAGCATTGAGGATCGGTGCGATCCCGCGTCTGACCGGTCGAGTCCGCCACAGGGGAAGCATGCGATGACCACGTTCGCGTCGCCCGGAGCGATGACGGTCGACTGGGAGGAGCGCGTCAACCCCGACCGCCTCCGGACCTACCGGTTCGGCCGGACGGCAGCAGCACTCGACGCATCGGATCTTGGCGCGATGCTGCTGTTCGACTTCAACAACATCCGCTACGTCACGAGCACCCACATCGGCGAGTGGGCCCGCGACAAGATGACCCGCTACGCCCTCCAGACGCGTGGCGGGAGCCCGCACATCTGGGACTTCGGTTCCGCCGCCAAGCACCACCGCCTGAACTGCCCCTGGCTCCGCCAGGAGAACATCCATGCCGGGATGGTCGGGTTGCGGGGAGCGGTCGCCCCGGATGCCGGGCTCTTCCGTCGGGCGGCCCGCGAGATCTGCGAGATCCTCAAGGCCGAGGGCGTCATCGACATGCCCCTCGGGGTCGACATCGCCGAGCCGCCGATGGTCGCCGCGCTCGAGGCGGAGGGCATCACCGTCCGCGACGGCCAGCAGGTGATGCTCGATGCCCGCGAGGTCAAGTCGATCGACGAGATCACCCTCCTCAATACCGCCTGCGCGATGGTCGATGGGGCATACCAGCTCATCGCCGAGCGGCTCAAGCCAGGGGTCCGCGAGAGTGAGCTCGTGGCCGAGGTGACGAAGGCCCTGTTCGACATGGGCTCCGAGCACGTCGACAACATCAACGCCGTGTCGGGCGAGCGCTGCAGCCCCCATCCGCACGTCTTCTCGGATCGCCTGATCCGGCCTGGCGACCAGGCCTTCTTCGACATCATCCAGACGTTCGTCGGCTACAAGACCTGCTACTACCGGACCTTCGTCGTCGGCATGGCCACCGATGCCCAGCGCGACGCCTACACCAAGGCCCGGGAGTGGATCGACGCATCGATCGAGCTGATGCGTCCGGGCGTCGGGACCGACCAGGTCGCGAGTGTCTGGCCGAAGGCCGAGGAGTTCGGCTTCAGCAGCGAGATGGAGTGCTTCGGCCTCCAGTTCGGCCACTCGGTCGGGCTGTTCCTCCACGAGCGGCCGATCATCAGCCGGCTCAACTCGCTCGACCATCCCGTCGAGCTCAAGGAGGGCATGGTCATCGCCCTCGAGACGTACTGCCCCGCGAGCGACGGGTTCTCCGCGGCGAGGATCGAGGAGGAGGTCGTGATCACGGCTGATGGGCCGCAGGTCATCACCCGCTTCCCGTCGCAGGAGCTGTTCGTCGCGAACGCGTACTGAGGCCCACGAGCATGGCGACGACCGAGCGCGCGACAGCCGGGTCCCTCGACCTGGCGACCGGTCTGCGGATGTACCGGACGATGGTCGAATGCCGACGCTTCGAGGTCCGGGCCCAGGAGCTGTACTTCGAGGGGCTCGTCCGCGGGACGACCCACCTGGGCACCGGCCAGGAAGCGGTCGCCGCCGGCTTCGCCGCGGCGATGCGGGACGACGACTACACCTTCTGCACGTACCGCGGCCACAACCACACGATCGCCCGGGGTACGCCGATGGGCCCGATCTACGCCGAGCTGTTCGGCCGCGGGACCGGTCTGCTCGGGGGCAAGGGCGGCTCGATGCACCTGACGAGTGTCGAGCATGGGGTGATGGGCTCGTACGCCATCGTCGGGGCACACCTGCCGATCGCCGCCGGGGCGGCCTGGTCGGCCCAGGTCCGCGGGTCGGGCCAGGTGGCGGTGTGCTTCTTCGGCGACGGGACGACGAACATCGGCGCGTTCCATGAGGCGCTGAACCTCGCCGCGGTCTGGAAGCTGCCGGTCGTGTTCGTCTGCGAGAACAACCAGTACATGGAATACACGCCGATCGGGGCGGTGACGGCGGTGCCCCGTCCCGCCGCCGATCGCGCCGCGGCCTACGGTCTGGAGCCGCTCGTCGTCGATGGCAACGACGTCGAGGCGGTCTACGCCGTCGCGAGCGCGACGATGGAGCGAGCCCGCTCGGGCGAGGGGCCGTCGCTCGTGGAGGCCCTGACCTATCGCCACGGCGGCCACTCGAGGGCCGATCCGGGCAAGTACCGACCCGACGACGAGGTCGCGGAGTGGCTCGCCAGGGACCCGATCCCGCGGGCCCGGGCACGCCTCCTCGAGCTCGGCGCGACCGAGGCCGAGCTCGATGCGATCGACACGGCGGCTCAAGCAGCCGTCGCCGATGGCGAGGCCTGGGCCCGCGAGGCGCCCGAGCCCGACCCGGCGGTCATCGAGACCCAGGTCTGGGCCGACGGGGGCTCGGCATGGCGGAATTGATCCTCGCACCGATGGCTCGCAGGAGCGTCGCCTCGGTGCTCCGAGAGCGAGTCTCTAGATATGGCTGAGGTCGCCTACCGACAGGCCGTGGCGAAGGCCATCGCGCAGGAGATGGAGCGCGACGAGACGGTCGTCTTCCTCGGCGAGGACATCGGCGCCGCGGGCGGCGTGTTCAAGCTGACCGAAGGCCTGTTCGAGCGGTTCGGACCGACCCGGGTCCGCGACACCCCGATCAGCGAGCAGGCCATCGTCGGAGCGGCGATGGGCGCGGCGATGACAGGTCTGCGGCCCATCGCCGAGCTGATGTTCAGCGACTTCTTCGCCGTCACCTGGGACATGGTCGCCAACCAGATCGCCAAGACCCGCTACATGACCGACGGCCAGGTCGCCCTGCCGCTCGTGCTCCGGACCGCGAACGGCGGCGGCCTCCGCTTCGGTGCCCAGCACAGCCAGAGCATCGAGAACTGGGCGATGGCGATCCCGGGCCTCAAGGTCGTCGCGCCCTCGACGCCGCACGACATGCAGGGCCTCCTGGCGGCCGCGATCCGCGACCCCGACCCGGTCATCGTCTGCGAGCACAAGGCCCTCTTCGCGGTCAAGGGCGAGGTCCCCGACGGCGAGGTCGTCGAGCCGCTCGGCAAGGCGAAGGTCGTCCGCGACGGGACCGACTGCACGATCGTCGCCCTCGCCGCGATGGTGCCGCGCTCGCTCGAGGCGGCCGGACGCCTGGCGGCCGACCACGGCATCAGCGCCGAGGTCCTCGACCTGCGCTCGCTCGTCCCGCTCGACGTCTCGGCGATCCTCGCCTCGGTCGAGAAGACGAGCCGGCTGTTCACCGTCGAGGAGAACCCGAGGCTGTGCGGCTGGGGCGCTGAGATCGTCTCGATCGTCGCCGACGAGGGCTTCTGGAGTCTCGACGCGCCCCTCGTTCGGATCACCACGCCGCACGTCCCGCTGCCGTCGGCGGCGGTCCTCGAGGATGCCGCGATCCCGACCGCCGACCGAATCGTCGACATCGTCCGGACCAGGCTCGAGGCCGCCCGGTGACGACGGTCGGACTCCTGGGCACCGGTCGGATGGGCTCGGCGATGGCCCGCGCGCTGGCCCGGACCGGCACGCCGCCGCTCCTCTGGAACCGCTCCTCTCCGACCGCGGCGTCGCTGGCGACCGAGCTCGGGACGCGGGCCTTGCCGACGCCGGCCGCGGTCGCCGCAGAGGCCGATGTCTGCCTGACGATGCTCGCCGACGGGGCCGCCGTGGAGGAGGTCTGGCGAGGCCCCGATGGCCTCCTCGCGGGCGCCCGGACCGGCTCGATCCTCGTCGATCTCTCGACCGTCGCGCCCTCGACGATCCGGTCCTTCGAGCCCGAGGCCCGGGCTGCCGGCATCGCGATCCTGGACGCCCCCGTCTCCGGCAGCGTCTCGCTGGCGGAGTCGGGCCGATTGACGATCATGGCGGGTGGCGAGACAGCGGACCTGGAGCACGCTCGTCCGGTCCTCGAGCGCCTCGCCGCGACGATCTTCCACCTCGGGCCGCTCGGATCCGGGGCCGCCATGAAGCTCGCGGTCAACGCCGTCGTGTTCGGCCTGAACGAGGCGCTGGCCGAGGGCCTGGTGTTGGCCGAGCGGGCCGGGATCGATCGCAGCCTCGCCTATGACGTCCTCGAGAAGAGCGCCATCGGCGCGCCGCTCGTCCACTACAAGCGGGCGAATTTCATCGACCCGGCGGGAACGCCGGTCGCGTTCTCGGTCGAGCTCGCGGAGAAGGACCTCCGACTCATCATCGCTCTGGCGGCGGAGCTCGGCGTCTCGCTGCCCCAATCCGAAGTGAACCTTGCGGTGCTTCGGGCCGCGTCAGCCGATGGTCGGTCGGCATCCGACTTCGCGTCGGTCGCGGAGCACCTGCGGGAGACGGAACGAGCGCCGGCGGGGCCGGCCGGAGCCGGAGGGATCGACTGAGGGACCTGCCCACCGAGCACGACGCCGGCCGGCGTCGTCGATCGACCGATCGTCGCTGGAACACAGAAAGGGGAAGCGTGTCATGGCCCAACGGACCCTCATCCGAGGCGGCATCGTCCTGTCCCAGGACCCGGCCATCGGTGAGCTGCCATCGGCGGACGTCCTGATCGAGGACGATCACATCGTCGAGGTCGGGCGAGACATCGCCGCCGCCGACGCGAAGGTCATCGACGCCGCAGGCGATGTCGTCATCCCGGGCTTCATCGACACCCACCGCCACACCTGGGAGACATCGATCCGGACCTGCGCTCCGGACTACGCGCTGGTCACGTACTTCGGCTCGATCCTCGACAAGTTCGGCCGCCACTACCGACCCGACGACGTCCTCGCCGCCAACCGCTGGGGCGCGCTCGAGTGCATCAACGCCGGCATCACGACGCTCGTCGACTGGTCCCACATCATGAACACCCCGGCCCACGCGGATGCCGCCATCCAGGGCCTCAAGGATTCCGGGATCCGGTCCGTCTTCGCCTATGGGTTCGGCAACACGTCCCTCCAGGACTGGTGGTTCGGGCCGGACTGGACGGGCAGCCGGCTGACCTGCGATGGCGACGATGCGCGTCGGATCCGGAAGCAGTACTTCTCCTCCGACAGCGGGCGGGTCACCATGGCTCTTGCGACCCGTGGCCCGGGCTTCTGCCAGCCCGAAGTGGTCCGGTACGATTGGGAGCTGGCGAAGGAGCTGGGGCTGAACATCACCGTTCACGTGGCGATGGATCGCTTCGCCGCGACGAAGATGCAGATCGTCAAGCTGCGCGACATGGACCTCCTCTATCCCGGCACCACGTACGTCCATGCCTCGCACTTCACCGACGAGGAGTGGGCGCTCGCCCGAGACTCCGGCGGGAACGTCTCGTTCGCGCCGCAGATCGAGATCCAGATGGGCCACGGTTGGGCACCCGGCTGGACCGCCGCCCAGTACGGCCTCCCGATCGGCCTGTCGTCCGATGTCGCGACGACCGCGCCGGCGGACCAGTTCACCCAGATGCGCTCGATCTTCGGATCGGAGCGCGGACGGAAGCACCTCGAGGCCTGGGAGTCGGACCTCGACGGCAACGTTCCGTCGCCCGACCTCATCACCTCCCGCCAGGTCCTCGAGTGGGCCACCCTCGGCGGCGCGCTGGTCGCCGGCATCGCCGACCGGACCGGCTCGCTGACACCCGGCAAGAAGGCCGACATCGTCATCATCGACGGCTCGGCGGTGAATGTCGCACCGATCATCGACGCGGTCGGGGCGGTCGTCTGCGCGGCCGACGTCTCGAACGTCAAGACCGTCTTCGTCGACGGCGAGATCCTCAAGGAGGACTTCCGACTGAAGGCCTCCCTGGCCGGACCACGCAAAGACGTCGAGGCGTCTCGGGACTACCTCGTCGAGGCGTTCGGCGAGCCGGAGCCGGGCTGGCTCCCGCGGGGCGCGACCACCTCCGCCTGACCGCGCTACCCCCCCACGACCCGGCGTCGCCCCGGCGCCGGGTCGTTCCGCTCCGGCCTCGGATCCGCCGCCCCCGGATCCGCCAGTCCGCTACCGGCGACCGCCGCACGCGGGACGTGCGAGTGGACGCACGAGCTCGGTGCGATGGAGTGAACGGATGGCCGTCGTGCGGCGTGCCGCACGTCCGGCGTGCGATCCAGCGATCGAGCGATGCACCCGGACCGCTCCCCGGCGTCCGCCCTCCGCTCCTGTGCCAGTACGCACGGCATCCGTGCGTCGGCCGCTCGTTCCGATCGGCCGCAGCGCGCCTTCGACCGGGGGCAGCTCGGCGGCCGCTACCGGGACCTTCGGCCCGTGTCCGAGCCGGGCGCTCGGCTATACTCCGAGTATCCACTCTGCATAAAACCTATGCGTCCGCCTGCCCGCCGAGGAGGCCAGTGACCGCCGTGGAGGCCCAGTGACCGCCGATCGCGCCGCTCGACCCGTCCCCGACATCGTGACCGAGCTGCCGGGCCCCAAGGCCCGCGCCCACATCGAGTTCGACCACGCCTGGACGAGTCCGAGCCTCCCGCGCGCCTATCCGCTCGTCCCCGCGCGCGGTGAGGGCAGCACCCTCGAGGACGTCGACGGCAACCTGTTCCTCGACTTCGCCGCCGGTATCGCGGTGAACTCGACCGGCCACGCCCATCCGCGGGTCGTCGGGGCGATCAAGGAGCAGGCGTCCGAGCTGCTCCACTATGAGCGCCAGTGACTTCTACCTGCCGATCTACGCCGAGGCTGCGGCCGAGCTGGCTCGGATCGCGCCGATGTCCGGCCCGGTCCGGGCGTTCATCGGCAACTCCGGTGCGGAGGCCGTCGAGGCGGGTCTGAAGCTGGCCCGCTATCACACCCGCCGCCCGAACGTCCTCGCCTTCCTTGGCGCGTTCCACGGCCGGACCTACGGGGCGGTCAGCCTGACCGCGAGCAAGGCGAAGTACCACGCCCACTTCGGGCCGCTGCTGCCCGGCGTCTATCACGTCCCGTTCGGCAGCGAGGGCCTCGACGAGCTCGAGGACCGGGTCTTCACGCGCCTGATGCCGGCCGACGAGTTCGCCGCCGTGATCGTCGAGCCGATCCAGGGCGAGGGCGGCTACGTCGTCCCGGACGACGCCTTCCTGCCGCGGCTGCGCGAGATCTGCGACCGACACGGGATCCTGCTGATCGCCGACGAGGTCCAGTCGGGCGCCGGCCGGACCGGCCGGATGTGGGCGATCCAGCACTGGGATGTCGAGCCCGACATCGTCCTGACCGCCAAGGGCATCGCCTCGGGGATGCCGATCGGGGCGATGATCGCCCGGGCCGAGCTGATGTCCTGGGGCCCCGGTGCGCACGGCAGCACGTACGGCGGTAATCCCGTCGCGCTCGCCGCGCTGCTCGAGACGGTCAAGCTCCTCGAGGGCGGCCTGGTCGCGAATGCCGCGGTCCGCGGCGACCAGGCGATGCGTGGTCTGCGGCCGCTCGTCGAACGGTTCCCGGACCGGGTGAAGGAGGTCCGCGGCAAGGGCCTGATGATCGGCATCCAGTTCGACTCCGGCGAGACCGCCGAGGCCGTCCAGATGGCCTGCTTCGACCGGGGACTGCTCGTCCTGGAGGCCGGCGACGACTGCGTCCGGATGAGCCCGCCGCTCGTCGTGACGGAGTCGGAGGTCACGACCGCGGTCCGGATCTTCAGCGAGTCGGTCGCCCACGTCGTGGCCCATCGAGCCGAGGCGGTCGGCGAGGTCGAGCGCGGCGCGGCGGCCGGATTGTTCGACCCGGTCCCCGAGTCGGCCGGCTGATCCGGCCGGTCCGGCTGCCCACCGGCGACCACGCAGCGTGAGCACCTCGAAGGTCGCGTCGATGCGCGACGCCATCGCGGCGATCGTCCGCGACGGCGACACGGTCGCGATCGAGGGCTTCACCCACCTGATCAGCTTCGCCGCCGGGCACGAGATCATCCGCCAGGGCCGCCGGGACCTGACCCTCTGCCGGATGACACCCGACCTGATCTACGACCAGATGGTCGCGGCCGGGGTCGCTCGGAAGCTTGTCTTCTCGTGGCTCGGCAACCCCGGTGTCGGCGGGCTCCACGCGATCCGGCGGGTGACCGAAGGCGACGCCGCAAGCCTCGAGCTCGAGGAGTACAGCCACTTCGGGATGGTGGCCCGCTACACGGCCGGCGCGGCGAACCTGCCGTTCTTTCCGATCCGCTCGTACTTCGAGACCGACCTGCCGGTCGCGAACCCGTTGATCCGGCCGATCGAGTCGCCCTACGGCGACGGGACGGTCTATGCCGTCCCGCCGCTGAAGCCGGACGTCACGATCGTCCACGCCCAGCGTGCCTCGGCCGCCGGTGACACCCAGGTGTGGGGCCTGCTGGGCTGCCAGAAGGAGGCGGCATTCGCCGCCGAGCGGGTGATCGTCGTCGTCGAGGAGGTCGTCTCCGAGGACGTCATCCGGGCCGACCCGAACCGGACGATCATCCCGGGACTCATCGTCGATGCGGTCGTCGTCGAGCCCTGGGGCGCCCACCCCTCGTATGTCCAGGGAGCCTACGACCGCGACAACCGGTTCTATCGCGAATGGGACGCCATCAGCCGGTCGGCCGAGGGCACGGAGACGCTGGCTCCGGGAGTGGGTCCACGGCGTCGAAGGCCGGGCCGAGTACCTCGCCAAGCTCGGCCCAGAGCGACGGACGGAGCTCCGGCCCGGCTCGGCGCCGTCGGGCGAAGTCGACTACGGGACGTACGGATGAGCGACGGTGGGGTGGGCTTCAGCCGGACCGAGATGATGATCGTGGCCGCGGCCCGGGAGCTCGCCGGCCAGCGGGTCTGCTTCGTCGGGGTCGGCCTGCCGAACATCGCGGTGAACCTGGCGAAGCGGACGGTGTCCCCGGACATGGAGCTGGTCTACGAGGCCGGCGTCTTCGGGGCCCGCCCGGCGCGCCTGCCGCTGAGCATCGGCGACCCGACGATCGTGACCGGAGCGACCGCTGTCACGAGCATGTTCGAGCTCTTCGCGTTCTACCTCCAGGGCGGCCTTGTCGACGTCGGCTTCCTCGGCGCCGCCCAGATCGACCGGTTCGGGAACATCAACACGACGGTCATCGGGTCGTACGACCACCCGACGACGCGGCTCCCGGGCAGTGGCGGGGCGTGCGAGATCGCGATCAACGCCCGCCAGGTCTTCGTGATCATGCGCCAGAGCGCCCGCAGCTTCGTCGACCGGATCGACTTCCGGACCAGCCCCGGCAACCTTGGTGGCGCCGAGCAGAGCGAGCGGATCCGACGGGAGCAGGGCTGGCTCGGGCGCGGACCGTCGGTCGTCGTCACCGACCTCGGCATCTACCACTTCGGCGAGACCGGCGAGATGCGCCTCGACTCGCTCCATCCGGGCGCGACGCTCGATGACGTCCGGGCGACGATGGGCTGGTCGCCCGCGATCAGCCCGACCCTCGCCGAGACGCCCGCCCCGACCCCGGACGAGCTGCGGCTCATCCGGCAGGAGCTCGACCCCGAGGGCGCCTACACGGCCTGACGCCGGGTCCGCCCGACCCCGCGATCTCTCATGACCATCTCAGACTCCGACCCGACGATCGCCTTCGAGGCGCGCCTCCTGCCGGCCGAACGCGGGCGCGCCGACCATCGATCGACAGGGAAGGGCGCATGCGACTCAAGGTCCTCGCCGTCGTGCTGCTGTTCGCCATCGGCGTCGGCGCCGCCGGCTTCGTCGTCTTCGGACCGACGTTCGGCTCGACCGACGGCGCCCAATTCATCACCGCCGTCGCGACCCGCGAGGACGTCATCGCGTCCGCGGTCGCCACCGGCACCGTCGGCCCGAGCGCGACATATGGCCTGGCCTTCGGGCGCGACGCGGTCATCGCCGGATCGAGCTCGGCGACGGACGGCTCGTCGGGTGGCGGCGGATCGACGACCTGGACGGTCAGCCGCGTCGACGTGACCGTCGGCGACGCCGTCACGAAGGGCGAGGTCCTGGCGGTGGCCGATGACACCGATGCCAAGCTCCAGGTCTCGATCGCCCAGGCGAACGTCGCGACCGCCCAGGCGAAGCTCACCGAGGACGAAGCCGGCATCACATCAGCCGATCGCGCCGTGGCCCGGGACCAGGTGAACCAGGCCTCGCATCAGCTGTCCGTGGCGCGCCAGAGCTATACCGACACCGTCCGCCAGAACAACCTCAGCATCACGGCGGCGAAGCAGGCGCTGAGCCAGGCGAACGCGCAGCTGGCGGCGGACAGGAAGTCCGGTCAGCCGGGTGACGTCATCGCCCGCGACAAGACGGCGGTCACGAACGCGAAGACGAACCTGTCGCAGACGGAGGCCCGGGCGACGGCCTCGAACCACCAGGCCGCGTCGAGCGTCTCGGCCGCCTCGCTCGGGCTCACCTCCGCCCGGAACTCCTACACCTCCCGCGTGCAGGGTGCGACGGACGCCCAGCTGGCCCAGGACCAGGCGGCGGTCGCCAGTGCCGAGTCGCAGCTGGCCACGGCCCAGCAGACGCTCGACGGCGCGACCATCACCGCCCCGTCGGATGGCGTCGTCACCTCCGTCTCGCTCGTCACCGGGATCGCGGCGCCGTCGGGCGATGCGATCGAGGTCGAGGCGGGACCGATGCAGGTCACGGCCTCGTTCGCGGAGACGGATCTCGCCGCGCTCAAGGTCAGCCAGGCCGCGACGGTCTCGATCTCGGCGACCGGGAGCTCGGTCGACGGGACCGTTACCTCCATCGATCCGGTCGCGGCGAACAGCGGGACGTCGTCGGTCGTGACCTACAGCGTCACGGTCACCCTGAAGGACGCTCCCGATGCCGTGAAGACCGGGATGTCGGCCGACGTCTCGATCACGACCGCCTCGGCGACCGGTGTCATCGCCGTCCCGAGCATCGCCCTCGGCGGCGCCTCGGGCGCCTACACGGTCCGGGTCGTCGACAGCTCCGGCCAGGCCGAGGTCCGCTCGGTGGAGGTCGGGCTCACGACCTCCTCGCTGGCCGAGATCACGAGCGGCCTGGCCGAGGGTGACACGGTCGTCATCGGGACGGCCTCGAGCCGCCAGGGCACGACGGCCACCGGCGGGTTCGGCGGGCTCGGCGGCGGCGGCCTGGGCGGCGGCGGGTTCGGCGGCGGCAACGGTCGGTTCAACGGCGGCGGCGCTGGCGGCAACGGCGGCGTCGTGACCCAGGGCGGCGGCCAGCCATGACCGGGGCGGCAGTCCCTCCGAACGCATCCTGGCAGGGACCCGGGCCGTTCCCGACCTGGCAGCCCGACCCACCGGCACCGCTCATCGAGCTCCGCTCGGTCAGCCGCGTCTACGACCTGGGCAAGGTCCAGGTCGCGGCCCTTCGGGGGGTCGACCTGCGGGTCGGGCGCGGCGAGTTCCTCGCGATCGTCGGCCCGTCCGGCTCGGGCAAGTCGACCCTGATGAACATCGTCGGCTGTCTCGACCGCCCGACCGGCGGCCGCTACGTGCTCGACGGTGCTGACGTCGCGGCTCTCGACGACGACGCGCTGGCGCGGTTCCGGAGCCGGGAGATCGGCTTCGTGTTCCAGAGCTACAACCTGCTGCCGCGGACCAGCGCGCTCGAGAACGTCGAGACGCCGCTCCTCTACCAGGGCGTCGGGCGGAAGGAACGAGCGACCCGGGCGCGGGCGGCCCTCGAGCGGCTGGGTCTCGGCGATCGTCTCGACCACGAGCCGTCCCAGCTCTCCGGCGGCCAGCAGCAACGGGTCGCCATCGCCCGAGCGATCGTCACCGATCCGGCCCTGATCCTGGCTGACGAGCCGACCGGCAACCTCGACAGCGCGTCGGGAGCGGAGGTCATCGACCTCCTCCAGCGGCTCCACGCTGAGGGCCGGACGATCATCCTGATCACCCACGACGCCGATGTCGCCGCCGTGGCCGAGCGCCAGATCCATGTCCGCGACGGGCTCCTCGTCGCATGAGCCCGCGCGAGCTGATCCGCCTGGCCCTCGGTCGGCTCGGGACGAGCCGGCTGCGGTCGATCCTGACGATGCTCGGCGTGATCATCGGCGTCGCCTCGGTCGTCGCCCTCGTATCGGTCGGCCAGGGCGCCACGAGCGGCATCACGAGCCGGCTCCAGGGTCTCGGGACGAACCTCCTGACGGTGAACCCCGGTAGCTCCACGAGCAGCTTCACCCGGGGCGCCGCCGGCTCTGCGACGACCCTGACGCTCGACGACGCGACGGCCCTCGGAAAGCTCGCCGGCGTCGCCGCGGTCGCGCCGGAGCGCTCGACCCAGGCGCTGGTCGTCGCCGGTCGCCAGAACACGACGACGTCGATCGTCGGGACGACCGCCGACTACGCGATGGTCCGGGCCTACACCGTCTGGCAGGGCTCGTTCCTCACGACGCCCGCGGTCGACGCGGGCCTCCGCGTCGCCGTCCTCGGCGCGACGACGGCCGATGACCTGGGTCTCGACGCGACCGCGGTCGGCTCGACGATCAGCATCGGCGGGCTGCCGTTCCAGGTCGTCGGGATCCTCCAGCCCAAGGGCAGCACCGGCCCGTTCAGCCAGGACGACCAGGTCCTCATCCCGATCACGACGGTCGACCACCACTTCCTCAGCGGCGACTCGGTCCGCTCGATCGGCGTCTCGGTCGCGACCGCGGATCAGGTCGACCAGGTCACCGCGGAGATCGACTCGACGCTCCGCACCCGCCACGGGCTCTCGGCCACCGCCACAGCCGACTTCACGATCGCCGACCAGGCCCAGCTGCTCGAGACGGTCGGCTCGGTCACCGGCCTGCTCACGATCCTCCTGGCCGGCATCGCCTCGATCTCGCTGATCGTCGGGGGGATCGGGATCATGAACATCATGCTCGTCTCGGTCCGCGAGCGGACCCGCGAGATCGGCATCCGCAAGGCGGTCGGCGCACGCGGCCGCGACATCCTCGCCCAGTTCCTCGTCGAGGCACTGACCCTGTCGGTCCTCGGCGGGCTCATCGGCATCGTCGCCGGTGTCGCCGTGTCGGCCCTCATCGGCGCGATCGCCGGCTGGGGCTTCGTCTTCAACCCCGTGACGATCGTCGTCGCGGTCGCGTTCTCCCTCCTCGTCGGCGTCGTCTTCGGCGTCTGGCCGGCCCGGACGGCGGCGCGCCTCGACCCGATCGCCGCCCTCCGATACGAGTAACAAAGGAGTCCCTAGATGGACCAGCCGATCGACCCGACGGGTCAGCCGCCCGTCGATCCGCAGCAGCCGAGCCCGGCGACCGCGCCGCAGCAGCCGAGCCCGGCGGCCGCGCCGCAGCAGCCGAGCCCGGCACTCCCGCCGCCGCCCGCGTCGTCGGAGCCGCCACCGGGCGCCTACCCGTACGCGGCCGCCGCGGCGCCGATGCCGCCGACCCCGATCCTCGCGCCGGTCGTCCCCACGCCCGCCGAGAAGCCGAAGGGCCGCAGCGCACGGGTCCTCAACGTCGTCCTCGGCGTCGCCCTCGTCGTCGCCATCGGGGGCCTCGCCTTCGCCGTCGGGCGGATGACCGCGCCGGCCTCGGCCAACGCGGCCGGACGATTCGGCAACGGCCAGTTCCCGGGCTTCGGGAACGGCGAGAACGGCAACGGCGGCGGCTTCGGGAACGGTGGCGCGGGCGGCGGCCAGGGCGGAGCCGGCGGGTTCCTGGGTGCCGGCGGGGTGACGATCAGCGGGAACGTGACCGCTGTGACCTCCGATTCGATCACCCTCGACATCAACGGCCGGTCGGTCACGATCCCGCTCGACACCAGCACGACGTACCAGAAGGCGTCGGGCGCAACGCAGAGCGACGTGACGGTCGGATCGTCGGTCTCGGTCCAGCTCTCGGGGCGACTCGGCTTCCGGGGTCCGAACGCCTCGCCCGGTGCGAGCGGCGGGAACGGCGGGACGACCGGCGGGCCGACGCTCGGCCCGGCGACGAGCGTGACGGTCAACGCGCAGTAGGACCGCTCAGCCAGGAACGCTCCTCGGGTCGGTCCCTCGGTCGCAGGTCGGGGGACCGACGCCGTTCCGCGTCCTACGCCGGCGAGGCCGCCGCCGCGTTCGAGGTCGGCCGGACGACCATCACCGCGCACGGGGCATGCCGGACGACGTGATCCGACACGCTGCCCGCCACGAACCGCCCGACGCCGCCGCGGCCGCGGCTCCCGACGACGACGACATCGGCGTGCTCCGACCCGGCGGCCTCGACGATCGACTCGGCGGCCTCGCCCTGCCAGATGAGGAACGAGGCGGCGATGCCGCGGCGGCGGCCGCGCTCGACGATCATCCGAGCCGCAGCCTCGCGCTCGGCTCGGACCTGGTCGACCCGCCGGTCGCCATGGCCGCTCGACCGTCGCAGGCTCGCGGCATCGACGACGCTGAAGACGATCAGGTCGGAACCCAGCGCCGCCGCGAGGTCGAGGGCCCGCTCCGTCGCCCCGGCCGCCGACGCGGACAGGTCGGTCGCGAGGAGGATGCGGCCGTGGCCGATCGAGTCCATCACCATCGTCGTCAAGCCGATGGCGGGATCGAGCAGATCATCGTGCTTCGGCTCAGGGCCCGAGCCTCGGTCACCGCCGCGTCGACCGCCACGGCGGTCGAGGAGGCGCCCGCAGGTGGCACGACGACGGCCGAGGGGGCGCTCGCGGTGACCGGCGGCTCCGTGAAGACCGCCGCGGTCGCAGTGTCCTTGACGATGAGCGCGGTGACCATCCCGAACATCCCGGTCATCGCCTCGGCGTGCGGCAGGATGTGGCAGTGGAAGGCCCACACGCCGGGGTTGTCGCAGTCGACGACGACATCCCAGCGCTCGCCCGGGTTGACCCCGAGCGTGTCGCACGTGAAGGCCGCCGTCCCGAGGTCGTAGCCGTCCCGGGCCTTGACGTGCATCGGCGTCCCGTGGAGATGCCACGGATGCGTCATCACGCCCTCGTTCATGAACCGGATATGGATCTTGTCGCCGAGGGTCGCCACGATCGGGAACGTGGCCGGGAACTGGCGGCCGTTGATCGTGAACCCACCCAGCTGGTCGTTGCTGATCCAGACGATGTCCTGGGTCGTCCCGAACCTCTGGGTGAAGCGGTCGGCGACCTTCTTCGGCTCGACCAGGAAGGCCCCGAGGAGACCCCGGCCGACCTGGTCGGTGGCGTTGTGATGGGAGTGGTACATGTGCGAGCCCGACGGCCCGGCGGTGAACTCATACGTCCACTCGCCGCCGGGGACGATCGGGTCCTGGGTGATCATCGGGACACCGTCGACGGCGTTCGGGAGCGCCTGGCCGTGGAAGTGGACCCCGGTCGTCTCGTTGAGCTTGTTCGTGAAGATCGCCCGGACGCGGTCGCCCTCGACGACCTTGAGGAGCGGGCCGGGCCACGTGCCGTTGTAGCCGAGGGCGGCGACCGGGGCCGAGACCGCGTCGATCCGATGCGCCGGGATGTCCTCGATCGTGAGCCGGAAGACCTTGGTCTCGCCGTCGAGCACGGGCTCGAGCGGGACGTTCGGGATCTCCGTGAGCGTGTCGTACTCGGCCGCGAGGAAGCGGTCGACCTTGGCCTTCGAGTCCAGGTCGTGCTGCGACCAGCCGGGTGGCAGCGAGGCGGCCGGGGACGGGGACGGAGCGGCCGACGCTCCGGCCGATGGAGCGGCCGACGCGGCAGCCGAGGCTGCGGCACTGGCGGCGGGGGTCGCGGAGGCCGCCGCGCTCGATGCCGCCGGGCTGGCCGACGGGGCGCCCTGGCCGGCCGTCGGGGTCGGATAGAAGGACCAGCCCGCACCGGCAGCAGGCGTGCAGGCCGCGACCGTCGCCGCGACGATCCCGCCGCCGGCGACCGCCGCACCTCGCAGGAAGCGGCGCCGCGACAGGCCCGCCTCATCCGGGCGGTCGGGGTCGCCAGGGACCGGGTCCGGGACGGGAGCGGGGACGTGGACGGCTCGATCGATCGTCTGCATGGCCGGATCCTGCGTGGATCGATCGGCCGCCTCAAGTGACCAGCGGCCCAGTCCCGCGGGCCGACCGGCCTGCGGTGGGTCCGGGCGGTGCTACGCTCCGTGGACCGATGGAGACGACGGACGCCGGCACGAGCCGTGTAGCCGGGCCCCTGCCGGTCGGGACGGCGAGCGCGACCGGGGATCCGGTCGCGGACGCGCTCGCCGCCCGGGTGGCGGCGCTCGACGACGCCACCCGGGCGATCGCCTCGGTCCTCGACGTCGAGCGGGTCCTCCAGCTGATCGTGGACCGGGTCCGCGACCTCGTCGGGGCACGCTATGCCGCACTGGGGATCGTCGATGAGCAGGGCGTGATCGAGCGATTCATCACGGCCGGCCTGACTGTCGAGGAACGCGCCCGGATCGGCCCGCTGCCGCGCGGCCGTGGCCTGCTCGGGGCGATCGTCCAAGAGCGCCGGACGATCCGGCTCGTCGACCTCGCGGCCGATCCCCGGAGCGTCGGCTTCCCGGGCGGGCACCCACCGATGCACTCGTTCCTCGGTGTCCCGATCGTCGTCCACGGCCAATCGGTCGGGAACCTGTATCTCACCGAAAAGATCGACGCCTCCGCCGGCGACGGCTTCACGCTCGCCGACCAGGAGCTCGTCGAGCAGTTCGCTCGCCACGCCGGGATCGCGATCGATAACGCCAGGCTTCACGAGCAGGTCAGCAAGCTCGCGGTGGTCGACGAACGCGAGCGGATCGGCAGGGACCTCCACGATGGGATCATCCAGAGCCTCTACGCCGTCGCGCTCTCGCTTGAAGATGTCCCCGAGCTGATGGACGACAGCCCGGCCGACGCTTCCGCCCGGGTCGACCGGGCGATCGAGTCGATCAACCTGACCATCCGCAGCATCCGCGACTTCATCTTCGGGCTTCGGCCGGACCTGACCGCTTCAGAGGATCTGCGTGCCTCGCTCGCGGCGCTCGCTGAGGACTTCCGGCTCACCACGACGATCGACGTCGAGCTCGAGCTGCCGGATGGTCGGGCGCCTGAGCTCTCCGGTGAGGAACACGCCGAGCTCATCAACATCGCCCGCGAGTCGCTCTCGAATGTCGCCAGGCATGCCGGAGCGACCCAGGTCGTCGTCGCCCTCCGTCAGGACGCCGACGACCTGGTCCTCTCGGTCGCGGACAATGGGCGCGGCTTCGACCCGGCGGCGCCGCGGGCAGCGGTCCACCGGGGTCTCGTGAACATCAGCGACCGGGCGCGCTCGCGGGGCGGCTCGGTCAGCATCGAGAGCGGACCGGGCGCCGGCACGACGATCGTCGTCCGCCTACCAGGAGGGGTCCAGTGACAGACGAGCGCCAGACACCGATCCGGCCGCTCCGACTTCTGGTCGTCGACGACCACGAGGTCGTCCGGCAAGGACTCGTCGCGCTCCTCGATCGGCGAGCCGAGTTCCAGGTCGTCGCCGAAGCCGGGACCGTCGCCGAGGCGGTCGAGCAGGCCCGCCGCCACCAGCCCGACCTGGTCGTGATGGATGTCCGACTCCCGGACGGCTCGGGCATCGAGGCCTGCCGCGAGATCCGCTCGGAGTTGCCCGAGACGCGCGTCGTGATGCTGACCTCGTTCCCGGACGAGGAGGCGGTCCTGTCGGCGATCATCGCGGGGGCTTCGGGCTACCTGCTCAAGCAGGTCCGGGCGCGGGACCTCGTGGCGGCGCTGGAGACCGTCGGTCGGGGCGAGTCGCTTCTCGACCCGGCGGTGACCGAGAAGGTGCTGGAGCGGGTCCGCCGGATCGCGAACAACGATCAGCCCGACGAGCTGGCCGGGCTGACGACCCAGGAGCGCCGGATCCTCCTGCTCGTCGCGGAGGGCAAGACGAACAAGGAGATCGCGGCCGAGATCTTCCTCTCGGACAAGACGGTCAAGAACTACGTCTCGTCGATCCTCTCGAAGCTGAACCTCGAGCGCCGTGCCCAGGCCGCGGCCTTCGTCGCGCGGCACCGCCTGGGGGGCGATCCGCCGCCGTTCTGAGCCTCGCTCCGGAGCGTCCCGGCGCCTGCGCATGTACGCCGGATCAGCAGAACGACGGAGATGCGTCCCGTCGGCCCGGACGATCCGGCCAGATCTGCGCCTTGTCCGTTGTTCCGTGATGGCGCGACCGACCGACGGAGATCAGCCTCTTCGGGCGCGGACTGACATCCAGCGGTGCATCATCGCCGCCGTTCTGTCGTCCCAGCCAGCATGAGCGCGGACGACGGTCCTCCGCCCGGGGCCCGGCCCGACGCTCGTCCTCCGCCCGCGGCCCGGCCCGACGCGGCCCGGCCCGACGACGGTCCTCTGCCCGGGGCCCGGCCCGACGTTCGGCCCGACGATGCACACGAGGCGTGCCTATCGACGGAGGAACGCCTGACCCTTGACTTCATGCCCCCCAGACGATGCCTTCGACCGACGTCCTGCACGCCAGGCGAGCGATCCGACGGACGAGGGCCGCGTCGGGCCGAACACCCGCCCGCTCGTCCGCCGTTACGCACACCAGGCGTGCATCGGCGGCCACTGACGCGTGCATCGGCGGCCACTGACGCGCGCATCGGCCCGCGGTCGTGCCCACGCGCGGCCGACCTGGACGCGCCCATCAGCCCGCGATCGAGCCCGCGCGCGACCGACGCCGCGCAGGCCGGCAGCTGCCGGCTCCCAGGCCGACGGCTCAGACGCCGCCGGCTTCGGGGCCTACGGCAGCCGGCTGAACCAGACGAGCGACCCGACCGCCGCGACCACTGCCGCGCCGAGCGCGAGCATCGCCAGCTGGTCGGTCATCTCCTTCGGCTCCGTCCGGGTCCCGACGCCCTTGCCGAGATCCTCGAAGACCGACTTGATCTCCTCGGCCGATGCCGCCTCGAAGGCCTTTCCGCCGGTGGTCGAGGCGATCTGCTTCAGGGCCGCCTTGTTCACCGGGACCTGGACCGTCTGGCCGTCCACGGTGACTGTGCCGTTGTCCGTGCCGAACGCGACCGTGCTGATCGGAACGCCCCGCGCGGCGGCGGCCTGGGCGGCCGGGCCGTTCGGACGACCCATCGTCGTGTCGCCGTCGGACATCAGGACGATCGCGCCTGGCTTCTCGGCCGCCGCGCCCGAGCCGGAGTCCGAGCTCTGCGCCGGTGTGCCGTCCGCCGAGGGATCATCGAGCAGGTCGAGCGACGAGTAGATCGCCTCGCCGATCGCCGTCCCGGGGCCGAGCGTCAGCCGGTCGATCGCTCGATCGAGGACCGTCTTCTCGGTCGTCGGCGGGATGACGGCCCGGGCATTCCCATCGAACGCGACGAGCCCGACACGGACCCCGGCCGGGATGACCGCGACGAAGGCGTGGGCCGCGTCCCGTGCGGCCGCGATGCGGCTCGGCTGGACGTCGGTCGCCTCCATCGAGAGCGAAACGTCGAGGGCGAGCACCACGGTCGGCTCGTTCGGGATCTCCGTCGCGAACGCCGGTCGGGCCGCCGCGACCACGAGGAGCAGGGCCGCGACGAGGTAGACGGCGGCGACCGCATGGCGTCGCCGACCCGGCCGCTTCGGCGCGACCGCATCGAGCAGATCGGGATCGGTGAACCGGACCACGTACGCCTTTCGGCGCCGCTGGCGGACCAGGTATGCCCCGAGCAGCAGGGCCGGCAGAAGGACGAGGATCAGGCGCTCGGGAGCGAGGAACAGGAAGTCCTGCGGGAGGAAGGTCATCGGGAGCTCCCATCGGTGGGTCGAGCGAAGGCCGGGCCGCGACGCCGCCGGCGCTCGGCGAGGGCGGCGACGAGCGGGACGGTCCAGTCGCGATCGGTCCGGACGCGGACGTGGGTCGCACCGGCGTGCCGGATCGCGGACTGGGTGGCGCCGCGTCGCCGATCCGCCTCGGCGATGAGGCGCTCGCGGAACCGCGGGTCGGAGGTGTCGATCGTGCGTTGGCGGCCGGTCTCCGGGTCTTCGACCGTGAGGAGACCGACGTCGGGCAGCGCGAGCTCCCGCGGATCGATCACCTCCACGGCGATGAGGTCGTGACGCCGGCCGAGACGACCGAGCGCCGCGGACCAGGCCGAGACGGGCCCGACGAAGTCGGAGACGACGATCGCAAGACCGCGCCGCCGCATCGTCCGGCTGAAGCCGTCGATCGCCCGGCCCAGGTCGACCGACCCGCCCAGCGACGAGCGCTGGAGCGCCCCCGCCAGACCGATGACGTGGCGGCGGCCGCCACGGACGGGCACGACCCGCAGGCCGTCGGGCTCCGCCAGCACTGCGCCGACCCGGTCGCCGCCTGCGACAGTGAGCCCGGCGAGGGCCATCGCGACCGCGGTAGCGAGGTCGCCCTTGCGCCAGCCGACGGTCCCGAAGTCGAGGCTGCCGGAGCGATCGACCAGGATCGCGACGTCGAGATCGCGCTCGGCGACGGCATCGCGGACGTAGGCCTCGCCGGTCCGGGCGAGGATCGACCAGTCCATCCGGCGGACGTCGTCGCCCGGCTCGTACGGACGGGCGTCGCCCGGCTCGACCCCGTGACCGAGGACGAGCGAGGCATGACGTCCGTCGCGCCGACCGACGACCCGACGGTCGACCGCCAGCTCGATCCGGCGGAGCCGCTCGGGGAGCCCGAGGCCGGCCGCCGTGGGCGTGCCGGTCACCGTCCCGGGGCGCCCGGGTCGCCGGGGATGACCTTCGTCGGGATGTCCGCGCTTGACGCCGGAGCGGCCATCGGAGCGACCGACGCGGGAGGCGGCTCGACCGGCGCCGTGGCGACGGTCATCCGGGCCGGCTGGGCGACGGCCGCCGAGATCGGCTGTGCCGGCGACTGGACCTGGGCGGGCTGCTGGTAAACCGGCTGCTGCGCAGGAACCTGCTGGTAGACCGGCTGCTGCGCCGGTGACTGCTGGTAGACCGGCTGCGGCGCCGGTGACTGCTGGTAGACCGGCTGTTGGTCCGGCATCGGCTGGTAGGTCGGCTGCTGTGCCGGAACCTGCTGATACGTGGGCTGCTGATAGACCGGCTGAGGCGCCGGGGCCGGCTGCTGCGTCGGAACCTGCTGGTAGACCGGCTGCTGCGGGATCTGCATCGCCGGCGGCGCGTACTGCGGCGTCGCGACGACGCCCCACGGCGCCGGCACCGTCGAGAGCAGCTCGACGAGGACGTCGTCGATCGTGAAGCCCTCGGCCAGCGCTCGGTAGGACAACGCAAGTCGGGCGTTGAGGATGTCGTAGGCGACGTCATAGACGTCCTGCGGGACGGCCCGGTCGCGGCCGCGGATGAGGGCCATCGCCCGCGCCGAGCGGACCAGGCCGAGGCTCGCCCGAGGGCTGGCCCCGTAGTCGAGCAACCCGACGAGCTTCGGCAGCCCGTGGGCGATCGGGTCCCGCGTCGCGAGGACCAGCCGGATGGCGTAGTCCACGGTCGGCTCATCGATCGCGATGGTCCGGGCGGCCGCCTGGAGCTCGACGACGTCGGCCGGGTCGAGCAGCTTCGCCGCCTCCGGCGGGATGTCGGCCATCCGGGCGACGATCGCCCGCTCCTCGGCCGGGGTCGGGTAGTCGACCGGGATCCGCATGAGGAACCGGTCGCGCTGGGCCTCGGCCAGCGGGTAGACGCCCTCGGACTCGACCGGGTTCTGGGTCGCGACGACCAGGAACGGCTTCGGCATCGGGAAGGTCCGACCGCCGACGGTCACCTGCCGCTCGGCCATCGCCTCCAGCAGCGCTGACTGGACCCGGGCCGGAGCCCGGTTGATCTCGTCGACGAGGACGACGTTGGCAAGGATCGGTCCGGGCTCGACCTCGAAGACCTCGGACGAGGGCCGATAGATCCGCGTCCCCACGATGTCGGACGGGATGAGGTCCGGGGTGAACTGGATCCGGTTGAACGTGCCGCCCAGGATCCGGGCGAGGGTCGCGAGCAGGAGCGTCTTGCCGAGGCCGGGCGCGCCCTCGAGGAGGACGTGGCCGTCGGCGAGTACGGCGACGAGCAGCCGGTCGACGACCCGGTGCTGGCCGACGATGACGCGGCCCAGCTCGTGGCGGACCTGCCCGACGCGGGCGGTGGCGAGATCGGTGGTCACTTCGTGGCTCCCTGGAAGCTGCTCGGCGCGGTCCCGTTCGAGCCGCCGTCGTTCTGGGGGAACAGTCCGTTCCCGCCGTTCTGAAGGAGCTCGTCGAGCAGGCGCTGCATGAGGCTGTCGAGTGGATCGGTCGAACCGGTCCCGCCGTTGTCGGGCGCCGGCGATGCGTCCGGCGCGGGGTTCGTCGGCGTCTGGTTCGGATCGAGGCCGAAGCCCTGATCGCCGAACAGCTGGAAGAGCTGGTCGAGGAGCGGGCCAAGCTGGTCGAGGCTCGGATCCTGGCCGCCGGACCCGCCGGAGCCGCCGGAGCCGCCGGAGCCGCCGGAGCCGCCCTGGCCGCCGAAGAGGTCGCCCAGCGGGCCGTTCGGGCCGAACAGGTCGCCGAGGCCGCCGAGCGGTGCGGACTCCTGGGCCGGCTTGTCGTCGGCCGACGTCCAGGAGCCGTCGATGACCTTGTCGAGGACGGTCTTGGCCTGGTCGACCGGGACCGCGAAGCCGACGCCGTCGCTGCCGCCGGTCGTGCTCGCGATCGCGGTATTGATGCCGATCGCGCGGCCTTCCTTGTCGGCCAGCGGGCCGCCGGAGTTGCCGGAGTTGATCGCGGCGTCGGTCTGGATCAGGTCGTTGAGGGTGCCGATCGGCGTCGGGACCGTCCGGCCGAGGGCGCTGACGATGCCGGTCGAGACGGACTGGCTGAAGCCGAACGGGCTGCCGACGGCGATGGCCGTCTGGCCCACCCGGACGTCGGCGAGCGCGCCGAGGGTCAGCGGCGGGAGGTCGGTCTTGGAGGCCTTGATGACCGCGGTGTCGACCGTGCTGTCGACCGCGACGACGGTGCCGTCGATCTGGCTGCCGTCGTTGAGGTGGAGCGTGACGGACTTCGCGGTCCCGACCACATGCGAGGCGGTGAGGATCAGCCCGCCCGGCGCGGCGACGAAGCCCGAGCCGATCGCCTGGCCGGTCTCGATCTGGACGACCGAGGGGAGGATCTTCGCGGCCGTATCGGCAAGGGGCTCATCGGTCGTGCCGCCACTGCCCGGGGTCGGGTTCGCGGCCGCGGCCGCCGGCAGGAGCTTGCCGAGGTTCGGGCTGACGGCGAACAGGCCCGCGGCGACGATCGCGAAGGCCCCGATCAGCAGGCCGATCGCGGCGATCCGGCCGTTGCTCGGCCGGCGGCGCGGCGACGCTGCCGGCGGGGTGACGGCATCGGCCGCGGCGGGCATCGCCGCCGGTGTGGCAGCCGGCCACTCGATCGGCGGGGATGGCGGCAGATCGCGCCAGGTGCGGTGCTGGCGATCGCCGCCGGCGTAGGGGTCGTCCATGGAAGCCTCCGGTCACGGTCCGAGTCGTGAGCCGGCAGGCTAGAGACCACACCCTAACGAGGGCGTTCGCGCGGGATAACGACGGTGTAAAGGGGGTTCGCCGAACGCGGTCAGGTCGGGGCGCCGAGGCTCCACAGCGGGTCCGGGATCGAGCGGAGGTCGTCCGGCGGGGCCGATGCCGTGCCGGTCATCGCCCGGTCAGGCAGCCAGATGACGAAGCTCGCGCCCGCGCCCGGGCGCGAGGCGACGCTCACCGCGCCGCCGTGGGCCTCGGCGATCTGCCGGACGACCGCGAGTCCGATGCCGCGTGCCTCGCCCGGCTCGCCGGTCCCCCCATCGTGCCAGGCGCGCTGGAAGATCATCGGCTGGTCGTCCGGGGCGATGCCCGGGCCGGCATCACGGACACCGCACCACAGCCAGCCGCCGGCCCGACCGGCGCGACAGTGGATCGTCGTCCCGGCCGGCGCGATACGGACCGCGTTGAGGACCAGGTTCGCGAGGGCCCGCTTCAGGGCATCGCGGTCGCCCTCGGTCCGGAGCCCGGGAGCGGCCGCCGACTCGATCCGGACCCCGCCGGCGGCCGCGATCGCGGCGTGCTCCTGGGCGACCTCGGCGACGACCTCGCCAAGGTCGACGGTGCCCGTCCGTGCGGGCTGGGCGCTCGCGCGGGCGAACGCGAGCAGCTCGTCGACCGTCGTCGACATCCGGTCGGCGGTCCGCCGTGGCGACCTCGGCAGCGTGGCGCAGGCCCTCCGCGTCGTCCGGCTCCTCGAGGGCGACGTCGAGGGTCGTCCGGATGACCGCGAGCGGGTTCCGCAGCTCGTGCGACGCGTCCTCGACGAAGGCCCGCTGGGCCTGAACGCCGCGGTCCAGCCGGTCGAGCATCGCGTCGAACGTGTCGGCCAGGTCACGCAGCTCGTCGGGCGGACCCCCGAGGTGGATGCGTCGCGACAGGTCGGTCGCCTCGATCTCGCGGGCGACGCTCGTGATCCGGCCGACCGGCCGGACGACGCGACCTGCGATGACCCAGCCGATCGTCAGGCCGATCGGGATGAGGGTGATGAGCGCTGCGATCGAGACGGTCCGGACCTGGGCCAGCGTCTGCTCGCGGGCCGCCTGCTGGGCGTCGAGGATCGCCTGGTCCGCAGCCGCCATGTCCTGGAGCCCGAGGTCGCCGACGCCGAGCTCGCCCAGCCCCTGGCCCAGGATCCGGAGCAGCTCGGTCTGGAGCGAGCTCGTCTGGGTCGGCGCCATCGAGGCGGTGATCGAGTCGAGGGCGACGTTGAGGAAGACGACCAGGACGCTGCCGGTCGCGAGCAGCGCGACCGCGACGAGCACGGCCAGCCGGACGCGGACGGATCGCAGCGCCGATGGGAGGCCGTTCATGCGACCTCGGCCTCGACCTCGAGCCGATAGCCGACGCCCGAGACCGTCTCGATCGGCTGGCCCGGGCCCGCCTCGGCCAGCTTGCGGCGGAGGTTGCTGATCGTCACCCGGACGGTGTTGCTGAACGGGTCGGCGTGCTCGTCCCAGACGTGCTCGAGGAGCCGCTCCGGCGTGATGACTTCGCCCGGGTGGAGCAGCAGATAGCGAAGGAGGGCGAACTCCTTCGGGGTGAGATCCAGGCGATGGTCGTAGCGGCGGGCCTCGTGCCGGGCGGCATCGAGCATCAGCGAGCCGGCGACGATGGTCGCCCCGCTGTTCGCGGAGTCACGACGCAGCAGGGCCCGGACCCGAGCGCCCAGCTCGACATAGCTGAACGGCTTGACGAGATAGTCGTCGGCGCCGGCGTCGAGCCCGCCGACGCGGTCGTCAAGCGCATCGCGGGCGGTGAGCATGAGGACGCGCGGCGGGACCGCATCGGGGGGGCCGAGCTCGCCGGCGCGGAGCTCCCTGCAGATCGACAGGCCGTCACCGTCGGGCAGGTTCAGGTCGAGGCAGACGAGGTCGTAGGCGACGTCGTCGAGCCGCTCACGGGCGTCCGCGGCGGTTCCGGCGGTGTCGACGGCGTAGCCCTCGCGCCGGAGTCCGGTCGCGATGGCCGCAGCGAGGTCGAGCTCGTCCTCGACGATGAGCAGGCGCATGGCGCGGGCACGATACCGCCTCGCGCATCAAGACGGGGTCAAGACCGGAGGGTGCCGGCGGGTCCGCTACCATCGCGATCGTGATTCCCATCCCGCCGGGCGCCTGATGAGCGGCCGGGTCTTCTCCCGTGCCTCGGTGCCGTCGCCGCCTGTGGCGGTCCGCGCCGAGGGGTCGACGATCTGGGACGCCGACGGCCGGGCCTATCTCGATGCCGCCGGCGGGGCGGTCGTCGTGAGCGTCGGCCACGGCCGGCGTTCCATCGCCGACGCGATGGCGGCCCAGGCGGGCACGCTCGCCTATGCCCACGGGAGCATGTTCACGAGCGAGCCTCTGGAGGCGTACGCGCGCGAGGTCGGCGCTCACCTGCCGCTCGACGACCCGGCGATCTACCCGGTCTCCGGCGGCTCGGAGGCGATCGAGTCGGCCCTGAAGATGGCCCGGTCCTACCACCTGGCGCGCGGCGAGGCGGACCGGGCGATCGTCATCGCCCGCTGGGGCAGCTACCACGGCAACACCCTGGGCGCGCTCGACCTGTCGGGTCGGCGGCCGCTGCGCCGACCGTATGAGCCGTGGCTCGGCCGGTTCCGGCACGTCAGCGCGGCCTACCCATACAGAGACGGAGACCCTGGGTCGAACGCGCTCGGCTCGGCCGACGAGCTCGCGGCCGAGCTCGACCGGACGATCGAGCAGGCCGGACCCGGGACGGTCGCCGCGTTCGTCGCCGAGCCGATCGTCGGTGCCACGCTCGCCGCCGCGGTCCCGCCGGACGGGTACTGGCCGGCGATCGCCGATGTCTGTCGTCGCCACGGCGTCCTGCTCATCGCCGACGAGGTGATGACCGGGTTCGGGCGGACGGGACGCTGGTTCGGCGTCGACCACTGGAGCGTGCGCCCGGACATCCTCGTCGCCGCGAAGGGGGCGTCGTCGGGCTACTGGCCGTTCGGGTTCGTCGCCGCGTCGGCGGCGGTCGCGGACGTCGTGTCCGCGCCGGGGGCGTTCGTCCATGGGTTCACGTACAGCCACCATGTCGTCGGCGCCACGGTGGCCCGAGAGGTCCTCCGGATCATCGAGACGGAGGATCTCGTCGAGGCGTCGCGACTGAAGGGCGAGCGGTTGCGGTCCCTGCTAAGCGCGCGGCTCGGCGACCACCCAGCTGTCGGCGAGATCCGTGGTCGGGGCCTGATGGTCGGTATCGAGCTCGTGGCCGACCGCGAGTCACGCGAGCCGTTCCCGCGCGCCGCGCGCGTCACCGAGACGATCGTCCGGACGGCCCGCGAGCACGGCCTCCTCCTCTATAGCGGGACCGGTCTGGCGGACGGCGTCGACGGCGACGCGATCCTGCTCGGGCCGCCGTTCGTCGTGACCGATGCGGAGCTCGAGGCGATCGTCGATGGGCTGGCCACCGCGATCGACGCAGCCGTGGCCGCCGCGACCCCCGGCGCCTGATCGTTGACCGACCGACCAAGCCTGTGTAACACTGGACCCGTGCTACACGGGTCGGAGCAACGATGGCGAATCTGACACTCGCGATCGACGACGTCGTCCTACGGAGGGCGAGGATCAAGGCGCTCGAGGCAGGGACCTCGGTCAATGCCGTCGTCCGGGAATACCTCGAACGCTACGCCGACGAAACCCGCGAAGCTGCCGCACGCAGGCAGTTCGTGGAACTGGCCCGCCAGAGCAGAGCGAGCAGCGGACCCGAGGGCCGAACCTGGACCCGCGAGGAGCTCTATGACCGACGCGTCCTTCGTTGACACGAACGTCTGGGTCTATGGGGTCGACACCTCCGACCCGATCAGACAGGAACGAGCACTCGAGGTCCTGAACGCCCCGTGGGGTGGACGCCACGTCGTGTCGGGACAGGTCCTGGGTGAATTCTTCGTGACTGTCACGCGCAAGCTGGCTACCCCGTTGGCACCGGTCGAGGCCGCGGCGATGGTCGAACGGATGGCCGAGCTGGCGGTCGTCCCGATCGACGGTCCGCTCGTCCAGGCAGCGATCATCGGCAGCTCCGAATGGGGGATCTCCTACTGGGACGCACTCATCATCCGGGCCGCCGAGGTCGCCGGCTGTCGGATCCTCCTCACCGAGGACCTCGCGGATGGCGTCGCGTACGGATCCGTGACCGTCCGGAACCCGTTCGCCGCACCATGAGCCGGTATGTCGACCTCAGCCACGAGATCCGCGAAGGGCTCGTGACCTACCCGGGGATCCCGAGTCCGGTCGTCGGAGCGGTCCTCACCCGCGAGGACTCGCGCTCGCGGTACGCGCCCGGCACGGAGTTCCTCATCGGCCGGATCGAGCTGGCCGGCAACACAGGCACATACCTCGACACACCGTTCCACCGGTATTCCGATGGCTTCGACCTTGCCGATCTGGCGCTTGAGACGGTCGTCGACGTGCCGATCACGCTCATCTCGACCGGCTCCCTGACGGAGATCGGGCCGGAGGCCTTGGCCGGGCTGCCGCTGTCCGGGCAGGCGGTCCTCTTCCACACCGGCTGGTCGCGCCACTTCGGGACGCCAGCGTACGCGACGGGGCATCCGCATCTGACCGCCGAGACCGTCGAGGCCCTCGTGGCGGCCCGGCCGCGGCTCGTCGGGATCGACTCGCTGAATATCGACCCGACCTCGACGGGGGAGCGACCGGCGCATACCGGGCTCCTCGCCGCCGGCATCCCGATCGTCGAGCATCTGACGAACCTCGAGGCACTGGTCGGCGCGACGGACCCGCAATTCTTCGCCGTCCCGCCACGGATCCGCGCCGTCCCGACGTTCCCGGTCCGCGCCTTCGCGATCCTCGACTGACCGCGGCATCGGCGCCATACGCGCGACGCGCCGAGGCGTCGCGTGCAGCAGATCAGCAGAACGACGGAGATGCGGCGGTCATGTCGCCTGGCTCCCTCGATCGGTGCATCAGTCCGTCAGATCGACGGAGATGGGCCTCGCGGAGCAGGTCGGGGCGGCGTCCGGGATCTGAACTCCGTCGTTTCGCCGGCCTGACGCACAACGGGCACCTCGAGCCGATCGCTCCGCGCACGCGGCGCGTGCGAGTGGTCACACGACGACGGCCGATGGGCGCATGACGACCACGTCGTGCGCTGATCCGCACGGGAGCCGTGCGCCATGCGGCTGGAAGGGACTCGAGACTGCCCGTGGGTCGCCTTCCTGCGTCCACGCGCACGGCCGGCGTGCGCGGGCCCGCCCCGGCGTGCACGGGCCGGCCCTGGATGCTCCAGGGCCCGCCCTGGATGCTCCGCGCCGGCCGCGGCAGGCCGAGGACCCCTCAGCCGGTCTGGCGGAACGCCACCGCGCGGAGGACCAGCGCGGCCCCGATGCCGATGATGGCGATCGGCAGCAGGTAGTCACCGAGGTTCGGCAGGAGCGCCGTCTCCGAGAGCCCGATGATCGCGAGGATCCCGCCGATCCAGACCGACGCCGGCACGCCCGGCCGCGTCCGACGGACGAGCCCCAGCACGACCAGGGCCACGCCGAGGAACAGCGTGCTCCAGCCGTCCCGCTCGGGCAGCAGCCCGGCCGCGACCAGGAGCGACGGCAGCCCGACGGCCACGAGGATCACCCCGATCCAGAGCAGGAACCCGCTGCCGGGGGCCCGCCGCCGCGAGACGTAGACGATGAGTGACGCAGCGCCGATCGCGAGCGCGAGCCACGACCAGAACGACGTCCCGGGCACGACCGATTGGAGGAACAGCAGGACCCCGAAGACGACGAGGAAGACGCCGAGGAACGGCAGCCCGCCGCGCGCCGCCGACTCGGACGACCACGACCACTCGCGGTACGTGAACGGTGTCTCCGGCGGCTTGCCGCCGCTGTCGGGCCCGAGCCGCGTCACCCCGTCGGGCGGGGGAGGGGCGCCCGGCGGAGGGGCGCCCGGCGGAGGGGCGCCCGATGGTGGGCCGCCCGACCCGCTGTCGGAAGAGGAGGTGGATCCCTGTCCGGCCATCGCAGCCGAGATGCTACCCCGCGACAGGGACCGGCGAGCGGGACTCGCCGTCGGACCCGCCCGGCTCGTCGTCCTCGACGTGGTCGAAGCCGAGCCGGTCGGCGAACCGCTTGAACGGCCCGGGCGCCCACCAGTTCCACTTGCCCATCAGCCGCATCGTCGCCGGGACCAGCAGGACCCGGACGATCGTCGCGTCGATGAGGACGGCGATGGCCATCCCGACGCCGATGCTCTTGATGGTGATCGTCTCGGCCAGGGCGAAGGACAGGAAGACGGTCGCCATGATCAGGGCCGCGCCGGTGATGACGCCGGCGGTCTTCGAGAGGCCCTCGGCGACGGCGGCGGTGTTGTCCCCGGTCCGGCGGTACGACTCCTGGATGCGCGAGAGGAGCAGGACCTCGTAGTCCATCGACAGGCCGAACAGGACCGCGAACATGATGATCGGGTTGCCGGCGATCGTGTAGCCGAGGGGATCGAAGGCGAACAGCCCCGACAGGTTGCCCTCCTGGAAGATCCAGACCATCGCCCCGAACGACGCCGTGATCGACAGCAGCGTCATGACGACGGCCTTGATCGGGATGACGACCGACCCGAAGAGCAGGAACAGGACGAGCGCGCTCACGAGCAGCGTCACCGCGACTGCATACGGAGCCCGGGCCTGCATCGAGTCGAGGAAGTCCTTGCCGATCGCGGCGGCGCCGCCGACGCTCGTCGTGATGCCATCGCCGGCCTGGAGGCCGCGGATGGTCGGAATCATGCCCGTGGCGGCCGGCTGGGCCGGCTCGAGCGGGCTGGTCGCGTCGAACCGGACGGTCGAGCCGGCGATGTACGCCGCCCGGAGCTGCTCACGGGCCGCGGCGAGGTCCGGCGTCAGGGCGGAGTCCGGCGCCGACCAGAACTGCGCCACCTGCTCCGGCGTGGACTGCGCGCCCGTCGCGGGATCGGTCAGGACGAACGCGCCCTCGACCCGGTCGATGCCCTGGACAGCGGCGAGCGCCGTCGCGTAGCGGGCCAGCGCTGCGGCGTTCGCGGCCGAAGTCGGATCGCCCTGGACGTCGGCCAGGACGATGATCGGCGAGATCTCGCCGGCGGGGAACTGATGCTGGATGGCGACGTATGCGTCGCGACTCTCGAGCCCGGCGGGCAGGGCGGCGGCGTCCGGGACACCCTGCTGGATCCGGAGGAACGGCAGGCCGAGCAGCAGCAGCAGCCCGAGGGTCGGCACAAGGACGGCGACCGGTCGGCGCATGACGCCGTGGGCGATCCGCTCCCAGCGCGATGCGCTTGCGACGGCCGCCTGCTCGCGACTCTTCATCCCGAGGGCGAACCGGATCCGATCGAACAGCGTCCGCAGCGACAGGGCGTTCACGCGCGGCCCGAGCATGCCGAGGACGGCCGGCAGGAAGGTGAGCGCGAAGCCGACCGAGCAGAGGACGACGACCGAGCCGCCGACACCGATCGACCGGATGGCCGAGGCCGGGAACAGCAGCAGGCTCATCAGACCGATCGAGACGGCCAGGCCGCTGAATACGACGGCCTTGCCGGCGGTCGAGACCGCCTTCTCGACCGCGTCGGCGGTCGAGCGGCCGCGGGCAAGCTCCTCTCGGAACCGGCTGACGATGAACAGCGAGTAGTCGATCGCCAGGGCGAGGCCGAGCATCGTCGCGATGTTCGAGACGTAGATGCTCATCTCGGCGACATGGGCGATCGCGAAGATGATCGCCAGCGAGGTCGGGATCGCCAGCCCGGCGACGAGGAGCGGCATCCCGGCCGCGACGATCGAGGCGAAGACGAGCAGCAGGATCAGCAGGGCGATCGGCAGGCTGACCGTCTCGGCGTTGCGCAGGTCCGCCTCGGACTGCGCCGCGCTGTCCTCCTGGAGCGGCGCGTAGCCGGTGAGCTGGATCGTCGTCCCGGCCGGTGGCGTCAGCTCGGACCAGATCCGCGGCAGGACGTCGAGCGAGCCCTCGTCGTCGGTCTGGAGCCGGACGATGGCGTACGCCGCGGTGCCATCGGTGCTGATGAACCGACGATCGCTCGTCTGGGCATAGCCGACGACGTCGGCCACGTCGGGGTCGTTCGCCAGGGGCGCGAGGGTCGTCGAGATCGCCGCCTGGAAAGCGGGCGAGGTCGCGTCGATCAAGGCGTCGCTGTGGAACAGCACGATCACACTCGAACGTCCGGCGTCGAACTCGGTCGCCAGCCGGTCGGAGACGTTCGCCGACTGCGAGCTGGGGTCGAGCCAGCCGGCGCTCGAGAGCTTGCCGGGCGCGACGGCGGAGAAGACGACGGCGACGACCGCCGCGGCGACCGCAAGGAGGGCGACGGGTCGGCGGTGCCGGTAGACGAAGGCACCCCAGCGGGAGAACATGACGCGGATCCCTTCCAGGCGACGACGTGTGTTCCGCGTCACCATAGAGAATGGTCATTCGCTTTGTCAAGACGCGGGAACTTGACGAGCCGCGCTAGACTTTCGAACGACTATTCGTTTTCTGTCGTTCCGGAGAGAGACCGACCCTCATGCCCCGCGTCTCCGCCGCCCATGAGCAGCACGTCCGCGACCGGATCATCCGGGCCGCGCTGACGGTCTTCGACGAGCGCGGTTACCACCGGGCGACGATGCAGGATGTCGTTCGGGCGAGCGGCCTGTCGGTCGGCGCGATCTACACCTACTTCTCCGGCAAGGACGAGCTGTTCCTCGCCACCTGCGACCTGTCGAGCGGCCAGGGCCTCGGCGAGCTGGCAGACCGGCTGGCCGTCGGGGGCTCGACCGCGGAAAGGCTCGCGATCGCGATCGCGTTCTTCCTCGACACGATGGAGCCGACCGGGGACGGCCTGCCGGGCTCGGCCACGTACCTCGTCCAGGCGTGGGCCGAGATCGACGCCGCTCCGGCGGTCCGCGAGATGCTGCAGCGCCGCCGCCAGCAGCTGACGACGGTGGGACAGATGCTCCTCCACGAGGGCCTCGTGCGGGGCGAGCTGCCGACCTGGCTCGACCCCGAGGCGACGGCGCTCGCCTACGGCGCGCTGCTCGACGGCCTGCTGCTGCAGCGCATCGAGGCCGGCGAGTCGTGGACCCGGGCAGATGCCGAGCGGCGCGCGTTCGCGATCCTCGAGCTGATCCTCGCCGCGGCCGATGCCCCGGCGCGACCCACGGTGCCGAGGCCCGACGCCCGACCCTTCAGCCTGGCCGGCGAGCCGGCGTTCCCGGCGTCGCGACTCGCGTCGTGAGTCCCGCTGCGTGACGCCGCAGCCGTACGGGACCATCGAGGGCCCGTACGTCCGGACCGTCCTGGGTGACGTCCCCCGTTCCGAGCTCGCGTTCACGCTGCCGCATGAGCACACCCGGATCGGCCTCTGGGAGATCCCGAACCGCTGGGACTACTGGGAGCTGACCGACGACCCGTCGATCATCGAGCCGGAGCTGCGTCGATACCGCGAGCTCGGCGGGACGACGCTCGTCGATCTGACCCTCCCCGGGGTCGGCCGGGACCCGGCCCGGCTCGCCCGGATGGCCGAGGCGACCGACCTCGCGATCGTCATGGGTGCCGGCTGGTATCGGACCGCGTACTACCCGCCGGAGGCGCGGATCGACCGCCGGACCGTCGATGACCTGGCCGACGAGCTCGTCCGCGAGGTCGAGGTCGGGGTCGGCGACAGCCGGGTCCGGGCCGGGATCATCGGCGAGATCGGGACCGACAAGCCGTGGCTGTCCGCCCTGGAGGAGCGGGTCCACCGCGCCGCGGCTCGGGCCGCCCGTCGGACCGGCCTGGCGATCACGACGCACGGCGTCCAGTCGGCGGTCGGGCTGGCCCAGCTGGGCGTCTTCGAGGAGGAGGGCGTCGACCCGGGCCGGGTCGTGATCGGCCACGCCGATTCGTACCCTCGCCTCGAACACCACCTCGAGATCTGCAGGCGCGGCGCGAACCTCGAGTTCGACTTCCTCGGGATGGCGTTCACGCCGCTGGAGCGGCACGGTGAGCCGCGGATCATCCGGCTGCTCGGCGAGCTGCTCGCGGCTGGCTTCGGCGACCGGATCCTGCTGAGCCAGGACGTCTGTCACGACAGCCAGCTGTCCGCCTTCGGCGGCCACGGCTACACGTATCTCCAGGAGACGTTCCTGCCACGGCTTCGCGACGCTGGCATCGACGCCCCGATGATCGACCGACTGACGATCGAGAACCCGCTCCGGATCCTCGCGATCGGCGGCTGATCGGGTCGGCTCCCGATGGCCTCGTCCGCCGGTCAGTGGGTGAGCCAGAGCTCCACGGCGACGATCGCCGCGCCGACCGCGCCGCTCGCCAGCCCCCACAGCACGGCCCGGGCGTTACCGACGCCGGTCGCTCGCCCGGCCATGACGCCGGCGCCGGCCAGGATGAGGATCGAGATGACGTAGCCGAGATCGATGGCGAACTCGCTCGGCCAGACTCCAAGCTCGGCGAGGAGCATGACGACCGTCGCCGGCACGGCCGCCGCGAGGATCGGCCAGGCATGCCGCATCGCCTCGACAAGGTGACGGCCGTCCGTCGCGACGCCGGCGAGCCGGAGGCCGATGATCTCGGAGAACGAGTGCGCCGCCCAGGTCGCCCCGGCACCGACGAAGACGATCGCGGCGGCCCGCACATCGTCGATCTGGTCGGTCACGATCGAGGAGATCCCGGCGAGCACGATGACGACCGTCATCGCGCCGTAGATGAACTCGCGGGCCCACTCGGCCCGTTCGGCGCCCGGGCCGACCAGCTCGATGACGCCGTGGCCCTCGAACATCGGCCGAGCCGTCTCGCCGATCGCTCCCTCGGACGGGACGTCGGCCGCGGGCCCGGTCGAGTCGGATGTCATCGGCGTCGGTTCAGAGGAGGGTCGCCTCGACCGACAGGGCGACGTTGCCCTTGAGGGCCTGCGAGATGGGGCAGTTGTCCTTGGCGTCCTCGGCCAGGCGGACGAACGTCCCGCTGTCGCAGCCCGGCACGGTGCCGCGGACGGTGATCGCCGACGAGGCGACGCTCCAACCGGCCTCGCCCTTGTCGAAGGTCACCGCGGCCTTCGTCTCAAGCTTCTCCGGGGGCGTGCCGTTCTTCGCCAGCCGCGAGGCGAAGGCCATCGAGAAGCACGCTGCGTGGGCAGCGGCGAGGAGCTCCTCGGGCGACGTCTTGCCGCCGTGGTCGTCCGTTCGGGCGTTCCAGGTGACGGGCATGCGGGCGAACGCGCCGCTGCTGACATAGTCGATCGTGCCGGCGCCGGAGACGAGGTCTCCGCGCCAGGTGGCCTCGGCGTGTCGGACGACGGCCATGGGGTCCTCCAGTGCGGCGGTGGGTCGGTCGGGTCGCCGGTGAATCCTTCCACAGTCCGGATGGGTCCGTGGCGGACATGTCCGGTCTGTCACCGAACCATCGGCGGAGAGACCATGACCCTCTTCCCGTGGGCGGCGCCCGAGGTCCGGCCTACGGTCGTTCGTGATGCAGGATCTCTCGATCCGTCGCACCCTGCCCGCGTCCCCGCGCGCCTCCGCCCGAGTCGTCGTGGGCCTTGTCGTGCTCAGCCTGCTCGTCGTCCTCCTCGCCTCGGCGACGCCGACCCGCGCGGCGACGATCACGACGATCGACGGCGCCGAATCCGCGCTCGTCAAGGCGCTCAATGCGGAGCGGGCGAAGGCCGGTCTCGTCGCCCTCCGCGTCGACTCGAGGCTCCAGGTCATCGCCGGGCAGCGCTCCGCGGACATGGCGACGAACCACTACTTCAGCCACACCGAGCCGGATGGCGACACCTGGGTCGACGCCCTGGCGGCGGCTGGGGTTCGCTGGTACTCCACCGGCGAGGCGATCGCCTGGGACAGCTACCAGTCGCTCGACGACACCGTCCACATCACCGATGCCGGCTGGATGGGCTCGCCGCCGCATCGGGCGCTGGTCCTCTCGACATCGTTCAACTACATCGGCGTCGGCCTGGCCATCGATACGAAGGGCATCCACGACTGGACGGCCGTGTTCATCGATGGTCCGGATCTCTCCGATCCGGTCGTCACCCCGGCTGCGCCAATCCTCGGACCACAGATCGGCACATCGAGGAGCTGGTCCCTCTTGTGGACGGCGGCGGATGTCCTGCTCCAGTCACGGACGAGCGGCCTCCGGGATGTCGAGATCCAGCGTCGGGTCGACGGCGGGCCGTGGGCCAGCTTCGGGTGGTGGGCGACCGTCCTCTCGTCGATCCGGACGGGCACGGTCGGCCATCGCTACGAGTACCGCTGGCGAGCCCGCGACAAGGCAGGCAACGTGAGCGACTGGTCGATCACCCTGACCGTCCTGCCGTAGCCCGCGATCGAGGCCGCGGGCCCCGACTCGCGAGCAGCGCCGCCGTCGCAGGCGACGACCTCAGCCGGACCGCCAGGTCGCGGTGACGGCCGGTCCGCGGCACGGCGAGCCGTCGCATCCCGGTGAACGCGACGTGTGACGCGAGCGCGTCCGCGAGGGCCTCGACCAGCCCCGGCTCGTCGAGCGGTCGGATGCCGTCCTCCCACCACAGGTCGATGACCCGGAGGATCCCGGTCGCCCGGTCCGCGCGTGGCTCGATCCGGCCGACGATCCGGTCGCCGAACAGGAGCGGCAGGACGTAGTAACCCCAGCGGCGCTTCGGTGCCGGGACATAGACCTCCCAGATGTAGTCGAAGGCGTACAGGCTCCGGAGCAGGTCCCGGTCCCAGACGAGCGGGTCGAGCGGGGCGAGGAATGCGACCGTCGGCGGCCTGCCACCGGGCGGCCTGCCCGCCGCGATCTCCGCCTCGGCCTGGGCGAGACGATCGAGCTCGGTCGCGGGGACGTAGCGGCTGCCGCGGATGCCGTCGACCTCGACCGGGACGATCGCGCCGGCGGCGACCAGCTCGGCCCGGCGGGCTGCCCGCTCGGGCGCTTTGCCGGTCCCCGGCCAGATCTCCGCCGGCCCGCTCGCGCCGAGCAGGCCGTGGGCCCGATAGCGCGACAGCAGCTTGTGACGGCGCTGCTCCGGCTCGGTCCGCCGCTCGGCCAGAAGCTCGGCCGGAAAGAGCCGCTCCGAAAGGTCGTACATCCGACGGTTGCCGTCCCGTCGCGCCAGCCCGAGGATGCCGGCCTCCGCCAGGGCCTCGAGGATGGCCCGGACCTGGTTGGTCGGGCGCCAGTACCAGTCGATCGCGGCCCGCGCCGGGACGTCGGTCGCGCTCATCGCGCCGCTCGCCCTGATCCGCTCGAGCAGCTCCTCGACGAGCGGGGCGTGCTCGTCGAAGGCGCCCCCTTCGTGCTCCGCCCGGTTCAGGTCCCAGGTGATCCGATAGAGCGGCAGCTCCGCGGTCGGGACGATCGAGAGGCTCTTGTTGTATGTCTCGTAGAGGACCCGGTCGACGTACAGCAGCTGCTCGGTCATGTCGCGTCGATAGCCCTCGACGCGCGACGCGAGCACGAGGTCGTGGTTCCGGCCGGCGATGTCGATCGGGTCGAACTGGAGCGTCCCGAAGCGGTCCACGACCGCCATGACGCTGGCCGGCCCGGGCGGCAGCGAGCGCGCCGGCGCCAGGAAGTGATGCAGCGCGAGATAGCGGCGGGCGACGTCCGCCGAGACGATCCGTGGCAGGGTCACAAGGGGCCGATGGTAGGGGAGCGGGACCCTCGTCTGCTCGCTACCATGCCGCCATGGTCGACGTCGAGGAGCGCCAGCTGATCCGCGCCGGTCCGGGCACGCCGACGCTCGGTCGCGAGGACCGTCTCGCTGCCGGTCGCGAGATCCGCCAGCGCGTGCCGCGGACGTCCCATGGGGACTGGCGGCCTGCGCTCGACCGGCCCGACCCGCTCAGCCTCCTCGAGCGGCAGAACGTCTCCCGCCTGCCCGAGTACGTCCCGATCCGGTTCGGGCGGATGCTCGCGTCGCCGTTCGCGTTCCTGCGCGGCGCGGCGGCGGTCATGGCCGCCGACCTGTCCGAGACGCCCCGCTCCGGCCTGACCGTCCAGGCCTGTGGCGACGCGCATCTCCTGAACTTCGGCGTCTTCGGGACCCAGGAGCGCAACCTGGTCTTCGGCATGAACGACTTCGACGAGACGCTCCCCGGGCCGTGGGAGTGGGACGTCAAGCGCCTCGCCGCGAGCATCGTCGTGGCCGGGCGGTTCCTCGGCCTGCCCGAGTCGGCGGCCGTCGCGGCCGCCGCCGATGCCGTCCGCTCCTACCGGGAGCACCTGGCGGAATACTCGCACAGCGGCCACCTGGCCCTGTGGTACTCGAACGTCACGTCCGAGGCGATCCTGGCCATCCTTCCGGCGGAACAGCGGGGCTACGCCGAGAGTCTGTTCGCCAAGGCCAGGAACCGGACGAACATCCAGGTCCTCGCGAAGACGGCCGAGCTCATCGACGGCGCGTTCCGGATCATCGAGACGCCGCCGCTCATCGTGCGTCCTCCGGTGACGCCGACCGGCGAGCGGACCGCGCAGGACGTGATCCAGGAGTGGCTGAACGGCTATCGCGCCTCGCTCGCGAACGACCGCCGCTACCTCATCGACCAGTACACGATCGTCGACGTCGTCCTCAAGGTCGTCGGTGTGGGTAGCGTCGGGACCCGCTGCTACGTCGTCCTGCTCCGTGGCGACGGAGCGGGCGATCCCCTGTTCCTCCAGGTCAAGGAGGCCTCACGATCGGTCCTTCAGCCGTACCTGCCCGGGCGTCGGTCCGGCTATCACGGTCGACGGGTCGTCGACGGCCAGCGGCTCATCCAACCCGCGCCGGACATCTTTCTCGGCTGGGGGAGGTTCACCAGGCTGGATGGCGGGATGACCGATTACTACGTCCGCCAGCTCCGCGACATGAAGGGCTCGGTCACGCTCGAGCCCGGCGAGGTCAAGCCGAACGGGCTCATCCGGTACGCGGCGCTGTGCGGCTGGGCTCTGGCCCTGGCCCATGCCCGCTCCGGCGACGCGGCGACGCTGACCGGCTATCTCGGGACCTCGGACCGGTTCGACCAGGCGATCGCCAGGTTCGCGGTCGCGTACGCCGATCAGACAGAGCGCGACCACGCCGCCCTCGTCGCCGCGGTCCGCTCGGGTCGCATCGAGGCGATCAGCGACATCTGACCGGCCTCTCCGGGCGGCCGTCCCGGCGCCTGCTGCGGCTCGCGGCGACCCGATCCGCTCCAGGACATCTCCGGACGGTCACGTAACGCCCGTCGTCGATGCTCCCCCGGTCAGGTCGCCGGCCAGGATCGGTGGCACGGCGCAGCCCATCGCGGTATAGTCGGTTCTCCCGAACAGTTCGGCAGAGACGAATGATGCGATGCGGACGAAACGAAGGCGGAGGGCGAGGCGATGGATCCGGACGGGCGTGGTCGCACCGACCGCATCGCTCGTGTCCTTGCGGGCTTCGACGAGATGATGCAGCTCCTCGCCGCGTCGCACGCCCCGGAGTTCATCGAGACCTCGATGACGATGTCCCAGGCGAAGGCCGTGTATCTCATCGCGACGACCGGCCGGCTCGGGTTGTCGGAGCTCGCCGCTCGGCTCGGCGTCGGTGCCTCGACGGCCAGCGAGGTCGTCGAGCGGCTCGTCGAGGCCGGCCTCGTCGGTCGCGCCGACGATCCCCTCGATCGACGCCACGTCGTCCTGACGGTCACGCCCGACGGGCTCGCGACCCTCCAGCGGATGCGCGAGCTGAACTCGCGCCAGATGCGGACGCTTCTGGACCGGATCGGCGACGACGACCTCGTGGTCGTCGAGTCGGCGGTCCGGATCTTCACGGCCGCCGCGGCGGATGTGCGCCGCCGCGACCACACGAAAGGACGCCTAGTGAGCCGTCTGTCGGAGCTCGCGATCGCCAAGCGGAGCGTCACGCTCCTGCTGGCCGGTGCGCTGTTCATCGCCGGGATCTCCGCCTGGAGCTCACTCCAGCAGGAGCTGCTCCCGGACATCGACTTCCCGGTCATCAGCGTCATCGCGCCGTATCCGGGCGCCGGCTCGCAGGACGTCGCCGACCAGGTGACCGAGCCGATCGAACGGGCGATCTCCGGCGTCCCGCGGCTCGAGGTCCTCCAGTCGACCTCGGCGAACTCCGTCGCCCTCGTCGTGGCTCAGTTCTCGTTCGGGACGGACGTGAAGGAGACGCTGGCCCAGATCCAGCAGAACCTCGACGCGACCCAGCTGCCGCCGTCGGTCGACCCGACGGCATCGGCCTTCAACCTCAACCAGTCGCCGGTCATCGTGGCCTCGATCGCCGCGACCAGCGAAGACGGCCTGCCGGCCGTCGCCGAGATCGCCCGGACCGAGATCGTGCCCCAGATCCTGGGCCTCGACGGCGTCTCGCGCGCCGACGTCACCGGCGGGATCGAGCAGCAGGTCCTGGTGACCCTCGATCCCGAGAAGCTGGCCGCGGCGAACATCTCGTCCCAGCAGGTGGTCGGCGTCCTCCAGGCGAACAACCTGACCTTCCCGGCCGGCCAGCTGTCGGCCGATGAGACGCAGATCCCGGTCACGACGATCGGTCGGTTCACCTCGATCGACCAGATCCGAGGCCCTCGTGGTCGGTGCCACGCCCGGGCCGACCGGGCCGACCGGCCAGCCGACGACGCCGACGCCGGTCACGATCGGCGAGCTCGGGACGGTCGAGTCGTCGGGCGTCGCGACGACCGGCTACGCCCGGACGAACGGTCAGCCGGCCCTCGTCCTGACCGTCACGAAGACCTCCACGGCGAACACGGTCGACGTCGCCGAGGCGGTCGAGGCGACCCTCGCCGACATCGAGGCAGCTCACCCGAACGACCTGACGGTCACGACCGTCAGCGATCAGTCCACGTTCATCAAGGAGTCCCGCGACGGCCTGCTCCGCGAAGGCGGGCTCGGCGCGGTCTTCGCGATCCTCACGATCTTCCTGTTCCTTGGCAGCATCCGCTCGACGCTCGTCGCGGCGATCAGCATCCCGCTCTCGATCGTCACCGCGCTCGTCGTCATGCAGCTCGCCGGGATCAGCCTGAACATCATGACCCTGGGCGGCCTGGCGGTCGCCGTCGGGCGGGTCGTCGACGACGCGATCGTCGTCCTCGAGAACATCTATCGGCACAGATCGATCGGGGAGGATCGACTCACCGCGGTCACCCGCGCGCCACGAGAGGTGGCCGGCGCGATCACCGCCAGCACCCTGACGACCGTCGCGGTGTTCCTGCCGATCGGGTTCGTCGGCGGCCTCGTCAGCCAGTTCTTCCTGCCGTTCGCGCTGACGGTCACGTTCGCCCTGCTGGCGTCGCTCATCTGCGCCCTGACTGTCGTCCCCGTGCTCGCCTACCTGTTCATCGGTCGGGTCTCCATCGCGGTCGACGAGAACGGCGAGCCCAAGCGCTCGTTCTGGGTCCGGGTCTACACGCCGCTCGTGAGCCTGGCCCTGCGTAGCCGGGTCAGCCGCTGGGCGGTCCTGGGCATCGCGGCGGTCCTGTTCCTCGCTTCGCTCTCGCTCGTCTCGCAGCTGCCGACCCAGTTCATCAATGCCGGATCGGAGAAGATCCTGGCCGTCGCCGTGATCCCGCCCCACGGGGCGTCATCGCAGGCGGTCCTCGACCAGACCGTCAAGGCCGAGGCGATCCTGCTCGACAAGCAGACCTTCCCCGAGATCGAGGTCGTCGCCTCGAGTGTCCCGGGCGAGGGCGACACCTCGTTCCAGACGCTCATCGCGTCGTTCCAGGGCCAGCCGCCCAACACCGCCACGATGACCGTCCGGATGGCGCCGACGGTCGACCTCGACGTCGAGACGGCGAAGATCGACCGCCGCGCTCGAGCCGATCCGGATCCAAGGCTGGGATACGGCCGTCAACGCCGCCGCCGGCTTCTCCTCGAACAACCTGGCCGTCGTCATCAGCTCCCAGGACGAAGCCCTCGTGAAGCAGGCCAACGAGGCGATCGTCGCAAGCCTCCAGGACGACCCCGGCCTGGCCAACGTGAAGAGCGACCTGGTCGAGGCGACACCGGAGATCCAGGTGACCGTCGACCCGAACAAGGCCGTCGGCGTCGGATCGACCGCGGCGCAGATCGGGGCCGAGGTCCGGGCCGCGCTCACGCCGACGACGGCGACGAGCGCGGCGGTCCAGCCTGGCGAGCCGGTCGCCATCGTCGTCCAGCTCGATCCGGCGTCGACATCGTCGCTCGATGAGCTCAAGGCCCTGCCCGTCGGCACCGTCCAGAAGGTCCCGCTCGCCTCGGTCGCGACGGTCGAGCAGGCCGATGTCCGCGGCAGCATCACCCGCTACGACGGCGCGCCCGCTGCCACGGTCTCGGCCGAGATCACGAGTGACGACACCGGCGCGGTCAGCCTGTCGGTCCAGCAGCAGATCGATGCTCTGACCGCGGACGGGAGCATCCCGGCCGGCGTCTCGGTCCGCCTGGCCGGGGTCACCGCCCAGCAGAACGAGGCCTTCGGCGGGCTGTTCGCCTCGATGGGCGTGGCGGTGCTGCTCGTCTACCTGTTCATGGTCCTGACCTTCAACAGCCTCGTGACCCCGTTCATCATCCTGTTCAGCCTGCCGCTGGCGACGATCGGGGCGTTCACGGCGCTGTACGTCACCGGCCGGCCGATCGGGGTGAGCGCGCTGATCGGGATGCTGATGCTCATCGGCATCGTCGTGACGAACGCGATCGTGCTGCTCGATCTCGTCGAACGGTTGCGGCGCGAGGGTCATTCGACCCATGACGCCCTGATCGAGGGTGGCCGGATCCGCGTGCGGCCGATCCTCATGACGGCGATCGCGACGATCCTGGCGCTGATCCCGCTGGCCGCCGGCTTTAACGAGGGCTCGATCATCGCCTCCGAGCTCGGCACGGTCGTCATCGGCGGCCTCTTCACCTCGACGTTCCTGACGCTCCTCGTCATCCCGGTCCTGTACTCGCTCGTGGACGGGGCGAAGGTCGGGCTCGCCGGATGGCGCGACCGCCGCTTCCCCTCCCACGACGACGACCCGAGCGGAGGTGGGCCGTCCGACGGCGAGCCGAGCGCGCCGCCCGTCCCGCCGACACCGGCGATGCCATCGGCCGGCTGACGCGACGTCCATACCATCTGGTGCGGATGATGTCGCCGGCCGCATGATGGGCGACGATGGCATGGCGGTGGCCGTGCCCAGGGGCCGCCGGTCCACACGAAGACACCGAGGGAGAGACCATCGATGTGTTGCGCCATCAGCGTGCTCGCGCTGTTCGGGCCCCGCTTCTTCATCTTCGTGTGGTGGCTGGCCGAACCGGCCCGCTGGGCCATCGCCTTCGGGAGCAGCTGGTTCGTCGGCCTGCTCGGGTTCATCTTCGTGCCCTGGGCCACCCTGGCCTACGTGATCGTCGCTCCAGGCGGCCTGGACACCGCGGACTGGCTGCTCGTCGGCCTGGGGCTGGTCCTCGACGTCATGACCTGGGGTGGGGGCGCATTCGGCAATCGCGATCGGATGTCGAGCTACTCCAGCTGATCGCTCGGTCGCGCGCGACGAAGAAGACCCCGGCAGTCGGCCGGGGTCCTCGTCTCTGGGGCTGATCAGCGGCCGCGGGCCGCGCCGGACTCAGATGCCGAGTGCCTTGGCCTTCGCCGCGGCGAACTCCTCGTCGGTCAGGATGCCGGAGGCGTGCAGCGAGGCGAGCTTCTGGAGCTCGGCTGTCGTCGGGTCCTCGGCCGGCGCCGCGGGCGCGGCCGGTGCCTGCTGCATCGCGGCCTGAGCGCCGGCGTCATAGGCGGCCTGCTGCTGAGCGTCCGCGTCGGCCTGCTTGTTCGCGTACTTCTGCTGCTGATGGTGGCTGACGGCCCCGGCCGTCCCGGCCACGACGGCCGTCGTGGCAGCCACCCGGACGAGGCCGGGGCCTCGGCGTCGCATCATCATCGTGGGGTCTCCTTCGTCGTCAGACGTTCGTCGGTGGTTGCTGGGCTCGATCAGGCCGTCGCTGCCTCTGCGCGGTTCTCCGCGTCCCATTCGACCGCGGCATCGACGATGTCGGCCGGGATCCGCTGGATGTCGACGAGCACGCCGCCGGCACCCTGGAGGGCCGTCTTGAGCTCGGTCGCCCACAGGTCCTCCCAGACGAGCAGGGCCGCCGACGAGTTCGGCTCGAGCTGCTCGCCGACGTGCAAGAGGTCCTCTTCGCTCACCAGGTGGCCGCGGTCGCCGACGATCGCCTGGAAGGCCTGGAACACCTCCGAGCCGGCATCCTCGAGCTCGCCGCCGGTGATGTTGCCATCGGCGTCCTTCAGGATGAAGGCGAGGTCGATGATCCGGATGAGGCCCTTGTCCACGAGGTCGCCAAGAGCGGGCGCGATGTCCCCCTTGAACTTGTTCCCCGGGAACGCGACCACCATGTACTGGACCGGTCCGATCGCCACGGATAGCTCCTTTCTGGATCGCCCCTCGGGCGACCCATCGTCCGTCAGCGGACGCCGGCTCGGGCGTTCGCCCGGCGCGTCACCGCCGATCAGGTGTCGCTGGTATCGCTGATGTCGTGAAGTGTGCCACCCGAGCGATGCCGGCTGCATCATCCGAGGGGGATGACGGGTGCGCGCCGTCGCGCCGAGCGACGGCGGTGTCGGGATCGACGGCCTCGAGAGCCGAATCGACGTCGTAGCCCAGGGCATGGGCGACCCGCGGTGCGGAAGAGACGACGTGGGCCGATCCGACCAGCGGGGCGGCCACGACGAGGACATCGACGATCTCGTCGGTGGTGGCACCGGCAGCCTGGGCGGCCGAGACGGCGACGTCGAACGACGTGGCCGGACCGTCGAGAGCGATGAGGACGCCGAGGCGGACGAGTGCGGTCGACCGCGGGTCGAGGTCGGCCCACGAGCAGTCGCCCGATCCGGCTCCGAGGATGGCATCGAGATACCCGACATCATTGATCGAGAGCCGCCGGAGGCGCTCTTCGTATCCGGCCATCCACGCTCCACCGACCCATACGCGCCATGGGTGCGCTGCCCGTGTCATCCCACACCCGCGACGTGCGCGCGGGCATCACCCCGACGGGATGAAAGGCTCCGAGGCGGGACCACCATCGAGCAGGCCGATCGCGACGGCGCGGTCGATCGCCTCGGCCCTCGATGTCGCATCGAGCTTCCGGTAGATCGAGATCGCCTGGGTCTTGACGGTGTTCTGCGAGACGAACAGCCGGGCGCCGATCTCGCGGAACGAGAGGTGGGTCGTCAGGAGCGGCAGGAGGCGTAGCTCCGCGAGCGTCAATGTCGATGCCCCGACGATGCCGCCTCGCAGCGCCTTGACGCGGTCCTCGAGCTCGGCCGCCTCAACGATGAGGGTCCCGAGGTCCGGTCGGTGGGCCAGGATGTCACGGATCTCGCCCAGGAGGGTCCGGGCCCCGCCGCCGTCAGCCAGGGCGATCTGGACGCGGATGAGGTCGAGCCTCGCACGGATCGCGACCCACGGGAGGGCATACGTCAGCAGGGGTCGGAGCCGTTGGGCATGGGTGACATCCGCCCGGGCCTGGTCGGTCGCACCGTGGAGCATCGCGATCCGAGCGCTCAGGGCGTCGACGGACGCCGCCGCACCCTGCTCGCCGAACCCGCCAGCGGCCACGATGGCCCGGGCCTGGCGAGCGTGGGTCTCCGCCGCGTTCCTGTCGCCCCGGTCGAGTGTCATGACGCCGAGATGAGCGTGGGCGAGCGCCGCCGCGGTCGAGATCTCCCGGCCTTCGGTGGCCCGGGCCGCGGCCTCGGTCAGCCACCGCTCCGCGGACGCACTGTCGCCGCGGAGCAGATGGCTGATGCCGAGCATGAAGACCGCGGCGCCGCGCCACGGATCGCGCTCGTCGGTCAGGCGCTCGGCCAGCTCGACGTCGGCGGCCATCGCCGTCATGCCGTGCCGGGCGAGGATCGCCCGACTCACGGCGACGAAGGCCGCGTCGCTGCCCCGCTCGCTCGTCACCGGATGCCGATCAGCGATCGTCGCCCAGCGGTCGGCGCCGCCCGCATCGCCGTTCATCGCCGAGACGAGGGCGGCGAAGGCGGCGAGCTTCGGATGCCGGTCACCGGCGTCGCGCTGCTCGAACCAGGTGAACCAGCGGCGGATCGTCTCCCAGCGCGTCGCGGCGAAGTCGGAGCCGGCGAGCCGCCAGAGTGCCCGCGCGGCGGTGTCCTCGTCCTGGCCTTCGATCGCCAGCTCGATCGCCTGGTCGATCAGATCGTGATCCTCGTGCCACGCCGCGGCGCGTCGCAGGATCCGCGCTGTGGCGCCCGGATCGGCGCCGGGCCAGCTCGGCTCGCAGGACGTCCGACAGCAGGTGGTGATACCGGAACCACGTGCGGTCCCGGTCGAGGGCGATGACGAACAGGTTCTCCCGTTCCAGGCGGTCGAGCGCGGAGCCCGAACCGCTCCGGCCGAGCACCGTGTCGCACAGGGATCCGTTGACCCGCTCCAGGACCGAGCTGTACAGAAGCAGGTCGGCGTCAGCCGGCGCCAGCGCGCCCAGCAGCTCGCTCCGGAAGTAGTCCTCGATCAGGCGGTCGGGCGCCTCCGGCGAGCCTGACACCGAGAGCGTCCGCCGCTCCCGCGTCGCCAGGGCGGCCAGATAGACCCCGGCGGCCCAGCCCTCGGTCCGGGCGAGCAGGTCTCGGACGTCCGAGCCGTCGAGCTTGATGCCGCTCGCGGCCGCGACGCGCCCGGTCTCGATCGGATCGAGGGCCAGCTCATCGCGGCCCAGCGGCGTCAGCTGACCGCGGGCAGCCAGGCGGGCGACGGGGAACCGGCCGCCCGATCGTCCGGCAAGGGCGAGCTGCCAGCCCGCCGGCAGCAGCTCCATGACGCCGATGACCAGGGCGACGGCGTCATCGTCGAGCCGATCGACATCGTCGAGGACGATGATCGACGGCCCGCGCCCGGCGATCATGGCCCCGAGTCGTGGGACGGCGGTGGTCCACACGTTCCCGCCCGGGGCGAGCAGCGCGTCGAGGGTCGCCCGGTCGAGCGGCGCGAGCCGCTGGAGGGCCGCGGCGATCCCCCGGAGCAGGACCGCCGGGTCGCGATCTCGGTCATCGATCGTGAGCCATGCGACCGGCCGGGCATCCGCGTCGGCCCACTGGGCGAGGGCGATCGACTTGCCGTAGCCTGCCGGCGCGGTGATGACGATCGCCGGCGTCTCGATCCCTGCGAGCCGCTCGACGATGCGCGGGCGCGGCACGACGCCCGGGCGACGGTACGGCGGGGCGAGCTTGGTCTCGAGGACCCCGAGGTCCGGGCCGTAGGGGAGGGAAGGTGGTCGGGTCCGGCTGGAGCCTCGGTGGCTCGGCCGGTGGACCGTTGCGAAGGTCAAGGCAGGGTGCGCTCCGCGCGGCCCGCGAGGCCGTGGCGGCTCGCAAGGTCACTGGGGTGGGCCACGGAGCATACCCGAGGCTGGCGCCACGCGTCGGCCGATGACGCGCCGCGCGGGGCCGTCGGAGGCCCAGTGGTTCAGGGCGAGGGCTGGGTCGGCGGCTGCCCGGCCCGCTCCGTCATCGGTCACGCCGATCGGTCGCGAGCGACCCGCACCATCCGCGTAGAATGACGGCCCGACCGGAGCACCACGCTGTCACGATGCGTCCGTCGATCCGGAGGGGACTGGAGGAGACATGCTCGATCTCGCATCGACCCGACGCCTGGTGGGCCGGCCGATGGTACTGCTCGTCGCTGCCGCGGCGCTGTTGCTGGCCGGTTGCAACCAGGTCGGAACGTCGTCCCTGACCTTTTGGGACATCTTCTGGTCGGCGATCTGGTTCTTCTTCCTGTTCATGTTCCTCGTCATCTTCATCAACATCTTCATCGACATCTTCCGGCGCGACGACCTGTCCGGCGGCATGAAGGCGATCTGGATCGTCGCTCTCGTGTTCCTGCCGTTCCTGGGAGCCCTCATCTACATCGTGACCCGGCCGAAGGTCACCGCCCAGGACGTCCAGATGATGGCCCGGGCCGAGGCGGCGCAGAGCGCCGCATCGACGGTCTCCACAGCTGATGAGCTGACGAAGCTTCAGCAGCTCAAGGACTCCGGTGCGATCACCCAGGTCGAGTTCGACAGCCTCAAGTCGAAGCTCGTGAGCTGACCACGAGTCCGTCTGACGACGCCATCACGCGGACCCAGGGGTCCGATGCGGCTCGAGGCCGGCGGCCGGGGATGACCCGCCGCCGGCTCATCGTATGACCGCCCGCCCTGAGGGCGCCGACCTTGTCCCGGTAGCACTGGCTCGTCTCGCGTCACTCGGCTGGCGGCTGCTCGCCGTCCTGGCATTCGCGATCGCCGTCGCCTATCTGACCGTCATCCTCTCGACGGTCGTCGCCTCCGTCCTCGTCGCGGTCGTGATCTCGGCGACGTTCTCGCCGTACCTCATCACGATGCGAGAGCGCGGCCGGTCGCGGACGGCTTCGGCCGCGCTCGTGACCGTCGGGGCCCTGGCGGTGATCCTCGGCATCGTGCTGCTCGTCGCCCTGGCGTTCCTGCCGTATCTCGTCGACCTCGGCAAGGCGGTCGTCGGCGGGCTGTCCTCGATCAGCGACTTCCTCGGCACGCTCCCCTTGCCGGCCGACATCAAGGCCTTCCTCGCCGCCATCGGAACGGCCATCACGCAGGACATCACCGCCATCGCGTCGTCGATCGCGAGCACGGCGGCGACGCTCGTCACGATCGGCATCCTGGGCGGCATCCTCACATTCTTCCTGCTCCAGGACGGCGACCGCGCCTGGGTCTGGGCGCTGGGGTCGTGGAGCTCGTGGCGGCAGGAGGCGATCACATCGAGTGGCCGGGTCGCGCTCGATCGCGTCGGCGGCTACCTCCGAAGGTCCGGCGTGCAGTCGGGCATCTCGGCGATCTCAGGTTTCGTCTTCCTCGCTCTCCTCGGCGTGCCATTCCCCGGGCCGCTGGCGGTCTTCGTGTTCTTCGGGGGGTTCATCCCGTACTTCGGTGGGATCATCACCACGACGGTCCTCGCCCTCGTCGCGCTCGGCACGGTGGGGACGGCGAAGACCGTGCTCCTGCTCGTCCTCATCGTCGGTGTCAACCTCGTCCAGCGCCGCTGGGTCGAGCCGCGGATCCGGGGCGAGGCGCTCGACATCCACCCGGCGCTCCTGCTCGTCGTGCTGCCCCTCGGCTACGCGCTCGGTGGGCTCGTGGGGCTGTTCATCTCGGTGCCGGTCCTGGCCTTCGTCCTGGCCGTCGGCGGGGCGCTTGTCACCGTCCTTGACGACGAGCCGGGCGGCGAGCCCGAGCGTGCCGAGGTCATCCCGGTCTGGCTGGACCGGCTGGCGCAGTGGAGCTGGCGGCTGCTCGTCGCCATCGGCCTGCTTGCGGTCCTCGTCATCGCCCTGGTCCGCATCCCGATCGTCGTCGTGCCGGTCGGTGCGGCCATCATCGCGGCCGCGACGCTCCATCCCGCGGACGTGGCGCTGCGAAAGCGCGGGTTGAGCCCCGGGCGGTCCGCGCTCGTGGCGACACTCGGCGCGGCTGTCGCGATCACCGCCATCCTCTTCCTCACGGTGTACTCGCTCGCCGGTCCGATCCAGCAGCTCATCGATTCGGCCGTCAGCGGGGCCGAGTCGTCGGACGGAGCGGCCGACGGGATGCTCGGGATGCTCGTCGACTTCGTGAGGAGCGTCGGTCAAGGACTCGTGCCGGCCGTCCTCGACATCGCGCGCGCGGTCGTCGGCCTGGCGTTCGTCGTCATCATCTCGGGCCTGCTGACGTTCTTCTTCATCCGCGACGGGTCGACGCTGTGGGGGCGCCTGACGCGGCCGCTGGCGGCCCACCGCCGCCGACACCTCGACGCCGCCGGCGACGCCAGCGTCCGGGTCCTCGGGGGCTACATGATCGCGACTGGTGTCATCTCGGCCTTTCGGTGCCGCGACCCAGTTCGTCATCATGGCCATCCTGGGCATCCCGCTGGCATTGCCGCTCGCGATCCTGTCGTTCTTCGGCGGGTTCATCCCGTACGTCGGCATCGTTCGTGACGACCGGTCTGGCATTCCTCGTCACGGTCTCGACCGGCAACACCACCGACATCATCGATCATGTTCATCTTCACGATCGTCTTCAACATCGTGCAGGGCAACGTCGTGGCGCCGATCGTCTATGGCCGGGCGGTGAGCCTCCACCCTGCGATCGTCCTGATCGCCATCCCTGCCGGGGCTGCGCTGGCGGGCATCGCCGGCATGTTCCTCATCGTCCCCGTGCATCGGCGTCGTCGCGGCGACGTGGAGCTCGCTCCTGCTCTCGCTGGACGACTCCGCCGAGGCCGCCCCCGCGGGAGGCCCCGACCCCGCGACCGTGGGCCCGTCCAGCACGGCAGATGAGGCGGCGGCGCCGCTCGGCATGACCGGTGAAGCGCAGCCCTGATCGCAACCCGCAGCCGGGTCGCCTTCAGTAGGCCGAACCCTCGTCCTCGGGAGTGCCGCGCAGGGCACGGTACAGGACGTACAGGCTGACGGTCAGGGACACGCCGAAGGCGAACAGCCCGATGTAGGCGAACGTCTGGAACTCCTGGACCGTCGCCGGCTGGAGGAGCACCACCGCCAGGATCGCCGAGCCGATCAGCTGGCCCGTGACGAGCATCCCGATGGCGAGCTGTCGTCCGAGGTCGCTGACCTTGGCGATCTCCTTGTTCAGGCTCGTCGTGTCGATCTCGACGACGAGCTTGCCCTTGCCGAACTGGTCGAGCCAGCTTCCAGGCGGCCGCCTCCAGCGTCGGGAGTCGCCGAGCGAACTCCTGACCGACGCGGATCGCCTGGTCGGTGGCGAACTTCCTCACCGCCTCGGGGGTCAGCCGGGCGATCGCCGCGTCCCGGGCCTCTTCGATCGCGGCCGTCGCGATGTCGAGGTCGAAGGACAGGGTCGGTCGCCGTCTCCTCGGCCTGGACGACCGCCTTCATGGCCAGGGTCAGGTCGTTCGACAGACGCAGGCCGTTGTTGAAGACCGCGCGACAGGACGGCCGAGATGGCCCCGCCGACGGTGCTCGTCGCCGTCCATACACGAGGTACTGGCGGACGAGCCGGTCGACGTCGGTCCGGAACTCGACGCTCATCGAACTCGGGGCCCGGCTCGCCGAGGCCAAGCAGGGCGTCGGCGATGCCCTGGCTGTCGACGCCCTTTGATCGCGTACAGGAGCTGGATGAGCGCTCAGCCGCTGGTCCGTCCGCAGCTCGCCGACGAGGCCGAAGTCCAGGAAGATGATCCGCCCGCTCTCTGGGTCGACGAGGACGTTGCCGGGATGCGGGTCGCCGTGGAAGAAGCCGTCGATGAGGACCTGCTTGATCAGGCGCCCGGATGAAGACCGAGCCGAGGTGCGCTGGTGTCGGCTCCGGCGGCCTCGAGCGCGGTCGACGTCGGAGATCTTGATGCCCCGGACGAACTCGGCGGTCATGACCCGCTGACCGGAGCGCTGGGTGTCGACGACCGGGATGTGGACCTCGGGGAACTTCGCGCATCGCCTCGGCGATCCGCTGGGCGTGGTATGCCTCGTTGCGGTAGTCGAGCTCCTTGAGGACGCCCGGCGCGAACTCGTGGACGATGGCCCGGGCACCGAGCTTTCGGGCCAGGTCGAAGCGCTGCTCGGCGGCCTTGGCCAGCTCCTCGAGCACGCCCAGGTCGGCCTTGGTCTTGGCGACGATGCGAGGGCGCTGGATCTTCACCGCGACGAGCGCGGCCGTCGGGCAGCGTGGCCCGATGGACCTGCGCGGTCGAGGCCGCGGCGAACGGCTCGGTCTCGATCGTCGCGAAAAGCTCCTCCGGGCGGCTTCCCGAACTCGTCGACGATGATGGCCCGGGCGTCGTCCCAGGCGAACGGTGCGACCTCGCTCTGGAGCTTCTCGAGCTCCGCGAGCGAGCGCCGGCGGAAGCGCCTCGCCGGCGGCTCGCGATCATCTGGCCGATCTTCACGTAGGTCGGTCCGAGCTGCTGGAGCATCAGCCGGACCCGCGCCTCGGGCCGGTGGTGCTCCACTGGCACGTCGCGACCAAGGATCCGGCGCTGGAACCAGGCCCGGGTCCGGACCAGCGGCGTCCGTTCCAGGGCGATGTCGAGGCCGTATCGATAGAGCGTCTCGTAGACCTGCTGAAGGCGGATGTTCTCGATCGAGCCGGTTCCGGCGTGGTGTGGGCAGGGCGTCGAGGACGCGCCAGATCGACCGTGGCCGGCCGTCATCGGTGACGATCGGGACGTTGAGCCCGAAGACCGCATCGGCGATCGAGGACAGGATGGTGTAGATCGCCGCGGCGATGAGGAGCCACAGGAGCCGGGGGCTGGCTGCGATGCCGAGCTCGGGCACGAAGAACGTGGCGACCCACAGGGTGATCGTGTTCACGCCGACGAGGAACAGGCCCATCGTCGAGAGGAGCAGCCGGCCGGTCAGGGCGATGATGACCGGCCTGGCGAATCGGTCGACGATGGACAGGACCAGGCCTGCCCAGAGGAACGGCAGGACGCCTGTGGTCGTCCGGGCGAAGATCGGCTCCCGATCGACCCCGAACGGGAACGGCTGGGGGACGTGGATCCACGAGAAGACGACCAGGACGACGAAGACGATCGCCGCATTGAGGACGACCTCGACGATGAGTCGACGCATCCGCCGGTCCCTCAGTCGGCCGCGGCTGCGCCGGCGACGGCCGGTCGGGTGGCTGCCGGGGTCGGGGCCGCCGCGGCCGCACCCTGGCGCCCGAGAGGGATCCCGTTCGCTTCGAGCCAGCGACGGATCTGGCGATAGACGGCCTCTGCCCCGACCAGCTCCTCGTCGAGCGGCCAGTCGACCGGATGGAGGATGAACGGCTCCGTCTGGGCTCCGCCGAGACCGCCATGTGATCCGATCAGCTCCTCGAATGCGGCCACCTCGTCCGTGTCGGGGTCGAGCAGGCTGATCGCGACGATGTCAGGGCAGTGCTCCATGCCGTCAAGGCGGATGAAGCCGTCGAGGGCGTGACCGGCGTACTTCGCGACCGGGTCGCCGTCATCGATCCGGCCGTCGCGGAGGTAGTGGGCACCCTCGGGACCGAAGACGATCGGCCCGAGGCTCTCCGATCGGACCATGATCGCCCCGATGCCCTCGTGCCGGGCGAGCCCGGCGATGAGGTTCGGCCAGCGCTCCTGGATCGTCTCGAGGGTCACCCGTCCCGGCAGGCGCGGGAAGTAGATGAGCCCGAGGTTGCCCGATGCGCCGACGACGAGGTCCGGCAGCTCTGCCTTCGTGCCGTCCTCGCTGCGCTCCACATCGACATCGCCGAGCTGCGACGACACCGTCGGTCGTCTGCTTGCCGAACGCGGCTCGCGTCATCGCCCCGGTCGCCCGGCCGGCCTGGCCCGCCTCCGACAGGGCGGCGTTGAGGGGACCCCACTGCTCGACCTCGCCGGTCGCCGACTTCACGTCGAGGTCGCCACCCATCAGCTCGGCCGTGACCTGCTGGAGCGTCTTGCCGTAGCGCTGGAGGAACGTCGCCCCGAGGCTCTGGCCGTGGTCGGAGAGGACGATGAACCGATACGGCCGCGGCGTGTCGAGGGCGGCCTTCTCGAGCGTCCGGAGGACCCGATCGACGCCGTCGAGGGCGTCGAGGGTCTCGGACCGCTCCGGCCCGGAGTGATGGGCGATCTCGTCGTAGTCGGTGTAGTCGACGTAGATGACCGGCGTCCCGCGGTACATCTCCTCGATGACGAGCGAGGTCGAGAGGTCGCGCAGGGTGACGTTCGTCGCCGCCCGGGCGACCGGATACGGCATCCCTCGGTGCATCGACGGCTCGATGCCGGCCCGGTGGGCTCGCCGGGCCTGGTAGTACTCCTTGATGACCTCGCCGATCGTCCGGACGATCGTGTGGAGGTAGCCGTACGGGCTGGCGAAGAACGAGAAGTACGTCTGGCTCTGGCCGAGACCCTGGTCCTTGTCCTTGATCGTCGCCATCGTGATGTAGCTGCGGACCGCGTCGCCGGACACGAGGTTGCCGACGCTCGCGCCGTCGTTCGACAGCAGGCCCTCGCCGTTCGAGGCCCGCCGGACGATCTCGGCCGCGTCCTCGGGGTGGTTGCTCACGAGCATCCGGCCCTGCTCCTTCTCCCACCATCGGAAGGCCGGGATGAAGCTGTTGTTGCCGTGGAGGATGCCCGCCTGGCTGGCCGAGGTCTGCGACGGCAGGAGGGCCGTCCAGCGGTCGAGCTTCATCTTCTTCTCGCGGAGCCAGGCGGCCATGAACGGGACCCGGCCGGCCCGGATCTGATGGGACAGGATCGGGTGGGCCAGGCCATCGATCTGGACGATGAGGACGCCCGGCTGGTCGGTCGTGATGACCCCGGCGCGGCGCTCGGGCAGCTGGGCGACGAGCGTCCCGTAGAAGGAATCGTCGGAGTCGACCGAGAAGATCGCCGTGAGGATCGTGTTGGCGATGGCGTACACGAACGAGCCGATGAAGGCCGCCCAGAAGCCATCGACGGACGATCCCGGCGACGAGCGGGTCGAGGAGCAGGAAGCTGACGACCTGCCAGACGAGGGTCGCGATCGCCATCGCGATGACCGACACCGGGGCGAGGATGGCGACGAAGACCGGCCGGACGAGGATGTTCAGCAGGGCCAGGACGATGACCGCGGCGAAGACCGACGCCCAGTCGTTGGCGTGGATCCCGGGCAGCAGCCAGATCGTGAACGCCGAGCGAGAAGAGCGAGACGAGGAACACGACCAGGCCGCGCCGGATGAGGGCTCGGCGACCCGGCCGCCACTTCCGGATGCAGCTCGATCTGCAGCCCGTAGAACGAGAACAGGCGACCGAGCGCGCTCACGAGGCTGCGCTCCTCAGCGGCCCGGCTACAACCACCGAGAGAACCGATCCATCGCGGCGTTCCAGGCCAGCTCCTGGCGGCCGGTCGTGACGACCGCCGGGGTCGACATCGCGACCAGCTCGTCGAAGCACCGATGCCTCGGCGATGCGCCGGCATCGCCGGATCGTCGAGCAGGATGTCGAGCTCGTCGTTGCGGAACAGGCTCAGGTCATCGAGGTTGCAGCCGCCGATCAGGACCCGATCGTCGATCCGGAGGACCTTGGCGTGGGCCATCTCGGGGTGGAGGAGGATCTCGACGCCGGCGTCGATCAGGCGCGGATACCAGTGCCGGAACGCCGGCCGCGGGATAGGGCGGCGTCGGCTTGCCGGGCACGATGAGCCGGACCGCGACGCCGCGCTGGGCGGCGGCGAGGAGCCGCTCGAGGATCGCCCGGTTGCTGATGTACGGGTTGACGATGTCGATCCGGTCGTGGGCCTCTTCGAGCGACTGCTCGATGGCGTCGCTGATCGGGTGGTGGCCGGTCCCCGGGACGTTCCACAGGATCGTCGTCGGGACCCGCATCGGCGCGTCGTCGGGGACGGTCAGCGCGTCTCGCGGGAACGTACCGGCCGAGGTCCGCCGGGGCCGGGCCGCCGTCCTTGTGCCAGGAGGCGAGGAAGACGAGCTGGAGCTGGGCGACGACCGGGCCGCGTGATCCGGCACATCACGTCGTAGAAGCGCTCGTCGTTGTAGTGGTCCTCGATGCCGCTGCCGCCGACGTAGCCGATCCGGCCGTCGATGACGGCCATCTTGCGGTGGTTGAAGTGGAGCGTGTCCTCGAGCTTCTGGCCCGGCCGGCGCTCGCCCAGCGGGCCCGCGCCGGAAGACGAAGATCCCGTCGTTCGCGACGACCTCGACGCCGGCCGCGCGCAGGTCCGCGAACAGCTGCCTTGCTCCCGAAGTCGGACTCGCTGCCGATCGCGTCGACCGCCAGCCGGACCTCGACGCCCTCCGCGACCTTGGCCGCGAGCGCCTCGAGGAACGTCGTCCCGATCTCGCCCGGTCTTGTAGCCGTAGATCAGGAGGTGGACGTGGTCGCTGGCCGCGGCGATGTCCTCGAGCATCCGCGGGAAGTAGCGGCGGCCCGTGGAGGAGCGGCTCGACCGACGTCGACATCGCCGGTGCGAAGTCCATCGCCAGGTCGCGACGGCCGAGTGCGAGCGCGGGCGAGCAGGTCCGCCGTGCGACCTCGCGGCGTCGCCTCCGGTGTGATGGCGTCCGGCCCGGGCGGGAATGCGACCGCGCGCCGGGCCCGCCGCACGAACGCTCCTGCCGCGACCGCCGCCGCGCCCGCGGTCACCGACCGCGAGCAGCCGCCTTCGAGCCATGGTTCCTCCGCTTCCGCTGACCGATCGGAGCATACGGGAGCGCGGTCGCACCTGCATCACCCGCTCGGGGTGATGGAGCGGGCCCGCGAGCGGTGACCGCTCAGCGCATCCGGCGTCCGACCGATGTTCGCGACAAGGACGGCGACGACCGTGACGAGGTAGACCTGCGCGCCGACCCCCTCCATGACGGAGAACAGGCGACCGATGGGCCCCGCCGGCGACAGGTCGCCATAGCCGATCGTGGCGAGCGTGACGAAGCTGAAGTACGTCGCTTGCGACGGTTCGCTCGCGCCGGTCTGGGCGAACATCGGCCCGGCCAGCGAGTCGATCGCGAGATAGACGTACGCGAAGAACAGCCCGGCGAGGAGATACAGGCACAGCGCCCCGGCGATGGTGTGCCGGGAGACGGCGGGTTGACGGATGAGCCGCCGAGCGATCGCGATCGGCGCCACCAGCGCCAGTGTTCCCCCGACGAGGGCGACGCACGCCTGGGCCGTGTGGGTGTCGCCCAGGATGGTCGTGATGGCGACGATCACCAGCGCGACGATGGCGACGACGCGGACGACCCCGACCCAGCGCGGGCCGACGTCCGACGCGGTGAGGCAGAAGATCAGGGTCGCTGCGCCCAGCCCGACCGCCACCAAGCCGATGTACGGGCCCGACGGGGCGAGGATGTTGAACCCGACCGTCAGGGCGATGAGGACGAGCGCGATCCCATACCGGTCGACTCGTCCGGCCGGCGTCTGGACGACCTCCCCGGCTTCCTGGAGCAGGTTCTCCGTGGCGGGAGTGGTCGACTCACTCATGGGTCTCGTTGCCCGATAGGGATGGACACGCATCTCGGAATCATGCCGCAGGCGAGATACCATCCGCGCGACGCGGCGTGCCGGAGACGCGCCGCGCATAGGGAGAGGTGCACCTGGATGTCACTCGATACGCTCGGGCTCGCGATCCTGGCGCTGGCGATCGGAGCCCTCGTCTGCTTCGTTGGGTTCAAGTTCTTCCTGGTCCTGCTGCCGATCTGGGCGTTCTTCGTCGGCCTGCTGGCCGGAGCGGAGGCGTTCACCGCCCTGTTCGGCGATGGCTTCCTCTCGACGGTCACGGGCTGGATCGTCGGGGCGGTGCTCGGGATCGCGTTCGCGATCTTCTCGTACCTGTTCTACTGGGTCGCCGTGGTCTTCCTCGGCGGCACGATCGGCTACATGCTCGGTTCGGGCCTCCTGGCCCAGATCGGCATCGACTCGAACGTCCTGCTCGTCGTGGCCGGGCTCGCGCTCGGGGCCGTGTTCGCGGTCGCGGCGGCGATCCTGCGGGCGCCGAAGTACCTCGTGATCGTCCTGACCGCGTTCGGCGGCAGCGCCGCGATCATGGCCGGCGTCCTGCTGCTGTTCGGCGGACTCCATGTGTCCGACCTCCAACACGGCATCGTCCGGGCGGCCCTGTACGGGATCAGCCAGAACATCTTCTGGGCGATCGTCTGGGCGGTGGTCGGCGCGGCCGGCGCCGTCTACCAGGTCATCTCGACGTCGATGCAGGAGTCGTTGGAGACCACCGGCTACCGCTACGCCTGACCGCCCATCGGGGCGTCATCGGCGACCATCACGACCCGGCCTCGACGCCCATCGAGGCCGGGTCGTCACATGTCTGTCGGGACCCGCGACGGAGTCGCGAGCCGGTAGGCGGTCACCGGCCGGCTGAAGCCCTTGAGCTCGAGCCCCGGGACCTCCTCTGCCTCGACCTCGTCCTCGAGGGCGGCCATCGCCCGCTGGCTCAGGAGGATCTCGCCCGCCGCGGCCGCGGAGCTGAGCCGAGCCGCCATGATCACCGCGTTGCCGACTGCGGCGTAGTCGTATCGCCCTTCGAAGCCGATCCGGCCGATCGACGCGTAGCCGACCGCGATGCCGATCCCGAGGCCCAGCTCGTAGCCGCGCCGGTGCCAGCCGACGGCCAGCTCGTCGAACTCCTCGCGCATCTCCCTGGCGGTCTCGATCGCCGCCCGAGGATGATCCGGCATGAGCGTCGGGTCATTGAAGAAGACCATCAGCCCGTCGCCGGCGAAGTGCTCGACGGTCCCGCCGTGGCGGACCGTCAGCGCCCCGACGCTCTCGTGATACTGCCGCAGGACTCCCAGGACCTCCTCCGGCTCGGCCGTCTCGGCGAAGGCCGTGAAGCCCCGCAGATCCGAATACAGGACGCTGATCTCGCGGCGGTGACCGGCGAGGAGGCGCTCGCCCTCCTCCGTCGAGAGGAGTCCGGCGACCTGGGGCGCGAACCGGGCGAGCTCCTCGCGCTGCCGTTGGACCGTCGTGTAGAGGTTGACGTTCTCGATCGCGATGAGGGCCTGTTCGGCGAAGGTCGAGACGATCGCGATCTCGCGGTCGGTGAACGGTCGGACCTCCCGACGCCACAGCGAGAGATTGCCGACGACCTCGCCATCGCGGATCATCGGCACGCCGAGGATCGTCCGGTGCCCACCGACCGTGATGAGCTCGGTGGCCGTGTACTCGGGATCGACCCGGACATCGATGATGTGGACCAGCCGCCGGTCGAGGGCGTTCCGGCCGATCGCGGTCCCACGGTCGATCGGGATCCGGCGCGAGGAGACGATCTCGATATACCGAGGATCCTCGGCCGCGGCGCCGAACATCGCGACGTTCCGGAAGCCATCGCCGTCGCGACGATGGACGTCGCCATGGTCGGCCCGGCAGAGCTTCACCGCGTGCTCGATGACCGCGTGCAACGTCTCGTCGAGGTCGAAGCCCGATCGACCCATCCCCTGGAGGACGTCCCGGACGGCGCACGTCGCGCTCGATCGCGTCATGGCTCTCGGTCACGAGTCGGGCCATCGCGGATCGCGATCGAGGCCTGATCGGCGAACGCCGAGATGATCTCGATCTGCTCGTCCGAGACCGGCTCGACTCGTCGGCGGGCCATGCCGATGAGACCGACGAACTCGTCGTCAAGGACGATCGGGACGCCCAACAGCGTCCGGTATCCGGCGATCTCCTGACCCACGGGGTAGTCGTACTCGGGGTCGGCCAGGACGTCGGGGATGTGGACGGTCCGGCGATCGAGGGCGACGCGGCCCGACATCGAGCGCCGATCGATCGGGCTCGGATGTGCTTGCTCGTAGGCCCAGTTCTCTGGCGACGACCCATCCGTCGCCCCCGGTCGCAGCACGTCGCCGTCGAGGAGGTAGACGAACGATTCATCGGCATCGCAGAGGGCTCGTGCTCGACGGCAGATCTGCTCCAGGACCTCCTCGATGTCGCCCGACGTCGACCGGAGGAGCTCGAGGACCTCGCGGAACGCGGGCAGCTGGCGTTCGGCGAGCGAGCGCTGGTCCGCGTCGGTCCCGGACGTCATCTGCTGGATCGCGATCAGACGGGCACGGATTCGCCCGACGCAGGCCGGGTCCGTGAGGCGTCCACTGCCCGCCCGTGCGCTTCGTCGAGACGGTCGAGCAACGCCCGTGCACCGAGGCGCTCGAACAGCTCACGCGCCTCCGCCTCTGCGGCGACGGCGTCTGGATGGCCCGGCGGGAGCGTCGCCACGGCGGTGATGAGGCTGTAGCCGAGGCTCAGCAGGACCCCGACGTCGCGATATCCGCGCCACGCCTCGCGGAACCCCGCCGCGGCCCGACCGGGGTCACCCTCAAGCGCTTGCACGCCCGATGCCAGTGTCAGCCGCTCGATGCCGATGAATCGGCCCCGGATCGGCAGCGCCAGATGCAGACCCAGCGCCTCGCGGGCACGCGCGAGATCGCGCGACCAGAGGGCCGCGATCGTCGCCTCGAAGGCAGCCTGATACGAGCCCTCCAGACCGAGTCTCGCTCCCTCGATCGCCCCCTGGAAGGCTGCCTCGTGGCGCCCCGCAATGTCATCGAGGCGGGCCTGGTTCACGCGCGACCAGACGGCGACACGGGGGTCATCCATCGCGGCCTCCTCCGAGAGGACTCGTGCCCGGATCTCGATCGCCCGTCTCTCATCACCACGAAGGGCCTCCAGGAAGGCGCCTACCTCCTCCATCGCGGTCTGGTGTGAGGTCGGGATGTCCGCTGCGTCGTTCTCGACGATCAGGCGGTCCGCCTCGTCCCAGTCCCCGAAGTAGGCGGCCCAGAAGATGGCGCTGGAGACGAACTGGGCGAAGTAGCTGCGATCCCCCACTCGGGTCGAGACCTCCATCCCCTGGTGCGTGACCTCGCGTGCCAGAAGCGGCTCATCCATGGACACGCCCGCCGCGAGATTGTTCAAGGCCCGGATCCGCGACTGCCCAAGACCGTGTTCCACGGTCAGGGGCACGATCCCCCGCAGGAGTGCGTTCGCTTCGTTGTCCCGGTTCGCATACCCGAGCACCAGGGCTCGGTTGATGAGCGCCTCGACGATCACGGGCATCGCATCGAGCCGCTCGGCCGCGATGCTCGCCCGCTCCGAGGTCTCAAGGGCGCGCGGGTCGCCGCCATTTGCGTACGCGCGACCGAGCTCGACGAGGCCCCGTACGACGTCGGCTTCCGCCTCGAGCCCGGCGGCCTGCCCGAGCGCCGCTTCGAGGCCCTCGGCGGCGGCCCTGGGCTGTCCCAGGTTGTGAAGGGCCGTCGACATCCCGGTCGCGACCCGGACGATGCCGAGACGGTCACCCTGCCGGCGATAGAGCTCCTCCGCGGCCGCGTACAGGCGGCGAGCCGCATCGGTGTCACCGGCCGTGGTCAGGGCCATAGCGGCGCGCTCGGTCACCACTGCGCGCTCGACGTCATCGTCGGTCACTTCGAGGGCCTGTTCGAGGAACGCGGCCGCCTGGCGTTGTGAACCGAGGGCCTCCGCCCTGTCGGCCGCGGCCCGGAGCGCGACCCGGGCCTGGGCGGCGAGCGCGCTCGCCTCCGGCCCTTCCGGAGCGTTCCTGAAGGCGGCGACATAGTGTCCGGCGAGCACACCCGCCAACTCGTCCTCGCCCAGGGCCTCGATGAACCGCGCCGCGGCGAGGTGGCGGGTCTTGCGGTCGGCGCGCGCGAGCGTGTTGTAGGCGACCTCGCGGATGAGCCCCTGGACGAAGCCGTACTGGCCGCGCTCGGGACTGCGTGGATCGGCCTCGATCGAGAGCATCTCGCGCTTGACAAGGTGCCGGAGCCGCAGTTCGACCTCGTCCGGCACGATGCCTGAGACCGCAGCCAGGCCGGGCACGGTGAACACCTGCCCGATCACCGCGGCACTCTGGAGCAGGGAGCGGTCGGTCGGCTCGAGGCCGTCGAGGCGGGCCGCGATGAGCGCCTGGAGGGTCTCCGGCACAGCCAGCCGGGAGAGGTCACCGACCGGCAGATACGCGCCATCCTCCGCCCGGAGCCGTCCCTCCGACACGAGCATCCGGACCGTTTCGACGGCGTACAACGGGATGCCATCGGCCCGGGCGATGATCGTGCTCGCGGCCGTGGTCGGCAGACCCGGGACGAGGCCGGCGAGCAGCTCGCGCATCGAGGCCTCGGCGAGGGGCTCGAGCGAGAGGTTGATGAAGTTCCGCTTGCCGGCGCCCCAGCCTGGCAGCTCGTCGAGCAGCTCCGGGCGAGCCAAGGTCACGATGTAGATCGGTCGCGCCTTCGACCATTCGAGGAGATGGTCGATGAACGCGAGCAGGCCCGGATCGGCCCATTGGAGGTCCTCGAAGACCATCACGACCGTCCCCTCGGTCGCGATCCGCTCGAAGAACGTCCGCCACGCGGAGAACAGCTCCTCCGTCCGTCCGGGCGCCGCGTCCTCGGCGCCCAGCAGCGTCAGGAGCGCGGACTCGACCCATCGTCGCTCGTCCGGATCAGGCACCCAGCGCTCCACCGCCTCGCCGACCTTCTGCCGGGTCGTCGTCACGTCGTCTGATTCGAGGAGCCCACAGCGGCCTCGGACCATCTCGCCCAGCGCCCAGAACGTGATGCCCTGGCCGTGTGCCGGCGAACGCCCGTCGTGCCACCAGACGGTCTCCACGAGGCCGTCGATGTACTTGAGGAACTCCCAGGCAAGGCGGCTCTTGCCGATCCCCGCCGGTCCGAGGATCGAGACGAGACGGGCCCGCTGCTCGCGCGACGTCTGGTGGAACTGGTCCTTGAGCAGGCGCAACTCAGCATCGCGTCCGACGAACGGTGCCTCGAGGGTGTCCGATCGGCCTCGTCCGCCCCGCTCGGCGACGACGCGCGCGGCACGGAACGCGGGGACCGGCGCGACCTTGCCCTTGAGCAGCTGCTCGCCGGCTTCCTCGAAGACGATCGCCTGCGACGCGGCACGCTTCGTCGCCTCGCCGACGAGCACGGATCCGGGCGGCGCGACGGACTGGAGCCGGCTCGCGGTGTTCACGAGATCACCCGCGACCATCCCCTCGCCGACGACACCGATCGAGACCGCGGCCTCGCCGGTCAGGACGCCGGCACGGGCCTGGATCGAAGGGCCGAGAGCGCGCACCGCATCGACGAGCTCGAGGCCGGCCCGAACTGCGCGCTCCGCGTCGTCTTCGAACGCCGCGGGCGCACCCCAGACCGCCATGACGGCGTCACCGATGAACTTCTCGACCGTCCCGCCGTACCGCTCGATGACGTCCCGGGCGATCTCGAAGTAGCGGCTCAGGAGATCGCGGGTCTCCTCCGGATCGCGGCCGTCGGTCAGGCTCGTGAACCCGACAAGGTCGGCGAACAGGACGCTCACGAGCCGTCGCTCGGCGATCGGCTGGGGCGAGACGCCGGTCGCGCCGGCCGGCGTGGCGGGCACAGGTCGGTCGGCGATGGCCCCGGCGAGCGGCTGGCCGCACTCGCCGCAGAAGCCTGCCTCGCGCTCGTTCGCGGCGCCGCAGCTCGGGCAACCCGCGGCCAGCGCTGACCCGCAGCGCAGGCAGAACTTCCGGTCGGCCCGGTTCTCCGTGCCGCAGGTCGCGCAGATCAACGTCGCCGTGCCCCCATCGCCATGGAGCGTAGCGTCCCCCTGCCGCGGGCGCGAGCCGGCGCTGCCTGGCCGCTCACCTGAGCGCGGCCGCGCTCGGCGATCAGACCGGCCGGCAGGGATGGCCGCGGACGGGTACAATCAGGAGGCCCGAGACCCCCGCCCGACCGGATGCGGCGTGCTTCGTCCTCCCGTCTTGCCGGCCTCTGCCTGTACCGATCTGGAGCGACATGCACTCTTCGACGACCAGCCCGACCGTCGGCCGAGCGCGCGCCGCGGAGAGCCCACGCGATGAAGCTCACGCTCCAGCCGCCCGTCCCGGTCGACCCGCCCTTCAAGCACGTGATCGACGAGTACAAGCACAGCGAGCAGTTGGTCACCTGCACCTGCGGCTGGCGCGGCACGAGCGCCTCGGTCAATGGCTACGACTCCGAGTGGAAGGCCCACCTCACCGCCGTCCGAGGCCCGTCCACCCGCTCGCGCTGAGGCGCGCAGCCAAGCGCCCCCTGTCAAGCGTCCGGCGCAGGCGCCCTGACGATCCCGCGGAACCCGAGATGCGACATCGAGGTCTCGATCGACTGTGCCTGCCGCGCCGCCGGGCGGTAGCGGAGACAGTAGTTCGGGGCGCACAGGTGTGAGCCGCCCTTGATGACCTTGCGCGGGAACGCCTCGCCGGGCTGACCGACGTTGAAGCTGTCGTCGGGCGATGTCACCCGTGGATTCGCCGGCGCGCAGCAGGCGTGCGCTACCTCGTCGGGGTGGCGCGACCGGTAGAAGTCGTCGGTCCACTCCCAGACGTTGCCAGCCATGTCGTGCAACCCGAAGCCGTTCGCCGGGAAGGACCGGATCGGCGACGTCCGCTCGAAGCCGTCAAGGACGAGGTTCTGCCACGGGAACTCGCCCTGCCAGGTGTTCGCCATCAGCCGGCCCTTCGGCGCGAACTCGTCGCCCCAGGTGAAGATCGCCTGATCGAGCCCGCCGCGGGCGGCGTACTCCCACTCGGCCTCGGTCGGGAGGGTCTTGCCCGCCCAGCTGAGATAGGCCACGACATCGCCGTAGGCGACGTGCGTCACCGGGTGCCGCTCGCGGCCGCCGACATCGCTGCCCAGCCCTTCCGGGTGGCGCCACTGGGCACCCGGGATCCAATGCCACCAGTTCCGGTAGTCGCCGAGGTCGACCGGCCCCAGGGTCGGGCGGAAGACCATCGACCCAGGGACCAGGAGCGCCGGGTCCCCGCCCGGGTAGTCCTCCGCAGAGGGGGCCCGCTCCGCCTCGGTCTGGTGGCCGGTGGCCTTCACGAAGCGGCGGAACTCGGCCACCGTCACCGGGTGGTCGTCCATCCAGAAGCCGTCGACCGAGACGCTGTGGACCGGCCGTTCCTCGGCATAGAAGTCGTCCGAGCCCATCCGGAAGGTCCCACCCGGGATCCAGACCATGTCCTTCGCCGGCGGCGCTCCGGGTGGCGCGAAGGCGAGGCTGTCGGGCGCGGTCGATCCGGTCGGCATCGAGGGGTCAGCCGCTCCGGGCGAGCCTTGTCCGGTCGGCCCCGGCCACCCTCTCCTCGAAGCGCTTGGCCGAGGCGTCGAGGGTCTCGAGGTAGGCCGCGAGGCTCGAGCGCGCGCTCTCTGCGGCGGCATCGAGCCCGGTCAGCTCGAAGATCCTCCAGTGCTGGAGGATCGGCATGAGGACTTCGTCCCGGTGGACCCGGAGGTCGTAGATGCCGGCCTTGGCGATCGTCGCCGCCTTGCGCAGGAAGCCGGGGATGCCGGCACCCGGCATCTGGAAGGCCAGGACCTCGTCGACGATCGCGCGCACGGCGGCCGAAGGATCGATCTCGATCGCGGCTGCCAGGATGTCGCGGTAGAAGACCATGTGAAGGTTCTCGTCCGCGGCGATCCGGACCATGATCCTGTCGGCGACCGGATCGTTCGAGTACCGCCCGGTGTTGCGGTGCGAGATCCGTGTCGCGAGCTCCTGGAACGCGACGTAGGCGAGGCCGCGCAGCAGGCCCGGAGCGTCGTGGTCATAGCCCTGTTGGAGCTGGGTCATCCGGCCGCGCTCCAGGGCGATCGGGTCGAGATTCCGGGTGACCGTCAGGTAGTCACGCAGGACGATCGCGTGTCGCCCCTCCTCGGCCGTCCAGCGCCCGACCCAGTTCAGCCAGGCGCCATCGCCGTGACCGAACATCCCGTGGATGAGGCGGTGGTAGCTCGGCAGGTTGTCCTCCGTCAACAGGCCGACCTCGAAGGCCGTCTGGGCAGGCCCGGTCAGGCGCGGCTGGTCGGGCGACCACGGCTCCTTGTCGAAGTCGCGGCCGAGGCGGTACGGGATGTAATCGTGCGGGAACCATTCCTGGGCGACCTTGACGTGGCGGTCGAACAGACGCCCGGCTTCGGGCTCCAGCTCGAGCAGGAGCGCGACCTCCCGTTCGAGGCTCGCGGTCGTCTCGGGAGGTCCGCTCATGTCATGGTCTCCGTCCGTGCGCCGCCTGGTGGCGCGGCCGTGTTGTCTGACAACGCAAGCGTACCGCCCGTCGGTGGGTCGTTGACGCTCCTGGCCTTAATCCCGATAATCTAGGTCGGGATTAGAGAACGCACCGAGCGCGGCGCACGCGCCGCAGGAGCCTGCCCGAACGATGACCACTACGCGCGACCTCGTCCAGGATCAGCGCGACCAGTTCGCGTTCCATGACGACATCGTCTATCTGCGGGACTCGGGCCACGGGCTGACTCGCCAGACGGTCGAGGACATCAGCCGGTTCAAGGATGAGCCGGACTGGATGCGCGAGTTCCGGCTGCGGGCCTACGACCACTTCCTCACCCGGCCGATGCCGACGTGGGGCGGCGAGCTGGCGAACATCGACTTCGACAAGATCGTCTACTACCGCAAGCCGTCCGAGCGCGAGGAGAAGTCCTGGGACGACGTCCCCGAGCAGATCAAGGCGACCTTCGAGCGGCTCGGGATCCCGGAGGCCGAGCGCAAGTTCCTTGCCGGCGTCGGCGCCCAGTACGACTCCGAGGTCGTCTACCACTCGGTCCGCGAGGAGCTCAGCAAGATCGGTGTCGTCTTCATGGGCACCGACCAGGGCCTCAAGGAGTACCCGGAGCTGTTCAGGAAGCACTTCGGGACGATCGTGCCGCCCGAGGACAACAAGTTCGCGGCCCTCAACAGCGCGGTCTGGTCGGGCGGCTCGTTCGTCTACGTCCCGCCGGGCGTCGAGGTCCCGCTGCCGCTGCAGGCGTACTTCCGGATCAACGGCGAGAACACCGGCCAGTTCGAGCGGACCCTGATCATCGTCGACGAGAACGCCCAGGTGCATTACATCGAGGGCTGCACCGCCCCGATCTATGCCACCGACTCGCTTCACGCGGCGGTCGTCGAGGTCGTCGCCCTGCCCGGGGCCAAGGTCCGCTACACGACCATCCAGAACTGGTCCAACGACGTCTACAACCTGGTGACCAAGCGTGCCCACGCGCATGCGAACGCCAGGGTGGAGTGGATCGACGCGAATACCGGGTCTCGCCTCACGATGAAGTACCCGAGCATCTATCTGCGCGGCGAGAACGCGACGGCGGACATCATCTCGGTGGCCGTGGGCGGCAAGGGCCAGCACCAGGACACCGGGGCGAAGGCGATCCACCTGGCGCCCAACACGACCAGCCGGATCGTCAGCAAGTCGGTCAGCAAGGACGGCGGCCGGACGAGCTATCGCGGTCAGATCCGCGTCGCCCCCGGTGCGACCGGCGTCACCGCCTCGGTCCGCTGCGACGCCCTGATGCTCGACGACATCAGCCGCAGCGACACGTACCCGTACATCGACATCCAGGAAGACGACACGACGATGACCCACGAGGCCACCGTCGGGAAGATCAGCGCCGACCAGGTCTTCTACCTGATGAGCCGCGGCCTGACCGAGAACGAGGCGCAGAACCTGATCATCCAGGGCTTCCTCGAGGTCTTCACGAAGGAGCTCCCGATGGAGTACGCGATCGAGTTCAACCGCCTCGTGAAGCTCGAGATGGAGGGCTCGCTCGGGTGACGACCGCGTCACCGCGAGCCGAGCGCGCCCGCTCGCGGCGCGGCCCGGCGGATCCTCCCGTTCGTCTTCGCCGATCGCGGACTCGCCCAGGCCCTGGCGGCCGAGCGCGACGAGCCTGCCTGGCTGCAGGCCGAGCGACTGGCGGCCTGCGAGGCCTTCGAGCCGCTGGCGGTCGAGTCGAACCCGCTGTACACGTCCTACGTCGACCTCCGCGGGGCCGACCTGCTGACCGCCCGACCGTACGTCCGGACGGCGGCGGCGGTCGCCGAGGCGGGTCCGATCCCGGACGACCTCGACGCCCTGATCGAGCTGCGCGAGGACGGCGTCGCGGGCATCGCGCTGTCCGAGGCCGCCGCGGCGGCGGGCGTCGTGCTCGAGACCCTTGGCTCCGCGGTCACCCGCGATCCCGAGCGGGCCCGCGCGGCCCTCGAGGGCTCCGACCTGCTCCCGGAGCGGGACAAGCTCGCCCAGCTGCTGCGTGGCTTCTGGTCGCAGGGCATCATCCTGCGGATCCCCGACGGCGTCCGCCTGGCGAAGCCCGTCGTCCTGCGCTGGGCGGCCGGGGTCCCGGGCCGGGCACTCATCGGGCGGACGATCGTCGAGCTCGGCGAGGGCGCCGAGGCGTCGGTCGTCGAGGAGCTCGTCGAGTCGGGCCCGGCCATCGACTGCGCCGAGGGTGAGACCGTCCCGCAGAGCCTGCTCGCGACCTCGACCGAGGTCCGGCTCGGTCGCGGGTCGACGCTCGGGTTCGCGAGCCTCCAGGAGCTGGGGCGGGCCACCGTCGCGATGCAGCAGCGGACCGGCGTCGTCGGCGACGCCGCGACGTTGTCGTGGGCCTTCGCCCAGATCGGAGGCCGGCTCGTCCGTGGACGCGTCGACAACCGGATCGTCGGCGACCGGGCGTCGCTCAAGCAGGTCGAGATCGTCTTCGGGACCGAGGACCAGCTGGTCGACCTCACGACCTATACCCGCCACATCGGCCGCGACACGACCGGCGACGTGCTCTCGAAGGGCGCCCTGCGTGATCGGGCTCGGCTCTTCCTCAAGGGCATGGCGATCATCGAACGGAGCGCCGTCGGGACCGACTCGTTCCTCGGCGAGTACGGGATGAACCTGTCCAAGGCCACCCGCTCGGTCGCGATCCCGTCGCTCGAGATCGACCAGCCGGACTGCCGGCGCGCGGCCCACTCGAGCTCGGTCGGGCCGATCGACGACAGCCAGGTCTTCTATCTCGAGAGCCGCGGCATCCCCGACGACGAGGCCCGCAAGTTCATCGTCCTGGGGTATCTCGAGCCGGTCGTCGCTCGGGTCCCGCTCGAGTCCGCGCAGGAGCATCTGCGGGCGGTCCTTTCGGCGAAGTGGGACGGCACCGCGGCCGACGTGACCGAGGCCGCGTGACCGACGTCCCGATCCTGTGAGACGGATCGACCTCCTCGGCGTCGACGAGGTCCCGCCGGGGACGATGAAGATGGCCTGGGCCGACGGCACCGACCCGGTCCTCGTCATCAACACCAACGGCGAGCTGTATGCGACCCAGGGGACGTGCAGCCACGAGTACTTCGAGCTCGACAAGGGCTTCCTCACGGCGGGCACCCTGACCTGCGCGCTGCACCTGAGCCGATTCGATCTCGAATCGGGCGAACCGCTCGATCCGCCGGCCGAGCTGCCGCTCGCGGTCTACGCCGTCGTCGTCGAGGGGGGTCGGATCATCATCGAGGTGCCTGACGGCCCGCTCGAGATCTACGAGTAGACCGGCCTCCCAGCCGGTACCTCCGGGGGATGGCTCGGGGGACCCTGCCCGAGCGACCCTCACGCCGCGATGTTGCCCATCGAGTTCATCGGATTCTCGGGCGATTGCCGGATCACCGGCCGCCTGACCCTGTTCGGCGACCGCCTGTCCGACATGCTCAACGACCAGGCCCAGTACCGCCTCTCGAAGGTGACCCTCCAATCGCTCGCCGACGGCCACGAGATCGAGGTCGAGTCGATCGTCCTCGAGCGGGTCGACCTCGTCGCGGCGATCGCGACCGGTCCCCGCGGCGCGGACCGCCACCGGGTGAGCCTCGACCAGGTCCGGATGCAGGTCGGTGCCGGCCCGTATGTCATCGCCGGTCTCCTCCACACGCCCCATGGCGAGGACCCGGTCCACGCCGTCATGCACCGGCCGCCGATGGTCGCCCTGACCGACGCGACGATCGCGTTCACGATCGGGGCCGAGGTCCAGGTCGTCGACGCCGCCGCGGTGATCGTGAACCGCGAGTCGGTCGAGTGGATCTTCCCGACCGGCGACGAGGCGGAAGCAGTTCCCGGATGTGCCGGTCCGCCCGAAGATCGCCAGGGGCGTCAAGGACTTCACCGGGGTGGCGATGTAGGGTCGCTCGGTCCGCCGAGCGGCGGCCGCGCCTAGTTTCCGCCGACGGTGGGACGGTCAGTAGCCCGTCCAGTCGTGGGACATCACGTCAGCGCCGGTCCGCAAGCCGATCTCGGTCGGTCGCGGACGATCGAGCGCGAATCGGCCGTCGGCCTCGTCCGCGGCTCCCTCCATCCGGTCCAGCACGTAGCGACCCAGGACCGGGCCGTGCTTGAAGGCGTGACCCGAGCCGCCCCCGACGAGCCAGACGTTGTCGAGGTCCGGATGTCGGTCGATGATGAAGTGGGTATCGGCGGTCGTCTCGTACTGGCAGACGCGAGACTCGATCACCGGCGCGCGGGCGAGGTCGGGGAACCGGCCGGCGATGTAGCCGCGCGCGAGGCGGACCGCCTCCGGGTCGACCAGTCGTTCTCCGGCTGATGGGTCGAACACCGGCCCGTAGCGATCGGCGGCCGTCTTGAGCCCCCGCTCCTCGACCCCCGGGATGCCGTAGTAGCCGGCGTCGTAGTCGACCCAGCAGGGCAGCCGTCCGGCGCTGAAGCGATCGTCGCCGCCGGGCGGCCCGAGGTGGATCACGTCCTGCTTCGTGACGCGGATGCGCTCGGCCAACAGCTCCGGGAAGAGCCTCGGCAACCACGGGCCGCAGGCGAAGACGAAGGTCGCGCCGGACCGGCGTCGCCCGTCCGGTGTCTCGACATCGAGGAGTCGCCGGCCGTCACGCCGTCCCGGCCGGACCGCGCCGAGCGCGAACCGGCCGCCGCCATCGACGACCGCGCGGGCGACCTCGATGACCCCGCGCCGCGCGAGCAGCAACCCGGCCTCGGGCTCATGGACGGCCCACTCGTCGTCGGCCAGGGCGACCTGCGGCCAGCGCCGACGCACCTCGTCCGCGGGCAGGCGCTCGACCGGGATGCCCAGATCCGTCAGCGTGGCGAGCGAGGCGGCCTCGAACCCTCCCTCGCGCCGGGCGAACCACAGCGCGCCCGCCTGGATGAGGAGCCGCTCGCCGCGTGCCGCCGCGAAGGCGAGCCACTCCTCGCGGGCCTGCCGAGCCCAGCGCGGATAGAACCGATCGGCGCCGTGGGAGGAGCGGATGATCCGGGTCTCGTCGCCGGACGTCGCCCGCGGGTGGCCGGCGCCATAGGCATCCAGGAGCATCGTCGAGCGGCCCTCTTCGACGGCCCGCAGGGCGGTCCACGCACCGAGGACCCCGGCGCCGATGACGACGAGGTCCGGCGAGGGACCCGCCTCGAGCGGGCCGGCGAGGGCGATCGGATCGCGGCCGCTCATCGCGGCAGCAGCGTCCCAAGCCCGGCCTCGGCCGCGCGGGCGAGGATCGCCGAGCCGAAGATCACGTCGGCCAGGCCGACGCCCAGGTGGGTCACGAGCGTCGGTCCTTCAGGAGCCGCGACCTCACCCCGGAGCAGCTCGCCGAGCGTCGCCGACGGCGCCGGGTAGCCGGCGAAGCCGCCCCCATCGCGCTTGGCGAGGAACTGGCCGCGGTCGTCGACAAGGAACGCCCCGGAGGCCGCTCGCTCCGTCGCCAGGGCCCCGTCGACGAGCATGTCGTAGTCGACGGCGACGATGAGCCGCACGTCGCGGAGCACGGTGGCGCCGAGCAGCTGATGGGCCGCCGCGAACGACAGGGTCGAGACGACGACGTCGGCGCCCCGGACGGCGGTCCGGAGGTCCGTCGCGGTCGCGGCGTCGCGGAGGCCCGCGTCGGTCGCGAGACGGATGAGCTCGTCTGCCCGCTCCGGATGCCGGTCGAGGATCGTGAGCCCGGCCCCCGGCAGCGTCGCCGCGATCACCGGGACATGGCTCCGGCCCTGGACGCCGCCGCCCAGGAGCGCCACCCGGGGTCGCGCCGGGACGCCGGCCGGACCTGCCAGGTGGCGGAGCGCGACCCCGCTGACCGCGGCGGTGCGCTGTGCGGTCACGGGAGCACCGTCGAGGATCCCGATCGGCGCGCCGGTGGAGCCGTCGTTGAGGATGATCACGGCGTGGATCGCCGGGACGCCGAGGCGGGTGTTGGATGGGAACGCGGTGACCCACTTCAGCCCGAGCAGGTCGGCTGTGCCGTCCGGGCCGCCGCCGTCCGGCACGCGGCCTTCCTGCGCCCCGCCGTCGGGAGTGCCGCCGTCGAGCCAGGCGGGCATCGCATCCGCGAGCGACGCCTCGGGCCGCGGGTGGACCCCGAACTTCGGCGGCAGCTGGGCCGCGTTGCCGAGCGCCGCCATCGTCCGCTCCGCGAGGGCCAGCCGCTCCTCGACCGGCGGCATCGCCGCGACGACGTCGGCCGCGGACAGCGCACGGAGCGTGAGCGCCGGTTCGGTCATCGGCAGGTCTGACAGCGCATCGCCCGGTGAGTCTATCGAGCCGTCGGTCTGGCAGGATGAGCGGGTGATGACACCCGTCCGCCTCGCCTTCATCGGTCTCGGCATCATGGGCCGGCCCATGGCCGGCCACTTGCTCGATGCCGGCCACCCGCTGACCGTCCACACCCGGACGCCGACGACCGCCGAGGAGCTCCTCGGGCGTGGCGCCGTCTGGGCAGCCAGCCCCGCGGCTGCCGCCCGCGCAGCAGACATCGTCATCACGATGCTGCCCGACACGCCGGACGTCGAGGACGTCATCCGCGGCCCGGACGGCATCGTCCACGGCGCATGGGACGGCCTGATCGTCGTCGACATGAGCACGATCGATCCGCCGGTGACGCGACGTCTCGCCGCCGATCTGTCCGCCCGCGGCGTCACCCTCGTCGACGCCCCGGTGAGCGGTGGCGAGCGCGGTGCCCGGGAGGCGACGCTGTCGATCATGGTCGGCGGTCCGGCCGATGCCGTCGCCGCGGTCCGGCCTGTCCTCGAGCGCCTCGGCACGACGATCGTCCACGTCGGCGAAAGCGGCGCTGGCCAGGTCGCGAAAGCTGCGAACCAGCTCGTCGTCGGGGCGAACATCGAGGCGGTCGCGGAGGCCCTGACACTCGCGGCCCGGGCCGGCGTCGATCCGGCCGCCGTCCGCCAGGTCCTCCTCGGGGGCTTCGCCGCGAGCCGCGTCCTCGACGTCCACGGCCAGCGGATGCTCGAACGGACCTTCGAGCCCGGCTTCCGCGTCCGCCTCCATCGCAAGGACGCCCGGATCATCCGGAGCCTCGCCGCGGAGGTCGGGGCGTCGATCCCGGCGTTCGACGTCGTCGCCGACGCGTTCGACCGGCTCGCGGAGGGCGGCGGCGGGGACCTCGACCACAGCGCCCTCGTGACCTTGGTCGAGGCGGACAGCGGCGCCGCATCGGGCGACTGACGGTGCCGGTCCAGGATCCTGTCCGCCAGAGCATCGAGAACCTCCGCCTGGAGCGCGACGCGACGTGGCTGTACGACAGCCTTGCCGCGATCGAGAAGGACGAGCGTCGGGCCGAGGCCTTCCGCCGGATCGCCTCGAACGAACGGCGTCACGCGACGATCTGGGCGACGACCCTCGAGCGCAGCGGCGTCGCGGTCCCGCCGGCCGGTCGGCCGCGCCTCCGCGTCCGGACGATCGCGATCATCGCCCGGCTGTTCGGAACGGCCGCGGTCTCGGAGATGGTCCAGGCGCTCGAGGGCGACGAACAGGACCTCTACGAGCGACAGGTCGCTCCGGAGGTCGCCGAGATCGCGGCCGACGAGCGCGAGCACGCCCGGATCTGGCGGGAACTCGATGGAGCCGGCCGGGATGGGCGCGAGAAGATCGCGCCCGAAGCCGCCGATGCCGGAGTCCGATCGGCCCGAGCTGCCTCGACACCGGCGGACTTCGTCCGCTCGGAGCGGTGGCACCGGGCGAGCCGGTCGGGGACGTTCCGGGCGATCGTCTTCGGGGTCTCGGACGGCCTGGTGAGCAACCTCGCCCTCGTGATGGGCATCGCCGGGGCCTCCTCGCAGGACCCCAAGCTGATCCTGCTCACCGGCATCGCCGGCCTGCTCGCCGGGGCGTTCAGCATGGCCGCCGGCGAGTACGTCTCGATGCAGAGCCAGCGCGAGCTGTTCGAGCGCCAGATCGCGCTCGAGCGGGCCGAGATGCAGGCGATGCCCGAGGAGGAGCAGGCCGAGCTCGCGGCCGTGTACCGGTCCAAGGGCTTCAGCCCGGAAGAGGCCGACCGGATCGCCGCGCGCCTGTTCACCGATCCGGAGCGGGCCCTCGACACGCTCGTCCGGGAGGAGCTGGGACTCGATCCCGACGAGCTCGGCTCGGCCTATGGCGCGGCCGCCGGGTCGTTCGTCGCGTTCGCCGTCGGCGCGGCGGTGCCGGTGCTGCCGTACCTCGTCGCCGGCGGCCCGTCGGCGTTCTGGGCGTCGATCGTCCTGAGCCTTGTCGCGCTGTTCTGCGTCGGGGCGGCGGTCAGCCTCCTGACCGGCCGGTCGACGCTGTTCAGTGGCGCCCGCCAGGTCCTCATCGGTGCCGCCGCGGCGATCGTCACGTATCTCGTCGGGACACTCATCGGCGTCGGGGTCAGCGGCTGATGGCCGGCCCGGACGAGCTCGCTGCGCGGCTTCGGAACGAAGGCCTCGCGCCATCGCCCTGGTCGAATGGCCCGGGCGACCGCTACGCCGCCCATCGCCACGACTACGACAAGGTCCTCGTCGTCTCGGCCGGCTCGATCGTGTTCGGGACCGACGCAGCCGGGCCCGTCGCGCTGGGGATCGGCGACCGCCTCGATCTGCCGGCCGGCACAGAGCACGACGCCCGGGTCGGGCCGGACGGGGTCACCTGCCTCGAGTCCCATCTGCCAGCCGGATCACTGCCGTCGCTCGTTCGTCACCCCGCCGGCGGCTGGTGATCGGCGGGGCATCGTCCGATGGCGACGGTCGCGTAGGCTAGGGACGGATGGAGATGGACCTGGACGCGGATCGCCGCATGACCTCGACCCGGATGGCCCCGGCGGACGACGCCGCCCGCTGCCCGGACCGGGAGCGCTTCCAGCCGCGCTCCTCTGCCGCCGAAACCGATGCCACGGAAGCGGCGTAGGAGGTGACGGAGCCGCGAGCCGGTGCGGTCGACGAGGGTCCTCTCGTCCGTGCCGTCGCTGCCGGATCGCAGGACGCCCTTGCGACGCTCTACGACCGGTATGCCGAGGCGATCTACGCCCTCGCTCTCCGGATGTCGGACGATCGCGGGGTCGCCGAGGAGGTCGTGCAGGAGACGTTCCTCGTCCTTTGGAACCGGGCCGACCGCTACGACCCGGGAACCGCATCACTCGGGACCTGGCTGCGCTCGATCGCTCGCAATCGGACGATCGACCGGCTCCGGGCCGCCGGCCGCCGGCCACGTCTCGTCCCGATCGGGCCGGACGACCCGGATAGCTCGGACGGTGAGGCGCTCGATCGGGCCGTGGCGGGTGGGGTGGTCGTCGCCGGCGCGATGACGATCCTCGACCCGGAGGACTCGTTCGAGCAGGTCGAGGCTCGGGAGGCGATCCGGGCCGCACTGGCGGTGATACCGGACGACGAGCGGACGGTCATCCTGCTGGCATACCAGGCGGAGCTCACACAGACGGAGATCGCCGATCGGCTCGGATGGCCGCTCGGCACGGTAAAGACCCGGACGCGCCGAGCCCTACGGCGGCTCCGCGACTCGCTCGGCGGCCCGCCGGGCGGGACGGGGCTGGTCGAGGCGGTACCAGGGTCGGAAGAGGGAACACGAGGCTGATGGATCACCAGGAGGCACGCGAGCTACTCGAGGAGGCGGCCGTCGAGCCGTCCGGCTTCGAGCGTCTTGCCGCCGGCGACACGCCGGAGGCGGCCGCGCTCGTCAGCCACCTGGCGGGTTGCCCCGAGTGCACGATGGAGTACGAGGCCCTCGGTCGCGACGCCGCGACGATCCGGGAGGTCGTCCGGGAGCTGCCACCGGTCGATCTGAAGGAGCGGACCCTGGCCCGGATCGCGGCACTCGGTCGCGCCCCGGTGCCCCTCGCCGCGCCCGCCGGTGCGATGTCCGGGGCTGCAGCGGTCGATGTGGTCGAGGCTCCGCGACCGGTCACGACGGCATCGACCGATATGCCCTCCGCGCCGGAGCGCGCGGCTGGAGACACGCGCTCGTCGCGCGCCTCGCGCGGTCGCGCCTGGTGGCCCGCCCTGTCGATGGTCGCGGTGCTCGTCGCAGCGATCGGGATCGGCGGCTGGTGGAATGCCTCGAACCAGCTCGATCAGGAACAGGCGGTCTCCTCGGAGCTTGCCGAGATCAACGACGCCACCCTCCAGATCCAGGCCCAGCCCGACGACCAGTTGATCGCTCTGGCGGCGACGGCGAAGGCGCCCGGCGCGACCGGGACGATGACCTACTCGCCGTCCGCGCACGAGCTCGTCGTCGTCGCGACGGGGCTCGCCGTCCCGGCGACGGGGACCTCGTACCGCTGCTGGCTCGAGATCGCCGGCGTCCGGACCGATATCGGTCCGATGCACCTGGGCGGTGGCAAGGCCTACTGGGCGGGTTGGGACAGCGCCGCGGACGGCCTCCAGCCCGGTGCGACGTTCGGGGTGGCCATCGCGGTCTCGCCGAACGTGGCGACGGACGCCAGCCAGGACGTCCTGACCGGCCAGCTCTGACGCTCGCCGCCGCCGCATCGGGCGTCGCCGGCGCGATCGGCGCGGGGTCGTCCGAGGCCGACCGCTGCCGGAGCTGATGCCCATCGACGCATACGGCGACCGGCGCGCGGGTCGGCATGTCCGAGCGATCACCGACCACTCCAGGATCTGATGCCCATCGACGCATACGGCGACCGGCGCGAGGGTCGGCGCGTCCGCGGGTGATGCGTTGATGGGCATCGAGTTTCGAGGTGCCTCTCGCCGACCGGGACGGCCGCCGCGCTCGGGACGGCCGTCGCGCTCAGGTCGGGTCGACAGCCTCGGATCGTGAGCCGGCGGGCGGGTCGGATCGGCGGTCGGTCGGGCGCGTTCCATCGGCCGTCGCGGCAGCGACGTCGGCCTGCCCGCCCGTCTCCTGCTCGGCCTCGGCTCCGACTTCGGCCCGGGCCCCGGCCCCGGCCCCGGCCCCGGCCTCGTTCCCGGCCTCGGCCTCGGCCTGGGCTTCCGCCGCGGCCACGGCGGCGTCGTCGGCCAGGACCTCGGACAGCTCGTCCTCGTCGGACGCCGACCTTCCATCGGGGTCCCGCGCGACGTAGCCCCGATGTGCCTCGAGGACCCGGGCGACGGTCTCGGCCGGGATCGGCTCGCCGCTCATCGCGAGGTCGTCGACGAGCCAGGCGAGCTCGCGATCACGCTCTTGCTGGCTCAGATCGTCATCGCGCCGCGACAGGTCCGAGAGGACGAGCCAGGTGATCGCCGCCCCGGCGCCGAGCCCGACGATGAGCAGCCACCAGTTGAATTCAGCGTTCATGGGCGGCGTGGTCCACGAGCGCGATCGAGGGGCAAGGTCATCGGCGGCCAGTATAGGGAGCCCCGCGTACACTGCCTCCGGCATGCCCTGGACACCCGATCCGATCTTCATCCAGCTCGGCCCGATCCCTGTCTACTGGTACGGGATCTGCTATGCCGTCGGGCTCGTCCTCGTCTACTTCATCCTGACCCGCGAGGCCCGCCGGAAGGGCATGGACGCGAACCTCGTCGGCGACGGGATGATCATCATCGCCGTCGCCGCGCTCATCGGCGGGCGCCTGTACCACGTGATCGACCAGTGGGCGCTCTACAAGGACGACCCACTGAAGATCATCCTGCCGCCCTACACCGGCCTCGGTGTGTACGGCGGGATCATCACCGGGACGCTCGCCGCCGCCTGGTACATCCGGCGCAAGCACCAGTCGTTCTGGGCCTGGTCCGACGCCGTCGCGCCGGCGCTGTTCGCGATGCAGTTCGTCGGCCGGATCGGGAACTTCTTCAACCAGGAGCTGTACGGCCCGCCGACCGATCTGCCGTGGGGCATCCCGATCGAGTGTCAGCATCGGATCGAGGCCTACCCCTGCGCCGCCTTCCCGTTCGAGACGACGCGATTCCAGCCGCTCTTCCTCTATGAATCCCTGTCCGGCCTGATCGGGATGCTGGTGCTGCTCTGGCTGGCGCGCCGCTTCGCCGAGCGCTTCCGGCCGGGCGATCTTCTCGGCATCTTCTTCATCTGGTACGGGACGGTCCGGTTCCTGCTCGAGAACCTCCGATCGGACAACTGGACCTTCAACGGCATCCCGACGGCCTGGATCTTCAGCCTCGGGTCGGTCGTCCTTGGGGCCGGGATCATCCTGTGGCACCACCGCCGGACCGGACCGACGATCGCCGATGAGGACGCGCGGCGGCGCGAGGAGCGCGACGCAACGCTCGGCGGTCGGGTCGAGGACGATGACGAGGTCGGGGACGACGCCGACGCGCCCGGGACCGTGCAACGCGAGACGTCCGACCCCGTCTCCTCTGCGTGACCGACCCGACACCTTCCCGCCGGCGCGACCGACCGCTCCCCGCGCGCCTGGCGCCGACGCGCGTCGCACGCGAGCGGGGCTCGGCGAAGGAAGGGCTCGCCTGGCTCGGCCACCCTCCCGAGGTCCGCGCCTCGTTGTTCGTCCGCGTCCTCGCGGTCGTTGCCCGGATCGTGTTGTTCGTGCTCCTGCGGTTCCGGATCCGCGTGGGCGGCCGGTCGAACGTTCCCGACCACGGCGGCTACCTCGCGATCGCCGGGGCGCACCGAGGCTGGATGGATCCGTTCGTCGTGCTGTACGCCCTGCCGCTCGAGCCGCGTGCCTGGTTCCTCGGCAGCGCGCCGTCGGCCTTCTCCTCGCCCTGGAAGGAGTGGCTGCTGCGGCGGACCGGCGGGATCCTGCCGGTCTGGCGGGGCGGCGTCGGGATCGACGTCCATGTCGACTCGGCCCGGGCCGTCCTCGAGGCCGGGGGCGTCTTCGTCCAGATGCCGGAAGGCACCGTGTCCGGGCCGCCGGGCCAAGTCGGGACCTTCCGGAGCGGCGCCGCGCTGATCGCCATCCGGACCGACGCGCCGATCCTGCCGATCGCGATCGCCGGGACCGAGGAGCTGTACCTCGGAAAGCGGATCGCGGCGCGGGTGCTGCCGCTCACCTCGGCTCGCGCCATCCTCGGCGAGGCGTGGCCCGGCGGCGCCGGCAGTCCACCTCCGGTCGCCGGCTCCAAGGCCGAGCTCGCGCTCGCTCGTGAGCTGGCGGGGCGGCTGCAGGACCTCGTCGGACCCGTCGTCGAGGAGCTGTACCCGTGGACGGTCGATCCGGCGTCGCACCCGCGTCGGCTCCGCGAGCGCCTGACCTGGCTGCTCCTTCGACGCGGTCCGCTGGAGCGGTCCGACCCGAACGCTCCGTAGCGGCGCCGGTATCCTCGGAGCCGATGCAGTACGCCGAGACGATCCTCGACCTGGTCGGCGGCACGCCGCTCGTCCGCCTGGGCAGGGTGACACGGGACCTCGGCCCGGCCGACCGCCAGCCGCTCATCCTGGCCAAGCTCGAGACGCTCAACCCCGGCGGCTCGGTGAAGGACCGCATCGGTCTGCCGATGATCGAGGCCGCCGAGCGGGCCGGACTCCTCAAGCCGGGCGGGACGATCATCGAGCCGACCAGCGGCAACACCGGCCACGGGCTCGCGATCGCGGCCGCCCTGAAGGGCTATCGCTGCATCTTCGTCATGGCCGACAAGCAGTCGGCCGAGAAGCAGCAGCTCCTGCGGGCCTACGGCGCGGAGGTCGTGCTCTGTCCGACGAACGTCCCGCCCGAGTCGCCGGAGAGCTACTACCGGGTCGCGGACCGGCTCGCCCGCGACATCCCGGGAGCCTTCAAGCCCGACCAGTACTGGAACGACGAGAACCCGGCGGCGCACGAGCGGACGACCGGACCCGAGATCTGGGACCAGACGGAGGGGCGCGTCACGCACTTCGTCGCGAGCGTCGGGACCGGCGGGACGATCACCGGCGCGGCCCGCTTCCTCCGCCGGAAGAACCCGGCCATCCGGGTCGATCGGCGCCGATCCGGAGGGCAGTGTGCTGTCCGGGGACACGGCCCGGCCGTACCTGACCGAGGGCATCGGGGAGGACTTCCTGCCCGGCACCTACGACCCGACCGTCGTCGATCGCTGGGTCCGGGTGTCCGACCGTGACGCGTTCGCGATGGCCCGCCGGATCACCCGGGAGGAGGGCATCCTGGCCGGCGAATTGTGCGGGACCGCCGTGATCGCCGCGCTCGACGAGGCCCGCCGGGTGATCGCCGAGACACCTTCGACCGCCGCCGACGCCGTGATCGTCGTGATCCTGCCCGACGGCGGCCGCTCCTACATCAGCAAGCTCTACAACGACGAATGGTTGCGGGCGAACGGTCTCGCTGTCGTCGCCGGGCGCGGTGATCCGGGTCGCCGACCTGCTCGCCGACCACCACCATGCCGACGAGCGCCCGGACGTCGTCATCGCTCGGACGACCCAGCGGGTCGGCGAGGCCATCGACCTGCTCCAGCGCTATGGCATCAGCCAGCTGCCCGTGTCGGAGGCCCCCGATGGCGACGCGATCGACGCGATCGTCGGGTCGGTCAGCGAGAAGGGCCTGCTCGACCGGACGTACCGCAACCCCGAGGTGGTCGAGCTGACGGTCGGCGAGGTGATGGACCGCTCGCTGCCGACGATCGCCGCCGATGCGACCCTCGACGACGCCTACGCCCTGCTCGGCGATGCCCCGGCGCTGCTCGCCGTCCGGGGCGGCCGACCGACCGGCGTCGTCACCAAGCTCGACCTGCTCGAGTACCTCTCCCACCACCGCCCGGCGGGCTGACCGGACCGGCTGGGCGCCGCGTCAGTCGAGATCCGCCGCGACCGCCACCGCCTGAGCCCGGGAGTCGACCCCGAGCTTCGACATCGCATTCGAGAGGATCCGCGTCACGGTCGGTCGGCCCAGGCCCATCCGACGGGCGATCTCGATGTTCGAGAGTCCATCCCCGACGAGCCGGAGCATCTCGCGCTCGCGGACGGTCAGCCGGAGTCGGCCGTCCCGGCGGCATCGCGTCGGGCTGGCGGACCGCGTGCGCCGGCCAGGCGGAGCGATCGCCGGACCCGGACCGCCAGGGCCTCGAACCCGATCTCTGCCGTCGCATCCAGCGCGCCGTCAGAGCTGTCCGACCGCGTCTCCGTCGGCCGCGCCTGCGTCGAGCGTCCGCGGCGGCCCAGCGACAGGCGAGCGACCGCGGCAGGTTGAATGGCTGCCACAGCCTGGCGGCGTCGTCGAAGCAGCGGCCGCAGCCGCTCGGGGCGCCGGCGTCCGAGCAGGCGGATGCCCTTCGAGCTCGACGGGCGCTCCGACCATGCTCGGCGTCGGCTCGGCTGCGATGTCGACCGTCCGGTACCTGGTCCAGCTCGAGCTGTGCCCAGGCCCGGGTGATGGCCGGCATGAGCAGGACACTGGCGAGCGGCGGTGGCACGGCCAACGCGGCCGTCGATGCCTCGATCGCCCGCTCGGGCCGCCCGCCCCAGAACGCGACCTCGGCGCGCGCGGCCAGGAACTCGCCCCGTCCGAACCAGTCCTCGGTCACGACCGGCTCGACACGCTCCAGCAGGTCGGTCGCCGCGCCATGGCGACCGATCATCGCCAGGGCCCGCGCCCCGTGGATCGCGGCGACGAGCCGGGCGTGGAGCGGCGCGGGACGCTCCAGGATCTCGTCGGAGGCACTGACCGCGTCCGCGAGACGGCCCGCGCAGGCCTTCAGCCGCCGTCAGCTCGGCGGCGACCTCGAGCGCTGGGCCGGCCGCCCGTGGTCCCGCGAGGCGGGCCGCGGAGCTCCGCAGGAACGCCGCACCCTCGGCGGCACTTTCGCGCATGAGGAGGCTGAAGCCGACCACCCGGATGAGGTCGGCAGCCGCTGCCAGCTCGCCCGACGGCGATCGCTCCGTCGATGGCCGCGCGGAGGAAGGCGAGGTCGGGCGCGACGCCGGCCGCGAGGAGGATCCCCTCCCGGATCGACCGGAGGCCCGCGTACTCCGAGCTCGTCGGCGGGTGGTGTCCGAGCTGGGCCTCGAGCAGGACCAGGGCGTCCGGGACGGCGCCATCGACGTTCACCGCGAACTCCGCCGCCTCGAGGGCGACCCGCGCCGCGGCGGCGGACGACTGGATCGATCGGGACCGCGCGCGCCGCGGCAAGTCGGGCGCGGGCCTCATCGTGGCGGCCGAGCGCATAGGCGGCCCGACCGAGGAGGGCCTCGCGCTCGGCGCGCTCGTCCGGTGACCCGCCGATCGGCTTGTCTTCGAGGACCTCGACGACGCCCGCGCGATCGGAGACGCCGATCCAGCGCCCGGGCCGCCCGAAGGCGGAGCTCGAGGTCGGCCGAAGCGGTCGACGCGGCGATCGACAGGAGGCTCGCGACGATCCACGGATCGGACTCCTTCGCGACCGCTGCCAAGGCGACGGTCGCGGCCTCGGCGTCGCGACCCGCCGACGCGAGATGGCGCGCGATCTCGGGCGGGTCCTCGAGCGCCCCGGCCAGCTCTTCGTGGCGGAGCCGCCGCTCCGCGTCGGCCAGGTCGTCGCGGATCGCCTCGCCCACGAGCGCGTGGCGGAGGACGACGACGCCGGTTCCGCGCGTCGCCAGACCTGCCCTGACCGCGTCCTCCGCGCCGTCGCCGACCACGGCATCCGGCAGCGGGCGATCGGCGATCGCGAGGAGCTCGATCGCATGGCGCCCGGCAGGGGTCAACGCTGCGACCTGGCTCGCGACGAGCCGGGCGAATGTCGCCGGGGCCTCGCCGCGCGTCGCGAGCTCCTCGATCAGGAGCGGGTTCCCGCCCGCACGCCGGACGATCGCGTCCGCGGTCGATGCGCCGAGCCCGGGCCGGACGCGCCGGACCAGCAGAGCCGCCGCGTCGGCGTCGAGGGCCGCGAGCGTCGTGACATCCGCGCCGATGCCCTCGGCGAGCTCGAGCGCCTCGGCCGCGCCCGCGTCCCACGTCCGGATGGCGAGCGCGATCGCGACCCGGCCCGCGAGCAGCTCGAGGACCGGCCGGGTCGCACGGTCGACCCACTGGAGGTCGTCGATGAACAGGAGGTCCGGGCCGATGCGCTTCTCGACGATCGCGGCGACGTCCACCGCCCCCCCGGCCAGATCGGTCCCGACCGCGCGACGCAGGGCGAGGTAGGGAAGATGGGTCAGGGTGGCGAACCCGCCGCCCTCCCACAGTCGGCGCCTGGCGGCCGCGGCGGCGGCACGGACGACCGTCGTCTTGCCGACGCCGGCCTCGCCGACGAGTGCGACGGGTCGATCCGTCGCGATGGCGGCAGCGACCCGCGCGATCTCCGCATCACGCCCGATGACCGCGGCGGTCTCGCCAGGCAGCATCGCGGCATCGTGACCGCCGCGCTGGTGGGACGCAAGCCGGCCGGCCAGTGGCGCGCGGCAGTCAGTCGCCGATCCATGGACGAGAGCCGAGCCAGCCGAGGCGGCGTGCCCGGGCGATCGCCTCGGTCGTCCGCTCCACGCCCAGCGCGCGCCGACCGTCGGCGAGCCGGCGATCCGCCGTTCGACGTGACAGCCCCAGGATCGCCGCGGCCTCTCCCAGCGAGTGGCCCTCGGCCAGCAGGCCGAGGATCGCTCGTGCGTCGGCCGGCACCTCGGGCTCCGATGTCGGCGCGTCCGGCCGGTGGTCGACGGGCCCGAGCCGCCGAAGGTCGTCGACGAGGCGGTCGATGATCTCCCGCGCCGCGACGGCCCGGGCGACCAGGCCCTGGCCCTCGAGCGCGGCAAGGAGCGCGGCTTCGGCATCGGCCTCGTCCCGGATCGGCGCCGGTCCGAACGATCCGGCCGGGCGGCACCGGGCCGCCGAAACCCTGCCGGATCGTCCAGCCGGCCATCTCGATCCCGCGGACGGCTCGGTCGAAGGCCGCGTCGGACCCCTCGGCGATGACATAGGGCGTCACGGGACCGCGACCTTCGGTCATCGTGCGAGCCCGGGCGTGCGACGCCCGGACCGTCCCGCGCCACGCCGCGGCGCGGCAGGCGCGCCGTCTGGTGGGACCGGATCTAGAGCCAGGGCAGCGGCAGCGAGATCGGCAGCAGGACGTTGAGGATCAGCCCGAGGGTGAACAGCCCGCCCGCCCGGCGGGTGTGGATGAAGGCGTAGCCGACGAACCACAGCGGCCAGCCACGCTCCGGATAGCCGGGCGGCGGCGCGAGTGGCTTGGGCTTCTGGAAGACCTTCAGGACGCTCAGCAGCCGCGGGATGCCCAGGACGATGAGGAGGATCCACGGGCCCGACCCAGCCGACCAGGACGAGGAGGATCGACAGCGGGTAGAACAGGATCATCAGCCAGCTGCCGACGACCCGCGCCCGGGCCTCGCCCAGGATGACCGGCAGCGTCCGGACGCCGAGCTTCGTGTCGGCCTCGATCTTGTCGATGTGCTTGCCGAACAGGACCGAGGTGACGATGAGGGCGTAGGGGACCGAGGCGAGCAGGACCCACGGAGCGATCGTCCCGGTCGCCGCGAGATACGTCCCGCCGACCATCAACGGGCCCCAGACGAGGAACACCCCGGGCTCGCCCAGGCCGTGGTACTTGAGCCGGATCGGCGGGGCGACGTAGAACACCGAGACGAACAGCCCTGCGAGCGCGAAGCCGATGATCAGCGGGCCGCGCTCGTAGGCGAGGAACAGCATGATCGCCACGTCGATGACGTTGAGCGTCAGGATCGCCGCGGTCAGCTGGCGCTTCGTCACCCAGCCCGACAGGATCGGGTGGGGCGCGTACAGCGCCCGGACGTAGTCGTCGGTGTCGATCCCGCCGGTCGTGTCGAAGTAGTCGTTGATCATGTTGTTCGCCGCATGGGCCAGGACCAGGCCGACGACCGCGAGGAGGAAGAGCGGCCAGTCGACCGGCGCGCCACCGTGGACGCGGGCCGCCTCCGCGGCGAGCAGGCCGCCGATCAGACCCGACCAGATCGTCATCGGGAACACGGCGGCCCGGGTGATGACGAGCCACTTGCCGACGGTGTCGAGCGGCCGGTTCGCCGGCGGGTTCGCCGTCTCCAGGATCTCCTTCCAGCCGAGCAGGCGCTCGCGGAGGGGGATCGGGCCGCTTGTCGTCTCGGGAACGATCGGCTTCGGCGCGGCGGTGGCCATCTGGTCGGACTCCGGTCTGTCGAAAAACGTGCGGGGCGACGGTAGCAGATATCGCCGTCACCGAGGATGCGTGCGACGGCGGTCCACGGATGGGTGTCATCATGCGCCTCGATGCCCGATCCCGATGCGCTCGCCGCGCTCGATGTCGACCTCGCGACGCTCGCCGTCCATGCCGGCCAGGAGCCCGACCCGCTGACCGGTGCGGTGAGCCCGCCGATCTACCAGACGTCGACGTATCGCCAGCAGGCCGTCGGCCGGCCGACCGGTGGCTACGAGTACGCCCGGACCCAGAACCCGATCCGCGAGCGGCTCGAACGGGCTGTCGCGGCGCTCGAGGGCGCTCGCCACGGGATCGCCTTCGCCTCGGGCTCCGCCGCGACCGCCGCGCTCGCCGAGCTCGCGCTGCCCGGCGAGGAGGTCGTCGTCGGTGACGACGTCTATGGCGGCACGTATCGCTATCTCACCCGGGTCGCCGGGCCGCGCGGGGTGGTCGCCACGTACGTCGACCTGGCGGCCGGCCCGGACGTCCTGTGGGAGTCGCTCTCGGAGCGGACCGCGCTCGTCTGGTTCGAGACCCCGACGAACCCGCTCCTCAAGGTCATCGACATCACCGGGATGACAGACACGGTCGCCCGTCGAGCCGCCGAGGGCGGTCGACGACCGCTGGTCGTCGTCGATAACACGTTCGCGACGCCGATCCTCCAGCGGCCGCTGTCGCTCGGGGCGGACGTCGTCTTCCACTCCGCGACCAAGTACCTCGCCGGCCACTCCGACACGATCCTGGGTGTCGCGGTCACCTCGGATGACGCACTGGCGGAGCGGCTCCGGTTCCTCCAGAACGCGATGGGCGGCGTGCCCGGCCCATTCGACTGCTTCCTCGTCCTGCGCGGCCTGCGGACGCTTCACCTGCGGGTCGAGCGCCATGGCGCGAACGCCGCCGCCGTGGCGGCCTTCCTGCGGACCCGCCCGGATGTCGCCTCGGTCAGCTACCCGGGCTTCGGCGGGATGGTCTCGTTCATCCCGGCGGCGGTCGGCGGCCGTTCGACCGCCGAGCGAGCGAACGCCATCGCCGAGGCGACCAGGATCTTCACCCTGGCCGAATCCCTCGGCGGCGTCGAGTCGCTCATCGAGGTGCCCGCCGCGATGACCCATGGCTCGGTCGCCGGCACCCCGCTGGAGGTCGACCCGGCGCTCATCCGCCTGTCCGTCGGGATCGAGGCGGTCGATGACCTGATCGCTGACCTCGACCGGGCGCTCGGAGAGGCTTGACCTCAGAGATCAGGCTCGGTCGACGCCGATCCTCCGGCGCCGACCTTACCGGCCAGCAATGCCGCCTCCGTCCGACTCGACACACCGAGCTTGTCGAGGATGTGCGTCACGTGGACCGAGGCGGTCTTGTCGCTGATGAACAGGGCCTCGCCGATCTGCCGGTTCGTCCGGCCCTCCGCGACGAGCGCCAGGACCTCCCGCTCGCGGATCGACAGACCCCACGGGTCGCTGACACGCTCGACCGCGGCGACGGCCCGGCCGGCGGGCTGCGAGCCGACCGCGCCGCGTCAGCTCGTCGATCAACCCGACCAACGGCTCCATCCCGATGTCTGCAGCGGCACCGCGGGCTTCGACGAGCACCGTCGGTCGCAGCTGACCGGTCGCCCGCCTCGAGCGCCGCCTCGCCGAGGCGAAATCGCGCATAGGCCGCGTCAGGGCGACATCCGAGTGCGTCGAGCGCTTCGGCCGCGGCACGCCACGCTGACGGGTCGCTCGCCCCCACTCGCCCGCGATGCCTCACCCGCCATGAGCGCTGCCAGGGCCCGGATCCACGGCGTGGAGCCGGTCCCTTCGAGGTAGGTCCCGGCCGCGATCGCCGACGCGATGGAAGCGATCTCCGTCGTTCGGCGTCCGGCGACGGCCGTCGCATCCTCTCGTCGCCCGGCCCGAGCTCGCTCAGCCAGATCCGCATGGGCCCGCGCAGCGGTCGCCAGGACCCGCGAGATCATGATCACGTCCTCCTGGCGGAGGACCTCCTCGAGAGCGGCGTCGACCTCCTGTGCGGCCCTGACTGGGTCGCGATCCCACAGCGCCGCGTTGGCACCCACCCACTCGAGCAGTCCCCTGTAGTAGGACAGGGGATACCCGGCGTCCGCGTCGGTCGCCGGGAGCCGGATGGACTCGACAGCGGCTCGGTCACCGCGACCGGCCGCGAGCATCGCCCGACACAGGAGGACACCCCACCACGGATGGCCGACCAAGTCTCCAGCCGGGATGCGATCGAGCCTGGCCCCGGCCTCGATCCAACGACCCGTCAGGTAGTCCACCTCGGCGGCCGTCGGCTCGAGCCATGGCACCCAGGCCTGCTCGATGTCCAAGGCCGCGGTCCGCACCACGGCCTCGTCGACGTGCGTCCGGGCCGCGGCGAAGTCGGCATTGAGGAACATGGCGAAGGGCGAGTTGGTCAGGACCATGCCGGCGACGAACGGGTTGACCCGGGTCATCTCGTCGTATCGGGGCACGACCTCGGCGAGCGCCGCGCGAGATCCGTCGCGCCAGCCAAGATACGCGAGCGTCACGCTCAGGACGGAGTAGGCCTCGGTCTCGGCCACCCGCGCGTCGACCCTCTGCGACAGCTCGACCGCCGCTCGGGCCAGCGCGACCGCCTCGCGACCTCGTCCCTGGATCATCCGGACCGCAGCGATCCCGGCGACGGCAGACGCGCGCGCCTCGGACGGCGGATCGGCCGGGATGAGCTCGATGGCGCGTTCGCTCGCGTCGTTCATCAGCTCCCAGTCGCCGCCGTCGTTCGCGAGCCGGGCCACTCGGTCGAGGAGAAGCCCGGATCGGATCGGGTCGATCTCGTCGTCGACCTCGACCGCGGCACGTGCGAGCGATAGCCCTCGACGGCTATCTCCGGCGAAGTTCGCGAGCCAGGCCGCCTGCAGCCGAAGCTCGGCCCGATCGATCGCCGGTGAAGCCGGTCCATCGGTCGCGTCCTCGAGCTCGATGACCCGTTCGAGAGCCTGCCACGCCTCGGCCCAGGCGAAGGCCATCTCGGCGGTCCGGGCGGCGACGCGGTAGGCGGGCGCGGCAGCGGCACGATCACCGGCTTCGGACCAGTGGTACGCGAGCTCAGCAGCGGCGAGCGCCGGTGTCGAGGCGCCGAGCGAGGAGTCGGCGGCCACGGCCTGAGCGACCCTGCGGTGCATCGCGATCCGGCGTGCTCGGCAGTAGGTCGTCAAGGACCGCCTCCCGGAGCAGCGCATGGCGGAAGCGATAGCCGGAGGTGCCCGGTGCGACCTCGAGGACGAACCGATCGATCGCCTCGCGGAGTCCTGCACGGACGTCCGCCGCGGACCCGTCGGTGACCGCCAGCAGAAGGCCCTCGTTGACGTCCCGACCGATGACCGCTGCGGTCCCGAGCAGGTCGAGCGTGTTCGGGTCGAGCCGATCGAGTCTCGCGAGCAGGACGTCCCGGAGGGACCGGGGCAGGACGGTCGCATCGGCGCCGAGGGCAAGAAGCTCCTCGGCGTGGAACGGATTGCCGTCGGCAACGTCGACGACGCGTCGCACCAGCCGGGGGTCCGCCCCCGCGCCGAGGATCGCCTCGGCCTGCTCCTCCATCGACCTCGCGTCGAGCGGTGCCAGGTGGATGGTCGAGCGGATGCCGCCGCGCTCGATCTCGGCGAGGAACGGTCGGAGCGGGTGGCGACGGTGGATCTCATCGTCCCGATAGGTGAGCAGCAGGATGACCGAAGCGCCGCGCACCCTGGGGCCGAGAAAGGTCAACAGGTCGAGGGTCGAGCGATCGGCCCAGTGGAGGTCGTCGATCACGACGACCAGGTCGCCGTCGGCCGCGCCGGCTGCCAGCAGGTCACGCAGCTCCACGAACAGTCGTCCGCGATTCTGGATCCCTTCCGCCGCCGGTTCCGTGCCGGCGATCGCGTCGCGCAGGCGGCGGGCTTCGATGCCGACCTCCGGGCTCGAGCCGACCGAGAGATCAGCGAGGACATCGAGGATCGGGGCGAACGGCAGCTCGCCGCCAGCCAGCTCGACGCATGCGCCCCGAAGCACCCTGGCGGTGCGACCGCCGTCCGTCCGCCCCGCGAGTGATCGACTGAACTCGTCGAGCAGCCGGGTCTTGCCGATGCCGGCCTCGCCGCTGACGACGATGACCCGCCGGTCGTCGCCATCGAGATCGGCCAGCGTCCCGGTGAGGGCGTCAAGCTCGGCTTCACGTCCGACGAAAGCCGGGCTCGATGCGCGTCCGGGCACGCTCAGCATCGTCACACAGGCCACCGCCGGATGGAAGTCGTCAGCGCGAGGCCGCTCAGACGTGGGCGCCGCCGAGCCGGACTCGACGGAACAGCCCCGCGAGCCGCGCCGTCGGGCTGCCGCCGGCCGCTGGCTGGCTCGTCATGGCGGTCTCATCGCTGGTGCGAGCAGCGCGTCCCTGTCGGAGGTCGGCCGCGTGTCGCAGGTCGTCCGCCAGGCGATCGGTGGCGATGTAACGGAGCTCGTGGCGGTGGTTCGTCATCGTGGGCATCCTTCCGATCCGAACGGGATCTCGATGTCCACAGACTGGCCCGTCGGGCCGCCGCCGCCATCCGGCGATGCCTCACTGTCCGGCGGCGGGACCCCTCATTCCTCGACGTCCGACCCCTTATGACGCTCGGTGCGGGCTCGACCGACGCCACGGGAACCCGCTCACATCCGGTCGTCGGCGACCTTGCCGAGGGTCGTCGCCCACTCCTGGCGCTTCTCCGGGCCGTCACTGCCGAGGCCTGCTGTGATCCCGACGACGACGCCGCCCTTCTTGATGAACAGCGTCTCGGTCGATGGCGAGAAGACGGCCTGGTCGCCGACCCCATCGACCGCGACGGCGCCATCCTCCTGGAGGAAGACCCCGAAGGCGGCATCGCCGCCGGACTTCTGCATCGACGTCGCGACGACTGGGCCGTCCGCGCTCGTGTAGATGCAGTACGAGGGGTCGCCGGAGGTCAGGCTCGTCGTGACGGCGCCACTGCCGAGCGCGGCTGTGACCTCGTCGGTCGTCAGCAGTGCGCAGGCGTCCGAGGCCGATCCACCACCTCCGCCGCTGGAGGGCGCTGACGAGGCCGCCGACGACGGCGCGCTGCTCGCACCACCCGTCGAGGCGTCGGCCGAGGCTGCTGCCGACGCGCCGCTCGAGGCCGCCGCTGAACTGCCTCCGCCGGACGCGACGGAGGATCCCCCCGCCGACCCGGACGACCCGGCCGAGCCGCACGCCGCCAGGATGATCGGGATCGCCAGCAGCCAGCCTCCGGCCGCGATCGTTCGTCGCATCGACATCGCTCCTCCTCCGTGACGCGGGCCCGCTCGTCGAGCGACCGCGTGTGAGGAGGCCAGACTCGGTCCGGCAGCGGCGCGGCGCATCGTCCAGTTACGCCATTCCGGATAGGCGCCTCACCCGGCGCCGTCAGGTGGGGCATATCACGGTCACTGATCGAACGAGACGTGAGCATGCATCGAGGCGACCAGCTGTCGACAGAACGGCTGGAACATCACGCACCCTGAGACCTCCGATCATCACTGAGCGTGATACCGGGACGCATCCGGAGGGGCCCGTTCGTCGGGGGACGCACGGCGAGAGGCCCGTTCGTCCGGGTCCGCAACCGGACCGTCACCGTGCTGGACCCATTCCGCAACCCCGGTGTAGCATCGTCGCCGACTGCGGAAGCCGACTCTCGGCCCTCTCGTGTCCGACCTTCGGGCGGGCGAGGCGGTCGTCACGCGCGGCCGGTCACGGATGACGCTGGACTCCGGCGGGCGAGCTGATGCCGCCCGTCGGGCTGAGGAGCATCGTGACCGCCACCCACACCCGCGCCGCCGCCACCCGGCCCACGACGATCGGCAGGACCGTCCACGCCGAACCTCTCGACCGCCGAGCTGTACGAGCACGCGATCCGCGAGCGCGAGGGCATCGTCGCCGCCGCGGGACCGCTGGTCGTCCGGACCGGTCGGCACACGGGCCGTTCGCCGCGGGACAAGTTCCTCGTCCGCGAGCCGTCGTCGGACCGGAAGGTCTGGTGGGGCGAGATCAACCAGCCGTTGTCGGAGGCCCACTACGACGGGCTCCGGGCTCGGGTCCTCGACTACCTCTCGACCCGCGAGGTCTACGCCCAGGACTGCTTCATCGGCGCGCACCCGGCCCATCGCCGGTCGCTGCGGGTGTACACCGAGACCGCCTGGGCGAGCATCTTCGCCCGCAACCTGTTCCGCCGGCCGACGGCCGAGCAGCTGGCCGACTTCCTGCCGAATTTCACGATCCTCGACGTCCCCTCGTTCAAGGCCGACCCGGCCATCGACGGGACCCGGACCGAGACGGCGATCGTCCTCCATCTCGGCCGGATGGAGATCCTGATCGTCGGGACGATGTACGCGGGCGAGATCAAGAAGTCGGCGTTCACGGTGATGAACTACCTGATGCCCGACGAGGGCGTGCTGCCGATGCACAGCTCGGTGAACGTCGGCGCCGGCGGCGACTCGGTCATCTTCTTCGGTCTCTCCGGGACCGGCAAGACGACCCTCTCGGCCGACCCGGAGCGCAGCCTCATCGGCGACGACGAGCACGGCTGGGGCGTCGACGGCGTCTTCAACTTCGAGGGCGGCTGCTACGCCAAGACGATCCGTCTTAGCCCGATGTACGAGCCCGACATCTTCGCCACGACGCGGCGCTTCGGCACGATCCTCGAGAACGTCGATCTCGATCCGCTGACCCGCGAGCTCGACCTCGACTCGGAGCGGTTCACCGAGAACACCCGCGGCGCCTACCCGCTCGACTTCATCGGCAACGCCGACCCGACCGGGATGGCCGGCCAGCCTCGGAACATCGTGTTCCTCACCGCGGACGCGTTCGGCGTCCTGCCGCCGATCAGCCGGCTGAGCCACGACCAGGCCGCCTACCACTTCATCAGCGGCTACACCGCCAAGCTCGCTGGGACCGAGGTCGGTGTCGCCGAGCCGAAGGCGACGTTCTCGGCCGGCTTCGGGGCGCCGTTCCTGCCGCGCCACCCGGGTGAGTACGCGGCGATGCTCGTCGAGCGCCTGGCCCAATACGACGTCCCGGTCTGGCTCGTGAATACCGGCTGGACCGGCGGTCCCCATGGGGTCGGCCACCGGATGCCGATCGACCAGACGCGCACGATGGTCCGGGCCGCGTTGGCAGGCGCGCTCGATGACATCCCCACCGTGGCCGACCCGATCTTCCGGGTCGGTGTGCCGGTCGCCGTCCCGGGAGTCCCGACCGAGGTGCTCGAGCCACGGACGACGTGGTCCGACCCGACCGAGTACGACGCGATGGCCCGGACGCTGGCCCGGATGTTCGCGGCGAACTTCGCTCAGTACGCCGACGGCGTCTCGGCCGCGGTCCGCTCGGCCGGCCCGGTCGTCGAGGGCGACGACGGCGAGACGCTCGGCGTCGCGGGCCCGTTCGAGG
>CAVSMY010000002.1:0-258738 GCA_963729175.1 uncultured Chloroflexia bacterium | reverse complement strand
GCTGCTCGCCGATGCGGGCCTGAACGCGCGCCTCGACGGGATGTCGCGACGGATCCGGTCGGACGTCCGGGACCTCCGGGCCGCCGACCTGATCGAGCGCGTCGCGGCGACGGGGGAGCGGGTCGGGTCCGGCTGATCAAACGGCACCGTTCGGGCATCGACCACACGATGGGACGGGCTACCGCCGCAGGACTAGGATGGCGAGACTTCCCATGCGACCCTGTCCCGCCCAGGAGGCAGTCACGTGACCGAGACCCTCGAACGAGTCAAGACGTATCACCAGCTCATCGGCGGCGAGTTCGTCGACGCCGCCGACGGCCGGACCGCCGACGTCATCAACCCGGCCAACGACCAGGTCATCGCGAACGTCCCGGCGAGCTCGTCGGAGGACGTCGACCGTGCGGTCGACGCCGCCGAGGCGCCTTCGAGACCTGGAAGAAGACGACCCCCAGGACCGATCGCTGCTCCTGCTGAAGATCGCCGACGCGCTCGAGGCGAAGGGCGAGGAGCTCGGCCGGCTCGAGAGCGCCAACGCCGGCAAGCCCGTCGGCGCCGCGATCGACGAGATGGCGGTCTGCGCCGACCTGTTCCGGTTCTTCGCCGGCGCGTGCCGGGTCATGGATGGCCTCGCCGCCAACGAGTTCGCGGCCGGCCACACCTCGATCATCCGGCGCGACCCGATCGGCGTCGTCGCCTCGATCGCGCCGTGGAACTACCCGCTGTACATGGCTTCCTGGAAGCTCGGCCCGGCGCTCGCGACCGGCAACACGGTCGTCCTCAAGCCCTCGGCCCGGACACCGCTGACCGCCCTCGCGTTCGCCGAGATCCTGGCCGACATCCTTCCGCCCGGCGTCGTCAACGTCCTCTCCGGTCGGGGGCCGACATCGGCGACGCGTTGGTCGCCCATCCGAAGGTCCGGATGGTCTCGATCACCGGCGACACCGTGACCGGCAAGCGCGTCGCCCGGATCGCGTCGGACACGCTCAAGCGGCTCCACCTGGAGCTCGGTGGCAAGGCGCCCGTCGTCGTCTTCGACGATGCCGACATCGACCTCGCGGCGGAGACCCTCCGCTTCGCCGGCTACTGGAACAGCGGGCAGGACTGCACCGCCGCGACCCGCGTCCTTGCGGGCCCGAAGGTCTACGACAAGTTCCTGACCGCGCTGGCCGACCAGGTCCGCACGATCAAGTGGGGCGACCCGGCCGAGGGCGACGACATCGAGATGGGCTCGCTCATCGCCAAGGCCCAGGCCGACAAGGTCCAGGGCATGGTCGACCGGGCCCGCGGCGGGGCCGAGATCATCGTCGGGGGCGATCGGCCCGACCGTCCGGGCTCGTACTACGCCCCGACCGTGATCGCCGGCCCGGACCAGAAGTCGGAGATCATCCAGGACGAGATCTTCGGGCCGGTCGTCACCGTCCAGCGCTTCTCCGACGAGGACACCGCCCTGGCCTGGGCGAACGACACCCCGTACGGCCTGGCGTCGTCGATCTTCACCTCCGACATCGGCCGGGCGATGCGCGTCGCGAAGTACCTCGAGTTCGGGCACGTCTGGATCAACGAGCACTTCACCCTGACCTCCGAGACCCCGCACGGCGGCGTGAAGCAGACGGGCTGGGGCAAGGACGGCTCCAAGTACGCCCTCGAGGACTACACGTTCGTCAAGCACGTGATGATCAACTCCGGCGTGTGACGCCGGTCCTCCGGCTGCCCATCCCGGCCGCCGGCGCTCGTCGCCGGCGGCCACGACATCTGCCGGTCCGCTCGCCGTGACCGCGCCCGCAGCGCAGGTCCGAGCAGCGGTGGCGCAAGCGGTCGCGGCGATCGACCTGCGGAGCTTGCCGAGCGGCGCTGGAGTGGGCTGCGCGGCCGCCGACCGGAGCGACTTGCCCTGGCGAGACGTTCATCCTGCCTGGTGACGCCGTCCTCGCGACCGTCGCCGCCGACGTCGCGGGCCGGAAGACGCCGGTCCGCATCGTGCTCCTCCTCGTTCCAGACGAGGACGGGGGCTTCCGGGAAGCCGCCGAAGGCGACGGGCCCTGGCGGGCGCTGGCGACGGCGGTCGCGACGGGCGCGATCCTGCCTCGATCGAGCGAGGCCCACCAGCGCCGGAGGGCGGTGCCGTTGCGGTTGGCGGAGACGCCGCGGCTGGCGGAGACGCCGCGCGCGGCGACCTGGCCCCGACCGGTCGATCGTGGGGGCGCTCGTGTGTCGACCGGCCTCGGCGCTCCGGCCGCTCGTCGCCGGGGCAGGGGAGCTCCTCGCGGCCGCATCGGAGCGTCCGCTCGGGCTCGACCAGTCGAACACCTCGGCCGTCGTCGCCGAGCGGCTGCTCGTCAAGGTCTTCCGGCGGCTCGAGGCGGGCCTGAACCCCGACCTGGAGCTGGCCGCCTATCTGTCGGAGGAGGCGGGGTTCGAGGCGACCCCGCGGTTGGCCGGCTCGTCGAGCTCGTCACCGCCGCCGCGGGCGTCGAGACGGTCGCGGTCGTGACCGAATACCTGGCCGACGCCGCGGATGCCTTCGAGGACCTGGCCGAGCGGCTCACGGCCTGGCTCCTCGCCCCCGGCGAGGTCGCCGTGGAGTTCGCCACCGAGGCGGCGGACGAGCTGGGTCGGCTCGTCGCCGGGCTCCACGCGACGCTCGCGGCCGCCGAGGCACCTGGGTTCGAGCCCGCCCGGCGACCCGCGAGGAGCTTCGGCGTTGGCACGAGGCGGCGCTCGAGCACCTCGACGCCGCGATCGACGCGCTCGACGGGGTCGACCAGGCGGCCCGCGACGAGCTCCGCGCCAGCGCGCCGGTCATCGCCCGCGGATTCGAGGCCATCGAGGCCTCGGTCGCTGTCCCCGTCGTGATGCGGATCCACGGGGACCTCCACCTGGGCCAGCTCCTTCGCTTGCCCGACGGCTACCAGATCATCGACTTCGAGGGCGACCCGCTGCTGCCGCTCGAGCAGCGCCGAGCGCTCGCGTCGCCGCTCCGCGATGTGGCGACGATGATCCGGTCGCTCGACCATGTCGCGTCCTCGGCCCGGCGCCGGGCGACGCTGCGAGCCGGCGGCCCGCTCGGGCACGTGGGCCTGGACCTCGACGCATGGTTCGACCGGGCTCGGGCGCGGTTCCTCGCCGCCTACCGGCGCGGCCTCCGCTCCGTCGGGTCGCCGATCGACGTCGACGAGGCGCTCCTGCACGCCTTCGAGCTCGACAAGGAATGCCTGGAGACGACCTACGCCGCGACGTTCCTGCCGTCGTGGCTCGAGATCGCGACCGCGGGCATGCAGCGCGTCGTCGCCCACAGCGGTCCGCGATGACGACGACGGGCTGAGGATCAGGAGCCGCAGTCAGCCTCGTTCAAGGTGAACGTCACGACGAGCGTCTGGGGGTCGAAGTCGGGCGTGTGGATGACGGTCGTCAGCGTGTGGCTGCCGTCAGCGACCGTCCCGGGCGGGATCAGCTTGCCGACGCTGATGCCCCACTGGCCGTGGATCCCGGTGCCGACGAACGGCTTGATCGACGAGGACATCGTCGCTTCGACCGGCGAGCCGTCGATCGCGAAGCTGATCGACGTCTGGCGCAGGTAGCTGCTCGCGGCGCGATGCCCGCCGGCCCGCAGGAGCGTCACGCCGAGGTAGTGCCAGTCGGTGGAGCAGTAGTCGCCGTCCTGGAAGAACGAGATGCGGCCGTCCTCCAGCCCACGGACCGGCGCCGCGACCGTATGCCCACGGAGCATGTTGAGGTAGCCGCCGGTCGTCCGGGTCTCGAAGGCCGACATGACGGCGCCCCGGCTGATCGACCTGTGGCCTGGTGCGCCAGCCAGGACCGGAGCCGCTGCCGATGTGATGGACAGGATCGACAGCAGCGTGACGACGAGCGCCTTCGTAGCGGGGCCCCACGTGATGTGGTCGCGCATGATCCGCCTCGGGGAGCGTGCCCGCGACCGTCCTTGGGGTGGTCGTGCGTGGCCGACGCTGTGACGCCGGCGGTCCTGCGACTGTTGCACGTGCGTCGGATACGCTCGCGACCATGCCACGGACAGCCACAGCGGTGTCGCTCGAGCGACCCCTCCTCGACTGGCTCGCTCGGTCCGGTCGGACCCTCGAGGTCCGGAGCGCCGTCGATCCGTGGCAGGTCCTCGTCGGCGAGGTGATGTCCCAACAGACACAGATCGAGCGGATCGGGCTGCCGTGGCGGAGGTTCATCGAGCGTTGGCCGAGCCCGGCCGCGCTCGCGAACGCCGAGACCGGTGAGCTGCTCCGGGCCTGGGCGGGCCTCGGCTACAACCGCCGGGCGCTCGCGCTCCGTGAAGCGGCGCGGTCGATCATCCGCGACCACGGCGGCCTCGTGCCCGACGACCTGGCGGCGCTCGTCGCGCTCCCGGGGATCGGTCCGTACACGGCCCGGGCGATCCTCGCGCAGGCCTTCAGGCGGCCGGTCGCGCCGCTTGACGTGAACGTCGCCCGGGTGGTCCGACGGGTCCTCGGCTCGAGTGATGCTCCCCGGCGGCTGCAGGAACGGGCCGACGCCCTCGTCTCTCGGCACGATCCCGGGCGCTGGGTCTGGGCGGTCATGGACCTCGCGGCGACGACCTGCACGATCCGCGCTCCGCGCTGCGGGTCGTGCCCGATCGCCGGCCAGTGCCGGTCCCGGGGCACGCTGGGCAAGCCGTCGACCCGCCGAGGCAGCGGGACCGCGACGCCGTTCGAGCGGACCGACCGCTGGCTCCGTGGCGCCGTCCTTGCCCGATTGCGCGAGGCACCCGACGGGCGCTGGACGTCGTTCGACGGCCCGGTCGGCGAGCGGAACGCCGCCGATGTCGCGCGGATCCTCGGCGATCTCGAGGCCGACGGGTTCCTCGAGCGGCAGGGCACCCGGGCACGGCTCGTCTGATCTGCGGCGCGGTCCGACCCGGTCGCGGCGGTACGCTATCCGCGATGACGACGACCGTCGCGGACGGCGGGGCGATCCTGCCCGCCGATGACCCCGCCCTCTTCGATGCCGACCTGCGCGACCTGCGGGAGCGCTGGCAGGCCGCCGCGTCCCGCTCCCCGATGTCGGCCCAGGCGATGACCGGGGCGGATCGCCGGGCCCAGGCGTTCGGCGTCTCGGGCCAACGGCTGATGGAGCAGGCCGGGACGGCGGTCGCGGCGGCGACGGCGGCCCTGATCCGTGCGACCGAGCGTGACCCGTCCGCTCCGATCCTCATCCTGTGCGGTCCCGGGAACAACGGCGGCGACGGCTCCGTCGCCGGACGACAGCTCGCCCATCACGGGTGGACGGTCCTCGTCGCTCTTGTCGGCAGCGGGCCTCGGCCGACGACGCCCGACGCCGCGCGGAACTGGGACCGCCTCGAGGCGATCGATGGCGTCACCCGGATCCACGCCGCGAGTCCGCGCGACGTCACGATCCTCGGCCAGGGGATCGAGCGCGCCGCGGTCGTCGTCGATGCGCTGCTCGGGACCGGCGTCAACGGTCCGCTCCGCGACCCCATCCGCAGCGCCGTCGACCTGATCGCGCGGGCGCGCGAGGCCGGCGTGCCGGTCGTGGCGGTCGACACGCCGACGGCCGTCGACCTCTCGTCGGGCGCGGCATCGGACCCTGTCGTCAGGGCCGACCTGACCGTCACCTTCCACCGACCCAAGACCGGCCTGCTGACTCGGGTCGGATCAGCCCTCGCCGGGCGTGTCCTCGTCGCCCCGATCGGCATCCCTGTGGATGCCGACCCGACATGACCGTCGGACGTCGGACCGGGCTGCGCGAGGTCCTCATCCTTGCCGTCGCGATCGTCCTGACCGTGCTCGGCGCAGCCGTCGTGACAAGCCTCCTGCCGCAAGACGCACAGGACGTCGTGTACCGACTCGCCGCTCCTCGATCGTCATCCTGCTCGGCGGGACCGCCCTGGTCCTGTGGCGGATCTCGCGCGGCCGCCCACCCAGCCCGTGACGGAGGAGACCGCACTGGACCCGGTCGCGCGGCGGCGGGCCGACCTCGAGCGCCTCGCCAGTGAGCGATGGGACCTCGTCGTCGTCGGTGGCGGCATCGTCGGTGCCGGGATCCTGCTCGATGCGACGTCGCGGGGCATGCGGGCCGCCCTCGTCGAGCAGGACGACATCGCCTGGGGGACCTCGAGTCGCAGCAGCCGGCTGATCCATGGCGGGCTTCGGTATCTCGAGCAGTTCCATGTCGGACTCGTCCGCGAGGCGCTGGCCGAGCGGGCCCGGCTGCTCGACCTGGCGCCACACCTCGTCCGACTCGAGCCGCTCCTCTTCCCGCTCTACGGGTTGCCGGCGTGGAACCGGTTCTTCTATGGCTCGGGCATCGGCTTCTACGACGTCCTTGGCTCGGCCCGGCGGGGCGGCCGGAGCCGCCACCTTGCTGCCGGCTCGGTCCTCGAGATCGCGCCGCATCTTCGCCGCGCGGGTCTGCGCGGCGGGATCGTCTACCACGATGCCGTCGAGGACGACGCCCGCTACGCCCTCGAGGTCGTCCGGACGGCGATCGCGCTCGGCGCGACGGCCGTCACGGGGGTGCGCGCGACCGGGGTCGTGCGCGACGCCGGCCGGGCTGTCGGGATCACCGCCGAGGAGCGCGAGACCGGCGCGCCGCTCGACGTCCGGGCCGCCCATGTCATCGACGCGACCGGGGTCTGGGCATCGCGGCCCGACGCGCCGCTCGGCGGCGGCCTGCGCCTGATCCCGAGCCGCGGTGCCCACCTCGTCGTTCCGCGGGAGCGGATCCCGTCGCGAGACGGGCTGACGATCCGGGTCCCGGGCAAGGTGGTGTTCCTCGTGCCCTGGCCGGACTTCTGGCTGATCGGCACGACCGACTCGCCCGACGACGGCCCGCCCGAGCGTCCGTCGGCCCGGCCCGACGAAGTGGAGCGGCTCATCGGGATCGTCAACCTTTCGGTCGACGTCGACCTGACCCCGGCCGACGTCGTCGGGACGTATGCCGGGCTCCGGCCGCTCGTCGGCGACGCCAGGGACGGGGCGACCGTGAAGGTCAGCCGCGAGCACAAGGTCCGGGTCGATGCAAGCGGCCTCGTCCGGATCAGCGGCGGCAAATACACGACCTATCGGCTGATGGCGGCTGACGCCGTCTCGGCGGCGCTCGGCGACGCGGCCAAGGATCGGCCCTCGACGACGGCGGACCTGCCGATCCGCGGAGCCGCCGCGCGGTCGGATCTCGACAGGCTCGCGGACCGGATCGCGGCGGACCACGGTCTCGAGCCCGCGGTCGCGGCACGGCTCGTAGACCGCCACGGCACCGAGGCGACCGACGTCGCCGCATTCGGCGCCTCGGAGGGGCTGCTCGCGCCACTCGCGCCGGGTCGGCCGCATCTCGAAGCCGAGGTCGTGTGGGCCGTCCGTCACGAGCTGGCTCGATCGCTGGACGACGTCATCGCCCGGCGAACCAGGCTCGCGACCGAGCTCCCCGATCGGGGGGCCGCGATCGCCGACCGCGTCGCGGCGCTGATGGGCGGGGAGCTCGGCTGGGATGGCCCACGCCAGGAGGCCGAGGTCGGGCGATACCTCGAGACGGCGATCCGCGAGTACGGCGTGCCCGACCCGGTCGGCGTCCGGGCAGCCTGACGGCGCTGCGACGCGGATGCCGCCCCGCCACCTTCTGGCGCTCGATCAGGGGACGACGTCGTCGCGGGCGATCGTCTTCGACACGGAGGGCCGCCCCGGCTCCTCCGCCCAGCACGAGTTCCCGCAGGGCTTCCCGTCGCCCGGGCACGTGACCCATGACCCCGAGGCGATCTGGGGCTCGCAGCTTCAGGCGGCACGCGAGGCCCTCGCCGCGGGCTCGCTCGATCCGGCCGACATCGCCGCGATCGGCATCACGAACCAGCGCGAGACGGTCGTCGTCTGGGAGCGCGCCACGGGCCGGCCGGTCGCCGACGCGATCGTCTGGCAGAGCCGGATCACCGCACCGGCGTGCGCGGCGCTCCGTGGCGCCGGCCACGAGCCCCTGTTCCGGGAGCGGACCGGCCTGCCGCTGGACGCCTACTTCAGCGGCCCGAAGATCGCCCACATCCTCGACGCGACGCCGGGCCTCCGCGCCCGGGCCGAGCGGGGCGAGCTGGCCGCGGGGACGATCGATTCGTTCCTGCTCTGGCGCCTGACCGGCGGCCGGGTCCACGCGACCGACGTCTCCAACGCGAGTCGGACCCTCCTCTTCGACATCCACCGGCTGGCCTGGGACGTCGAGCTGTGCGACCTGGTCGGCGTCCCGCATGCCGTCCTGCCACGCGTCGTCTCGACGTCGGGGGTCGTCGCCGAGACCGACCCGGCGGTCCTCGGTGCGGCGATCCCGATCGCCGCCCTCGTCGGCGATCAGCAGGCGGCCCTGTTCGGGCAGGGCTGCCTCGCGCCCGGCGACGCGAAGAACACGTACGGCACGGGTGCCTTCCTCCTCCGGACCCTCGGGGAGCGGCCGGTGGCGTCTCGCGGACGGGCTCCTCACGACGATCGCCTGGCGGATCGGCGATCGGCCTGCCGTCTACGCCCTGGAGGGCTCGGTGTTCATCGCCGGCGCGGCGATCCAGTGGCTCCGCGACGGCCTGCGGGCCGTCACGTCGAGCGACGAGGTCGAGGCCCTCGCGGCGTCGGTCCCCGACAGCGGCGGGGTGTACCTCGTGCCGGCGTTCGTGGGGCTCGGCGCGCCGTACTGGGATCCCGATGCCCGCGGCGCGCTGCTCGGGCTGACCCGCGGCACCGGCCTCGGCCACATCGCCCGGGCGGCGATCGAGTCGATCGCGTTCCAGGTCGCCGAGGTCGCGGCGGTGATGGACGCCGACGTCGGCGAGGCGCTCGAGGTCCTCCGGGTCGACGGCGGGGCGGCCCGCAACGACAGCCTGCTGCAGTTCCAGGCGGATCTCCTCGGCGTCCCGGTGGAGCGGCCCGTGGTGGCCGAGACGACGGCGCTCGGGGCCGCGCTTGCTCGCCGGTCTCGCCGTCGGCGTGTGGTCAGATCCGGCCGCCACGGCCGCCGTCGGTCGGCTCGATCGACGGTTCGAGCCGACCCTCGATCGCGTCGGACGGGAGCGTCGGATGGCCGGCTGGCGGCGGGCCGTCGCCCGGACCCTGGAACACCCGTCGGAGAGCATCGCGGAGGCGGTCCGCGACTCCGCACGGATCGACCCCTTGTGCACACGCACGCCGACCCCTATAGTCCGCCGGTACCCATCCGCGGGGCAGGCCCCGCGGTCAGAACGGCGTAGCACGTCGACGCACTCGGCCTCCTCTCACGGTGTATCGCGAGAACGACGAGGGAGATCGCGGCTACCGAAACGAGGAGTGCAGGGTTGTACTCGGATAAGAACCTCGTCTGCGCGGATTGCGGACAGGAGTTCGTGTTCACCGCGCGAGACCAGGAGTTCTACTCCGGTCGTGGCTTCAGCGATCCGCGTCGCTGTCCCAGCTGTCGCGCGGCCAAGAAGGCGCAGCGCGAGTCGACCGGTGGCGGCAGCTCGTACGGCGGCTACAACGCCGGCGGCGGCTACAGCGCCGGTGGCTACAGCTCGGGCGGCAGCGGTGGCTACAGCTCGGGCGGCAGTGGTGGCTACAGCTCGGGCGGCAGTGGTGGCTACGGTGGCTCGAGCTACGGCTCGCGCGATCGTGGGCCGCGCCAGATGTTCACCGCGACGTGCTCGAACTGCGGCAACGAAGCCCAGCTCCCGTTCCGTCCGACGAACGGCAAGCCGGTCTACTGCAGCGACTGCTTCCGGACGATGCGCGGCGCCTGAGCCGCTCTCGACCGCGACACACCGACGACCCGGGTCACCCGACCCGGGTCGTTCCATGTCCGCTCGATGGTCCGGCCGGTCACCCGGGCGCTGTCGGCCTGGTCAGCCCTGGGGTCGGCGGCCCAGCAGCAGCCCGACGTCGAAGCGCCGCTCGGTCCGGTTCCGGAGGCGCTCGATGTTGTCGGCGTGGGCGATCCAGATGATCGCGACCCCGACGCAGACGTAGCCGACGTAGATCGGGGCATCCGGATCGCCGGCGAGCCACATCAGGAGCGCGGTCCAGGGGATCATCGCAGCCGAGCCGAGCAACGAGCCGAGCGACACGAACCCGGTCACGACGACCGCGCCGACGAAGACCGGCGCGGAGAGGATCACCGCCAGCGGCTCGATGACGAGCATCGTCCCGACGCCGGTCCCGACGCCGCGGCCGCCGTGGAACCCGAGGAACACCGAGCGGCATGCGCCGATCACGGCGGCCAGGCCGCAGGCGCACTCGACCCACGCGTCGCCGGTCAGGAGGCGCGCCGCCAGGACCGGCAGCGCCCCCTTGGCCACGTCGCCGACGACGACGAACAGGGCCCACCAACGACCCAGGGCCCGCAGGGCGTTCGTGCCACCGGTCCGGCCCGAGCCGATCGTCCGCGGGTCCGGGCCGCCTGACAGGCGCGCGGCGAGGACGCCGAAGGGGATCGAGCCGACGAGATACGCGAGCCCCACCAGGGCGGCATCAGCGAGGACCGTCGTGCTGTCCACACCTGCTCCTGCGGGCTCGAGGCGGGTCGGACCGTCCGATCCGGATGGCCGGCCGGGGAGGCCGAGGATACATCGACCCCGACACCCGCAGGGCCGTCGCGGTACCATCGCGCCGATGCTCCCGTCCTCCTGCCGGCCGGACCGCGGCGCCCTCCGCGAGGCTCGCTGACCCGTGGCTGTCGGCTCGTCCAACTCGTTCGATCGTGATCGTCCTCGGCGCCGGGACGGGCGGCTATTCGGCGGCCTTCCGGGCGGCCCAGCTGGGCCTCCGGGTCGCCCTCGTCGACGAGGACAAGATCGGCGGCACGTGCCTCCATCGCGGCTGCATCCCGACCAAGGCGCTCCTCGAATCGGCGGCCTTCGTCGAGCGGATCCGGCGCGCCAAGGACTTCGGCATCGGGATCTCCGGCGAGCCCGAGATCGACTACCCGGCGATGGCCCGCCGGCGGGACCAGGTCGTGAAGCGGCTGTGGACCGGGGTGAAGACGCTCGTCGACAAGAACAAGGTCACCTGGATCGCCGGGCGCGGCTGCCTGGAGGGACCGACCCGGATCCGGGTCAGCCAGGCCGGCGAGGACGGCGCCCCGTCGGCCGGTGGCGACCGCCTGATCGAGGCGACCGACGTGATCCTGGCGACGGGCTCGCGAGTCAAGTCGCTGCCGGGTCTGGAGCCCGACGGGGCGCGGATCGTCACCTCCGACGACGTCCTGAGAAGCGACACCCTGCCGGCCGACGTGATCGTCGTCGGTGCCGGTGCGGTCGGGCTCGAGTTCGCGTCGATGTATCACGACCTCGGGGTCCCGACGACCGTCCTCGAATACCTGCCCCGGATCGCGCCCCTCGAGGACCACGAGGTGAGCGCCGCGCTCCAGAAGAGCTTCGAACGCCGCGGCATCACGGTCCTGACGAACGCCCGGTTCGACGTCGGGTCGGTCAAGACGGACGAGTCCGGCGTCAGCCTGTCCGTCGGGCCGGACGGCGGAGCGGCCGACGAGATGCGGGCGGCGCTGCTGCTCGTCGCGACGGGCCGGGCGCCCAACGTCGAAGGCCTCGGCCTCGAGTCGACGAAGGTCGAGTACGACCGCGGCTTCGTCAAGGTCGACGGCCACATGCGGACCCGCGAGCAGCACCTGTACGCGATCGGCGACGTCGTCGGCGGGCTCCAGCTGGCCCACACCGCGGCCCACGAAGGGATCATCGCCGCCCACACGATCGCCGGCGACCCGGACGTCCACCCGATGGACTACACGGCCCAGCCGCGGGCGACGTACTGCCGCCCGGAGATCGCCTCGGTCGGGCTGACCGAGGCCCAGGTGAAGGACCAGGGCATCCCGTACAAGGTCGGCAAGGTCCCGTTCCAGGCGATCGCCAAGGCGATCATCGGCGGCGAGTACGAGGGCTTCGGAAAGGTCATCGCCCACGCCGAGACGGGCACCGCCCTCGGCGTCCACGTCATCGGGCCGCATGCGACCGACCTCATCGCCGAGGCGTCGCTGGCGTTCACCCTCGAGGCGGCGGCGTGGGAGGTCGGGGCGGCCACGCACCCGCACCCGACCCTGTCCGAGGTGATCGGCGAGGCGGCGATGGCCGTCGACGGCCGATCGATCAACTTCTAGGACCGCACGGAGAGGGGCCGGTGACCGACGCCGCGACCCGCACGTCACATCTCGGCGACGCGGTCGGCCTCTCGGACGCCGACCTGATCGAGATGTACCGGCTCGTGGCGCTCGCCCGCGCGGTCGACGAGCGGATGTGGGTCCTCAACCGCGCCGGCCGGATCCCGTTCGTCATCAGCGGCCAGGGCCACGAGGGCGCCCAGGTGGGCATCACCTGGGCGTTCCAGAAGGGCCACGACTGGATCGCCCCGTTCTATCGCTCCATCGCGACGTGTCTGACGTTCGGGATGAGCGCCCGGGACATCATGACCGCCCAGTACGCCACCGCCCGCGACCCCTCGTCCGGCGGCCGCCAGATGCCTGGCCACTACGGCAGCCGCGAGCACAACCTCGTGTCGGTCAGCTCGCCGGTCGCGACCCAGCTGCTCCACGCCGTCGGCATCGCCCTGGCGGCGAAGATCCGCGGCACCGGCCAGGTCGCGATGACCTCGATGGGTGAGGGCAGCAGCAACCAGGGGGACGTCCACGAGGGCCTGAACTTCGCCGCCATCCATCGCCTGCCGTTCGTGTTCGTGGTCGAGAACAACGGCTACGCGATCAGCGTGCCGGCGGCGCTCGAGGTCTCGGTCGCCGACGTCGCCGAGCGCGCCTCGGGCTACGGGATCCCGGGTGTCGTGGTCGACGGGGCCGACGTGCTGAGCTGCTACGCCGCGGCCCGAGACGCCGTCGCCCGGGCCCGCGCGGGCGAGGGTCCGACGCTCATCGAGGCGAAGGTCCTGCGGCTGACGGCCCACTCGTCCGACGATCAGCAGACCAAGTACCGCTCCGAGGAGGAGCTGACGGCCGAGCGGGCCCGCGACCCGCTGCCGACGTTCCGGACCCAGCTCCGCGAGGCGGGTGTCCTGACCGAGGGATCGAGGCCCGACTGACGGCCGAGATCAACGCGGCGGTCGACGACGCGACGGACTACGCCGAGGCTGAGCCGGCCCCCGATCCCGCGACCGCGACCTGGTACGTGACCGACGAGGATCGGCCCTGATGGCGACGCGGACGTTCATCGAGTCGATCCGCGACACGCTGGCCGAGGAGATGCGGCGGGACGAATCGATCATCGTCCTGGGCGAGGACGTCGGCAAGAAGGGCGGCGTCTTCCTCGCGACCGACGGGCTGTGGGCGGAGTTCGGGTCGGACCGGGTCATCGACACGCCGCTGACGGAGTCGATGATCGTCGGGACCTCGATCGGGGCGGCGGTCAACGGCCTCCGGCCGGTCTGTGAGATCCAGTTCGCCGACTTCATCTTCCCGGCCTTCAACCAGATCGTCTCCGAGGCGGCCCGGATGCGCTACCGGAGCAACGACGGCTATTGCGTCCCGATGACGATCCGCGCTCCGTATGGCGGCGGCGTCCACGGGGCCCTGTATCACTCCCAGTCGGTCGAGGCGTTCTTCACCCACGTCCCGGGTCTGAAGGTCGTGGTGCCCTCGACCCCGTACGACGCCGCCGGTCTCCTCCGGACCTCGATCCGGGACGACGACCCGGTCCTGTTCTTCGAGCACAAGAAGATGTACCGCTCGGTCCGCGGGGATGTCCCAGAGACCGACTACACGATCCCGCTCGGCAAGGCCGCGGTCACCCATCCGGGCACGCAGGTCACCGTCGTCGCCTACGGGCTCATGGCCCACTACTCGCTCGAAGCGGCCGACATCGGGTCGCCGAGGACGACATCAGCGTCGAGGTCGTCGATCTGCGGACGTTGCGGCCGCTCGACCGCGAGACGCTCCTCGGCTCGGTCCGCAAGACGGGCAAATGCCTCGTCGTCTACGAGGACAACCGGTTCGGCGGCTATGGCGCCGAGGTCGCCGCGATCGTCGCCGACGAGGCGTTCGACTATCTCGACGGGCCGGTCCGGCGGGTCGCCGGCCCGGACGTCCCCGGCGTGCCCTACAACCACGTCCTCGAAGATTGGTTCATGGTCAGCCCGGCCAAGATCGCCGACGGGATCCGCGAGCTCGCCGCCTACTGATGCCCGACCTCGCGCCGGTGACCGAGCGGCTGCGCGACCTGTGGCGGGGCCGAGCCGCCGGGCTGGCGATCACGAAGGACGGCCCGGACGGCTTCACCGTCGAGATCCCCGGCTACGAGGGTGAGCCGCTCGGGTATGTCGGCGGGGTCCGCCAGGGGAAGCGCTACGTCAGCCTCTACTACATGGGCGTGTATGCCGAGCCCGCTCTGGTCGAGGCGATGACGCCTGCCCTGAGGGCCCGGATGCAGGGCAAGGCCTGCTTCAACTTCACGACGCTCGACGAGGGCCTGATCTCCCAACTGGACCGCCTGATCGCGGGCACGATCGACGCCCACGTCGCGAGCATCCCGGCGATCGCGGCGGCGCGGTCCGGCCGCTGACGGCTCAGCCAGTCGCGAGCTGCTCGGCCGCGACGCCGCCCGCGAAGTCGACGGCCTCATCGAGCGACATGGTCGCGCCGCGCGCCCGCTCGGTCGCGAACGCCGGCCCGGTCATCGTCTCGATCACCTTGGCCACGACATCCGAGCTGTAGATGACCGACTCGAGGGCGAGCGGCGGCCGAACGCCGTAGCGACCTGACAAGGCCGCGAACGCGCCCTCCATGACCGCCCCGTCGGCCGGCAGACCGACGAGCCCGAAGGCGATGGCTGCAGCGTGCAGGGTCAGCGTCGTCGTCGCGATGTCGCCGAGCGCGTGATAGGCGATGAGCGACCGCAGCCCCGATTCCAACCCGCCGGCCAGGTCACCGGTGTTGAGCCTTGCCCAGCCGATGCTGCCAAGCGTGAGGGCGGCGTAAGGGAGGTCGCCCGTCGCCTCGAACCGCGAGAGCGCTCCTTCCAGCAGCGCCAGCGAGCCGGCGTTGTCGCCCTCGAACTGGCGCAGCGATGCCGATGCCCAGTCCATCCGTGCCAGGCTCCGTTCATCACCGACCTGGCGGTAGAGACGGGCCGCTTCGTCGGTCATCTCGCGGGCCCGCGAGAAGTCCTGCCTGATGCCCGTCGAGAACGACAGGTTGTAGAGGGCGTCGGCGATCGCCTTGGGTTCGCCCAGACGGCGAGCGAGGGTCAGCTGCTCGGCGTAGCGCTCGCCAGCCAGGATCGGCTCTCCACGCCAGTAGTGGAGTCCACCGACGGCATCGGCCGCGGCCACCCGGAGCGCGAGGGGCGCATCCTCGACGCCGGGAAGCGCGAGGGTGGCCGCAGCCAGCGGCATCGCTTCTTCGAGATGTCCTGCGAGCTGCCAGTAACGCCACGACGCCGCGACGAAGCGGAGCGAAGCGTCGACGTCGCCGTGATCGATCGCCCGGTGCGTCGCCGCGCGAAGGTTCTCTTGTTCGGCAGAGAGGCGGGCGAGCCATCGCTTCTGATCGCGGCCTGGCAGGAACGGGACCGACGCCTCGAGCAGCGCAAGGTACACCCGGGCATGCCGCTCGACCGTCGCGTCCCGGTCAGACGCCTCCGCCAGACGTTCCGCGGCGAACGCCCGGATCGTCTCGAGGAGGCCGAACCGTGGCCCGTCCGGACCGATCGACGTGATGACGAGCGACTGCTCGACGAGTCCCGAGAGGCCCTCCAGGACGTCGGTCCCGAGGTCGCCGCCACAGACCACCTCGATCTCCTCGAGCCTGGCCCCGCCGACGAATACGGCCAGCCTCGCGAACAGTCGTCGCGACGGCGGATCGAGCAGGTCATGGCTCCACGAGATGGCAGCGGCCATCGTCCGCTGCCGCTCGGGTACGTCACTCGGGCCCGATCCGGGGAGCTCGAGATGGCGTCCCAGGCGGTCGGCGATCGTCGCCGGCGGGAGGATGCCCGTCCGTCCCGCGGCGAGCTCGATGCCGAGCGGCAGGCCGTCCAATCGCGCGCAGATCTCGCTGATCGCGGCCACGTCGTCGTCGCTCGGCTCGAACGACGGTCGGACCCGCCGGGCCCGCTCCGTGAACAACACGACGCAATCGGCTGCCCTGGCGGTCGCGGGCGAGTCGGGCACGGCGAGCGGTGGGACCGGATACTCCTGCTCGCCGGAGACCCGGAGCGGGGCCCGACTCGTGGCCAGGATGCGGACCCCGGGGGCCGAGCGGAGCAGCTCGGCGAGGAACGGTGCGGCGCTGCGGACCTGCTCGAGGTTGTCGAGGACGAGCAGGAGTGATCGGTCGGCGGCGAAGGTGAGCAGCCGGTCCCGTGCCGGTCCGCCGCCCTCGATGAGGCCCAGGGTCTTGGCGATGACCGATGCGACGAGCTCGGGGTCCACGACCGAGTCGAGGGCGACGAACCACGCCCCGTCATGGAACCTGACTGCCGCCGCGCGCGCCACTTCGACCGCAAGGCTGGACTTGCCGGTCCCTCCGGGGCCGGTCAGCGTGACAAGGCGCTGTCCTTCAACGAGACGCTCCACCTCGAGGATCTCCCGCTCACGGCCGACGAACGTCGTGAGCCGCACCGGGAGGTCCCCGGCCGGGCCGCCCAGGGTCCGGAGCGGAGGAAAGGACGGCCGCAGCCCATCGGCAGTCACCTGGAACAGCCGCTCGGGACGGGCCAGGTCCTTCAGACGGTGCTCACCGAGGTCGAGGAGCCCGACCCCCGCCGGCAGAGAGCGCTCGACCAGGGCGCGCGTCGAGTCCGAGACGAGCATCTGCCCGCCATGTGCCGCAGACGCGATCCGGGCCGCCCGATTGATGTCGAGCCCGACGTAGTCGTCACCGCCGGCGATCCCGTGGCCGGTGTGGAGTCCCATCCTGACGTCCACGCTGCGGCCGTGCGGCCAGACCGCCCGGGCGAGCCCGCGCTGGGCGGCGACGCCCGCTGCAACCGCCGCCGACGCGTCCCGGAAGACGACGAGGAAGGCGTCGCCCTGGGTGCCGCGCTCGACGCCCCCGTTCGCCGCCATCGCCGACCGCATCAGCGCGTTGTGCTGCTCGAGGACCTCCCGGTAGACGAGCGGATCGAGCTCACCGACCAGGCGGGTCGAGCCCTCGATGTCGCTGAACAGGAACGTGACGGTCCCGGTCGGCAGATCCTCTCGCGTCATGCTGGCGTCCGGCCGACCGCCAGAAGCGCGGTCGCCCGCCGGAAGCCGACATCGTGCAGGCGTGCTCGGAGTTCCTCGCCCCACGCCTGGAGGTCGGGTCGGCCACTCGGCAGCTCGCGCAGGCGGGCGATCTTCCGGTCGGTCAGATCATCGAGATGGCGCACCAGGTCGGGCCCGGCAGGCCCGTCGTCAGCAGGGACGTCGACCATCCGAAGGTCCTCGAGCCCGACGGACCCGAGCGCCGCCGCGAGTTCGGTCCGAGCCGACCACCGATGGTGGGTCCCGCCGGTCGCCACATCGACGTCGGACCACCAGTCGTGGAACAGGGCGTGGGTCATCGTCATGGTGTCGGGCTGGTCGCGGAACCCCTCGGCGATGACAAGGCAGCCTCCCGGGACGACCCGTTCCGTCATCGCCCTGACGACCGACCACGGATCGTCGAACTCGCACATCGAGTGGGCCATCGACGCGGTGTCGAAGGATGCCGGCGGGAAGGTCATCGCCGTCGCATCCATCAGCTCGAACCGCGCGTCGGGCATCTCCGACGCGTGGCCAGAGAACAGGACTCGCTCCTCCTGGGAGGTATCGATCCCGACCGTCGAGCCGCGCGACGCGATGACGGTGTCGAGATAGCGGATGAAGCTGCCGTCCCCTGTGGCGACGTCGAGCAGCCGCCCCGTGTGGAGCCCGCCGAGCAGATCCCGGTCGTTCACGATGGCACCCGTGACCCGAGCGATCGGACGGTGGTGATGACGAACTCGGCTGCCTCCTCCGGATCCATCGCTCGGCCGCGCTCCATCGCCGCCGCGACCGTGGCGGGATCAAGCTGCGCGGCGATGCTCGCCATCGGATCGATCTGGCGGATGATCGCCGTGAGTCCGGGGGGCGCGCTGATTCCGTACCGGCGCGTCAGCGTCTCGTACGCCCCGAGCATCGTCGCGGCCGGCTCGGGCCCGACCAGGTCCGCGGCCGCGCGCGCTGCGATCGGCAGCGACAGCGTCATGCCCACGACATCTCCGATCTCGCGGGCCGTGATGAGCGCATCGATGTACCACCCGACCGCCTCTTCCGACCGTCCAGCCGACAGGGCGACCGCCCCCAGGCTGCTCGCTGCCAGGGTCTCGTACGTCACGTCGTCATCGGCACGGGAGAGCGCGTGAGACCGGCGCCAGAGCTCCGCCGCGGCGTCCTCCTGGCCGGCGAACTGGAGGCCGGCCCCTCGGGTCCACATGACGCGGGCGAGACCGCGCTCGTCCCCCTCCTCCCGGTAGATCGCATCTGCCTCCTCGAGCAGCGGCATGATGGTCTCGATCTCTGACGGAGGCCGCGTGAAGAGCAGGTTGAACAGGGCGTCGGCGGTCCCGATCCTGTCTCCGAGCTCGCGAGCGAGCTCCAGCTGGCTCGTGTATCGAGCGGCTGCGGAGTCCATCCGGCTGCCGTAGTAGTCGATCGTCCCGGCCGCCTCGAGGGCGCGCATCCGGGGCTGGCTCGGGGCATCGGCGCCCGGAATGGCAAGCACCGTCGCGATCGTGGTGCGGGCCTCGTCGATCTCGCCGCGGTGGCCCCAGAACCACCCGAGGGCTGTCGCGAATCGCAGCCCGACCTCGGCCTCCCCGAGCTCGACGGCCCATCGGATCGCAGCCCGGAGGTTGTCCCGCTCTGGCGTGAGTCGGGCCATGGCCCGTGCACGGCCGCGGGTGAGCAGGAGCGGCTGGGCGGCCTCGGCGAGCTGGAGATACGCGAGCGCGTGACGCCGCCGGATGTCCCCTCGGTCGGCGGCTCTCTCGAACCGCTCTGCTGCGTCGGCGCGGATGGTCTCGAGCATGTCGAACCGGACGTGACCCTCGACCCGGTCGACGCGGACGAGGCTCTGGTCCACGAGCGCCGCGACGGCGTCCAACGCCTCGACGCCGGCCACGTCGGACCCGATAACCGCCTCGAGCTCCTCGGGCCGGCAGCCGCCGGTGAACACCGCCAGCGCGGCGAACAGGTGTCGTCCCGGCTCATCGAGAAGGTCGTGGCTCCAGGCGATCGTGTCGCGCAGGGTCCGCTGTCGCGCCGGCGCGTCGCGGACGCCCCGTCCGGGCAGCTCCAGTCGGTCGGCGAGTCGGTCGCGCACCCCGACGGACCCGAGCAGGCCGACCCGGGCCGCCGCCAGCTCGATCGCCGAGCGGCAGCCCGTCGAGGCGACGGCAGATGTCCACGACCGCCTGGGCATCGTCCGATGCCAGGTCGAAGCCCGGGCGCCGCCTGGCGGGCCCGATCGACGAACAGCCGGATCGACGTCGATCCGCGCCGAGGGCTTCGAGGTCATCGGACCGATCGGTCGGGGGCAGCGGCAGCGGTCTGACCGTGTACACCTGTTCGGCCGCGATCCGCAGCGGCGAGCGGCTGGTCACGAGGATCGCGACGCCCGGGGCGGCATCAACGAGGCCGGAGATCGAGCCCGGCGGCGTCGATGACCTGCTCGAAGTTGTCGATGATGAGGAGCAGGCGCCGACCCGCGAGGTTGTCGATGAGCCGTTCCGTGGCCGTCCGACCGCTGATCCCGCGGAGACCGAGGACCCCGACGATGGCGCCCGCCACGAGGTCCGGTCCGTCCACGGACTCAAGCCCCACGAACCACGCCCCGTCCTCGTACTCCCGGCCGATCGAGCCGGCGAGCTCGATGGCCAGGCGCGACTTGCCGGTCCCGCCTGGGCCGAGAAGGGTGACGACCCGGGACGTCCCGAGAAGCGCGCCGAGCTCTGCGAGCTCGCGTTCTCGCCCGACGAACGTCGTCACCTGGGTCGGGAGATGGCTCTGGGCGCCGCCGAGCGAGCTGACCGGGGGGAAGGAGTCGGGAGTCCGTCGATGACGAGCTGGGTCAGACGCTCGGGCTCGGGCAGGTCCTTGAGCCGATGGACGCCGACATCGCGGAGCCCGACACCCGGCGGCAACGATCGCTCCGACAGGACCCGCGCGGCCTCCGACAGCAGGACCTGACCGCCGTGCGCCGCTGCGGCGATCCGGGCGGCACGGTTCACGTCGATCCCGACGTAGTCATCGCCGCCGCGGATGCCCTCGCCGGAGTGGACGCCCATCCGGACGCGGATCGCCTGGCCGGCGGGCCAGGCCTCGGCGCTGATCGCCCGCTGCGCCTCGGCGGCGGCAGCGGTCGCGGATGTGGCGTCGCGGAAGATCGACGAAGAACGAGTCGCCCTGGGTCCCGCGCTCGACGCCTCCGTGGGCGGCGAACGCGGCCCGGAGGATGGCGTGATGACGCTCGAGCAGGTCGCGATATCGGTCGCGGACCCAGCGTCGATGCCAGCCGCGTCGAGCCCTCGATGTCGCTGAACAGGAACGTGACGGTCCCGATCGGAAGGTCGCCCGGCGGCATCGTCATCGATCCGGCCTACGTCGCCGCGAGGCGCTCGGCCAGGGTCGCGAGCATCGCCATCGCGGCCTCGGGGCGCTCGCGCAGGATCGCCTTCAGACCGGTCCCGCCGATCGCCAGCCCGCGGACCCCTGGCCCATCGGCGATGACCGTCGCGACCCGGGGGTGTTCGCGCAGCACCGCCAGCTCGCCGATGTGGTCGCCGGCGCTGTACGTCCGGATGCAGCCGCTCGCCGTCGCCGTCGCGGCGGACGACACGGACCGTGCCCTCGACGATGACGATCAGCTCGTCGCCCGGATCGCCTTCGCGGACGAGCGCCTCGCCCGGCGCATAGAGCCGTTCGACCGCGCCCGCCGCCACGCGCTGGAGGTCCTCCGGCGCGAGCTCAGCTGAACAGCGCCACACGACGGAGCACGAGCATCCGCTCGATCTCGCTGAGTGTCCCGGTCGTCGTCCGGCATCGCGTCTCCTGGCTCGGCGCCCGTCCGGATCGAGCGCGCGTGCCGCCAGCGTACGTGTCCACGGGTCGTCGTCGCCGGCAGCTCGTCGAGGACCGCCGACCGGACCGGCCGATCGGCCGTCCGGTTCGTTCTCGAGCAGCCCGACCACAGCGCGGGCCGAGCCGCCGGTCGCCGATGCTGTCGAGCGCTTCGGTGGCGATGGCTCGCGTCTCGGCGTCGTCGGCGCCGCGATCGAGCGCCGGATCTCCCGGCGGCTTCCGGCGCGCCGAGGACGGCGAGGGCATGGACGAGGAGCTCCTCGATCGGTCCTCCCGCGGCGCCGAAGGACGAAGCTCGAGGTAGTCGATGCAGGCGACGCCGGCCCACGTCTGGATCGGTCCCGGGGCCTGCGCGGGACGCCGGGCCATCGCCGACCCGTCCTCGGCCGCCGGAGGGCCGACGCTGGCGCCGGAGGCGGGCCGCCTCGTCGACCTCGGCGAGGGCCCACGCCGTGACCGTCGCTCGCGACGCTCGGCGCCGTGCCGTTAAGGGCGATCAGCGCCGCCTCCTTGGCCCGGTCGCTGCCGCGCCGGAGCGTCCTCGAGGATGCGCCGGGCAGACCTCCGCGCCGCGGTCCCCGAGCGCGCGAGCCGCGGCGAGCCGGACGACGTTGGCCTCGTCGTCGAGCGCCGTCGAGCAGCGCCGGGATCGGGTCGCCCGATGGCGGATCGACCGCGGCGATGGCGCGGACCGCGGCCGCCCGGACCTCCGGGACCGGGTCAGCCAGGGCATCGACGATCGTCGGCGATCGGGGCATGGCCGCGGAGCCGCGCGACGGCCTCGAGCCCCGCGACGCGCTCGGCCGGCGTCGGCCCCTCGATGAGGGCGACGAGCATGGAGTGCGGCGGCTCCTCGCCGCCGGCCTCGACAGGCGCTGACCGCGACCTCGGCACGGACGGCCGGGTCGGGGTCCGCGCCGAGCCGCGCCGATCTCGCCTCGTCGAGCGGGACGCCGATCGCCGTCAAGGCGCCGATCGCCGCCACGCGGACCGTCGGCTCCGGGTCATCGAGGACGCCCTCGAGGTCGGGCCTGGCCGGCCTTTCACCGAGCCGACCCAGGAGCATTCGGCGGACAGCCGCCGCACGCCCGCCGACCTCGTCCGAAGGCCGACCCGGAGCGAGGTGACCACCGCCGGATCGGTCCCGAGACTACCAGACCCGGCCCGCCCTCGAGCAGCTGCTCGCCCAGACCGGCGCGGAGCGTCTGCGACGAGGCTCGCCGCGTAGGTCCGCCGGATCCGCCAGGACGAGCAGCGACGCAGACGAGGCCGCGGCCGCGATGCCGAGCAGGAAGATCGGGGTCTGCGACGGCAGCGCCGCTTGCCGGCCAGGAGGAGCAGGCCGGCCAGGGCGATGCCGACCTGGCCGGGGACGCCGTCCATGAACGCCAGCACCTGGGCCCGCGGGTGCCCGGGACGACGTTGTAGAAGGCGCTCCAGACGCGTTCGACAGGCCCCGCTGGGTCACCTGCTGGGCGAACCGGAACCCGACCGCCGTCGCCAGGCTGAACCGGACGAGCCAGACACCGAACCCGGCCAGGTAGACCAGCGGCAGCAGCGAGCGCGACCGTGGCGATCCCGAACCGCGCGTAGGCCCGTTCGCGAACGCGACCGCGACGAGGAACGACACCGCGGTCGTCGTGGCAGAGAGCACCCCCAGGGCGGTCGCCAGCTCGACATCCGTCGGGAACGCCGCCTCATCGCCGTGAGGAACGGGTAGTTCACCGAGAAGTACAGGACCGCGAAGACGATGTAGGCGCCGGCGATCAGCCGCATCAGCCGCGAATGGCGAACGTAGTCGAAGCCGACCCGGAGCTCGGCGGCGACGGAGCCGCGGGCGGTGCGTCGTGGCGCTTCGGTGACCGAGCGGCTGATCGCGGCGATCAGCCCGGCGGCGACGACGAGGAGCGACCGCCTGGGCCAGGATCAGGTTCGGTGTCCCGAGCAGCCCGGCGATCGGCCCGGCGCTGATCATCCCGATGAACCCGCCGAGGATCGCGGCGCTCGCGCACAGCGGGAAGAGCCGCTTCGCCTGGCGGGCGTCGAGGACCCAGCCCGCGAGCGCCCAGACCAGGGTCCCGACGATCGTCCCGACGACATAGACGGTCAGCCACACGATCGGGTACGCGGCTGCCGAGCCGCGCGACCAGGAAGCCGCGCTCGACGACCAGGAGGATCGCGAGCCCGAGGACCAGGCCGGGGAAGAAGACCCGGCGTCGGAGTCGCCCGACGCCGACCCCGAATGCCAGCGCCGCCACGAGGCTGACGCACCCCAGGCCGACGTACAGATACGGCAGGACCGAGGTCCCCGACTGGCCGATGACGAGGGTGTCGGCCCCGATCTCGCCGACCCCGCGGGCGCCCTCGACGGCGGCGAACAGTCCGGCCAGGCGGGCGACCAGCGCGGCTTCGCCGGGGCGGATCGCGAGCAGCCGGCGCAGGCGGGTCAGCATCGAGCGGCGCCTGCGCGGTCGTCAGATGGCCGGGGAGGGACGAGGCCCGACCCGGGCAGGGCGGACGCGGTCCATCGGCGCCATGGTACGACCCGTCACGATGCGCGACACTAGGCCCGACAGAGCTGCCCAGCGCTCGCCGGGACCCGGCGCTCTCGGAGGACCGACCACGTGGCGAAGGTGACGATGCCCCAGCTCGGCGAGAGCGTCGCGGAGGGCACGATCGGCAAGTGGCTCAAGCAGCCCGGCGACGCGGTCGCGAAGTACGAGCCGCTCCTCGAGGTCATCACCGACAAGGTGAACGCCGAGGTGCCCTCGCCGTACGCGGGCATCCTGACCGAGATCCTCGCGGAGGAGGGGGCCACGGTCCCGAACAACGCCGAGATCGCGATCATCGCCACCGCCGACGAGGGCGCGGCAGGGGCGACGACGCCTGCTCCGGCGACGGCCGCGACCGATGCCTCGGCTTCTGATCCGGCCAACGTCCCGGCGCCTGCCCCCGCCCCTGCAACCCGGACAGCTCCGGCCGCCGAGCCTCCGCCGGTCGCTCACGGCCCGGCTGGATCCGACGAACGCCCGGTCCCCGCCGAGCCGACGGCTCCATCCGGCGGCAACGGCGCCGGCGCCGCGAGCCTGCCCGGCGGCACCGACGCCCGGATGACCCCGGCGGTCCGGCGGCTGCTTCGCGAGCATGGCCTGGCCGCAGCCCAGATCGTCGGCACTGGTGGTGGCGGCCGGATCACCCGCGAGGACGTGACCGACTACGTCGAAGCCCAGCGCACCGGCCGACCGGTCGGCAAGCAGACCCCGGCAGTCGGCGAGTCAGCCGCCGCGGCGCCGGCTCAGGCCCCCGCCGCCAGCGCCTCGACATCGCCGGCACCCGTCGCGCCGGCTCCGGCCGCGTCCGGAGCCGGGGCGACGGCCGCCGCGCCAGCGCCCCCGCCCCGCGCGAGCGGGCCGACGATCACGTTCCCTGCGGGTGTGGACGAGGTCCTCGTCCCGATGACCCAGATGCGGAAGGGCATCAGCGCCCAGATGACGCGGGCGCTCGCGGTCCCGCATGCCTATGTCAGCGTCGAGGTCGATGCGACGAGCCTGGTCCGACTCCGGGAAGGCGCGAAGCGCGACTTCCAGGCGCGCGAGGGCCTGAACCTCAGCTATGTCCCGCTCGTGGGCAAGGCCCTGATCGACGCGCTGACGCGGCATCCGCAGTTCAACGCCCACTGGACCGATGACGGGCTCGTGGCGAAGCGGCGGATCAATCTCGGGGTGGCCGTGGCGGTCGCCGACGGTCTGATCGTGCCGGTCATCCGCGACGCCGAGCAGCTCTCGGTCGCCGGGTTGAACCGGGCGATCATCGACGTCGCGAACCGGGCCCGCATCGGCAAGCTCCGGCTCGACGACTTCGGCGGTGGCACCTTCACCCTCGACAACACCGGCTATCTCGGCTCGAACCTGACGATGCCGATCATCAACGTCCCCGAGGTCGCGATCCTGACGATGGAGGCGATCACGAAGCGGGCAGTCGTCGTCGAGACGCCCCAGGGCGACGTGATCGGCATCCGGCCGGTGATGAACATGGTCATGGGCATCGACCATCGAGCCAACGACGGCGGCGGCGCGGCCGACTTCCTCCGGACGGTCAAGGCCTGGCTCGAGTCCGTCAGCCCCGACCTGCCGCTGTTCTGACCCGCCATGCGGGTCCTCGTGACCGGCGGAGCGGGGTTCGTCGGCCATGCGATCCTCGCGGCCCTCGTCCGACGCGGTGACGAGGTCGTCGCTCTGGTCCGCGACCCGGATGGCGCGGCGGCGACCGCCCCGCCGGACGTGGGGCTCGTGAGGAGCGACCTGGCGGACGCGGTCGCGCTGACCGCAGTGATGGGAGGCGTCGACGCGGTCATCCACGCGGCCGGCTCGTACCGCCTCGGGATCGCGCCGTCCGAACGGGCCGCGATGTGGGACGCGAACGTCGGGACCACGACCCGAGTGCTCGACGCCGCCATGTCGGCGGGGGTCGGTCGGACCGTCTACGTCTCGACCTGCAACGTCTACGGCGATACCCACGGCGCGGTCGTCGACGAGTCGTATCGGCGGGATCCGGCTGCCGGCTTCCTGTCGTGGTACGACGAGACGAAGTTCCGGGCCCACGAGGTCGCCGAGGCGCGGATCGCCGCCGGCGGCCGGATCGTCGTCGCGATGCCGAGCGGCGTCTATGGGCCGGGCGACCGGTTCTCGCTCGGCCAGCAGCTCCGAGACGCGTTCCACGGTCGGCTCCGGACCATGGTCTTCCCGGACGCCGGGTTGTCGTGGGTCCATGTGGACGACCTCGCCGGCGGCATCGTCGCGGCGCTCGACCGGGGGCGGATCGGGGAGTCGTACAACCTGGCCGGTCCGGCCCAGCGGGTCGGCGAGGCCGTCGCGGTCGCGGCGCGCCTCGGGGGCCACCGGCCGCCTCGGCTGACCGTGCCCGTGAGCGCGCTCCGGGTCATCGCGCCGGTCCGTCGACGCGTCCCGATCCCGGGCGTCCCCGCCGACCTGGACGAGGTGATCCGGGCGTCCGACGGCGTCACCTACTGGGCCGACGCGTCGAAGGCCCAGCGAGAGCTCGGGTTCGTCGCCCGCGCTCTCGAGACCGGCCTCCGGGACTGGCTCGTCGACGCCGGCGCCGCCTGACCCGTGCGGCGTCGGTTGCCCGCCGCCTGACCCGTGAGCTGTCAGCCGGCCCGCACCCCCTGACGGCCGTCGCGTCGGCCCGCCGAGTCAGAGCGCGGTCATGTGTGGAGCCGCCGCCGCCGCGGGCTGTTCCCGCGGCCCGATGGGCCCGCTCGTCGACGCGCTGCCGGCGAGCTGGATGCCCACGACGACCATCGCGAGGATGGCCAGGCGGACCGATCTCCTGAGCGTCGGACTGTCTTTCCGGGTCGTCATCGACGATCCTCCCCGGGCCGCATCGGCAGTGCCGATGGACGCCCATGGGACCGACCCTCCGTCGGTGCCCTGCGTCGATGTTGACGCTACGCGCCACTTCCTCGGATCCGCAAGACCCGTTCGGGGGATCCTGACCCGGTCCTTTCGGACGGCTCGCCCGGCGCTCCCGGTACACTCGCGCTGACGATGGCTCGAGAGCTTCCGATGTACGAACCGGCCGGCGGACACGCCCATGCCGCCCGAGAGCCGCTGTCGCTGGCGATGGGCGGCGGCGTCGTCGAACCCCAGGCGGCCGATGGTTCACGGCCGCTCCGTCGTCACCCGGACTGGATCCGGGCACGGATGCCATCGGGCGAGAACTATCACGATCTCAAGCGGCTGCTCCGCGGCCTGAACCTCAATACCGTCTGCGAGGAGGCCCACTGCCCGAACATCGGGGACTGCTGGGATCAGCGGACCGCGACGGTGATGATCCTCGGCGACACGTGCACCCGGGCCTGCGGCTTCTGTGCCGTGAAGACGGGCCGACCGACGTGGTTCGACGACGACGAGCCGCGCCGGGTCGCCGAAGCGATCGCGACCCTGGGCCTGGAGCATGTCGTCGTCACGAGCGTCGCCCGCGACGACCTGCCCGACGGCGGTGCCGGCGCCTTCGCCGAGACGATCCGGCAGCTCCGGCAGCGCTCGCCCGGGATGGGGGTCGAAGTCCTCATCCCCGACTTCGACGGCCACGAGGCACCCCTGCGGACGGTGATGGAGGCGGCGCCGGACATCCTCAACCACAACGTCGAGACGGTCGAGCGGCTCCAGAAGCCGGTCCGCAAGCGTGCCCGCTACGATCGCAGCCTCGGCGTCCTCGAGCGCGCGAAGGCATACGCGGTCGAGCTCGGCCACGCGGTCCACACCAAGAGCTCGCTCATGGTCGGGCTCGGCGAGGAGCGCGGCGAGCTGACGCAGACGTTCCGCGACCTCCGCGCGGTCGATGTCGACATCCTGACGATCGGCCAGTACCTCCGACCGACGGACCGTCATCTGCCGCTCGTCCGCTACTACCACCCCGACGAGTTCGCCGAGATGAAGGCCGAGGCGCAGGCGCTCGGGTTCCGGCATGTCGAGTCGGGGCCGCTCGTACGGTCGTCGTATCACGCCCGCGACCAGGTCCCGGGCGCCGAGCTCCGGGCCCGTCGTCGGGCGACCCTCGATGCCGACGGCCGGATCGTCCCCGCCGCCAGCTGAGGCGCTATCCTCGGGCTCGATGCCGAGGCTGCTCTCCCGTACCGTCCCGCTCGCCGAGCTCCATTGCCATCTCGGCGGTGCGGTGACCCCGGCGATCATGTGGAGCGTCGCCCACGCCCAGGGCATCAAGCTTCCGACCCGGGATTACTGGGAGTTCCGGGACATGATCACCGTCTCACCGCGACGGGCCCGGAGCTTCGACGGCTACCTCCAGCTGTTCCACTGGACCGAGCTGATCCAGTCGAGCCCGATCGCCGTCGAACGGGCCGTCTACGAGGTCGTGGGCGGGGCGTATCGGAAGAACAACGTCACGACGATGGAGCTCCGCTTCAACCCGATGAAGCGGAACCGGGGAGGGGAGCAGGACCTCGACCACATCATCGCCGCAGCGGTCCGAGGGATGGACCGGGCGACCCTCGAGTATCCGATCAAGCCGGGCCTGATCTTCTGTCTCGACCGGGCGTTCCCGTACGAGCTCAACGAGATCATCGCGGAGAAGGCGATCACGTGGCGCGACCGGGGCGTCATCGGCATCGACATCGCCGGTCCGGAGAGCGCGACCTTCCGGGTCGCCGACTACCGGCGGCTGTTCCGACGGGCCCGCCAGTACGGCCTGGGGATCACGATCCACACCGGCGAGGCCGGACCGGTCGACGAGGTCGCCCGGGTCGTCGAGCTGCTCGAGCCGGATCGGATCGGGCACGGCGTCAAGGCGGCCTATGACCCGCGGGCCATGGAGATGATCCGGGAGCGGGGCATCGTCCTGGAGATCTGCCCGACCTCGAACCTCAACACCCGGGTGGTCTCCGGCTGGGACGAGTTCCGCTGGATCTTCGACACCTTCCGCCGCAACGGTGTCCGGTTCACGATCAACACCGACGGCCCGGAGATGCTCAAGACGTATATCCGGGACGAGATGCGCCAGCTTGGCCGGCTCGGGATCCTGTCGATCGAGGAGCAGGAGCAGGCCGCGGCGACGTCGATGGCGGCGTCCTTCGTCCCGAACGTCTCGGACGTCCCGCGCCCCGTCCGGGAGCCCGCTCCACGCGAGGTCGTCGAGCGCGAGGAGGCCTGAATCCTCGCGCCGATGGCTCGCAGGAGCGTCGCCTCGGCGCTCCGAAGGCGATCCGCAGCTTCCCGTTGAGGGTGTCGGCAGCGGTGTAGGCTCAGGTCGTGGACCTTGATCTTTCGCCGGAGCACGTCCTTCTCCGCGAGACGCTCCGCGACGTCCTCGCCAAGGAGGTCGCGCCGGTCGTCGAGGAGCACGAGCGCGCTCGCCGCTTCCCGACGGAGGTCGTGACCCGGCTCGGTGAGCTCGGCTGGCTCGGCATCCCGTATCCGGAGGACGAGGGCGGCGCCGGCATGGACACCCTGGCGTACGCGATCGCCGTGGAGGAGATCGGGCGTGTCTGGGGCTCGCTCGGGCTGATCGTCGCCGCCCACACAAGCCTCGGCTGCGGCCCGCTCCACCTGATCGGGACGCCCGCGCAGAAGGAGCGCTACCTCGTCCCGATGGCCTCGGGTCGGGTGATCGGCGCCTATGGCCTGACCGAGCCGGAGGCCGGCTCGGACGCTGGCGGGACCCGCACCACGGGCCGGTTCGAGGATGGCCCGGACGGTGGCTGTTGGGTCCTGGATGGGTCGAAGCGGTTCATCACGAACGCCGGTCAGGCGGGCACGTACATCGTCACCGCCCGGACCGGCACGACCGACCGCGGCGATGCCGAGATCAGCGCGTTCATCGTCCCCGCGGATGCCCCGGGGTTCTCCGTCGGCCGGCTCGAGGACAAGCTCGGGCTCCACGCCTCGGCCACCGGCGAGCTGCGCTTCGACGGCGTCCGGGTCCCGGCGGCCGACATGCTCGGCGAGCGCGGCAGCGGCTTCCGGACGTTCCTCAAGATCCTCGACGGCGGACGGATCTCGATCGCCGCGCTCGCGCTCGGGCTCGCCCAGGCGGCGCTCGACGCGGCCGTGCCGTACGCGCAGACGCGCCAGCAGTTCGGTCGGCCGATCGGGACGTTCCAGGGGGTCGCGTTCATGATCGCCGACATGGCGACCGAGATCGAGGCGGCCCGGGCCCTCGTGTACCGCGCCGCGTGGCTGAAGGACCAGGGCCGCGACTATGGGCTGGCGGCCGCCGAGGCGAAGCTGTTCGCGTCCGAGGTGAGCAGCCGGGCGACGAACGCCGCGATCCAGGTCCACGGCGGGTATGGCTACGTGACGGACTACCCCGTCGAGCGCTATCTCCGGGACGCCAAGCTGACCGAGATCGGTGAGGGCACGAGCCAGATCCAGCGGCTCGTGATCGCCCGCCGGATCCTCGACCTGCGGGTCGTCTGACCCCTTCCGTCGGCGTCCCCCGGGGCGTACCATCCGGAGCCCCGGGGATCGCGCGACATCGCGTCACGGCGCCCCGTGGGCCGTTGGGGGGAGGGGACACCCATGCATCAGCAGATCAAGACCTCGCCGGGCCACACGGACGAGAACCTGAGGCGCGTAGCCGACGCGCTCGTCGGGGTGCAGGTCCTCGGGATCGGGCCGGACTTCGAGTCGCCCCACATCCGGACCGTCGTCGCCGACAAGGACTTCGAGGCGGCCTGGAACGCGCTGAAGTCCGCCGGCCTCCAGCCCATCACCTGCCGGGCGCTCACCTATGCGGTCGAAAACCAGCCGGGCGCGATCGTCGACATCCTCGAGGACCTGGCGAAGAAGGGCTTCGTCGTCGAGAGCGTCCTCGTCCTGGCCAGCCGGATCAACGGCCAGACGCTCGTCTCGTTCGGGGTCGACCGCGGCATCCCGCCCGACTGGGAGGACATGTACGCGGAGCTGGGCGGCGTCGCCGAGCCGGACGACTGGAACGGCCACGACACCGACACCACGCCCTAATCGGCCTCCGCGACAGCCTCCGAACGCTCGGGCCTAACGCCAGTCCACCGCCACGATATCGACCTGCCCGGCGATCCCGGGCAGGTCGACCGCGCTCGCGGCGGTCGCCGATCGGACCCCTGCCGCACGGACCGTCGACTCCGTCGCGAGGATCTCGCCGGGCCCGGCCCGGGTCATGAGGCGTGCGGCGAGATGGACGTCGCGGCCCGTCCAGGCCGCACCGGATCGGGTGGCTTCACCGGTATGGACGCCGATCCGGACCGCCGGCGCGAAGCCCTGGGCATGGCGGTGCTCGGCCAGCGACCGCTGGACTGCGACGGCGCACGCGACGGCGGGACCGGGCGTGGCGAACGCGACGAAGAAGCCATCGCCGGCATGGTCGACTTCGACGCCGCCGTGCGACTCGAACAGACGCCGGAGCGTCCCGTCGTGCCAGTCGCGGAGCTCTGACCAGGCGTCGTCGCCGATCGCCTCGATCAGCGCGGTCGAGCCGACGATGTCGGTGAACAGGAACGTCCGGACCGCGGTCGCGGAGCCCCCTCGACCGTCCCCTGAGGTCATTCCGGCCGCCCGCGGCCCGGTCGCCGACTGATCCACGAGTCCGAGGCGCGTCGCGACCGTCGCTGCCTCGACCCGGTTCGCGACGCCCAGCTTGCCGAGGATGTGGGTGACGTGGACGCTCGCGGTCTTCGGTGAGATGAACAGGGCCTTCGCGATCTCGCCGTTCGTCCGGCCGGCGGCGACGAGGCCCAGGACCTCGATCTCGCGGTCGGACAGCCCGAGCTCGTGGAGCCGACCCATCCCGTCCACGGCCCCGCTCGCGACGGTGGAGGGCGTCTTCTCGAGGGCTCCGGCGTCGTCCGCGAGCACGAGCCGCGCCCGGCGCGCAAGCGCCTCGATCGCGTCTCCCAGGAGGACGAGTCCGGCGTCGCGGGCCGCCCGGGCTCCTTGAGCCGCGACCGCGGTCGCGGCCTGACGGTCGGTCCGACCGGCCAGCCACGCCTCTGCCTCGCGCAACCGACCGTACGTCGCGAGGGGCACCATCCCCAGGGCATCCCATGTCGCGACAAGATCGCGCCATGCCTCCGGGGTCGCGGCGTCGGCCACCCGAGCCGTGCTCGGCCTCGGCCCACCCGATGGCCGCGCCGAGCCCGCGTGTCCCGGCGGTCGCTGCCATCGTCGAGAAGACCGCCCAGGACGGGCTCGAGCCGCGCGGCCTCCGCCTCAGCCTGCCTGACAGCGGCCTCATCGCCCCACGCCCGCGCCGCGGCAGCCCGGTCGGCCGCGAGACGCATCCCCAGCGCCACGAGCGGGGCAGCGAGGAACAGGTCGTCGCGCCCGGCCACCGCCTGCGAGCCCCTCGTCGACGGCCGCGCGGCCGCGATCCCACGCTCCGGTCCAGGCACACAGCTCGGCCTCCGCCGCGCGGAGATAGGCGATCAGGTCGAAGTCGATGTCTCCCTCGGCCTCTGCCCGGGCCTCCGTCAGGATCGCCTCAGCGTCGTCGAGGTCGCCCCGCAGGGTCGCCGCCCGGATCCGTCCCGTCGCCAGGTACAGCCGGCCGGACAGGTCGGCCCCGCGATCGCCGGCGGCGGCGATGAGATCCTCGACCGCGGCGATCCGGCCCATCCGCGTCAGGGCGTCGATCGCGGCCGCCCGGAGTCCCGTCCCGTAGCGGCGCTCGACGCCGATCCTCCGGGCGACGCCAAGCCCCTCCATCGCCGCGCCGTACGCGTCTGCGAGCCGATCCGCGACGATGTAGTGATAGGCCAGGTTGTGGAGACTCACCACGAGCCCGTCGAGGGCATCGCGCTCGCGGGCGATGTCCGTCGCGGCCTGCATCGCGGCGATCCCGCCCTCGATGTCGCCGGTGCTCACCCGGTCGATCCCGAGCACCGCCAGCGCTCGACCTTCCTCCTGGGCGGCACCGGCGGCCTTGGCGGCGGCGATCGCCGCCTCGCTGACGGGGATGGAATCGCGATACATGCCGCGGCCCATCAGGGCGCCGGCCAGGGCCCGCAGGACCCGGGCGCGTTCGACCCTCGGGGGCTCGGGCGGGACCAGCTCGACCGCCAGGCGCTGCTCGGCCAACGCCTCGTCGCTGTGACCCGTGAGCCAGAGGTGATAGCCGAGTCGGCCATGGATCACGCCGGCGCGGACCGGGTCGGTCGTCGGGTCGACAAGCTCGAGGGCCCGCCGGATGTACGCCTCGGCGTCATCGATCTCGCCGGCGAGGTCGGCCGCCTCCTCCGCCGCGAGGTCGAGGTCGATCCGGTCGGGCGCGCTGGCACGGACGTCGTCGGGCAGCCGGTCCCACAGCACCAGGGCCCTCCGCCGCTGGTGGTGGGCCTCCCCGAAGGCATACACCGCTGTCGCCGCCTCGGCCGCCTCCAGGGAGGCACGGAACGCCTCGACCGGCCGATCCGCGGCGGCCCAGTGATGTGCCAGCTCGCCCGCTGCGCCCGCCTCGGAGGCACCGGCGAGCTCGGGGTGGGAGGTCAACGCCTCGGCCATCGCGACATGGAGCCGGCGACGCTCGCCGCCGACGAGATCCCCGAGGATCGCCTCCTGGAAGAGCACATGCCGGAGCGCGACGCCCGGTCCCTCCGGGTCCAGGACGACGAGCTGGCGATCGACGAGGTCGTGGATGGCGGCGTGGATCGCCTCCTCGGGCAGCCCGGTCGCAGCCACGATGAGCCGGTCGTCGACGTCGCGGCCGGCGACCGCGAGCATCCGCACGACGATCGTGGCATCCGGCGGGAGGTCGCGGCTCCGCGCGACGAGCATCCCGCGGAGGGTCGTCGGGACGCGCCGGCCGACCGGTGGTCCGTCGCTGCCGGCCGCGACCAGCTCCTCGACGAACAGCGCGTTGCCGCCCGAGCGTCGGGCGATGGCCGCCACGGACGCGGCGGTCGGCTCCGTCCCGAGGATCCCCGTGACCTGGGCGCCGACCTCTGCGTCGGTGAGCCGCGGCAGGTCGAGCCGCTCGGCGCGGGGCGCCCGCTCGAGCTCGGAGAGCCAGGCTGCCAGGGGACCCTCGGTCGTCGGCGCGTCGGTCCGGAACGTGCCGATCATCGCCACCCGCTCCGACCCGAGGTTGCGGCTCAGGTAGGTCAGCAGGGCCGCTGTCGCGTCATCGACCCAGTGGATGTCCTCGACGACGAGCACGACCGGCGTGTCACGACCGAGTCGGTCGAGCAGCCCCAGGACGAGCTCGAACAGGCGAGCTCGATCGGTCCGACTCGGCGTCTCGAGGCTCGGGCCACCCTCATCGTGGCCGGGCAGGAGTCGCCACAGCTCCGATGTATGCGGGCCGAGCAGCCGATCCAGCTCTCCCGGTCCCAGGTCGAAGGTCAGGCGCCGCAGCCCCTCCGTCAGGGGCGCGTACGGGAGCCCGCCATCAGGAAGGGGAAGACAGCCTCCGGCGAGGACCCGGATCCGATCCAGACCGACGCTGGCGAGCAGCTCCGCGACGAGCCGACTCTTGCCGATCCCGGCATCACCGCCGACCAGCACCAGCCGGGGTCGGGAATCGCTGGCGTCGTCGACGGCAGCGCGGAGACGAGCGAGCTCGGCCGCTCGCCCGACCAGCAGCGGACTTGACCGGCGCCCTGCCATCGGCGCCGATCATACGCGGGGCCCATGGCCGATCGAAGGTGGTTCGCGGGCGCGCGCCCGGCCCGCGGGGCCGCGAACGCCCGGCTCACGTGGGCTCGCGGCTCACGCGGGCGCGCCCGGGTCGCGCTCCCCAGCGCATCGACCCGGGCGGCCGCTCGAGCCGGCCGACAGCCGGTCCGTCGACGAGCGGACCCCCGACACGCCATGCATCCCCCGCTTTTCGCCCCCCATCCTGTCGGATCGATCGTCAGCGGCCGCTCGCGTCGCGGCCGCCACCATCGCGAAAAGGGCGAGGCTTCGCATGTCCTTCTCCGCTCGATCGCCGGACCGTCCGCCGACCTGCCGTCAGGCTCCCATGCGCGCGGCGCCGCGCCATCGGGGGATCGCCTTACCGGCAGGGCGGGAGGTACCTCATCGTGCGAGCCGGGCGGGTCCCCGCTGCCTTACGGGCCGAACGGGTCCTGGCCGCCACCGCCCCCGACGCCGCCGTTCCCCGCGGCGGTCGTCAGGGCCGCCCGGATGGCGTCCCGGAACGCGCTGCCCCACGGCCCCTGGCCGGTCGCGACGAACGGCGACACGTCGATCGCCTCATACGTCGAGGCGTCGGTCACCCATGCCTGGGAGCAGGTGTCGACCTTGGGGCGCAGCTTCTGGTACGAGTCGGCGTTCCGGAAGATGTACAGCCTGATCCGGACGGGCGCCGACTGGTCGAGGCCGGAGGCGCTGAAGGCGATCGCCGTCGGGATCAGATCCGGGTCGGTGCAGCCGGCATCGCCGGACACGAGGTCGTTGATCGCGACATCGTGCGAGTGGAACGCCTGGTTGATCCCGACGATGTCGGTCGGTGTCTCGACCGGCGGGCCCACCTCGGTCGTGGCCGCGCAGCCCGCGACGAGCAGGAGAAGGAGGACGGATGCGGTCACTCGTCGGACGGCGGGCGGCACACGAAGCAGCGACGGCATCCGGGGCACGGCGGCAGCCTAGCATCGGCGCCCGAACGACGGGTCGGCTGGCTTCAGGTCAGACCAGGACGCGTATCACGCCCAGTGGTGATCCCGCGGGTCAGCCCGCGTGTTCCGGTCTTGTGACGGCCGATCGATCGGTCGGCCACCCCGTGTCGAGTCGCTGATCGATCACTGAGCGTGATGCTCGTGAGCGCCGAGACAGCGCCCGATCAGCGGTCGCGGGCCCGCTTCTTCGCCTCGCGGAGGCGGGTCATCGTGTCGGTTGCGGGAGCGGCCTCGGCGGGCGCGGAAGGTGTCGGCGGCGGGGCAGCGACGGGGCTCGTCGGAGCAGCGGGCTGGGATGGTGCCGGGGCCGACGGCACCGACGCTGCCGCGACCGCGATCGTGGTCGCGGCAGCCGCGGTCGGTGCCCCTGCGTCGACCGGTCCGGACACCGGAGGCGACGCCTCAGCCGGTACCGCGCCCTCGTCCCGGAGCAGCGCGAGGCGAGCCGACGAGCCGGCCCGGTCGCGGGCCGTGATGAGCCCCGCGGCTGTCGCGGTCCGGGCCGCGACACGACGGCGGCGTCGCCCGAGCCCGCCGACCCACGACCGCGCGCCGGCGAGCTCGCGGCGCCCGATCGACACGCGGCGGAGAGCGATGTCGAGCGGCCACAGCAGCATCGCCAGGATGAGAAGCAGGGGCCACAGCTCGGTCGATGAGGTCGTCAGTCGGAGATCGTGGCGCCAGGCGTCGGCGGGCGCCGCCAGCTCCGTCCCGCCCGTCGCCGAGCGAAGGGCCGCCAGGAGCGGCTCGTTCGCGCCGAGCCGTCGATATTCCGCGGCCGTCGGCGCCACGAGCCCGAGCGTCCGTCCGAGCGCAGTGGAGCCGGCTCGGGTCTGGGTGACCCGGACCAGGTAGCCGCCCGGATCGAGCTCGCCGAGCGGCGCCTCGTAGACGCCTGGCGCGGTCTGGACCAGGTCGACCTGGCGGGGCGTCAGGTCGGGCCCGACGACCGTCGCGAGCGTGTCGTAGAAGTCCCGCGGCGAGCCGTCCTCGCCGGTGCTCTCGACGCGCAGGGTCGTCTTCTCGCCCGATGTCTCGAAGCTCGCGTCGATGCCACCCGTCTCCTCGCCCGGGAAGGTCCACGAGACCGCCTGGCTGAAGAACCGAGCGAAGCCGTCCCAGCCGACCCAGCTCGCCGCCCAGTGGCCCGTCGCGTCGGACGTCCAGGCGACCGATCGGCCCAGGCCGTACTGCCACTGCGCCAACACCGGGTCGTCCCGGTCGGAGACGAGGACCGTGTTGGCGGCGGGCTTCGCCGTCGTGCCGTTGTAGCCGGCGAGGGCCGGCAGCCCGGACTCGAGCCCGCGGAGGATCGGCGACGAGCCGGTCTGGATCGGGAAGAACCGCTCCTCGACGATCTGCTCGCCGGCGACCTGCTGGGTCTCCTTGAGAAAGATGTCCGGGATCGACGAGGCGTCGACGGCGTTGTAGTACCGACCGCCGCCCTGCTTCGCGAGCTGCTCGAGGAGCGGTGACGAGCCGCCGCCCGCCCCGACCGTCGAGAGGGTGATGCCGGCGGCCTTCATCCGGGCGAGGATCCCGCTGTACTCGCCGCTGCGGGACCAGCCGTCGGTCAGCAGGATGATGTGCTTGCGCTGCGACGTGGAGCCCTGGAGCGCCTGGACCGCCTGGTCGAGCCCGGCGAAGATGTTCGTCTGGCCGTTCGGCTGGATCGCGCCGAGGGCGCCCTGCAAGTCCTTGATGTCCCCGAGCGGCTCTGTCTTCACGACCCAGTGGGCCGACTCGTCGAAGGCGACGACACCGAGGCTGTCCCGGGCGGTGAGCGCGGCGGCCGCCCGCAGGATCGCCTCCTTGCCGATGTCGACCTTGCGGACGCCGCCCGTCGAGCTCGCCCCGCCCTGGTCGAACGAGTTGCAGTGGCAGGCGTCCATCGACCCGGACTTGTCGATCACGACGACGAGCGAGACGTCCGGCTGCTTGTCCCGGTCGCGGACGCCCATGTCGACCGGCAGCGTCTCCTCGAGCGGCGTCTTGGTGTAGCCGCCGGCGCCGTAGCTCCGTGGCCCGCCGACCATCACCAGACCCTTGCCGAGGTCGCGCACGAACACCTGCATCGCCGCGAGCTGGCGGTCCGACAGCCGGAGTCGTGGGACGTCGACAAGGACCAGGGAGTCATAGGCGGCGAGTCCGGCTAGGTCGTCGGGGATCAGCTCGGGCACGACCGTGTCGACCTGCTGGCCCTGCTTCTTCAACGCCGCGACGAGCTGGGCCCCGACGGCGTCGTCGCCGGCCGCCACGAGGACCTTCGGCTCGCCCTTGACGATCGTGTTCGCGTCGGCCCGGTCGTTCTGGTCGAAGGTGTCGCGAGCCGCCTCGATGACGACCCGGAACGTGTGGAATCCCGGCTCCTTCGGCGTGAACCGGAAGACGACCCGGTTCGGACCGGCGGCCAGCTGGACGGGCACCGTCCCGGCCAGCGTCCCGTCGACGAACAATCGGGCGGTGGCGGGCTGAGCGACGGTGGAGCTCACCTCGGCGGTCACCTCCAGCTCCTCGCCCAGTCGGGCCGTCGTCGGGGCGACGACCCGTTCCACGAGGACCTCGTCACCGCCCGAGCGGCCGATCACGTGGGTCTCGATGCGGACCCCTCGTGCGGCGGCAAGGGCGGCCTCGGTCTGTCCGGAACCGGTCGTGTCGTTGCCGTCGGACAGCAGGACGATCCGCTTCTGAGCATCATCGGGGAAGAGAGCCGCCGCGAGGCGGAGCGCGCCGCCGATGTCGGTCGCCGACTTGAGCGGCGTCGAGTCGATGGCGGCGAGGTCGCGGACGTCCGACGGCAGACGCTCCACGAGCGCGTCGCGGCCGAACGCGACGATGCCCGCCTGGTCGCCGTCCGGCATCGCCGCCAGGCTCTCGCGGATGTATGCCAGCGACTCGTCGCGGCCGGCGCTGCCGACCGAGTCGGACAGGTCGACGACGAAGACGGTCGCGAGCCGGTCGACCGGCAGGACCAGCTGGAACCCGGCGATCGCGAAGACGAGGAATGTCAGCAGGGTCGCCCGGACCAGCAGCGCGATCCGCCGTCGCCCCCGTCCGACGCGTCGTCGGGCCGCCAGATGGAGCGCCACGATGATCGCCAGCCCGACCGGCAGGATCAGGAGGAGCAGGGGCTCGTCGAAGCTGATGCCCATCAGGCGCGTCCCAGGCGGGTCCCGAGCCCGCGCCGCAGCCGGGCCAGCGCGTCGCGCTCGTAGACGAGCCACTCGACGAGCAGGAGCACCAGGACCAGGACCACGAGCGGGATCCACAGCTCGTCGTGAGCCGGCGGCCGAGCCGCGGCAGCCGTCGCGTCGGTCGGACCGCCGAGCGCCTCGATCGCCGTGCCCGCGCTCGGTGCGATCGTCGACTCGTCGACATCGAACAGGTCGACGGCGAACTCCTGCGGGGCGGTCGGGTCGACGCCTGCCGGCGCGCTTGAGGTCGGGGCCGCCCCGGATGCCGCGGACGACGCTGCCGGCGAGGCGGCCGCGGACGGGCTCGTGGATCCCCCGCCGGGAGACGGGGAGGCGCCGTCGGGGATGACCGCCTGGACGCTGTAGGCGCCGAGCAGGTCGGTCCGGCTGAATGTCGTGGTGACGGTCGCGGGGGCGTCACGCAGCAGCTCGTCGACCGAGCCATCCGGGCGGGTGACGCGGAGCGCGGTCGCGCCCGTCGGGAACGCCAGCGTGACCGGCGATCCGGGCGCGACCGCCTCAGTCGGTGCGCCCGATCCGCCCATCAGCTCGCCGGCGAGGTTCGCGAGGAGGATCGGAAAGGCGACCTGGAGCGGCAGGTCCGAGCGGCGCGGCTCGAACGCCAGGACCGCGGACCGGAGACCGGACCGCTCGCCGGCGTAGAGGAGGGGAGCGCCCTTCGGACCCGGGATGACTGTCCGGGCCCAAGTCGGGAGCGTCATCGCCTTCGCCTCGGCGATGTGGGTCGTCGAGAGGTCGACGTAGCGGAGGATCGGCTCGGCCGGGTCCAGCGATCCGATGGCCGGGTCGGTCAGGGTGCCCGTCACGACCCCGAGCGGGCTCGTGGCGGGTGGGCCGATCGCGAGCACCGGGGTCGCCGGCAGCTCCGCCGGCACGAAGCCCTCGAAGATGATCAGGTCCCACGCCGTCCCGTCGCTCCGGGCAGCGCCGGCGGGGTACTCCGCCGGCGTCAGACCGAACAGCTCCGCGTCGGGCAGGTACGACAGAGCGGTCTCGAGGTACGGGTCACCGGCCGAGACCAGCAGGATGTTCCGGGTCCGGTCCGGCGGGACCACCGCCCAGGCGCGGTCGTCGATCGCGAGGTGGTCGGGGTCGGCCGTCGGATCGGTCGCGGGGCCGTCGGCCGCGGACGCCGTCAGCCGGACCTCGACGACGGCGACGTCCGGCGGCACGTCATCGATCACGATGTCGGATCGCGACTGCGGGTCGAGATGGATGTCCCGGGTCTCGAGGATCCGGTCGTCGGCCCACAGCTCGATCGAGCGCTGGGCCGGCTCGAGGTCGGTGTTGACGACGCTGACGAAGACCGACCGAGTGACGCCCGATGGCGCGGTCCGGACGGCGAGCGCGGCGATCGCCTGGTTCTTCCCGTCGCGGCCCACCTGGACGACGCGGACCGGCGCATCGACGCGGGCCGTGGGCTGCTGCGCCAGCGCGCCATCGGTCACGACGAGGACCTCGGCATCACCCGACCGGGCCGCCAGGGCCGAGGCCAGCCGCAGGGCGTCGTCCATGTCGCCGGGCGACGCGGTCGGCGTGATCGAGTCGATCGCCTGGCGGACCCGCGTCAGGTCGTCCGTCCCGTTCGCCACGACCCGGGCCGTCGTCCCGGCCGCGATCACGCTGACCCGGCCGCCCGACGGCAGGTCTCGCAGCGCGTCCTTGGCCGCCTGGTGTGCGGCGTCCATCCGGGTCGGCGTGACGTCGGTCGCGCCCATCGAGGCCGATGCATCGACGACCAGGACGAGGTCGCGCGCCAGCCCGGCCGGTCGCTCGAGGAACGGACGGGCCGCGAGCAGGGCGAGGATCGCGACCAGCAGGAGCTGGAGCAGGAGCAGCAGGCTCCGCCGCAGCCGCTGCCATGGGGCGTTCGCCTCGACGTCGGCGACGAGTCGCTGCCACAGCAGTGTCGAGGGCACGACCGTCTGGTCGCGCCGCAGCTTCAGCAGGTACATCGCCAGGACGAGCGGGATGAAAGCCAGTCCGACCAGCGCGAGCGGGGCGATGAACGGCATCGGCGGGGCCTAGCCGATGACCCTGCGCCGGCGCAGCTCGGCGAAGACCAGGTCGGCGATCGGCAGATCCGATGACAGGGCCACGTAGCTCACGCGGCGCTTGGCGGCGATGTCGGCAAGGTCCGCCTGCCAGGCTGCCAGTCGGCGTCGGTAATCGTCGATCATCGCCAGATCGACCGTCACGTCGACGCCCTCGCCGGTCTCCGCGTCGATGAGCCGGAGGTCGCCTTCGAGGTGCGGGTCGAGCTCATCGGGGCTCAGGACATGGAGGACGATGAGCTCGGAACCGGTGGCGGCGAGCTCGCGGACGACGCGGTCGGCGCCGGGGTCGAGCAGGTCGGAGAGGAGGATCACGACGCCCCGGCCGTTCAGCTGCGCGGCTGCATGACGCACCGATGCAACCAGGTCGGTCTCGCCGCCGTCGACGTCGACGTCCGAGAGGCTCGACAGGAGGCGGAACACCCGGCCCGACCCGCGCAGGGCGATCCGCCGACGCGCCGTCCGCCCGGCCAGCACCGACACGACGACCCGGTCCTCCGACGCCAGCCCGATGTAGCCGAGCGCGGCCGCCGCTCGCTTGGCGAACGTGAGCTTCGGCGGCCGGCCCGCGGCCATCGACGCGGAGGCGTCGACGAGGAGCGTGATCGTCACGTCCTCCTCCTCGACGTAGAGCTTCACGAACAGCCGCTCGAGACGGGCCAGGACGTTCCAGTCGAGCTGGCGCAGGTCGTCGCCCAGCGAGTAGTCGCGGAAGTCGGCGAACTCGACCGACTGGCCCCGCTTGACGCTCCGGCGGCCGCCCTTCAGCCCACCCCGGACGGGGGCCTTCAGGAGGAGGAGCAGGCGCTCGAGCTGGCGCAGGAAGGTCTCATCGAAGACGGTCGGATCGAGCTCGTCGGGCAGCAGCGCGGGGCGTCCGGCAGGGCGACCGGACCCGGTCGGCGTCGAGGCGGCGGGCGTCGTCGGCAGGCTGTCCGTCACCGGCGCGGTCGCTCGGTCGCCTGCCGTGCCTACTCGACGGTCGGCGGTGCGACGGCGTCGAGGATGGACCCGATGACGGCCTCGGACGAGATGCCCTCGGCCTCGCCTTCGAAGTTCAGGATCACCCGGTGGCGGAGCGCGGGCAGGGCCGCCCGGCGGATGTCGTCGATGGCGACGTTGGACCGGCCGTCGAGGAGCGCGCCGATCTTGCCCGCCGCCACGAGTGCCTGGGCGCCGCGCGGCGACCCGCCGTAGCGGACATAGCGGCGGACGATCTCGGGCGCCCGCGGTTGGTCCGGATGGGTCGCCGCGAGCAGGCTGACCGCGTAGGCCGTCACGTGCGGCGCGATCGGGACCGCCCGGGCGAGCGTCTGCATCTCGACGATCTCGGCCCCGGTCGCGACCTTCCGGGGCCGTGCCTGCTCGGCTCCCGTCGTCCGATCCATGATCGCGATGAGGTCCTCCTCGGACGGGAACGGGACCATGACCTTGAACATGAACCGGTCGAGCTGGGCCTCCGGCAGCGGGTAGGTCCCTTCCATCTCGAGCGGGTTCTGGGTCGCCAGGACGAAGAACGGCGGGTCGAGCGGGTAGCGCTGACGGGCGACCGAGACCTGGTGCTCCTGCATCGCCTCGAGGAGCGAGCTTTGGGTCTTGGGTGTGGCCCGGTTGATCTCGTCGGCCAGCACGAGGTTCGCGAAGATCGGGCCTGGCTGGAAGCGGAACTGTCGGGTCCCACCCTCCTCGATCAGGATGTTCGTGCCGGTGATGTCCGCCGGCATGAGGTCGGGCGTGAACTGGATCCGATTGAACGAGCAGTCGACGACCTCGCCGATCGTCCGGATCAGCATCGTCTTGCCCAGCCCGGGGACGCCCTCGAGGAGCGCGTGGCTGTTCGCCAGCAGGCAGGTGAGGGTGTGGCGGACGAGGTCGTGCTGGCCGACGATGATCGTCCCGACCTCGCGCTCGATCGCCGTGGCGCGCTCGGCGAAGGTCTCCGGGGTGATCGCGGTCGGCGTCGGCGTCGTGAGCGTCGTTTCCATCGAGCCCTCCGGCTATTTCCGGGGGTCGAGCGAGCTGAAGTAGTCGCGCACGAAGTCCTTCAGCGACGACGGGACATAGGAGCGGTCGAGCGTGGTCTCGGCGAAGCGCTCGAAGTCGGTGTAGACGTCCTGATACGGGACGATCGAGCCGTTGTCGACGCCCTGGCCGGACTGGTTGCCCGTCTGGGTCTGGCCATCGCCGCCTGTGCCTGCGACATACGAGGGATCGCCGGGCTTGCCGACACGGTCGAACGGGCGCGTAGATCGGAGCCGAGATCAGGACCGACGGTCGCCGGTCGGTTCGGGTTCGTCGGGCCGCGGAAGCCGCTCGTGCCGCCGGTCCCCGAGCCGAGGTGGCGGGCGCTGGAGCCGCCGCCCCCGATCGCCCCTTGCCCTTGGCCTTGGCCCTGACCCTGACCCTGGCCTTGCCTGGCCCTGGCCTTGCCCTTGACCCTGGCCTTGCCCTGGCCCTGGCCCTGACCCTGACCCTGGCCTTGCCCCTGACCCTGGCCTTGCCCCTGGCCTTGCCCCTGGCCTTGCCCCTGACCCTGGCCCTGACCTTGCCCTGGCCGGGCCGGCGAGCCCTGACCCTGCCCTTGCCCTTGGCCGCTGGGCGCGGGGGAACCCTGCCCTTGCCCTTGACCCTGACCGCTCGGGGCCGGCGACCCTGGCCGGACTGCCCTGGCCCTGCTGCCCTGGCCTTGCTGACCCTGGCCCTGCTGGCCCTGGCTCGGTGGACGACCGGCGTCGGCGAGATCGCGGCGGGCGTCCTGGAGTCGCGACGCGGCTCGGGCGAGGTCGCGTTGCTGATCCGTCCGCGACGAGGCGTCACGCAGCGTCGTCGCGAGCCGATCGAGGGCATCCCTGGCCGCCTGGGCGTTGCCCTGACCGAGGCTCTGGGCGGCGTCCTGGAGGGCCTGCCGCGCCGCACCGGACGTCCCGCCGGCCGCAGCGGAGAGCTCGGAGAGGCGGCGGGCCAGCTCGCGCTGCTCCTCGGGTGTCATCTAGTCGACCTTGTCCGCCGCGGCCTCGACATCCTCGGCGGCCTTCTGCGGGTCGCCGTCGGGGTTCGCCTCCTGCGAGCCGCTGGTCGCCCGCGACAGGCCCCGGCTCAGCGACGCGAGCGACGATGCGTGCTGCTCGGTGCTCGGGATCGATCTGGCCTCGGAGGTCACCCTCGATCGTCCCAAGGCGAGCGAGGTTCACGTCGATGTCCGTCGGTCGATCGCGGAGCTGGCGGGCGAGGTCACGGAGCTGCGGCGCGAGCTGCGTCCGCGGGTCCTGGGCGTCCCCGCCCTTCGATCTCGAGGTCCTTCGCGACCTGGTCGACTCGCGTCGGCCTGGCGCGCGGCCTCCTGGCGCATCTGCTGGTCGTCGGGCGATCGCCGCATCCTGGGGGTTCGGCAGCAGGACGGCCGGGACGAGCAGGAGCCCGGCGGCGAGGGCCACGGCGGCCGGTCGCATCGAGAGACGAGGCCGGAAGAGCCGCGCTGGGACCGTTCGGAGCGTCTCGACCGCGTCCCGCCGCTGACGACGGATGAAGCGGGCATGGACGGCACGCTCGTCGTCATCAGCCGGCTCGTCCGCGACGACGGCTCCGGCAAGACCCGGTTCCGCGGCCGCGAGCTCGAAGGCGCTCGAGAGCCGGTCGCTCAGGCCGGCCTCCGCATCGACCGCGACCGCCGCCTCGCCGAGCGACGGGCGGATCCGGATGCACTCGACCAGCAGCGCCGACGAGGACGACGACCGGGATGGCCGCCCCGAGCAGCGGCGCCGACTCGAGAGGGACGACGCGGGCGACCAGCCACAGGCGCGCGCTCGGCCGAGCGCGATCGCCGCGGCGGCGAACCACGTCGCCGCACGACCCGCCGGAGCCAGAGATGCCGTCGATGGGACGCGAGCCCGGCGCGGAGCGCCTGGAGATCGGCGTCCAGCGGTCCCCCGACGACGCGGATCGGGTCCGGCGGGATCGCCGGCCGATCCGCCGAACGACGGCGGGCCAGGCTGGCCGTGATCCGGTCGATCGGGCTCACGCCGGCTCGCCCGGGGTCGTCGGCTCGGTGGGCGGTGGCGCGGTGGGCGTCGCCGGCGGCGAGGCTGGTCGCCCTCCACCTCGCCGGACGCGCCACCGGCGGGTCGGCGAGACGAGCTGGACCGACAGCGTCACGAGGCCCAGCGAGATGACGATCCAGGCGATCGAGAACTGCGGCCAGAACGCGTCCCGGAGGGTTCCGAACGGCTGGACCTGCTCGAGCTCCGCTCCCGGGTTCGCGTCGGGTGGAAGGGCCTTTCCTCCTTCGTTGACCGGGCCCGTCACGCCGGGCGCCGCGCCAGCGCCCGTCCCGCCGCCAGCGGCCGGGGCGGGTTGCGGCGCGACCACCCCACCGCCGCCGGCATCGGTCGTGATGCCACCGCCGAACAGGGTCTGGCCGGTGATCTCGGCGATGATCGCGCATGAGCTGCCGTAGGTCGCCTCGGTCCCGCAGAGCACGTCGATCTGGGCGATGAACGGGTTGAGCCACAGCAGCTGCTCGGGCGCCCGGGTCTGCGGGACGACGGCGCCGTTCTGGTCGGGTTGGGCTGGGTCCGTTCAGTCCCGACGCCGACATCGACGCCCAGAAGAACCAGACGAAGACGGCCCCGAGCGTCAGAGCGAGGACGACCGCGTAGGTGATGATCGTGGCGGCCTGGGTCCGCCGGACGATCGCCGAGCAGGCGAGCCCCACCGTCCCGAACCCGAGGGCCGTGACGAGCAGGACGACATAGCCGCGCACGACGTCGTCGGGCGCGACCCCGCCGAAGACGAACACGAGGGCGGTCAGCGGGACCGACGCGGCGATGAGCAGGAACACATAGGTCAGGGCCGACAAGAGCTTGCCGATGACGATCGCGAGCGAGCTGATCGGCGTGACGGCCAGCAGGTCGAGGGTCTGCTTCTCGCGCTCGAGGCTGATCGCGCCTGCCGTGAAGGCCGGCGCGAGGAGGACCACCAGGAGCGTCTCGAGCATCAGCAGCGCGCCGAAGATGCCGCGCCCGATCTCGGCGGAGGCGTAGGTGAACCCGCCGAACGACATGGCGAACGTTCCGCTCGAGGAACAGCTCGACCATCCAGGCGAAGACGCGCCGAGCAGGACCAGGTAGATCGTCAGGACGACGAACGCCCGCCGCCCGCGCATCCGGCCGCGAAGCTCCTTGACGCCGACGGCGCCGATCCCGCCGAGACTCGGACCGATCGGACCGGGCAGCCGGATGCGGCCACGCTCGACGCGTCGCGTGCGGTCATGCCAGCACCGCCGCGCGCTCGATCGGCAGCTCGTCGAGCGCGGTGACCTGGAGGAACAGCTCCTCGAGGTCGCTCGCCGCCCGGGCGAAGCTGACGACCGCGCAGTCCCGCGCCGACCGCGGCAGCAAGGAGGCGGGCCGCTCCCGGCGTCGTCGCCTCGGAAGGCGATCTCGATCGTGCCGTCATCGAGCAGCTCCGCGCCGATGCGACCTCCGGATCGGTCGGCGAACCAGGCGCGCGCCGCTCTCGAGCTCGCTCGCCTTCGGCGAGGACCCGGATCCGCAGGACGGCGCCCGACCGCAAGCCGACGCTCGATGTCGGAGACGCGCCCGGCGGCCAGGACCCGGCCGCGGTCGACGATCGCGACGCTCGTGCACAGCTCCTCGAGCTCGGGCAGGATGTGGCTGCTGATGAGGATCGTCTTGCCCAGCGCCCGCAGCTCGCGGAGCAGCTCGCGCAGCTCGACGCGAGCACGCGGATCGAGGCCCGACGCCGGCTCGTCGAGCAGCAGCACCTGCGGGTCGTGGACGAGCGCATGGGCCAGGCAGAGCCGCTGCTGCATGCCCGCGCGACAGGCTCGACGACATAGGCGTCGCGCTTGTCGGCGAGGTCGACCAGCTCGAGGAGGTCGCCGACGATCCGCCGCCGGCTCGCCGCCGGGAGCCCGTAGCAGCGGGCGAAGAAGTCCAGGTACTCCCAGACCTTCATGTCGTCGTACACCCCGAACGTGTCCGGCATGAAGCCGATGACGCGACGGACCGCATCGGGGTTCCGGCGGACGGAGCTCGCCGGCGACCCAGGCGTCGCCGGCGCTCGGGGCGAGGAGGGTCGACAGGATCCGCAGCGTCGTCGTCTTGCCGGCGCCGTTCGGACCGACCAGGCCGAAGATCTCGCCCTGCCTCGATCTCGAGGTCGACGCCGGCGACCGCCAGCGTCCCGTCGTAGCGCTTGACGAGCCCCTCGGCCCGGACGATCGCGTCACGCCGCCTTGCCCTCGATCCGGACCCCGAGCATGAAGGACGATGCCGTCGATGCGCTGGTTCTGGAACCTGATCCAGACCGTCCCGCCGTCGGGATCGACGTAGCGGCTCGGGTCCTTCGATTCGTACGTCGCTGCCGGCCTGGAAATGCGGCAGGGCCATCCAGGTGCCCGTCGTCCGGTCGAGGATCTCCACCTCCGGCAGGAAGTCGGCCGGGGCGCCGGGACAGTCCGATCGACGCAGGCGTCAGGCCTTCGGCCGGGCCCGGTCGGTGCGATCTCGTCGCCGCCGTCGCCGACGTTGCCCGAACGATCCGCCGGTGCTGAGCGAGCACGAGAGTCGCGTCGCGGCCGAGCGTCCCATCGAGGCCGAGCGGTCGGTAGGTCATCGTCATCGAGCCCTGGCCCATCGCCAGGTTGGTCGGGTCCTTGTTGAACTGGGCGCGTTCCGCGACACGACGGTCGAGCGGACCATGTCGTCTCGATACGCCACGTCGCCGCTCGCATGGAGCGGCAACGGATCTCGTACAGGGCCGTCGACGCCGATCCGCGGACGCTGGTCCGACGAGATCGACCGGCACGATCGGCTCATCGGTCCAGCCGAGCAGGACCACGCCGTCGCGACGGATGGTCGTCCGAGAAGCCCGAAGCTCGGGTCGATCGTCAGGCTGTCGATGAGCGCTGCGACGGACCGACGTCCGAGCCGCCGAGTCATCCGCCGCTGGCCGTCCGCGAAGAACTGCTGGCCGACGACACTTGTCGAGAGCATGGTCCCGAACTGCTCCGCGGCGAGCGGCAGGCGCACGTCGACCGACGCGCCGGGCCCCAGGCGAGGCCACGTCTGGACGTTCGCGCCGAGGACGAGCGACGGCTTGTCGATGCCGCATGTCGAGGTGTTGCGAAGGCTGCCGACGACCGTGTCGCCCTCGAGCCGCAGGTCCGCCTCGAGCGTCGGCACCGCGACCGGCGTCTCGGCCCGGATCGTCCGCAGCGAGCCGAAGCCGACGGCGAGGTCGCGGATCCGAGACGGCTCGCCCTGGACGATGTCGAGGCGTCGACCCGGTATCGCCGCCGAAGAAGTCGCCGTTGATCGGCGCCGAGAGGAGGGCCCCGCCCGGGCACGCTCGACCTGGTACGTCCGCCGGCTCGGCGAGAACACCCCGGCGTAGACGAGCGAGGTCCCGCGCCCGGCTGTCACGCGGCGCCGCGGACGATCGAGACCTCGTGGACGATGACGTCGCTGCCTCGGAGCACGGCGCCCGATGCCGTACGCCCCGACCGTGAACCCGACGATGAGGAGCGGGATCGAGACCCAGGCCCATTCGCGCCGATCGATGCGCCGGAGGACCAGGTAGTTGACCGGGCCGACGAGGATGATGTAGCCCGCGAGCAGGGCGAGCAGCCCGCCGATCGGCGGCAGCGCGAGGGCCGGCAGCTGCGACACGGCGTTGAGCAGGTTGCTGTCGTCGGCGAGGGTCGCCCCGGCTCGTCCGAGCGCGGGGCATGCAGCCGGCGCCAGAGGGCCTCGGTCCCGGAAGCGTCGCGAGCCAGCCGACCGTCGGCATCGACCCCGACGATCGTGACGCCGCCCGAGCCGTACGGCACTCCGCGGCGATCGACCTGGTCGCCGACCTGGTCGCGAGCGCGCGGCCGTGGGCAAGCGGACCAGCCAGACCGGCCACGTCGGCCGCCCCCGCCGGCGCGACCCCGAGGAGCGAGCTGAGGGACGCCGGCGCGACATCGAGGGTCGTCGTCGGCCGATACGGCAGCAACTCGTCCGGCAGGGCCGACAGGACGGCCGGCCCGGCGGTCCCGCCGATGATCGACGAGCCGACCCCCACCCGCGACCCAGGCCGCCAGGGCGTCGATCTGGTCGGTCGAGAGCGCGTCGGTCCCGACGTCCTGCCAGACCAGCCGATCGAGACCCGACCAGGCCTCGACGCGGTCCGGCAGGTCGGCCGGCGTGAGCGCGACGACGCTCGGCGCGGTCGTGGTCTGGCCGTCCGGGCCGCGGAACGCGCGAGCCAGGTCCTGGGCCCGCTCGGCGACGATGCCGACGACGAGCTGAGCTCGGATCATGCACGGTGATCGCCACCGGGGCCTCGGCGATCACGCCGGCCGGTGTGACGAGCGAGACCGTCAGCTTGCCGCCGAACGACGGCGACTGGGCGTGGATGACGTAGGTCTTGGCAGACTGGGTCGGCAGGTCGACGGGGACGGAGAACCGGGTGGTGCCCGAGACGCCGGCCGCCAGCCGGAGCTCGCCGGTGACCGGCGGCCCGCCGTTCGTGAGGTCCACCGCGATCGCGACCCATGAGCCGACACGGGCGTGGCCGCCCAGCAGCGGTCGGGCGGTCATCGTCACACCGTCGGCCGCGTGAGCGGTCGCCGCGAGCAGGCCGAGCCACAGCGCGATGGTCGTGAAGGCGATGGCGAGCCTGGCGATCGGTCGGGGCACGGCCTCTCCAGGAGCGGGGCGGCGCGTCGGACGACTGACGTCCGAGTGTGGCCGAAAGTTGCATCTGTCCGCGACCCGGGGAAACCCCTGAGCCTGCGCCGGTGGTGCCGCGGAGCGCCGCGGACCGGGCCGATGAGCCGATCGGCGGCCGTCTGACGGCCAGGCTCGGTCGGGTGCTCCGCGTTCTGTCGTACGATGCGTGGCGAGCGACGGACCGGTGCTTCGTCCGTCCGCCGGCGCGGGCCGTCGATGGCCGCGACCATCCGGACCCGCCACGAAGGACCCTGTGCCCGAGATCCGACCCTTCCGCGCCCTCCGATACGCCGATGAGGCCGTGCCGGACATCGCCGCGGTGGTGAGCCCGCCCTACGACGTCATCACGCCGACGGAGCAGGCCGCCCTGCTGGCCCGCGACCCGCGGAACATCGTCCGTCTCGACCTGCCGGCCGAGGAGCGCGGCGACGAGCCCGACGACCGCTACCGGCGGGCGGCCCGGACCCTCGCGGCGTGGCGATCGGACGGGACGCTCCGCAAGGACCCCCGGCCGGCCGTGTACGTCTACGAGCAGACGTACCGGTGCCAGGCACGGACCGCCTCCGGACCCAGCGCGGGTTCTTCGCCCGCCTCCGGCTCGAGCTTCACCCGGGACCGGTGTCCTGCCCCACGAGCGGACGATGAGCGGCCCGAAGGAGGACCGCTACAAGCTCCTCCGAGCCACGGGCACGAACCTCAGCCCGGTCGTCGTGCTGTACGAGGACGCCTCAGGTCGGGCCGCCGTCGATCCTGTCCGTCGATCGCCGCCGGACCCGCCGAGGTCGACCTGACCGACGACGATGGCGTCCGGCATCGCCTCTGGACGACGTCCCGTCGTGCCGGACGCGGTGGGCGACCCGGCGCTCGAGCTGACCTCGGCCGCGGGCCGCCAGCCGGTCACGATCGCCGACGGCCATCATCGCTACGAGACCGCCCTGCGGTACCGCGACGAACGGCGGATGAGTCGCTCGTGCGAGGAGGACCCGCCGTTCGACTATCTCCTGGCCCTGTTCCTCGGGGCGACCGAGACAGACCTGACGGTCCTGCCGACCCACCGCGTCGTCCGGACACTCGACATGACCGGGCTCATGGCCCTGCCGGGTCGCGGACCTGTCCCGGGTGACGCCGGCTCGACTCGGTGGACGATCTCGCGACCGCGATGGCGACTCGGGACCGCTCCCGCCGCCGGCGGGCGGCTCGGCCTGGTGACCCGGGATGGGGCGTGCCTCCTCGCAACCGACCGCGCCGCCTTCGGGCCGTGGCTGCCCCGAGGAGCGGCGATGCCGTCCGCGGCCTCGACGTCACGCTCCTGGGTGGCATCCTCGAGCGCGCCTGCGGGATCGATGCGGCCGCGCTCGGAGCGGGGAGCGGGTCTGCGTACACGAAGTCGATCGACGAGGCCGTGGCGGCCGTCCGGCAGCACCACGATGGCTCCGACGCCGCCTTCATCCTCGACCCGACCCCGGTCGCGTCGATCGTCGCGGTCGCGCGTGACGGTGACGTGATGCCCCAGAAGTCGACGTATTTCTACCCCAAGCCGTTGACCGGCCTGGTCATCAACCCGCACGAATGGTGAGTGGCGTGTCCGACCTTCTCGGCTCCGACGGCAACGGCGCCGATCGCCCGAGCGACGCCGCCCTCGGTGAACGGGCGCCCGGTCCGCAAGGACGAGATCGAGCTCGAGGAGCGCGGTCTGTACATCGAGTCGTGGCTGCCGGAGCGCAAATCCCGTCGCCGGCCCCTGCTGTTCGTCCATGGCGAGCTCGCCGGTTCGTGGCTCTGGGAGCGCTGGCTCGGCTACTTCGCGAGTCGCGGCTGGGAGGGCCACGCCCTCAACCTGCAGAACCATACTGGTCGACGACCCACGACCCGCGGAGCTGTCGATCGAGAGCTACACCGAGGACGTCGTCGCGGCGATCGAGCGGATCGGCCCGGGCACCGTCGCCGTCGGCCACGGGATGGGGGGCCTCCTCGTCCTCAAGGCGATCGAGCGCGAGCGCGTCTCGGCCTATGTCCTGCTCTCGCCCGAGCCACCCCGCGAGCTCCGGATCCCCGCCCGCTCGCACCAGCTGACCGAGGTGCCGGACGTCTACGGTCGCGAGCCTGATCGGCTGGGCGACGCTGCCCGAGCGGCTCCAGCGGGACGACCGCGACCTGTCGATCGACGACGTCCTTCGGATCCAGCACCTGCTCGGCCAGAAGCCCCACGAGTCGGGCCGCGCCCGACGGCAGATGCTGACCGGGGTGTCGGTCGACCGGCGGGCCCTCCCCGACGTCCCGCGGCTGGTGATCGGCGGCGGCCTCGACCGGTACGTACCCGAGCCGACCTCGGAGCGCCTGGCCGAGTGGCTCGGGGCATCGCTACGAGCCGTTCGGGGCGCATTCGCACTACGGCCTGGTCGCCGGCGACCAGAGCTCGAACCAGGTCGCCGATGCCGTCCGCGCGTTCCTCGAGCTGCACCGCCTGTGAGCGCCGGGCACGCTTGCCCGGCTCGCGAAGGCCGGGGTATCCTGTGCCGCGCCCGGCGCTCCGTCGGAGTCAGCGCCGCATTCGTCTAGAGGCCCAGGACACCGCCCTCTCAAGGCGGAGATCACCGGTTCGAATCCGGTATGCGGTACCAATCGAACATCCCGACGCCCCCGGACCGCGCCCCGGGGGCGTTCTCTTATCCCCGGCGCTCCGTGACGTCGGAGGGCTCGAGGTGAAGGGAGCGACGGTGGCCGATCGACGGCTGGTCGTGCTGGCGGAGGGCCACTTCGGGTTCCACTCGGCGAAGACCGCGATCGGCGTCATGCGCTACGGGCCCGATCCCGTCGTCGCGGTCATCGACTCGACCAATGTCGGCCGGACCGCGGCTGAGGTGCTCGGCCTCCGCGGCCCCCGGTTCGCGGCCCCGATCGTCGCATCGCTCGACTGAGGCGCTCGCCATCGACCCGCCGCCGACGGCGCTGCTCATCGGCATCGCTCCGACCGGCGGCAAGCTCCCGGAGGAGTGGCGGGACACCCTTCGCGAGGCGATCGACGCCGGCCTCGAGATCCACTCCGGCCTCCACACGTTCGTCGGCGACGACCCCGAGCTCGCGGCCGCGGCGGCCGCGAAGGGCGTCGCGATCATCGACTACCGCCGTCCGCCGGACCGGATGGAGACCTCCGTCGGCCGGCCGCATCGCCCCGGCTCCCGGGTCCTCCTCACCGTCGGCAGCGACTGCGCGATCGGCAAGATGTCGGTCGCCCTCGAGCTGCGAGCCGCCGCGGCGGGGGCCGGGCGTTCAGTCTCGTTCGTCCCGACGGGCCAGACCGGGATGATGATCGAGGGCTGGGGGGTCGCCGTCGATCGGCTCGTCAGCGACTTCGTCCAGGGCACCTGCGAGTGGCTGTCCGAGGAGGGCGAGCGGCGCGGCGATTGGGTGATCGTCGAGGGCCAGGGCTCGCTCGACCATCCGGCGTACTCGTCGGTCACGCTCGGGCTCATCCACGGCTTCACCCCGCACGCGATGGTCTTCGTCCACAAGGCTGGCCAGACCGAGCACGACTTCGACCACCTGCCGGAGTGCGAGTTTCCGATCGCGCCGCTCGGCCCGTTCATCGACCTCCACGAGCGCGTCGCCGGCCTCATCGCGCCGTCGAAGGTCGTGGCGATCGCGGTGAACACCTCGCTCATCGCCTCCGACGACGCCGCGCGGGCGGCGATCGCCGCGATCTCGGCCGAGACCGGGCTGCCCGCCGACGACCCCGTCCGGTTCGGCGGGGCGGCCCTGTGGGCCGCGATCGAGCCCGCGGTCGAGGCGCTCCCGTGGGTCTGACCCTCACCAGCCAGGTCCTCGACCTCCCGCTGCGCGACCCGTTCATCATCGCCCGCACCGATCACGGCGGCGGGCAGCGCGTCACGACCGTCATCGTCGAGCTGCGCGACGATCGGTTCCCGGGGTTGGAGGGGATCGGCGAGGGCTATCCGGACCGCTTCTATGGCGAGACGACCGAGACGATGGCCGCGGTCCTGCCGCTGCTCCTCGAGGCGGTCGGCGACCCCGAGCCGTCGGCGGCCGGTCTCTCCGAGGCCGCGGCGCGGATGGACCGGGCGATCCGCTGGAACGGTGGTGCGAAGTGCGCCCTCGACATCGCCCTCCACGACCTGGTGGGGAAGGTCATCGGCTTGCCCGTCCACCGGCTCCTGGGCCTGTCGGCCGACATCCCGCCGACCGACTTCACCCTCGGCATCGACGCGCCCGATGTCGTGGCCGAGCGGGCCCGGCGAGCCTCGCGATTCCCGGCCCTGAAGGTGAAGCTGGGCGGTCCCGCCGACCTGGCCACGCTGACCGCGGTCCGGGGCGCGTACGACGGCCCGATCCGGGTCGATGCGAACACCGGCTGGACCCGCGAGTCAGCGCTGGCCATCCTGCCCGCTTTGGTCGACCACGGCGTCGAGCTGATCGAGCAGCCGTTCCCGGCTCGCGCCTATGCGGACCTCGGCTGGCTCCAGGAGCGTTCGGCCTTGCCGATCGTCGCCGACGAGAGCCTGGTCACGATGGAGGACCTGGACGGGCTCGTCGGGGTCGTCGCGGGAGTGAACGTCAAGCTGGCCAAGTGCGGTGGCGTCGGGCCGGCCGCGTCGCTCCTGGCCGCGGCGCGCGAGCGCGGCTTCCGGACGTTCCTCGGCTGCATGGAGGAGACCTCCGTCGGCATCGCGGCCTCGGCCGCGGTCGCGTCGCTCGCGGACTGGGTCGACCTCGACGGCTGCCTGCTCCTCGGCGAGGACCCGTTCGAGGGCCTGGAGCTCGGAGACGACTGCCGCTGGCGGCTCACCGACGCGCCGGGCCTGGGGGTCCGGCGCGCGGCTGCCTGAACCGGTCCGCGCTCACGGGAAGCGCAGGCCGGCGATGAGGTCGTCCGCGATCGGGGTGAACGTGGCCAGCCTGTCGGGGGCTGCCCAGACCTGGATCGCGACCGTCGTCCCGTCCGCATCCAACACGATCAGGTGTGTCTGACCACCCCCGAAGCCCTGGCCGCCCGGCGGCGTCCGATCGTCCGTCGTCGTGTAGAAGAAGCTCGGACAGCCCGGGATGCCGCCATCGGGGATCGGCACGATGGCGTCGAGACCGGCGCGGCCGCCGATCGTGACTGGCTTTGTTCCCGAGAGCGTGAGCCCCTTCGCCTTGAGCCACGCGAACAGGTCGTCGGGGCCCTTGCCCGTGGCGCTCGGAACGAACGGCGTCGTCGCGGGGGCGCTGACCGTGGGGCCCGGCTGGCAGGGCTGGTCGATCAGCCGGTCGACGGTCGTGATGCCAATCCCCGTGGAGTTGTCGCTGTCACGCTCCGTGTTGCGGGCGTTGAGCTGCAGGTAGCGCGGCTCTTCGGTGGCGAGGAACCACCTGCCTTGTGGTGGGCCGAACGTGAGTGGCACCTGGTAGACGGTCGACCGATAGCGGCACGCCTCGGATCCGGCAGTGAGGCCGCCGAAGTTGTAGTCAGCGACAAGCACTCGTTCGCATCCCGCGCTCACCGACGGGCTGGCGGCAGCGACGCTCGCCGCGGCCGAGGGGGACGCGACGGGAGAGGCCGACGCTGCCGGCGAGGGAGAAGTCGATGGGACCCCTCCGTTGTCCGGCTGTCTCCCTCCGTTGACGAGGAACAGGGTTCCGCCGGCCACGACGATCGCGACCGTGGCGGCGATGCCGAGGATCCAGGCTCTGGTCGAGGTCATGGGTCGAGCCCTCCGCGACCGCACCGGGCGCGGTCTCTGACGTGTCACGTGGACCTCATCGAGGGCGGCGTCGAGGACCCGGTCCGTGAGCTCCCCGGGGCCATCGGACAGCCAGGCGGCGACGATCCGGTCGAACTCTCGTTCCGTGTTCATGCGCGCCGCTCCCGCGAGATCTCGATGGTCGGTCGCAGGTCGGCCTCGAGGGCCGCCCGCAGGGAATCCGTGGCGTAGTGGAGTCGCGACTTGACCGTCCCGAGCGGGAGCCCGAGCTGGTCGGCGATCTCCGCGAGCGTCAGCCCGAGGTAGTGGTGGTAGACGAAGACGGCACGCTGTTCGGGCGGCAGTCGACGGAACCCCCGTTCGAGCTGGTCTCGATCGATGACGGACGAGACGCCGTCATCGAGGGCAGCCGGTCCGTCGACCGGCAGCACCCGGACCACTGCCGTCCAGCGGCGGCCGCGGCGACTCTCCGCGTAGCACTGGTGGACGAGCAACCGATGCAGCCAGGCCTCGAACCGCTCGGGGTCCCGGAGGCTCGGCAGCTCGCGCCAGGCGAGCACGAGGGTCTGCTGGACGGCATCCTCGGCCGGGCCGAGATCGCGCAGGATCCGGAACGCGATCGCGAGGAGACGGTCGCCACCTGCACGTGCCAGGCTGGCGAACGCTTCCTCATCCCCGGCGCGGGCTCGCTCGACGAGAGCGACGTCCACCCACGGCTCCTCTCCATCGCGTCCGACCTGGACGCCCACCGTACATGAGCCATCGGGGATCGCGGATGGTTCGATGTTCGGTGGTTCCGCCGTGGCGGCGCGGATCTCCGCGACCGCGAACGTGTGCCCGGCAATCGCTCCGCCGTCGCGCGCACGGCCCGAGATGAACCGGTTCAGCACGGTTCCGCACGGGTGTTCACCGAACGTCCGTTCGTGTGGATATCTTGGTGGACGAGTTCGTGGAGAAACCCCCTTCCGGCCCTTCGCCGACCGTCCTAGGATGTCCGACACCGGCCCCGCCGACCGTCCCGGGAGAGGGAGGATGGGGCGGTTCCGGGCCCCCTGTTCGGCTCGTGTCGCGACGGATCCCGCTGTCGCGCGCGTCGTCGGCTGCGCCCCGCGCAGGGTCCCGGAGTGGTCCTAGACAGGGAGAGGAGGGAGGCCATCGATGGACTCACCACGGGCAGCCGAGGGACGGCTGACCCCGGAAGCCACGGAGTTCGTGCGGTTCTGTTACGGCCGCAGATCCGTCGGCTGGCCGGAGCTCTATGACGAGATGTGCCTGGTCGCGAGCCGGGGCCTCTTTCGGGGCTGGGGTCCGGTGGAGCTCGCTGAGCATGGCATCGGCTTCGGACTCTTCGAACTTCCGGCGTTGGCCGCTCTGGCCTGCCGGATCGTCACCGAGGAGCAGGCCGCCAGGCGGTCGGGACCGACGATCCGCGTGACCGTCGAGACCCTCGAGGTCGTGGACGAGGCATCGGCACCGGGACACGCCGCCCTCCGTCCGCAGCTCGTCTCCACCGGCTAGGAGTCACGTCCGCTTCCGTATCACGTCCCGTCGCGCGGCGCTCCGGGAGCGCTGGGACGAGGACCCGGCATTCATCGACCGTCCGATCGGACGTTGATCGAGCCCCCGAAGCGGCGATCCGCTCCGGGGGCTCGACGTTTCCGGGCGCGCGGCGGAGCTCCGCCGCGGCCCGCGCTGCGGCGGCGGTCCACGGCTGGAGTGATCACCGGTGGAGTCGATGCCCATCAGTGCATATCCAGCCTGTGGCAGCAGGTCGCTCGCTCGGAGCGGCCCGGGATGCACACGGTGCGTGCAGATCGACGGAGGAACCACCGGATCGAGCGGGTCGCGCCGTCCGACGGCTACTTGGATATGCCGTGCCGAGCGTGCGGCGGGATGATCCGTCTGCGTCAGGGCCCGTTGCCGGCCGCGGTCGGGTCGTTCGTCCGCCGTTGTGCACGTGTGGTGTGCGTCGGATCCAGGCTCACCCGGCCCACGGCGGTCGGCGGATCGTGGGGGCCAGGGTCGGCGATCGTGGGGGCCAGGGTCGGCGGATCGTGGGGGCCAGGGTCGGCGGATCGTGGGGCCAGCGTTGCCTTCGTCCCGGCCGTGCGATCGCTCAGGGCCGTGCGATCGCTCAGGCCCTGATGCGCCGCCGCGCCATCTCGCCCTCGATCTGGCGCTCCGCCTCGACGTAGCGGTCGATCTGCTCGCGGAGCTGGTTCGCCTCGGGCGTGTAGAGGTGGGTCTGGCCCTGGAGGACGTACGACAGCCGGCGGCTCGTCATGCGGACGTGGTCGAGGTTCTTCATGAGGACCAACGGGTCCATCGATGCGAGATCGGCCGGGTCGTACATCTGCTTCACGACTCGGGATTGTAGGGGAGCGCCGCGGCGGCAGGCGGTCGGCTCAGGCGGCCGGACTCAGACGACGCGGAGGCCCCGTGGCGGCCACGACCAGTCGATGGGCAGGGTCGCGCCGGTCAGGGCGCGGCGGCGCCCGAGCTCGGTCGCACCGAGGACGAGGATCCGGTCGACCTTCGTCGCCCGCCCGGCCTCGTCGCCCCACAGACGGGTCATCTTCCGGTTCGCCGCGACATCGTCGAGGACGACCCCGGCGAGGCGGTAGCCGGCAGGCTCGGCGGCCGCCGTCCAGACCCGCGACGCCAGCTCGATCCCCTCGGCCGACGCACGCCCGCGGTCCATCTCGACGTCGCCGATCACGAGCGCCACGACCGCGTCATCGGCGAGTGCCGGTCGCAGGTCGGCCAGGACGACGCGCAGGAACTCGAGGTACGCACCGAGCTGGTGGCCATCGTCGAGGCTGGCATCGATCACCCCGGAGTCGAAGCCGAGGAACCAGTTCCGGAGCCAGTTGTAGTAGCCGTACTTCACGACCCGGAGGTACGGCGGCGAGGCGACGACGAGCCGGGCTCGATCAGGTGCGCCGGCGGCCCGTAGTGCCGCCCGCGACCGAGTCCCGACATCGCGGGCATCGCCGAACAGGGCGATGCCCTGTCGGCTCGGCAGCGGATCCCGGTACAGCCGCTCGACCTTGGCCTCGAGCAGACCGAAGACGTCCCGCGATGGCGGCTGGTAGCCGGTCCGGACGACGAAGTCCCGGACGTAGCGCGGAGCCATGCTGAACGTGTTCGGCATGACCGTCGAGAGATAGCCCGCGGTCTTGCCATGGAGGATCCCGGCGATCGCCGCAGCGACGAACCGGTCGACGCGGTCATCGAGTCGGAGGGCGCTCCGGACCGCCAGCAGCTGCGCCAGCGTTTCCGGATGGAACGCGACCACGACCTCGGGCGGGACCGCCTCGGTCCCTGCGCCGGCGGCTCCGCCAGAGCCCGCGGCGGGCACGCGCGCCGTCGCCGGGTCGGCCGCGACACCGCTCGGCGACCCTGCGCCACTCGGCCGCGCCGGCCGCCCAGCCGAGGCGGAGCGTCGCGATCCGGGTCAGCGTCTCGGCCCGGGTCGCCGGCTCGGCCTTCGCGGCGGTGAGGAGCCAGGCGAACGGGTTGAGGTCGTTGCCGACGCCGATCCGGCCCTCCGCGGCCGCCTCGAGGACGGTCGTCCCGCGGCCCGAGAACGGATCGATCACGACGTCGCCGGGGCGCGTGTAGCGGGCGATGAACGCGTGGGCGAGGGCGGCCGGGAACGCCGCGAGATAGCTGCACGTGGGATGCAGGGAGTGGCCCCACAGGCGTGGCTGGGCCGGCCAGTCCGGTTCGATGGGGAGCGCTGGCAGCTCGGCGGGCAGGCCGAGCGGCAGCTGGCTCGCGGTCGAGGGTCGGGGCATCCCGGCGCCGTCCTCCGTCGCCGCACCGATGGGCTCCGGCGCGATGGGCGGCGGAGCATAGCACGCGCCCTGCGGGACTCCAACCCGGATCCATGACCGAACCGAGGCGACGCGCTGGCTGCTCGACAGCGCGCTGCAGCAGCGTCGATAGGCCGACCGACGACCCGTCAGCCGCCAGATCGAACGCCGATGGCCATCGGCGGACCCTTACCTGGTGGACGCATCCCGTCGAGGGACGCGGACTCGATGGGGGGACACGATGATCGGACGGATCGACACCTCGGTGATCGCGGCGCGGTCGGAGGGCTCGCCGCTCCCCGTGCGGGATCCGCGGATCGTGAGACCCCGGGTCCCCGGCACGCCGGCGCTCCTGGTGAGCGCCTTGGTCATCGTCGTGGCCGGCCTCGCGGCCTGGCGAGGCCCGACTCCCGATGTCGCAGGTCCCTCCGTGGCCGGTGTGCTCGCGAACGGCCCGGCCGCGATCGTGCCGGACGTCGCTGACCCGGGTGCGGCCATCCCGGATGTCTCCGGGCCGCCGACGAGCCCAACGAACGTCGATGCGCCGAGCGGCCACGTGGCGCCTGCCACGTCGCCGTCGACCGCACCAGGCGCCCTGGCGGAGGTCCCGTCGTCGTCGCTCGAGCCAGGCATGGCGCTGCTCGGGACGGCCACGATCCAGTACGTGGTCGGGCGCGACAACGGTGGCGGCGCGAACATCGAGATCCCGCTCCGGGCGATCGACGGGTCGGTCCTCGCACCGGGGGCCCGCTTCGACTTCTGGCGGGCGATCGGCGAGGTCTCCACCCGGACCGGGTACCGGCGAGGCGCGATCATCGCCGGCGACCACATCGACCATCAGGGTGCCCTTGCAGGTGGGATCTGCACGGTCTCGACGGCGATCTTCGACGCGGCCGTGCGGGCCGGGCTCGACATCACGAGTCGCCACAGCCACGGCGGCTACATCTCGCGCTATCCCCCGGGGTTGGACGCCGCCGTCTCGACCGGTGATGGCGGCACGATGACCCTGGCATTCCGGAATGACACGACCGAGCCGATCACGATCCGGACCGTCAGCACGCCTGGCATCGCCCGGGTCGACCTGTACGGCCCGACGCGGCTCGGTCGGGTCGTCACCGTGAGTGATCCGGTCGTCCGCCATCGCACGAGAGCCCGGGACGTCCGGAAGGCGACGACGGGCCTGTCGACGGGGGAGACGCGGCGGATCGACGCTCCCAGCGATGGGATGACGGTCGTCGTGCGACGGACCGTCGTCGATGCGTCCGGCACCGTCCTCCACACCGATCGCTGGACGTCGGTCTATCGGCCCCTCCGCGGGCTCGTGCTCGTCGGTCGCGGCTGATCGGCGGTTCGGCTGACGAAGATCGAACGGATCCGACGCCATGAGGCTCATGCTGGTCGAAGAGCGCCCAGGGGCGACGCTCCGAGGGACGGCAGGGATGGATCGAGCACTCGTCGAACGCGCACAGGGGGGAGACAGGGACGCCTTCGCGGCCTTGGCTCGGATGTCCGCGGACCGGCTGTATGCGATCGCCCATCGGATCCTCCGCGATGTGGGGAGCGCGGAGGACGCCGTCCAGCAGACCCTCGTCGTCGCCTGGCGGGGTCTGCCCCAGCTGCGTGACCCGGAGCGCTTCGAGGCGTGGCTCCATCGCCTGCTCGTCCATCAGTGCTATGCCGAGGCGCGCTCGAACCGACGATTCGGAGCCTCGTTCCGGATCCTGCCCGAGGAAGGGCCGGTGGCACGCGACGAGACGATCGCGATCGCCGATCGGGACCAGCTGGAGGCCGGCTTCCGGCGATTGCCGCCGGATCAGCGGGCGATCCTGGTCCTGCGCCACTACCTGGGCCTGACACCCGCGGAGATCGCGGCGACTCTCGGCATCCCCGAGGGGACCGCACGATCACGGCTCCACTACGCCCACCGGGCGATGCGTGCCGCCCTCGAGGCGGCCGAGCGCTCGGTGGTCCTCGCCGGAGGTCGATCGTCATGACGAGCCAGGCCGACCTCGACCGCACGCTCGACTCCTGGTTCGAAGAGGGTCCGACGATCGTCGCCACGCGTGTCGTGGATGATGCGATGGCGACCGTCGCCACGACCACGCAGCGACCGGCCCGGGGGCGGCTTCCGTGGCGGATCGGCGGCTCGCGGACGTTCGCGCTGGCCGGACTCGCGGCCGCCGCGACGATCATCGTCGTCGTGGCCGCCAGCCTGCTCGGGCGGCCATCGCCGCTCCTGGTCGGCGGACCGTCTCCGACCCCGACCCCGACCCCGTCGCTCGGCGCCTCTTCGTCGCCCGAGCCATCGAACGCGGGTCCGTCCGCCGCGAACGGCCTGATCGCGTTCCTCCACTGCGACATGGTGGGCGGACACACGACGATCGGCGGCCCCGTCTGCACGCCACGCCTGTGGCTCGTCGGTGTCGACGGCTCGGACCCTCACCCGCTCCTCGGCACGAAGGACGGCCAGTCGAAGCTCTCCTGGTCGCCTGACGGGGCGCAGATCGCGTTCGTCAGTCACGGACCGGGGATCGGTGAGGCCAGGCTCTACATGACCGACGTCTCTGGGTCGTCGTCGACGCTGATCGACACGGACTGCTCCGGTCTCGACGGCCAGTGCACCGCCGACATGGACGCGGCGTTCTCGGCCGACGGCCGATCCCTCGTCTTCGTCCGGTACGACCAGGGGACGGCCATCGCGACGATGGACCTCGCGACCGGGCGCGTCGTCGTCCTGGACTCGACCAGCCTGTCGTTCGACCTCGCCGACCGGTTCGGGGGCGGAGTCGCCGAGCACCCGCGCTGGTCGCCGGACGGCACGAAGATCGCGTTCTCGCGCTATAGCAAGACGGCGGACCACTCCGCGGTCTACGTCATGGACGCGGACGGCGCCAACCTCCGACGCCTGAACCCGCCCGACGTCGCTGGACGAGACCCGGCCTGGTCACCCGACGGCTCGACGATCGCGTTCACGTCCTGGGTGGAGCGCCTGGTCGGCGACCAGGACCACTTCCATCAGGACCTGTACACGATCGGGGTCGACGGGACGGGGCTGCGACGACTGACCGCGGACCCCAGCGCCACCCGACCGGTGCTCTCGACGAGCCCGGCGTGGCTGCCGGACGGACGGATCAGGTTCATCGCCATCCAGATGGACGAGGGCAACATGGCAGCCGCCGGAGGGACCACGGTCTGGACGATCGCCGCCGACGGGACCGGCCTCGAGCAGGTCACGGTGCCATCGATCCTCGACAGCTCGGACGAGATCGTATGGCAGCCGACGCCGTGAGCGCCGCGATCGCCGCGGCCCCAGGATCCGGTCGGACTTGCGGATGACGCCGCCCGCGCGCTAGCCTCGGCCGGCGAGCCGTCCCGACCCGTGCGCCGATCCCTCGACGCCCGTCCCACGGACGCCGGAGGGACCATGGACGTCATCCTGCTCGGGTTCATCGGTGGCTATGTCGTCGGCGGCTGGCGGACGGGGTTCCTGCGCAGGCTGGTGGGCCTCGGGTTCGTCGCCGCGTCGTTCGTCGCAGGAGCCTATCTGCGCCAGCCGGTCGGGAAGCTCATCGCCGGCATCTTCAGCCAGGTTCCTGAGCAGTACGCCGACATGGTCGGCTACGCGGTCAGCTTCACGGCCCTCGTCATCATCCTCAACGTCATCGCCCACCCGATCCTGGGACGTGTCGCCGTCGGCGGCCTCTCGAAGGCGGCGGACCGCGGACTCGGCGCGGTCTTCGGCGCGATCGAGGCGGTCGTCCTTCTGTCGGCCGCGATCGTCATCCTCGATACGTATTTCGGCCCGGGCATCAAGCCGCCGTTCGAGGGGCTCGGCTTCCTGTCCACGCTCAGCGCCCAGATCGACGCTTCGTCGGTCGGGCAGAGTCCTGATCAATACGACGGTCCCGTTCATCACGACGATCCTCGGGCCGCTGCTGCCCAAGGACGTGACCGATCTCGTCCCGAGCATCCCGGGCCTGCCCGGGTCCGGGTTTCCTCTCCCATCCAGCGCGCCATGACCGACGACGAAAGGTGTGGAGTGACGTGGCCTACGTCCGGATCGTGAGGTTCCGCCTCAGCCCGGCACACCACCCGTACGCACAGGCGATGGCCGAGGACCTGGTCCCGGCGATCAAGGCCCAGCCGGGCTGTCTCGCCGTTTCGTTCAGCGGCGGCGACGACGGCGAGTGCGGTCTGGTCGTGCACTGGGAGGGCCAGGACGCTGCGGACGCCGCGGCGATGGTGATCGGCCCGATGCTCCAGGGCCATCTGGCCGGCCGGATCACCGGGCCGGCGGACATCCACCTGCTCCGGGTCCTGGCAGACTGACCGGTCACGACCAGCCTCGAGGGCGAGTTCTGGTGGTCCGCCCGCGTACCATGTGCGGGGATGGAGGACCGGCGCGACGCCCGGGTGGAGGCGGCTGACGGTGCGGATCGGTCCGCGCTCGGGAGCGGGCTCCGTCGCAACCTTCCTGCGCTGATCGGCGACCCGGCTGGACGCTGCGACTCGCACACCGACGAGGGGCCGCCATGACAGACACGGTCGAGCGAGGGTTGTCCAGGTCCACCGAGCGCCACGTCATCGTGTTCGGGTCGACGATCCTGGCGATCCTGGTCCTGGTCGTTGTCATCCCCGACCTACTCCCGAGAGGCACGGGTGATGCGTTCGGCGCGCGGGCGCACGCGCGGATCGTGTCCATCGCGACGCCTTCGGCCGGGCCCGAAGCGTCACCGCTCCCGACGTCTGGTGACCCTGACGCGAGCGCTCCAGGCGACATCGGGTCTGGGGTCACACCCGGCGACATCGGACCGGGAGAATCCGACCGGCGATGCCGGGCCTCCCATTGCGCGCGTCCTGATCCTCGATGGGCCAGACGTCGGTCGAGAGGCGGACGCGATCCTCCAGGGTCCGAGCGGCCAACTTCAGCTGCCCGACTATCGGGCGGGCGACGACGTCCTCGTCGAGGCGGACGTGCAGCCTGACGGGACCGCATCGTTGTCGGTCATCGATCGCTGGCGCCTGCCGCTGCTCGAGATCCTCGTCGCCGTCTTCTGCGTCGCTGTCGCCGCGGTCGCCGGGTGGAGGGGCCTCCGCGCCCTTGCCTCCCTCGCGCTGTCTCTCGTCGTCACGCTTCGGCTGTTCATCCCCCTCGTCGTGCTCGGCTACGACCCGGCCGCGCTCGCGGTCTTCTTCGGCATCGTCGTGACGATCCTGACCTTCATGCTCACCCAGGGAGTGAACCGCACGACGATCGCCGCGAGCGCCGGCGCGACCCTGTCGCTCGCGCTCACAGGGGTGGTGGCGATCCTCGTCACCGCGCTGGCGAACTTCACGCAGGCCCAGGAATCCGAGGAGGTCGTCAGCCTTCAGCAGATCACGAACGGCTCGATCGACCTGTCAGGACTACTCCTCGCCGCGGTGATCTTCGGCGGTCTCGGCGTCCTCGGGGACGTCGCGATGACCCAGGCCGCGACCGTCGAGGAGCTCGCCATGGTCGATCCATCGCTCTCGAGGGCCCGCCTCTTCGGGCGGACGATGAACGTCGGGATCGCACACCTTGGTGCGACCATCAACACGCTGGTGTTCGCGTATCTCGGAACGGCGCTCCCGCTCCTGGTCCTCCTGGCGATCCAGGTCGGCAGCATCTCCTCCGCCCTCAACGAGGAGCAGGTCGCCGTCGAGATCGTCAGGATGATCGTCGGCGCTCTTGGCGTCGTCGCGGCCGTGCCGCTCACGACGGCCATCGCCGCCCGTGCGCACCGGGGCCAGGTATCACCGCCTGTCACGCTGCGCGGCCCGAGCCTCGACTCGCCGACAGTCTGAGGACGGACTCGGCCGGCGATACGTAGGCAGGCCAGCCGCTTGGTAGGAGCGTGCTACCCGAAGACGTGCCAGGCGACCTTGACGTTCACCGTGCTGTTCGCGGTCAGGTAGATCGTGAAGGTGTTGGCCGGTCCGTTGACGACGCAACGGTGGACGGTCGTCGTCCCGCCGGCGCTGGCCTGAAGCGTCGCGACGACGGCTGAGCTCGTGGTCAGGTCGATGCCGGGAGTCACGACGACGCTCTTCGTGCCGGCGGCGATCGTCGCCAGACCCGAGCAGTTGTCCAGCTTGACCCGGCCGACCGCCCTGAGCGCGTAGCCTGCCTTCGGGTCCGCGGAGGCGGCGTACACGGCCGTGCCAGTGGTCGCATACCCGAGGACGCCGGAGCCGGTCGTGGCTTGACCGAAGACCCCACGGCCGGCGGCACCGTACCCGTGGACGCCCCGGGCGTTCGCGTCCTGAGCAGCGTAGCCGTAGACCCCGGTCTTGGCCGATGCGGCCGGCAGGTCGCCGGCTCCGCTGAAGCCGAGGACTCCGGCGCTGTCGCCACCGCTCGACTGGCCGACGACGCCGATGCCGGAGGGCGTCAGTCCGAAGACGCCTGCGATATTGCCCCCTTCCCCGCGGACGCCATAGTCGTTGCCCGAACCGAAGACTCCAGAAGCGCCAGCGCTTAGACCCTCGACGCCATTGGAGGACCACGAGGATCCCGATGACACCCGCGCCGTCGATGCTGTCGCCGGTGATCGCAGGAGCCGAGCTCCGACGGTCCACGATCGAGATCCCGGTGGCTCGAATCGGTCCCATTCGACGTACCGAGGACCACATAGCTGGCTGCGTTCACCGGCAGTGGTCGCCCCATGGCCGACGCGACGAGGGCGGCGAGCCCACCGATGCCTCCGGCCAGCAGGGCGCGCCTCGTGCGCGGGACGCCCGTGTCGATCACCATCGGTCTGTTCCTTCTTACCGCGCGCCCGGGACATTTGGTGGGGCGCTCGCCGACTCGATCGCCGGTGTGGTCCCCATGAGCCTGCGCGCCGTCGATCACCGCGGGCAAGAGCCGAACGTCCCATCCGCGTCGACTCCCACGCTTCCCAGCTCCGCTCGCCATGGACCGGAAGGTGCGTGCGTAGACTGACCACCTGACGCAGCGTCCCCGTAGCTCAGTGGACAGAGCAGCCGCCTTCTAAGCGGCCGGTCGGAGGTTCGAATCCTCCCGGGGACGCCATCCGACCGTGCCCTCCGCCGGGCTCGTTCGCGCAGCCGTCGTACACTCCGGCGCGGTCCGTGCCTTCCATCAGAGGTCCTTCGTGCATCTCCGTCGTCCCATCGGGATCGTGGCCGCCATCGTCGCGCTGTTCGCGCTGCCGTCACTCGTCCTGGCGCATTCCGAGCTCGACACGGCGACACCCGGCCCGGACGACACCGTGACCACCTCGCCGCCGGACCTGACCGCGACCTTCACCGAGGATCTCGACCCCTCGAAGACGTCGATCATCGTCCTTGACAGCTCCGGAACGCAGATCGCCAAGGGCGGAGCGGACGCGGTCCAGCCCGACCTGAAGACGATGATCGTCCCACTGCCACCGCTCATCGATGGGAGGTACGAGGTCCGCTGGACGACCGCCTCCGCCGAGGACGGCGACATCGCCCGCGGGACGTACATGTTCACGGTCGCGATCGCCACGAGCGCGAACCCATCGCCGTCGCCCAGCCCGAGCCCGGCAGCATCGCCGAGCCCGGCCGCCTCGGCGAGCCCGGCCGCATCGTCGAGCCCGGCAGGGTCCCCGAGCCCGGCCGGATCCCCGAGCCCGGCCGCCTCGCCGAGCCCAGCGGCAACCTCGAGTCCCGCCGCCTCGGCGAGCCCGGCACCGAGCCCCAGCCCGGCGCCGGACCCGACCGGCGGCACGGACGGATCGGTCGTCCTGCCGATCCTCGTCGCGCTCGTCGCCGTCGGCGCGATCGCGGTCGTGCTCTACCGTCGCCGCCAGGCCTGACCCGGGATCGACCGGAAGATCGTGATGTCGAGGGCGCCGGCGACGATCCCGCCTGTCCGCGGGCGGGCCGTTGGCGCCAGCCTCGGCATCTTCCTGGGGCTGGCGTCGGCCTCGCCGGTCCTCGGTCACAACCTCCAGGGCCTCTACGACTCGCCTCTGCCGCTGGCCGTCTATCTGGCCGGCGCCGGGATCGCGGTCTCCCTGTCGTTCGTCTTCGTCCTGCTCCGAGACAAGCCGACGGCGATCGCGCCGCTTGGTCCGTCGCGCCCGACCCCGCGCTGGCTCCGACTCGGGCTGCGGGCGATCGGGCTGATCGCCTGGGTCTGGATCGTGATCCAGGCGATCCTGGGCGGATCGGGCGACGCCGACGTCGCGAGCCTGTTCCTGTGGGTCTACGGCTGGGTCGGGTCTGGCCCTCGTGTCGGCCTTCATCGGGCCCGCCTGGACGTGGCTCGACCCGTTCACGACGATCCACGACATCGGCGCCCGCGCGCTCCGGGCGATCGGGATCAGCGGCTGGGAGACCGCCGAGTATCCCGCCCGCCTGGTGCAGTGGCCTGCCGTCGCGGGCTTCGTGTTCTTCGTCTGGCTCGAGCTCGTCGTCGCGGGTGCCGGGGGTGGCCGGTCGCTGGGCGCGATCATGTTCGGCTACACCGCGGTGACCCTCGTCGGGATGGCCCAGTTCGGTCGCGACGAATGGCGAGCGAACGGCGAGACCTTCTCGGTCTGGTTCGGGACCCTGGGGCGGCTCGCCCGCTACACCCTCGACCGCGACGACCCGACGGCGACCTCGGTCCGGCGTCAGCCGCTCGGGGCGGGGCTGGACCGGACCTGGGCTCCCTGGACGACGAGCCTCGTGGTCCTCGTGTCACTCGGGGCGGGGTCGATCATCTTCGACGGCCTCTCGCAGACCCAGCCGTACTTCAACCTGTTCGGCGCCCCGGGCATCCCCCTCCCGACGGCCTACCTGTTCATCTTCCTCGGGACGATCGCCGGGCTCGTGCTCGTCGTCGCGCAGTTCGTCGGCCTCCCGGCACTCGGCGCCGGCGTCCTCCCGATCGCGGTCGGGTATCTCGTCGCCCACTACCTGACGTTCCTGCTCCTCGATGGCCAGCGCATCGTCATCGCCATCAGCGACCCGCTCCAGCAGGGCTGGGACATCTTCGGCACGGCGTTCTTCCAGCCGTCGATCGCCTGGCTTCCGACCGGCCTCGCTCTGGACGATCGAGCTCGTCGCGGTCGTCGGCGGGCACATGGTCGGTGCCTGGGCCGGGCACGAGGCGGCCCTCCGGAGCGCCCTGGACGAGGACCCCGACGCGCTGACCCGTCCGGGCGCCGCACAGGCCCTCCGGCGTCGTCAGATCCCGCTCGCGATCCTCATGGTCTGCCTCACCGTCCTGACCCTGTGGTCGCTCGGACAGAACGCTCGTCCAGGAGCCCGGGTCGCAGCCGCCGCAGGCCGAGGTCCGCCGGTCGGCCTGATCTTCGACGGCGCGCTCACGCGGATCCCCACGACTCGCGCACTACCGGACCCCCCCGCACTGCCTTCCTATCCACGTGGTCACTCCAAAGTACGGCTTGGCCCACCGGATGCCTCCCCGTACGCTCCTGTCCATAGCAGGCCGAACCCCACCCTGCGCCACTCACCGAGTGTGCCCACCGGGGCGTACAGCAGAGGCAGGATCGCCATATGGCATCGATGGTCGCGAACGAGCTCGGTCCGATGCTCACCGCGAGTGAGGTCGCGGAGATGCTTCATCTCCACGTCAACACGGTGAAGCGCCTGGGCGACCGGGGAGAGCTGCCCTTCTATCGCGTCTGCAAGCGGGGCGATCGGCGCTTCCGGCTTGACGACGTGATGCAGTTCCTCTCGAAGAACCGCTAGACCAGAGCAACCGCCCGGTCGGTCCCGCCGACCGAGCCCGACCATCGCGCCCGCCTCCCAGGCGGGCGCTTCCGCGTTCCTGTCGCTCAGCTTCGGGGCAGGTCGCGCAGCGTCCGCTCGACCACGCCCAGTGCCTCCTCGATCTCGACCGCCGTCACGTCGATCGGTGGGATGAACCGGATCGACGTTGTGGTGGCGGCCGCAGGTCAGGACGAGCAGGCCCGCGTCGGCGGCGCCGGCCATGAGGGCGCTGGCGAGCTCGCCGTCGGGTCGATGACCGTCACCCGGCTCGACCAGCTCCATGCCGACCATCAGCCCCGGCCCGCGGACGTCGCCGATCCGATCGTCCTCGGCGGCCAGGCCTTGGAGCGCCAACGAGAGCTCGCGCGCCGCGTGCCGCGGCGTTCGCGACGAGCCCCTCGCCGCTCGATCGTCTCGAGGACCGCCAGCCCCGCCGCGCAGGCGACCGGGTTCCCGCCGTACGTGCTGCCGTGGGCGCCCTTGCCCCAGCGCTCCTGGAGCTCACGATGGCTGCTACGACCGCGGACAGCGGCAGACCGTTCGCGATCGCCTTCGCGACGCACACGACGTCTGGGACGATGCCGGCATGCTCGAAGCGCCCACATCCGACCCGTCCGGGCGTAGCCGGTCTGGACCTCGTCGGCGATGAGGAGGATCCCGTGCGTGTCGCACAACCGTCGGAGCGTCCGGAGGAACGACGCCGGGGCTGGGTGGTAGCCGCCCTCGCCCTGGACCGGCTCGATGAGGACCGCGGCGACCTGCGACGGCGCGATGACCGTCTCGAGGAGTGACATCAGGACGGCGAACGCCGCCTCGCTCGCGGCCTCCTCGTCGCCGGCGTGCTCCGGATAGGCGGCCGGGAACGGCGCGAACGTAGACCCCCGGCAGGAATGGCTCGTAGCCCGTCCGGTAGTTGATGTTCGAGGTCGTGACGCTCGCGGCGCCGAACGTCCGGCCATGGAACCCGCCGCTGGAAGGCGATGATCCCGGGCCGGCCGGTGACGCGCCGGGCGAGCTTGAGGGCCGCTTCGATCGCCTCGGACCCGGAGTTGAGGAAGAACACCGTATCGAGTGGATCCGGGAAGGTCTGCGGCAAGCCGCGCCGCCAGCTCGGACGACCGGCTCCGTGTAGCCGATCGCGCCCGTCGGCCCGATGAGCCGGTCGACCTGGGCGTGGATCGCGGCCGTGACCGCCGGGTGGTGATGGCCGAGGGCCGTGACGGCGATCCCGTTCGCGAAGTCGAGGTAGGCGCGGCCGTCGGTGTCGAACAGCCGGTGTCCCTCGCCATGGCTCCACTCGCGCTCGAAGTAGCGTCCGAGCACGGGCGAGAGGTGGGCACGAAGGGTCGCGTCGGTCTGGGCCATCGGCCGAGGATACCGACACGCCTGGGGCGCGCGCCGGTCGCTACGATCAGCGGCGTGACCGTCACGTCCCGGTCCCAGGCTGGCGCGCCCGCGACCTCGCCGTCCTCGCATCCATCGCCGAGACGTTCGTCCCGGGCGTCGACGGGCCCGACATCGCCCGCCGGGCCGCGGTGGCCGTCTCGCTGTCGCTCGACGGGGCCCAGGTCCGCCAGCTTCGTTGGGTGGTGCGCGCGTTCGACGCGCGCGTCGCGTGCCTCGCGCTGACCGGTCGGCCCGACCCGGTTCGCCGACCGCGATCGCACCGGGCGAGAGGCGTTCCTCCGTCGACTGGGGGACATCGCGGATCGCCCAGGAGCGGGCCGCCTTCACGGCCTGGCGCAAGGTCCTCACGTCGCTCGCCCTGGCCGTCCCCGACGGCGCCGAGCAGGATCACGGCCGGCCCCGGTTACCGGCCGGACCAGCCGCCCGTGACCGACGATCCGAGTCCGATCCGGCCGGCCGAGCTGCCGCCACCGGACGCCGAAGGGACGACGACGCTGGAGGCCGATGTCGTGATCGTCGGCTCCGGCGCGGGTGGTGGTGTCATCGCGGCGGACCTCGCCGAGGCGGGCCGGTCGGTCGTCATCCTCGAGGCCGGGCCGCTCGTGACGGAGCCGGACATGCCGCGCGATGAGCTCACCGGGTTCGACCAGCTGTATCTGGCGCATGGGCTCTCCGCGACGTGGGACGGGGCGTTCACGCTCCTCGCCGGGTCGGCCGTCGGCGGCGGGACGCTCGTGAACTGGATGACGAGCATCCCGGCCAGCGAGCTCGTCCGACACGAGTGGGCGACCGAGCATGGCCTGGGGACCGTCGTCGGGCCGACCTGGGACGCCGATGTCGCCGCGATCGCGGGCGAGCTCCTCGTGACGCCGCCGACATCGATGCCGCCGAAGGACGCAGCGATCATCCGCGGAGCCGAGGCGCTCGGCTGGTCGTCGATGCCGCTCCCTCGTGACTCGCCCGGATGCGACGACTGCGGCTCATGCGTCTTCGGCTGCCCGCGTGGGACCAAGTCCTCCGGCATCCGGGTGCATCTCGCCCGCGCGGCTGCGGCCGGAGCGCGGATCCTGCCCGAGACGCACATCCGACGCGTCCTGATCGAGCGCGGCCGCGCGGTCGGCGTCGAGGCGGTCGTCGGTCGCGAGGCCTGGCGGCGGGCCCGTCTCGAGGGCACGGACGATGTCGCGCGGCCCCGGCGGCTCGTCGTCCGGGCGCGCCAGGTGGTCGTGGCCGCTGGAGCGCTCCGGACCCCGATCGTCCTCGCCCGAAGCGATCTCCACCATCCCGCCGATCGGCTGCGAATCTCCGGATCCATCCGGTGCCGTACATCGTCGGACGGTTCGACGAGCCGATCGAGATGTGGCGGGGGATCATGCAGGCAGCGTCCATGACCGAGTTCGCCGACGATGAGCCGGGCCGGCGCGGATACGTCGTCGAGAGCGCCCCGGGTCATCCGGCCCTCGGCGCGGTCGCCGTCCCGTGGCAGTCGAGCGCCGACTTCCTCGAGCTGGCCGAGGGGTTCCCGTATCTGGCGCCGCTCATCGCGGTCACCCGGGACGGTGGGTCGGGCACGGTCCGACCGACGCGGGGTCGTGGCGTCCGGATCGACTATCGGCTCGACGATGACGGCCGTGCGACGATCCGGCACGCCCTGGCGACCATGGTCCGTCTCGCGCGTGCCGCTGGCGCCCGCGACATCGTCGTCCCGGCGCTCCCGCGCTCCGGTCCTGGCCGATCCAGCGGACGCGCCGGCATTCGAGCGATCGGTGGCGGCCCTGGCCAGGATCGATGTCGGGCCGAACCGACTGGGGCTGTTCTCGGCCCACCAGATGGGCACCGCGTGCGCCGGCGCCGAGCCGGGCGACCACGTCTGCGATCCCTTCGGCCGGGTCCGGGCCGATCGCCGGTCCGACCGCGTCATCGGCGGCCTCTATGTCGGCGACGGCTCGCTGTTCCCGACCGGGCTCGGCGTGAACCCGATGCTGACGATCATGGTCCTGGCCCGGACCGTGGCTCGGACGGTCCTGGGCGAGGGCTAGGGCTCCGCGAGCACCTCTGGCGGCGCCGAGGAGCCGACCTGCGTCGGATCGGGTCGGTGTCCTCGGCAGGGGACTCGGTCGTCGTGCGACCCTCGCGCCCGCGGGCCGTGACGATCAACGCGACCGCCGCGATGACGATCCCGCCGCCGATGATCGTCCGGGTCGTGATCGGCTCCGAGAGCACGACTGCCCCGAGGATCACCGCCACGACGGGGTTCACGTAGGCGTACGTCGTGACCTTCGGGAGCGGCGCCACGCGGACGAGCCAAGCGAAGACGCTGAACGCCAGGAGGCTCCCGACGAAGGTCAGGTAGAGGAACGCCGTCAGCGAGGCGGTCGGACACGTCGGCGACCGAGAAGCCGACGAACTCACCGGTCAGCACCGCCGCCCCGAACAGGACGACGCTCCCGGAGAGCATCTGGAGGCCCGTCGCGACGAGCGGCTGACCCGGCAGCCGTGCCCGGTGGGCGGCGTACAGCGCGCCGATCGCCCAGGAGACCGGGGACAGGAAGACGGCGGCGAGATGGACCGGGTCGACGCCGTCGAGCGACGCATCGCCCGGCCACGCCAGGACGACGATCCCGGCGAGGCCCGACGATGACGCCCACGGCGGCGAGTGGGGCGAGGCGCTGGCCGAAGAACAGTCGTCCAAGGACGGCGACCCAGAGCGGCATCATCGCGACGAAGATCGCCGTCAGACCCGACGGGACCGACTGCTCGCCGAACGACACGAGACCCATCCCGCCGCCGAGCAGCAGACCCCCGACGATGGCCGAGTCACGGATCTGGATCCGTGTCGGGCCGGATGATGCCGCCACGGCTGACGAGCGCCATCGCGCCGATGAGGATCGTCCCGGCAAGGAGGAACCGGACGGCTGCCATGACGAACGGCGGGATCGTCTCGATCGCGATCGCGATGCCGAGATAGGTCGATCCCCAGACGAGGTACAGGACGAGGATCCCGGCCCAGATCGCGCGCTCCGGATGGCGCCCGCGTCGTCACGCTCGCCCGGTCGGGAGACCGGGTCGGGGTCGCGTTTGGCATAGTCTGCTGGTCCAAGATGGAGGCAGTCTAGCCGGTCGGCTTGGCCGAGTCCAGTAGGCCAAATCGGTCCCGGCGCGGAGCCTGGAGCGTGCCCCCTCGGGGCCCTGGTCGACCGGAGCCCGTCGCCGGTCAGGCTGCGGGGCTGACCGGCCGGCAGTCGTGGCAGGCGCGATAGCCCGCCCCCTCGGCCTCTGTCGCCGAGCGGAACGTGACCCGGTGCTGCTGCATGATGCGCCGCGCATGCGTGCAGGTCGGATGGCAGAAGATCTGGGTCGTGTCCGAGCCGAGCAGCCGGACCCCGGCCGAGGCGTAGCTCTCCAGCTCGACCCAGGTCGACGCCCTCGGCTTCCAGCACCCGGCGCTTCACGGCCGGCCCGCCCAGGGAGTACTGACCGATCGTCCCGTCCGTCCGGACCACCCGATGGCACGGCACGATGAGCGGGATCGGGTTCCGCCCGAGCGCCGAGCCCACGGCCCGGACGGCCTTGGGGCGGCCGATCTCCGAGGCGATCCAGCCATATGGTCGGACCTCGCCGCGGGGGATCTCGAGGGCCTTCTGCCAGACGGCCGTCTCGAACGGGGCCCGGTCGCGGAGGTCGAGCGGGATCGACACCCGCCGGTCGCCGTCGAGGCGGCGCTCGATCGCCCGCCGGAGACGGTCGGGCATCCGGCCGTCCGGCGAGAGCGGGCGGGTCGTCGACGCCCGATGACGCGCCGCGATCGCCTCGTCGCCTTCGTCGATGTCGACCATCGTGACGCCGCGACCGTTCCAGGCCACGACGATCGTCCCGATCGGCGAGTCGAACCGCTCGAGCGCATCGGCCAGACCGATCTCGACGAGCGTCCGCCCGGCCAGCGACGCCGGGGCCGGCTCGCGCAGGTCGCGCAGGGCGTGCTCCACCGCCGCGAGCCGCGGGTCGTCCGTCACCGATCTCGGTCGTCCCGGAGATCCGAGTCATGCGATCGCCTCCTCGCGTTCGGCCGCATCCCAGGCGGCGCGCAGGAGGACCAGGCCACGGTGGACCTGGGCCTTCAAGGTGCCTTCGGGCTTGCCGAGGGCCTCGGCCATCTCGGCATACGAAAGATCGTCGACGTGACGCAGGACGAGCGGCACGCGATAGCGTTCCGGCAGGTCCCCGAGGAGCGCCGCCCAGCGGTCGCGCTCGGCGCTGGCTGCCGCCCGGTCCTCCGGCGAGTCGTCGCGACCCGCCGCCAGGCGCTCGAGTGGTCGGGGCCTCGCCGTCCTCCGCGGACGAGCGCGCTGATCGGCATCGCCGGATGGCGATCGCTCGTGCCGGCGTCGCCGGTTGCGGGCCAGGTTCACGACGATCGTCGCGAGCCACGCCCGCAGGTGAAGCCCACGGATCCGTGACGCCTCGTACGACGCCAGCGCGCGGTACGCCCGCACGAGTGCATCCTGGGCGACCTCCTCCGCGTCGGCGGGATCGCCGAGCGTCCGGAGCGCGACCGCGTACAGCCGGTCCGTGTGACACCGGACGAGCGTCTCGAACGCCCCATCCAGGTCGGAGGCGAGCGATTCGAGCAACGCCGCGTCATCGGTCCGGCGGGGCATCTCCATCACGTCCATCGACACCCGGAACACGCCGCCCGTCACCGCGTTGCATCCCGGTCATCGTCGCATCGGGCTGGTCCAGGTGTCCCACCCTATGCGACCATGAGGCGAGATGTCCGTGCTCGCCGCCCCCTCGGTCGATGACCGGTTCGACCTGTATCTCGAGAGTCTTGCCGGGTTCCACCGGACGTGGATCGTCCACCTCGGGCTCGAGCTCGGCCTCCTTGAAGGCGTCCGCGCGGCGGGCCCTGCCGGCATCGGACCCGACGCGCTCGCCGATGCGGTCGGCTGCGGGCACGACCCGGTCCGGGCGTGGACGATCGCCGCTGACGCCCACGAGATCGTGACCTTCGATGGCGAGCGACTGCGCATCGACGAGGCGACCGCGGTCGTCCTGCTCGACGAGGACCGCCCGGACTACCTCGGCGGCCAGCTCGTGCACGCCGTCGTGGCCAGCCTCGACCACGATCGGATGGCCGAGGTGTTCCGGACCGGCGTGCCGGTCGCCCAGCGACCCGACCGCTATCGCACCTCGATCGAGCGGCTGACCCGACAGGACATCGCGGTCTTCTTCCAGGAGGCCCTCGCCGCGCAGCCGGACCTTGTCGTGGCCCTCTCGCGCGGGGCGCAGCGTCGTCGATCTCCACTGCGGCGGCGGTCGCTGGCTCATCGCGGTCGCACGCCGGTTTCCGGACGCCGCGCTGCTCGGGGTCGAGTTCGAGCACGACTCCGTCGAGCGGGCCCGGGCGAACGTCGCGGCAGCCGGCCTGACCGACCGGATCACCATCGTCGAGGCCCGCATCGCGTCGGTCGATCGGAGCGTCGGAGCACACGATCTCGCGTACTTCCAGTACGCCCTCCATCAGCTGGCCGACCCGGTCGCCTCGCTGCGAGCGGGCTGGCACGCGCTTCGACCGGGCGGTCGGCTCCTCGTCCTCGACTGGTGTGCGCCAGCCGACCTCGAGGACTACCGGACCGAGCACGGTCGGCTCATCGCCGGGATCCAGCTCGACGAGCTGTTCCAGGGCACGCGCCTGCGGACGCTCGACGAGTTCCGGGCGATGTTCGCGGACGCCGGGCTGCCGAGCCCCGCGGCGATCGACCTGCCGTCGGGCGCGACGCTGCTCGTCGCCCACCGAGAGGGCTGAGCGCCGGCCGGACGAGCCGGCCGACGCATGTCACCGGGCCAGGATCAGCCGGTGACCTCGACCGTCCCCGTCATCGACTGGTGGATCGTGCAGTGGTACTTGTAGGTCCCGGCGTTGTTGAACGTCAGCAGGACGGTCACGCCCTTCGCGACCGTGACCGGCGTTGCACGCTCCGTCGATCATCGTCACCGTGTGGTCGCGGTGTCGTGTTCGTCCAGCTGACGGCTTCGCCCTCCTTGACCGTCACGCTCGCGGGCGCGAACTCGAAGTTCTGCATCGTCACCGTGGCCGCCGCGGTCGTCCCATCCGGTGCCTTGGCGCACGTCCCGCCGCCGCCGGCGGACGACGCCGCAGCGGACGCACCGGCTGACGCCCCGCTCGAGGCAGCGGGTGAGGCGCTCGAGCCGCATGCCGCGACGGCGACGATGACGGCGCTGACGAAGACCGCCTGGCTGATCCGGCCCGATCGTGTCCTCCTCTCGAGGACGCCGCTCCCCGACGGGCGGCCGGCCTCGCGCAACGATACGCTGCGTCCGCCGGAGCGGTTTCCGTCCTATCTGTGTCGCCATGAGCACGGGCGTCCGGCGTCTCAGCGGGACGGGACCGGCCGGTCAGCGCCGGTCGGTATCGACCTCGACCGCCGCGACGATGCGCTTCCTTGCCTGGCACGAAGCGCGCGCCCACGCGGTCGGCGGTCGCCTCGTCCGGGACATCGGCGACGCGGTCCTGCTCCACGACCCGCGCGACCGCGACCCGTTCTGGAACCGCCTGTCCGGGCGTCCGGCTGCCGGACGATGCGGCCGCGTTCGACGCACGCCTGGCCGAGCTGCTCGTCCTGTTCGGCGGCCTCGATCGGAGGCCGCACGTCTGGGCGTCACCGCGGCCTCCGACGAGCCCGCGCGACCTCGGCGCTCGGCTGTCGGCCCATGGCTTCGACGACCTCGGTGGGGGCCTGACGATGATCCTGGTGGTGCCGACCGCCGTCGCGATCGCCTGAGCCGGCGGCCCCGGAGGGCGTCGCCATCGAGGTCCACGGCGCGGTGGCCGGCCGCGAGCGGCATGTGCTCGCGGACGAGGTGGCCGCGCTGCTCGTCGCCGCATTCCGGGTCGATCCATTTGCCCGGCCCCGCCTGTCGGCCGATCTTGCCGCCGCGCTCGACTCGGACGCGAGATGCGGCTGTATGTCGCCCGCGTCGGCGGCACGGTCGCTCGCGGTCGCGAAGCGGACGAGCGCTCGAAGCACGCCACGTACCTCTCATCGATCGGCGACACGGCCGGGCTGGGAAGGCCGCGGGCTCGGGACGGCGGTGACCGTGGCCGCCTGTCAGCGATGCACGGGCCGACGGCGACCGGATGGTCCATCTCCGGGTCTTTCCGGAGAACGTCCGCGCCCGGGCCTCTACGAGCGCCTCGGCTTCTCGGTCGTCGGGGACCGGCGGCGGACTACCTCCTCGCGTGGGCCTGACCGTCGACTGGCCGTCGCGAATCCAGGACGGCTCGGCAGCCGGCTCGCGTCGCGCCTCGGGCTCCCGCGACCCGACCCGGACGCCGACGAGGTCGTCTATCCGCTCCCCGGAGGCACGCTCCGCCTCGCCAGGGAGGACCCACGCGAACGGCGACCGATGCGGGCGACGACCGCGAGCGACCCGGCGGCACTCGGATCCGAGGGCTGGCCGACCCCGGCATCCGCCTCGCCGGGGTCGGCTGGGCGACCGTCGAGCTCGACCGGGCCGTCCGCGAGGTCGGGCGCGGCGCTCGGGGTCGACCCCGCGGCCTTCGAGGCAGCCGAGGACGACGGCTGGCTCGGCGCGTGGTCGCGGATCGCTCCCGTCGCGGGCTCGGCCGTCATCCTCCTCGAGCCCTCCACGGAGGGTCGGATCGCGGCGGCCCTTGCGCGGCACGGAGAGGGTCCCGTGTGTGTCTGGCTCGGCATCCCCGCGGCGTCGATCCGGTGCGACGCGGCCGGGGCCGCTCGGACCGGCCGAGCTCGTCGTCGGCGACCATCCCTGGGGCCCGTTCCTGCTCGGTCTCGTGGAGGCCGGACAGGCGGGTACCATCCGTCCATGATCGAACCCACCACCGCCGTCCTGCGGCCGGCGACCGTCGCCGATGCCGAGCGGATCGCCGTCCTGTTCACCGACGAGGGCTATCCCGGCCGGGACGACCGATATCGTCGAGCCGCCTCGAGCGGTTCGGGTCCGAGCAGTCCGCGGTCATCGTCGCCGACATCGAGGGCGAGGTCATGGGCTTCGTCGCTGATCCATCTCGTGCCGCGCTTCGAGCACGACGACCACGTCGCCCGGGTCCTCGCGCTCGTCGTCGATGCCGGTGCCCGGGAGCGCGGTCTCGGCGGCCAGCTCATGGCCGAGGCCGAACGGATCGGCCAGGAGGCCGGTGCGGCGTTCATCGAGGTCACCGCCGGCCACCATCGGCCCGATGCTCGCCGGCTGTACGAGTCGCTCGGCTACGACGCCGGCGTCGCGGCGTACCTGCGCAAGCGGCTCTAACGACCGCGCCGCCCCCGACCCGAGCACGGCCGATCGCTTCGATGGCCCGGACCACGGGACGGCCCTCCCGGGAGCCCACGACCCCGGAGCCTGCGACCCAGGCACGAGCGATCCTGGCGCCCGCGGTGGCCACGGCGTCCTTCCCGCGGCTGCCGCCTGCGGGACCCGACCCCGGAGCTCCTCGCCCTGCCGTGGGAGCGGCCCTTGAGCGAGTGGACAGAGGACACCGGCACGGTCCGGTTCCGCCAGCTCGGTCGGGCCGTCGCGCCACCTGGTCCGGTTCCTCGAGTCGCCACGCGGGCTGCTCGCCCTCAAGGATGAGCCGTTCGCGATCGCCGAGGGCGAGTACCGAGGTCCTCCGGCACCTCGAGGAGGCGGCCCTGCCGGCGGTCGTGCCGATCGGACTCGCGGGCAGCCCGGATCGCGACTCGGCGGTCCTCGTGACCGCCTACCTGCCGTCGTCGCTCCAGTACCGGCGGCTCCTGTCGCGCTTCCCGCCGGGCCCGTCGATGATGCGCGATCAGCTCCTCGACGCGATGGCGAGCCTCCTGGTCGACCTCCATCGCGGTGGCGTGTACTGGGGCGACTGCTCGCTCGCCAACACGCTGTTCCGCCGCGACGGCGACCGGATCCAGGCCTACCTCGTCGACGCGGAGACGAGCGAAGTCCACCCGGCGTTGTCGGACGGCCAGCGGACCTACGACCTCGATGTCCTTGTCGAGAACGTCGCCTTCGGGCTCGCGGACCTGGCCGCGGCGCAGGACCGGCCCGAGCTGATCGACGAGGCCGTCGAGGCGGCCGAGGGCGTCCGGATGCGCTACGACGCGCTGTGGTCGGAGCTCCACGCGGAGGAGGTGCTGCGGGCCGAGGACCGCCATGCCGTGGCGGCCCGGATCCGGCGGCTCAACGACCTCGGCTTCGCGGTCGACGAGATCGAGCTCCTGCCCGGCGAGCAGGGACGGCTCCGGCTCCGGGTCGCCGTGACCAACCGGGCCTACCACGCCCGCGAGCTCCAGCGCCTGACCGGCCTCGTGGCCCTCGAGGGCCAGGCGACTCTCCTGCTCAACGACATCTACGAGTACCGTGCCTGGCTGGAGCGCAAGGAGGGCCGGCCGCTCGACCGGGCCGAGGCGGCCGCGCGCTGGCAGGAGGATGTCCTCGGCCCGGCGCTCGAACGGCTCCGACCGGCGATCGACCCCGGCCGCGATGCCCTCCAGGCGTACTGCGATGTCCTCGAGACGAAGTGGCTGATGTCCGAGGCCGCCGGGCGCGACGTCGGGCTCGCGGCCGCCCTCGATGCGTATCTCGCCCTCGGCGCCCCGGCGCCCGAGGCGGGCACGGCGGTGAAAGACGCGGGGCGGCCCGGATGACGCTTCGGTCCGTCCGTGCCACCATCGGACCGTGACCTCGACGGCGGCCGACACGAGCATCGCGATCCGCGTCCGGGACGTCCGCAAGAAGTACGGCGACGTCCTCGCGGTCGACGGTGTGAGCTTCGACGTCGCGGCCGGCGAGGTCTTCGGCCTGCTCGGCCCCAACGGCGCCGGCAAGACGACGACCGTCGAGATGCTCGAGGGTCTGCGGCCGCCCGACGACGGCGAGCTGACCGTCCTCGGCATCGACGCGCGGCGCGACTCGGCCTCGCTCAAGCCCCGGATCGGCGTCGCCCTCCAGACCGCGGCGCTGTACCCGAAGCTCACGGTGACCGAGATCCTGGAGCTGTTCGCGAGCTTCTACCCACGCTCGCGGCCGGTCGGCGAGCTGATCGACGCCCTCGGCCTGGGCGAGCGACGGACGGCCCAGTCGCGCGAGCTGTCGGGTGGCCAGCGCCAACGCCTCGCGGTCGCCCTGGCCCTCGTCAACGACCCCGAGCTGCTGTTCCTCGACGAGCCGACCACCGGGCTCGACCCGGCCGCGCGGCGAGCGTTGTGGGACCTGGTGATGGGTCTGAAGGAGGGCGGCAAGACGATCCTCCTCACGACCCACTACCTTGAGGAGGCCGAGGTCCTGTGCGATCGCATCGCGATCATGGACCACGGCAAGGTCCTCGAGATGGGCACCGTCGACGAGCTGGTGAGCCGTCACTTCACCGAGCGGGCGGTCCGGTTCGATCGCATCGACACGATCGAGGACAACGCGCTCGCGGCGCTGCCGGCCGTCTCGTCGGTGAAGCACGACGACGACGAGGTGCTGCTGTATACGGCCGACGTCGCGGCCACGATCGGGGCGCTCCTCGTGCTCGCGGACAGCCGCGGCGTGGAGCCCCAGAACCTCGCCGATCCGCCGGCCCTCTCTCGAGGATGTCTTCCTCGACCTCACCGGCCGGGCGCTGCGCGACTGACGCGGACGACCAGCGATGCGCGCCCTTCTCCAGCTGACGATCGCGAACATCCGGAGCTACACCCGGGACCGGGCGGCCGTCTTCTGGACGCTCGCCTTCCCGCTGATCTTCATCCTCCTGTTCGGGTTCATCTTCTCGGCCGGCAACTTCCGGATCCAGCTGGGCTGGGCCGACGAGGACGGCTCGGCCGCCTCCGCGCAGCTGAAGGCGGCGTTCGAGCAGGTGAACGGCGTCGAGCTCGTCACCGGGACGGCCGACGAGACGATCTCGGCGATGAAGGCCGGCTCGGTCGACGCCGCGGTGATCGTCCCGGCCGGCTACGGCGCCGCGCTGTCGGCCGCCCAGGCGGGCAGCGGCCCACCGGCGACGGTCACCCTGCTACACCGATGCCGCCCAGGCCCAGAGCGGGGCGACGATCAGCCAGATCGTCAACGGCGTCCTCTCGGCGGTGAACATGGGCGGGCGACCGCCGTACATCGTCGCCGACGCCCAGAGCATCCAGACCCAGGACCTCAACGCGATCAGCTACTTCGTCCCGAGCATCCTCGGGATGTCGATCATGCAGATCGGGATCTTCGCCGCGATCCCGCTGGTCGCCGATCGCGAGAAGCTGATCCTCAAGCGGCTCGCCGCGACGCCGCTGCGACGCTGGCAGCTGGTCGGGAGCAATGTCCTGATGCGGCTCCTGATCGCGGCGCTCCAGGCGGTCATCATCGTCGGCGTCGGGACCGCCCTGTTCGGCGTCCAGACCGCCGGCAACATCCTGCTCGCCGCGGCCTTCTTCATTCCTCGGAGCGCTCGCGTTCCTCGCCCTCGGCTACGTCATCGCCTCGTTCGCGTCGAGCGAGGACTCCGCCAACGGCATGACGAGCATCGTCCAGTTCCCGATGATGTTCCTGTCGGGCATCTTCTTCCAGATCGACCAGATGCCGGCGTATCTGCAGACGATCGCCCGGCTCATCCCCCTGACCTACCTGGCCGATGCGCTGCGCCAGGTGATGGTCGGCGGGGCGCCGTTCGCACCGCTGTACGTCGACGCGCTGGTCCTGGTCGGCTGGCTCGTCGTCTGCTACGCGGTCGCGGCGCGCTTCTTCCGCTGGCAGTAGCCGGGGACACCGCCCGCCCGGCTACCAGCGCTCCTCATGGACGACGTCGTCGAGGGCCTTGCGACCGCCGCTGCGGTTCCGAGCCCGAAGGACCGCCGGGTCGGCCGGGTAGCCCATCGACAGCAGGTACTCGCACCACCGGTCGTCCGGGTAGCCGAGGAGGCTCGAGCTGCCAGCCCGCCGGCCGGCGTCGAGGATCGCCGCGAGGTGCGCAGGCTCCAGGGGTCGGTCCTCGAATGTCCGGACCACGCGCCGGGTCGCGATCGCCTAGAGGAGATCCATCGCCCGTGGCTCGATCGGGTCAGGCGGCCGAATGGACGGTCGGCTCGGCTTCGGCCGTGGGCGCCCGGTGGTCCGACCCGGCCGCGGATGGATCGCCGTCCTGTGTGATCGGCAGCTCGACCGCGTCGAGGTCGCGACGCGCCGCGGGTGCGCCGACCAGCTCGGCAAGGGTCCGGAGACGAGTGTTGCGCTGCGCGGTCGCCGCGAACCGCGGCTCGGCGTCGGGGAGCCGCTGGGCCGGGATGGCCGCGGCCGCATCGGCGGCAGCCTCCGGGGTCAGAGGGCCGCCCAGGGAGCGGGCGAGGAATGCGGCGACCGTCCGACGGTAGATCTCGTGCTCGTACAGCCAGCTGTGCGCCCCGCCGTCGACCAGCAGGGTCTCGACGGGTGCCGGTGCGATCTCGGATGCCCGCCCCAGCCGCGCCGCCCGCGCCAGCCGCTCGAGATGCGACGGCGGGATGACGGCGTCGTCCGAGCCATGGACGATGAGCAGCGGCCCGCGATACCGGGCGATCGCCTGGGTCGCCGAGATCCCGCCCAGGTCGTGATGGCGGGGCTGGACGTAGACCCGTGTCGTGAGCCATGCGAGGGGCCACGCGACCGGGCCCGGGATGTGGAGTCGGGCGAGCCGGAAGGTCTGACGCGTCAGGCGGATCGGGTCGGCCGGCGCGGAGATGACGACCGCGGCATCGGCCCCGGGCGGACGGACCGCCGCGAGCGCAGCACCGATGCCACCCATCGAGTGACCGAGGACGGCGACGCGGGTCACCTCCGGGCGGGCGGCCAGGGCGCGGATCCCGGCTGCTGCGTCGGCTCCGAACTCGCCGCCGCTGATCGGCAGCTCCTCGGGCGGGTTCTCGCCGTGGCCCCGGATGTCGATGACCAGGACGTGGAACCCGGCCGCGTGGAGGACCTGGGCATTGGGCAGCATCCGGTCTCGCGCCGATTCCCAGCCGTGGACCAGGACGACCCCCGGGCCGGGTGCGCCGTCGCGGGCCGGGATGAACCAGCCCGGCAGGGTCGCATCGTCCGATGGGACGACGACCGCCTCGAACGGCATCCCGAGGTCGGTCGGGGTCACGGCTGGCGTGTGGCGGCGGGGGAACCCGGCCCTGGTCCGGTAGATGACGGCGAAGCGGTAGGCGAGCGCGGCGGGGACCGTGACGACGGCGGCCGCGGCGCCGACACGGCGGAGCGATGGCACGAGGGAAGGGGACCCCACCCACACCGGGACTGTCAAGCGCCCCTGCCTGGCGGGGTCGAGTCGCCCGGGCGGCCGGCTAGAATTGGCCCGTGAGCCCGCGTGACCCGTATGCGGTCCTCGGCGTCGAGCCGGGGGCCAGCCAGGCCCAGATCAAGGCCGCCTGGCGCCGACTCGCCCGCGAGCACCACCCCGACCTGTCGATCGGCGACCCGGTCCGGGCGCGCGCCTCGACCCGCCGGATGGCCGAGATCAACGCGGCCTATCAGTCGATCCTCCGCAGCGTCCCGGAGCGACGGCAGGCGCCGAGCCACCGGACGACCGCGCCTCCGAACGGGGCCGCTCCGGGGCGCCACACGGGTCCGCCGCCGCCACCGCGGACCCGGCCGGTCACCGGCCGGCTCGATACGACCGACACGATCCGCCCCCGCAACGCCACCACCGGCCATCCGGTCCGACACACGGCCCAGGCCCCTCGGGCGGCCGAACGGTCAGGCCCGGACCCGCTCCGCGCATCCGACCCCAATGGCCCCGTCCACCGGGATCGGGACCGCTCGTTCCGGCGTCGACCCGACCCACCGCTCGACGAGGCGGCCGGCATCGTGCTCGAGTTCGGGAAGTTCCGCGGCCACACCCTGGGCGAGGTCGCGGCATTCGAGCCGTCGTACGTCGACTGGCTGGCGAAGACGATCACCCGGGATCGCGATCTCGTGGCGGCGGCTCGGGTGGTCCAGGCGGACCTCGACGCCCGTGGGGTCGCCCGCCGGATCCGCGAGTCACCGCCCCGGAAGTCGCCGTTCGCTGCACCGGGCGAGTGACGGCGCGGCGCACGATCGCCAGAGGGTCAGGTCGTCGTCGGGAGATCACGCTCCAGGAAACACGATGGCCGGCGGCGATAATTGCCACCGGCCATGATCCGAGCGATCAGTCCTGGCCGCCTCGAGTGCCGGGCCTGCTGGCCGATACCTGTTACTCGGCTCGTGAAGGAGACCCCGGATCCCCCGTTGGTCCATCGATCCGCGAAGTCGATGGCGGTTTGTCCGAGCCTCCGTCCGTGACCGACGCCCCAGGTCCTTCCCGGTCTGCATCGTGACGGCGCAGACATACCGTACGCCCGCGGCGGCCGCACCGCAATGGTGACTCCGTATGGGTCCGCCCGGCTCCATCGTCGGGCGCGCCGACGCACCACCGCGGGACCTCCGTACGGTCCTGGGGCGTCGCCGGGACGTGAGCGCTACCCTCTCGACGTGACCATCAGCCGCGCGCTCCTGGCCCTCATGCTCTCGGCCACCATCATCGGCCTCGCGGGTTGCACCACGGCGTTCGATCCGACCGGTCCGTGCACCGCGAACGGGAGGGCTGCCGGGGCGTACCCGGACATGGAACAGCTCCTGCCGACATCGTTCCGGGGCTTCGCGCCCGACCAGCTCGACTCCGGCCGGAACTGCACCCAGGAGGCCCTCGGGACGTTGTGGGACAAAGGAGTCCGCGAGCTCCGCTTCGCCGGTGGTCTCTGGAAGACCGGCGCGGAGAGCGGCGTGACGCTCGCGCTGCTGCGCGCGCCCGACCTGAAGAGCGCCGAGGTCGGCACGTTCTACGAGATGGGCGCCCGCACCGGCAGCAAGACCGAGGACATCACGACCTCGGCTCCGGTCATCGACGGCTCGATGGCGCACCGCATCGATCTCACCAACGGCGACTACCTCCAGAGCGTCGTCGTCCTGCCGGACGACCGGACCGGCGACATCCGGGTCGTCCTCGTGAGCAGCGCGGCCCGGGACATCCCCTCCAAGACGGCCCACGAGGCGATCGTCGACGCGGCGATCCAGACGTATCGCGCCACGGCGCCGGAGTGACGATGGGACCCGACGAGCGGCTCCGACGGTGGCGGGTCGAACGGCTCGACCCGGCCGTCGCGCGCGCCCCGCAGCGCGTCGAGCGGTTCTCCACGATCTCGGATGTCGAGATCGAGCCCCTGTATGGCCCGTGGTCGCTGCCGCCCGACGCGAACGACCGGATCGGGCTGCCGGGCGAGCCGCCGTTCACCCGGGGGATCCACCCGTCGGGCTATCGGAGCCGCCTCTGGACGATGCGGATGTTCGCGGGGTTCGGCGCGGCCGAGGACACGAACGCCCGCTTCCGCTCGCTCCTCGATGCCGGCCAGACCGGGCTGTCGATCGCCTATGACATGCCGACCCTGTACGGCTACGACACCGATGACCCGGAGGCCGACGGCGAGTTCGGCACGTGCGGCGTCGCGGTCAGCAGCCTGGCCGACATGGAGGCCCTGCTGGCCGGGCTGCCGCTCGACCGGGTCAGCACCTCGATGACGATCAACTCGCCGGCCGCCCCGATCTGGGCGATGTACATCGTCGCGGCCGAGAAGGCCGGCGTCCCGCGGGCGGCGCTCGAGGGCACGACCCAGAACGACATCCTCAAGGAGTTCATCGCCCAGAAAGAGTTCCTGTTCCCGCCCGGGCCGTCGATGCGCCTGGTCACCGACACGATCGAGTTCGGGACCCGCGAGCTGCCCCGCTGGAACACGATCTCGATCAGCGGCTACCACATCCGCGAGGCCGGCTCGACGGCCGTCCAGGAGCTCGCCTTCACGATCGCCGACGGGATGGCCTACGTCGAGGACGCCCTCGGGCGCGGGCTCCGGATCGACGACTTCGCGCCTCGCCTGTCGTTCTTCTTCAACAGCCACTCGGACTTCTTCGAGGAGATCGCGAAGTTCCGGGCGTCACGCCGGATCTGGCATCGCCTGATGACCGAGCGCTACGGCGCGGAGAACGAGCGCTCCGCCTGGATGCGCTTCCACACCCAGACCGCCGGCGTCTCGCTCACCCCGCAGCAGCCGCTGAACAACCTGACCCGGGTCGCGATCCAGGGCCTTGCGGCCGTCCTGGGCGGGACCCAGTCGCTCCACACCGACGCCTACGACGAGGCTCTCGCCGTCCCGACCGAGGCGGCGGCGCTGCTGGCCCTGCGCCAGCAGCAGGTCCTGGCCGAGGAGACCGGGGTCGCCTCGACGGTCGACCCCCTCGGCGGATCGTGGTTCGTCGAGGCCCTGACCGACGAGACCGAGCGAGCGGTGTGGCGCTACATCGACGAGATCGACGCCCGTGGCGGGATGGTGGCGGCGATCGGCCAGGGCTATCCGCAGCGCGAGGTCGCCGACGCCGCCTATCGGTTCCAGCGCGAGTTCGACGCCGGCGAACGCCGGATCGTCGGGGTCAACGCCTTCGTCGACGAGACAGAGGAGCTGACCGTCCCCGTGCTTCAGGTCCCCGCCGGCTCACTCGAACGCCAGCTCGCCCGGCTCGAGCGGACCCGCCGAGAGCGCGACGGGGAGGCCGTGACGGCGGCCCTCGCGGGACTCCGCGAGGCGGCCCGGCGGCCGGGCACCAGCGAGACGAACCTCATGCCCCACTTCATCGCCTGCGCCGCGGCCTACGCGACGCTCGGCGAGCAGTGCGGTGTCCTGCGCGAGGTCTTCGGGGAGTACCGCGAGGCGGTCGCGGTCTGACGCGGGCGGCTATCCTCGGGGCCATGTATCTGGACGGCCTGGAGTTCCTCGAGGAGGAGCGCGATGCGTGGCGACCATTCGAGCCGCTCGCCGAGCTCCCCGACGATCGGCTGACCGCGCCTGTGGAGGCCGCCCACGGCTGGTCCGGCCGCGACCTGATGGGCCACCTGCTGTCCGGGCAGGACGTCGCCCTGCGGGTCGCGCGCGAGCTGGCGATCGGCGAGTCGAGCCCCACGAGGATCGCCTGGGACGCCGACTGGGAGGCCCGCGGCGGCGATCTGGTCAACGCCGAGCTCCAGGCCACCTGGGGGGCGCTTCCCCTCGACGAGCTCCGGGCTCGGTTCGGCTCGATCCCCGGCGAGCTCCGCGGCTACCTGACGGTCGTCCCGGAGACGCGCTGGGTGAAGGACGGCGACATCCTGGCGTTCCTCAGCAGCGAGACGATCGACCACTACGCCGACCACCTCGACGACCTCCAGGCGATCCTCGACGCGGGCGGCTGAAGGTCGATGGACGACGGCGTCGAGCGGGCCATCCAGGAGGTCGTCGACGAGGCCGCCGCCGAGCTCGCGGATGTCGAGCGCGTCGCCCTCGCGGACGGGACGGCCGAGCTGCGGCGGGGCGGTCGAGCATTCCTCGTCAGCGCGCCGGATCGGGTCGAGTTCCGCCTGACCGGCGATGTCGCGATCGCCGCGCGCCGGACGCCCGGCGTCCTGTCGTCGCCGCGCGGCGAGCGCTGGATCATCTTCGAGCCCGTGACGCTCGACAGGTTCGCGCTCGACCGGGCAGTCTCCTGGACCGGGTTCGCCTGGCGGGTCGCCCCGGACGACTGAGGCGCCGGGCACAGCCGCGGGCGACTGAGGGCCGCGGGGCCCGGATCCGGACACGATGAAGCCCGGGCGTGCGGCCCGGGCTTCGAGGCGTGGGAGCGGGGATCAGGCCTGGGGCGCTGGAGCCTCCGCTGCCGGAGTCTCGGTCGCGGGAGCCGCGGCGACCTTCGGAAGCGCGGGCAGGCCGAACTGCTGCTCGAGCTGCTCGAGCGGCCGGAACCCGACCACGCCCATCGGCTGCTTGCCCGGCTGGAAGAACGCGATCGTCGGGATGCTCATGATGTTGAACGCCCGCGACAGGCCGGGGTTCGCGTCGACATCGACCTTGACGACGTCGACGACGCCGTCGTACTTCGCGGCGAGCTTCTCCATCTCCGGTGCGACCATCTTGCAGGGCCCGCACCAGATCGCCCAGAAGTCGACGACGACCGGGCGGTCGTTGTGAAGGACGAGGTGCTCGAATGTCTCGTCCGTCGCTACCTTGATCTCGGCCATCGGCCTGCGATCCTTTCTCCCGCTCCTGCGGGACTCCCACGCCCGGCGCCCCGCGCCGGCCCGCGTCCGCTCGCCTACCGGGCGAGCTGCTGGATGAGTCGATACGTCTCGAGGACCGCGGGGTCCGCGAGGCGATAAAAGACGGTGGAGCCATCCCGTCGCGAGGTCACGAGACCGGCGCTCCGAAGGACGGCCAGGTGCTGGCTCATGTTCGGGACCTGGCAGCGGGCCCGGGTCGAAAGCTCGCTGACCGACAGCTCGCCCTCGGCGAGCGAGTCGAGGACGCAGAGCCTCTTGGGGTCCGCCAGTGCCCGTCCGATCGCGGCCGCGCGGTCGAGGTCGGTCGGTGTCTCGATGTCCAGCACACATCGAGTCTCTCACTGATTGCGCAAGTGCGCAAGTAGTTCGGGAGCCGCCATACTGCCGCCGTGGATCCCGCCTCGGTCGCGCCACCGGTCGATCTCGCGCGGATCGTCGTCGTCCGCGAAAGGATCGCCGGTCGGATCCATCGGACCCCGGTCCTGACCTCGCGCACCGCAGCCCGGGTCGTCGCAGCCGCGACGGGCATCGAGCCGCGCGGTGGCGTCGTCCACCTCAAGGCCGAGCAGCTCCAGGTCACCGGGTCGTTCAAGCCGCGGGCCGCGACCGCGCGGATCCTGGCTCTCAGCCCGGTGGAACGGGAGGCCGGCATCGTGACGATGTCGGCCGGCAACGCGGCCCAGGCGTACGCGTGGGCCGCGCGCGAGCTCGGGGTCCACGCGACGGTCGTGATGCCCGCCGCCGCGGTCCGTTCGAAGGTCGATGCCTGTCTCGGCTACGGCGCCGAGGTCGTGCTCCATGGTGCTCATGTCGGCGAGACCGCCGACGAGATGCAGCGCCTCCACGAGGAGCGCGGGCTCGTCATCTGCCATCCGTTCGACGACCCCGACGTGATCGCGGGCAACGGCAGCGTCGGGCTCGAGCTGTTGGAGGACGTGCCGGACGTCGACCTGGTCGTCGCGGGGATCGGCGGCGGTGGCCTGATCTCGGGCGTCGCGACGGCCGTGAAGGAGTCGCGGCCGACGTCCCGGGTCATCGGCGTCGAGCCGCGCGGCTCGGACGCGATGACGCAGGCGCTCACGGCGGGCGAGCCCGTCTCGATCCAGCCGGTCTCGGTGGCCGATGGCCTCGGCGCCCCGTTCGCCGGGCGCTGGACGCTGCCAGTGGTGCGGCACTACGTCGATGACGTGATCCTCCTCGACGACGAGGAGATCCTCGGCGGCCTGCGGTTCGCGGTGGAGCGTCTCAAGCAGGTTCTTGAGCCGGCCGGCGCGGCGGCGCTCGCGGCGCTCCTGCTCGGGCGCGTCCCGGTGCGACCGGGTGATCGGGTCGCCGTCGTCCTCTCCGGGGGCAACGTCGAGGTCTCGCGGCTCGGGGAGCTGCTGGGCCGGGCGGTGCCGATCCCGTCCGCCTGATGGAGCCCGAGGACGCCCGGCAGGGGACCGGCGACCCCTCGCCCGGACGGAGTCGCCGCGATCACGAACCAGGACGTCCCGCTCCCGAGCCCCCGCCAGCTCATCTCCGTCGGACTCGAGCTGTGCTATCGGGCGACCAGCCGGATCCGGACCGTCTCGATCGCGATCGGCCTCCAGCTGCTCGGCTGCATCGGGCCCTTCGTCCTGCTGTTGCTGATCGTCCTCACCCGTGCGCCCGGGCTCGTCGACGCGGCCGTGGACGGGACACCGGTCCCCGCCGACGCCATCCCGCCGGGGGTCGGCCTGGGCCTCATCGTCGGGCTCCTCGTCGGGGGGCTCGGGTTCCTGGCGCTGTCGATCGAGAGCGAGGTGCTGGCAGTCGGGATCCTTGGCGGCCAGGCCGTGGACCGGCCCGATGACCTCGCACGAGGCGCTCCGTCGGTCGCGCCAGGTGTTCTGGTCGGTCGTCGTCGGGATGATCGTCTCGACGATCCCCGGCACGATCGCGTCGACCGCCCTGACCGCGCTGCTGCCCGTGGGCGCGGCGGCCAGCGAGCTCGTCTTCGTCATCCAGGCGATCGTCACCACGATCTTCCTTGTCCCGTTCGTCTACACGACATCGGGCATCGTCCTGGGCGGGGTCGATGTCGTCGAGGCGCTGAAACGCTCGTTCGGGATGGCCCGGATCCGGTGGCGGCTCGCGTTCGTCGCGGCGCTCGCCCGGACGCTGGCCCAGACGCTGCTCGCGTTCGGGCTGTCGGCTGGGCTCGACATCCTGTCGCGCGGGGCCTCCGGTCTCGGACTCGGGCTCGACGGTGGCGCGGTCCAGACGTTCGTGACGATCATCGTCGTGGCGATGGGGGTCGTCGCCTTCGGATCCCTGCTGGCGACGATCGCCGCGATCTCGGTCGCCCCCGAGGTCGTCGCGTTCGTCGGGCTGACGCACTACGCCGGTGGCCTAGACGGCGCGCGAGATGGGGCGACGGGGGCCCCACCTCCGCCGTGGGTCAGCCGCCCGATGCTCGTGGGGATCGCGACCGCGCTGTTCTTCTCACTCATCGGGGCGTCGGCGGCCGCGTCGATCGCCGCGTTCTGACCGAGCCGCGTGTCATAGAGTGTCGGCGTGACGAGCTGCCCCAGCTGCGGCCGGGAGCGGGCCGGAGCGTTCCGGTACTGCCTCAGCTGCGGGTACGACTACGACGCGGGGGTGGGGCCGCCGGCCCCGAGCGACCCGACGGCGACTCCGACCGATCAGTCGGAGGCCTCCTCGGGGGCGCCCGAGCCGCCGGCCCAGGAGCCGCCCGCCGCGGTCGCCATGGTCATCCCATCGGCCGTGCCGCCGCCCGAGCCCGTCGCTGCACCGCCGCCCGAGCCCATCGCCGCACCGCCGCCCGAGCCCATCGCCGCCCCACCGCTGGCGCCAGTCGCACCGCCCGCGTCGTCCGCTCCCGCACCGCCTTCCGAGCCGATGGACCGGCCACCGCGCGAGCCGACAGCGGCCACGACCGCGCCACCCGCCGCCACGACCGCGCCACCCGCCGCCGCGACCGCGCCACCCGCCGCCGCGACCGCGCCACCCGCCGCCGCGGAGTCGGCGACCGTCGCCTCGCCCACGACACCGGGGCCAAGGATCCCCGCAGAGCGCCGCCGGACCGTCGCGATCCTCGCCGGCGCGACCGCGCTTCTCGCGGCGTTCGCGCTCGGGATCGTCGTCTCGGGGATGATCCGCGGCATCGACACGGCGAGTGTCGCCGATCCGAGCGCCGGACCGGCGACATCTCTCGGCATCACCGCGGACGAGGTGACGACCGTCCACGCGCTGGAGCAGTTCGGCGCCTTCACGTTCCAGGACGCACCCCTCGCCGACGGCCGGCCGCGGATCGTCGGCGAGTCCTCGAACCACCGCTCTCGGCTCGAGCTCGTCGGCCCGCGGACGGACCTGACCGAGCTGTCGCTCCGGGTCCCGGCCGCGGTCGCGACGACGGAGCTGCCCAGGTTCGCCGCGATGTGGTTCCCGGACTCGACACAGTTCGTCACCGACGTCGCGAAGGCCGCGACCGGCGCGACCGTCCGGCAGACGTTCGGGACGGTCGAGGTGAGCGTGCGGGTCGACTCGGACGGCGACGCGACCGTGACGTTCGCCGGCCGGGCGTAGCGCCGACCGGCATAGCGCCGACCACAGACGCCGGGCGGATGCCCCGGCGCCGCCTTCCGGATCAGTCGAGCCCGAAGCCCTCGAGCCGGTCGTCGTCGATCCCGAGGTGGTGGGCCAGCTCGTGGATGATGGTGACCCGGACCTCATCCTCGAGATCGTCCGGATCGGGCCAGTCTTCCTCGAGCGGGAGCCGGAACAGCGTGATCTTGTTCGGGACCGGCACGCTGTCGGCGCCCCACTCCGTCAGCGGCGTGCCTTCGTAGAGGCCGTACAGGGTCTCGTCCGGGCGGAGCCCGTTGTCGCGGCGTTGCCACGTCGACGGCTCGTCCTCGATGACCACGGCGACCTCGTCGAGAGCTGCCGCGAACGGCATCGGGATGTCGGCCAGGGCCCGCTCGACGAGCTGCTCGAACCGGGCATGGCGGGTCGGGAACGGCCGGGCGCTCCGGGCGCCCCGACGTCGCTTGGGCATCGCTGCCTATGCTAGCCGGATGGACGGCCTCGTCCCCTTCGAGCCGGACGCCGCCGCCGCGCCACCGCCCGACCCGACGGCTGAGCCTGACGGCTATGTCGTCCTCGTCGACGAGGCCGATCGGATCCACTTCCTTGACTGGGGCGGGCCGAACGACGCCAGCACGGCCGGGACGGCGCAGCCCGGCATCCTGCTCATCCATGGGTTCGCGGCCACGGCCTGGACCTGGGCGCCGGTCGCACGGCGGCTACGCGCGGTCCGCCACGTCGTCGCCGCGGATCTGCGCGGCCATGGCCTGTCCGATGCCCCGACGACCGGCTACGACGAGCCGACGCTGGTCTCGGATCTCGTCGCGGTCGCGGAGGGCTCGGAGCTCCTGGGACGCCGGGGGCCCGGGTCGATCATCGTCGTCGGCCACGGGTTCGGGGCGATGGTCGGCGCCTGGCTGGCCGCCGAGCTCAGACACGCTGTGCGCGGGGCTCGTCCTCGTCGACGGCGGCTGGGAGGACCTGGAGGCGACCACGGGTCTCGAGCCGTGGGAGTTCCTCCGGACGATCGACGAGCCACCCGAGGTCCTTCGCTCCCTCGACGCCTACCTCGCCGACCGGATGGACTTCGACCCGGGGACCTGGGATGCCGACCAGGAGCGCGCCGCCCGGGCCGCGGTGATCGAGCTGCCGGCCGGGCGCGTCGAGATCGCGATCCATGACCACGTCCGGACGGCCGTCGTCGACACGATGTTCGCCTACCAGCCGGACGAGCCACTCCTGCGGATCGCGGCGCCGATCGTCGCGCTGTCGGCCGCCGAGGACGATGAGGGCATCCACCGCGCGACCCTCGAGGACCTCGGGCGTCGCCGGGCCGACCGGGGGCTGTCGCCGATCCGCGTCGCGCGCTACCCGACGGATGGCCACAATCTCATGCGCTACCGCCCGGCCGAGGTCGCCGCGGCGATCCTGGCCGTCACGGAGGGCCCGCCCTGATGCGCGTCGTGTACACCGCCGGCCATCTCGCCCACGACGTCACCCATGAGACGTTCCTCGGTCAGTCGATCCCGGCCTACGAGGTCGCCGAGCGGGCCGAGCGGATCCGCTCGGCGCTCGACGCCGACAGCGGGTTCGAGCGGATCGAGCCGACGGCGCACGGTCTCGAGCCCATCACGGCGGTCCACGACGAGCGGCTCGTGCGGTTCCTGGCGGAGGCGTGGCAGGAGGTTCGGCGTCAAGGGGTCGCGGCGTCCTCGCTGATCGCAGACAGCTATCCGAACCCCCGGATGTTCGAGGGCATGAGCCCCGGGCTCGTCGAGGGCCTGGCCGAGCCGACCGCCGTCGGCGGGCGGGCCGGGTTCTGGGGTCTGGACACCGCCTGTCCGATCGTGCCGGGCACCTATGCAGCGGCCCTCGGTGCCGTGGACGTCGCACTGACGACCGTCGACCTCGTGCTGGAGCAGGGGGAGCCTGCGGCCTACGGCCTCTGCCGACCGCCGGGCCATCACGCGGCCCGATCGATGTACGGCGGCTATTGCTTCTTCAACAACGCGGCGATCGCGGCCCAGGAGATCGTCCGCCGGACGGGCGAGCCGGTGGCGATCCTCGACGTCGACTTCCATCACGGCAACGGGAGCCAGCAGATCTTCTGGCGCCGCGCCGACGTCCTGTATGTCTCGCTCCACGCCGACCCGGACCGCCAGTACCCGTTCTTCCTCGGCCGAGCAGACGAGATCGGCGAAGGGCAGGGGAGCGGAGCGAACCTCAACCTGCCTTTGCCGGCGGGCACCTCCGACGAGGCGTATCTGGCGGCGCTCGACCGCGGCCTGGAGGCGATCGCAGCGACGGCCGGGTCCGTCGTCGTCGTGTCGCTCGGGTTCGATACCTATGGCCTCGACCCGATCGGCGACTTCGCGTTGACGACCGCCGTCTACCACGCGTGCGGCCGCCGAGTCGCCGCCCTCGGCCGGCGGCTGGTGATCCTCCAGGAGGGCGGCTATCACCGGCCGTCGCTCGGCGAGAACGCCCGAGGCTGGCTGCGCGGCGCCGAGGGCCGTCCGTTCGACCCGGCGCCCGCCGGCGGCTTCACCGCGGGTGGCTCGGTCGTCTAGGCTCGGTCGTCTAGGCTCGGTCGCCGGCATGGCCCGTCGAGATTCGCCGCCTCGCAGGCGGGTATCAGCCGCGTGGATCTGCAGAACACTCGCCCACGGGGTGTTATGCGGGTCGCGAGCGCGGATCGAGGCCGAAGGGCGTCGAGATCATCCCGCGCCACGCTCGTGACGGCATGAACCGGTCCAGGCTGCGGCAGGCCCGCCGCTCGGAGCCGACCTACCACTCCCCGGGTGAGAGTTCTGCGATCCCGGTGAGGAGATGGAGGCGGAACGCGCCGCCGCCGCCACGCCGACCGCGCCGCGCCTGCGCACCGGCCGCGCCGGGCCGGCCGCCGCAGCCGGCCGCCTGCGCACCGGCCGCGCCGGGCCGGCCGCCGCAGCCGGCCGCCGCCGGCCGCCGAGAGCCCGGCGGCGTACCCTAGCCGGACCATGACGACGCCACTACCCGACCACGTCCGACGGCTCGTCGAGGAGATCGAGACCGAGATCGGCGAATCCGCGACCGCTGCGGACGATATCGAGGGCGACATCGGCCGCCCCGCGGCCGGCGCGACCAGGACCGCCGCCCTCGAGCACGGCGACAACGGCCGGGTCGAGGCCGCGGTCCGCCAGATCCTCGTCGAGATCGGCGAAGACCCCGAACGCCAGGGCCTCCTCGGGACACCGGAACGGGTCCACCGGATGTATACGGAGCTCACGGCCGGCTACCACGTCGACCCCGAGCGGCTGATCAACGGGGCGATCTTCGACGTCGCCTACAGCGAGATGGTCGTCGTCAAGGACATCCCGTTCTACTCGCTCTGCGAGCACCACCTGCTGCCGTTCTTCGGCACCGCGGCCGTCGCGTACATCCCGCGCGGCCGGGTGATCGGGCTGTCGAAGATCCCGCGCATCGTCGAGATGTACGCCCGTCGGCTGCAGGTCCAGGAGCGTCTGACCCAGCAGATCGCCGAGTTCCTCCAGGAGCGCGTCGAGCCCCAGGGCGTCGGCGTCGTGATCGAGGCCACGCACCTCTGCGCGGTCATGCGAGGCGTCCGCAAGCCCGGCACCATCATGACGACGAGCTCGGTCCTTGGGCTGTTCCGGACCCGCGATCGGACACGCGCCGAATTCTTCGCCCACCTCGATCGGCCCGGCCCGAGCGCCTGACCCGGGTCAGGCGGCCGCCTGACCGCGGGGCCTGCGAGACCCGGATCCGACCACCGATCCGCCCCTTCTAGCGCTCCGCCCGCCGGACGATCACCCGCTCGACGCCGCCCACGACCTCGATCGAGAATCGGTCCGGCGCATCACCGAAGCCGGGATCGGCGAACGTCGTCTCGGCCGTGCCCTTGACGATCGAGCGGTCGTCGAACTCGACGATCTTGGCCCCGCCCGTCACGTGGAGCCGGGCTGCGGCATCGTTGGGCCGCTCGAACCGGATCGTCCGCGCGCCGCCGACGACCCGGATCGGGACATCGCCCCGAGGCCGCCCGAGGGTCACCGCGATGCGTTCCGACCCGCCGGTCAGCGAGAGCTTCGTCAGGTCGATGCGGGTCAGGTCGGCATCGAGCCGCCCGACCCCGCCGACCAGGTCGATCGTCCATGGCACAGTGGCGTTCAGGACGATGTCCGACGATCGTGATCGCCAGTCGAAGGGCCGGCCGCGGTACTGGACCGAGACGATCCCGTCACGGACGCGGACCTGGGGCGTGGGCCCGTCGTACCGAAGCCGGTAGAGCTCGGCCAGATCGAGGCCCGACCGGATCCGGAGGTGCGACGCGCCCGACCGGAACGCGAGACGAGCCGCCGTGAGGCCGCCGAGCGGCGCCGCGAGCTCGTCCCCGAGACCCGTGGCCGCGGACGACCCGGTCTCCGCTTCCTGGAGCGTGGCGGCCTGGGCCTCGGTGAGGGTCGCCATCCGGGTGAGGAAGTCGCCGATCAGGTCGAGCTGCTCGGGCGTGTAGCGCTCGAGCTCGGCCTCGGTCGCCGAATCGGCGGGAGTGAGGAGGCCCTGGAGGGCCACGAGCCGCTCGGGGATGACCTCGACGATCACCCGCCGGCGATCACTCGGGTCAGGCACGCGACGGACATAGCCGGCCTGCTCTAGCCGGTCGATGAGTCGGGTCACCGCGCCGGTCGTCAGGCCCATCGCCTCGGCCAGTCTGCCGGCCGTCGCGGCGCCGGCATCGATGAGGAGACCCAGGGCCCGAACGTCCGACTCGCTCAGGCCGAGGCGGATGGCGATGCGCTGGCCGAAGAGGTCGCGCTGGAAGTCGACGCGCCGGAGCGCCCGGACGACGGCGTCGAGGGCGGCGTCACGATCCATGGTTGACAAGTTCTCCTGCTCGGAGGAATATCTGCACTGCGCAGATATTGCACCAGATTGCTGACCGGTGCAAGAGACCTGCCCGAAGGATAGGCCACCGGACGAGGAGCCAGGAACGATGACGACGATGATCGAGACGCACGACCTGCGTCGGACATTCAAGAGCCGCAAGACGGAGGTCGAGGCGGTCCGCGGCGTCGACCTGTCGGTCGCGGCTGGCGAGATCTTCGGGTTCCTCGGGCCCAACGGCGCCGGCAAGACCACGACCCTCCGGATGCTCGCGACGCTGCTCGTGCCGACGTCCGGCACGGCCACGGTCGCCGGCGCTGACCTCACCCGGGCCCCGCAGGAGGTCCGTCGCCGGATCGGCTATGTGCCCCAGGGCGGCTCGACCGATCCAGCCGAGACCGGCCGCGGCGAGCTGATCCTCCAGGGCCGCCTGTACGGCATGGACGGGCCATCGGCGCGTGTCCGGGCCGCCGAGGTCCTCGCGACCCTCGACCTCGAGGCGGCCGCCGATCGGCCGATCTCGACGTACTCGGGCGGGATGAAGCGGCGGCTAGACGTCGGGCTCGGGATCGTCCATCGACCGGCGGTCCTGTTCCTCGACGAGCCGACGACGGGTCTTGACCCCCAGGCGCGAGCCAGGATGTGGGACGAGGTCCGGGCGCTTCGAGCCGCCGGCACGACCGTGTTCCTCACGACCCACTACCTCGAGGAGGCCGACGCGCTCGCCGACCGACTGGCGATCATCGATCACGGGCTGATCGTCGCCGAGGGCACGGCCGATGAGCTCAAGCGCCAGGTCGCCGGCGACGTCATCACGATCGGCGTCGATGGAGCGGTCGAGCACGTCCTCGAGGCCGTGCGCCGGCAACCGTTCGTCCGCGAGGCCTCCAGCGAGGACGACCTCGTCCGGCTGTATGTCGACCAGGGCGACGTCGCCATCCCCCAGCTCATCCGCGTCCTCGACGGCGCCGGTCTCCGGGCCCAGAGCTTGACCCTGGCCCGACCAAGCCTTGACGACGTCTTCCTCCGTCAGACCGGCCGGTCGCTCCGGGACGAGGTGGCGGCATGAGCACGCACGTCGCCGCACCGTCTCCCGGCACCGTGACAGCCCCCCGCACCATCGAAGGAACCCCCCGCATGCGAACCATCCGCGACACCTGGTTGATCTTCCGGCGCTCGCTGATCCTCACTCTGCGCCAGCCGACCTGGATCTTCATCGGGATCATGTATCCGGTGATCTACCTCGTCCTGTTCGGACCGCTCCTCGAGGGCGCGGTCAAGCAGGCGGGTGCGGGTGTCAGCGCCTACAACTGGTTCGTACCCGGTCTGCTGATCCAGGTGGCGCTGTTCGGCACGGCGTTCGGGGGCTTCGGCCTGATCGCCGAGCTTCGCTATGGCGTCGTCGAGCGGATGCGGGTCACGCCGATGAGTCGGACCGCGATGCTCCTGGGGCGGTCGCTCCGTGATGTCGTGATCCTCCTCGCCCAGGCGCTGATCATGGTCGGGCTGGCGATCCCGTTCGGCCTCCACCTCGACATCGCCGGCGTGGCCGTGACGCTCGGACTGCTGGCCATGATCGGGCTGGTCGTCGCTCCGTTGTCGTATGCCGCGGCGTTGATCCTCAAGAGTGAGGACGCATTCGCGCCCCTCGTCCAGAGCCTCGTGATGCCCCTGCTCCTCCTGTCGGGGATCCTTCTGCCGATGGCCCTCGCGCCCGATTGGCTCCGCTTCCTCAGCGACCTCAACCCGTTGACCCACGCGACGGATGCCGCACGAGCGTTGTTCAACAGCGACTGGGGCAACCCGGAGATCGGGATCGGCGTCGCGATCACCGGCGTGCTCGCGGTCATCGCGGTCTGGTTCGCGTCGCGGGCGTTCAGCCGGGCCAACGCCTGACGGTCGCTCTCTCCTCAATGCCGGAGACGCCGGCGCCCGCCGGGGCGTCGGCGTCATCGTGTCCGGCCGCCCCGCCGCCGCGCGGTGTCTGGGACGCCCTGGCCGCATGGCACAATCCGGCCATGTCGGACCGCCCGATCAAGGTGCTCATCGCCAAGCCCGGCCTCGACGGCCATGACCGCGGAGCGAAGGTCCTCGCCCGCGGCCTCCGCGACGAGGGCTTCGAGGTCGTCTACACCGGGCTCCGCCAGACGCCCGAGATGGTCGTCACGGCTGCCCTCCAGGAGGACGTCGACGTCGTCGGGCTGTCGATCCTGTCCGGTGCCCACATGACCCTCCTGCCGAAGATCACCCGAGGGATGCACGAGGCGGGCCTCGACGACGTCCTGGTGACCGCGGGCGGGATCATCCCGGACGTCGATGTCGCGGCCCTGAAGGAGGCCGGCGTCTCCGCCGTCTTCGGCCCCGGCACGACGATCCGCGAGGTCGCCGACTACCTGCGCGCCAACGCCCGCCGGCGCGACTAGCGTGGCGGCCGCGACCGCCACCGATCCCGCGGCCAGAGCGACGGAGCTCGTCGACGCGGCGCTCGCGGGCGACCGGCGCGCTCTCGCCCGGCTCTTGTCCCACGTCGAGGACCGGACCGAGGTGGCCGAGCAGGCCCTTCGGCTGCTGTACCCGAAGGCCGGCCGCGCGCACCTGGTGGGCATCACGGGACCGCCGGGCGCCGGCAAGAGCACGCTCGTCGCGGCACTGATCGGCGAGGTCCGGGCCGCCGGCCGCTCGGTCGGCGTCGTGGCCGTCGACCCGTCGTCGCCGATCACCGGCGGGGCGCTGCTCGGCGATCGCGTCCGGATGCAGGCGTATGCCGGCGATCGCGACGTCTTCATCCGGTCGATGGCGGCCCGCGGCCATGCCGGCGGCCTGGCGGCGACGTCAGGTGCCGCCGCGGCGGTGCTCGACGCCGCGGGGTTCGACCTCGTCCTGCTCGAGACGGTCGGCACGGGCCAGAGCGAGGTCGAGGTCGCCGCGGCGGCCGACACGACCGTCGTCCTCGAGGCGCCCGAGATGGGCGACGAGGTCCAGGCGATCAAGGCAGGCCTGCTCGAGGTCGCCGATCTCGTCGTCGTGAACAAGGGTGACCGGCCGGGAGCCCAGCGGACCGCGAGCCAGCTCCGGGCGATGCTCGCCGCGGCGGCGCCGCGCAGGAGCGCCGACGACACGCGGCCCCGGCCGAAGCGACCGGATGTCCTCGTCACGACCGCGGCGACGGGGGAGGGGGTTCCGGAGCTCCTCGCTGCGCTGGATCGGCACCGGGCAGCGCTGGGCAGGGAGTCCGCGACGGATGCCGCCACCGGTGCTACCACGGTGCCTGCGGCGCGGATGGCACGGGCCGAGCATCAGGTCTGGGCGATCGTCGTCGAGCGGCTGCGCGATCGGTTGCGAGCGCCCGGCCACTGGCCGACGACCGAGGCGACTCTCACCGCGGTCGCCCGTCACGAGCTCGATCCCTACACCGCCGCGGACCGGATGCTGGCGAGCCTGGGCGAGACCGCGGCGGCAACCGCCCCTGATGACGCCTGACGGGATGCCCGACCTGACGGGGTGACCGTCATCGGCGACACAAACTAGCGCGACGGCGAGGGTGAGGGCGTGTACGAAGGGATGGCGACGTGGCCGCCGGTCGACATCATCCCCTCCCCGCAGCCACCCGCCGAGACCACGACGGCCAGGAGCAAAGCGGCCAGTGACCAGCGTGCGCGGCGCATCAGGGACCGGACGGTAGGCCGACGACCCTCATCGGTCAACCGAACCGATCGCCGACGTCGGTCCGCGTCGTCGTCGACGGCCCGGCGCGTTACGCTGGCCGGCGATGAGCATCGAGCGGGTCTTCGTGGCCGGCGCGGGCCTGATGGGCCACGGGATCGCCCAGGTCCATGCGGCGGTCGGCAAGCAGGTGACCCTCTATGAGCCGGAGCTCGCTCGGGCGGTCGCCGGCCGTGATCGCATCGCCGCGAGCCTCGAGCGATCGGTGTCGAAGGGTCGCCTCGATGCGGCGGAGGCGCCGGTCATCCTCGAGCGGATCACGACGACCGACCAGCTGGCCGGGGCGGCCGACGCCGACCTCGTCGTCGAGGCGGTCTTCGAGGAGGTCGGCGTGAAGACCGCGTTGTGGACGGCGCTCGACGCGGTCGCGCCGGCCCCGACGATCTTCGCCTCGAACACGTCGTCGATCTCGATCGATCGCCTGGCGCGGGCCGTCCACGAGGATCGACGGACCCGTTTCGTCGGGATGCACTTCTTCAGCCCCGTCCCGGTCATGCCGCTCGTCGAGCTGATCCGCGGCGCCGCGACGATCGACGAGACCGCCGACGCGATCCGGGCGCTCTCGACCGAGCTCGGCAAGCAGGTCATCGTCTCCGCTGATCGACCGGGGTTCATCGTCAACCGGATCCTCATGCCGTTCCTCGCCGAGGCGATGCGGGCCTACGAGGAGGGCCTGGGGACGGCCGAGGACATCGACACCGGGGCCCGGGTCGGCCTGAACCACCCGATGGGCCCGCTCGAGCTCGCCGACTTCATCGGGCTGGACGTGTGCCTCGGGGTCATGCGGGTGCTCGAGGACGGCTTCGGCCAGCCGCAGTTCCGACCGCCGCGGGTCCTCCTCGAGCTGGTGAAGGCCGGGCACCTCGGCCAGAAGACCGGCCGCGGCTTCTACACCTACCCACGATGACCGTGTCCGCGCCCCCGGCCGAGCTGACCTCCGAGGAGCGGCTGCTCCAGGAGACGGCCGGCCGGTTCGCGCGGGACGTCGTCGCGCCGGGCGCGGGCGAGCGCGACGAGACCGAGACGTTCGATCGCTCGATCTTCACCCGGATGGGCGAGCTGGGCCTCACCGCGGCGCCGTTCCCCGAAGGGGTGGGCGGGGCGGGGTTCTCGTACCTCGCCTGGACGCTCGTGATGGAGGAGCTCGGGGCGGCCGACATGGCGACGGCGGTGACGCTGTCGGTCCACATCCTCCATCAGTTCCCGGTCGTGACCCACGGGACGGCCGAGCAGCAGGCCCGCTGGCTGCCGGCGCTCCATGCGGGTGAGGCGCTCGGAGCCTTCGCGCTCACCGAGCCGCATGCCGGCTCCGACGCCGCGGCGATCCGGACCCGGGCTGAGCGGATCGGCCCCGTCGACGATCCATCCGCCTACCGGCTCACCGGGACGAAGATCTGGATCAGCAACGCTCCGGAGGCGGACCGCTACCTCGTCTTCGCGACCGTCGATCCCGACGCGGGTTCGCGCGGCATCACCGCCTTCCTCGTGCGAGAAGGGAGCACCCGGCTTCTCGTTCGGGGCGCACGAGCGAAAGATGGGCATCCGGGCGTGTCCCGCCGCGGAGCTCGTGTTCGACGGTGTCGAGGTCCCCGTCCAGGACCGTCTGGGGCGCGAGGGCGACGGCTACAGGATCGCCCTCTCGGCGCTGGGGGAAGGGCGGATCTCGATCGCCGCGGGATGTGTCGGGCTGGCTCGCTCGGCGCTCGACCAGGCTGCGGCGTACCTCCAGCGACGCCAGGCGTTCGGTGGGCCGCTCTCGGACCAACAGGGGCTGCGGTTCATGCTCGCCGAGATGGCCCGGGACGTCGCGGCGGCACGCGCGCTGACGCGCGAGGCCGCGCGGGCGAAGGACCGCGGCGAGCCTCTGGCCGAGGTGTCATCGCTGGCGAAGTGGAGTGCGTCGGATGCCGCGATGCGGGTGACCACCGATGCCGTCCAGCTGTTCGGCGGATCCGGCTACTCCCGCGAGACCGGGCTCGAGCGCCTCATGCGCGACGCGAAGGGTGCCCAGATCTACGAGGGCACGAACCAGATCCACCGCGAGATCGTCGCCGGCGAGGCGCTCCGCCGGAACGCGGAGTAGGCGGCGCGGCGCGTCGGCGTCAGGGCGGCGTTCTGCCTCAGCCCATCACCCGGATCGCAGAACTCCCACCCGGGGAGTGGTAAGGCGGCTCGGAGGTAGAGGCCGGCCGTGGCGACGACCGCTTCATCCCGTCACGAGCGTGGCTCGGGATGATCTCGACGTTGTTCCGCCCGGATCCGCGTTCGTGACCGGCGTAACACTCCGCGCGTGAGAGTTCTGCAGATCCGGGCCGCCATCAATGGCCTGCCAAAGCGAGCAGACCTCTCATATGACCTCCAGGGAGGACGGATGCCGGGTCCGGAGTCGATCGACGGGCGCGAGCGGTGGCGTTTCATCCCGCCGCGAGTGTGGCCCGGGGTGGATCGGGCGCGACGAGGCGCTCGGCGTCGGTCTTTACCGTGCATACGGTCTTTCCGCGGTCATATGAGAGGAACGGCCGGCGGTGAGAGGACGCGGCTGGCCGCGGGGCCCTGCGGCGTGGTGCGGCTGGCGCGGAGACCTGCGGCGTGGCGCGGCGGAGGCGGGGCGCGGAAAAGGGGAACGCCGCCCTTTCGGACGGCGTTCCCCCGGTATGCCTGGAGCGTTCGAAGTTCAGACCCCGCCGAGTCGATCCTGCGTCTCGTCGACGTGGGGTGCCGCCTGGCGAGCGCCGATGCCTTCGTCGGACGCCTGGTGGCTGGTCTCGCCGGACTCGGTCCGGACGCCGATGTTCTCGTCTGAGGCACCGTGCGCGGTCGACGCGGCACCGATCTCGGAGCGGACACCGATGTTCTCGTCCGACGCCACGTGGGCGGTCGACGGAGCGCCGATGCTCGTCCGGCTTCCGATGGCCTCATCGGAGGCGAGGTGGGCGGTCGACGGTGCGCCGATCGCACGATTCGCGATCGCATCGTCGGAGGCCGCGTGACCGACCGCTCCCACGGACTGGGTGCGGACGCCGATCGCGTCGTCTGAAGCCGCGTGGCCGACGGCACCGACCGACTGGGTGCGGGCACCGGCGAGCTCATCGGACGCGTTGTGCGCGACCGAGGGAGCACCGATGGACCGGCCAGCGATGGCGTCGTCCGAAGCCGCGTGACCGACGGCACCCACCGACTGGGTCCGGGCACCGGCGAGCTCATCGGACGCGTTGTGCGCGACCGAGGGAGCACCGATGGACCGGCCAGCGATCGCGTCGTCCGAGGCCGCATGGCCGACGGCGCCGACGGCACCGACCGACTGTGTCCGAGACCCGGCCGCCTCGTCCGACGCGCCGTGCGCCGTGGAGGCCGCGCCGATGCTCGTCCGAGCGCCGATCGCGTCGTCTGAAGCCGCGTGGCCGACGGCGCCGACCGACTGGGTCCGAGCACCGGCGGCCTCATCGGAGGCACCGTGGGCGGTCCCGAGCGGAGCTGCCCGGACGCCTGCGGCCTCGTCGGAGGCACCGTGGGTGACCGCCGCCGGAGCGCCGATCGAGCGACCTGAGATGGCCTCGTCCGACGCGCCGTGGGCCGTGGAGGCCGCGCCGATGCTCGTCCGAGCGCCGATCGCGTCGTCTGAAGCCGCGTGCGCGGTGCCGAGCGGAGCCGCTCGGACGCCGGCCAGATCGTCGGAGGCGCCGTGGGCGGTCGACGGAGCACCGATGGACCGACCCGAGATGGCCTCGTCGGAGGCGCCGTGGGCCGTCGAGGGGGCACCGATCGCAGACCGCGACCCGATCCCCTCGTCCGACGCGGTGTGCGCGACGGATGGGGCACCGATCGTCCGGCCGGCGATCCCCTCGTCGGAGGCGGGCGTCGTGACCGACGGAGCGATGGTCCGAGCGCCGATCCCCTCGTCGGAGGCGACGTGGGTGATCCCGATCGGGGCGGGAGCCGTCAGCGGGCTCGCCTGGCTCTGCGAGATGACATTGGCGCCGACGGCGCCAAGGGCGACCGTGCCGACCAGGGCGCCGGTGAGCAGCAGCTTGCGCTGGAACTCCATCGCGTCCTTGGCGGTCGGGAAGCGGAGCGTGAGGGTGTGGCCCTCGACGTCCTCGTCGTCGCCATCGATGAACAGGGTGACGGCCGCGGCGCGGTCGTCGAACGCGTGGCCGCTGGTGTCGTCATCGGACGGCGCGACCCGCACGCGGACGGAACCGGTCGTCGCCAGCTTCGCGCGCAGCCATTCGGACGCCTGGTCCTGGGCCACGAGGAGCTGGGCGATCGGCTCCTGGTCTGCGAGATGCAGGGCCAGCGCCTGATCCATGATCTCGGGTTGATCCATGGCATACCTCCCGGCGAGCTTCCGGCTCGCCTAATGCCGTCACGCTAGGTGGCAGGTGATCGTGCGACAACGCGTGACGACACACTCCAGGTGTCGTCCAGCGGACAACCCTCAGGCACGCGCCGCTCGTCGTCAAGGGGCTCCGGGGCGTTCACCGGGGCTCCGGGGCGTCCACGCGGTAGATTCAGTGGATGAGCGCCGACGTCTCCACGACCGGTCCCTCGGGAGCGGTCTATATCGTGAGTGCGGCCCGGACGCCGATCGGCCGCTTCGGCGGGGCGCTCTCGAGCGTCCCGGCGGTCGAGCTCGGCGGGGTCGCGATCCGGGCCGCGGTCGAGCGGGCCGGGCTGCCCCACGGGACGCCGGTCGACGACGTCCTGATGGGCCAGGTCCTCCAGGCCGGGGTCGGCCAGGCCCCGGCTCGCCAGGCCGCGCTGGCCGGTGGTCTGCCGGATACGACCTCGGCGACGACGATCAACCGGGTCTGTGGCTCGGGGCTCAAGGCGATCATGCTCGCCGCCGCGGAGATCCGAGCGGGCGACGCCGAGGTCGTAGTCGCTGGCGGAATGGAATTGATGAACCGCGCGCCGTATCTCTTGCCCGAGGCCCGGTTCGGGTACCGGCTGGGCGACGGCGCCCTCGATCGACGCGACCCTCCGCGACGGGCTGTGGTGCGCGTTCGAGGACTGCCACATGGGCACCCACGCCGAGCGGGTCGCGATCCACGACCACGTCAGTCGCGAGGACCAGGACGCCTACGCCCTCGAGTCGCATCGCCGGGCGATCGCGGCGATCGACACCGGTCGGTTCGACGCCGAGATGGCCCCGGTCACGGTCCGGGATGCGAAGGGCCGCGAGACGGTCGTCACGACCGACGAGGGCCCCCGCCGCGACACGTCCCTTGAGGCCCTCGCGCGGCTCCGGCCGGCGTTCGCGCTGCCGGACGGGGAGGACCGCGGCGACGCGACCGAGGGCACCGTCACGGCCGGCAACGCTCCCGGGATCACCGACGGCGCGGCGGCGACCGTCGTGGCCTCCGAGCGCGCCGTCGAGCGCCTCGGACTGCGGCCGCTCGCCCGCATCGTCGGCTATGCCCAGGCCGAGGTGGCCCCGAAGTGGCTGTTCCTCGCTCCGATCGAGGGCGTCCGCAAGCTCCTCGACCGGATCGAGCTGCCGATCGAGGCCTTCGACCTGGTCGAGATCAACGAGGCCTTCGCGGCCCAGACCCTGGCCGACGGTCGGGCTCTCGGGTTCGACTGGGACCGGACGAACGTGAACGGCGGGGCGATCGCACTCGGACACCCGATCGGGGCGTCCGGGGCGCGGATCGTCGCGACGCTCCTCCACGAGCTCGCGCGGCGCGAGGGTCGCTACGGCCTGGCGACGCTCTGCCTCGGTGGCGGCGGATCGGTCGCGATGGCGGTCGAGCGGGTCTAGGGCATGTCCGAGACGGCGCCGCGGCCGACGTCCGCCCGGCCGCCCTGGACCGTCCGCGTCGCGGTCTGGAGCGCCCGCCATCGCTGGCCCGTCTTCGGGCTGTGGTTCGTGCTGACGATCGGCCTGTTCATGGCGAGCATCGCGTTGGGCGGGACGAAGACCGCCGAGGCGGTCTCGAACGACTCGCAGCAGTCGCAGTTCGAGTCGGCCCGGGCCTACGACCTCTTCGGGCAGTCAGGGACGGCGCTGCCGGCGTCGGAGCAGGTCCTGGTCGTGGTCAACGTCCCGGACGGGACGGTGGATGACCCGGCCGTCGCTGCCGCGATCAGCGACATCGCCGCACGGATGACGGCCCTCACCTCGGTCGTCGACGGCCAGACCGTGTCGACGTTCGAGCAGGTCGTCGACCCGATGCACGCGCCACCCGATCTCGAGCTCATCTCGGCCGACCGGACGACGGTCCGGATCCCCGCCCGGATGCCTGGAGAGGGCGCCGCCGTCGACCAGCGCCTGCCGGCGGTGCGGACGCTCATCGACGAGGTCCGGACGGCCCACCCGGGACTCGTGATCCATGGTCTCAGCAACACGTTGGCCAACCAGGACATCCAGGAGCTCGTGAACGGCGGGCTCGACGCCTCCCTGCGGCTGACGATCCCGCTGACGTTCCTCATCCTGCTCATCGCCTTCGGGGCTGTCGTCGCCGCGGTCGTGCCGCTCATCCTGGCGATCACCGCGCTTCTCGCGGCGTTCGGGATCCTCGGCATCTACAGCCAGCTCATCGACCCGATCAGTGCCTACGCGACCCAGCTCGTCGTCCTCATCGGGCTCGCGGTCGCGGTCGACTACTCGCTGTTCATGATCACCCGGTTCCGGACCGAGCGGCGGCACGGCCGCTCGAAGCTGGTCGCGATCCATGCCTCGTCGGCGACGGCCGGCCGGGCCGTCTTCTTCTCCGGCCTTGCGGTCATGTTCTCGATCGGCGGGCTGTTCCTGCTCAACGACACCCTCTTCCGGTCCATGGCTGTGGGCACGATCGCCGTCGTCGCCATCGCCGTGGTCGGCTCGCTGACGTTCCTGCCGGCGACGCTGGCGATCCTCGGCGACGGGGTGAACCGGCTTCGGATCCCGATCCTCGGGCGCGATCGCGGGAAGAGGGCAGCGGGCTGTGGGCGACGATCGTCCGGGCCGTGATGCGACGGCCAGTCGTCTACTTCGTCGCGGCGTCGGCGCTGCTCCTGGCGATGGCCGTGCCGGCGCTCCGGCTCCACATGGGCCAGTCGGACTTCGCCTCGTTCCCGGACTCGATCGACGGGGTCCAGGCGGTCAACCTGCTGACCGAGAAGTGGCCCGAGGGCACGACGCTCGCCCTGGACGTCGTCGTCACCCAGGCGGACCAGCAGGCGACCAAGGACGCGATCGCCGCGATGTCGACCAGGATCCTGGCGCTCCCGGGGATCACCGGCCCACCCGAGACGACCATGTCGGGCGACGGGACGGTCGCGTTGGTCTCGTACATCATGGCCGGCGGCCGGAACGACGAGGCGAACCGGGAGATCGTCCGGGAGGTCCGCGGCGAGATCGTGCCGTCGGTCTTCGGAGCGCTGCCCGGGTGTCGAGGCCCTCGTCACCGGCGACACCGCGTTCACCCTCGACGTCGTCGACTTCTACGCGAACGGCATGCCGATGGTCATGGCCTTCGTCCTGAGCCTGTCATTCCTGCTGCTCCTCGTCGCCTTCCGGTCGATCGTCATCCCGATCAAGGCGATCCTCCTGAACCTGCTCTCGACCGGCGCGGCCTTCGGCGTCCTGGTGCTGGTCTTCCAGGACGGCCACGGCGCGGAGCTCCTTGGCTTCAAGCCGGGGCCGATCGAGTCGTTCGTGCCCGTCTTCATCTTCACGATCCTGTTCGGGCTGTCGATGGACTACCACGTCTTCATCCTCACCCGGATCAAGGAGGCGCGGGACCACGGGATGTCCTCGAACGAGGCGGTCGCCCGCGGCATCTCGATCACCTCGGGGACGGTCACGAGCGCGGCGGCGATCATGGTCGTCGTGTTCAGCGTCTTCGTGACGCTCGAGCTCGTCGTCATCAAGCAGCTGGGTCTGGGTCTCGCGGTCGCGGTGCTGCTCGATGCCACGATCGTCCGGAGCGTCCTGCTGCCGGCCACGATGCGTCTGCTCGGCGACTGGAACTGGTGGCTGCCGTCGTTCCTGCGGTGGTTGCCGACGGTGACGATCGAGGGCGAGGTCGAGGACCTTCCTGAAGGTGACGAGGCGGAGCAGCCCGAGACCGGGAAGGAGCCTGTGCCCGGCCGGATCGGTGAGCCGGCTCCGTCCGGCCCGGCGAGCCCACCGAGCCCGGCGCCGACCGGAGGGGCATGACGGCCAGACCGTCGCTCCGGCGCCATTCCCGGACGATCGTCGGTCTGGTCTTCATCATCCTCGGGATCGATCCCGGCGATCGCGATCCTTGCCCCGTATGTGTCGACCGCGGGGCTGTCGGATGACCCGGACGCTCGCGCGTGGGCCCAGGCGGCGACGATCCTGCTCGAGCTCGCCTGGGCGATCCCGGCTCGATCGCTCGTGATCGGCGGGGTCCTCCTGATCGTCTCGGGACGGCGCGGTCGGACCCGGCCGGAGCCGTAGACTGCGGCGATGCAACAGCTGTCCGAGCCCCTGACCGATCCCGCGACCGGGACCGGGACCGTGCCGACGTTCGGCCACTACATCAACGGCGAGTGGTGCGAGTCGGACAGCGGTCGGACGTTCGAGAGCCGCAACCCGGCCGACGAGCGCGAGGTCATCGGCCGGTTCCAGAGCGGCACCGCGGCCGACGTGGCGCCGGGCGATCCGGGCCGCCGAAGACGCGCTTCCCCGCCTGGCGCGCGACCCCGGCGCCGAAGCGCGGCGAGATCCTGTATCGCTACGGCGCGCTGCTGGCCGAGCACAAGGAACGGCTCTCGCGGGCCCTGACCCGGGAGATGGGCAAGGTCCTGCCGGAGGCTCGGGGCGACGTCCAGGAAGGCGATCGACATCGCCTACCTGATGGCCGGCGAGGGCCGCCGGATGTTCGGCGACACGGTGCCGTCCGAGCTGCCCGACAAGTGGGCGATGAGCGTCCGCCAGCCGATCGGCGTGGCCGGCATCATCACGCCCTGGAACTTCCCGATGGCGATCCCGGCCTGGAAGACGATGCCGGCGCTGGTCACGGGCAACACCGTCGTCTTCAAGCCGGCCTCGGACACGCCGCACTGCGCGACCCTGCTCGTCGAGCTGATGGCCGAGGCGGGCTTCCCGCCGGGCGTCGTCAACCTCGTGACCGGCAGCGGTGAGGAGGTCGGCATCGCGATCGTCGAGTCGCCCGACGTCCAGGTCATCTCGTTCACCGGCCACAGCGCGACCGGCAAGGCACATCGCCGCGCGCGCGGGCGCGCGCCTGAAGCGGCTGTCAGCCTCGAGCTGGGTGGCAAGAACGGCATCGTCGTCCTGGCCGACGCCGACCTCGACCTGGCCGCCGAGGGCATCCTGTGGTCGGCCTTCGGGACCACCGGCCAGCGCTGCACCGCCTGCAGCCGGGTCCTCGTGGCCGAGCCGGTCGTCGAACCGCTGCTGCAGCGCCTGGAGGCCGGTGCCCGGGCGCTCCGCCTCGGCGACGGGCTCGAGCCGGCGACCGACGTCGGGCCGCTGATCAACGGCGCGGCGATCGACAAGGTCGGGGGCTACATCGACGTCGGGCGGCGCGAGGGCGAGCTGGTGCTGGGCGGCCGACGGGCCGATGGGCCGGCGCTCGAGCACGGCCACTTCTTCGAGCCGACGATCTTCGCCGGTGTCCGGCCGATGGACCGGATCGCCCAGGAGGAGATCTTCGGCCCGGTCCTGTCGGTCATCCCCGTGCCGGACTACGCCGCCGCGGTGACGGCCCTCAACCAGACCCGCTACGGGCTGTCGTCGTCGATCTACACCAGCGACGCGAATGCCGCCTTCCGGGCGATGCGCGACTTCGAGACCGGCATCGTCTACGTCAACGCCGGCACGATCGGCGCCGAGACACACCTGCCGTTCGGCGGCTGGAAGGAGACCGGCAACGGTCACCGCGAGGCCGGCCACGCGGCGCTCGACACGTACACCGAGTGGAAGTCGATCTACGTCGACTTCTGCGGCCGGCTCCAGCGGGCCCAGATCGACAACCAGCCGGGTTGATGGCCGGCCACCGAGCGACCGAGATGAGGAACGAGGCGTGAGGATCCTGCGACAGGCTGACAGCGGCTCGACGGCACCGGAGGAGAGCCACTTCACCGGCGACGTCTGGATCACCCGAGGCGACGCCGGCGACGATCCGCCGATGGTCACCTATCTCGTCACGTTCAGCCCGGGTGCCCGGACGGACTGGCACGTCCACCCGGGCGGCCAGACGCTCCACGTCGTGAGTGGCCGGGGCATCGTCGGGAACCGCTCCGGCGCGCGCGACACGTTCGTGTCCGGTGACATCGTCCTGGCCCAGCCGGGCGAGGAACACTGGCACGGCGCCGCCGCGGACCATCCGATGGCCCACCTGTCGATCACCCTCGAGCCCACCGAGTGGTTCGACGAGCCGGTCGACGACGGGACGTACGAGGGTCGGTGACGGCCTCCGGACGCCGCCCTCCGCAGCACGCACGACCGCGGAACCAGGCGGGTCCGCGCCGCTCCGGCCCGCCGCCATACCTGTTCATCGGCGTGGCCGCTGCGGTCGTCCTGCTCGTGGGCGCCGGACTGTTCGTGGGCGGCGTCTTCGATGGCCGGTCGACCGCCGTCTCGTCACCCGAGCCGTCGTCCTCGGCCAGCGCTGCGGCTTCGCCCGGCGGATCAGTGGCCGAGGCCTCCTCGTCGCCCGGCTCGTCGAGCCCGGCTGCCTCGCAGGCGCCCTCCTCGGCGTCGCCCGAGCCGACCCCGGCCGCCGTCCCGATCGCGCTCGTCGCCGCTGTCACCGAACCGCGCATCGGGATGACGCGTCGCGACCCTCAAGGCGGCCTTCGACGCCGGCAAGGTCTCGATCCCGTGCGGCGCTGACGGCGGTCGACGCTCGGCCGGCGCGCGGTCGACATCGGCGCGGCGACGTGCGTCGAGACCGACGCGATCGCGGCGCCTGGTGAACGGCAAGGCCGGCCGGCTCGCCCTGCATGCCGGCCGCGCGCCGTGACGCCGGCGGTGAAGGCCCTCCAGGTCGGCGGCGCCGACCTGTTCGGCGGGCCGAAGGTCCGGGCCGAGGCCTATCCGCTCGAGGCGACGGCCGAAGGCCTGCCGGCCGCCGCGACGGCTTCGATCGAGTCGGACGTCCGGACGCTCATCTCGACCGGCGACACCTGTCCCGACCGCGGCGTCAGCCACCAGACGATCGTGAAAGGCAAGGGCTGGGACTGGGCGCCTCGATGGCGGCACCGCGAAGTACACCGGCGTCCACATGGACACCGCGTTCAGCGGCCCGGACGGCAAGGGCTGGCCGGTGGTCACGGCCAAGCGGACGGGCAACGAGGGCGCGGTCCGGGCGCTCATCTCCGACGCCGAGATCACCCTCGACGACTTCGAGTGCCCGATGACGTCGAAGTGGATGCACCACCCCCACGGGACGGTCTTCTCGATCGACCCGCGGGTCGCCCCGTTCCTCGCCCGCTCGGGGGTCGATGTCGTGACCCTCGCCTCGAACCACGCTCACCGACCAGGGCTTCGGCGCGATGGACCAGACGATGCAGTTCTTCGACGAGGCGGGCATCAAGCACTTCGGCACCGGCGACACCCTGGCCGAGGCGCTCAAGCCGGCGGTCATCGACGTCCGCGGCCTGAAGTTCGCGTTCGTCGGGATGAACGAGATCCCCGGGTCGGCCCGGCGGCGACGTCAACGCCGGCGGCGTGCCGTATATCACCACGGCGAACATCAGCAACGGCATCGGCGACGCCCGCAAGGTAGCGCGACGTCGTCATCGTCGTCCCGCAGTGGGGCTGGCCCGAGTACCACAACGACGTTCATCGAAGCGCCAGCGCGACCAGATGGCGGCGTTCTTCGCCGCCGGCGCGGACGATGTCATCGGCCACGGGACCCACTGGGCCGCCGCGATCGCGTTGACCGAGGGGGATCGGGGCCCGCGGTTCGCGATCTCGAGCCACGGCAACTTCCTGTTCGGCCAGGACTGGAGCCGCCAGACCCAGGAGGGCGTGATCGTCGAGCTGACCTGGGTCGGGACGAGCTCGCCCAGGCCCGGCTCCACCCGTACATCATGCTCGACCAGGCCCAGGCGAACCTCGTCGACCCGGCGACCGATGGCTCGTTCGTCCTGGACCAGGTCTGGTCGGTGAGCGACCTGCTGAAGTAGCGCGAACGGCGTCGCTCGGCCCAGGACGCGATGGAGCGTCGGCACGCCGAACACCGTTCAGGCCGCGGGTAGGCTAGAGCTGCATCGGGCCGGAGCAGCTGCGCTCCATCGGTCGGGAACGGTATCCGGAGGCACCGTGGGCCAGAAGCTGAGCGACCTGAACCCATCAGAGATGAGCTGGGTGAGCGAAAACGTCGGCGCGGCCAGACAAGCCGTTGTCGCGAGCGGATACCCGCTGGCCGATGGCGCTCCCGTCGATCCACCGGCGCTCGACGCCGCGTGGACAGCATGGTTGAGTCGATGGGTGGCGGGCACAGAGGACGCCAACCCCTCGGTCAACATGTTCGGCGTCGCGTTCGGCCAGTACCTCGTAGATCACCTCGGGCTGTCGTGGAAGGTGGTCGAGGACGAGTACGGGACCGAGATGGCCGTCCACGGCCAGCCCGGCGACATCCTCGTGTTCCCGCCGAACCTGGTCGCCAAACGGCTGGAGTCTCGAACGACCGACTTCTTCGTCCCGGTGGCCGCGGGCATCGAGGCCCAGGTCGCCAAGGTTCGTGACGCCGGCTCGGGCGGCGGGGGCTCGGTCGCTTCTTCCGCCGCAAGGGCGAGGGGTCATAGCCCAGCCAAGGACCCGAAGACTACGTCGGCGGGACCGTCCCTCGGGACTCTGCCTGGATCAGGCAGCGCAGCGCGAACTCCTCGCCCACCTGGACCTCGTCTCCCCAGCACTCGTAATCCCCATCCGACAGCGCGACGACAAGACCCGAACGACCGACCGAGAGGTCGAGCGCAAGGCCGTCTCGCGGCTCGACGGCGAGGACGTCCGGGCCAGCCTCGGTCGCCCACATGACGACAAGCCACCCCGAACGTATGCGGAAATCGCCTAGGCGCGTCCCATGTCCCATCCGAGGAGCAGCGAGCGAGCTGCCATCGCCCTCGGGATCCTCGAGCCAGGCGCGGGTGAGGAGGATGGACGAAGGCCCGACTCGCCAGACATCGGTCGTACCCGTTGGCACGTTCCAGGCCAGCGCTTCGACGTCGCCTCTACGAATCTCGAGCGCGCGAAGGTCCGACGGCTCGAGCGCGTGCCAGAGCTGGTGGTAGTCGTCGCCGTCGATGCCCGTCCAGCCGCCGACGCTCATCCTGTCGGCGAGCAACAGCGGGCCACCCTCCGTCGAAACGAGGCCCAATGGCTCCGGCGACCAGGACCGATGCTCAGTCACGGCGCGAGTCTCGGGATCGTCGGGCTCTCCCGCGTTGTGTAGTGTCAAGCGATGGATGAGATGTTCCGGACGATTCTCGCAGACGCGAGGGACTCGATCGACAGCGCGGGCGAACTGCCGTATCCGTCCGCGTCCGGATCAGACAGGGGCTGCGCGAGGCGGCAGGCGGCGCCAAGGCGGGGCATCTGGCATGGGCACGCCTCGAACGCGAGGCCGCCCTTCGCGTCAGGTCAGCGTGGACGAAGGCGTATCCCGGCGACGACCGACCATACGACCTCCTAGACGAGGCATTCGACGCGCGGCTCGATGGGCGGGACCAGGCACGCGCTGACCTGCTCATCGGCACGGTCAAGACAGACTTGGACGACAGGACGGCCGAAGCGACCGACTTCAGGCCGATCGCTGCGGGATTCGCGGCGTGGGCTGCGGCCGCGGCAGCGATCTGGGACAGGGAATCGCCTGTGGGTACCTCAGAGCTTGACTTCGATCCCGACGAGTGGGACGCCTGCTTCCATGCCAGCATCGCGGCATCGGGCGGCGCGACATGGGAGCCAGATGCCGGCGATGCTCACCTTCGTCGACGGTACTGGGAGTGGTATCTGAGCGCCGTGCCAGCCGTACTCGCTCGAGAGGATGCCGGCGTCTACCGTCCCTGATCGGGAAGGGTCTGCTCGAACGCTGGCCCGTCGACGCTATGCGAGCGACTTGCGGAACGGATCCAGGTAGTCGAGATGCGCGAATGTAAAGCGCCGTTCGAGCGCATCGAGCCCATGCTCACGGGCGAAGGCGCGCTCCTCTTCGTAGATCGGCAGGAGCCACAGGACCTGCACATGTCGTCGGCCTACCCGGCAGTGTTCAATAGCCGGGCCCCACAGATACGGGAGCGACACGAGCACGGCGTCAAGTGGCGATCCCGGGACCCAGCCCTCGCCAAGGCTCAAGGTGTGCCCCACCCCCAGGCGGTTCTCGGGGGGTCCGGCATGGTAGTACGCGATCTGGCCGAGCTGGGTCATCACGGCGGCGGTCCTTGGTCCGGGCAACAGCCACGAACTCGGTTCCATGCCCTGTCGACTCGGTCGCGCGCCACGCTCCGATGGTGGCGAAGATCCAGAACTGACCCTTCTTGGCCGGTTTCACCTTGGCCAGATGGAGGTCGGGCAGCCGGTTGGCCATGTGCTCCGGTGTCCATGGCACCGAGACCACTTCCCGGCCGGACAATGTCCGGCGGTAGTGGGCCAGGATCGTGTCGTGGGCCGAGTCGTCCGCGCGTCGCAGGAACCGCACCCGGGCAGCATAGTGTTGCGAGCTCCGCGTCCAGGCCCGCTGGTGTGAGATCCGCGGTCTCGGTGCCTGGATGCGGCCCGGCCGCCTAGTCGATGAGCAGCTGCCGAAGCTCGGGGTCTGTCCTCACGGCATCAAGATCGTTCGTTGCAAGGACGATCAGGGCGCGAAAGTAGCCCTCGAAGCTCGCCCATCGATCGACCAGGCTCCCCGAGTAATACCAGGAGACGATGCTGTCCCTCTCCGCCTGACCCAGCACGACAAGGCTCGGCGTCGATCGGCTCAACATGATCGGGATGAGCGTCGGCGGGCCAGCATCGGTCGGGGGGTCAGATGAGTGCTCAGCGACGACCCCGAGGGTCTCGACCGCGATCGCCCAGTCCTCCCCTTGACCAAGTTCCTCGGTGCCGAACAGGAGGCCATCCTGAGCGATGTGGGGCCAACCGTTGGCAAACGTCAGGAAGGTCCGATATCCAGGCTCCAGGCGCCTGCCAAGCCGTCGCTCGGCACGTTCGATGTCCTCCTCGGAAGCCGCGACCCGCGGAAGCGCATAGCCCCAGATCCGGCCCTGGTCGATCTCGTAGATCTGCGATCTGACGGACAGAAGCTGGGAGATCAGGACGCGCCAGTCGCTCGTCACAGCCGGGCTTCCCGACGATCGAGGCTTCGCATCAACGGGGCGGATTCACACCGCTTCGACGATCTCGAATTCGATCGCCCCGTCCCCGGCGAGTCGTTCGAGCCTTGGCAACAGCCCGACCTCCCGTAGCGGTCCCGGCAGGTCGACGGCCGCGTAACCGGCCGAATGCCATTCCGTCGCGAGATCGCTTGTCGACAACAGAGCATGCAAGGCCTCATGGATGTGCTCCAGGCGGCTTTCGTCCTTCACAGCGATGCGAAGTGTTCTGTGGCCCGACCGTCGAAGGACCTGATCCAGCTCGAGACGGTCTCCAGCTGCGATAGCACTCACGATGTCGAAGCGGGCGACACCGTACGCGAAGAAGGGGATGCTTCCGATCTCGTGCTCGGTGCCGCCGATCGATCTGGCCCGAAGCACCTCTTGCCGGCCGGACATCCCGTCATCCGCGAGGTCGACGAAGACCTCGGCATCGGTTTCGAAGTCCGGTGGCGGTTGCGTGACGCGCGATCGACCGCTCAGGTCGAGGCCGCCCGAAGGTGCTGCTGATGCCCGCCACGCCGTCGATCATAGGCGCAGGAGACGGCACGACCCGTACGCGCCGAGCAGCGTCGCGAGGTCCAGGCGAACCTCGCTCGCACCCGGTCGTACCGACTCCGCCCCGTTCGTGCTTTGGAGCCTCCAGGTCCTTGTCGGCGACCGCCAGCATCTCCTGCACAGGCGACTGAAGGCGACGCCGGCGTGGGTCGCGCGTCCTTCGGGCCGGCCCGTCGGACTCGCGACCCAGGAGGCTAGAACCGCCGGCGACCGGGGGTGACGGCGGCGCCGACGACCGCGGCCTTGGCGACCGGCGATGGACCGGGTCCGACGGCGGAGCCCACGACCGCCGCCTTCGCGACCGGCGATGGACCGGGTCCGACGGCGGCGCCCACGACCGCGGCCTTCGCGACGGGTGACGGGCCTGGGGTGACTGCCGCCGTGACGACGGCGGCCTTGGCGACGGGAGCGCCGATGACTCCCCTTCCGGCACGACCTGGACCGAGCGGCATGTCAGGCTCCTACTGGTTCGAGGGCCGCTTCGGCCTCGTCGGCCTCGATCGCGGCGATCAGGGCCTGGATGGGGATCCGGCCGTTCGCGATCAGCTGACCGCCGGCGCGGCGCATCGCCGATGCGAATGGGGCGGCCCACACGTTCTCGTAGACCAGGACCCCGGCGACGCTGCCCGGGTCCATCGCCGCGGCAAGGTGGGCGACGTCGTCGGTGGCGAGGGTCTGGGCGAGCTCGGCCTCCAGGCGCCTCAGCTCGCCGAGCTCGTCCAGATCCGAGAGCTCCATCGCCTCGACCGAGCCGTCATCGGCCTTGGCGAGGATCAGCACGTCCATGATCCGGATGATCCCGGCGTCATGGAGCCTCATGAGCTCGGCGGCACCTTCGCCGGTGAAGTTCTGTTGTCCGACCGGGAACTCGACGACCAGGTAGTCGACGGGTCCCAACTCATCGAGTGATCGATCTGTCATGCATTCCTTCCTCTCGGGATCGACTCGCCACGGATGGGGCGGCCGGACCATCATCGGCCGGCTCGTCGGGGATGGCACCATCCCATTCGGGTGACTCTGGAGCGTGGCGGCGTTTCAGCCCATCCGGATGATGTCGTGGATCCAGCGCCACCTATCGTGCGAGGCAGGAGACACGCCGCCCGGTCGTCGCGTCAGATGCCGCTCCGATCGTCGATCCACGAGGAGAACCGCCGATGGGCATCAACGAGGCCAGTCGGGCCGTCCTGCCGATCCCGGCCCGTCCCCACGTCGGGGTCACGACCTACGACGCCAAGGACCCCGACACGTCGTTTCCGCCGATCGAGCCGATCCGACCACCGGCCGGGGCCCCGAACGTGCTGATCATCCTGATCGACGACGCCGGCTTCGGGTCCAACAGCGCCTTCGGTGGCGCGCCCCGGACCCCGAGCTTCGAGCGGCTGGCGGCCGACGGCCTCAAGTACACGCGCTTCCACACGACGTCGCTGTGCTCCCCGACGCGCGCCGCGCTGCTCAGCGGGCGCAACCACCACACCGTGGGCATGGGCGGGGTGACCGAGCTCGCGACGTCGGCGCCGGGCTACAGCTCGGTCCGTCCGAACAGCTGCGCCCCGCTGGCCGAGACGCTCAAGCTCAACGGCTACTCGACCGCGCAGTTCGGCAAGTGTCACGAGGTACCGGTCTGGCAGACGAGCCCGATGGGCCCATTCGACGCCTGGCCCAGCGTCGGCGGCGGCTTCGAGCACTTCTATGGCTTCATCGGCGGCGAGACCAACCAATACGCGCCGGCGCTCTACGACGGCACGACGCCGGTCGAGCCGGACCGCAGCCCCGAGGAGGGGTATCACCTGACGGAGGACCTGACCGACCACGCGATCGGCTGGATCCACCAGCAGAAGTCGCTGATGCCGGACAAGCCGTTCTTCGTGTACTTCGCGCCCGGAGCGACACACGCCCCGCACCACGTCGCCCCGGAATGGTCGGCCAGGTACAAGGGCCGGTTCGACCAGGGCTGGGACAGGCTCCGCGAGGAGACGTTCGCCCGCCAGCAGGCGCTGGGGGTGATCCCGCCCGACGCCGAGCTCACGGTCCGACCGCCCGAGATCCCGGCCTGGGACGACATGCCCGATGCGCTCAAGCCGGTGCTGGCCCGCCAGATGGAGGTCTACGCGGGCTTCATGGAGCACACCGACTTCCATGTCGGGCGCCTGATCGACGCGGTCGAGGACCTCGGGATCCTCGACGACACCCTGGTGATCCTCATCACGGGCGACAACGGCGCGTCGGCCGAGGGCACCGTGCACGGCAGCTTCAACGAGATGCTGATGCTCAACGGCGCGGCCGCCCTCGAGACCGTCGACTTCATGGCCAGGCACATCGACGCGTTCGGCACCCCGGCGGCGTACAACCACTACGCCGTGGGCTGGGCGCACGCCATGGACACGCCCTACCAGTGGACCAAGCAGGTGGCGAGCCACTGGGGCGGGACCCGCAACGGGACGATCGTCCGCTGGCCGAAACGGATCAAGGCCAAGGGCGAGATCCGCAGTCAGTTCCATCACGTCATCGACGTGGCGCCCACCGTGCTCGAGCTGATCGGGCTGCCCGAGCCGACCTTCGTCAACGGCGTCCAGCAGGTCCCGTACGAGGGCGTGAGCCTCGCCTATACCTTCGACGAAGCGTCCGCCCCCGATCGCCACGAGACGCAGTACTTCGAGATGTTCGTGAACCGCGGCATCTATCACAAGGGCTGGACGGCGGTCACGCGGCACAGCACGCCGTGGGTCATGGCCCAGCTGCCAGCCTTCGACGACGACGTCTGGGAGCTGTACGCGCCGGACGACTGGACCCAGGCCCACGACCTTGCGAAGGAGCAGCCCGACAGGTTGCACCACCTGCAGCGCCTGTTCCTCATCGAGGCGGCCAAGCACAACGTGCTGCCGCTCGACGATCGGCGCGTCGAGCGCTTCAACTCGGACCTGGCCGGACGGCCACAGCTCATCCACGGCACGCGCCAGCTGCTGTTCGGGGGCATGGGCCGCCTGACCGAGAACTCAGTCATCGTGACCAAGAACAAGTCACACGCGGTGACCGCGAAGCTGCAGGTCCCCGATGGTGGCGCCGACGGCGTGATCATCGCCCAGGGCGGCGCGTTCGGCGGCTGGAGCCTGTACGCCAAGGACGGCAAGCCCGCGTACTGCTACAACCTGCTCGGCCTGCGCCGCTTCAAGGTCTACGGCGACGCCGCGATCCCTGGCGGCGAGCACCAGCTGCGCATGGAGTTCACCTATGACGGCGGGGGACTGGGCAAGGGCGGGACGGCGAAGCTGTTCCTCGACGGCACCCAGGTCGGCGAGGGCCGGCTCGACGGGACGGTGCCGCTGATCTTCTCGGGCGACGAGACGACTGACCTTGGTCAGGACACGGGGACCCCCGTCACCGACGATCTCGGGTCGGCCGGCCAGGCGTTCAACGGGCGGATCGACTGGGTCCAGATCGACATCGACGAGGCCGCCGAGGATCTCGACCACCTCATCACTCCGGAGGAGCGGCTACGGATCGCGATGGCGCGTCAGTAGCGTCGGAGGGCGAGCCTCCGGGCTTGGAGCTCCGCGTCGAACGCAAGGCTCTGCCGGGCGCCTGGGCACTCGCGGCCGGCACGAGGTGCTCGGACAAGGCGCGCGGACGCGTCGCCGATCGGTCGTCGCACGGCCGCGATGAACGTCGGCGGTCCGAGCCTCGATGGCACATCTTGCGATACCATCGCCCGCGCCGGTCGTCACGATCGACCGATGGGCCCGTAGCTCAATGGCAGAGCAGCTGACTCTTAATCAGCGGGTTGAAGGTTCAAGTCCTTCCGGGCTCACCACTGTCCTCTCTCAGGACATCGTGGACACCTGTCTCACGTCATCGTGGACGGAGTGTAGGCGCGGCTGGTAGTCGCGGTCGGGGTCGAGCACGAGTTCCCGGATCAGCAGTCCGTCGGCCCGGACGACCCGGACATGGTCGTCGGCGATGAGGATCTTCACCCGCTCACCGGTGTAGGCCCGGCCGACCCCGATGTGGCGCAGCCGGCTCAGGTACCGGACGGTCACGTTGCCGCCCTTGCTGACCTTGTCCTCGCGGACCCGGAAGTGGCGGAGGCCGCGTTCGACCACGGGTCCCGCCTTTATCCGTTGATCGAACGCCGCGAGCGGCGGCCGGCCCCCCAGCGCTCGATGCGGCCGCTCGGCGTTGTAGTAGCGCCGGAAGCTGTCGAGCTGGGCCTGGAGAACGGCCAGCGACGCGGCCGTCGGCTGGCGGGCCAGGTACCGCTTGAGGGTCTGGTGGAAGCGCTCGACCTTGCCGCACGTCTGGGGGTGGTTGGGGGTCGAGTGCTTGGCCACGATGCCGAGCCGGTCGAGCTCCGCCTGGAGCAGCACCCGGCCCCGTCTCGGGCCACCGTTGAAGACCGCCCCGTTGTCGGTCAGCAGGGCGGCCGGCAGGCCATGACGGTCGGCCGCGGCGTGGAAGGTGCGCACGACATCGAGCGCCTTGACCGTCCGGAAGGCATCGGCCGCGAGGCACAGCCGGGAGTGATCGTCGATGAAGTCGAGGATCTCGACATCGGTGCCGTCGGCCAGACGCCAGTGGGTCGTGTCGGCCTGCCACAGCTCGTTGGGCAGGGCCGCCTCGAAGCGGATGAACGACGAGCGCGGTCGCTTGTGCGGCTGGGGCGTCACCCGGCCGTGGCGTCGCAGGATCCGCCAGATCGTCGCCGGCGAGGGGCTCTCGCCGAGACGCTGCGCCAGGTGGTGGGCGATCGTCGCGGGCCCCGCGTCGTGACCCGCCTCGGTCAGCTCCGAGCGGAGGTGAAGGATCGCGACTTCGACCTCAGGCGGTGTCCGGCCCGGGGTCGAGTGAGGTCGCCGCGACCGTGGCTCGAGGGCCGGATAGCCGCCTGCCCGATAGCGGGCCAGCAACTGGTACAGCCAGGCCCTCGAGATCCCGTGTCGCCGCGCGATCTCCGTCGGGCTGCGGCCCTCGACCACGACCGCGTCCACCACGTAGCGCGCCAGGCCCATCGTGGATGCCCTCCTTCGAAGGTGTCCACGATGTCCTGCGACAGCTGTCTAGGATGAGGTGAATTCAGACACTTCCGGGCTCACCACACTCTCACGCACGAAATGGCCGTCCCGGGCCTCCTCACGGGCCCTCCGTCGGCCTCTCTGGCAGCCACGCTGGCAGCCACCAGGTTTCGGACAGGGTCCTGATCTGCCTCACCAGGTCCCTTGCTCTGGTCCGGTCCTGGCCGCGTCCGGGCCCGATCAGGAGCTCGCCGCGGGCTCGGTCGTCCCCGTCTCGAGCGACCTGGCGCGGTCCAGAAACAGTGGCGGCGACGCCCCGGTCTTGCGAGGGGGAGGGGGTGGGGGGCTGTTGTGGCGCGACGTGCGCGATGCGCGAGAGTGTCTCCCACCCGCGGAGGAGCGTTTCCGAGCGACCATCGGGGTATTGACCCTGGACGATGGCCGACCTAGCCTCGCCGCGACGAGAGGAGGCCTGTCGTGACACGGTACGTCGTTGCGGGATGGGTGGCCGGGGTGCTGACGGTCGTCGCCCTGATCGGGCTGCTTTACATCTCGCTCGGCACGGCCCACATCTGACCCCGATGATGGTCAACGGCCTACCCTCGGAAGCCCGCCATGCAGGTCGACAGTGAGGGACTCCGCCGTCTCACGGCCCGTGGCATACGCAGCGATCTTCCTCGGTGCAGTCGTACTCATGGTCCTTCTCTTGCTGGCCCTCCAGGGGGCACCTGGGACCCTAGGCGGGAACCCAGGGCCCCAGGCAACCAGCGCCTCGCCTTAGGGGATCGTCCAGACCCTCAGAGTGTGTCGACCGCCATCTCCCGGAGCGGCCGGAGATCGCCGGACAGGAGGCGGAAACCCGCCGGCACGCTCCGGCACCCGCCGACTGTCGCCGAAGAGGTCGAGCCCGCATGAGCGGCAGTAGCGGAACGCACCATTGCGCGCGGTCCCGCATCGTGGGTAGAAGGCCTGGCCGTCCATCCCCCCGGACTGTTGGCCGCGGCGTGCCGGTGCCTGACGGTGGCGACACGCACCGCACCCCCCCAACACACGGGCGAGCCGCTCGTTCCCATGATCGAGGCTCCTGGGGCCGTGATGACCCGTCTCTGCGATGGAATGGACCGCGGGAGCCTCGCCACCTCAGACTGCCCGACGATGTCTCGGATGAGCCGATGACGCCACCCGAGCGTTGGCCGCGTCACCGCTGGGTCCTCTACTGGCTCCTCGTCGGTGCTGTGTTCCTCGACTGGGCGCGGCACGGTGGGCAGCGTGGAGTCGGACGGGCTTCGGTTCGAGCATCGACCCGAGGGTAGCCCGACCCGCCGCCAGGTCGGCTGTCACGATGGGAACTCGGAGCCTCAAGAAGGGCGTCTAGGCTGACGGTCTCAACACATGCCCAAGGACACGTGACGCATGAAGGCTCCCCTTGCGCTCGTCGCCCTCGCCGTCGCGCTGGCTGCATGCGCCGTCACGCCTCCCAGCCCTTCGCCTGCGGTGACCGCCTCGCCACCACGGAGCCCGGCATCGCTGTCACCGAGCAGCGTGCCGTCGCCATCGCCATACCCGGTCCCCGTCGACTTCGTCGAGGTCCCTTTCGACAATGGGACCTTCATGGCTCCCGCGAGCTGGCACGTGCTGACGCCGCGAATCTGGACCGCCCCGGTCGGTCCGCTCCTGTTCCTCAGCGACGCTCCGATCGCCGACCCATGCCCGACCGAGGCTCGCGCCGCCGCCACGGACTGCTGGAAGCCGCTCGCGACCCTCCCACCCGGCAGCATCCTCGTGACCTTCGCGGGCTCCGGGACGCTCCAACTGGCGAACCCGACGCCGAAGCCGAGCGAGATCGCGCCCCAGGACTGGTGCGCCGAGATCGGGGGCGATCACGAGTCGGTCACGCGCTTTCCCGGATACGTTGTGTCCGCCTGTCTCAGAGGCCCGGACACAGCGACGAACCAGGCCCTCTTCGCTGGGCTCGTCGCCTCCCTCGCTCCCTAGTCCCAGCGCTCCCGATGGGCGCCGGCGCATGATCGGCGTAGCCCGTTCGATCAGGGTGGGCACTTCCCGATCGGTTTCCAGGTCATGTCGAGGGAGGTCAGCGGGGCGTTCTGGTCGTGGCCCTTGCCGCCCTTGTTCGTCGTCGACGTGAACGTGTGGACCCGCTCGACCAGGTGGAAGGTGGCGACGAGCTCTTCATCGATCTTCAGGGTCGCGCGACCCACAGCTGTCCCGTCCGTGGTGGTCGTCACGGGGCCGAAGTTCGCGACCTGGTGGTCGGTGTAGATGTAGTCGCCCGTCAGGTTCGCCTCGTTGATCGTCATGATCCATTCCTGCTGCCCGTCCGCGGGGCCGAAGCTGTACGTGCCCTGGGCGACCCACTGGCCGCCGAGGGGATCGCACTTCGTGCCCGTGATGCGGCCGCCCATCGATGCCTGGTCGATCTTGTAGTTGCACTTGAGCTGGCGCTTGTCATACCCGGCTCGCTCGACCATCCGCCGGATCGTCGACACATCGATGTTCGAGTTCGACTCGTCCGTCATGAGGTCCTGCTTCGCCCCGGGCCGATCTCGAGTGATGGGGTCGCCATTCGCGTCGCGGACGTAGTCGCCGTTCGCATCGACGACGTATTCGTAACCGTCCTGGAGGCCGAGGATGTGGCCCGTCTCGTGGGCGTAGATGTTCGCTCGTCCGCCGAGCGGGGGATACGCCCAGGTGGACGAGCCGGCGCCGTTGTTCATCGGCGTGAGCGCGTCACTCGGCGAGTTGCCGTCCCACGCCGCACCCGCATTCCGGCGAGTCACGGTCCTGGTCACCACGGATCCCGGCGTCTGATCGACACGGACCTTGACCCGGTCCGTCGGATCGGGCCCGTTCGGATCGTCATCGATCTTGATGTCGACCTTCACGATGACGTCGTAACAGTAGTAATCCTTGCCGTTCCAGATGCTCTCGATGCTGGCCTTGATCTGATCGGCGATCGCCTGATCGACGGTGCACCAGCTCGACCGAGCCTGGCCGAACTTCGCGGCCTGGAACTGCGGCGTGGCGCACGTCGGCACGAGCGTGATCCGGACAGTGGCGGTGATGGTCTTGGCGGTGTGGTCGATCGACCAGGTGACGCCATTGGCCCTGCCGGCTGCAGCGACGTGCCCGGTGAGGACGGTCCCGGCCAGGGCGATGACGACCACCAGCAGTCCGATCGCGCGCCGGATCGTCGGTGGTCGGGAGCGACCGATCATGGCGCGGACCAGGTCGCGGTCGTCGGGTCGAACTGCATCGTGGCCCCGTTCGCGGCGAGCCACGCCGACCACGCGGTAGCGCGGTCCGCAGGACTGGCATCCGTCGCGATCGTCGGCCCGGTCACGAAGCGGGCGAGCGTGCCGCCCGCGAAGTCGCTGACCCGGAGTGGTGGGTCCGAGCCGCGGACGTCGCCATCGATGCCCAGGAGCTTGACGAGCTCCTCCGCAGCCTCGCGCCGGCCCCACGCCAGCAGCGGCGCTGCGGCGAGGGCGCGGATCGTCGGGTCGGTCGATGACAGGAGCGGCAGCAGGACGTCCGCGTCGGTGCCAGCGGCGCCGTACACCCACGTCGCTGCCCACAGGGTGTCGCCGGTCGCACCCGACCGGATCGCCTGGGCGGCCGCCGCGGCTCCCTCCTCCGTGAAACGGATGGCGCCGATCGCGCTGATCGAATCCGGGTCCGTGGTGTCCGCTCCGTCGATCACGCTCCTGGCCGAGTCGAACGCCGGGCCGCTCGTGGCTTCATCGGTCGAGCCCGCGGGCGTCGGCTGACTCGCCGCCTCCGATCCGCCCGGCGTCGCCGGAGGTCCCGCGAACCCCTGTGGCGTCGCGGGCGGTGTGGCCTGGCACGCCCCGAGACCGATGGCGACGACCACGGCGAGAGCGACCCGGATCGATCCCCGCGGTGGGCGCGTCTTGCCGGTGGGGGTTCCCATCGCCCGCGATCGTCGACCCGGTGACGAGTCACCGCATCGTTCACTTGCGCCATGCCCGGGGTGCAAGAGAGGTCCGAGCCGCCACACAGGACTATCGGATCGGTGGGCGGACGGCTGCGGACTGGACGAGATAGCGATGGTTCGGGGAGGTTGCATCGTCCGATCGCAGGGGTCCAGCATCGACTGGGGCCCCGGCTCCCCAGGAGGAACCCCGATCCTCACTGCACGCGCGCCGGGGCCCCTGCTCGGTGACGTCGCGCACCGATACCTGACCCGACGACAACCCCCCAGCCATCGGTCAACGGCCCGTCCTGGCACCGACCGCCGTTGTTTCGTGCGTGGGGCCTGGTGCCGCGGACCATCGTTCGGCACCAGGACCCGACGATGGTCCCTCTTGCCCCGCTGTCGACGGCGGGAGTAGACCGGCGGGGAGGAAGACAGCCCGCTGGGAGGGCCGGTCATCGTGACCCCGGATCGCACGGCAGGCGCCGACGAGCGCCGCGACGGAATGGTCGGTCGACGTACGGATGTTCGCGTCCACGACCTGACACTGGCGACGGGAGGCCGCCCCCACCACGGTCGGGAGCCGCCCGGCTGACGTCCCTGCGGGAGGGTCTGCGAGAGACCCGCCCACCACCGCCGAAGGCAGAGGTAGATGCCCATCGGCGCATCCACGCCACCCCGGCCGCCCGCGAACGGTCGACACCATCCCACGAACATCGGGAGGGACCATGCGTTCCCGTCGACGGCCTTTGGGGCTGAGCATCGGACTCGCCGCGGCGATCGCCGCGAACCTGCTGCTCATCGGACCCGCGGTGGCCAGCTCCTCAACGACGACCCTTGCGAACGGCGCGAGCCTGGATATCTCGCTGGACAGCCCGGCGGCTGACACCGACTACCTGGTCGGCGACACCGTCACCGCCTCGGGCACCGCCAGCGTCGGGACCGGGACGCCTGACGCGACGATCGTCTACATCGTCGACCAGTCGGGCAGCACCGCCCTGTCAGGCGGAGCGTGCGGGACCGTCCTTGCGTGCGAGCAGACGTTCGTGACCGGCCTGAACAGCGCCGCAGCGACGTCAGGCTCGTTCACGAACACCGGACTCGGCAGCTTCGACAGCGCCGGCTTCTCGCTCTTCGGCCTGGGCGCGCTGACCGACCCCGCGTTCGGCACGGCTCTCGGTGGACTCGCGCCCGGCAGCGGCACGAACTTCGCCGCAGGCCTTGCCGTCGCTGTCGGGTACTTCCAGCAGGCCGACGCCGGAAGCCACAAGTTCCTCATCTTCCTGTCCGACGGGATCCAGAACGAGGGCGGGAGCGGCAGTGCGTCGCTGACCACGTTGTCCGACCTGGGCGTCGTGTCGAACACGTTCGCGATCGGCAGCGGGTCCTCGTGCAGTGGTGGCGTGGACGTCAGCCTGAACGACATCGCTCTCGGCGGTGGCACCTGCACGGCCGTGACGGACCCGAATACCCTGCCCGACCTGATCCCCGACCTGATCGGATCGGTCCTGGACAAGGTCGAGGTGGCCGTCGACGGCGGCACCGCCGTCCTGGTCCCGACCACTCCATCGACTCCGGCCGACGGTCCCGTCAGCGTCGACTACAGCGTTGCGATCACCGGCCTGGCGGCGGGTGATCATCAGATCTGCGCGACAGCCACGGGCCACGACACGTTCTCCGACACACCCTCGTCGACGGCGGCGTGCGAGACCGTCCATGTCCTCGACATCTCATTGAGCCCGCCGACGGCGACCAACGAGCTCGGCACGCCGGGGCAGACCCACACCGTGACGGCCACGATCGCCGCCGGGACGACCGTCGGCGGCCGGACGGTCAGCTTCTCGATCACCTCAGGCCCGAACGTCGGAAAGACCGGGACCGCGAACACCGACGGCTCCGGCGACGCCGACTTCACGTACCTGGCGACCCAGGGCACGGCCGGGATCGGCACGGACATGATCCAGGCCTGCTTCACGATCACCAGCGCGGGCGACGTCCCCGAGACCGACTGTGCGACCGCGGTCAAGATCTGGCAGGACACCACACCGCCTGAAGCCGCCTGCGTCGAGACCACGAACCCCAGCGGCAAGAACGTGCCGAAGGCCGGACCGAACGCCGGCAAGAGCGGCCAGAACCCCGATGGGTTCTATCAGCTGACCGGCACGGATGCGGTCGGCGTCGCGTCGATCGTGATCCGGGACGACGGCAGCTCGTTCGTCTCGGATCCGTTCGCCAGCGGCGACAAGGTCAAGATCACCCAGGCGCCGGGCGCGAAGCCGAACGACGATCGTCCTGGTCCCGGCGTGATCGTCTCGCATCTGAAGCTGAAGGGCGACGCCATCCTCCGCGTGGTCGATACCTCCGGCAACGCCACCGAGGTGAGCTGCAAGGTCCCGCCAGCGCCGAAGTGATCGATCGGCATCCGCGCTGACGACACCGGGTCGTCATCACGGTCACCGTGTTCACCCGGTCACTCCACGAGGGGCGCCCAGCGATGGGCGCCCCTCGAGCTGTCCGTCGTCGGTCGGGCATGGGACGGCTGTGCCCTAACGTCGTGGGGTCGACGTCGTTGTCACCCTCGAGGCCTCCGGGGGATGCGAGACATCGTCCCCCCGGCGGTGTGGTTCGGCCTCCGGGGGCCTCGCTCGATCCCCTCACCGCGGAACGGCGGATCAGGCCGCCTTCGCGAGGACGTCCGCGCTGGCGCGGGACGCCGTGGAGGCACAGGTAGCAGGGCACGATCGGCGTCTCATGCTGGTCGTGCTCGCGGGCGAGGCGGCTCGTGAGCGCTTCGAGGGCCCGTGCGCCGTTCGAGGGCGCGACGGACCGGACGCTGGACAGCTGGATGACGTTGTTCATCGTGAGGGGCTCCGGTCTGATGTCGGGGAATGGGTCGCTGCCAGCGATGTTCGGGCCGACGCCCGCGATCGGCGACTGACATCGGTCCATCCGTGCCCTCGGCAACCGTCGATGCCGTCTGTCACCCTGTCGCCGATGTGCGCACGGACCGACGGCCGCCCGGACCCGGTCCAGGAGCCGCATCACCGCCGGGTCCCGCTGTCGCGTCGGCGGGCGATCGTCGCCCGGCACACGCGCCTGCGACCGGTCCCGCGAGTCCCGGGGATCCGCCTCTACATCGCCGACGATCTCGGGCCGGTCTGGCGGGCGACCCAGGAAGCGACCGCAGACCCTGATGCACCGATCCCGTTCTGGGCCTTCCCCTGGGCCGGCGGACTTGCCCTCGCGCGCTACGTCCTGGAGCGGCCGGACGAGGTCGCCGGCCGGCGCGTCCTCGACATCGCGACCGGCAGCGGCCTTGTGGCGATCGCCGCGGTCGTCGCGGGCGCCGCGGAGGTCGCCGCAGCCGACATCGACCCGTTCTCCGAGGCCGCCGTCGCCCTGAACGCCCGGGCGAATGCCGTCCGACTGGGGTACATCGGGCGCGACCTGCTCGACGAGCCCACCCCGGATGTCGATGTCCTGCTCGCCGCCGACACGTGGTACGAGGGTCCGCTCGCTGCGCGCTTCCGACCGTGGCTCCAGGACGCCGCGGATCGCGGGATCCGCGTCCTCATCGGTGACCCGAGCCGGCGCTACCTCAGCACTGACGGGCTCGAGGAGATCGCCAGCTACGAGGTCGAGACGACGACCCTCCTCGAGGACCGGGCGATCGTCCGGAGTCGGGTCTTCGTCGTCCGCCCGCGTGCGCCCGACGCCGCGCGGGTCGACTCCCGGCGGGAATCGCCCGATCCGCCCTCGGCCTAGGGCAGCTGCCCGATCCGCCCACGGGGGTCTTAGCCCGACGGTCGCTCCAAGGCCCGGCCAGATGCGCCGGCACCCGCTGGAGCGACGACGATGGATGCCGAGCAGCATGTGGCCGACGGTCGGCGCGGTCGAGCGGCCGGGCGGTCGGGGGCCTGGCCGACGCCGCCGTGGCGATCGCCTACGAGCAGTACCGGGAGGAGATCGTCCGGTTCCTTCGGGTCCGGACCCGGGACGCGGAGGCGGCCGAGGACCTCACCCATGAGACGTTCCTGCGCCTCCACCGGGAGGTGATCGAGGGCCGCGGCCCGACTGACCCCCGCGCCTGGCTGTACCGCGTGGCCGCCAATCTCGCGACGAGCCGCGGCCGTCGGACCGCGGTCGCCACGTGCACACGCCGGTGAGCCTCGTGCGGGGCGACGTGACGCGCTCCCCGGAGGATGTCGTCCTCGATCGCGAAGCGGGCGCAGCCATCCGGGCGGCGCTCGGCGTGCCTCGGCGACCGCGACCGCGAGGTCGTCCTCCTCGCGGCGGCCGGGATGTCCGGCCCGGAGCTCGCGAGCCGGATCGGGCGCAGCCAGGTCGCGACCCGGACGCTGCTGTGCCGGGCTCGCTCGCGCGCTGCGTGCCGCGACTCGCCCTGGTCGAGGCGTCGATCCCCGCGTAGGCCGATCCGCGCCGTGGCCCGCGCGTATCATCGCGGGCGGGGTGGACGCGGCACATGCCGACACGGCGGTTCGTGGGCCGGGATCGGGAGCTGGCTCGGTTGGAGGCCGCCGCCGCTGACGCGTCGTCGGGTCGGCCGCGGGTCGTCCTCGTGGCGGGCGAGGCGGGTGCCGGCAAGAGCCGTCTGGTCGACGAGTTCGCGGCTCGACGCCGAGCCATCGGTGAGCTGGTCCTCGACGGAGCGTGCCTGCCGCTCGGATCGGCCGGCCCGCCGTACGCCCCGATCGTCGGTGTCCTCCGCTCGCTCCGTCGATCGGTCGCGCCGGCGGCGCTGCCGGCGATCCTCGGCCCTGGGCGGGGCGATCTCGGGCGGCTGGTGCCCGAGCTCGTCGATCCGGGCTGCCGACCTCCGTCCAGCCGACCCCGACGGTCTCGACCCGACGAGCCAGACGAGGCTGTTCGAGCTGTTCGCCGGCGCCATCGAGCGCCTCGCTCGCGACACACCGGTCGTGCTGGCCATCGAAGACGTCCACTGGGCCGACCGGTCGAGCCGCGACCTGATCGACTTCGTCGTCCGCGGCCTGCCAGCGACCGAGCGCCTGCTCATCGTCATGACCTGCCGGACGGACGATGCCATCGCGGCAGAGGTCGTCCGGTGGCTGGCCGAGCTCGAGCGGCTGCGCGAGGTCGAGCGGCTCGACGTGCCACCGCTCGGGCGCGAGGATGTCGCCGAGCTGGTCAGCGAGGTCCTTGGTCGACCCGATGACGAGCTAGCCGGCCGGATCGCCGCCCGGGCCGGCGGGAACCCGTTCCTCGTCGAAGAGCTGGCGATGACCGGCGGAGATGGCGGGGCCCTGTCCGACCAGCTTCGGGCGGTCCTCATCGGGCGCCTGGCCGGCCTGTCGGTCGGATCGCGCGATCTCCTGCGAGCCGCGTCCGCCTCGGCCCGTCCGCTCGACGACCACGTCCTTGGCCGGATCCTCGACGTGGACGCGCGAGCAGCTGGGGACGTCGATCCGTGAGGTCACCGCCCAGGGTCACCTCATCCGCATGCCCGGCGCCGGCGAGGACGGCCGCTCGGCTGGCTATGCCTTCCGGCATGCGCTGCTGCGTGAGGTGATCTACGACGAGCTCCTGCCGAGCGAGCAGGCGGCGCTCCATGCGGCCTACGCGGAGCAGCTCGACGCCGACTGCGGCGGCCGGACGGGCGATCGTCTCGCAGGCCGACATCGCCTACCACTGGGATGCTGCCGGCGTCGCCGAGCGAGCGCTGCCGGCGCACGTCCGGGCCGGTCGCGAAGCCGCGCTCGTCTTCGCCCACGCCGAGGCTCGCCGGCATCTCGACCGGGCACTCGAGCTCTGGGCGCTGGTCCCGGACCCGGAGACGGTGACCGGCATCGACCTGCCGGAGGTGCTCGACGAAGCCGCGACCGCGTCGGCGCTCGATGGCGATTACGCTACGGCCGTCCAGCGGATCCGGCAGGCGCTCGACGTCGTCGACCCGGCCGATGGATCCGGTCCGGGCCGGCGCCCTCAACGAGCGCCTCCGGTTCCTGCTGTGGGAGGCGGGCGATCCGGTCGCTGCCCAGGCGGCCGTCCAGGAGGCGCTCGCGGTCATCCCGGAGTCCCCGCCATCGGCCGCCCGCGCTCGGGCCGTCGCCCACGATGCCGGGCTCGACATGATGGCCGGCCGGCCCGGCCGGCGCTGGCCAAGGCCCGCCAGGCCGCGGAGATGGCGCGACTCGGTGTCCGGTCTGCCCGAGGAGGCCCTGGCGCTGGGGATCGAGGGCTGGGCGATGGCCGCCCTCGGTCGGGTCGACGATGGCGTCGCCGCATTCCGGCAAGGACTGGCCATCGCCGAGCTGCTCGGCTCGATCGAGGGCCAGGCGATCGGCTACGCGAACCTCGTCGCCATGCTCGACCGCGCGGGCCGCGTCGACGATGCGCTGGAAGCGGCCCGGGAGGCATACGCGACCGCCGAGCGGCACGGGCTCGTCCGGACGTTCGGTGGCGCTCGCGCGTGGTCATGAGGCACGTCTGCTGTTCCATCTCGGCCGATGGTCGGAGGCCGGCGAGGTCATCGCTGCCGGCCTCGCCGACCGGCCGATCCCGTCGGCTCGCCTGTTCCTGCTGATCCAGCGCTGCCGGCTCGATGCCGCCCAGGGACGCGCCAGCGAGGCCCGGACGTCTCTCGACGAGGCCCAGGCCAGATCGCCCGGTCGCTGCCGGGGACCGACCACCGTGCCGACCTGCTCGAGGCGAGGGTCGAGGCGGCGGCCTGGGCTGGCGACGAGGCGCGAAGGGCGGGCCGCCGTCGACGAGGCCCTCCGGATCCCGACCGCCGGCCAGCTGCCGGATCCGGCGCTCGCGTGGGTCGTCGCGATCGGGCGTGAGGATCGAGGCGGACGTGGCCGAGCGCGCGTCGGGCGACGCGTGACGGTCGCGTCGGTCGAGATCGCCGGCAGGCCGGGCGATGCGGCTCGTCGAGTGGGCCCGCGGCTGGCTCCCGGCCGGCGACCTCGAGGTCCAGGCCGACGCGGCGCGACAGATGGATCCCCGGGCCGCGGCGATCGTCGCCCTCCTGCGGGCCGAGGAGACGCGGTTGCAGGGCCGACCCGACCCGGCCGCGCTGGCTCGAGGCGGCCGATGCCTGGGCCGCCGTCGGTCGACCGCTGCCGGAGGCATACGCTCGCTTCCGCCAGGCGGCGGCCGCGGCCGAGACCGGTGATCGGGCGGGGGCGATCGGGCCCGTCAGGGCCGCCTTCGCGGTCGCGGACCGCCTCGGCGCCGGGCCGCTGGCGGCATCGCTGCGGCAGCTCGCCCACCTCCTCCGGATCGACCCGGTCGCGGCCTCGTCGGCCGCAGCGACCTCCACGGCGGCCGCCGGTGACGGCACGGCAGACGCTCCCAGCGCGGCGAGCGCCGCGGATGCCCTCGGTCTCACCGCGCGCGAGCTCGAGGTCCTCCGCCTCGTCGCTGCCGGCTGGTCGAACCCCGAGATCGGCGAGGCGCTCGGCATCAGCCGCAAGACCGCGAGCGTCCACGTGTCCAACCTGTTGGGCAAGCTGGGTGTCGAGAATCGGGTCGAGGCGGCGGTGGTCGCGGCTCGACTCGGACTGGCCGACGAGGAGATCGGGCCGGGCGACAGCGATGGCCCGACCGCCCGGGTCCAGCGGCGACCGCGGCGCCGCCGGCCGCGTCCATCGAGCCTTCCTGTTCACCGACATCGTGGGCTCGACGGCCCTCCTCGAGGTGATCGGCGACAGCGCCTGGCGCGACCTTCGGCGGTGGCACGATGCGACGCTGAGGTCGCTCTTCGCCCGGCACGGCGGCGAGGAGGTCGACCATGCCGGTGACGGGTTCTTCGTCGCCTTCGGTTCGGCGTCGAACGCCGCCGGCTGCGCTGTCGCCATCCAGCGGGCCCTGGCCGAGCATCGGCGCACCGCCGGGTTCGCTCCGGTCGTGCGGATCGGCCTCCATGCCGGCGAGGCCGAGCGCGATGGCACGGGTTACGCCGGCGAGGCGGTCCACGTCGCAGCCCGGATCGCCGGCCAGGCAGAAGGCGGCCAGATCCTCGCGAGCGCGCGCGTCGGTCCGCGAGGCACGGGCCGCGTCATCGACGGGTGCCTCGACCACGTCTCGGCTCAAGGGCGTCGCGTCGCCGGTCGAGGTCGCGACCGTCGCCTGGTGACCGCGGCCGGCGCGTCGACCGATCGGCGCCCGTGCTACGCTGCGCCACGTCCTTTGAGGCCGGTCCTGTGAGGCCGGCGAACCGGTCCCGTGAGGCCGGGAAGGAGGCAGCAAGACCGTGTCCGTCCACGCCCACCGCGCCCTCCGGGCCGGTGGCGTTTTCATGTCGTGAGCCCATCGACGGCGGCGCCTCGGATCATCCCGCCGCTGCCGCGTTCGTCGGCGATCGTCGACGCCCGGATCGGCGACCACGGCCCGGCGCTGCTGTCCCTCGAGGACGGCACCGTGTTCCGCGGCATCGCCTTCGGTGCGCCGGTGGCATCGGGCGGCGACCTCGTCGTCAACACGTCCCAGACGGGCTACCAGGAGGTCTGCACCGACCCCTCGTACGCCGGCCAGGTCGTCGTCATGACCTATCCCGCTGATCGGCAACTACGGCCGACTCGCCGGATGACGACCAGAGCATCCGGCCGTGGCTCCGCGGCCTCGTCGTCGCGAATGCCACGGCCGCCGTCCTCGACGACGCACGGCAGCTCGCCTCCCTCCTCCGGGACGCCGGGATCCCGGCGATCGCGGGTGTCGATACCCGCGCCCTCGCCCGGCGTCTCCGCGAGACCGGCTGCCAGCGGGCCCTGATCGGCTGCTGCCCGGCGCGCTCGACGACGAGGCGGCGGTCGCGGCCGCTCGGCAGGTCGACCCGCTGGGAGGACCAGGACTTCGTCGGCCAGGTCTCGCCGGCCGCCGTCACCGAAGTCGGCGACGCCTGCCGAGGGCGGCCCGCTTGATCGCGATCGTCGACCTCGGGCTGAAGGCGAACATCGTCCGCAGCCTGCGCCGTCGTGGCGCACGGGTCCGGATCCTGCCCCACACCGCGACCGCGACCGACATCCTGTCCTCCGACGTCGACGGCATCGTCCTCTCGCCCGGGCCCGGCGACCCGGCGCGACTCGAGGGCCAGGTCGCCCTCGCCGGGGCCGCGATCGACGACCGGCCGACCGCTCCTCGGGATCTGCCTCGGGCACCAGATCGTCGGTCGAGCCGCCGGGGCCGACACGCGTCGGCTGCGGTTCGGCCATCACGGGGCGAACCATCCGGTCCAGGACGCCGACACCGGCACGGTCGTCGTGACGGCCCAGAACCACGAGGTCCAGGTCGTCGGCGAGACGCTCGCCGTCCGCAGGCGGCTTCTACGTCAGCCAGCGGAACCTGAACGACCGCTCCGTCGAGGGGCTCCGCCATCGCGAGCTGCCGGTCGAGACGGTCCAATACCACCCGGAGGGCGCGCCCGGCCCGCTCGACGCCCTCGCGGTCTTCGATCGGTTCCTCGTGCGCTGCGGAGCTGCATCGGCGTGACCGTCGCCCCGAGCTCGGTCCTGATCATCGGCTCGGGACCCGTCGTCATCGGGCAGGCGGCCGAGTTCGACTACGCCGGCACGCAGGCCTGTCGGGCCCTCCGCGCCGAGGGCGTCCGGACGATCCTCGTCAACTCGAACCCGGCGACGATCATGACCGACCCGACGGTCGCCGACGCCGTCTACCTCGAGCCCCTGACGGTCGAGGCGATCGAGGCGGTCATCGCCCGTGAGCGGCCGGAGGGTCTCCTCGCCGGGCTGGGCGGGCAGACGGCTCTGAACATGGCCGTCGCGCTTTCGCGTGCTGACGTGTTAGCGCGCTACAACGTGCGGTTGCTCGGGACGCCGCTCGAGGCGATCGAGATGGCCGAGGATCGCGAGCTGTTCCGCGACCTGCTCGACCGGATCGGCCAGCCGTATGCGCCGTCGGCCATCGTCGAGGGTCCCGACGACGCCATCCGCGAGTCGTCGGCCCGGATCGCCCTGGCCGAGATCGGGCTCCCCGCGATCATCCGACCGGCGTTCACCCTCGGCGGGACCGGTGGCGGGATCGTCGAGTCCGAGCCGGCCTTCTGGGAGCGGATCCGGGCCGGTCTTCGGGCCAGCCCGATCGAGCAGGTGATGGTCGAACGCTGCCTCGTCGGCTGGCAGGAGATCGAGTACGAGGTGATGCGCGATGCCGACGACACGTGCATCGCCGTGTGCTCGATGGAGAACGTCGACCCGCTCGGGGTCCACACCGGTGACTCGATCGTCGTGGCGCCTGTCCAGACGCTCACCGATCAGGTCCACCAGCGGCTCCGCTCGGCCGCCCTCGCGATCATCCGGGCCCTCGGCGTCGAGGGTGGCTGCAACGTCCAGTTCGCCCTCTCGCCCGACTCGACGGAGTACGCGGTCATCGAGGTCAACCCGCGGGTCAGTCGGCTCGTCCGCGTTGGCATCGAAGGCGACCGGCTATCCGATCGCCCGGGTCGCCGCCCAGATCGCCATCGGGCGGCGGCTCGCCGAGATCCCGAACGTCGTGACCGGGACGACGGTCGCGGCGTTCGAGCCCGCGCTCGACTACCTGGTCGTCAAGCTGCCGCGCTTCCCGTTCGACAAGTTCCCGAGCGCCGATCGGACCCTCGGCAGCCAGATGAAGGCGACCGGCGAGGTCATGGCGATCGAGCGGACCTTCGGGGCGGCCCTGAACAAGGCGCTCCGGGGTCTCGAGCAGGCCGGCGCCGGACCGCTGGCCGAGGCGCCCGCGTGGACCCCTCGCTCGCCTACCTCAGCGCCGTCTACGGTGACGGTCGGGACCCCGACGACCCTGACCAGGCCGAGGCGAGCGGCGAGCCGATCAGCTGGATCGGCGAGGCCGGCCAGGCCTGCGAGTCGACCCGGCTGGCCGAGCGGTCGGCCGCGCCGATCGTCCTGCGCCGGTTCCTCGGCGCGTCCGACGGCCGGCTGTGGCGGGTCGCTGCGCTCCTCCGTCGGGGCGTCGCCCAGCACGTCCTCGGGGTCGCGACCGGCATCGCCCCGTGGTTCCTCGCCGAGCTCGGCCGCAACGTCGCCCTCGAGGCCGACGTCCGGGCGATGGCGGAACGGCTGGTGGACCCGGACGACGAGGACGGCCTGGCGCTCCTGTCGACGGCGAAGCGGGCCGGCTTCGGGGACCGCGACCTGGCGACGCTGTCCGGCACGACCGCCGAGCAGATCCTGCGGACGGCGCGGCTCGCCTGTCGGCCTCGTCCCGGGCTACGCGATGGTCGACACCTGCGCCGCCGAGTTCGCCGCGGAGACGCCCTACTTCTATTCGACCTATGCGGCCGCCGGCTCGCCGCCGCGAGGCTCCCGCCGGTCCGACCGCCCGGCGGCCCTCGTCATCGGCTCCGGCCCGGTCCGGATCGGGCAGGGCATCGAGTTCGACTACTGCGCCGTCCAGGCGGCGGACGCGCTCCGGGCCGCCGGCTGGAGCGCGGTGATGGTCAACAGCAACCCGGAGACCGTCTCGACCGACTTCGACGCCTCGACCCGGCTGTACTTCGAGCCGCTCGACCCCGAGTCGGTCCGGAGCGTCATCGACGCCGAGACGCCGTCGCCCGACGCGGGCCTGCTGCCGGCCGTCGTCACCTTCGGCGGTCAGACGCCGCTGAACCTCGCAGGCACGCTCGCCGCCGGTGGCGTCCCGCTTCTCGGCGCCGACCTCGAGACGATCGACCAGGCGGAGGACCGGCTCCGCTTCTCGGCGCTCCTCGACCGGCTCGGCATCCCCCAGCCGGAAGGCGGCATGGCCGAGAGCATCGAAGAGGCCCTGACGCTCGCCGACCGGATCGGCTACCCGGTCATCGTCCGCCCGTCGTTCGTCATCGGCGGTCTGGCGATCGATTTCGCCTACTCGCCCGAGGATCTCGTCCGCCAGCTGGCCGCCGCGACGATCGTCGACCCCGACCGTCCGGTCCGGATCGACCGCTTCCTCGAAGGCATCGAAGTCGACATCGACGCCGTCTGCGACGGCGAGCGCGGTCCTGATCCCGGGCCTGCTCGAGCACGTCGAGCGGGCCGGCGTCCATTCCGGCGACTCGATCGCCTTGTTCCCGCCCCAGACCGTCTCCGAGGCCGACCAGCACCTGATCGTCACCGACGATGCGCCGGATCTGCCTGGCGCTCGGGGCGCGCGGCCTCGTCAACGCCCAGTTCATCGTCCGCGAGGACGGTGTCTATCTGATCGAGGTGAACCCGCGCGCGAGCCGGACCGTGCCGTTCCTCTCGAAGGTCACCGGCGTCCCGATGGTCGAGCTCGCGGTCCGGGTCGCGCTCGGCGAGCGCCTCGCCGACCTCGGCTGGTCGGACGGCCTCCTGCCAGCCGCCGCCGCTCGTCGCGGTCAAGGCCCCGGCGTTCTCGACCGCCAAGCTCCGTGGTGTCGACCCCTCGGTCGGGCCGGGGATGCAGTCGACCGGCGAGGTGATCGGCCTCCACGAGCGAGCCGGCGGTCGCCCTCGCCAAAGCCCTCCTCGGCGCCGCGCTGGTGCCGCCCCGCCCGGGCGACGAGGGAGCGTTCGCCCTGCTGACGATCGCCGACCGCGACAAGGGCCTGCTGCCGGACCTCGCCGACGCGCTCGCCACGGCCGGCTACCGATTGGCGGCGACGCCCGGGACGCGGGCGGCGCTGGCCCGCGGCCGGTCATGACGCCGAGCCGGTCGCGAAGCTCGGCCGAGGCCCCGGATGTCGCGGCCGGCGAGGTCGCGATCCTCGACCTGATCGCCTCCGGCCGGGTCCGGCTGGTCGTGAACACGCCGACGCCGCGCTCGGGCGCGGTCCGCGATGCGGCGGAGATCCGCCATGCCGCGGTCGCGGAGGGGGTCCTGTGCCTGACCGCGATCGAGACCGCGGTGGCCGCGGCGCAGGCCCTCGATCCGGCGATCCGCGAGCGCCTTGCCGATGTCCGGCCGCTCGACGAGTGGTCGCCACCGCGGGCCCGTCCGGTGCTCGTCACCGCCGCAGGCTGAAGCCGGCTCGCACGGCGAGACGAGGGCTCGCACGGCGAGAAGAGAGGCTCGCTGAGCGGTCGCCGGTGGGAGGTCCGGCGGACCGCTCAGCTCGCCGTGGATCGTTCGCGGACTACGAGAGGTTCGCGGACCGGGTTCTCGTCGGTCGTCCCGGCGATCGCCGTCCCGATCCCGATCAGGACGCTGCCGAGGCGCCGCCGGACGCCGGAGCGGTCGGTCGGACCGGCGTCCTTCGCCAGCCGCTCGGTGCCTGCCTCGGTCAGCCGCGTCGTCATGCGCTGCTGGACGAGGGCGTGCTGGATGTCGTCGAACACGGTCTGGTCCCCTTCGGCGTGCGGGGCGCTGGCCCCGGGATGCTGCCGACCGCCCGGGTAGCGATCCGTCGAGGCGGCGAGGTGGTTCGAGGTGGATGGCATCATCATCGGTCGTTCCCTTCCTCTTGTTAGCCGTTCATCTAACTCGTGCCCGCGTCGGGGCGGGGATGGTGGGCCGGGGAAGCCGGACCCTCAGTCCAGCAGGAAGTGCTTGAGCTCGCCGGTCGCGTCGTCGAGGCGGTCGCGGCGCAGGCTGTAGTAGGTCAGGCCCGCCTCCTCGGTCACGGTCACAAGGCCGGCCGACCGGAGCTGGGCGAGGTGGTGCTTGATCGTCGGCTTCGAGAACTCGAGGAGCTGGGCGATCTCGGTCAGATACAGGTCGCGGTCACGGAGCAGCCGCAGGATCCGGAGGCGCGTCTCGTCGCCGAGGGCGCGATGGAGTCGGATGACGGCGAGCGGCGGCGCCATCGGGTCGGCGGTGTCGAGGGCCGCGTCGGCGATCGGGTAGCCGTACAGCCGCCAGTCATCACCGCCGAGAAGGAAGTTGTACGGCCGCGCGAAGTACGACGGCGCCAGGATCACGCGCCGCACGCCCGGCTCGGCGACGAGCCGGAGGCCGCCGGTCGTCTTCTCCAGCAGGGCCATCCCGTCGATCGTCCGGCGGTCGTCGGCGCGCAGCTCGACATCCCGCTCGAGCATCGACGCGACCCGCTTCTCGAGCGGCTGGAAGTGCTCGAGCCAGGCGGCCAGGATCCCACGCGTCGGGCCCAGGATCGACTCCGGCCGCCGGAAGAGCATCGTCGCGAACTGGCGACGGGTCTTGTCGGGGTGCTGCTTGTCGACGACGTCGACGACCAGGTCGATCGCCTCGGCGTCGCCGGACAAGGCCCGCTCGGTCAGCTCGCGGGTCTCCTCGTGGCGGAGCTCATCGCCGAGGATCGAGCGCATCAGCGTCCGGTCGTCGAGCCGGTCGACGAGGTCGACGAAGTCCGCGGCCGTGCGGACCGTCGGACGATCGACCGCCAGACCGGCGAGGACGATGCACAGCTCCTCGCCGTACAGCGACAGCGACTCGCCGAACAGGGTCCGCATCGCTCGCTTCGATTCGTCCAGCCAGCGGCGGTCGCCGGTCGGCAGGTCATCGGTGGAGCCGGCGTCGTCCGAGAGGCTGAACACGAAGTCGTACATGCTCCGGGCGTCGAACGCGATGTCGACGGCGGCCGCGAGCCCGCCCGAGAAGTCGCGGACGCGCGGGGCGGTCACGATCGGGGCGTCGATCCGGCGAGAGGCGGGACGGGCGGCCATCTTCGGTGCAGACTCCTAACGGCTGTTAGATACTCATCTTACACGCGGCCCGGATGTCGTCAACCCCCCGGGTGCGTTTCCGGTACGATCGGACATGCTCGTCCCGCCCGGCATGGAGTCGTGCATGTCTGTCCCGCGCGTCTCGTTCACCGACCAGCGCCTGGCCAACGGCCTGCGGGTCATCGTCGCCGAGGACCACCTGGCGCCGGTCGTCGCGGTCAACGTCTGGTACGACGTCGGGAGCAAGCACGAGGAGCCCGGCAAGACCGGCTTCGCCCACCTCTTCGAGCACGTGATGTTCCAGGGCTCGGCCCACGTCGGGAAGGCCGAGCACATCGCCCTGGTCCAGGCGGCCGGCGGCACGATGAACGGCACGACCTGGCTCGATCGGACGAACTACTTCGAGACGATGCCGTCCCACCAGCTGGAGCTGGCCCTGTGGCTCGAGGCCGACCGGATGGGCAGCCTGCTCGAGGCGCTGTCGCAGGAGAACCTCGACAACCAGCGCGACGTCGTGAAGAACGAGAAGCGCTGGAGCTACGACAACCGCCCGTACGGGACGTGGAACGAGAAGCTCAACGCGCTGCTCTATCCCGAGGACCACCCCTACCATCACCCGACGATCGGCTCGATGGAGGATCTCGACGCGGCCTCCCTCGATGACGTCCAGGCGTTCTTCCGGACGTACTACGCGCCGAACAACGCGGTCCTCTCGATCGTCGGCGACGTCGACGAGGCCCAGACCCGGGCGTGGGTGGAGCGCTACTTCGGCGGCATCCCGGCCAACCCCTCGATCCCGCGCCTCGGGGACCTGTCGCTGCCGCCGGTCATCGGCGAGGAGCGCCGCGAGATGGTCGTCGACCGGGTGCCCCTGACCCGCATCTACGTCGCCTTCCGGGCGCCTGTGTTCGGCGACCCGCGGCTCGATGCCCTCGATGTCGCGACCCAGATCCTGGCCGGTGGCAAGGGCAGCCGACTCCACCGCCGGCTCGTCCGCGACGAGCGGCTGGCCCAGGACGTCTCGCTGTTCACCCTCGGGTTCATCGGCGGGGCCTCGGTGACGGCCGGCTGGGCGACCGTGCGGCCCGATGCGGACGCGGAGCGGGTCGAGGCGATCTTCCACGAGGAGCTGGCCCGCATCGGCGAGCAGGCCGTGTCCGACGACGAGCTCGCCCGGGCGAAGGCGCTGCTCGAGACCGAGGAGCTCGGGGCGCTCCAACGGGTCGAGGAGCGGGCCGACCGGCTGTCGATGTACGCGACCCTGTTCGACGACCCCGACCTGATCAACCGGATGCTGCCGCGCTACCTGTCGGTGACCCCGGAGGCGATCCGCGAGATCGCCGCAGCGACGTTCCGGGCGGACAACCGGGTCGTCGTGACCTATGTGCCCGAGGGCGCCGTCGAGGAGGTCGCGGCATGACCGTCATCGCCGAGCGACCCGTCCCGGGCACGCCCCGTCCGTACGAGTTCCCGGCGTTCGACCGACATCGTCTCGCGAACGGCCTGACGATCGCTCACCATCGACCTGCCCGGCCGGCCGCTCGTCTCGGCCGTCGCTCGTGATCCGCAACGGCGCCGCCGACGAGCCGGCCGCGCAGGGTGGATCGACCGTCCTGTCGTCGCGCGCCCTGACCGAGGGGACCGAGCGCTACGACGCCGTCGCCCTGGTCGAGGCGACCGAGCGTCTCGGGGCGTCGCTCCACGCCGAGGCCGGCTGGGACGCCTACACCGTCGGGATCGACGTCCCCGCGACCCGGCTCGAGCCGGCGATGGAGCTCCTGGCCGAGGTCGTCGCCCATCCGACGTTCCCCGAGCACGAGGTCGACCGGATCCGCGACGAACGCCTGAACGACATCCTCCAGGCCCGGGCCGACCCGCGCCGGCGGGCCGAGGAGATGTTCGTCGACACGATCTACGTCCCCGACGCCCCGTACCATCGACCGGCCGCCGGACAGCCCGAGACGGTCTCGGGGCTCGACGGGTCGGCCCTCCGGGGCGCCTGGGAGCGCGGCCTTGACCCGGCCGCCATGACCCTGATCGTCGGCGGCGACCTGACCGGCATCGACGTCGGCCGGATGGCCGACGGCTTCATGGGCGGTTGGACCGCGAGCCCGGCGGCGCAGACCGCGGGGCCGATCCTCGCGACCTCGGCGGTCTCGTCGCGGTTCGTCCGGCTCATCCATCGCCCTGGCGCGGTCCAGACGGAGGTCCGGATCGGACACGTCGGGCTGGCCCGCCGGATCGACGACTACCACGCCGTCTCGGTGATGGGGGCGATCCTGGGCGGCCTGTTCAGCAGCCGGCTGATGATGAAGCTGCGCGAGGAGAAGGGCTACACCTACGGCGCCTATGCCTCATTCGACCTCCGCCGGGCGCCGGGCCCGTTCTCGGTCCGGGCGGCGGTGAACACCGAGGCGACGGCTCCGGCGATCGTCGATGCACTGGCCGAGCTCGACCGGATCCGGGACGAGCCGGTCAGCGACGCCGAGCTGCGCGCCGCCCGTGACTTCCTCATCGGCGTCTTCCCGCTCCGGTTCGAGACCCCCGGGCCGGTCGTCGGGGCCGTCGGCGGGCTCGTCATCCACGGCCTGCCGGACGACGAGCTGGCCGTCTACCGACCCGCGATCGAGGCCGTGACGGCGGAGGATGTCCGCGCCGCTGCCCGGGCGCACATCCAGCCGGAGTCAGCCGCGATCGTCCTCGTCGGCGATGCCGACGCGATCGCCTCGGCCGTCGAAGCCGCCGGCATCGGACCCGTCTCGATCGAGCGCGAGGGCGAGGCGGAGGACGCGGTCGCGACCGAGGCCTGAAACCTTCCGGTCCCCGCCTGCCTCGGATGGGCGAGACGGCTCTCCTGGAGCCGATGCCCATCCACAGCGGGAGCCCACCTCACGATGGACCGAGAGATCAAGATCGCCCGAGCGGCAGGCACCGCCGCCGTCGCCCTGTTCCTGGTGGTCGGGGCGGCATTCGCCACGGACGCCCTGACCCGACCCGGGCGCGAGGGCGGCGGCGGGCCGGCCGCGGCGTCGCCGAGCTCGACGGACGATGCGTCCGCGCCCTCGGCCGAGCCATCCGAGAGCGTCGAGCCGTCCGAAAGCGCCGAGCCGTCCGAAAGAGCCGAGCCGTCCGAAAGCGCCGAGCCCTCCGAGTCGCCCGAGGCGAGCGAGACGGCGGAGCCGTCCAAGGCGCCCGAGCCGGGCGAAGACTCGGGCCATGACGGCTCCGACTCCGGCGGATCGGGCTCGGGCCACGACCGCTCGGATGCGGGCCCCGGCTCGTCTGACTCGGGCCATGACGGCAGCGAGGACACTGGTGCCGGATCCGACGATGGCGCCGGTCACGCGACGGCAGAGCCGTCCGAGACCCCGGAGCCGGATGGGTCCACCGAGCCGACGGCGACCGCCGAGCCGACGGCGACCGCGCGACCGCCGAGCCCGGCGACGACACGGGTCATGATGGCGGCGCTGACTCCGGTCAGAGCGGGACCGACGACGCGGTCACGCCCAGTCCGTCGGCCGCCGGATCCTGATCGAGGCCGGCCCGCAGCCCATCATGTCGGGAGGACCGACCCCGCTCGGGGTCGGCCAGGCCCATGGAGTCTCGACGATCAGCCTTCTCGACCCGACCGCGACGCCGACCGCGGACGCTGCCGTCGTCGCTCGCGTCCTGGCGGGTGATCGCGATGCCTTCCGGCTCCTTGTCGAACGGGAATCGCGCGATGTCGTCCGAGCGTGCTACCGGATCCTCGGCGATCTCAGCGAGGCCGAGGATGCGGCTCAGGAGGCCTTCGTGATCGCGTTCCGGTCGCTCGCCTCGTGGCGCGCGGACGGGCCCTTCGGGGCCTGGCTGCGACGGATCGCCGTGCGGATCGCGCTGCGATCCGTCGCCTCGCGGCGGACCGTCGGCTGGCTCGACCCGAGCCTCTCCGAGCCATCGGCGGACCGGCTCGTCGGGACCGCGAGCGCGACGGCTCGCGCTGCCGAGGATCCTGCTCGCCAGGCGATCTCCCGGGAGCGGCAGGCCCGGCTTCGCGCCGCGGTCGCGGGGCTGGAGGAGCCGTATCGCGAGGTCGTCGCGCTCCGGTTCTTCGCCGACCTGCCACTCGCCGACATCGCTCGCGAGACGGATCGGCCGCTCGGGACGGTCAAGACGCACCTCCATCGCGGGCTCGAGCGGCTTCGCCGCGAGCTGGGCGCGGAGGATCTCCGATGACGGGTCCACGGATGTCCGGCGGTCGGTTCGACCCGCATGAGCTCGACGAGCTCGGACTGCCGGACGCGGATCTGGCGGCCGACCTTGGGACGGCGCGGGCGATCGATGCGGCGACGTTCGACGATCCCGCGCCATCGGCCGGGTTCGCCGAACGGGTGATGGCCGCGATCGCCGAGGAACCCGATCCGATGCCGGTCGCCGCGGTCGTCCGTGCGGCGCGCGGCGGGACGCTGGCCGGGGTCGGTGCCGCGCTCGGTGGGGCGTGGCGGACGGTCTTCGGCCCGGGCTTCCCGGTCGCCGCGCGGGTCAGGGCCGGCGGCGTGCTGCTCGCGGCGGCCCTCGGCCTGGCTCTCGTCGGCGGGGTCGTCGCCGCGGGCGCCTCGCGCCTCCTGACGCCCTCACCGTCTCCCTCGCCGATCGTGTCACCGGCGCCGTCGCCCTCGCAAGAGCCGAGCCAGAGCCCTTCACCGACGCCGAGCGCGACGCACGAGCCTGATGGCTCGCCCGGCCCGTCCGCCGAGCCGACCGACTCGGCCGAGCCGACCGAGTCCGCCGAGCCGACCGACACCGCGAGCCCGACCGGGACGCACGAGACATCGACCCCGAATCCGACGCGCACGCCCAGGCCGAGCGAGACGCCGGAGGCCACCGACACGCAGGAGCCGACCCAGACCCCGGACGGGACCGCGACCACGGAGCCCTCCGATGACGGCTCGAGCGGGCCCGGCTCGAGCGGCTCCAGCGGCGGGGAAGGCTGAACCGGCGGGACCGAAGGCCCGGCGACCCGTATCCTCGGCGCGTGATCGTCGTCATCGGCTCGCCCGTCGGGGCCATCGCTGCGGGGTCCATGGGCGTCGGTGGGCTTGCTGGACAGGTCGCCCTCGCCGCCGCTGGTGACGGTGCGACGGTCCAGCTGATCGGTCGGGTCGGCGACGATCCGGTGGGCGACGCGGTCCTCCACGACCTGGCGGCCGGAGGCGTCTCGCATGTCGCTGTCCTCCGCGATCCGTCTCGGCCGACGCCGGTCCTGGCCGACGCCGATGCCGAGTCCGATGCCGATCCCGACGCCCGCCCGCCGGAGGTCGACGCGGACGCCGATGCCGTCCTCGCGGAGGGCGATGACGACCTCCTGCGGCCGGCGCAGACCCGTGGTCTGACCCTCGACGCTGGGGACATCGAGCTCGGCCTCCGCTATCTCGTCGATTTCCGGGTGGTGGTCGTGGTCGACGACCTCGACGCGACCGCGATCGCTGTCGTCGCCGAGGCGGCGGCCGCATCGGAGGCCGCCCTGGTCGCGGTCGTCGGCGACGGGACGGCCGCGTCGTGGCCGGCCGATGCGACGCTTCTGAGCCTGCCCGACGGCGACGACGGGGCGTTCGCCCGACTCGTCGGGTCGTTCGCCGCAGGGCTCGACGCCGGGCTCGACGCCGCGGCGGCGTTCGCCGGGGCGACGCGGTCGGTCGGCTGGGAGCCGCTCGAGCCCGACTGAGCGTCAGGCGGCCGGCGAGGAGTCGAGCGGCATGAGGAGGTCCGGACCGTCGTTCCGGACGTCGTTCACGAGGCGGCTGACCGGGAAGAGGTCGAGCTCGACGCCCTCGTTGGGGACGAGCAGTCCGAGGAGCTCCGCGGGGTCCGGGTGGGCCGGGTCGAGCCAGCGGTCCCAGCACCTCCGGGTCGAGGACGACCGGCATCCGGTCGTGGAGCTCCGAGATCGCCTCGTTGGCCGGGCTCGTGACGATCGTGAAGGTCCGCCGACCCTCCTCGGTCTCCGGGTCGCGCCAGAACGACCACAGGCCGGCCAGGGCCAGGACGTCGCCGTCGGCTCGCCGGATCGCGAACGGCTGACGGGTCTTGCCCTCGCGGCGCCACTCGTAGAAGGCATCGACCGGGACGATGATCCGGTGCCGCCGGAAGGCGTCCCGGAACATCGGACTCGAACCGACGGTCTCGGCCCGGGCGTTGAACGTCTTCGCGCCTTCCGATGCCTTCTTCGCCCAGTGCGGGATGAGTCCCCAACGGTAGGCGGTGATCGCCCGGCGGTCCTCGCGCTGGGCGACGACGAGGGCCTCGTCGGTCGGGGCGACGTTGAACCGCGGGCCGAGGTCCTCGCCGAGCGGCTCGGCGGCGAACCGCTCGGCGAGCTCGGCTGCTGGTCGTTGCTGGGCGAAGCGACCGCACATGGGACCGTGGTCAGGCCCCGGACGGGGACGAGGGGGTCGGGTCGAGCACGGTCCGAGCATAGTAGAGTCGCCGGCGATGGACGACTCGAGCCCCGTCGGCCGAGCACCGGACGAGCCGGTCCCGCCCGCCCGACCGCCGGTCGATCCGGGTGTCGAGGGTCCGCTGTCGCGCGAGCAGGGGCTTGCCCTGCTCGACCTCGGCGCGGAGCGGCTCGAGGCCGGCGATCTCCCCATGGCCGGCCGGGCCTACCGGCGGGTCATCGGTCACAACGACGCCGACATCACCGCCGCCGGACTGCTCGGGCTCGGGCGAGACGTTCCGCCGTTCCGGCCATGAGACCGAGGCGATCGACGCCTGGATGACGGTCGTCCGCGGACCCGAGACGCCCTCGACGTATCCACGCCTGGCTGAACATCGGTGCGGCCCGTGCCCGGGCCGGCGACCTCCACGCCTCGATCGACGCCTACCACGAGGCCGAACGGCGTGCCCCGGCCGCGGACAAGGCCGACCTCGCGGCCCGTCTCGGCTATCTCACCAAGCAGGTCGGCGAGACCGGTGCCAGCCGCCGCTGGTTCTCGATCGCCCGGGGCGACGCGACGCCGTGGATGACGTACGCGATCATCGGGATCACCTCGGCGGTGACGATCGTCGCCTGGCTCGGGCTTGATGCCGGCATCGACCTGTACGAGAAGCTGTGGCTCGACAAGGCCGGCGTCGCGGCGGGCGAGTACTGGCGCCTGTGGACGATGACGCTGCTCCACGCCGCCGCCGCCGTTCGGCTATCTCCACCTCGCCTTCAACATGTACGCCCTGTTCATCGCCGGCCCGATCGTCGAACGCTTCTACGGCCGCGCCACGTATCTGATCATCTATCTCCTGTGCGCCGCGGCGGGCTCCGTGGCGAGCTTCGTCATCGGCGGCGACGAGCCGTCGGTCGGCGCGTCGGGGGCGATCTTCGGGCTGTTCGGCGTCCTCATCGCGGCCTGGCGTGTCCACGACCCGACCGTCGACTCGCGGACCCGGGCGCTGCTCGTCCAGCTGATGCCGCTGGTCCTGCTCAACCTTGCGCTCGGCTTCTTCTCGGGTCTCCCGATCGACAACTCGGCCCATATCGGCGGGCTGCTGGCGGGGCTGTGGCTCGGCTGGCTGCTCGTTCCAGGCCGCGTCGGGACCCTGGCATCGCGGATGCCGGCGGGCGTCGCGACCCGCGATACCTGGCGGCTCAGCGGAGCTCTCCGGGTGGCCGGGGTCCTGGCCCTCGTCGTCGTCCTCATGGTCGGCGTCGCCGTCGGGACGCGGGCCCGCGGAGGGACAGGACCGGACGGCATCCTGGCGAAGGTGACGACCGCCAGATAGGGCCGCGGTTCGCGATCGGTCGGCGATCGGCCCGCGGTCGTGCCGCCGAGCTCCTCAGCCAGCCTCGCCGACCTCGCGGACGAGGGCACCGGTGGCCTGACTCAGGGCGTCGCCCCGTGGACCCGAGAGCTCGCGCTCGGCCAGCTTCCGGGCTCGATCATCGAGGTCCGCCGCCCGCTCGGCGGCCGTCTCTAGGTCGCCGGCTCGGGTTGCTGCGACGACTGCGTCGACGCGACGCGACAGGTCGTTCGCATCCTTGCCCTTCAGGCCATCCCGACCGCCACGGGCGGCGCCGATCGCCGCCCGGACGTCATCGGCAGCCGCCTCGATGACCTCGAGCCGACCGGGCGATGGGCTCGGGCTGGCAGACGGGGACGGACTCGGGCTCGGGCTGGGACTGGGGCTCGGTGATGGCGGTCCGGGCGAGGGCGAGGGGGACGGGACGGGTGACGGCGATGCCCCTGCCGACGATGGACCGACGCTCGCCGCCGTGCTCGGTCGCCCCAGGCCGTCCATCAGCGCGAGGATCGCGCCGATGAGGAGCACGACCGCCGCGATCCCCCCGATCATCGCAACCGAGGTCCGAGGGCGTTCGCGCGCGGGCGGCTGGGCCGTCGCGGTCGGCTCCACGATCGCGACCGGGGCCGGATCCGGGTCCGGAGCGGCGATCCGCGCGGTCGTCGTCGTCGAGCCCGCCGCGGACATCGTCGCCGTCGCCTCGAGGTCGACCGGGACCGCGGCGTCGCCTGCGATCGCGTTGGCGCGAGACGGCGAGGCGACCGCGCTGACGACCGGTGTCGCACCGGCGCCCAGTGACACCACCGGGTCCGAAGGAGGTATTCCCGGTCGACCCGCCCGGTTCCACGCCCCGAGCGCAGAGGCGAGGGCCGTCGCGAACCCGACCGCATCCGGCCGAGCGGCGGGATCTGGATCGAGGGCCGACGCGATGACCGGGTCGAAGGACCGCCCAAGGGACGGCTCCGCGAACGAGACCACGGCCGGTGGTGTCGCCGGCTGCGAGGACAGCTCGGCGACCGACGTGACGATCCGCGGGGGTCGCCCGGTGAGGCCGAGGTAGGCGATGCATCCGAGGGCATAGACATCCGCCGCCGGGCCGGCCTCGTCGCCCGCGAGGACCTCCGGGGCGAGAAACGCGAGCGTCCCGGCGATGACGGTCGCGCGCCCGCTGGCGGCGACGCCCGCGATCCCGAAGTCCGCGAGCTTCGGCCCCGTCGGCGTCAGAAGGATGTTCGACGGCTTGACGTCGCGGTGGACGAGCCCGCGCGAATGGAGCTCCGCGACCCCGTCGGCGATCGTCGAGAGCGCCGGGACCAGGACCCCGGGATCGATCCGTCGGCCGGTCCGGACCGTCGTCGCGAGCGAGCCGCCCTCGCACAGCTCCATGACGTAGTACGGCTCGCGGCCCGCGGCGAGGTCCCCGCGTGAGGTGTCGTAGACCGCGACGATCGCGGGATGCGAGAGGCCGGCGAGCGCCCGGGCCTCGGCGTCGAACTCCTCCGCGACGGCCGGATCGGCCGCGAGGGTCGGCGCCAGGACCTTGATCGCGACCGCACGCCCGAGGCGCACATCGCGGGCCCGATAGACCCTCGCCGATCCGCCCGTGCCGAGGACGGCGACGATCTCATACCGGGCATCGAGGACGTCGCCGACCTGAGCCATCGAGGCAGCCTACCCGATGCGCTAGCATCGGTCGCCGTGTTCGCCAGCCTCGCCGGACCGCTCCCCGAGCCGCCCCGGATGCCCGCGTCGCCCGAGGGAGCCCTCGAGGTGGTCCTCGCGCTCCAGCACGAGGCGGGCCTTGCGCCGCTGACCGACGGCGGCCTCGCGGCCGGGCGCCCGCTCGTGGACCGCTGGCGAGCGGCCGCGGAGCTGGCTGGCGACGTGCCGGTCAAGGCGATCGTCGCGGGGCCGTACTCGCAGGTCCCTGCCGACCTTGCGATCACGGATCGGGAGCGCCGGATGGTCGAGGCGACGGAGGCCTGTGTCGGGGCGATCGTGGCCCTGGCCGATGCCGGCTGCCCGCTCGTCCAGGTCGATGAGCCCGCGATCGAGCGCGTCGGCGACGATGACGGCGAGCGTCGACTGTTCGAGACGGCCCACCGGAAGATCCTCGACGGGGCGGGGGGGCGGCTCCACCTCACCCTCGCCCTCCTCGGGCGCGCCGAACACGCCGGCCCGACGCTCCTCTTCGGCCTGTCGTACCCGTCCTACCTGTTCGACCTGATCGGCGGACCCGAGGACTGGCGCCTGATCACCCGCGCCCCGACCCAGCGGGGCATCGTCTGCGGCGTCGTGCCGACGACGCCGACGACGGAGGTCGTCAAGGAGGTCCTCGTCTGGGCCGCCCAGTACGCCGCCTCGACGAACGGCCGTGGCCTCGAACGTGTCGGGCTGTCGACGACGGGCAGCCTTGCCCACCTGCCATGGGAGACCGCGGTGCGGCGCGTCCGTCTCCTCGGGGACGCCGCCCGGATCGCCGCCGACGACTCCTTCGAGCACCTCCTCCGGGAGCTCGATCCGCGGGCGCTCGGGATGAAGAGCGGAGCGTTCGGGGCGGTCCGTTGGAGCTCGCCGCGGCGTCGCTCGACGACCCGCTGAGTCCGCGCCGCGTCGGTGCCGCTCGCCACGCACCGGCCCCAACGGCCGAAGCGTTCGCTACGCTATCGCCGTCGTGACACTGCCCACCACCGTCTGCGCCGCCTGCGGGACCGAGAACCGTGCCGATCGCCGGTTCTGCCGCTCGTGCGGCGCCGGCCTGGGCGGTCGCCTGCCCGGTCTGCGGCACGGTGAACGACGCCGGCGACCGGTTCTGTGGGTCTGCGGTACCGATCTCGACGACATGCGGCCGCGGCAGCGGCCACGGCCCGGCCGGCGACGCTGACGGCGGGTAGCTCCGGAACCCGATGCCGAGGCCGTGGGCCCTCGCTACGGCCTCACGGAACGACGACTCGTCTCGGTCCTGTTCGCCGACCTGGTCGGCTCGACGACCCTGGCCGAAGGCCGCGACCCCGGAGCTCGTCCGCGACCTGCTGTCGCGCTACTACGACATCGCCCGAACGATCGTGGGCGCTACGGCGGTGCGGTCGAGAAGTTCATCGGCGACGCCGTCGCGGCGACCTGGGGCGTGCCGGTCGCCCATGAGGACGATGCCGAGCGCGCCGTGCGGGCAGCCATCGAGCTCGTCGACGCCATCGCGACGATCGATCCTGGCCCGGAGGATCGCGCCCCTCGTCCTGCGGGCCGCAGTGATGACCGGCGACGTGGCCGCGTCGCTCGGCGCCGCGTCGGAGGGCTACGTCTCAGGCGACCTGGTGAATAGCGCCAGCCGGCTCCAGGGTGCTGCGGATCCGGGGACCGTCCTCGTCGACGACGCGACAGCTCGGGCGAGCGACGCCGCGATCGCGTATGAACGCGTCCCCGACGTCATCGTCCGCGGCCGATCCGAGCCGATCCCGGCGTCACGAGCCGTCCGGGTCGTCGCCGGCCGAGGCGGGTCGAAGCGGACCGCCCGGCTCGAGGCCCCGTTCGTCGGACGGGACGACGAGTCCCGGCTCCTCAAGGAGTTGTTCCACGCGACGACCCGCGATCACCGCGCCCGGCTGGTCTCGATCGTCGGCATCGCCGGAATCGGCAAGAGCCGCCTCGCGTGGGAGCTCGAGAAGTACATCGACGGGCTCGTCGAAGGGGTCTACTGGCACGCCGGCCGCTCACCCGCCTACGGCGATGGCCTGGCGTTCTGGGCCCTCGCCGAGATGGTCCGCGCGCGGGCCGGCATCGCCGACGGCGATGACCAGACGGAGACCGCGACGAAGCTTGCCTCGACCCTCGATCGCTGGCTGACCGACGCGACCGAACGGGCCTGGGTCGGCTCCGAGGGTCGCCGCGCTGCTCGGCGATCGGCGAGATGCCGTCGGGTGGAACGGATGAGCTGTTCGCTGCCTGGCGGACGCTGTTCGAGCGGATGTCCGAGGACGGCACGACCGTCATGGTGTTCGAGGACGTCCACTGGGCCGAAGACGGCCTGCTCGACTTCATCGAGAAGCTCGTCACGATGAACCGGGCCCGGCCCATCCTCGTCATCACCCTCGCCCGGCCGGAGCTCCTCGATCGTCGTCCGGCATGGGGCGCAGGCGATCCGCAACCTGACGACGATCGAGCTCGGGCCGATCGACCCGGAGTCGATGGACCTGCTGCTCCTCGGTCTCGCGCCCGGACTCCCGCCGGAGGCGATCCGGTCGATCCGCGAGCGAGCCGAGGGCGTTCCGCTCTACGCAGTCGAGACCGTCCGGATGCTCATCGACCAGGGTCGGGTGACGCCGTCCGACGGCCGGTTCCGGCTCGTCGGCCCGATCGGAGACCTGGCCGTCCCACCGTCGCTGACCGCCCTCCTCGGGGCGCGACTCGATGGCCTGCCCGACGACGAGCGGGGCGCCATCGGCCATGTCGCGGTCCTCGGTCAGAGCGCGACGGTCGACGGCGCTGACGGCCGTAAGCGGCGGCGACGCCTCCGCGACCAAGGCCATCCTCGACCGGCTCGTCCGGCGCGATCTCCTGGCCGTCGACGACGACCCGCGGTCGCCAGAGCGTGGCCAGTACGGCTTCCTCCAGGGCCTCCTGCGCGAGGTCGCGTACGGACGTCTGTCACGGAAGGATCGGCTCACCCGCCATCTCGCCGCGGCGGCCTACTTCCAGGGTCTCGACGAAGACCTGAGCGGGGTTGTCGCGACCCACCTCCTCGACGCCCACCGGATGGCCGATGGCGCCGAGCCTCGGGACGTCCTGGCGGTGCCGTGCCCGGGCCGCGCTCGTGGCCGCCTCGACCCGCGCACGCGAGCTCCACGCGTGGAGGAGGGCGATCGCCTATCTCGAGGAAGCGGCCAGCACCCTCGACGCGGGCGACGACAACGGATGGCACTCATCGCCCAGATCGTGGACCGGCCTCGGCGGGGACCATCGATCCCAAGGGCATCGAGCCCCGAGCCCGCGAGGTCCTAGCCTGGCGTCGGGCCTCTGGCGAGCCGTGGCAGATCGCCCAGGCCGAGCGCTGGGTCGGCACGTCGCTCCTTCTCCAAGGTCGGACGGACGATGCGGTCGCCGCGCTGGTCGACGCCTGGGGGCGGCTCAGGACCGGGGCGATCCGAAACGCTGCTCATGGGTGCCGGAGCTCGCGCGCTGCTATCTCATGGCCGGGCAGCCCGGTCCGGCACTCGAGGTGATGGAGGAGGTCCTCCCGCCGGCGGAGGCCGCTGGCTACGACGAGGTGATCGCCGAGACGCTGGCGAGCAAGATGTGGGCTCTGGCGCGCTCGGCCGCGTCGTCGAGGGCGAGTCATCGCCCGTGGCAATCTCGTCTTCGCCGAGCGGGGCCATCATCTCAACGCCTGGTTTCGGACTGCCCAGAACCTCTCGGGCTACCTGTTCGATGTCGACCCGCTCGAGTCGTTTGCCATCGCCCGCGAGGGCATGGAGCCGGCGCGCCGGCTCGGATATCACGAGTGGGAGGTCTCGTTCGCAAGCAACGCGACCGAGCTCGGCGTTCAACGTCGGCGATTGGGCGAGCGTCCTGGCACTGAGCTCGGACTTCGACCCGGAGCCCATCCGGTCAACCTCTTTGGGCCTGGATTCTGGAGGATCTCAGCCAGGGTGGCGGCATATCGCGGTCAGTGGAGCGATGCCTATCGTCTCACGGACGCGGTGGTCGCGGTCGTCGCCGAGGTCGCGGATCCACAGTCCCGGTATATCGAGTGACTACGGGCGCCTCCATCTCGCCTATGCGTCGGGCGACGGCGCCGGTGTCGACCTGGTGCTCGAGCGGCTGGGGGCGATGTCGCCCTCGGCGTCTTCGCCGGTGATGTCGACCTGCCGGTCCTCCTCGCGGCGCGGGTCCTTGCGACGCCCGGGACAGATGGTGCCCGGGCGCAGCTCGCCAAGACCCGGCGCCGACCGACGAGCGCGGGGCGGCAGCCTTCGATGAGGCTTCCGCGAGGACGGTCGATGCCCTGTCGACGTCTTCGCTGGTCGGCGCTCCGACAGCTGGCCGCGGCCGGCATGGACCACGCCGCCGACCGCTTCCGGGCTGCGGTCGACGTCTTCCACCTGGGGATGAACCGTCTGGAACGGGCCATCTTCACGCCGATGTCGCCGGGGCGGCCGAGGCGGCGACTGAGGCCCGTTCGATCTTCGAGCGGCTCGGCGCCACGGTCCTGCTCGAGCGGCTCGAGGCAGCTGGCTGGCCAGCAGACGGGGCTGTCACCCCGACGGATGAGGCATCGATACCCACGGTGGTGACAGAGTCGGCTTGATTCGCCGGGCTCCGCGGGCGCATCATCAGCGTCTTCCCATGAGGCCCGTCCCGTGAGCGACCCACGCCGTCGCGAGCGAGCCTCCGGATCACCCTCGTCACGTCCCTGTCGGCAACCCCTCGACACTGGAGGCACCGCCCGTGACAGAGCACATCTCGCTCGTGGTGAACGGAGAGCGGAGGGACCTCGACGTCGAGCCGAGACGGCTCCTCGTCCAGGTCATCCGGGAGGATCTCGACCTCACCGGCACCCACATCGGGTGCGACACCAGCCAGTGCGGCGCGTGCACCGTCCATCTCGACGGCCGGGCCGTGAAGAGCTGCACCGTCCTTGCCGTCCAGGCCGACGGGATGTCGGTGACGACGATCGAGGGCCTCGCCCCCGAGGGTGGCCTCCACCCGGTCCAGACGGGCTTCTGGGAGCAGCACGGGCTGCAGTGCGGCTTCTGCACGCCGGGGATGATCATGACCGCCGCCGACCTCCTCGAGCGCGAACCCGGATCCCTCGGAAGAGGCGATCCGGCACGCGATCGAAGGCAACATCTGCCGCTGCACCGGCTACCACAACATCGTCAAGGCGGTCCAGGCAGCTGCCGAGATGTCCCGCACCGCGGCGACGGCGTAGGAAGGAGCGTCCGATGACGATCGACATGCTCGGCGCTCCGGTCAAGCGGACCGAGGACCCCCGCTTCATCACCGGCAACGGCAACTACCTCGACGACATCAAGCTGCCCGTCGATGGCCTACCTCCAGATCCTCCGGAGCCCGTACGCCCACGCCAAGATCCGGTCGGTCGACATCACCGCCGCGAAGGCGATGCCCGGGGTGCTGGGCGTCTATGTCGGCGCCGACATCCCCTACAACCCGCTCCCGATGGCCTGGCCGGCCGGCGGCTCCGCGGGTCTCCAGAACAACGTGAACACGCCCCGCATCCTCGCCACCGACGACGTCAAGTGGACCGGCGAGGGGGTCGCGGCCGTGGTCGCCGAGACGCCCGAGCAGGCGGCCGACGCGCTGACCGTCGTCGAGGTCGACTACGAGCCCCTGCCGACCGTCGTGGACGCCGAGAAGGCGACCCAGCCGGGCGCACCGCAGCTCCACGAGAACGCCCCGAACAACGTCGTCTTCACCTGGACCGTCGGCGACAAGGAGGGCACCGACGCGGCGGTCTCCGCGGCCGAGGTCGTGGTCAGCCAGCGGATCGTCAACCAGCGGCTCATCCCCAACCCGATGGAGACCCGCGGCGATATCGGCTGGTACAACCCCGGGACCGACGAGTACACGATCTGGATGTCGAGCCAGACGCCGCACATCCAGCGCCTCCTCGTCGGGATCTTCACGATGGGCATCCCGGAGCACAAGCTCCGTTGCATCGCTCCCGATGTCGGGGGCGCATTCGGCACCAAGATCTTCTGCTATGCCGACATGGCCCTGACCCTGTTCGTCAGCAAGGCCATCGGCGGGCGCCCGGTCAAATGGGTCGAGGGCCGGCGGGAGAACTATCAGAGCACGATCCACGGCCGTGACCACATCACGTACCTCGAGATCGCCGGCACGCGCGACGGTGAGATCACCGGACTCCGGGTCAAGACCTACGCGAACCTCGGCGGCCGGCTCTCGACGATCGGCCCCGGCATCCCGACGACCCTGTACGCCCGGGTCCTGTCAGGCTGCTACAAGATCCCGAACGTCTTCTGCGAGGTCACCGGGGTCTACACGAACACGACGTTCGTCGATGCCTATCGCGGCGCCGGCCGGCCCGAGGCGACGTACGTGATCGAGCGGGCGATGGACCTCTTCGCCGCCGAGATCGGGATGGATCGGGCCGAGATCCGGCGCCGGAACTTCATCGCCCCCGACGCCTTCCCGTACGAGAACCCGTCCGGCCTCGGCACCGCCTCGGGCGGCGCGAAGATCTACATCGACTCCGGGAACTACGAGCCGGCGATGGACAAGGCCCTCGCGATGGCCGGCTATGCCGACCTGGCGAAGGCGAAGGCCGATGCGAAGTCCCGCGGCAAGCTCCTCGGCGCCGGGCTCTCGACCTACATCGAGGTCTGCGGCGTCGCGCCGTCCAAGTGGATCGGCGCGGTCGGCGAGGGCTGGGGCGCGGCGATGTGGGAGTCGTGCAACATCAAGGTCCATCTGACCGGCAAGGTCGTCGTCACCGCCGGCACCCAGCCGCAGGGCCAGGGCCACGAGACGACGTATGCCCAGGTGGTCGGCCACGAGCTGGGCATCCCGATGGAGGACATCGTCGTCCAGCACTCCGACACCCAGGGCACGCCGTTCGGCTACGGCTCGTACGGCAGCCGGACCTCCTCGGTCGGGATGACCGCGGCGATCAAGGCCGCGGGCAAGATCAGGGAGAAGGCCCGCCGCTACGCGGCCCACATGCTCGAGGCCTCACCCGACGACATCGAGATCGATGGCGCCGAGTACCGGGTCAAGGGCAGCCCGGACAAGAAGAAGACGATCCAGGAGATCGCCTTCGCGCTCGACCTGGCGTTCGATGCGCCAGAGGGCATGGAGCCGTATCTCGACGAGACGGCGTATTACGACACGCCGAACTGCACCTGGCCGTTCGGGACGCACATCGCGTTCGTCGAGATCGACGAGGACACCGGCTTCGTCGACCTCGTCCGGTACGTCGCCGTCGACGACGTCGGCAAGAAGATCAACCCGATGATCGTCGACGGCCAGCTCCACGGCGGGATCACCCAGGGGGCCAGCCAGGCACTGTGGGAGCAGGCGGTCTACGACGAGGACGGCCAGCTCCTGTCGGGCTCGATGCTCGACTACGCCCTGCCGCGGGCGTCGTGGCTGCCGTCGTTCGAGCTCGATGAGACGGTCACGCCGAGCCCGGTCAACCCGCTCGGCGTCAAGGGTGTCGGTGAGGCGGGCGCGATCGCCAGCACGGCGGCGGTCGCCAACGCCGTCATCGATGCCTTGAGCCCGTTCGGCATCCGCCACCTCGACATGCCCTACACACCGGCCAAGGTGTGGCACGCGATGCAGGCCGCGAAGGGAGGCCAGGCATGATCCCGGCCGCGTTCGACTACCACCGCCCGACGAGCCTCGATGACGCCCTGGCGCTTCTGGCGGAGCACGGCGGGTCAGCCAAGGTCCTTGCCGGCGGCCACAGCCTCCTGCCGCTGATGAAGCTCCGGCTCGCGCAGCCGGAGCGGCTCATCGACATCGGCCGGATCGCCGAGCTGCGGGGCGTCCGCCAGACCGACGACGGTGGCCTCGAGATGGGGGCGTTGACGACCTACGCTGACGTCCTCGCATCGAACCCGGTCGACGTCTCGCGCGAATGCATCGAGAGCATCGGCGACGTCCAGGTCCGCAACCGCGGCACCGTCGGCGGCGCGCTCGCCCATGCCGACCCGGCCTCGGACTCGGCTGCCTTGGCGCTCGCCCTCGACTACTCGGTCGTCCTGCGGTCGCGCCGCGGCGAGCGGGTCGTCCCGCTCGACGGGTTCTTCACGGGTCCGTTCGAGACCATCATGGAGCCGGACGAGATCCTGGTCGCTGGTCGCCGCGGGCCGCTGCCCAGCGGCGTCGGCACCGCCTGGGTGAACATCGAGCAGCCTGCGTCGGGGTACTCGATGGTCGGGGTCGCGGCGGTCCTCGGGCATGCCCACGGCGTGCTCGGGAGCCAGACGATCGACCATGTCCGGGTCGCGATCACCGGGGTCGGGCCGACGCCGTATCGGGCCAAGGCCGTCGAGGAGGTCCTCGCGGGGACGACCTGCAGCCACGACCAGATCGCCGCCGCGGCCGCCCATGCGACCGATGGCGTCGAGGTGAACAGCGACATCCACGCCGACCGGGAGTACCGAGCCGCGATGGCCGTGGTGCTCGTCCGGCGGGCGCTCGAGACGGCTCGAGCCCGGTCCTCGTAACAGGCGCTGGGTGCGCGTCCGGCGGATCGCTCCAGGCCGCCGCGCACCCGCATCGCTCGTCGGCGCCGTCCTGACCCGGGACATCCGGGTCGGCGACGCACGCTGGTCGAAGGGTCGGCGTCTCACGGCGGCCGATCTCGCGGCGCTCGCCGCCGCGAGGCCCGATCCCGAGGATCGCGAGGTCACGGTCCTCGTCATCGAGGCCGGCGAGCTGCACGAGGACGAGGCCGCCGTCCGGCTTGCCGACGCGATCACCGGTACCGGCCTCGATCGGCGCGGCCCGAACGAGAGCCGGATCGATCTCGTCGCCTCGGCCGCCGGGGTCGTCCACGTCCGGACCCGCGAGCTTGAGCTGCTCGACCGGCTCGACCCGCTCGAGGTCTTCACCGTCCTCGACGGCCAGGTGGTCGAGAAGGGCGACCTGGTCGCGTCGGTGAAGGTCGCGCCGCACGTCGTCGACGCCGCCGTCGTGGAGGCCGGCGCCCGCCAGGCCGGCTTCGGGACGCGGCCACTCGTGTGGGTCACGCCATTCATCCCGATGCGGGTCGCGGCGGTCGTGAAGCAGTCGATCCGCGGGATCGCGAAGGAGCGGTTCGAGAAGAGCCTCCGGGACAAGATCGAGTCGCTCGGCTCGGAGGTCGTCGGCATCGACTACGTCGCCGACCGTGACGAGGAGGTCCGCGATGCGCTGGCGGCCCGGATCCGGCCCGAGGAGGGGCCCGCGGCGGACATCCTCCTGACCGCCGGAGCCGCCTCGACCGACCCGTTGGACCCGTTCTTCGTGGCCATCGATTCCCTGGGCGGGAGGGTCGTCCGGCGCGGGGTGCCGGCCCACCCGGGCTCGATGCTGTGGCTCGCGCGCGTGGGGTCGACGGCGATCCTCGGGCTGCCGACATGCGGCGCCTACTCGAAGGCGACCGCCGCGGACCTGCTGCTGCCGCGGCTCCTGACCGGCGAGCCACCGACCGAGAAGACGGTCAGCCGGCTCGGCCACGGCGGCATCCTCAGCCGCTCTATGCGCTTCCGCTTCCCCCGCTACGCTCGCGACCTCGACGCCCCGGACGGGTAGCATCCGGCGACGGATCGCTCGGCACGGGGCCCGGCAGGACGACAGCAAAGCCTTCCCGCTCGGCGGCAGCTGCCAATCGCTCGTCGAGTGTCACAAGAGGCAGCGTCGCTGGCCTGTCGTCGGCCGCGATGCTAGCCGCTGCCAGCTGGAAGGCGTCGGCCGCCCGGAGCCGGTGCACCCGCAGGTGGCGTATCGCCAGTCGCCGGACGCGATCACCCGGACTGACTTCGGACCACGCAGCGGCCAATGCGTCCGAGTCGGACGATCCTCCTGGCGGATCTGCTCGCCAGACAACGTTCCGTCGCGCTCTAGACGGCCCAGTGCGGAGGTGCACTCGACGACGGTCGCCCACCACACCGCCATCTCCGGGTCGGTGTCATAGACAGCCCCGACCGCAGGCGTGCTGGCTTGCTCGATGATCAGCGGCACGATCGCCGAGCTATCCCAGAACCTCACCACCCAGACCGGCGCTCTTCGAGAAGCGCGTCGACCATACTTGCGCCGACCGGTCGGGCGCGGGCCCGGTTGGCGGATCAGGTCGAGTGGTGGCTTGCCGGACCCGATCCGGACCAGCCCGGCCCGTTCGAGTCGCAGAAGTCGTCGCGTCGATGTCGCGGGTGGACGTGACGGGCTCGAGGCGTGCGACCGGCACTCCTCGATCGGTGATCAGGATCGATTCACCCGCGCGGACCTGATCGATCAATGCGCTCAGGCCGTTCTTCGTCTCGCTGATCGTCGCGGTCTTCATCTGGCCTATATAGCCAGAACGACATGGCCTGTCAAGCGCCCATGCCGCCGGGTTCTGAATCCTTGGGGCGGGCGTCGCGGGGCCGTCGCGGGGCCGTCGCGGGGCCCGTCGCGGGGCCGGCGCTTGCCTCGGTGAAAGGAACGACGTTCGGGGGTCAGTGACGCTACAGTTCCGGCGTGACCAGCGGACCTGCGACCCTTCCCTCGATCGAGGCCGTCGGCGACGCGTTCCGAGCGCGCGACTACATCTGCGACCGGAGCCTCGCCACCGCCGTTTTCCTCAGCCTCGCGCTCGAGCGGCCGCTGCTCCTCGAAGGCGAGGCCGGCGTCGGCAAGACCGAGCTCGCCAAGGTCCTGGCGGGCTCGCTCGGGACCCGTCTGATCCGCCTCCAGTGTTACGAGGGTCTCGACGTCAACACGGCCGTCTATGAGTGGAACTACCCGCGCCAGATGCTCGAGATCCGGCTCCTCGAGGCGCGCGGCGACATCGACCGGGCGAAGGCCCACGACATCTTCAGCGAGGCCTTCCTCATCAAGCGGCCGCTCCTCCAGGCGCTCGAGGCGTCCGCAGAGGGCGATCCCGCCGGTCCTCCTGATCGACGAGATCGACCGGGCCGACGAGGAGTTCGAGGCGTACCTGCTCGAGATCCTGTCGGATTTCCAGGTGTCCGTGCCCGAGATCGGCACGATCCGGGCCGACCGGCCGCCGCGGGTGATCCTGACCAGCAACCGGACCCGCGAGGTCCACGACGCCCTGAAGCGCCGCTGCCTGTACCACTGGATCGACTATCCCTCGGCCCAGCGGGAGTTCGAGATCGTCCTGGCCCGCGTCCCGGGGGCGCCGGAGACGCTCGCCCGCGGCGTCGTCGGGTTCGTCCAGCGGCTCCGCTCGGCCGACCTGACGAAGGTGCCCGGGGTCGCCGAGACACTCGACTGGGCGGCCGCGCTGATGGCCCTCGGTGCCCGCGAGCTTGACGCCGAGACGGTCGATGCGACCCTCGGCGTCGTCCTCAAGTACGAGGAGGACGTCCGCCTCGTCCGGGGCGCCACTGCCAGAGGCATGCTCGCGGAGGTGGCCGCGGCCTCCTGACGGCGATGATCGATCCCGCCGGCGGGCGTTACGCCCGCATCCCCTTCTCCGGCGAGGAGATCGACGGCGCCCGGCTCCTCGCCCAATCGGTCGGGTTCGGCCGGGCGCTCCGGCGCGCCGGGCTGCCGGTCGACCTCGGCGCCGAGATCGACTTCGCCCGCGCGCTCGGCCTTGTCGACATCGGTCAGCGCGAGCAGGTCCGCGCCGCGGGGTCGGCGGTCTTCGTCCGCCGACGCGACGACCTGGAGCCGTATGACCGGGTGTTCGAGCGCTGGTGGCGCCGCCGCGGGCGGAAGGGCGGGCCGGACGGGCCGGCGACCCGCCACGAGGATGCCCCGCCGACCGATGCCGAGGAGGGAGCGAGCGGCGAGACTCCACCCGACGCTGGCAAGGAGCGGATGGACGCCGGGCCGCGCGAGGGCGGCGTCCCGATCCCGAGCGACGAGGCGACCGAGGACGAGGACGCCCCGATCGAGGGCATCACGATCAGCCCCGACGCGTACAGCCGCGGCGAGGTGATCCGGCACCGCGACTTCGACCGGATGACCGCCGCCGAGCTGCGCGACGCCGAGCGGTTCATCGACCTGCTCGCGCCGCGACTGGAGACCCGCCGGACCCGCCGCTACGAGCTGCACAGCCACGGGAGGCTGCCGGCGCCGCGGGCGATGTTCCGGCGCAACCTCGCGACCGGCGGCGAGCTGTACGACTGGGAATGGCGCCGACCGGTCCGCCATCCCCGACCGATCGTCGTCCTGTGCGACATCTCGGGCTCGATGGAACGCCACTCGCGGCTCCTGCTCCGGTTCATCCAGGCCCTCGCCGACGCGAACGCGGTGCGATCGGAGTCGTTCGTCTTCGGGACCCGACTGACCCGCGTGACCCGGGTCCTGCGGGACAAGGACCGCGACCGGGCGCTCTCGAAGGTCGCGGAGGTGGTGACCGACTGGGCCGGCGGGACGCGGATCGGGGAGTCGTTCCGCGAGTTCAACCAGAAGTGGGCGCGTCGGACGCTGCGGACAAGCGGCGTCGTGATCGTGGTCTCGGACGGCTGGGACCGCGGCGACCCGGCCCTTGTCCGGACCGAGACGGCGCGACTGCGCCGCAACTGCCATCGCCTGATCTGGCTCAACCCCCTGGCCTCCGCGCCGGGCTATCAGCCCCTCGCGGCGGGGATGTCGGCGGCGTACCCGTTCATCGACGACTTCGTCCCGGCGGGAACGCTCGCGTCGCTCGAGCGGCTGGCCGAGCTCCTTGCCGGCGAACGGACCGTCTCCGCCTCCGTCCGGGCACTCCGGACCCGGGCAGACGACGCCACCGGCATCGGTGGCGAGCACGCCGGCCTCGCGGCGGCGCACCCGCGCGCCCTCCTTCCGCCAGCCCTCGGCGCCGACGGCGACCCCTCCGTCGCCAGGCCGCTCGCGTGACCATGACCCGACCCTCTTCCGTCCGCCATCTGAGCACCGACCCGGAGCGACGACATGCGTGAACTGCTCGACACCCTGGCAACCTGGGACGCGGAGGGCGTGCAGCCTGGCCGCGCCGTCGTGATCCGCTCGTTCGGCTCGGCGCCCCGCCCTGAGGGCGCCGTGCTGCTGGCCGCCCCGGACGGTCGGCTGGCCGGCTCGGTCAGCGGCGGCTGCGTCGAAGGCGCTGCCTACGAGGAGATCGAGAAGGCCCGCGCGACGGGCCGGTCGCGGGTCATCCGCTATGGGATCAGCGACGAGCAGGCGTGGGACGTCGGCCTGGCCTGTGGTGGCACGATCGACGTCCTGGTCGAACCGTCGCTCGATCCGATCGTCCGTGCGGCTGCCGTCTCCGGCGTCCGCGGCGGGGTGGGGGAGGCGGTCGTCACGCCGCTGCCCCCGGACGCGCCGCCGGCGACCTTCGGGTTCCACGAGCCGGGCGAGGGCGCACCGCCGGAGTCGCGGTTGGTCGTGACCGATGACGGCACCCTCACTGGCAGCCTGGGCGACCCGGCGCTCGATGCCCAGCTCGTCAGCGCCGCGACCGACGTGCTCGAACGTGGCCGGTCCCGGACCGTCGAGCTCGGCGCGCGCCAGCTCTTCATCGAGGGCTTCCCGGTCCGGCCACGCCTCGTGATCGTCGGCGCGGTCGAGGTCGCGCGATCGCTCGACCGGCTCGCGCGCGAGCTCGGGTACGAGACGGTCGTTGTGGACGGGCGGGCGGCGTTCGCGACACGCGAGCGGTTCCCCGACGCGGACCGGCTGATCGTCGGCTGGCCCGACGAGGTCGCCGACGAGATCGGCCTGGGACCGAGGGATGCCGTGGCCGTCCTGACCCACGACGTGAAGTTCGACGAGCCGGCGATCGTCGAGGCCCTCCATCGGGGCTGCCGCTATGTCGGCGCGGTCGGGTCCCGCAAGACCCAGGCCGACCGCCGTGAGCGGCTGCGCGAGGCGGGTGTCAGCGAGACCGAGCTGGCCCGGCTGCGTGGTCCGATCGGGCTCGACCTTGGAGGACGGGAGCCGGCCGAGACCGCGCTCGCGATCATGGCCGAGGTCGTCGCGACCCGGTTCGGCGGCACGGGCCAGCCGATGCGCGAGCGAGCCGCGGCCCAGGAGCACGTCCGGATGGTCGAGGCGGAGGTCCCGATCTCTGCCGGCTGACGAGGTCGCCGGCCGGGTCGGATCGAACGGGTCGCCCGGGTCGCGCCGGGTCGTGTCGCGCCGGGTCGTCCCGCGCCCCGTCGTGCCGCTCATCCTGGCGGCCGGAGCCGCGAGCCGGTTCGGGTCGCCGAAGGCGCTCGCCCTGCTCGAGGGGCGGTCGCTCATCGCGCACGTCCTGGGTGCGCTCGCCGGGCTCGATCTCGCACCCCCGGTCGTCGTCGTCGGCGCGGCGGGGGAGGCGATCCGGGCCGCCGTCGTGGATGCCTCCGTGAGCGACGCCGCCGTCGGAGACGCCGCCACGAGATGGGTCACGAACCCTGATCCGTCGGCCGGACTGTCGAACTCCCTCCGGCTCGGGGTCGCGGAGATCGCGTCCCGGTCGCCGGAGGCGGAGGCGATCCTGATCCTGCTCGGCGACCAGCCGCTCGTCCGGTCGGCCGTGGTCCGTTCTCTCCTCAGGGCGGTCCCGATCCCGGGTTCGGTGGCGGTCGCGCCCCGCTACGCCGGCGGCGGGGGGGCGAACCCTCTGCTCCTCCTTCGCGCGGGCTGGCCGCTCGCCGCACGGGCGACCGGGGACCGGGGTCTCGGACCGCTGCTCCGTGACGCCGTCATCACCTGGGTCGACGTCGAAGGCGACAATCCGGACGTGGACACGCCCGCCGACCTCGCTGCGCTCGCGGAGACCGCATGGGGCCGCCGCGTCATCGAGAACCGCGAGCAGGTGGACCGGGTCCGCGAGGTCCCGGACGGGCCGGACTTCTACGGACCCGTATCGGCGATGTTCGTCGCCGATCCGCGCCGGATGGACGACCCTGTCCTGGACGCTTTGCTGTCGATCGCCGCGCCCGGCGAGACGTGGCTCGACATCGGCGCCGGTGCGGGGCGGTTCGCGTTGCCGATCGCGCTGGCCGTCGGGCCCGACGGGTCGGTCATCGCCATCGACGCCTCGCCCTCGATGCTCGAGGGGCTGCGCGCCGGGATGGTCGAGCACGGCATCCCGAACATCCGGGTGATCGAGGGCCGCTGGCCGCTGGAGAACGCGGCGGGTGCCGCGGCCGCCGCGGACGGGATGCGCGCCGAGGACCTGCTGGCCGACGTCGCGTTCATCGCCCACGTCGGCTACGACATCGAGGCGATCGGCCCGTTCCTCACCGCGATGGAAGCGGTCGCTCGATCGCGCTGCGTCGCCGTCCTGATGGAGCAGACGCCGGCCGCGGTCGTCGGGCCGTTCTGGCCCATCGTCCACGGGGAGGAGCGGATCCAGCTGCCGGCACTCCCCGAGTTCCTCGGGATCCTCGCGGCGCACGGCCGGGACGCCTCGGTCCGGCGGATCGAGCTCGGGCGACGCTCCTACCCGTCGCGAGACCAGATCGCCGCGCTGGTACGGCGCCAGCTTTGGGTCGAGCCCGGCTCCCCGAAGGACCAGCTCGCCATGGCGCACCTCGACGCGGTGCTGGAGTCGGTCGACGACGGAGTCGAGCTCGGTGATGCCGACCCGCTCGTCGTCGGCATCGTGGAGTGGGATCCGCGGTCGATGTAAGTCCGGGCGGACCGAGTCTCGAGCGACCGGTTTCTCTCTAACGACCGCCACAGGGACCGTATGTCGAGTCGACGGGCCTCGGGCGAGTCTGGGGCGCGGCGTTTCGTGCCGCCGTACGCTCACGACGGGATGATTCGCGGCTGAGGAGCGCGGTCCCGAGGCGCACCACCCTGCATAAGGTTCCCCTGGTGGTCGTATGACAGATCCGGTGGGCCCGGAAGGTCCGCCCGGACGCCACCGTTGGGCCGAGCTCGGGAGGCTGGGCCGGGAAGGTCCGCGACGCGGCACGCCGACTCGGGCGACCGGACCCGTCGCGTTGACGGCGCAACCATCGCGGGCCTACGCTGCAACCCTCCGGCAACGCGGTCCTCGGCCGACCCCGACGCACCAGGCCTGATCTCGCCCGGAGCAGCGCTCCCGTTCGATCGGTCCGAGGCTACGTGCCCGCCTCTCCGGCGGGCGACACCACGGTCGGGGCGAAAGCCGCGGCGGTGGAGGGAGGGGCGACGCGGCGATGATCCCGCCACAGTTCGACTATGTCCGACCCGGCGACCTCGGGGAGGCCCTCCGGATCCTGAAGGACCGCGAGGGAGAGGCGAAGGTCCTCTCGGGCGGCTACTCGCTCATCCCGGTCCTGAAGCTCCGCCTCGCACAGCCGGAGCTGCTCGTCGACATCCGCGATGTCGGCGGCCTCGACACCGTCAGCGAGAACGACGACTGGATCGTCCTGGGCGGCCGCGCGACCCACGCCAAGATCCACGCCCACGCGGCGGACGGGGGCCGATGGCCGTTCCTGGCCGAGCTCTCGGGCGGCATCGGCGACCCGCAGGTCCGCAACTGGGGGACGATCGGCGGCTCCGTCGCGCACGCCGACCCGGCGAGCGACTGGCCGGCGGCCCTCCTCGCCCTCCATGGCCAGATCGTCTGCCGCAGCGCCGACGGCGAGCGGGTGGTGGCGGCTCGAGAGTTCTTCGTCGACACCTTCACGACCGCGCTCACGCCGACCGAGATCGTCACCGAGGTCCGGATCCCGCGCCGCGCGAAGCATGCTGGCGCCGGCTACTCGAAGCTCGAGCGGAAGGCCGGTGACTTCGCCACCGCCGCCGTCGCGGCCGCGCTCCATCTCGGGGCCGACGGCCGGATCGACTGGGCCGGCATCGGCGTCACGGGCGTCTCGAACACCCCGTTCGCCGCGACCGCGGCCGAGTCGGGTCTGATCGGCCAAGTCCCCGACGACGCCGCCTTCCACACGGCCGGCGCCGCGGTCAGCGCGGCGAGCAGCCCCGCCGCGGACACCCGCGGACCCGTCGACTACAAGCGGGCGATGGCGGCCGAGATGACCGTCCGCTCGCTCCGGACCGCGCTCGAGCGCGCGCAAGCCTACGCGTGAGAGGAGTCGGGACGTGACCCACATCACCGTCACCGTCAACGGCGAGGCGCGCGAAGCCGATGTCGAGCCGCGCCTGCTGTTGGCCCATCTGATCCGGGACACTTTCGGGTTGACCGGCACCCACGTCGGCTGCGACACGAGCAACTGCGGCGCCTGCACCATCCACGTGGACGGCACGAGCGCGAAGAGCTGCACGATGTTCGCCGTCCAGGCCGACGGTCACGCGATCACGACGATCGAGGGCATGGCCAACGGCGCCACGCTCCACCCGCTCCAGCAGGCCTTCTGGGACCAGCACGGCCTCCAGTGTGGCTTCTGCACCCCGGGGATGATCATGGAGGCGAGCTGGCTCCTGTCCCAGAACCCGGACCCGACCGAGCACGAGATCCGCGAGGGGATCGCCGGCAACCTCTGCCGCTGCACCGGCTACGTGAACATCGTCAAGGCGATCCAGCAGGCGGCCAGCGAGATGCGCGCCGCCTCCGCAGCCCCGGCCGAAGAGGCCGTGGCGGCGGCGAGCTGAGGAGGTCCGACCGTGAATGAGACCTACGAGGCCCAGGCGCCGACGACGACCCCCGAGGTCGGGGGCATGGGTCACGCCCGCAAGCGCGTCGAGGACGCTCGCTTCGTCCGCGGCGCCGGCCACTACATCGAGGACATCGACCTGCCGGGCCAGCTGTGGCTCGACATCGTCCGCAGCCCGTACGCCCACGCCAAGATCAAGAGCATCGACTCGTCCGAGGCCCTGAAGGTCCCGGGCGTCGCCGCGGTGATCACCGGCAAGGATCTCGAGGGCTACAACCTCGCCTGGATGCCGACGATCATGGGCGACAAGCAGATGGTCCTCGCGACCGACCTGGTGCTGTTCCAGAGCCAGGAGGTCGCGGCGGTCATCGCCACGTCGCGCTATGCAGCCGCCGACGGCGTCGCCGCGGTGATGGTCGACTACGAGCCGCTGCCGGTCGTCGTCGACCCCTACAAGGCGATCGCCGAGGGCACTCCAGCCATCCGGCCGGACAAGGAGTCGAACCACATCTGGCACTGGGAATCCGGTGACCGGGGGGCGACCGACGCCGCGCTCGAAGGCTCCGCGATGGTCATCAAGGAGCACATGTACATCCCGCGCATCCACGTCGCGAGCATCGAGACGTGCGGCTGCGTGGCGGATTACGACGCGATCAACGGCCACCTCGACGTCCACATGACGAGCCAGGCGCCGCACGCGATCCGGACCGTCCTGGCCCTCGTCGCCGCGGCCGTGGGGCTGCCGCTCCCGGAGCACAAGATCCGGGTCAAGACCCACGACATCGGCGGCGGGTTCGGCGGCAAGGTCCCCGTCTACCCGGGTTACGTCCTCGCCGTCGCGGCGTCGTTCCTGATCGGCAAGCCGGTGAAATGGATCGAGGACCGCTCGGAGAACCTCCAGGCGGACTCGTTCGCCCGCGACTACCACATCGACGCCGAGATGGGCGTCTCGGCCGAGGGCCGGATCACCGGCCTGAAGGTCAAGACCCTGGCCGACCACGGGGCGTTCGACAGCCAGGCCGCACCATCGAAGTGGCCGGCCGGTCTGTTCAACGTCATCACCGGCTCGTACGACTACGCCAACGCGTTCGTCGAGGTCGATGGCGCCTACACGAACAAGCCGCCGGGCGGCGTCGCCTACCGCTGCTCGTTCCGGGTGACTGAGGCGGTCCACGCGATCGAACGGCTCGTCGACATCGCGGCCCACGAGCGCGGCGAGGACCCGGCCGAGTTCCGGCTCCGGAACTTCATCCAGGCGGACCAGTTCCCATACCGTTCGCCGACCGGCTGGGAGTACGACTCGGGCGACTACGCGACCGCGCTCCGCAAGGCGATGGACCTCATCGGCTATGAGGACCTTCGTCGTGAGCAGGCCGAGAAGCGGGCCCGGGGCGAGCTCATGGGCATCGGCATCTGCAGCTTCACCGAGATCGTGGGCGCCGGGCCGTCGCACGACTTCGACATCCTCGGCCTCAAGATGAACGACGGCGCCGAGCTGCGGGTCCACCCGACCGGCAAGGCGATGCTCCGGATCGGCAGCCAGACCCAGGGTCAGGGTCATGAGACGACGTACGCCCAGATCGTGGCCGAGGAGCTGGGCATCCCGGCCGCCGACGTCGCGGTCGAGTACGGCGACACCGACACCGCCCCGTATGGACTGGGGACATACGGCTCGCGCTCGACGCCGGTCTCCGGCGCCGCCACGGCCGTCGCGTCCCGCAAGGTCCGCGAGAAGGCCAAGCTGCTGGCCGCGCATCTCCTCGAGGCGTCGCCCGACGACCTCGAGTGGACCAACGGCAAGTGGAGCGTGAAGGGCTCGCCCGACCGCTTCAAGACGATCCAGGAGATCTCCCTGGCGGCCTACACGAACTTCCCGGCTGGGATGGAGATGGGCCTCGAGGCGGTCGACTACTACGACCCGCCGAACTTCACCTACCCGTTCGGTTCGTACATCTGTGTCATCGACATCGACAAGGGCACCGGCCAGGTCAAGGTCCGACGCTTCGTCGCGATCGATGACTGCGGCAACATCATCAATCCGATGATCGTCGACGGCCAGATCCACGGTGGCCTGACGATGGGCCTGGCGCCGGCGCTGTACGAAGAGATCCCGTACGACGAGAACGGCAACAACCTCGCCGGGACGTTCCTCGACTACCTCGTCCCGACGGCCATGGAGACTCCCGCCTGGGAGACCGGCAAGACGATCACCCCGTCGCCGCACCATCCGCTCGGCGCGAAGGGCGTCGGCGAGTCGGCGACGGTCGGCGCGCCGCCGGCGATCGCGAACGCGGTCGTCGACGCGCTCTGGCACCTCGGCGTCCGCCACATCGACATCCCCCTCACGCCCCAGAAGATCTGGGCGATCCTCCAGGAGAAGGGTGTCGCGAGCTGACACTGACGTGACCGCCCACGCGGTCCGCGGCCCGAGCGGGATCCTCGCCCGGGCCGCGGAGCTGATGGGGGAGGGCCGGCCGTTCGCGATGGCGACGGTCGTGTCGGTCGTGCGACCGACCTCGGCCCGGCCGGGGGCGCGTGGCCTGATCCTGCCCGACGGTCACATCGAAGGCTGGGTCGGCGGCAGCTGCGCCCAGCCGATCGTCGTGAAGGAGGCGCTCCGCTCGCTCGTCGACGGCCAGCCGCGCCTGCTTCGGATCTCGAAGGAGGCGCCGTCCGATTCGCGCCGGGGCGACGGCGTCATCGAATACCTCATGACCTGCCATTCCGGCGGCACCCTGGAGATCCACGTGGAGCCCGTCCTTCCGGCACCGGCGCTGTGGGTCGCCGGGATCACACCGATCGCGGGGGCGATCGTCGAGCTCGGCGCGGCCGCCGGGTTCGACGTCACCCTGATCGATCCGATCGCGACCGAGGAGGCCTTCCCCGCCGCGAGCCGCATCGCCTCGACGACCGACCTCGCCGAGGTCGAGCACGCCACCCGGCCGTTCGTCGTCGTCGCGACCCAGGGCCAATGGGACGAGGAGGCCGCGGCGGCGGCGCTCTCGCTCGACGTCGCCTACGTCGGCCTCGTCGCCTCGCCGACCCGGGCGACCGCGGTCCGTGCCTGGCTCCGCGAGGAGGCGGGCATCGCGCCCGAGCGACTCGCCGCGCTGCGGGCCCCGGCGGGCATCGACCTCGGTGCCGAGACGGCCCAGGAGGTCGCGGTGTCGATCATCGCCGAGCTCGTCCAGGTCCGCCGCGGTCGGGCCGACTTCGTCGCCTCGCCCGGACCCGCGACCCTCGCCGGCGCGGCCGCCGCGGCGCTCCCGGCGATCGAGATCGCGGCCGCGCCCGATATCGTCCTGCTCGACCCGGTCTGCGGCATGACGGTCGATCGGGAGCATGCCCGCCATCTGGCCGAGCACGGCGGCACGGTCTACGCGTTCTGCAGCCTCGGCTGTCGGACGCGGTTCATGAAGGATCCGAGCGCCTTCGTCGGGACGTCGGCCACCGCCGACGCCTGAGCTCGTCGTTCATCACCTCGTCATCCATCGGCTCCTCGTCCCGCAGCCTCTCGTCCCGCAGCCTCTCGTCCCGCAGCCTCTCGTCCTGCAGCCTCTCGTTCATCGGAGGGACCCGTGCAGTTCTCCGGCACCGTCGCCATCGCCGCCCCTCGCGACAAGGTCTGGGCGTTCGTCATCGATCCCGAGCAGGTGGGCTCATGCGGTCCCGGCGTCGAGTCAGTCGAGAAGGTCGACGACACCCACTACAAGGTCAAGGCGAAGGTCGGCGTCGGGTTCATCAGCGCGAAGTTCAACGCTGAGATCGAGCTCGTCGAGCAGGTCGTGCCCGAGAAGGCGGTCATGAAGGTCCACGGCCAGGCGCCGGGGTCCGCTGCGGATGCGATGGCGACGATGACCCTTCGAGATGGCGACGAGGCCGACACCACGGTCATGGACTGGGTCGCTGACGTGACGATCGCCGGGACGCTGGCCTCCGTCGGAGCCCGGCTCATCGAGGGCACGGCGAACAAGATGGCGAACCAGACGTTTGACTGCATCAAGGCGAAGCTCGAAGCGGCCTGATCGCCCAACCGGGCCGATGCGGCGCACGCGCGCTGGTCAGGCGCGGCGCGGGCGGGCGACGCGGGTCGGGCGCTCTTGAGCCGCACGCCGCGGGCCGGTGGCGCCAGACGTTCCCAGCCCTGACGGATCTTGTCAGATGACACTCAGGCGCTCACGCGTCGACGTCTGAACGTGCCGCCCCGCCCTGCTCGTGCGTGGGTGGCTCGTGATTCCTGCCATATGCGTGCGATCGCGTGCATCTGACCGAGATCCGCTGACCAGTGATCACCTGAGTCGCATCTGACGGAAACGGCGACGGACACACGTCTGGTCCGGCCCGGAACCCGGACCCCGGAACCCGCCCCCCGGCACCCGCCCCCGGCACCCGACCCGGAACCCCGGACCCGAGACCGAGCCCGGCTACCATCGCGCGATGGAGCTGCTCATCGAGTCGGTCGGCCCGCTCGCCACGAATTGCGTGATCGCCGCCGACTCACGGACCGGCGAGGCGATCGCCGTCGACACCGCGATCCCGAGCCTCGACTTCGTCCGCGCCGGCCTCCAGGAGCGCGGTTGGACGCTGAAGCTCATCGTCAGCACCCACGGCCACTGGGACCACATCGGCGACAACGCCGCGGTCGCGGAGCACACCGGTGCCCCGATCGCCGTCCACCCCCTCGATCGCGATCGACTGCTGCAGCCCGCTCCGCTCTCGGCGCCGTTCGAGATCCCGCCGTGTGTCCCTGCCGTAGAGCTGGCCGAGGGCGGCGAGATCCGCTTCGGCGACCTGCGCTTCCGAGTGCTCCACACGCCGGGTCACACCGAGGGCTCGGTCTGCCTGCACGCGGCCGACGATGGCGTGCTCCTGGCCGGCGACACGTTGTTCGCCGGGGGCTGGGGTCGGGTCGATCTGCCGGGCGGATCGGCCGAGGCGATGGTCGAGTCCCTGGCGCGCCTCGCCGTGCTCGAGGATCGGACCCATGTGATCCCCGGACACGGTGCGCTGACGACGATCGGACGCGAGCGCGCCTGGCTCGAGCAGGTCGCGAAGGTCGGTCGGCTCCCGATCTGAACGCGGCACCCCGGCCGGGGGGCTTGCCCAGGATGCGCCCGGATGCAAGGTTCTCGGGACATGACGCGTAGAAGTGATGTGACCGAGCAGCAGCTTCGCCGAGACGCCGTCGAGCGGGCCTACCGTGACCATGCCGACGATGTCTACCGGGTGACGTACGCGATCCTCCGGGATCCGGACGCTGCGAGCGACGCCACCCACGAGGCGTTCGCCCGGGCGTTCGTCCGGTGGGAGCAGTACGACTCGGCCCGGCCGCTCCGGCCGTGGCTTCATCGGATCGCCGCTCGGGTCGCCCTCGACGCGGTCCGCCGGCGGCGCGTCAGGGCCATCGCCCCGCAGCATCTCGACGCCGACGGCCAGCTGATCGACACGACGACCGTGGCGGCCGGGAGCGAGCACGACCCGGCGACGGTCGTCGCGCGTCGCCAGCTCGTCGAGACCGGGCTCGACGGCCTGAAGCCGGACGCCCGCGCGGCGGTCGTCCTGCGCCACTACTACGGCTACGACTACGCGGAGATCGCGGCGGTCCTGGGCACCTCGTCCGGGAACGTCGGCTCGATCCTCTCGCGTGCCCACGCGAGCCTCCGGATCCGCCTCTCGGCGGCTCCCGCGGGCACGACGGGCGAGGACCAGGCCGGCGGACGGGTCCGCCGGGCCAAGTGACCAGGAAGGTGGACGACATGTCCGGCACGACCGATCGACCGGCCGAGCCCGGCGGCACGGGCGCCGAGCCCCCCGACGACGCCGAGATCGGCGCCGCGGTCCGGGATGCCGCGGAAGGCTGGATCATGCCGCCGCATCGGCTCGGCCAGCAGACCTGGCGCGACCGCGTCCGGGTCGATCAGGCAGGTCGGCCGACCCGCTGGACCCGTCGGATCGGCGCCGCCGCGACGACCGCGATCGCGGCCACCGTCATCCTCGCCTTCGGCGCGGTCTGGCTCACCTCGCCGGTCCGACAGCAGACCGGCAAGGTCCCCTCGGTCGCGCCATCGGCGCATGTGACCCCGTTCCAGCCGAGCAGCCCGCCCAGCCCGTCACCGGCGCCTTCGCACGGCCCGGCGCCGAGCCCGCTGCCGACGTACGCGCTCAGCGGTGACCCGCTGCCCGAGTCGAGCCTCCTCGTCGCCGGCGAGGGCTATCGCGTCCTTGACCTGACGACCGGCCACATGAGCGACAGCCTGCTGCCCGCCGGCGATGGCCTCGGCGAGAAGTTCTTCCCCGCGGCTTCCGGCGGTTGGACCTGTGTCTGCCCGCTCTACGACGGCGGGTTCCAGGCGTCGACGTCGGTCTCGGTCGAGCTGCGCGACTATGACTCGACCGGGGCCCTGACCGGCCAGCGACCCCTGAACACCTATGACGGCGCCCTCGCCGACCCGCAAGTGCAGTACTGGTGGGCGCCCATCAGCGTCCAGGTCAGCCGGGCCGATCGCCCCGACCGGGCCTTCGTCGGCTGGGCCGTCCGGACCGCGGATGGCTGGCAGTCTGGGGTCGACATCGTCGACCTGACCAGCGCGACCGTCGTCGAGAAGATCCGCCTGCCGGTCTTTCCGGTCACGGACGGGACCGACGCGAGCCAGAAGCCGACGATCACCCTGGCCCAGGCCCCGACCGTCCGGGTGTCGCCGTCCGGCGACCGGCTCGTGATCGGGGAGATGCGCAGCACCATCCCGCGCAACGCCTTCGGGGTTGCGACCGACCCGACGTGGACCCGCGGCGGCCACTGGTCGGTGACCCTCGACGGCGACCGGGCGAGCCAGCCGGCGGCGATGGCGACCGGCGAGGGCACACTCGACGCCCTGTACTGCCAGTTCCCGATCGACGAGAGCTTCGTGACCGAGGACCTTTACGCGACGTTCTGCTCGAGCCCGGGCACGATGCGCCGGGTCGACGCGCGGACCGGTGCGGCGCTCGGCGACGTGACGATCGCCGGGCTCGGCGGCGGGATGACATCGGTCGTCGCCGGGCCGGGCGGGATCCGCTACGCCTGGCTGCCGTTCAGCAAGCAGCTCGTGAAGATCGATGCAACGGCGGGGACGGTCCTGGCCATCACGACGATCGATGGTCGGACCGCCGCGGTCGATGGCGGCCCGCTCGATGGGCTCGCCGCGCTCGGGCGTCAGGTCGGCCGGTGGCTCGCCCCGACGACGGCCGCGAAGATCTTCCTCGACCCGGCGATGGCGATCTCGCCCGACGGCTCGCGGCTGTATCTCCTGGGCGTCGATGCCGACTCGTTCGCCGATGGCGAGCCCGGCTCGACCGGCGTCCACGTCGTCGACACCGGATCGATGACCGAGACAGCGACGTGGGCCCCGCTCGCGGACTACGCCTCGATCGCCGTGAGCGGTGACGGTTCGCTCGTGTACGTGACCTCGGTGCCGGGCTTCATCGAGGGCGACCGGGCGGTCGCGAGCGGCGGCGTCATCGCCTACGACGCGGCGAGCGGGACGCCGCGCCTCGTGGCCGGCCAGCTCAACGGCGACATGCTCCTGCTCGACCCGGCGCTCGTCCCCTGACGAACGCCGGTCGGGCGCCGATCGGGGACGACCATCGAGCCGAGGTGGGTCGTCAGGCCGACTCGAGCAGGGTGAACGGCTTGAACAGGATCGACGTAGCGGTCCTGGGCCCGGAACCCGAGTCGCTCGTACAGGCCGAGCGCGTCGTAGGGGTTCTCGGTGTCGACGCCGAGGGCGACGCTCGTCAGCCCGCGGTCGCGCAGCCGCTCGATCGCCCGGACCATCATCGCCGACGCGAGGCCCCGGCCGCGCCACGGACGGCGGGTCGCGACCGCCCCGAGCCAGCCGCGCCGCCAGCCGAACGCGGCGTTCTCGCCGTGCATGAGCGATCCCATCACCAGACCCGCGACCTCCTCGCCGTCCCAGGCGACGACCCACAACGACGGATCGGTGTGCGGGTGCTCGATCAGCCCGACGATGTCCGCCTCGGTCGAGGCGTGGTGACCCCAGTGATCCGCGGAACGCCTCGTCCTCGGCGGCGATGACCGCCCGGATCGTCTCCGGCGCGACCTCGCGGACCTCAAGGCCGTCGGGCAGCGGCCGGTCCGGGAGGTCGTCGAGGTCGGGGCGGACCATGTCGGTGAAGTACCGGATCGGGGCGTATCCGCGCTCCTCGAGCGCCGCGATCCACGCAACCTCGCGCGCCGCCGCCCACGCCCCGAGCCGTCGCTCGACGACCCCGCCACCGGCAGCGGCCCCGGCTTCGGCGACCCGCTCGCGTTGGCGCGCCTCACACCAGTCGAGAAGTGCACGGTCGAGTCCTCGGCCCCGTCCCGCGGGAGCGAGCATCACGCTGACCCAGTGGCGGTGGACGCCGTCGTCGTCGACGTCGCTGTTCACCCGGGCCCAGCCGACGACCGTCCCGTCGATCTCGACGAGCAGCAGGTCCCGAGCGATGTCGTGGCCGTTGAGGAACCGGAGCTCGTTCTCCTCGTGCTCGATGGTCGAGCGCTCCGCGACGCCATCGGCGGCCCAGGACGCGTTGACCACGGCCACGAACGGCGCGATATCGGAGGCATCCCGCCAGTGGCGGACGACGAGACCCGGGATCGGCCGGCGCCGGGCAGCGAGACGGGCGCACCGCTGCCGACCAGCGGCCTGTCGATCGTCGTCCCGGTCATCGTCAGACCTCGCCGTACTTCCGCTTCATGTGCTCGTTGACCGAGCGATGGATGGTCGCCCACCGTCGTCGCTCCGCCTCGCGGGCCAGGCGATCGGATCGACCGGGGACGTGGGCCTCCTCGCGCTCGAGCTTCTGATAGGCCGTCCAACGGCCCCCGTCGAGCGAGCCGTCGGCGAGCGCCGTCCGGACCGCGCAGCCCGGCTCGCGCTGTGGCGACAGTCGGCGAAGCGACAGCCCTCGGCCAGCTCCTCGATGTCGCCGAACGTCGCCTCGACACGCCTCCATCGCCGCCAGCAGCTCGAGCGAGCGGATCCCTGGCGTGTCGATGAGCAGCGCCCCGCCGGGAGCGCGATGAGCTCGCGATGGGTCGTCGTGTGGCGGCCCCGTCCGTCGTCGGAGCGGACGGCGCTGTGGCCTGCCGCTCGGTACCCGAGCAGGGCGTTGACGAGCGTCGACTTGCCGACACCCGACGGCCCGAGCACGACGGCGGTCCGGCCAGGGCCGAGGTGCCCGGTGACCGGCTCCATGCCGTCTCCGGTGAGGGCGCTGACCGGCGTGGACGTCGATGCCGAGCGCGATGCCCTCGACGGCCCGGACGGCGGCATCGATGTCGGGGCACAGCGTCCGCCTTGTTCAGGACGACGACGGGCGGGCGCCGCTGCCCCAGGCGAGGGCGATATAGCGCTCGATGCGCCGGAGGTTCGGCTCGCGATCGATCGCGGCGACGAGCAACGCGATGTCGACGTTCGCGGCGAGGACCTGCTCGTCGATCAGCCGGCCGCCGCCTCGGCGGTTGGAGTCGCTCGCCGAGCGGGCGATCGCCGATCGCCGCTCGATGACGGCATGGATCGTCCCGCTGCCCTCGTCCGGGCGCGCCTCGATCACCACCCAGTCACCGACCGCCGGGAAGTCGCCGAGGCCCCGGGCATCGCGGCGGAAGCGCCCGGACACGCCGGCCGAGACATCGCCGCTGGCGAGCCGGACGGTCGATGTCTCGCGATGGCTGGCGATGACGCGACCGGGCTCGCGGCCCGGCCCGGCGTGCTCGGCGTAGAGCGCCTCGAACGGTCCGCCCCAGCCGAGCGCCTCGAGCCGCCGCCTCCGTAGCCGGGTCGATCGACGAGCCGTCTGGCCATCGGGTCGGTCCGCGCGACGTCGCTCGCGGTCGCTGGTACTCGAGCTCCTCCAGCGTGACCCGGAAGCCGAGGCGCTCGTACAGGGTCTGGGCCTCGTTGGGGTTCTGCTGGTCGACCCCGAGTGCGGCCCGGGCCGCGCCGGCATCGCGGACGATCCGGAGGCTCTCCGCGAGCATCGCGCTCGCTATGCCCCGCCGGCGGTATGGCTTCCGGACGGCGATCGACTCGGTCCAGCCGACGGCGGTTCCGTCCGGCTCCGGCTCGCCCGAGGTAGTTGAGGATCTGCCCCGGCGACTTCCCCGGTCGCGGTCTCGAAGGCGACGCACCACAGCTCCGGGCGGAACTCGGGGATTCGATCCAGCGCTGATACTCCTGCCTCGCTCTCGCCATGCTCGCCGTAGTTGTCGGCGAACGCCTCGATCGCGACGTCCCATGCCCGCCGGATGACGCCGGGCTCGGTCGGGTCGATCCGCCGAAGCTCGAACCCCTGCGGGACCGGCATCGTCCGGGATGTCCTCGAAGTCCGGCCGTGCGAGCTCGGCGTTGCGCCGGGCCAGGTGATAGCCCGCCGCTCGAGGCGGGCCACCGCCGCCGCCTGGTCGCCCGCTGACGTATCGGCGTCAACGCCGCCGGCGGCCCGCGAGCTCAGCGGCCATCCCGGCGGCGACGACCAGCTGGCGTTCCTCGCCGACGGCAAGCAGGACATCCTCGATGCCGCGACCCGCGTACGCCGGATCGACGAACGTGATCGACTCGAAGACGCGGGCGCCCTCGTTCCGGTCGTTCCACCAGGTCCGGCCATAGGCGACGGTCCGGCCGTCCGCCTCCACGACGACGATGTCGTGGTCGGGGTCGCAGTTCGTGAGGTTCCGGTACTGGGCCAGCATCGTCTCGACCGAGCGGGTCTGGACCGATCCGGTCGCCCGGTTCGCGGCATCGGCCACGTCGGCCATCCCCGGGATGTCCTCGAGGCCGCGATAGTGCCGGAACGAGATGCCCTCGAGATCCGTGCCCGGCCGGCAGCGGCAGCTCGTCCGGCAGTCGGGCAGGTCGATGGTCGGACATCAGCCGTCCCTCTCCGTGATCGAGCGGCTTGCGATACGCCCGCTCGCTGGTCGCGACCTCGAAGCCCGCGGATCGATACAACCCGAGCGCGTCGTTGGCGTTGCTTGCGTCGACACCGAGATACGCCCGATCGTGGCCGAGGTCCCTGAGCAGCCGCAGGCTGCGGGCGATGAGCGCCCGGGCCAGACCCCGACGCCGATAGCGTCTTCGACGTGAAGACCGAGTCGAGCCATGGATCCGTCGCGCCCGGCTCGCCGGGTCGCGGATGCAGCCCGTTCAGGATCGCCGCCGGCGACGCGGTCACCGTCGAAGGCCACGACCCACAGCGATGGGTCGGTCGAGGGATCCTCGAGGATCGCCGCGAAGATCTCGTCGACCGCCTTCCGACCAGCCGAAGTGATCGCGGAAGGCCTCGTGGTCGGCATCGAACACCCGACGCATCTCGGCCGCGACGGCCGGGATCGGTCGGATCTCGAGTCCATCCGGCAGGGCCGCCTCGGCGATGTCGTCGAGCGTCGGGCGGCGCATCGTGAAGAACGTCCGGAAGGGCTCGTAGCCGAGGCTCTCGACGAGGCCTCGTCGCGCCCGGGTCGCCGGCCATGACGAACGTCGTGAGGAAGATCGGGCGCTCGCCCGGGTCGTCGGCCGAGCCGCGGTGGCGGCGGGCGTTGTCGATCCGCTGGCGTTCGCTCCAGTCGAGCATCGCCCGGCCGATGCCCCTGCCGGCGGGACCCGGGTTCGATCAGGCAGATCCCGACGTACCAGCGCTCGCCGTCGTTCGTGTCCTGCCACTCGACCCGGCTGTAGCCGACGATCCGCCCGTCGCGCTCGGCGATGAGGATGTCGGTCTCCGGATCGCACCGCTCGAGATGGCGGTAGACGGCCGTCATGCCGCCGACGTCGCCGCTGTAGACCTCGCCGTTGGCGAGCAAGGCGGCCGCGCGCGCCTCGAACATCCCCGGCACGTCGGCGTCGACGCCCGCGGAACCGACGGAAGCGCGAGGCCCGGGACGGCGGGCGGCGCGAGCGGCACGTGGACCGCTCGCTCGCCGGTCATCGTCGTCGACATCAACCCACTCGCTTCAGCTTGCCGGTCCGCTTCGCGTAGCGCTCGGCCGCGCCGAACGCCTTGAGGCCGATCGGGATGAGGACGGCGCCCATGACGACGAGCGGGACGATGTCGCCCCACAGCTCGTTGAGGGGCGTGCCGTCGATGAGGGCGCTCCGGACGCCGGCGAGCAGATACGTCGCCGGCGAGAGGTGCGAGAGGACCTGCATCCAGTCCGGCAGGATCGAGACCGGGTAGTAGACGCCGGAGATGAGCAGCAGGCAGGACTGCAGGACGAACGTCATCTGCGCCCCGCGCTCGACGTACAGGAGCGGCAGGATCGCGGCGATCATCGCGATGCCGACGACGCTGAACGAGCCCAGGCCGATGAACACGACGACGGACGGCAGGTTGGCCGCGCCGAGGTCGAGCTGGCGGTAGAACAGCACCAGGACGACGAGGATGACGGCCGTGTGGACCAGGCCGTAGGCCATCGCGTAGACGCACGAGCCGAGCAGCTGCGACCAGCGCCGGACAGGCGCCATCATCGTGTACTCGAGCGTGCCTTCCCAGCGCTCGACGGCGATCGTCTCGGCGATCCAGCTGAAGACGACCGAGAAGTAGTTCCAGAAGATCGCGCCGATGATCAGGGTGAGGATCAGCTCCGGGTCGTTCTGGGACGGCGCCGATCAGCGAGATCGACAGCGCGCCGGCGACGCTGTAGATGAGGAACGCCGCCTCCCAGCCCCAATAGCGCCGAGTCAGGAACAGGTTCCTCTCGACGAAGGCGTATGAGGCGCGCAGATCGTGGGCTGAGGGCGGTCATGGTCGGGTCCTTCGATGGGCGGTCGGCCCGGACCCCTCAACGGGGCCGGGCCGGCCGCAGGGAGGGCTCGGCTGGCGAGCCGCTCCCCGAGACGGATGATCGAGCGACCGATGCGGACGCGGACGGGCCGCGCCGGGTCGACACGCCCGCTCCGCAGGATGCGGGCGAACGTGGCGGCATCGATGTCGCGCTGGCGGTAGGACTGCGCTTCGATGAGACGCAGTCGTGCCATGTCGTTCACGATGAGTCTCCGTTCCTGTCGGATGGGGTGATGCCGGAACTCGGTCCGGCGGAGTCGGATCTGGACCTGCGTCGTCGTCATCTCATGCATCGGCCTTACCTCCCTTCGTCTTCGTCGTCGTGGTCGCTCGTCCTCGATGTCCTCATCGAGCGAGCGACCGGTCAGTGTCAGGAACACCGCGTCCATCGTCGGCGGCTGCCCGTAGCGCTCGGCCACGTGGGCCTTGAGCTCGTCGGCCGTGCCCTCGGCGACGATCCGACCGCCGTCGAGGACGACGATCCGGCCGCACAGCCGCTCGGCCTCGACCAGGTCGTGGGTCGTGAGGACGATCGCCGCTTCGTGGCGATCGCGGACCTCCTCGATGATACGCCTGGACGTCGAGCTTGCTCCGCGGGTCGAGGCCGGTCGTCGGCTCGTCCAGCAGCAGAAGCGACGGGCTGGTCAGCAGGGCTCGCGCGATCGCGACCTTCTGCTGCATCCCGCGGCTCATCTGCTCGATCGGCCGTCCGACCCGCGTCTCGCCGATGCCGAGCCGGGCCAGGATCGCCAGTGACGACGCCTTCGCTGTCACGGGCATCGAGCCCGTACAGGCGAGCGGCGAACATCAGGTTCTCCATCGGGCTGAGCTTCTTGAAGAACGCGGCGTCGACGCTGACCCGATTGATGAGCCGCTTGACCGCCAGCTCGTCACGCTCCAGGTCGTGGCCGAAGACGGTCACCGAGCCGGTGTCGAGGGTCAGCAGACCCGACACCAGGCGGATGAACGTCGACTTGCCCGAGCCGTTCGCGCCCAGGACGCCGAGGATGTCGCCGTCGATCCACGAGGATCGAGACGTCGTCCACGGCGACGACCGGGCGCTTCTGGCGGCCGACAGGAACCGCTTCGACGCGTGCTCGACGAGCAGCGCCGGCGGCCCGTCCGGGACGCGCAGACGCGCTGGGCTCGATGGCTCCGGCGCGGCCTAGACCGCGGGAAGAGCCGGTGTCGGTCTTCAGTTCCGGGGTCAAGGTGGCGGTCACGGTGGACTCCTGGTTCTGCTGCGGTTCGGATCCGTGGTCTGAGCCGGGGGCCGGTCGGTGCCGGGGCGTCGGGCGGTCGGTGCCGGGCGTCGGGCCGGAAACGAAACGAGCCGCGGGCCTCGACCGACTCTCTGCGTCGGGGGGCCTCGCGGCTCTGGTGCCTGGGTGGGTCCGGTCTCTGATCCGGACCCGGCTAGGGCATCAAAAAAGCCGGGGGCCCATCTGGCCCACGGCTCGGGGTTCGTCCGGTGGCGGTCCTGCCGCCTGCGGTCTAGCTCGAGATGGGCACAGATCTCCCATGCGCGTCAGCACCGGTAGGCGCGACGCTGCGTCGGAAGAGGAGCTGCATCGTCATTCGGAGCCGGCCTCCTGTGAGGTGGACGAGGGCGGGCGATCTGCGCGCCGCCGGGGAGTCTAGGTCCCGGCGGATGCCGTTGTCAACGCGTTTCGCATGACCGACCGGGTGTCGCCAGGTCGACGCTCATGCCCCCACGCAGCGCCTCCGCGTTCCGCCGGGCCGGGCGCGTCGGCCCCGGGCGCATGTCGGGCACTCGGGCTCGCGTCGGGCACCCGGGGCGCGCGCGTCGGGCCCGGGGCGCGCGCGTCGGGCACTCGGACGCACGCCGGGTGGGCACGCCTTGCACCGGATGCAAGATCTGGGTCCGGCGTTGCGTCCGATGCACGAAGTCGACCGAATCGACCCTCAGCGTGCGCGCCTGTTGCACGTCATGCACGTTCTCTGCGTGACCCACCCGAACGTCGCATCCGGTGCAAGGACCCGACTCGTTCGGGGCAGCACCGTGGCTTCAGCCGACCTGTTCGTGCACCCCATGCAACAGGCCATTCATCTGGCATCTGGGGGCAGCTACATGGCACTCCAGCGCCGGGCCTCGCCAGCGAGCTCGACTCCCAGAGTCTGCCCCACCCGTGGTGTCCGCCCAGTGCGCCTGTCGTCGATCGAGCGATCGGCAGTGTCGCTTGCGAGCTCGTCCTCCGACGTTCGGTCCGCGGAGCGGACCGGAGATCGGCTGAGACGGTCGGAACCGGTCGAGTGTCGGGCCGTACCAGCGCTCCTTCGACCGTTGGTCCGGCCAGTGGACACAGCGAGCCGTCGGCATCCCGCGATCGGGGTCGGCATCCCGCGATCGGGGTCGAGCAGCTCCAGGCGTGCACGTCGACGACGACCACGGGGCCGCGCCGGATCAGCCCAGCTCGCGACGGACGATCGGTCGTTCGGGGCTCGCTTTGTTCGCGCGTCGTCTCGCGACCTCCGCGAAGCCGGCCTTCTTGAACATCGAGAGGGTCCCGTGATAGGCGTTCGCGGACGGGATCCGGCCGGCCGACGTGTCCGCGGGGTAGGCCTCGACGAGCGTGGCGCCGTGCTCGGCGGCATATCCGACGGCGGCCTCCAGCATCGCCGCGGCGACTCCCTGGCGACGGGCCCGCCGTCCGACGACGAAGCAGACGATCGACCAGACGGGCCGATCGTCGATCGGGGCGAGGACGGAGGAGTGGACGATCCGGTCGTAGTCCTCGCGCGGTCCCAGGCTCACCCAGCCGACCGCCTCGTCACCGCGATAGGCGACGAGCCCGGGGGCCCGACCGGCAGGCGCGAGGTCGTCCACGGCGGCCTCGAGGGTCGCGCGGTTCTCCGCAGCGGTCGAGTTGGTCCAGTCGCGCCCCCGGACCCGCAGGAACGCGCACCAGCACCACTTCGGGTCTCCGCCCTGGCCGAACAGGGCGGCGAGTTCGGCCGACCGCTCTCGGAGTCAGCGGGACGATCCGAAGCTCGGTGCGGGCCTGGGGTGGGCCAGCGGCTTCAGCGAGGGGATCGGTCGGGGGTCGACGGGCACGTGCCATCGCGCCGGATGGTAGTCCCGGCGGTCCTCGGAGGTGTCATATTCAGCAGCATCCAGACCTGCCGAAATGGAGCACCCCCATGCAGCACATCCTTGGCGTCGGGATCGGAGGCATCGCGACCCTCATCCTGCTCTGGCTCTTCGCCCCGCCGACGGCAGCGGACAGCAACGTCTACCTGATCTCGGTGATCGTCGGCGCGATCGTCGCCCTGGCCTGGCCGTGGGTGATCGGGCTCTTCCTCGTTCGTCGAGCCAGGGCGCGCCGCGATGACCAGATCCAGAAAGAGGTCGACAAGCAGATCTCGCAGCAGAGCAAGTAGCGCCCTGCCGCCCGACGGAACCTCGAGCGACCGCGATCCGACCGGCGCGCTTTCGAGCGACCTCGTCGGCCTCGTTGATGACGGCGTCCTCGACGCCGAGCTCGGCGCGCTGGTGTCGGTGCTCGTCGATCAGGGGCTGCCATTCGTCGTCATCGGGCTCGACCACGACGCAGCGGCGAGCCTGCTCCGGATCGTCGTCCCGGGCCGGGCCGAGTCGGCGGTCCGCCTCGCAGACCCGGCCGACGATGACCCGCGCGCGACCGCGCGGGTCTTCCTGCTTCGAGCCAGCGAAGGTCTGCCGGTCGCCGCGACGATCGGCGGTGCCTCGCTGGACGACGCCTACGCCCAGCTCCGCGCCGCGCCCATCGGCCTGTCTGACGATGACCTCTCGGGCCTCGGCCTCTCGGTCGTCCTCGACACCGACGGTCGGGTCGCCTCGGCCCATTGGGTCCGGCCGCTCGCCCGCGACGGCCACGGCCATGTCCAGCGGCTGGGCCCGGCGGTCCTGGCGGTCCGCGATCCCCGGACCGACCACTTGGGAGCAGTTCGCCTGGGGGGTGATGCCGGAGCTGGCGATGCGGTCCGGCATGAAGGCCGGCGACCTGGAGCGCCGGATCGCGGAGCGAGCGACCGCGATCCGATCGGCGTCGACCCACGTCCGGCCGGCAGTCGCCCCTGCCGACCCTGTTTGACGGCCCCCGGGGTCGGACGTACGCTCGGCCTCCGAGTCGGACCGTCCCCGCGCCCCGGAGTGCCCCCGTGGACCACCTCTCCGTCACCCCGTCCGATCCCCGACCCCGACGACCCTCGGCCGACTGCGCGCCGAGGGCTGGCGTCCGCGGACCGTCAAGGAGGAGCTGCGGGCGAACCTCCTGACCCGGCTCGGCGAGGGCGCCGCCGTGTTCCCCGGCGTCATCGGCTACGACGACTCGGTCCTGCCGTCGATCGAGAACGCGATCCTCGCCGGCCAGGACATCGTCTTCCTTGGCGAGCGCGGCCAGGCGAAGACCCGGCTCGCCCGGCTCCTCGTCGGGCTCCTGGACGAGTGGCTGCCGATCGTCGAGGGCGGCGAGCTGAACGACGACCCGACGGCGCCGGTCAGCCCGGCGGCTCGGGCGATCGTCGCGGAGCGCGGCGACGACACGCCGGTGACGTGGCTCCACCGCGATCGGCGCTACGGCGAGAAGCTCGCCACCCCGGACATCACGATCGCCGACCTCATCGGCGAGGTCGACCCGATCAAGGTGGCCGAGGGCCGCTACCTGTCGGACGAGCTGACGCTCCACTACGGACTGATCCCGCACTGCAATCGCGGGATCTTCGCGGTCAACGAGCTGCCCGACCTGGCGGAGCGGATCCAGGTGGGCCTCCTGAACATCCTCGAGGAACGCGACGTCCAGATCCGCGGCTTCCACGTCCGGCTGCCGCTCGACCTGTTCGTCGTCGCGTCGGCCAACCCGGAGGACTACACGAGCCGAGGCCGGATCATCACGCCGCTCAAGGATCGGCTCGGGTCACAGGTCCGGACCCACTACCCGCGGACGGTCGACGACGAGATCGTCGATCGTCCGCCAGGAGCGGACTCGTCTTCCCGGCCGACGAGGGCGTGCCCGAGGTCATCGTCCCGCGGCTGATCGAGGAGCTCGTGGCGGAGCTGACCCATCTCGCCCGGCGAGCCCCCGAGATCAGCCAACGGAGCGGGGTCTCGGTCCGCGTGTCGGTCGCCAATACGGAGGTCCTCGCGGCCGCCGCCCTGAAGCGGGCGATCCGGCTCGGCGAGCCGGTCGGGGTGCCGCGTGTCTCCGACCTGGGCGCGGTGATCGCGTCGACCGTCGGCAAGGTCGAGCTCGAGACGATCGGCGACGACACGCCCGAGGAGCGGATCGTCGAACGGCTCATCACCAAGGCGCTGTTCGCGACGTTCAACCGCCACGTCTCGGTCGACGACCTGGAGGAGATCACGATCGCCTTCGAGGACGGTCTGGTGATGGAGACCGGCGACCGGATCCAGTCGCGCGAGTACGTCCGCTGGGCGCGCGAGGTCCCGGGTCTGGCCGACGCGGTCCGACGGCTCGGGCTGCTCAACAGCGCGAGTCCCGAGGCCGAGCCGGCGCTCGTCGCGTGCGGCGTGGAGTTCCTCCTCGAGGGCCTCCACCTGCAGCGCCGATTGAACAAGGACCGGACCGGAGCCGGGACGATGTACCGCCGCTGACGATGAGCGGCTTCACTCCCGACCGACGCGATCTGCGGGCCACCGGGACCGGTCTCGGTGGACCCGACCCGATCCTGGCGCGCGCCGCCCGGTTCAGCCGCTGGGACGGCCGGCAGTCGGTCCCGGACCTCGACGCCGACGAGATCCTGGCGGCTCTCGCCGACGACGTGATGGCCGAGGGCGATCTCGGCGAGGCGCTCCGTCGGCTGCTCGAGCGTGGTTGGCGCTCGGACGATCCGACGCGGCCGGAGCTGCCCGGGCTGCGCGACCTGATGGATCGGCTGCGCCGGCGCCAGGAGGAGATGCTCGAGCGGTATCGGCTCGACGACGTCCTGGGCGACGTCCGGCGGCAGCTCGACGACATCGTCGCCGAGGAGCGGGCCGGGGCGGAGCGGCGATTGGCCGAGGGCGCCAAGCGACCGCCCGATGCGGGCGAGGGCGCCAAGCGACCACCGGACGCCAGCGCTCGACCGACTCCCGACGCCACCGGCGACCCGCCCCCGGACGGAGGCGACGGTTCGCCCGGGGAGATGACCTCGGACGACCTCCGACGGATGGCCCGCGAGCTGGCCGCGCGCCGGATCGAGCGGCTCGATGCCCTGCCGAACGAGCTCGGGCCGAGGATCCGCCAGCTGTCCGACTCGGACTGGCTCGAGCCCGACGCCCGCCGCCGCTTCGACGAGCTCGTCGAGAGCCTTCGCCGGACTGCCCTCGACCAGGTCGCCGAGGGCATGGCGGACACGATCCGCGGCCTGACGCCGGAGGACCTGGCGGCGAACCGAGAGATGGTCCGGGACCTCGACCGACTCCTCCAGGAGCGGCTCGCCGGCGGCGATCCCGACGCGACCGAGTTCCTCCAGCAGCACGGACGGTTCTTCCCCGGCGCGCGCGATCTCGACGACGTGATCGATCAGCTGGCCGAGCGGATGGCGGCGATGCAGTCGCTGATGGCGTCGCTGACCCCCGCCCAGCGTGCCGAGCTCCAGGACCTGATGGACGCGGCCCTGCGCGACGATCGTCTCCGCTGGGACCTCGCACAGCTGGCGGCGACACTCGACGCGCTCCTGCCCGGCGGTCTCGGTGAGCGGATGCCGTTCAGCGGCGGCGAGTCGCTCGGGCTCGAGTCGGCCCTCGAGCGGATCTCCGAGGTCCAGGCGCTGTCGGCCCTCCAGGCCGAGCTCGACGATGTCTCGAGCCCGGCCGACCTCGCGGCGATCGATGCGGCGCAGGTCGGCGACATCGCCGGCGAGGATGCGGCCCGGGACCTCGAGGCCCTCCAGTCGCTGGCTGAGACCCTTGAGCAGGCCGGCTATCTCACCCGCAACGGCGAGCGCCTGGAGCTGACTCCCCGCGGCGCCCGCCGGATCGGCCAGCAGGTCCTCGACGACCTGTTCGCCAAGCTCCGCCGCGACGCCTTCGGCGGCCACCGGCTCGACCGATCGGGTCGGGGAGGGGAGCCCGAGGAGACGACGAAGCCGTTCGAGTTCGGCGATCCGTTCCTGCTCGACCTCCGGGCGACCCTGGCGAACAGCCTGCGGCGCGAGGAGAACGCGCCGGCGATCCGCGGCGGTCGGCCGCTCCGGCTGTCGGCCGATGACTTCGAGGTCCGGCGAACGGAGGTCCTGACCCGGACGTCGACGGTGCTGCTCGTGGACATGAGCCGCTCGATGCTCCTGCGTGGCTGCTTCGTCGCGGCGAAGAAGGTCGCCGTCGCGCTCGACACGCTGATCCGGACCCAGTACCCGCAGGACGGCCTCACCGTCATCGGGTTCGCGTATTACGCCCGCGAGATCCGGCCCGAGACGCTGGCCGAGCTGGCCTGGCATGGCTACGAGTACGGCACGAACCTCCAGCACGGGCTGATGCTCGCCCGCAGATGGCTCGCGGCGCAGGGGTCGGCGAACCGCGAGATCGTCGTCATCACCGACGGCGAGCCGACGGCGCACTTCGAGGACGGCCAGGTCGAGTTCAACTACCCGCCGACGCGGCGGACGATCCAGGAGACGCTCCGCGAGGTCGTCCGCTGCACGAAGGCCGGGATCACGATCAACACCTTCATGCTGGAGCGGTCGCGGTCCCTGGCGGAGTTCGTGGCCCTGGTCACGCGGCTGAACCGCGGCCGGGCCTTCTACGCCGACCCGGAGCACCTCGGCGAGTACGTCCTGGTCGATTTCGTGCAGCGGCGGACGCGGCGGGTGGCCTGAGGTCGGCCGCGGCGGGCCGCGGACCCAGCGGGCCGCGGCGGCCGCGGACCCTGCCGGCCGCAGGTCGCGGCGGCCGCGGACCCTGCCGGCCGCAGGTCGCGGCGGCCGCGGATCCTCGTGCGGGGCCACCTCCCCTCGGACTCGAGCCGCCTACCCCGGTCGAGTGGCGGATGCACGCCACGTGTGCGTTACAGCGGACGAGCGGTCCGCCGGCGACCGCGCGAGGCGCTGATCGGGCCCGAATATGCCGCCGCACGCTCGCGACGGGATGATCTGAGTCGCCCCACCCTCTTCGGACCCCGCGAACCGATCGTTCCTCCGCCGTTATGCATGCCCGGTGTGCATCGGCTAATCGCAGGCATGCGCCACGCCCCGCGCGAGCTGCCACGCCCCGCGATGTGCGCCACGCCCCGCGCGAGCTGCCACGCCCCGCGATGTGCGCCACGCCCCGCGCGTGCTGCCATGCTCCGCGATGTCCGCCAGGCTCACATTCCGGCGGAGAAACGCCTGCGCGACCCCTGATCCCGACGCACGCCGGCGCGCCGCCATCCCGCCGCACGCTCGCGACGGGACGTTTCCGGCCGTTGCCTGGCCCAACGAAGCCTGCCGCCGACCCCATCTCCGTCGGAATGTCGCGTGCGCGCACATGCCGGTCGCGCCGGCGCTTGTGGCCACGTCCGACGCGGCACGGGGCGCGTGTCGTAGCATCCGGCTGACGGGGGTCGGGCCGATGCGCACCGGGCGATCAGGTGCGGGCCGGGTAGAGGGGTGCCTCGATGCTCCAGCTCCTGCTGTTCCTCCATGTCCTCGGTGCGATCGTCGTCTTCGGACCGACGTTCATCTTTCCGGTCATCGCGAATCAGGCCCGACAGTCCCCGCAGAACAGTCATTTCGCGGCCGTCCTGTCCGAGCTGATCGAGCGCCGGATCGTCATCCCGGGCGCGATCGTCCAGGGCATCACCGGTGTCCTTCTGATCCTCGTGATCGGCGCCGACGTGACGAGCTCGTCCTACCGCTGGCTCATCACGGCGATCGTCCTGTACCTCATCGCGATCGTCTTCGCGGTCGTGGTCCAGGCGCCGGCGGCCGCGAAGATGGTCGAACTGACCAAGACCCCGCCGGGTCCCGACGGCCCCTCGCCCGAGCTCATGGCCACGGGGAAGAGGCTCCAGCGCGGCGGGATGCTGCTGGCCGTGCTCGTCGTCGCGATCGTCGCGCTGATGGTCACCAAGCCGAGCGTCTGACCGCCGCCGCGTCGCCCCGGCACGCTGACCCTGGCGGCGCCGCCGCACCGGCCCGCGCCGCCGAACCGCCGCCGCCGCCGCCGCGGCGCCCCGCCGCCGGCGCGCCCACGTCGAGCCGACGAGACGGCGGCTACCATCAGGACGAGCGCCACAGGAGAGCCCGTCGCATGCCGTACGTCGCCGCGTCCCCCGCCGATCTTCTTTCCCGCCTGACCGGCGTCGCCCACCTGACGGATGACCGACTCGTCGTCGACGACGAGGGCCGCCTGCGCGGGGACGGGATCCGTGACCTTGCCTGGACGGCCGCGTTCAGCGATGGCGAGACCACCGTCGAGGCCGCTCGCTGGATCATCTGGGAGGCCAGCCAGGAGCTCGGCGCCCTGAGCGCCAGCATCCAGGGCCTCTACGCCGCCCGAGGCCGGGGCGAGTTCCACGGCTTCACGGTCCCGGCGATCAACATCCGGGCCCAGACGTTCGACATGGCCCGGATCGTCTACGAGACCGCCCTGGCCCACGACGTCGGGGCGGTGATCCTCGAGCTCGCTCGGAGCGAGCAGACCTACACGTATCAGCGTCCGATCGACTACTCGACCGCCGTCCTCGCGGGCGCGATCGCGGCCGGCTGGCGCGGCCCGGTGTTCATCCAGGGCGACCACTATCAGTTCAACGCCAAGAAGTACGCCGCCGACCCGGAGTCGATGACCGAGGAGATCCGGCGAGCCTGCCGCCTGGCGGTCGACGCCGGCTACCGGAACATCGACATCGACGCGTCGACCCTCGTCGACCTGTCTGAGCCCACGACGGACGCCCAGCAGTCGGCGAACTACCACCGGACGGCCGAGCTGACCGCCCTGATCCGGACCCTCGAAGCCGACGGCGTGACGATCAGCGTCGGCGGCGAGATCGGCGAGGTCGGCAAGGAGAACTCGAACGAGGCCGAGCTGCGGGCCTACCTCGATGGCTACCGGTCCGAGCTGGCCCGTCGCGCGCCCGGGGCGCTCGGCATCTCGAAGGTCAGCGTCCAGACCGGGACATCCCATGGCGGCGTCGTGCTGCCGGACGGGACGGTCGGAAAGGTCGCGGTCGACTTCGGCGTCCATGAGCGCCTCGGGGCGGTGGCACGGAACGAATACGGCCTGGCGGGCACGGTCCAGCACGGCGCGTCCACGCTGCCCGATGAGCTGTTCCACCGCTTCCGCGAGGTCGAGACCGCCGAGATCCACCTCGCGACCGGCTTCCAGAACGCCCTATACGAGCACCCCGCGTTCCCGCGGGAGCTCCACGAGCAGATCGAGCACTGGTGCTTCGAGAACGAGAGCGACGAACGCAAGGCCGACCAGACCGACGCCCAGTTCGTGTATACATCGCGCAAGAAGGCGATCGGCCCGTTCAAGCGCCAGCTCTGGGATCTTTCGACGAAGGACGAGATCCTTGCCAGCCAGGCCGAGAAGATCGCCTTCCTGTTCGATCAGCTCGGGGTGATCGGGTCGCGCGCGACGGTCGACCAGCACGTCGAGCCGGTCAGATCGGCGCGACCGATCCCTGACGCTCTGAAGCAGGCCGTGCCCACGGCCTGAACGACGACCCCGACGCCCGACCCGGGCGGCGGGCCGAGGCAGCGACACCGGGGGAGGAGAGGGACCGATGGCGATGCTGACCGCGACGGACGAGGCACGCCGCGAGGAGTTCGTCGGCCGTCTGTTCGAGGCGACCCTGGGGGCATTCGACCTGCTGACGATCCAGCTCGGGCTCGAGCTCGGGCTGTACGCCCACCTGGCCGAGGCCGGCTCGGCGAGCCCGCCGGAGCTCGCCGCGCGCGCCGGCATCGACGCCCGCTACGCCCGCGAGTGGCTCGAGCAGCAGGCCGTGAGCGGGATCCTCGAGGTCGACGACCTTCGGGCGGACGAGGACGACCGGCGCTATTCGCTCCCGGCGCCGTACGCGGAAGTCCTCCTCGAGCCCGACAGTCCATATGCCGGATCGGCGATGCCCCGGTCGGTCGCCTCAGGCGCCGCGATGATCCCGGCGCTCGTCGGAGCGTTCCGGACCGGCGGCGGAGTGGCCTGGGCGGACTATCCCGGGCTCGTCGCGGCCCAGGAGCTGGCGAACCGGCCGATGTTCCGGAACGCCCTCGCCAGCGAGTGGCTGCCTGCCATCCCGGACATCCACGCCCGGCTGACCACGGGCCCGACGCGCATCGCCGACCTGGCGTGTGGCGCCGGCTGGTCGACGATCGCCCTCGCCGAGGGCTTCCCGCTGGCGACCGTCGACGGGATCGACGTCGACCCGGAGTCGATCGAGCGGGCCGAACGGAACGCGGCGGACTCGCCGGCCCGCGACCGGATCACCTTCCACCTCGTCGATGCCGGGTCGCATGATCTCGACGGCCGATACGACCTGGTGACGATCTTCGAGGCGCTCCACGACATGTCGCGGCCGGTCGAGGTCCTGGCCGCGGCGCGCGCGCTCCTCGCCCCCGGCGGCGCGCTCGTGATCGCCGACGAGAAGGTGGCCGAGGAGTTCGTCGCGCCGGGCGACGAGATCGAGCGGGTCATGTACGGCTACAGCGTCCTCATGTGCCTCGCCAACGGCCGTGTGGAGTCGCCATCCGCCGCCACCGGCACGGTCCTCCGGCCGAGCACGCTGCGCCGCTACGCGGCCGATGCCGGCTACGGCGATGTGACCATCCTGCCGATCGAACACGAGACATTCCGCTTCTACCGCCTGGATCCCTGATCGGCCGCAGCCGGCCGGCGGCCGGCGGCGCGGCGGCGCGGCGTCGCCCGACCGTATGTCCCTGCGGTCGATGCCCATCAACGCATATCCGCGGCGTCGCCCGACCGTATGTCCCTGTACCCGATGCCCATCAACGCATAAGCCAGCTGCGGTCGAGTCCTGTGATGCCCTGATGGGCATCGCCTGCGGCGGTGGTCTCCGCTGCGGCCGTGGGCTGCCACGGGCGTCGGGCGGCCACGGGCGGGCGCGGCCCGCCGCGGCGCCGCGCCGGATGCGATTTTCGCGTTGACGAGCCGCACCGGCCGCGCATATCGTGCGCCGCAACGGGTCGAGCCGTGGGCGGGACACGGCCCGAGCGTTCTGTCCCGGCGTGTCGTCTCCACCAGAGGTCAGGCTCGCGCCAGCCCCTGTCCATGGCGCGGTGGTAGGAGGAGAGGATGACGGACTCGTCCACCCCAGCCGATGTCGTTGCAAGCGACGACGCCCACCTACGCTCGCTGGGCATCAAGCCCGAGCTCAAGCGCACCCTGGGCTTCCTGTCGGTCTTCGCGGTCGCGTTCAGCTACATCAGCGTGTCCACGGGGACGTTCACGAACCAGGCCGTCGCGTTCGGCGTGGGCGGGACGGCGATCTTCTGGGCGTGGCCGCTCGTCATCCTTGGCCAGACCTTCGTGGCCCTGAATTTCGCCGAGCTTGCCAGCCACTTCCCGGTCGCCGGCTCGATCTATCAGTGGTCGAAGCGGCTCTCGAACCGGACCCTGGGCTGGTTCACCGGCTGGATCTACTTCTGGGCTGGAGTCATCACCGTCAGCGCGGTCGCCGGCGACCGTCCCGCTGGTCTTGTCGACCATCTTCCCGGACCAGATCAAGCTCGGAGACCCGTCGCCGATCCCGCTGCTCGACATGCAGTCGTTCCTCGCGCTCCTCACGCTCGTCGTCTCGACCGTCATCAACATCGCCGGCGTCCGGATCCTCGCGATCATCAACAACATCGGCGTCGCCGCGGAGATCCTCGGCATGGTCGTGTTCGCGCTGATCCTGCTGTTCTTCGCGAACCACCAGTCGCCGTCGATCCTGTTCGACACGAGCTACACCGCGAACCTGTCCGATGCGGGCTACTTCCCGCTGTTCCTCATCGGCATGTTCATGGCGCTGTTCGTCGTCTACGGCTTTGACACCGCGGGGACATTCGGCGAAGAGACGGTCGATGCCAGTCGCCAGGCGCCCCGTGGGGTCCTTGCGGCGCTGTGGCTGTCAGGCATCGTCGGAGCGATCTTCCTGCTTGCCGTCACCCTGTCGTTCCAGGATGTCGGTGCGGCGGTCGCGACCGCGCAGGCGTTCGGCTTCCCGATCGCCGAAACGATCAAGCAGAACCTGACGTTCGCGATCGGCGGCGTGACGATGGGCGACCTCTACCTCGTGGTCATCCTCATCGCCGTGTCGGTCTGCACCCTGGCGATCCAGGGCGCCACCGTGCGCCTCATGTTCTCGATGGGCCGCGACGGCCGTCTGCCGGTCGGTCGGGCGTGGGGGAGCGTCAACAGCACTCTGCACACTCCGGCCAATTCCGCGATCGCCGTCGGCGTGCTTGCGGCCATCCCGTTCTTCATCACCGGCGCCGGTGCGATGGCCTACATCGCGATCGCGGCGACCGGGATGATCTACATCTCGTACTTCATGTGCAACCTCGGCGTCTTCGTCGCCCGGACGCAAGGGCTGGCCGCACAAGAAGGCTCTGTTCAGCCTCGGCAGCTGGGGCACGGTGATCAACATCGTGGCCCTTCTCTGGGGCGGCCTGATGATCATCAACATCGCCATCTGGACCGACACCGATCTTCGGGGCCTTCGGGACCGATCTTCGGAACACGTGGTCGAACCCGTTCATCAACACCATCGTGAAAGTGAACGGCGTGGTCCAGGAACAGTTGCCGTCCTGGCCGATCTTCGAGACGCTCGTCATCGCGACGGTCGTCATCGGCGCGATCTACTACGTGGCCGCGCAGCGCGGTCGGCTCGACGTCGTCCACATCGAGGCCGACAAGGCGACCGGTGAGGAGATGATCGCGTAGCAGGCGATCCCGTCTGCCAGACTGCGGCGCGGCGAGCGATCGCCGCGCCGCATCATGTCCGGATGAGGACGGACGAGCGATGAGCCGCCACCGAATGCGCCGCGACCGATGACCGACGACCAGGTCCTGCGTGGCGAGCTGCGCGACGAGCTCATCCGGGCGATGCAGAAGGTCCCCGAGCTCGCCGGGCGTGAGATGACGCTCACGACCCTGTCGGGCGGGATCACGAACCGGAACTTCCTCATCACGATCGCCGGTTCCCCGGATCGCTACGTGATCCGCCTCGCCGGCAACGACACCCACCTGCTGGGCATCAGCCGCGAGGTCGAGCACGCCGCGACGGTCGCGGCCGCCGGCGTCGGCGTGGGACCCGAGGTCACGGCGTTCATCCGGCCGGAGGGCTACCTCGTGACCCGGTTCATCGAGGGCTCGCCGGTCAGCGATGAGGCGGTCCATCGACCCGAGACGATCGCCAGGATCGGCGACGCGATCCGCCGCGTCCACGACGGCCCGCCTGGACCGGGCCTGTTCATCCCGCTCCGGATCGTCGAGGCCTACCGGGCGCTGGCCCAGGCGCGCGGGGTCCGGATCCCGCCGGAGTACGACCTGGCGTCGGCGATCGGTCGCCGGATCGAGCTCGCCCTGCTGACCGAGCCGATCGAGCTGCGCCCGTGCCACAACGACCTGCTCAACGCGAACTTCATCGACGATGGCACGCGGATCCGGATCGTCGACTGGGAATACGCCGGGATGGGCGATCCGTTCTTCGATCTCGGCAACGTCAGCGTCAACCACGGACTGTCCGAGGACGAGGACCGGATGCTCTTGGCCGCCTATGACCGGCTGCCCGACGGCGCGCCACCGAAAGCCCAGCGGCTCGCGCGCCTGACGCTGATGCGCGTCGTGTCCGACTTCCGGGAGGCGACGTGGGCCGTCCTCCAGCAGGGCATCAGCACGCTCGACGTCGACTTCGTCGCCTATGCGGCGGAACACTTCGACCGCCTGATCGATGCCTCCGCGACGCCGCGCTTCGAGCGCGCCCTCCGGGAGGTGGCCGGCGCCTGAGCGTCCGGCCGAGCGACCGACCGATGGATCAGGCCCGCGTCGTCGTCATCGGCGGCGGCATCACCGGCTGCAGCGTCGCCTTCCACCTCGCCGATGGCCGGCTGGACCGACGTCCTGCTGCTCGACAAGGGCGCCCTGACGAGCGGCGCGACGAGCCAGGCGATGGGTCTCGTCACGGCCTTCAACGCCTCGGCGACGATGGCCGGCTATCGCCGCTACAGCCTCGAGCTGTACCGCCGGCTCGGCGTGTCCTCGACGAGGTCGGCAGCGTCCGCGTCGCCTCGTCGCCGGGACAGTGGCTCGAGCTCCGCCGAACGCTGAGCCGGATCCGGACGTACGGGGTCGAGGCCGAGCTCCTCGGGCCGGCGGAGACGCTGGAACGACTGCCCGGCGCGGCTGCCGACGGGGTCGAAGGCTCCGTCTGGCTCCCCGGCGACGGACATCTCGATCCGCATCGGACCACGCATGCGGTCGCCGCCGCCGCGCGGGAGCTGGGGGTCCGGATCCGGACCAACGCCCGCGTGACGGCGATCGAGATGGGCTCGGCACGGCGAGGTCGTGGCCGTCCGGACCGAGCGACGAGCGGATCGCCTGCGAGCACGTCGTGGACGCCGCGGGCCTGTGGGCGCCGCAGGTCGCCCGGATGGTCGGCGCCTGGCTCGCCTCGACCCCGGTCGACCACCAGCACGCGCCGCTCCTCGCCGTCCCGGGCAGCGAGCTGCCCACGGACCTGCCGTGCTTCCGCGACCCCGAGCTCCTCGTCTACGGCCGGAGCGAGGCCGGCGGCCTGCTGCTCGGCGGCTACGAGCCCGACCCGCCGTCGCGCTGGGAGGACGGCGTGCCGTGGGACCACGGCAGCCGGTCGCTGCCGCCCGATGAGGCGCGGTACCTCCCACTCGTCGAGCTAACGCCGCGCGTCGGTTCCCGTTCCTCGCCGATGCGCAGCTCGGGCGGCATCGTCTGCCACCCCGACGCGATGACCCCCGACGCGAACCCGCTCGTGGGGCCGTGGCCCGGCCGGCGCGGGTTCTGGGTCGCCGCCGGCCTGTCGCTCAACGGCTTCGGAGGGGCCGGCGGGACTCGGCCGGACGGTGGCCGCCTGGATGACGACCGGCGAACCGGACGTCGACGTGTCGCGCGTACCGCGCGTGGCGCTTCGCGGACACGTATCGCGACCCGCATGTATGCCGCCGCCGGGGCGCGCGAGGCGTACCGCTACTACTACCGGCAGCGCTTCCCCCACGACACCGACACCGCCGGGCGACCCCGCCGCCTGTCCGCCCTCCACGGCCGGCTCCAGGACGCGCGGCGCCGTCTTCGGGACCAAGCACGGCTGGGAGCGAGCGGACCTGTTCGAGCCAGGCGCGGCCTGGCGTCGGGCCGGCGAGGACGGCCGTGCGCTGGGGATTCGGGCCGGCCGGCCTGGTTCGATCTCGTCGGAGAGGAGCATCGGGCAATCCGGGAGCGCGTCGGCCTCCTCGATCTGTCGTCGTTCGGCAAGCTCCTCGTCGAGGGACCGGGCGCGACGGCGCTGCTCGACCGGATCGTCGCGAACCGCCTCCGGCGGTCGGTCGCGATCACCTACAGCCAGCTCCTCGACAGCGCGCGGCGGGATCGTCGGGGACGTCACGATCGCTCGCCTCGCCGATGACGCCTACCGGGTCGTCACCGGATCGGCGGCCGCGGCGAGCGACCTCGGCCGCCTCCTCGCCCATCGTCCGGACTCGATGTGGACGGCGACGTCACGCTCCGCGACGCAGCGATGCGTTCGCCTGCATCGGGCTGTGGGGTCCGCGAGCTCGGGATGTCCTCGCCGGCGCCTCGTCGTCCGATGTCGGGGACGCTGCGATGCCCATCCGGACCATCGCTGCCCGTCGCGTCGGCCCCGTGCAGGCGTTGGCGGGGCGCGTCAGCTATGCCGGCGAGCTGGGCTGGGAGCTCTATCTGCGCCGGGACGAGGCGATCGAGGCGTGGGACGCGCTCGTCGACGCCGGGACCGCGCACGGCATCCGGCAGGTCGGCTATCGGGCCATCGAGTCGCTCCGGCTGGAGAAGGGCTACCGTGCCTACGGCACCGACCTGACCGCGAGCGACACGCCGGACGAAGCCGGCCTGGCGATGTTCGTCCGACCGGAGAAAGGTCCGTTCATCGGCCGCGAGGCGATCGCTCGAGCGCCGCGCACGCCCGCTCGGCGCGGCGCCTGCGGACCCTCCTCATCGGGCCTGACGATCGATGGCAGCCGGTGTACGGCGGCGAGGCCGTCCTCGAGGGCATCGGGGGCCCCGTGATCGGCCGACTGCGGAGCGCCGGGTTCGGCTACACCGTCAGGCGGACGATCGGGCTCGCCTACCTCCCGGCCGAGACCGGCGAGGGAGCGACGCTGGCGGTCGACGTCCTTGGCGAGCATGTCCCGGCGTTCGTCGCACCCGGACGTCCTCTACGACCCGGATGGCACCCGCCTCCGCGCCTGACGCGCCCGCCTGCCAGAGCATGCGAGGATGAGCGCATGCCCGATGCGCCCGACTCCAGGAAGTCCGTCCACCGGCGTGATGCCGAGGGCCGGCTGCAGGTCGGGCCCGACTGGGAGACGCTCATCGAGCGCCAGATCCGCGAGGCCGTCGAGGAGGGCAAGTTCGACGACCTGCCCTACCAGGGCGAGCCGCTGCCAAGGGATGAGGACCCGTTCGCCGGCGAATGGGGCTCGCGTTCCGGATGTTGAAGAACGCTGGCGTCGCGCCGCCGTGGATCGAGGCCGACAAGGAGATCCGCGGCCTCCTCGAGCGGCGTGACGCGATCCTCGCCCGCGCCGGCACCGGTCCCGCTCCGACGTCCTCTGCGCGGCGCCGCGACCGCGCCGCGTTCGAGGACCTCGTGATCCGGATCAACGCCTCGATCGCTCGGCTCAACGCCGAGGCCCCGACCGACCGCCAGCACCGCCGGCCCCTAGTCCTCGCCGACGAGCTGGCCCGCTACGACGAGGCGTGCCGCCGCCCCGCCAGCTGATCGACCTCGGCAGCTCCCGCCCTGCGTCCCTGGTCCCGGATGTTCGCCAGGCTGACATTTCGACGGACTCCCGTCGATGGGCCGTCGATCGGACACCGGAGAGGGTGTTCCTCCGTCGATCGGCGAGCTGGGCGTGCACCTCGACGGAGGAGGAGCCATCTCGGGTGTCGTCGGCTGTCAACTCCGTCGGAATGTCGCCCTGGCGCACATCGGGCGGCCGGCAGACCGGCGAGCTGGCCCACTACAACGAGTCCTACCGGCGCCCGACGAGCTGCGTGATCGGTTCTCACGGTCGGTAGGTCGTCGATGCCAGCATCGCTCGAAGTTGCGCCTCGGACGTGGCAAGGTCCGGACCGCGAAGACAGGCCTCCACCACGATGTTCGAGAGCGGGGCGGGATCGCCGACCGGCACCACGATGCGCACGGTTTCGTCGGCCGAGATGTCACTGCAATGGCCCGGGTTCGCCGAGATCCAGCGGGCGGCCTGTCCGTCGACGGTCGATCTCATCGCCCGTAGAGGGCAGCGGCTCAAGGATACCGAGTCGTGAGCCACGTCACAAGGACGCCATCGGGCACGAGAGCGGACAGTGGCCATTCGCACGCCATGCCCTGGCTATCGGGCGGGTTGGGCGAAGCGTCAGGTGATGTCGCGCAGGCGGGGAGCAGCGAGTCGGTGCTCAGGTAGATCGTCGGTCCGGCGTCGTACGGGGCATGTTCGTTCGGGTTGCGAGCGCAGCCACGTCGCAGGTCGGTCGAACGAGAACGAACCGACTGTGTCGTGCGCCATGGCGGGCGAGGCCGACGGCGACGCCGGCGCCGGCAGGCCACTCTGCACGACGGATGGCGCGGCTGACTTCGGGCGTGGATCCGGCGCGGGCGCGCAGGCAGCGACAAGGAAGCAGCACACAAGAGCCGTCGCCAGTCGTCGAGCAGTCGTCATCGTGTCCAAGACGTCGGACGCCTCGATCGGTTTCCCTTCAGTCCGCGTCGGCCTCCCGCCGGACGTCGGCCAGCCAGCGGCCCAGGTCCGGGTCGGCGAGGCTCGGCCGACGCTCGCGCCCAGCGCTCCTCGGCCCAGCCGGTGAAGTCGTAGTCGATCTCGCTGATGACCGCCTGGATCGCGGCCCAGAGCGTCCAGCCGACGTCGCTCATGATCGCCTGGAGCCGCATCCGGGCGAGCAGCGGCGCCGTCGCCCGCGCCGAAGTACGCCTCCGCCAGCTGGGCCATCCGGTCGCCGGCCCAGCCCAGCTCCTGGCAGGTGTTGCCGAGCTCGAAGGCCGGGTCGTCGTTGCCGCTGTACTCGTAGTCGACGATCCACAGCCGCTCGCCGTCGTCGAGGTAGTTGTCGGCCAGGAGGTCGTTGTGGCACGGGACGGTCGGCAGGGGACGGGCAGCCAGGGCCGGCTCGATCGCCCGGACCTCGGGCAGCGCCTCGCGATAGCCGGCCGGGATCGGGATCGACGCGCTCGTCGACGACCCGCAGGTACGCCTCGGTCGTGCGGAACATGTCGAAGTCGTCGCGGAAGCGAGGCCCGGCATGGAGCCGGCGGAGCACCTCGGCGACCCGCGATGGCATCCCGTCCTCGGCGAAGGCCTCGTTCGACATCGTCCGGCCCGGCAGCCAGGCAAGGACGAGGACGCCCCACTCGGGCAGGTGATGGAGGACGGCCGGCCCGACCCCCGCGTCGGCGGCCGCGGCGGTGTTCGCCGCCTCGTTGCCGCGGTCGACGGACAGCAGCTCGGTCGAGGGACCCGGGATCCGGACGAAGCACGGCACGCCGTCGACGGTGACCCGGTAGTTGGCGTTCGTCAGCCCGGCCGCGATCCGTTCCGCCGAGACGGTCCGACCAGCCCAGTCGGGGATGGCATCGATGACCTGCTCGATCGTCGTCATGCCGTCTTCGCGAGGAGGGCCGCGCCCCGCTCGAGGTAGAACGTCGCGCCGACCGTCCGATAGAAGGCGAGCGCCTGGGCGAGCTGGATCTCGCCCTCCGGCCGCCGGCCGGCCTCGATCAGCTCCTCCGCCGCCCGAAGCCGGAGGCGCGCCTCCCAGGGTGGGCTTCCGGCCGTCGCCCACATCTCGGCCGCGCGAACGAAGTCGCGATCGAGGCATGCCGTCGCCAGGTCCTTCCACGGCCACGCAGGAGCAGCGGCGATGACCTCCCGGAGCTCGGCGTCGTGCGCGAGGGCGGTCCTCGAGAAGAAGAACTCGAACCCGAGTGTCCAGATCGCCTCGTGCGGAGCGGCTCGAGCGAGGTCGAGGAGCTCGCGGACAAGGTCGCCGACCGGAACGTCGATGGCGACCCGAGAGCCATGCAGCTCGATCGCGACGACCGTCGTCCGAGCGCCGGGAGCAGGAACGAGCGCGCGCGGGTCTCGCGGGCCAGGGCGAGGCCGCGGAGGTAGTCGGCGATCGCCCCATCGACGTCGCCGCGTGCTTCCCGGATCCGTCCCCTGAACGCTCGGACCTCGGGCTCGAGCTGATGCGACGCGCCGGCGTCGCTCTCCGCGGCGAAGGCATCCGCCGCTCGGATCGCGGCGTCCCAGTCGCCCAGGACCGCGGCATCCGTGACCCGTTGAGCGCGGAGCCACCGCGATCATCGAGCCGTCGCCGAAGCGCTTGGCGATCGACTCGGCCTCGGCGAACAGCCGAGCCGCCCGTGGGAAGTCCATCGCCATGTACGAGTTGATCGCGACATTGTTCGCAGCGGCTCCCGCGATGGGCGAGTTCGCGGCGATCGCGAGCTCCAGCGCCGCGCTCCTCGTCCTCGATCCCCGTCAGGTCGCCCGATGACGCTCTTCGCCATGCCGATCGTGCCGATGGCATGGGCCTGCAACTCGAGATCGCCGAAGCTGCTCCGCCAGCGCAAGGGCCTCGCGCGCCAGTCGGAGCGCCTCGGCCGGCTCGCCCGCGAAGACGCGTCCTCGGGCGATCGTCGCAAGCACCCGTGCCGCGGTCGGGGACGGCGTGTCGCCCGCGAGCTCCGCGGCCCGCCGCTCATGGGCGGCCGACTCGTCGGCCTTGCCTCGCATGCCACCAGATCCGCGAGAGCGCGAGCTCGGCTTCGGCGGCGGTGAGGCGGTCGCCGGCGGCGAGCACCGCGTCGCGCGCTGACTCGAGGGCGGCGATGGCACGCTCGTCGTCAGCGCGGTAGAGCGCGTTGGCATAGCCGTACTGGACGGCCGGACGCTCGGCATCGTGCTCCGGCCAGAGGCCAAGAGCCTCCTCGTAGTAGCCTGCCGCCGCTGGATACGCATTGACCGACGCGGCCCGATCGCCCGCTGCCCGGAACGCAAGGCGCGCCGGGCCCTCGAGGGCCATCGTGTCCAGCCCGGCGGCGCGGGTGAGCTCGAGGGCGGACCGCCAGTGGGACGCGAGCAGTTCGGCGTGGTCCTCCGGCCGCCCGAGGCCCTCGATCCACTCTGCCACCGCGCGATGCTTCTGGGCACGCTCGGCTCGCGGGATCTGGCCGTAGGCGACGTCCCGAAGGAGCATGTGGGCGAACGCCCACTCGCCTTCGGTCCCGACCGATGAGCGTCGCTGCCGGGCGAGGAAGCCCTTGCGCTCGAGTCCGTGGAGGAGCGGCGTCGCGGCCTGCCTCGTCCCTTCGAAGCGCGCCGACCCAGAAGACCTTGCCGACGACCGCCGCATCCTGGAGGAGGGTCTTCTCGTCGGGCGAGAGCCCATCGAGCCGGGCGGCGACGATCCCCTGGAGCGTCTCGGGCAGCGCCAGATCACGTGTCGATCCGCGCTCGAGATAGAGCTCCGCGAACTGCTCGGCGTAGAGCGGGTTGCCCTCCGCCCGCTCGAGCAGCGTCTGCTGGACCTCCGCCGGCAGGAGCGTACGCTCGAGGACCGCGGAGATGAGGGTCGACGTCTGCTCGGTCGAGAGCGCGGAGAGACCGATCGTCGTCGCGTCGAGCTTGCCACCGCCCCAGCCCGGGCGCCGTTCCAGGAGCTCAGGTCGGGCGCTGCAGACGACGAGCAACGGCACCCCGCGCAGCCAGTCCACGAGCTCGTCGACGAAATCGAGCAAGCCATCGTCGGCCCAGTGGAGGTCCTCGAGGACGAGGACGAGCGGTCGACGCTCGGCGAGTGCCTCGAGGTAGCGGCGCCACCCGGCGAAGGCCACGCCGCGTCGGTCGTTCCCGAGCCCGGTGTCGGTCTCGAGTCCCACGAGCGGTCGCAGCTGGGCCTCGACCCAATGTGCTTCGGTCGGATCAGCCGAGGACGCTCGCCGACGTTCGTGTGCAGCTTGTCCGCCGCGGCCGCCTCGGTCGTCGCGGTCGTCGATGCCCGCCTCCGCCTTGACGGCCTCGGCGAGGGCCCAGTACGCGACACCGTCGCCGTAGGCGAGGCAGCGGCCCTGCCGCCAGGTGACGAGCACCGGATCAGCGTCGACGATCCTCGACAGCTCGTAGATGAGGCGACTCTTGCCCATCCCCGGGACGGCGACCAGGGTGACGAGCTGCGTCGTCCGCTCGTGGGCCGCGCGTCCGAAGGCATCGCGCAGGATCGCCATCTCTCGCTCCCGGCCGACGAGGCCGGTCCGGGCGTGGTGGACGACATCCATGCCCAGGCGGGACCGGGCCGATGCGGCGGTCCAGACAGGGATCGGCGCCGCCTTGCCCTTGGCCTCGACCGCGTCTGCGGGCTCGAACTCGATCGCGCCGCGGGTCGCCCGGTAGGTCGACTCGTCGACGAGGATGCCGTTGATCGGGGCTGCCGTCTGGAGCCGCGCCGCGGTGTTCACGACATCGCCTGAGGCCATCCCTTCGCCGGTCTCCGGCCGGGCGCCGAGACGGATGAGCGCCTCGCCGGTCGTCACCGCGACCCGGACCCGGAGCTCGTCCTGCGCGACCGCCCAGTCGCGGATCGCCAGGGCGGCGCGGACGGCCCGCTCCGGGTCGTCCTCGTGGGAGACCGGCGCGCCGAACAGGGCCATGACCGCGTCGCCGATGAACTTCTCGACGGTCCCGCCGTGGCGCTCGAGCTCGGTCCGGACGCGCTCGTGGTACGGACGCAGGACGGCGCGGACATCCTCCGGGTCGAGCTGGTCCGATCGGGCCGTGAACCCGACCAGGTCGCAGAACAGGACCGAGACGACCTTCCGCTCCTCGCGGACATCCGCGGGCGCCGTCGGCGAGAGTGGCGCGCCGCACATCCCGCACAGCCGGAAGCCGTCGGGGTTCGCCTGACCGCAGCTCGGGCACGCCGCCATCGGCGACAGAGTACGGGACGGACGCGCGACCTGAGGGCCCCTCGACCCTGCCGCTGGACCGCCGGTCACGTACGCTTGACCCACCCAGCCAGAGGAGGTCCCACGAGGGTGGTCGAGCACGCGCGGGCGGTGATCATCGGCGGCGGAGTCGGTGGGACGAGCATCGCCTACCACCTCTCGGCCCTCGGCTGGACCGACATCATCCTCGTCGACCGAGCCGAGCTCACCTCCGGCTCGACGTTCCACTCCGCCGGCCTGGTCGGCCAGCTCCGCTCGACCACCACCCTGACCCGGATGATGATGGACGGCTCGGCGCTCTACCGGAGCCTCCACGACGAGACCGGGGTCGACCCGTCGTGGCACGAGGTCGGCTCGATCCGGCTCGCCTCGCACGCCCGAGCGGATGGAGGAGCTCCAGCGCCAGGCGGGCTGGGCCAAGACCTTCGGCCTGCCGCTCGAGCTGATCAGCCCCAGCGAGGCCCGGGAGCTGTTCCCGCTCATGTCGACCGACGGGGTCCTCGGCGGCGTCTACCTCTCGACCGACGGCTGGCTCGACCCGTCCGGCCTCGCGATGTCGCTCGCGGCGGGCGCCCGCAAGCGAGGCGTCGACATCCGCACCCATACCCGGGTCGTCGGCATCGAGACGGCCGACGGCCGGGTGACCGGCCTGACGGTCGAGCACGGAGGCGAGCGGTCGACGATCGCGACCGAGATCGTCGTGAACGCGGGCGGGATGTTCGCGCCCGAGATCGCCCGGATGGTCGGGGTGACGATCCCGATCGTCCCGATGGCTCATGAATATCTATTCACGGAACCGATCGAGGGCGTCGCGCCGACCCTGCCGCAGCTCCGCGACCCGGACAACCTGTGCTACTTCCGCGAGGAGGTCGGCGGGCTGTGCATGGGCGGCTACGAGCGCCACCCCGCGCCGTGGGGCCTCGATGGCATCCCGGCCGACTTCAACGGCAAGCTCCTGGCGCCCGACTGGCCGCGGTTCGAGGAGATCATGGCCGGGGCGATCCGGCGGGTGCCCGCGATCGCCGACGCCGGGATCAACCGGATGATCAACGGGCCCGAGGCGTTCACCCCGGACAACGAGTTCATCCTCGGCGAGACCGAGGTCGGCGGCTTCTGGGTCGCCGCCGGGTTCTGCGCCCACGGCATCGCCGGGGCCGGTGGCATCGGCCGCCAGATGGCGACCTGGATCGTCGAGGGCGAGCCCGAGTACGACCTCTGGAAGATGGACGTCCGGCGGTTCGGAGCGCAGTACGGATCGGCGTCCTACACGCTCGCCCGGTCGATCGAGAACTACGCCACCTACTACGACATCCACTATCCGAACGAGGAGCGCCACGCCGGCCGACCCCTCCGGATGGCGCCGACGTACAGCCGTCTCGAGGCCCTGGGCGCGGCGTTCGGCGAGAAGTCCGGCTGGGAGCGCCCGAACTGGTTCGAGTCGAACGCCGACCCGTCGCTGGAGTCGCTCCGGCCGCGCGGCTGGGCCGGCCGCTGGTGGTCGACCGCGATCGGGGTCGAGGCGAAGGCGACCCGCGAGCGGGTCGGGCTGTTCGACGAGACGAGCTTCGCGAAGATCGAGATCGCCGGACCTGGCGCCCTGGCGCTGCTTCAGCGCCTCTGCGCGAACGACATCGACCGGCCGGTCGGCATCGATCGTCTACACGGCGATGCTCAATGCCCGCGGCGGCATCGAGTGCGACCTGACGGTCACCCGTCTGGACGACGAGACGTTCTTCCTCGTGACCGGGACCGCGGTCGGGCAACCACGACCTGGGCTGGATCCGGCGGCATGCCCCGCACGATGGCAGCGTCGCCGTCCGCGACGTGACGTCGGCGCGGGCCTGCTTCGGGCTGTGGGGCCCGCGGGCCCGCGACGTCCTTGCGAGCGTCACGGCGGCCGACGTCTCGAACGAGGCCTTTCCGTATCTGACGGCCCAGCGGATCGCCGTCGGCCACGTGCCCGCCCTGGCGCTCCGGGTCACGTACGTCGGCGAGCTCGGCTGGGAGCTCTACCCGCCGATGGAGTACGCCGCCGCGCTCTGGGACACGTTGATGGACGCCGGCCGCGACCACGGCATCGTCCCGGGCGGCTACCGGGCCATCGACGCGCTCCGGCTCGAGAAGGGCTACCGCGTCTGGTCGTCGGACATCACCCCGGAGGAGACGCCGATCGACGCCGGCCTCGGGTTCGCCGTCGCGTGGGACAAGGGCGGCGAGACGATCGGGATGGACGCCCTTCGGGCGGCCCGCGAGGCGGGTCCGCGACGCCGGCTCCGCTGCCTCGTCCTCGACGACCCCCTGTCGGTCTGCCTCGGCAACGAGCCGATCCGGATCGACGGGGCGATCGCCGGGCGAGTCACCAGCGGCGGCTATGGCTTCGCGGTCGAGCGCTCGATCGCGTATGCCCTGCCTGCCGCCCGACCGGGCGGCGATCGGGACCCGCGGCGAGGTCGAGGTGTTCGGCGAGTGGGTCGGGTTTGAGGTGGCGAAGGAGCCGCTGTGGGACTCGACGGGGGCGAGGATCAAAGCATGAGCGGGTCGGCGTCGGAGGCGCTGTACGGCCCCGAGTGGTCGGCAGCCCGCCGCCTCGGCGACGAAGCCGAGCTGCGAGGGCTGGCTCGCCTTCGCCCACGAGCTGTGCGATGCCGCCGACGAGATCGCCCGGGCCCACTTCCGGCGCGACCTGACGATCGAGACGAAGCCCGACCGGACCTTCGTCACCCAGGCCGACACGGCCATCGAGCGCCTGGTCCGCGAGCGGATCGCCGACGCATTCCCCGACCACGGAGTCCTGGGCGAGGAGTACGGCGACGCCCGCGGCGGCGCGTCGTGTCGCCTGGATCGTCGACCCGATCGATGGGACCCACAACTTCATGCGTGGCGTGCCCCTGTTCGGGACGCTCCTCGCGGTCGGTCGCGACGGCGAGCTCCAGGTCGGGGTCATGTCGGCGCCCGCGATGCGGACCCGCTGGTGGGCCCGGCGGGGCGGGGGAGCTTGGGCCCGCGACCTCGACGGCGAGCGCGCGGATCTCCGTGTCGCGCATCTCGACCGTCGCCGACTCGCAGCTCCTGTACGGCTCCGCGACGGAGAACCGCAAGAGCGGCCTGATGCCCGGCTTCGACGACCTGATCGGCGACGCCTGGCGGGACCGCGGGTTCGGCGACTACTGGGGCTACGCGCTGGTCGCAGAGGGTGCCGCGGAGGCGATGCTCGAGGTCGGGATGAACCCCTGGGACCTGGCCGCGCCGCAGGTCGTCATCGAGGAGGCCGGCGGCCGGGTCACCGACGTCGACGGCGAGCGCCGCATCGACGCCGCCTCCTTCGTCGGCAGCAACGGCGTCCTCCACACGGAGCTCCTGAGGCGTCTGCGGGGCTGAGTCGCCCTCCGGTGCGTGGGCGCGCCTGACCCCTGCCAGTCGGCGGGGCGGACCATCGGGCCGCTCGCCTCGCGCGGGCGCGCGGGCTACCGTCGGACCATGCTCCGTCGATCGGTCAGCGTCCGCCTCTCCGCGCTCGGTCTCGGACTCGTCCTTCTCCTGGCGGTCGTCACACCGGTCGGCGGGGCGACCATCACCGGCCCGACCGTCGCGTACTGCCCGCAGTTCCCGGTGACGAACGTCTGGAACAAGCGGGTCGACCAGCTGCCGGTGGCCGCCAACAGCGCGGCGATGGTCAATGCGATCGGCCGGACGGCGCCGCTCCACCCCGACTTCTCGAACGGTGGCTTGTACGGCATCCCGCTCAACGTCGTCGACGGGACGACGGTCACCGGCTCGAAGGTCACCTTCAAGTACGCCAGCGAGTCGGACAAGGTCCTCTACCCGATCCCCGCCAAGGTGCAGATCGAGGGCGGATCCGACCGCCACATCCTCATCGTCGACAAGGCCGCCTGCAAGCTCTATGAGCTGTTCGCCGCGGTCAAGAAGTCGACCGGCTGGACCGCCGGATCGGGCGCGGTCTGGGACCTCCGCTCGAACGCCCTCCGGCCGGCCGGCTGGACGAGTGCCGATGCCGCCGGTCTGCCGATCGAGCCCGGCCTGGTCCGCTACACGGAGCTCGCGACCGGCGCGATCAACCACGCCCTTCGGTTCACCGCCCCGGTGACGTGCGCCGGCTACATCTATCCGGCCCGGCACCAGGCGGGCGATGGCTCGTGCTCGACCAACCCGCCGATGGGTCTGCGGGTCCGGCTCAAGGCCTCGGTCAACATCTCGAACTTCGGGACCCAGGCCCGGATCGTCCTCCAGACGCTCAAGACGTACGGCGCGATCCTCGCCGACAACGGCTCCCCGTGGTACGTGACCGGACAGCCGAGCTTGAGCTGGAACGACGACGTGCTCCACGCCCTGGGCAACCTCCACGGGAGCGACTTCGAGGTGGTCAACACCTCGAGCCTCGTCAACGGCTAGCGACCACCGCGGCTCGGCCGGCGGCTACAGCGGCTCGGCCGGCGGCTCCGTCTCCGGCGCCGCCTCTGTCTCCGGCGCCGCCTCTGTCTCCGGTGCCGCATCTGTCTCCGGCGCCTCTGTCTCCCCGGTCAGGATCGTCGCGCACGGCCCCAGGAGCTCGTCGCGCGTCGGGTCGTCGATGAGGTCCGCGGTCGCGACGGCCAGGATGGCATCGGCGATCGTCTGGACGATGAGTGGGCGGTCCTCCGGCTGGAGCGGCTCGATCCGCCAGGCGAGGCCGGCGAACGTCGGGTCGAACGAGCGGTTCCCGAAGGACCGCTCGAGCCAGTCGATGATCGCGGGCTCTGCTGCGCGGATCGTGTCGAGGCGACCGGCGTGCATCGCGGCGTTGATCGCGGTCGCCCGGGCGGCGGTGTGGGCCGTCGGGTCGAGCGGCGTGACCGCGAGGAGCCGGAGGTCATCGGTCGGGACCCGCTCGAGCCGGGCGAGGGCGGCGCGGATCCGCGCGTCGGTGTGTCCGTCCATCGTCGCGGCGGGTGCCAGGGTCGCGCCAGGCGCCCGGGTCGCGGCAGCGGGTGGCCTCGCGTCCTCGCGTGCGCTCGGCGTGCCCGGACCGTAGGCGCGCCAGCCCGCGGCGACGAGGATCGCGAGGTCGACGCCGGCCAGCGCGAGCGGCAGGGCGGTGATCTCCTTCGCGTCGATCAGCGCCAGCGCGATCGCGATGAGCGCCGGGACGGACAGGACCGCGACGAGCCAGAAGAAGATCCGCCGCCGCCGGCGCTCCTCCGAGCGGACGTGCCCGACGTCCGTCGCGTCCGCCGTCATCAGGGGAGGTCCGCCGTCACGAGGTCAGGTCCAGCCGCATGAGCCAGCGCGGCAGGCCGGCGCTGTGGCCGTCCGTCACGACGACCCGCCGGAACCCGGCCGCCTCGAATGTCTTCGTGAAGCCGACGAAGCCGAAGGATGTCGAGACGCGGGCGCCGACGGGGTCGATCGGATAGCCCTCGATACCCGGCGCGCCATGTTCGCGGGCATACGCGATGGCGCCGTCGAGCAGCGCCCGCGTCACGCCTCGGCGACGGTAGCCGGTCCGCACGACGAAGCAGCCGATCGACCAGACAGGGACGTCGTCGACCCGTGGGATCGTCCGCGAGTCCACCAGCCGGGGCATCGCCGCCCGCGGCCCGAGCCCACACCACCCGACCGGCTCGCCATCCAGATAAGCGATGACGCCCGGGGCAGGGGAGGGGCTCGTCCGGGCGGCCTCCATCGTTGACTCCCCGGTTCGGGCGGCCTCCAACGTGGACTCCCCGGTTCCGGCGGCCTCCAACGTGGACTCCCCGGTTCCGGCGGCCTCCATCTGGGCCCGCAGTCGGTCGCGGTTCGCGCCGGGCCCCGCGCGGCCGTCCTTCACGGTCGTGCCGCGCCACGACTGGCACCAGCAGCCGACCTCACCGCCGCTGCCTAGCAGGGTCACGACATCGGCCCAGCGATCGGCCGTCGCCGGCCGAACCTCGATCGCCGTCGGATCGATGGCCTCCGCGCTCATGCGGCGCGGTCCCCGTCGGGTCGGCTCAACGCGCGTGGGGCGGGTGTCCCGCTGGGTCGGCTGGGCGCTGTCGCTCACCTTCATCCTGCCCGTGATCGTCTCATGTTCATCTTCAGCCCATCGGGTGGCCGAGGCCGACGGGCAGCCCTCCGAAAGACCCGTCGAGGCCCCCCACCGACCGCCCGACGCGTTCGTTTGATGCCGAGGCGTGCGTGGATCGGAATATGGCAGGTCGCTAGGAGCGGGCCCGAAGGTCGCCCGGGTGCCTTGAGCCGCTCGAAGACCCAGACATGAACATGGGGTGACCACGGCGATCGCGATGGGCGGTGGAACCCCGCGGCGGGGTCAGGCTGGCCCGGCGCGCACCGTCTTGATGCGCTGATGGGCATCAGCCCGGAGGTCCTGGGCCCGGAGCCGCCTGAGAGCAGCCGCAGCCGCGCCGCCCACCGCGCCGCCGGCGCGTCGCGGCGCCGACCGCCGATCAGCTGGCGCCGGCGGCCGTCAACGACTCGTCGAGGATCGCCGAGCGCCTCGATCGACCTCGGCCGCGGTCGTCACCAGCGGCGGGATGATCCGGACGACGTTCACGTACGTGCCCGCGGTCAGGACGATGAGATGCCGCGCCAGCGCTTCGGCCTGGACCCGCTTCGTCAGGTCGGGGTCGGGGACCCGCCCGTCGCCCTCGTCGGGCTTGACGAACTCGAGCGCGAGCATCAGCCCGAGGCCGCGGACGTCACCCACGGACCTCCGAGAAGCTGCCAGCCGCCGCAGGCCTGCGAGGAACTGGGCCCCGCGCTCGCGCGCGTTGGCCACCAGGCCCTCGTCCTCGATCACATCGAGGGTCGCGTTCGCCGCGGCGCACGCGACCACGTTGCCGCCGTACGTCCCGCCGTGGGTGCCCGGCTTCCAGGCGGCCATGACGTCGGAACGGGCGATCAGCCCCGACAGCGGCAGCCCCGAGGCGATGCCTTTTGCCATGACGACGATGTCCGGCTCGACGTCCCAGTGCTCGACGGCGAAGAGGCGACCGGTCCGTCCGAACCCGGTCTGGACCTCGTCGGCGACGAGGAGGATGCCGTGCTTGCGGGTGATCTCGCGCAGCCGAGGGAGGAACGCAGGGCGGCGGGACGATGTAGCCGCCCTCGCCGATGACCGGCTCGACGATGATCGCCGCGACCTTGTCGGGGTAGACGAGCTGGTGGAACAGCAGCTCGAGCCGCTCCTCCCAGTCGCACGTGCACGCCGACGGGTCGTGCCCGCCGCCGGCGGCCCGATAGCAGTACGGATAGTCCGCGTGATAGATGCTGCCCGGCAGCGGCTCGAACGCGCCGCGGTAGACGTCCTTCGCCGCGGTCAGCGCCATCGCCTGGCCCGTCCGGCCGTGGAAGCCGTAGCGGAAGGCCATGATCGACCGGCCGACCGGTGGCGACCCGGGCGAGCTTCACGGCCGCCTCGATCGCCTCGGCCCCGGAGTTCGACAGGAACGCCTGCCACGGCCCACCCGGCAGGACGTGCTGAAGGCGCTCGTACAGCCGCAGACCCGGCTCGTGGTAGACGATGTTCTGCTGGCCGTGGATCAGCTTCGTCGCCTGCTCGGCGATCGCGGCGGCGACCCGCGGATGAGCATGGCCGGTGTTCGCCACGCCGATGCCCGGAGCTGTAGTCGAGGTAGCGCTCGCCGTCGGTCGTGACGAGCCACGAGCCCTCGCCGTGGTCGACGGTCAGGTTCGTGATCCGGCTCCAGACCGGCGGCACGACCGACCGGTCGGGCAAGGCCGTCCCGCCGGACCTCCGGCGCCGGCCCCGTGGCCCCCGCGGCCCCCGCGGGCCCCTCGGCTCCCATCGGGGGCTCGGACAGCGTGGTCACCGGGTCACCTCGAGCGACCCGCCGCGCGGACCGGCGCTGGATCGTGGTCGAGACGACGACGAGCCCGACCGCGCCGACGAACACGATCGTGCCCAGCACCTGGACCTGTGGCGGCAGGTTGTTCTTGATGCTCGCCCAGACCCACAGCGGGAAGGTGTTCTGCGTGCCGGCCGAGAACTGGGTGATGACGAAGTCGTCGATCGAGAGGCTGAAGCACAGCAGCGCGGCGGCCATGATGCCCGGGAAGATGAGCGGGAAGGTGACCTTCCAGAAGGTCGTCCACTCGTTCGCCCCGAGGTCCATCGCCGCCTCCTCGAGATGCCGCGGAAAGCCCTGCATCCGGGCCCGGACAGTGACGACGACGTAGCTGATGTTGAACATGATGTGGGCGATGAGGATCGTCTGGAGTCCGAGCGGGAAGAGGATCCCGCCGGTCAGGACGTTGAGCGGCGCGTGGGCGGTTGCGACGAACAACGTGAGCAGGCTCGCGCCCATGACGATCTCCGGCGTCGCCATCGGCAGGAAGATGAACGTGTTCGTGGAGCCCTTGCCGCGGAACTGGTAGCGGGTCAGGGCGAGGGCGATCGAGCGTCCCGAGGGCGGTCGCGATGAGCGTCGAGAGGGCCGCGATGACGAGGCTGTTGACGACCGCCGTCTGGAGCCCCGGCCGGCCCAGCGGGTTGAGCCAGGCCTGCAGGCTGAACTCGCCCCAGACGAAGTTGAACCGACCCGGCGGATCGTTGAACGAGAACAGGATCATCACGCGCGATCGGCAGGAGCAGGTAGACGAGCGCCAGCGCCGTGAGCGCCGGCAGCGCCCAGTGGTCGATCGCCCGCCAGGCCCGGCCGGTCGGCGTCATCGTCCGCTCGGCGGGGCGGGCCAGCTCCTCGGTGACGGCCGTCATCGGCGCCTCGCGGCGGTCATCAGCGGCCTCCGGTCAGCTCTTCGGTCCCGAGCGCCCGCGCGTACACGAGGATCGAGATGAGGATGCCGGCCATGAGAAGGAACGACAGTGCGGCCGCGGTCGGGTAGTCGTTCTGGTTGAGGAACCGGTTCTGGATGACGTTGCCGATCATCTGGGTCTTGGGGCTGCCGAGCAGGTCGGCGTTCACGTAGTCGCCCATGATCGGGATGAAGACGAGGATCGTGCCGGCGAAGACGCCGGGCAGGCTCAACGGGAAGGCCACCCGGATGAACGATTCCGAGATGAACAGGCTGCACGCGACGGCGCCGATGACGGCCCCGACGATGAGCGCCCCGCCGACCGCGATGACGCCCTCCGTGTACCGTCCCGGCATAGCCCAGGCCGACCGTCGCGAAGCGACGAGCAGGACCGCGCCGACGATCGCCCCGATCGTCGTCCCGCGCGGTCGCCACGGTCCGGCGTACAGGTCACGCGCGGCCTCCATGAGGCGGGGGTCGATCTTCTCGATCGAGACGTACGCAGGCAGGACGAAGAACGGCAGGTACTGGTACGTCAGCCCGGTCACGACCGCGAGCGGCGTGTTCAGGACGTTGAAGTTCTCGGGGACGATCCCCAGGGTGTCGCGCATGATCGACAGGAACGGCCCGTCGTTGCCCAGGATGATCTTCCAGGAGATCGTCCGGATCAGGAAGCTCGTGAAGAACGGGGCGATGACGAGGAACAGCAGGACGGCCTTGTACTTGCCGCCGCGGGTCGCGATCCCATACGCCATCGGGTAGCCGATGAGGATGCACAGCGTCGTCGCCAGCAGCCCGTAGACCAGCGAGTTCCGGATGTTATCGGTGAACTCGGTCAGGACGAACGTGTAGTTCTGCCAAGCCCAGTCGAACGTGTAGCCGGTCGTGAGCGTCCCCGTCGAGAGGGACGTCACGAACATCTGGATGTTCGGCAGGACGAAGAAGACGATGAGCCACAGCAGGCCCGGGGCCATCAGCAGCCACGGGATGAAGGCCTTGCGGCTGCGGTGCCGCTTCGGCGCTGCGCTCATGACGGCCTCGCCTCCCGCCATCCGTCAGACCCCGGACGAGGTCCGCGTAGAGCTCGTTGACCTTGGTGTTCGTCGCGTCATCCCAGTTCGGCTGGGGATGCTGCTTCGCCACGACCTCCGGGGGCGGGAAGAGGAGCGGGTTCGTCGCCGCGTCGGCGTCGATCGACTTGATCGCGTCGGACACGCCCTTGACCGGGCTGATGTAGTAGACGTACGCTGGCGATCCGGGCGGCCCGGTTCACGTCGTACACCCAATCCATCATCAGCTCGGCGGTGTACTTGTCCTTGGCGCCCATCGGGATGAGCATGTTGTCGGTCCAGATCATCGAGCCCTCCTCGGGGAAGACGAAGCGATCATCCGGGCCACCCGACGAGGCGAGGTCGCCGGACCAGACCATCGCCGGCCCACGTGTCACCGCTCGCGAAGTCCTGCAGGTAGGCGTTGCCGGTGAAGCCCTTGATCTGGCCGTCATCGACGAGCGGCTTGAGGAAGTCGTGGACGACCTGGGCGTCGTCCGCGGTCATCTCCTCGGCCTTGTTCGTCGAGGTCGTCTTGCCCGACGCCTGCATCCCGAGGTAGGTCAGCGGGAACGATGTCGCGGAGCTCGTTGAGGAGGGTGACCTTGCCCTTGAACGCCGGGTCGAACAGGTCCATGACCTTGGTCAGGTCCCGGCCGGTCGACTTGACGTTGTAGCCGACCCCGGTCGCACCCGACTGCCACGGGAAGTGGAAGTTCATGTCGGGGTCCCAGGGCAGGCCCTTGAGCTCATCGCGGACGTTCGCCGCGCGGTCGGCGTGTTGGCCTGGTCGATCTTCTCGATCCAGCCCTGGCCCGACGAGCTTGGCCGCCATCCAGTCGGTGATGACGATGAGGTCCCAGCCGGTGTCGACGCCCGATTCGAGCTGCGGCCGGATCGTCGCGACGAACGACTCGTTGTCGTCGATCTTCGCGTTCGCGTAGTTGACGTCGACGCTTGTACTGGGTCTTGAACTCCTCGATCGTCGGGGAGGTGACCTCGTCGTCGTTCGAGGTCGATGTAGGCGTCCCAGTTGGCGAAGTTCGAGCGGTCCGGTGACCTCCTGCGAGCCGGTGCTCGCCCCCGCGCTGGCACTCGCCCCGGCGCTCGAGCCGGCGCTGGCGCTCGCCGCCGCGCTGGCCGCGGCACTGGCGCTCGGTGCGGGCGTCCCGCCGCCCGAGCAGGCGGCAAGGAACGCGCCGAAGCCGGCCAGGGCGGTGCCCTGGAGGAACCGGCGACGGCTGACGATGGCCCCCTCCTGCGGCGCGATGCGGTCGGTCATGTCGTCTGGATCTCCTTCGTCCGCCCGCTGGGCGGTGTAGTGCTTCGGTCGGTCGTCCGCGGCGTCGATCGCGGCCATGTGGTCCGTGTCGGTGGCGGCGAGGATGGCGCCCTGCCGCGGCAGGTATCTGCTGCGACTCCTCGGTGGGCGCGGGTGCCGCGTCGGTCTCCTCGGCGCTCGCGCCGGTCGCCTCGACGCGAAGGTGTGGTCGGGCGACCAGGTCAGCCGGACCTCCTCGCCCGGGCCGCCACAGCTCGGCGCGAGTGGCACGCTCGACGTTCTGCTCGTAGACGGTGAACCGGCCGCCGCCGCGGGTCTCGACGATGTAGCTCGTCGAGACGCCGAGATACGACGCGTCCCGGACCGTGCCCAGCAGCTGGTTGTGGCCATCGGGGACCGATTCGTCCAGCTCGCGCAGTCCGGATCTTCTCGGGCCGGACGCCGACCTCGATGGCGGCCAGGCCCTCGGTCAGCGGCGCGCGGGACGCGGATGGCCGTGCCGTCGGCGAGGCGGCAGATCGCATGGCCGTCGTCGGCCCCGTCGAGCCGTGCGGCGATGAGGTTGCTGACCCCGAGGAAGCCGGCGACGAAGCGGGTCTTCGGCCGCTCGTACAGGCTCTCCGGGTCGGCCAGCTGCTCGTAGCGGCCCTTGTTCATGACGGCGATGCGATCGGACATCGTCATCGCCTCTTCCTGGTCGTGGGTCACGTAGATGAACGTGATCCCGACCTCCTGCTGGATGCGCTTCGAGCTCGACCTGCATCTGCTTGCGGAGCTTGAGATCGAGGGCGCCCGAGGGGCTCGTCGAGCAGCAGGACGGCCGGCCGGTTGATGAGCGCCCGGGCGAGCGCCACGCGCTGGGCCTGGCCGCCCGAGATCTGGGTCGGCTTGCGGCGCTCGAAGCCCGGCAGCTCGACGAGGTCGAGCATCTCGCCGACCCGCTTCTTGACCTCGGCGTCCTTGACCCTCTGACGACGCAGCCCGAAGGCGACGTTCTCGTAGATCGTCAGGTGCGGGAACAGGGCGTAGTTCTGGAAGACCGTGTTGACGTGGCGCTTGTACGGCGGGAGCCACGTCACGTCCTGGCCCTGGAGCTCGATCAGGCCCGAGGTCGGCTCCTCGAAGCCGCCGATCATCCGGAGGGTCGTGGTCTTGCCGCACCCGGATGGGCCGAGGAGGGAGAAGAATTCGCCGTCGAGCACCTCGAGGTCGATGTGGTCGACCGCGAGCGACCTCGCCGAACTGCTTGACGACCTGCACGAGCCGGACGTCGACCGCAGGCACGTTCGCTAGCACTCCCTGGCTCGATCGGGGCGAGGACGGCGGGTTCCTCCGGCCGCCGCGCGCTCTGCGACGCTCCCAGCATCAGCAGCACCCGCGGCCGCGAGGATAGGTGCGCCCGGAGCGGAGTGTCAATCGCGACCGCATCGTGGGACGAGGGCCCGGTGGACGCAACAGTCGAACGGCGGTCGTACGATGGTGGTCGTCCGAACAAGTTGCCGCAACAACGAGCCTGGAACAACGGGCCCGAACAACAGGCCCGAACGACAAGCCGCGAGCGAGGGACCTTCGCCCACATGACATCCATCTCCGACGTCGACGTTTACGACGCCCTGCGGACAGTCCAGGAGCCCGAGCTGGGCGGCGACCTCGTGACCCGCGGGATGGTCAAGGACCTCGTGATCGACGGCAGCCGCGTGGCCTTCACCATCGAGCTGACGACGCCCGCCTGCCCGCTGAAGGACGAGATCGAGACCGAGGTCCGCCGGGCCCTCGGACCGCTCGGCGTCGAGGCGGTCGACGTCGCCTGGTCGGCGGCTGTCCGACGCGCCAGCCCGCGCGCACCCGAGCAGCTGGTGCCGGGCGTGAAGAACGTCATCGCCGTAGCGTCCGGCAAGGGCGGCGTCGGCAAGAGCACCGTCTGGTGAACCTGGCCGTCGCGCTGGCCCAGGCGGGCGCGCTCGGTCGGGCTGCTGGACGCCGACATCACCGGCCCGAACATCCCGATGATGCTCGGCGTCGACGGCCAGCCGAAGGCGAGCGAGGACAACAAGATCACGCCGCTCGAACGCCACGGCGTGAAGTGTCATCTCGATCCAGTTCTTCGTCCCGGAGGGCCAGCCGATCGTGTGGCGCGGGCCGCTCGTCGGCGGCGCGATCCAGCAGTTCCTCCGCGACGTCGACTGGGGCGAGCTCGACTACCTGGTGGTCGACCTCCCGCCGGGCACGTCCGACGCGCAGCTGACGCTGGCCCAGAGCGTCCCGATCTCGGGAGCGGTCCTGGTGACGACGCCCCAGGAAGTGTCACTGTCGGACGTCGGCAAGGCGCTGGCGATGCTGCCGCCGGATGAACGTGCCGGTGGTCGGCGTCGTCGAGAACATGAGCTCCTTCGTGTGTCCCCATTGCGGCGAGGCCACCGAGATCTTCGGCCGCGGCGGCGGCGAGCGGTTCGCGACCGAGCACGGCCTCGACTTCCTCGGCGGCATCCCGCTCGACGTGACCGTGCGGCAGGGCGGCGACGTCGGCGTGCCGGCGGTCGCCCAGCGCGAGCCCGGGCCTGCCGCCCAGGCGCTCACGCATGTCGCCCAGCTCGTCGCGGCCCGGATGAGCATCCGGGCCGAGCAGTCCCAGACGCCGGTCCTGACCGTCTCGTAGGGAGCTCGCCGCGCGGTGCCGAGAGGCGCCGGGCGCGCGGGCACCCGGCACCCGGACCGTGCCCGGGTCACGCCGCCGAGCGCACCACCCCCAGCAGCACGTGCGCGACGGCCGCGCCGAGACGAGCTCGAGCGACGTCGCCGCGCAGCAGGATCGTCCGCGACTCCTTGTGCTCGAGCGAGCCCGGACCATGGACCCGATCGTGACCCGAGTGTCCTCGGTCCCGTCCCGCGCGTCGGCCGTCACGACCACGTCGGCGTCGGTCTCGGCCCGCACCTCGTCCGCGATGGAGTCGGGCACGGGTCCGTCGAGGGCCACGACCGTCGCACGGACGAGCCCCGCCATCGAGCCGAGCAGGGCCGTCGCCGCGCCCTCCGTCCCGCGCTCGATGATCGCCAGCTCCGCCACCCGCGCGCCCAGAAGGCCGGCCCCGACGACATCCGGCCAGGTGTCGCCGTCGCGGCCCCAGACGTGCTCGCCGACGATCTCCTGCACCGGGCCAGGGCCTCGGTCGCGAGGCCTCGGCACCGTCCGCGAGCGCCGCCGCCGACCCGTGCCCGGGCCATCGACTGCGGCGACCCGGACATCGACGCCGTCCGGCCGCGGCGTACGTCGCGACCGACGGGCTCGGCGGCGATCGAGCAGATCGCCGCAGCCGCTCCGCCAGGACGGACTCGCCGATCGCAGACCGTGCGGTAGCGTGACGACGACGCGGATCGACCCCCATGCCGCGCTCGCCGAGCCGCGGACAAGACCCACTCGCGCCACATCGGCCACATCTCGCGAGGCGGACCGGGCAGCGCGACGAGGACCCGGCCATCCGGCCGGTCGACCCACCAGCCCGGCGCCGTCCCGTTGGGGTTCGGGACCGCCGTCGCCGAGGTCACGAGCCAGGCCTGCTTGAGGTTCGCCCTCCGGGAAGTCGAGCATCCGCGCCGCGTCCAGAGGGCTCGGAGCCAGCGTCTCCAGGGCCGGATCGACGGCCGGGCGCCTCCCCGATCGCCGCCGCGATCGCCTCGCGGGTCAGGTCGTCGGGCGTCGGGCCGAGCCCGCCGGTCGAGACGACGAGGTCGACCCGTCAGAGGGCCTCGACGCACGACCTCGGTGACGGCGGAAAGGACATCCGGCAGGGCGGTGACCCGGGCGACGGTCACGCCGAGCGCCGTCAGCTCGCGCAGCGAGGTCACCGGCGTTGGTGTCCCGGGTGGTGCCGGTCGTGAGCTCGGTGCCGATCGACAGCATCTCGGCGGTGAGGATGGGCCGGGGTCACGCGCCCGAGCGTACCCCACCGGGACTTCCGGGTGATGCGCGACGGGCCGGGACCGGTGGTATGGTCGCGATCCGGTCCCGCCCAGCGAGGATGGGTTCGGAGCAAGGTCATGGACGAGCTCGAGCACAGCGGCTACGAGGAGTTCGACAGACTGCTCGCCGTCGTCCGACGGACGCGCGAGCTGCTCGACCGCGCCATCGGCGACGGCGCCCTGCCGCCCGGTGGCGCCGACTTCCTCGCTACCGAGACCCTGCCGCACGTCGATGGCGTCGTGGCCGGCTTCCACGGGCTCGCTCCGCTCCGAGCGTGCCGGCATCGCTGAGTTGCGCTATCTCCTGTCGCTCGTCCCGGTGAGTCGGGTCGAACCGACGCTCGCGATCAGCCGAGCGCGAGCCGCGCTCGCGGAACAGGTCGCCGACGACAGGTGCGCGAGCCGGCCGACGCCGGGCCATCGGTCCATCGGGCGCGAGCCGTGGGACCTCGCTTCTGGTGGCGCATGCTCGGGTCGTGCTGGCCCTCATGCCCCGCATGCCGGACGAGGCCGTCCGCTATCCGGCAGGGCGCCGCACGTACGCGGACATCCCGGTGCCTCGGGGCCGGCAGAGCTGCTCGAGCGCATCGAGGAGCTCGAGCGCCAGCTCTGGCGAGCCGCGAGCGGCGACCCGCCGACACCACGGCCGATCAGGCGTTCCGGCGGACCTACGGCTTCTTCGACGCCGCCGACCGGCTCGGCTGGCGCGCCCTCCGCCCGGCCGCCTGACAGGCCGCGGCCGCCTCGGGCCGCCCTGCGACGACAGCCGCGGGCCTGCCGGTGATGCCGCGGCGGCGCGGTATCATCGGCGCCCGGCCCGTGATCCTCCACGCCGGCCATCGACCACCGCGACGGAGTCCCTGCCCTGGACGTCCCGCCCGCTCCCTCGACTCCGGTCCCGCGGCAAGGAGCCCGGCCTTCGCGTCGCAGATCCTGCTGACGAAGGACTCGGCTATATCGGCTCCTTGACGCCCACATCGCCCTGGCCCGGGCCGAGCTCGGCCCGATCCTGGAGAACGTCAAGGCCGTCGCGATCCAGGTCGGGATCGCCATCGCGGCCGGGATCTTCGCGGCGCTCGTCGTCGCGATCGGCACGCCGCTCTTCCTCGGCGAGTGGATCTTCGGATCGATGGGCTGGGGCGTCGTGCACGGCGTCGCCTTCGCCTTGGCCGTCATCGTCGCGTGTGCCTGGCTGATCCTCGTCAACGAGTCGAGGTCGCTCGTCGTGGCCGGCATCGTGTCCGTCCTCATCGGGCTCATCCTCGGCGTCGTGTTCGCCCTCAACCTGACGAACCAGGCGTGGACGGCGGTGGCCGATGCCCTCAACCTCGCCCTCGATGAGGCATGGCGTGTCCTCGCGGTCGCGGCGGGGATCTCGGCCATCGTCGGCGCGATCGTCGGCGTGATCATCGGGGGGACCCGACGCAGCGGCCGAGCCGTCATCGACGGGCTCGTGGCAGGTGTCCTCATCGGTGCCCTCCTCGGGGCGTTCACGGCGATCGCGTTCGGAGACCGGGTCGGAGCCGCGCTTGGTCTCCTGGCGTTCTACCTGGCCTTTGCGGGCATCGTCGGCGCTGTGGCTATCCCGGAAGGACGTCGACACCGAGGCCTTCACCGCGCGCTTCTACCCGACCCAGACCATCGAGACGACGAAGGAGACATTGGAATGGCTCCAGGAGCAGACACCGGGGGGTCGGTCGTGAGCGGGCAGCCCGACAAGACGCCGGCGGCGACGCGTCGACGACGCGAAGTCCGCGGTCAAGGCCGCGAAGGCGGAGGCGGCGAAGGCCGCCGGGCGTCGACGCGCAAGGCGCGTCGCCGCCGCGAAGGCCGATGTCGACGCGGGCACCGAGCGAAGATCCGCGTGTCCGACAGCCCGCCGCCGCGACCGGGGACCCCGGCGGCCGAGCCCGAGGTCATCGCCGCCGCGGGACACCGTCCTCGCCGGCGAGAGCACGGGCTCGATGAGCGATGTCACCCGCCTCGAGAAGAAGGGCCGCGACACGTTCGACATCAAGGCCCAGGTCAGCCGCCTCCCGGCTCGCGTGGCGCAGGACCCGAGGCGGGCCATCGCGGTCGTCGGTGCCGGCATCGGCGCCGATCGCCGCCCTGCGGTTCCTTCGCGGGGGCGGTCGGAAGGCCCAGGCGGGCACGCTGCCGATCGAGGTCGAAGAGGCGCTCGCGGGGATGGGCAACGACGGCAAGAAGATCCGCGAGGCGCTCGACGCGAGCTTCGTGAAGTATCTCGAGGCTCACGGGGCCGTCGAAGGGAAGAAGGGCGGGCGCATCCCGACAAACCTCGGACTCATCCTGGCGCCGTTCGTGACGTCGTTGGCCAGGGAGTCATTGCGGCGCTTCGTGGCCCGACGCGCGGCCGCGGGCACCGACGAGGCTTCGACTCCGCCGAGCGAATGACCGTCAGACGCGCCTTCGCGTTGCCATCCCTCGTGGGCCCGGCGCCGATCCGGGCCGGCCTCGTGATCGCCGGGCGTCCGCGGCCTCCGCTAGTCTGTCGCCTGGGCCGGTGGCGAAATGGCATACGCAGCTGTTTTAGGGGCAGCCGTCCGAAAGGACATGAGGGTTCGAATCCCTCCCGGCCCACCATCGCGGTCGGGGATCGCCCCGGCCGGCCGCGCGGGGATCGAACGCTCTGCCGCGCGGCCACGGCGTCAGCCCGCGCACGCCGGGTAGACTTCCCCGGCGATGCACGTCACTTCCACGCCCGGCCCGAAGAGCACGGTCGTCCTCGAGGTCGAGCTGCCACCGGAGGACCTCCAGCGGGCCATCGGCCAGGCCGTCGGACGCCTCGGCCGGCGCACCCGGATCGCCGGGCTTCAGACCGGGCAAGGCGCCCCGGCCAGGTCCTCGAGCGAGCGCTCGCGCCCGGGCGCGGTCGTCGAGGACGCGGTCGAGCACCTCGTCGACGACGCCTATCGTCGAGGCCCTCGTCGACCAGCTCATCCTGCCGCTCGCGAACGCCGAGGTCGACGTCGTCCAGGCGGAGGAAGGCAAGCCGCTGATCTTCCGGGCGACGGTCCCGGTCAGGCCCGACGTCGACCCTCGGCGACTACCACGACTTCAACTTCCGGCCCGAGATCGAGGAGACGACGCCCGCCCGGGTCGACCAGGTCATCGACGAGCTGCGCGACCAGTACGCCATCCCTCGCGCCGGTCGAGGACCGCGGAGCGAAGGACGGCGACTACGCCGTCATCGGCTTCACCGGGACCCGCGACGGGCGTGCCGTTCGAGGGCGGCTCGTCGGAGCGGATGCCGCTCGTCATCGGCGAGGAGCGGCTGATCCCGGGCTTCGAGTCCCACCTGGTCGGCCTGACGGTCGGTCAGACCGACCGGCTTCGACATCACCTTCCCCGAGGACTACCAGCGAGCCGCGCTGGCCGGCCAGGTCGCCCACTTCGACGTCGAGCTGCAGCGAGCTCCGCGAGAAGATCTTGCCGCCGCTCGACGACGACTTCGCCGCGAGCCTCGGCGACTTCACGTCGCTCGCTCGAGCTGACCGGCGACGTCCGGCATCGGCTCGAGCGCAATGCGCTCGACCGGGCCCGGCACGACGTTCTCCGAGAAGATCATCGAGTACGCCGTCGCGAACGCCACGGTCGACCTGCCGGACATCCTCATCGACCAGGAGGTCGAGGTGATGCATGACGAGTTCCGCTCGTCGCTCGCCCGCCAGGGGCTCACCGAGGACGCCTGGCAGAAGGCGACCGAGAAGACCGAGGTCGACCTCCACACCGAGTTCCGGCCGGGCGCCGAGAACGCGTCAAGACGCTCCTCGTCCTCTCGAAGATCGCCGAGGTCGAGGGCGTCGAGGTCTCGGACGCCGAGGTCGAGGCGGAGGTCGACAAGGCGCGCGCTCCGCTACGCCGACCAGCCGCGTCTGGTCCGGTACTTCGAGTCGGACCGCGGCCGGAACTTCATCCGCAGCACGCTGCGTCGGACGAAGCTCGTGGAGGAGCTCGTCGATCGCTGGCTGGCCGCCCATCCCGACCACCCGCGACCTGCCGCACATCGAGGACGACCAGGCTTCGCCGTCGAGGAGGCGAGCGCCCAGGCCGCTGCGTCGATCGACGCGACCGACCCCGGGACGGTGATGGCCGAGGACGTGGAGCCCGCCGCCGAGCCCGCGTCCGCTGCCGCCGAGCCCCTGTCCGATGCCGCCGAGCCCGCCGCCGAGCCCGCTGCGGCGTCGGCCGCAGCGTCCGCGGCCGACTGACACCACCGACCACCGCCAGCCAGCCCAGCCGAAGCCCAAGGAGCCCCCGATGCTCGTCCCGATGGTGATCGAGTCCTCCAGCCGAGGAGAGCGCGCCTACGACATCTATTCCCGGCTGCTGCGGGAGCGGATCATCTTCCTGGGCGACGCGATCGAGGACCACGTCGCGAACCTCGTCATCGCCCAGCTCCTGTTCCTCGACTCGGAGGACCCGGAGAAGGACATCTACCTGTACATCAACTCGCCCGGCGGGGTCGTGACGAGCGGTCTCGCGATCTACGACACGATGCAGTACGTCCGGGCCCCGGTCAGCACGATCTGCATCGGGATGGCGGCCTCGATGGCCGCGGTGCTCCTGGCAGCCGGCCGGAAGGGCAAGCGGTTCGCCCTGCCGAACAGTCGGGTCATGATCCACCAGGGTTCGAGCGGCTTCCGGGGCAACACGCCGGACGTCATCATCCAGGTCAAGGAGACCGAGTACCTGGTCGGCCGGAATCACGAGATCCTCGCCCGGCATACCGGCCAGGACCTCGAGAAGGTCATCCGCGATACCGAGCGGGACTACTTCATGAGTCCCGAACAGGCCAAGGACTATGGCATCATCGACGCGGTCTACTCGGTGCAGTGGGATTCATTGACGGCGCAGCAGCACGATGAGAAGGCGGCCGAGACCGTCCCTGTCGAGGCTGAGCCGGAGGTGGCCCCGGCACCGAAGAAGGCCAAGGACGAGTAGCGCGACGGGGAGCCGGAGCACCGGGTGACGACAAGCGGGGGCAAGAGCCCCAAGGTCCCGTATCGCTGCAGCTTCTGCGGCAAGAGCCAGGAGCAGGTCCGGAAGCTGATCGCCGGGCAGGGCGTGTACATCTGCGATGAGTGCATCAACCTCTGCCAGGAGATCATCGAAGAGGAGATGCTCGAGGCGCCGCGTCAGAAGCCGGCCGCCGCGAAGCTCCCCAACCCGCGGCAGATCAAGTTCGCGCTCGACCAGTACGTCATCAGCCAGGAGCGGGCCAAGAAGGTCCTCTCGGTGGCGGTTTACAACCACTACAAGCGGGTCAATGCCGGCCACGCGGTCGATGACGTCGAGCTCCAGAAGTCGAACGTCCTGCTCGTCGGGCCGACCGGCTCGGGCAAGACGCTGCTGGCACAGACCCTGGCCAGGGTGCTGGACGTCCCGTTCTGCATCGCCGATGCGACCTCACTGACCGAGGCCGGCTATGTCGGCGAGGACGTCGAGAACATCCTGCTGCGGCTGATCCAGGCCGCCGACTTCGACGTCGCCCGGGCTCAGCGCGGGATCATCTACATCGACGAGATCGACAAGATCGCCCGCAAGGCCGACAACCCGTCGATCACCCGCGATGTCTCGGGTGAGGGCGTCCAGCAGGCGCTGCTGAAGATCCTGGAGGGGACCGTCGCGAACGTCCCGCCCCAGGGTGGCCGCAAGCACCCCCACCAGGACTTCATCCAGATCGACACGACCAACGTGCTGTTCATCTGCGGCGGCGCGTTCGACGGGCTCGAGAAGATCGTCGAGGAGCGGGTCGGGCGCCGGGCGATCGGGTTCGGTGCCGAGGCCGGCTATACCAAGGCGGAGCGGGCCAAGGTCCTCGAGAAGCTCATGCCGGAGGACCTCCTGAAGTTCGGGCTCATCCCCGAGTTCGTCGGTCGGCTGCCGGTCGTCGTCACCCTGCTGCCGCTCACGGCGGAGGACCTTGTTCGCGTCCTGACCGAGCCGAAGAACGCCGTCGCGCGGCAATTCCAGAAGTTCCTCGGCCTTGACAAGGTCGAGCTGGTCTTCACCGATGGAGCGCTCCGGGCCGCGGCCGACGTCGCGCTGGAGCGCAAGACCGGCGCCCGGGCGCTCCGCTCGATCGTCGAGGAGGCGCTGCTCGACGTGATGTATGACATCCCGGAGCGGACCGAGATCCGGAAATGCATCATCACCGAGGAGACGATCCGCGACCGCCGCGCGCCGCTCCTCCTGACGAAGACCGACGTCGACAAGGGCGTCGACGAGACGAACTACGCGGAGTGGCTCGCCGAGCAGGGCGAGACGGCGTAGCCCGCGCCTCGACGCACGCGGCGACGATCGAGACCGCCGCGTGACCCGCCGGCTCGTGCCGGAGCGGTGGCTGACGCCCGCGGGATGCGTGCTCGTCGTCGCGACGTGGGCGATCACGCTGTGGCTCGTCTCGTCGCCCTGTTACGGCGACACGATGTGCGCCGCCCAATTCGGGTTCCTCCTCGGCGCGCCGGTCGCGACGGGCATGAGCATCGGGCTGGCCGTGTGGTGGACGACCCACCACCCGTCGGTCCTCCTGTTCGGCGCGCTGTGTGTCGGTCTCGTGGCCCTCGGGTTTATCATCGGGTCGTCGTTGTCCCAGGTGTCGATCATCCTGGCGGCGCTCGGTGTCGTCAGCGCCGTGGCGGTCGTCGGGGCGGTCGAGGCCCTGTCCGACCATCCGGTCGAGCGCTGGTTGACGGCCGCCGCTGTCGGGCTGCTCGGTCTGTTGCTGCTGGGCCTCGCGCACTCGATCGTCGGGATCCTCGTGGTCGCGCTCGCGGCGTGGATCGCGATCGAGGCCGCGGTGGGCACGCGGTCGGCCAAGTCGACCCCGCCCGGAGCCGCCGCCCCGGCCGCGGCCTCCGAAGCGACACCGGCACCGACAGTCCGACCACGTCCGAACGACCGGACGATCCGCTGGGTCACGACCCAGGTCTGGCTGCTCCACGGGCTGGCGATCCTCATCCTCGTCGCGATGACGTGGGTCGTGCTCCAGCCGACCGGGGAGGGGATCCAGTTCTGGGCTCCCGGTTTCGCCGGGTTCCTCGTCTTCTCGATCTGGCTGATCGGCGCGAACGTCGTCGCCTGGTCGCGCTGGTGGCGCTTCCGGCCCCTCGTCGCGATCGATCTCCTGGCGGTCATCCCGGTCGCCCTGGTGAGCGCGATGCTGCTCTTCCTGCCGGCGCTCCTGGTCGCCGGCCTCCTCATCCTGGCCGCGAGCGCGGCGTCGCCGCTCCGCGACGTCCGCCCGCCCGCCGAACCGCGGCGGGTCCATCCGGTCGTCCTCGGCCTGGTCGGGCTGCCGGTCGCGGTCAGCGCATGGTCGGTCCTTGGCGTGATGACCGACCCGTTCCTCTGGAACGAGCCGATGTACGCGATCGAGGTCGCAAGCAGCGCCGGGATCGCCCTGATCGGGATCATCCTGTGGCTCGACAAGCGGCCGGGCACGCTGCTCGGCGCCAGCCTCGCGAGCCTGTACTGGCTCGTCACTGCACTCGGGTACGTGAGCGCCGCGGTGGCGGAGGGTCGACTCGGGATCGAGTGGCTCGACTACGTCGTCCAGACGACCCTCATCAGCATCGGCGCGGCAGCCGGCGTGATCGTGGCGCTCGCCGACGTCCGCCGCGCCTCCGGTCGCCGGGCCACACTCGCGCCGGTGGTCGTCGCGGCCGTGACGGCGATCCTCTCGGTGGTCGCGGTGGAGGCCGCGGTCCTGGGCCCGGCACTCGCCCTTCTCATCGAGCCGCGGATCGAGGGCGAGGACGCGACCGCCGGCGATGCCCCGGGACCGGGCGCGGACCCGCAGCCGGACCGCGGACCCGAGGTCGCGAGCCCGGCCACTGCCACCTGAGGAGATGGACCACCACGACCACGTCGAGCTGCTCCGCGGCGGCGTCGCGCCCGGCGTCTCACTCGGCGTCGCGCCCGCCGACTCGCCCGACGCGCCGCCCGCCGAGGCCTCCGCGCGGGGGCCGAGGCCGACGGCCTGGGCGGACCTCGGTGCTGGCGAGGGCGCCTTCACGCTCGCGCTCGCCGACCTGCTCGGTCCGGGCGCGACGATCCACGCGGTCGATCGGGACGGGCAGGCGCTCGAGCGCAATGCTCGGGACATGGAACGTCGGTTCCCCGGGACCCATCTCGTGACCCACCGGAACGACTTCACCGCCGCCGTCCCGGTGGAGGAGGGAAGCCTGGACGGGATCGTCATGGCGAACTCGCTCCACTTCGTCCGCGACAAGGCGCCGGTCCTCTCGGTCGTGCTCACCGCCCTCCGGCCCGGCGGGACGTTCGTGCTCGTGGAATACGGCGCGGACTCAGGCAACCCGTGGGTGCCGTGGCCGCTCAGCTACCCGACCTGGGAGCGCCTGGCAGCTGCCGCCGGCCTGACCGCGACACGACGGATCGGGCAGGTCCCGAGCCGGTTCCTCGGTTCGATCTACAGCGCCGCGAGCCGACTGCCCGACGACGCGCCGGGGGGACCCCGATTCGAGTAGCCTCGTCCATGTGACTGGAGGCGAGGAGCGGACGATCCCCGACGGCGGCCGTCGGCGGGTCGTCATCGAGGGCATCTCCCCGCAGGTCGACGGCGGGCGGTTCCCGGTGAAACGGACGGTCGGCGACCGGATCCGCGTCGAGGCGGTCGCCTACACCGACGGGCACGACGCGATCCGGGTCGTGATCGGACACCGCCCGCCAGCCACGGACGCCTGGATCGAGAGCCCGATGGTCGCCCTCGGCAACGACATCTGGGAAGGCGGGTTCAGCGTCGACGAGATCGGCCGGCACGACTTCGTCGTGACGGCCTGGGTCGACCGGTTCGAGACCTGGCGGCGCGACTTCGCCAAGCGGGTCGAGGCCGGCCAGGATGTGACCGTCGACCTGCTGATCGGGGCGGCCCTCGTCGACGACGCCGCGGGACGGGCCGCGATCGCGACGGATGGCGCTCGCGCAGCCACCGAGCACGCCGAGCGGCTCCGGACCCTGGCCGCGGATCTGCGATCCGACCAGCCGCAGGATCGCCGGGCCCGCGCCGCCCTCGACGACGAGCTCGCCACCCTCATGGCCGATCACCCCGACCGATCCCAGGCGACGACATCGGAGCCCGAGCTCGGCATCGTCGTGGACCCGGTCGTGGCGCGCTTCGGCGCGTGGTACGAGCTGTTCCCTCGCTCGACCGCGCCCCAGCCCGGCCGCCACGGCACGTTCCGTGACGTGATCGCCCGGCTGCCGTACGTCGCCGATCTCGGCTTCGACGTCCTCTACCTGCCGCCGATCCATCCGATCGGGCAGACCTTCCGGAAGGGCGCGAACAACTCGACGACCTCGGAGCCCGACGACCCGGGCGTGCCGTGGGCGATCGGCTCCGCCGAGGGCGGCCACACGGCGATCCACCCGGCCCTCGGCACGGCGGAAGACTTCCGTGCGCTCGTCGCCGCTGCCAGGGAGCGCGGCATCCAGGTCGCCATCGACATCGCCTTCCAGGCGTCGCCCGACCACCCGCTCGTCGCGGAGCACCCCGACTGGTTCCGGCAGCGGCCGGACGGCACCGTCCAGTACGCCGAGAACCCGCCGAAGAAGTACCAGGACATCTACCCCTTCGACTTCGAGTCGGCGGACTGGCGCGGCCTGTGGGTCGAGCTCCTCGGCGTCGTCCGATACTGGATCGGGCAGGGGGTCCGGATCCTCCGGGTCGACAACCCGCACACCAAGCCGTTCCCGTTCTGGGAGTGGCTGATCGGCGAGGTGAAGCGGACGGACCCCGACATCCTGTTCCTGGCCGAGGCGTTCACCCGGCCCCACGTCATGTACGGCCTGGCGAAGCGCGGCTTCAGCCAGTCCTACACGTACTTCACCTGGCGGACGACCAAGACCGACCTGACCGAGTACTTCACCGAGCTCAGCCAGCCCCCGGTCAGCGAGTTCTTCCGCCCGAATGTCTGGCCCAACACGCCGGACATCCTCCACGAGGTCCTCCAGCACGGCGGCCGGCCGGCGTTCGAGGCGCGCTTCGTCCTGGCGGCGACCCTGGCTGCCTCGTACGGGATCTATGGGCCGGCGTTCGAGCTCGGCGAGCACGAGCCGATCGAGCCCGGCAGCGAGGAGTACCTGCACTCGGAGAAGTACGAGATCCGGACCTGGGACCTGGATGCTCCGGAGAGCATCGCCCCGCTCATCGGCACCGTGAATGCGATCCGCCGTGCTCACCCGGCACTTCAGCGCGACGCGGGGCTGCGGTTCCACGAGATCGACGACGAGCGGCTGATCGCCTACACGAAGGCGACGGACGACCGGGCGGACATCATCCTGACGGTCGTCTCGCTCGACCCGGGGACCGCCCGGTCCGGCACCCTGACGCTCGATCTCGATGCCCTCGGGATCCGCGGTGACGGGCCGTACGAGGCGGTCGACCTGCTCGACGGGACCGTCGCTCTGTGGGACGGGCCGCGCGCCCACCTGACGATCGACCCGACGCAGCGGGCCGCGACGATCCTCGAGCTCCGGCAGCGGACCCGTTCGGAGCACCAGTTCGAGCACTTCCTCGGATGACGGCGACCGGCCGACCGACCGGGACCAACCCGCCCGCCGCTCGTGCGGCAGTCCGTCCCGTCCCTCGCGCCGCGAAGGGCGGCTCGCGGATCGTCGGGGCGAGCGACCCGCTGTGGTTCAAGGATGCCGTCATCTACGAGGCCCACGTCCGCGCCTTCCGCGACAGCGACGGCGACGGGATCGGCGACTTCGTCGGCCTGACCTCGAAGCTCGACTACCTCGCCGATCTCGGGATCACCGCGGTCTGGCTCCTGCCGTTCTACCCGTCGCCCGGTCGCGACGATGGCTACGACATCGCCGACTTCACTGCGGTCAAGGCCGAGTACGGGAACCTTCGAGACGTCCGACGGTTCATCGACGCCGCCCACCGGCGGGGCATCCGGGTCATCACCGAGCTCGTCTGCAACCACACCTCCGACCAGCATCCGTGGTTCCAGCGGGCCCGCCGGGCGAAGCCGGGGACGCCGGAGCGCGACTTCTACGTCTGGTCCGACACGACCGACCGCTACGCCGATGCCCGGATCATCTTCACCGACACCGAGACCTCGAACTGGACGTGGGACGAGGAGGCTCGGGCGTTCTTCTGGCACCGCTTCTTCAGCCACCAGCCCGACCTGAACTTCGAAAACCCCCGGGTCCGCCAGGCGATCTTCGAGACGATGGACTTCTGGCTCGAGATGGGTGTCGACGGACTCCGCCTCGACGCGATCCCGTACCTCTACGAGCGCGAGGGCACCGACTGCGAGAACCTGCCCGAGACGCACGCCTTCCTCAAGGCCCTTCGCGCCCGGATCGATGCCCGCTACGGCGACCGGATGCTGCTCGCCGAGGCGAACCAATGGCCGGAGGACTCGGTCGCGTACTTCGGCGACGGCGACGAATGCAACATGTGCTTCCACTTCCCGGTCATGCCGCGGCTGTACATGGCGCTGCGGATGGAGGACCGGGTCCCGATCCTCGACATCCTGGACCAGACGCCGCCGATCCCGCCGAGCTCGCAGTGGGCGATGTTCCTCCGCAACCACGACGAGCTGACCCTCGAGATGGTCACCGACGAGGAACGGGACTACATGTACCGCCACTACGCGCCGGACCCGCGGCAACGCGTCAACGTCGGGATCCGGCGGCGGCTGGCCCCGCTCCTCGACCACGACCGCCAGCGGATCGCCCTCCTCAACGGGCTGCTGTTCTCGTTCCCGGGCACGCCGGTCGTCTACTACGGCGACGAGATCGGGATGGGCGACGACGTGACCCTGGGCGACCGGAACGGTGTCCGGACGCCGATGCAGTGGGACGCCGGTCCCAACGCCGGGTTCAGCGAGGCCGACGCCGCGTCGCTGTATTTCCCGGTCATCGTCTCGCCCGGGTTCCACTACACGGCCGTCAATGTCGCGGCCCAGCAGGGCGATCCGGGCTCGCTGCTCGAGTGGATGAAGCGGATCATCGCGATCCGGAAGCGCTATCCGGTCCTCGGCCGCGGATCGATCGAGTTCCTCGAGCCCGACGACCGGCGGGTCCTGGCCTACATCCGGACCGACGGCGAGACGACGATCCTCGTCGTCGCGAACCTGTCGCGGCTGGCGCTCCACACGGAGCTCGACCTGGCGGCCTACGCGGGTCTGATGCCGCGCGAGCTGTTCGGCGGGGTGGCCTTCCCCGAGATCGGCGAGCGGCCGTACTTCCTCAGCCTCGGCGCCCACGGCTTCGCCTGGTTCGAGCTGGAGCGACCCGCGGGCGCCGCCGCGATGGCGGCCTCCGGCCCGCCGCGCCTCGCCGACTTCGCCGCGCTCACCGACCTGGTCGATGGACCCGAGCGCGACCGCTTCGCGACGGCTCTGCGCGCCTGGGCCACCCGGCGGCGCTGGTTCCGCGGCAAGGCCCGCCGGATCCTCTCCACGGCGGTCGTGGACGCGCCCCCGGTCCGGGTCGGCGCGACCGATGTCCTCGCCGTCGTCCTGACCGTCAGCTACGCGAACGGCGAGCCGGAGGAGTACCTCGTGCCGCTCGTCCGACGCACCGCAGCGGAGACCACCGGGCTGCCGGACGAGGCGATCGTCCTCCGCATCGGCGACGCCGGCGACACGATCGTCGACGCGCTTCATGTCCCGGACGTCGCCGCGGGCCTGCTCGACGGGATCGGCCGCCGGCGCCGCTGGCGGAGCGGCGGTCGCGAGCTCGTCGCGGACCGGACCACGGCCTACGCCCGCGTCCGCGGCGATGCGGCATCGCCCCTCGCGGTGTCGCGCTCGCTCGGCGAGCAGAGCAACAGCTCGGTGATCCTCGGCGACCGGGTCATCCTGAAGCTCTATCGCCGGGTCGAGGAGGGGCCGAACCCCGATGTCGAGGTCGGCCGTTTCCTGACCGATCACGGTTCCTCCGACGTGCCCCGGGTGATCGGCTCGCTCGAGCTTCAGCGGCCCGGCCGGGCCGCGGCGACCGTGGCGATGGCCCAGGCATTCGTCCCGGGTGCCCACGATGCCTGGGAGTGGACCCTCGGGCTCATCGACGGGGCCCTCGATGCCGCGGCCGCCCGACGGGGCGCCGCTCCGACGACCGGCGCCGCGAGCCTCGTCGACCGAGCCCGCGAGACCCCACCCGCGGCCCTCGTCACGGCCGACGGGCCGTCGCTCGACCTGGCTCGGCGGCTCGGGGAGCGGACGGCCGCGCTCCACCTCGCGCTCGCCGACGGCGGCTCCGACCCCGCCTTCGCGCCGGTGCCCGCCGGCGCGCTCTACCAGCGGTCGGTCTACCAGACGATCCGGTCACTCTCGCGCCAGGCGGCCGACATGCTCCGTCGACACGGCGACGAGCTGCCTCCGGACGCCTCCTCCCTGGCGGGGCGGCTCGTGGACCTGCCGGCCGCCGTCGAGATCCACACCACGCCGCTGCTGCGAGCGATCCACGGCGGCCGCCGCATCCGGACCCACGGCGACCTCCATCTCGGCCAGATCCTCGTGTCCGACGATCGCCTCTGGTTCGTCGACTTCGAGGGCGAGCCGGGCCGCCCGCTGAGCGAACGGCGGCTCAAGCGGTCGGCCCTCGTCGACGTCGCCGGGATGCTTCGCTCGTTCGCGTATGTCGCCCATACCGCCGGCACCCGCCGCGCAGCCGGTGCCGAGGGCCGGACCGGTGGCGGCCCGGCAGCGGTGGACGCCTGGCTGCGGGCCTGGGAGGCCTGGGTCGCGGCGGCCTATCTGGGCGCGTATCGCGAGGCGATCGGCGACGCCTCGTTCCTGCCCCCCGACGACGAGGGCTGGTCGGTCCTGCTCGACGCGTTCCTCATCCGCAAGGCGCTCTACGAGCTCGAGTACGAGCTGAACAACCGCCCCGACTGGGTCGCGATCCCGCTCGCCGGCATCGCCACGATCCTCGGGGCGTAGGCGCGGATGGGCCCGGCCGCGACGATGCGTGCGCTGATCCTGACGAACGAGTACCCGCCCGACGTCTATGGCGGCGCGGGCGTCCATGTCGAGTACCTGACCCGCGAGCTCGCCCGGCTCATCGATGTCGAGGTCCGGACCTTCGGGACGCAGGACCTGACCTCGGACCACCTGCGCGTCCGCGGCTTCGGTCCGGCCCACGACCTCGCATCGGCGGACCCTCGGCTGCGACCGCTGTTCGCGGCGCTGAGCCGGGACGTCGGCTTCGCGGCCGAGCCGGTCGAGGCCGAGGTCGTCCACTGCCACACCTGGTATACCCACCTCGGCGGCGTCCTGGCGAAGCTCGCCTATGGCATCCCGCTCGTCATCACGACCCACTCGCTCGAGCCGCTCCGGCCCTGGAAGCGGGAGCAGCTCGGCGGCGGCTACGACGTCTCGACGTGGGTCGAGCGGACGGCGATCGAGATGGCCGATGCGGTGATCGCCGTCTCACAGGGCACGAAGGCCGACGTGCTGGGCCTCTTCGACGTCTCGCCGCAGCGGGTCCACGTCATCCACAACGGCATCGACACCGACGAGTACCGCCCCCAGCAGTCGGTCGCGGCGCTCGAGCGTCACGGCGTCGACCCGGCGGTCCCGTACGTCCTGTTCGTCGGTCGGATCACCCGCCAGAAGGGCATCATCCATCTCGTCCGGGCGATCTCACGGATGGCTCCCGGCTACCAAGTGGTCCTGTGCGCCGGCGCGCCCGACACGCCGGAGATCGCCGCCGAGATGGCGGCCGCGGTCGCCGTGGCCCAGGCCGAGCGGCCGGGTGTCATCTGGATCGCCGAGATGGTCGACAAGCCGACAGTCCGGGAGCTGTACAGCCATGCCGCGGTCTTCTGCTGCCCGTCGGTCTACGAGCCGTTCGGGATCATCAACCTCGAGGCGATGGCCTGTGGCACGGCGGTCGTGGCGAGCGCCGTGGGCGGCATCCCCGAGGTCGTCGTCGATGGCGTCACGGGGATCCTCGTGCCGTTCCAGGCGTCCGACTCCGGGACCTTCGAGCCGGCCGATCCGGGAGCCTTCGAGGCCGGCCTCGCCCGGGCGATCGATGCGCTCATCGCCGATCCGGCGCGGCGGGCGGCGATGGGCGAGGCCGGGCGGCGCCGGGCGGTCGAGCACTTCGGCTGGCCGGCGATCGCGGCCCGGACCGTGGAGCTGTATCGATCCCTGCTCGCCGGCGGCTGAATTCAGGGGTGCTATCCTCGCCCTCCACGGCGCTGACCGAGAGGAGTACGGTCGGGCGGGCCATGAGCGAGCGCGGGACGGTGTGAGCCGCGCAGGGCCGCCGACCCGAACGTCGCTCGCGAGCCGTGCGGGCGGCGCCCGATAGCGCGCCAGGAGGGGCGACGGACCGAGCGATCCGGGATGACCGGACCGCACCGCCGCCCGAACCAGCAGGTGGCACCACGACCCCGTTCGTCCGCTGGGACGAGCGGGGTTCGACGTTCTGGAGGGAGATCGTGACCGGCGACGAGCTTTCGAAGACCTACGCACCAGCCGAGTCCGAAGGACCGACATACGAGCGCTGGCTCGCCGCGGACGTCTTCGCTCCGGACGGGGCCGGCTCGACCGCCGATCCGGCGCTGCCGCCGTTCGTCATCATCCAGCCGCCGCCGAACATCACCGGCTCGCTCCACCTCGGCCACGCCCAGCGTTCCACGGTCGAGGATCTTCTCGTCCGACACGCCCGGATGCTCGGCCGGCCGACGCTCTGGCTGCCGGGCCTCGACCACGCCTCGATCGCCGCCCAGTTCGTCCTCGACCGGATCCTGGCCGGGGAAGGGGAGAGTCGCCAGTCGCTCGGCCGGGAGCGCTATCTCGACCGGATGCGGACGTTCGTCGAGGAGACCCGGCCGGTGATGCTCGGCCAGCAGCGCCGGGTCGGCGCGTCGCTCGACTGGGGCCGCCTGCGGTTCACGATGGACGAGGGCTCGGCGAAGGCCGTCCGCCACGCCTTCGCGACGCTGTATCGGGATGGCCTGGCCTATCGGACCGAGGCCCTGGTGAACTGGTGCCCGGGCTGCCGGACGAGCGTCTCGGACCTCGAGGTCATCGGGACACCCGAGACGGGCACCCTGTGGTCGGTCCGATACCACCTCCTCGATGCGAGATGGCGCTCCCAGCGCCGACGAGACGGTCACCGTCGCGACGACCCGGCCGGAGACGATCCTGGGCGACACGGCCGTGGCCGTCCACCCCGACGACCCGCGCTACCGCGACCTCGTCGGGCGGACCGTCCGGATCCCGTTCGTCGAGCGCGACGTGCCGATCATCGCCGACGCCGTCGTCGACCCGGCGTTCGGGACCGGCGCGGTGAAGATCACGCCGTCCCACGATCTCGACGACTACGCGACCGGCAAGCGGCACGACCTGCCGATGGTCACCGTCCTGGACGAGGCGGCCCACGTCACCGGGACCGGGACGCCGTATGACGGTCTCGACCGCTACGAAGCGCGGGCCCGGATCGTCGCCGATCTCGACGCCGCCGGCGACCTCGTCGATGCGCGACCGCACGACATGGTCATCGGCCGCTGCCAGCGCAGCGACGACGTGATCGAGCCGTTGCCCAAGACCCAGTGGTTCATCCGGACTGCGCCGCTCGCGGCCGCCGCCCTCGAGGCGACACGGAGCGGCCAGACCCGGATCGTGCCAGAACGGTTCGAGAAGGAATGGGAGCACTGGCTCACCGGCATCCGCGACTGGAACGTCAGCCGCCAGCTGTGGTGGGGCCATCGGATCCCGGCCTGGTTCTGTCCGGACGGCCATGTCACCGTGACGGAGGCGGTGGACGGCCCGGCCGCCTGCGACGTCTGTGGTCGGCCGGCGGCCGAGCTCCGCCAGGACCCGGACATCTTCGACACCTGGTTCAGCGCGGGGCTGTGGCCGTTCTCGACGCTCGGCTGGCCCGACCGGACCCCGGACCTGGCGCGCTACTACCCGGGCACGGTGATGGAGACCGGCTACGACATCATCTTCTTCTGGGTCGCCCGGATGATGATGCTCGGCATCCATCTGACCGGCCAGGCGCCGTTCGAGGTCGTCTACCTTTCGGGACTCGTGCGCGACCCCGAGGGTCGCAAGATGAGCAAGACCAAGGGCAACTCGGTCGACCCGCTCGAGACGATCGACGAGTTCGGGGCGGACGCCCTGCGGTACAGCCTCATCGCCGGCACGACCCCGGGCCAGGACACCCGTCTGGGGGTCGTGAAGCTCGCCAACGCCCGGAACTTCGCCAACAAGCTCTGGAACGCGGCCCGCTTCGTCCTGGGAGCCAGACCGTCCACGATCCCGGCGGACGCCGAGCTCCGCGGACCCGCGGAGGCCGACCTGGGGCCGGGCGATCGCTGGATCCGGTCGCGCGCGGCGGCGACCGTCACGGCGGTCGATCGGGCCCTGGCCGACTACCAGATCGGCGAGATGACCCGGATCCTGTACGAGGCGATCTGGAACGACTATTGCGACTGGGCCCTCGAGATCGCCAAGGTCCGGCTCGCGGATCGGGACCTGTCGCCCGGCCAGCGCGAGGCCACCTGGTGGACGCTCGTCGACGTCCTCGACACGTACCTCCGGCTGCTCCATCCGGTCATGCCGTTCGTGACCGAGGTGATCTGGGACCGGATGCCCCACCGGGCCGCCGATCCGGAGCTCCTCATCGTCGCCCGCTGGCCGGCGCCCGGCGTCGTGCAGCCCGGGATCGAGGCCGATGTCGAGTCGTTCCTCGAGCTCGTCCGGGCGATCCGGAACGCCCGCAGCGAGGCCCGCATCGACGCCGCCGAGTGGCTGCCGCTGGACGTCCACGTACCCCTCGACCGATCGGCGATCTTCGAGTCGCTCCGGCCGGCGATCGAGCGGCTCGGTCGCGTCCGGCCGCTCGAACGGCGGCTCACGCCGGAGGCGCTCGATCCCGCCCGGGAGGGTGGTCTGACGCTCCTCGTCGGGGGCATCGAGGCGGTCCTCGGACGACCCGACGCGGACGCCGACGCGGCGGCCCTGGACCGTCAGCGGCTCGAGCGGGATCTGGCCGAGTCCGAGCGGCTCCTCGAGGCCGCTCAGGGCCGGCTCGCCGACCCCGACTTCGTCACCAAGGCCCCGCCCGAGGTCGTCGAGCGAGCTCGGGCGCGCGAGTCCGAGCTGGCGGACCAGGTGGCGACCCTCCGCGACCGGCTGGCGGGCTGATCCGGCCGTGGCCGCGACGATCGCCGAGGTCGCCCGTCTGGCCGGCGTCGGCAAGGGCACCGTCAGCCGCGTCCTGAACGAGCGGACGAACGTCGACCCGGCGACCCGGGCGCGTGTCCTGGCCGCGATCGCCGAGCTCGACTACGTCCCCAGCCCGACGGCCCGCCGGCTGTCGCTGGGGCGGACCCAGACGATCGCCGTCGTCGTCCCGCATCTCGCGACGCCGTCGGTCGTCGAGCGGCTGCGGGGCATCGAGGCGACGCTCGCCGAGCGTGGCTACGACATGATCGTCTTCAACGTCGAGTCGGTCGAGCGGCGCGACGCGGTCCTCGAGGATCTCGGCCGCCGCGAGCGCGTCGACGGCCTCGATCCTCGTCTCGATCGCGCCACGGGCCGAGGAGGTCCGGCGGCTCGAGGCGCAGGGCGTCGGGATCGTCCTGGTCGATGCCAGTCACGGCGATGTGTCGCGGATCACCGTCGACGATGTCGGCGGCGGGGCGCTCGCCGCCCGGCACGTCATCGACCTCGGCCACACCGAGCTCGCCTTCGTCGGCGACCCGCCGCGACTGCCGCTCGGGTCCTCATCCAGCCGGCTGCGGCTCCGGGGCGTCAGACGCGAGGTCCAGCGGGCCCGGCTGCGTCTGCAGGCGGACCGCGTCGCGACCGGCGCGCACGGTCAGATGATCGCGGCCGATCTGACCCGCGAGCTGCTCCGACGGGCTGACCGCCCGACGGCGATCCTGTGCGCCAGCGACGTCCAGGCGATCGGGGCCCTCGAGGCCGCCGCGTCGCTCGGCGTCGAGGTCCCGACCGAGGTCTCGATCGTCGGCTACGACGACATCGAGCTGGCGGCGTACGTCGGTCTGACGACCGTCCGCCAGCCGCTCTACGACATGGGCGTCGCGGCGAGCCGTTGGCTCATCGGCGCGCTCCGCGGCAGCGGCGAGGGGCCCCTCCGCGAGATCGCCGAGTGCGTCGTCGTGGCCCGCCGGACGTCCGGCCCGCCACCGTCCCGTCACCATCGCGGTCCCGTCTGATCGGCGTCGCGATGCCCCTTGACAACCGTGGTCGCGGTAGACGTTAATGCGCGTCACTGACGCGCGTTAATGCCAGCCCGTGGAGAGAGGCTCGGCACCCGTTCACCAGGCCCCAGGGTGAGTCGGAGAAGCGATCGCGGATGGTGCCGAAGCGGCCGACGAGCGCCGATGTCGCGGCGCTGGCCGGCGTCTCGCGGACGACCGTGTCATTCGTCCTCAACGACCGCGCGGATGTGGCGATCCCGCCCGCCACGCGGCTGCGCGTCCGCGTCGCTGCCGAGCAGCTCGGCTACCACCCGAATGCATCGGCCCGTCATCTCGCAGCCGGCGCCAGCCGGAGCCTGGGGCTTGTGCTGCGTCAGTCGCCCGAGCAGGTCGCCTCGGACGCCCTCCTGGCCGAGACGCTTCGTGGGGTCGCCTCGGCCGCTCGCGGCGCCGGCTACCGCATCCTCGTCGAACCGCTGACCCTCGGGGAGGGCCATTACGCCTCGCTCCTCCATGCCCGCCATACGGACGGGCTGATCGTCTCGGGTCCGCGCCGCGACGACACCGAGCTCGCGGCCCTGGCCCAGGAGGATGCCCCGATCGTCCTCCAGGGGACCCTCCCCGGGATCGCCCTGCCGAGCGTCGACATCGACAACCGAGCCGCGGCCGCCAGCGCGGTCAGCCACCTCCTCGAGCTCGGTCATCGCCGGATCGCCTGCGTGACGAACGCGCCGCTCGCGTACACCGCCGCGGCCGACCGCCTGGCGGGCTATCACGAGGCATTGGCCCGCTACGGCATCAAGCCCGACGCCGCGCTGGTGGCAGAGGCCGACTTCGACCCGCCCTCTGGTCGCCGGGCGATGGACCGGATCCTCCGCGGACCCGGCCGGGACCTGACCGCGGTCTTCGTCGCCAGCGATGTCGTGGCCTTCGGAGCGATCGCCGCGATCCGGGAGGCGGGCCGGGTGATCCCGAGCGACGTCTCGATCATCGGCTTCGACGACATCCCGCTGGCGGCGTTCATGGACCCGCCGCTCACGACGGTCCGCCTGCCGGCCCGCGACCTGGGGCTCGCGGCGGGCTGGGCGCTCATCGCCCGCATCGACCGTCGGCCCGTCGCAGCCCGGACGCTGCTGCCGACGGAGCTGATCGTCCGAACCTCGACCGCGCCACCGCCCCACGGGGCGGAGACGGAGCGGTCACGGAAGCATCGGCCCGGCTCGCCCGTCGCGAGCCATCAGGAGGACAGCCCGTGATGCAGCAGATGCCCGCGAACGCCGGCCGCGAGGGCGGTCGTCGGGCGTGGGCGCGAGCGCCTTGACAGGCGATCTACCCTACGTCCACCGGGTGTGTGGAACCGGTTCCACGACTTCGCGCTTCCGCCCCGGGCGGAGCGCCTCAGGAGGAGGAGCATGATCCGGAGACTCATCGTCATCGCCGCCGGCGCCGCGATCTTCGTCGCGGCCTGCGGCAGCGGTGGCACACCCGCTCCGTCTGGTGGCGGGACGGGCGATCTGAAGGGCAAGACCGTCAATGTCGGCGGTGCCTTCGTCGACGTCGAAGCGACGAACTTCGAGGCAGCCATCAAGCCGTTCGAGGACGCGACCGGGGTCGACGTCGTCTACAACGGCGACAAGTCGTTCGAGCAGCAGCTCAATGTCCAGGTCCAGGCGGGCAACCCGCCGGACGTGGCCCTGCTGCCCCAGCCGGGCGGGATGAAGAACTACGCCGCCCAGGGCAAGCTCTTCCCGCTGCCGGCCGACATCATCGCCAACATCGACGCGAACTACGGCCCGGGCTGGAAGGAGACCGGGACTGCCGCCGACGGCAAGGTCTACGGCGTCTTCCATCGCGTCAACCTCAAGGGCAACGTCTTCTATCCGAAGGCCTATTGGGACTCCAAGGGCTACACCGTCCCGGCGACCTGGGACGACCTCAAGACCCTCATGGCCAAGATGAAGACCGACGGCGTGCCGGCCTGGTGCATCGGCATCGAGAGCGGCGCGGCGACCGGCTGGCCGGCGACCGACTGGGTCGAGCAGCTGATGCTCCGGACCACCGGGACGGCGGGCTTCGACAAGTGGGTCACCCACGCAGATCCCGTTCAACGATCCGACCGTCAAGACCGCCACCCAGATGATGTACGACATCTGGAGCAACCCGGACGACACCTACGGCGGGACCCAGTACATCGTCCAGACGAACTTCGGTGAGGCCCCCAAGGCCGCGTTCACCGACCCGCCGAAGTGCGTCCTGACGCAACCAGGGCAACTTCATCACGGCGTTCTTCCCGGACGACGTCCAGAAGGCCCTCGACGCCGACGTCGGCGTGTTCAATCTCCCGGCGACCGACACCGCGATCGGCACCCCGGTCGAGATCGGCGGCGACCAGGCGGTCGCGTTCGCCGATCGACCCGAGATCTGGGCCTTCCTCAAGTACCTCACGACCCCCGAGGCGGGCGTCTCGTGGGCCAAGGCGGGTGGCGCCCTCTTCCCCTACAAGAACCAGGACCTCACGAACTACACCGGCAATCTCGACCGGGAGTTCGCGAAGGCCATCATCAACGCCCCGGCCGTCCGCTTCGACGGCTCTGACCAGATGCCGGCCGCTGTCGGTTCGGGCACGTTCTGGTCCGAGATGGTCAAGCTGATCAGCGGCAGCCAGGACATCGACACGACCCTGAACAACATCGAGGCCAGCTGGCCGGCGGCGGGTGCGTCGCCGTCACCGTCCCCGTAACCGCGACATCGCAGCCGGACCGGAGCCGCGGCGACGCGGTTCCGGTCCGGCATCACCGGAGGCACTGAGGGACCGATAGAGGAGTCAGGGATGGCAGTGGCAGAAGAGGCGGCGACCCCTCCGCCCAGAGGCATCGCCCAGGTCCTCGGGACGGGCATCGGCCGGGTCCTCATCTCGATCTTCGTGCCCGTCGTCGCGTTCATCGTCCTGTGGGCCGGGTTCATCTTCCTCAAGGACAGCGGCGCGCCGCGGGTCATCGTCGTCGTCGTCGCGATCGCCTGGGGCGTCGGCGGCGTCGCGATGCTGTATGTCGTCGCGAACTGGTTCGCCGAGAAGCTGCCGGCCGCCTGGCAGGGCCGAGTCCTGCCGTTCGTGTTCGTCGGACCGGCCGTCGCGATCCTGGCGTTCTACCTCCTGATCCCGGCGATCGTCACCGTCTTCAACAGCTTCAAGGACGCCAACGGCAACGCGTTCGTGGGCCTCGACAACTACGTCTACGCCTTCACGAATCCCGAGATGCTGGTGGCGATCCGGAACAACCTCATCTGGTTGATCCTCGGGACGAGCTTCAGCACCGGGCTCGGCCTGATCCTGGCGATCCTGTTCGAGCGCTCCAAGCTCGACCGCCTCGCGAAGACCCTGATCTTCCTGCCGATGGCGATCTCGTTCGTCGGCGCGAGCATCATCTGGCGGTTCATCTACTCCTATCAGCCCCAGGGCGACACCCAGATCGGGCTGCTCAACGCGGTCCTCGCGGTCTTCGGGCTCGGACCGGTGTCCTGGCTCACGGCCGCGCCGTGGAACACGGTCCTCCTGATCGTGATCCTCGTCTGGGGCCAGGTCGGCTTCGCGATGGTCATCCTCGGCGCGGCTCTCAAGGGCGTGCCCGACGAGATCATCGAGGCCGGTCGGATCGACGGGGCGACCGAGGTCCAGGTCTTCCGCAAGATCGTCATCCCGACGATCTGGCCGACGGTCGTGACCGTCGCGACGACGATCGCGATCCTGACGCTGAAGATCTACGACATCGTCATCGCGATGACGAACGGGAACTTCGACACCCAGGTGATCGCGACGCTGCAGTGGAAACAGGCGTTCACGGTCTTCAACCAGGGGACCGGCTCGGCCTTGGCGGTGATCCTGCTCATCGCCGTGACCCCGGTCGTCTGGTACAACCTCCGCCAATTCCGATCCCGGCAGTTCTGAGGACGATGCGATGAAGAGCTCGCGAAGTTCCCAGGTGGCGATCAACCTGATCGTCATCCTCGCTGTCGTCATCTGGACCCTGCCGACACTGGGGCTCCTGATCACGTCGTTCCGGACGAAGGACGCGATCTTCGACTCCGGCTGGTGGACGGTGTTCACCAACCCCCAGGGCGCCTTCACCCTCGACAACTACCAGCAGGTGCTGTTCGGCGGTGACGGCCTGGCGACAGCCTTCCTCAACACCCTGGCGGTCACGATCCCGGCGGTCGTCATCCCGATCCTCATCGCCGCCTTCGCGGCCTACGGGTTCGCCTGGATGCGGTTCCCCGGTCGGCGGATCATGTTCATCCTCGTCGTGGCGCTGCTCGTGGTGCCCCTTCAGATCGCCCTGATCCCGATCCTGAAGGTGTATCTGCAGATCGACCTCAACGGGACGTTCCTGGCCGTCTGGCTGGCCCATGCCGGGTTCGGTCTGGCCCTCGCGGTGTACCTCCTGTACGGCTACATCAGCCAGCTGCCGAAGGACATCCTCGAGTCGGCCTTCATCGATGGCGCGTCGCACTTCACGACGTTCCGCAAGCTCATCCTGCCCCTGTCCCTGCCGGCACTGGCGTCGTTCGCGATCTTCCAGTTCCTGTGGGTCTGGAACGACCTGCTGGTGGCCCAGACCTTCCTGGGCACCGACAAGGACGTGGCCGTCATGACCTCGCGCCTGGTCTCGATGACCGGGTCGCGCGGCCAGGACTGGCAGCTGCTGACGGCCGGCGCGTTCGTCTCGATGATCGTGCCGGTGGTCGTGTTCATCAGCCTCCAGCGGTTCTTCGTCCGCGGCCTGCTCGCCGGCTCTGTCAAGGGCTAGCGTGGCCGTCGCCCCCCGGCGTCCGCGATCAGCGCGGACGCCGGCGGCGCCGGCTGGGGACGACACGGCGCCCGAGGTCCCGTCGCGCCTGCCGGCGCTCGACCTGGCAGGCGTGGAGCGCCTCGCCCGCGAGCACCTCGCCGGCGAGGCGGAGCGGGATGTCGACCTGTTCGTCCTCCGGCTGCGTCGCTTCTGGCCGGATGTCGTCGACGGCCTGGCCGTGCCGTATGGCGGCCAGCCGTCGTACGGCGCGGTGATCCGGGCGATCGTCACGACCCTCGCCGACGCCTACCGGGCCCGCTCGAATGAGCTGCGGCTGCTCGACCTCGAGCGCTCGCTCTCGCCCGACTGGTTCCAGTCGCCGGCGATGATCGGCTACGTCTGTTACGTCGACCGCTTCGCGGACTCGCTCGCCGGGATCGAGGACCACGTCGACCACCTCGAGGCCCTCGGGGTCGAGTACCTCCATCTCATGCCGCTGCTCCGGCCGCGACCCGGTGACAGCGATGGTGGCTACGCGGTCGCCGACTATCGGGCGGTCGACCCACGCCTCGGGTCGATGGAGGACCTGGCCCATCTGTGCCGCCGGCTGCACGAGCGGCGGATCAGCGTCTGCATCGACTTCGTCCTCAACCACACGGCGGCCGAGCACGAGTGGGCGGTCCGGGCCCGGAAGGGCGACCCCGACGCGAGCGCCCGCTACTGGATCTTTCCGGACCGGACGATGCCCGATCGCTACGAGGCGACCCTGCCGGAGGTGTTCCCGGAGTTCGCACCAGGCAACTTCACCCGGCTGGCCGACGGCCGGTGGGTCTGGACGACCTTCAACGCGTTCCAGTGGGACCTGAACTGGTCCCACCCGCGGGTCTTCGTCGACATGCTCGAGACCCTGCTGTGGCTCGCGAACCAGGGCGTCGACATCTTCCGGCTCGACGCGATCGCGTTCATCTGGAAGCGCCTCGGGACCGATTGCCAGAACCAGCCCGAGGTCCACGACCTGGTGATGGCGCTCCGGGCATGCGGCCGGATCGTCGCACCGGCCATCCTGTTCAAGGCCGAGGCGATCGTCGGTCCGGACCAGCTGGCGCCGTACCTCGGCGTCGGCCGGCGCTACGCCCGCGAGTGCGACCTGGCCTACCACAACAGCCTGATGGTCCAGTTCTGGTCGGCGATCGCGACCCGCGACGCGCGGCTGGCGACCCTCGCGCTGGCGGAGTTCCCGCACAAGCCGGCATCGACGGCCTGGGCGACGTACATCCGCTGCCACGACGACATCGGCTGGGCCATCGCCGACGACGATGCCGAGAACGTCGGCTGGGACGGCCGGGCCCACCGGGCCTTCCTGTCGGAGTTCTACGCCGGACGTTTCGAGGGCAGCTTCGCCCGGGGGGTCGTCTTCCAGCACAACCCGGCGACGAACGACTCGCGGATCAGCGGCTCGTTCGCGAGCCTGGCCGGTCTCGAGCGGGCGCTCGAGCTGGGCGACCCCGCCGAGGTCGACCTCGCGATCGGCCGGATCCTGCTCGGCCACGCCTTGATCCTCGGCTGGGACGGGTTGCCGCTGCTGTACATGGGCGACGAGCTGGGGACCCTCAACGACCCGTCGTACGCCGACGATCCAGCCCACGCCGCCGACAACCGCTGGATCCATCGGCCCCGGATGGACTGGTCCGCGGCGGCACGCCGGGCCGACCCGCGCTCGCCGGAGGGTCGGATCTTCGGCGGCCTGACGCGGCTCATCGCCGCCCGCCGGCGCTCGCCCCAGCTCCATGCCGCGGCCCCGCTCGAGATCCTCGACCCCGGGACCGCGCGCCTGTTCGCCTTCGTCCGGCGGCACCCGCTGGGATCGCTCCTTGCCGTCCACAACGTCACCGACACCGACGCGAGGGTGCCCGGCTGGCTCCTCGGGGCGGCCGGGCTGGCGACCGCGCTCGACGCGATCGCCGGCGACCACCCGGTCCGCGCCGGCCGCGACATCGTCCTGCCCCCGTATGCCGTGCGCTGGTGGTCCGCGCCGGCCGACGTGCTCGGCTGACGCGCCGATGACCAGCGCTCGATCCGCCCCGGCGCGTCGACCGGGCGGTGCCGGTGACGACTGGTGGCACGACGGCATCGTCTACCAGGTCTATCCCCGGAGCTTCGCCGACAGCGACGGCGACGGCGTGGGCGACCTGCCCGGGATCATCGACCACCTCGACCACCTCGCCGGGACCGACGAGTCCCTCGGCGTCGACGCGATCTGGCTGTGCCCGATCTACCCGTCGCCCGGCCGCGACCTCGGCTACGACGTCAGCGACTACGAGGCGATCGATCCGCTGTTCGGGACGATGGCGGACTTCGAGCGCCTGATCAGCGAGGCTCACCGGCGGGGCCTGCGGGTGATGCTCGACCTGGTGATGAACCACACCTCGAACGAGCACCCGTGGTTCGTCTCATCGCGGCGGTCGCGGACCGGGCCGTACGGCCAGCGCTACCTGTGGCGGGACCCTCGAGGTGTCAGGGCCGACGGCTCGCCCCATCCGCCCGAACAACTGGGTCTCGTTCTTCGGCGGGCCCGGCTGGACCTGGGAGCCGCAACGGCGCCAGTTCTACCAGCACATCTTCCTGCCCGAGCAGCCCGACCTTGACTGGCGTGACCCGGGCACCCGGATCGACATGTGGCGGATGGTCCGCGGCTGGCTCGATCGCGGCGTCGATGGCTTCCGGCTCGACACCTTCAACAACTTCCTCAAGCACCCGGACCTGCCGTCGAACCCGACCAAGCGCGGCCCCTCGCCCTGGGCGCGGATGTACCACATCTACGAGAAGGACCAGCCCGATCTGCCGGACCTCCTGGCGGAGTTCCGGGCGATCGTCGACGAGCAGCCCGGCCGGATGTCGGTCGGCGAGCTGTTCGACGGGACGATGGAGCAGGCGGCCGCCCTGACCGAGCCGCGCCACCTGGCGTTCGACTTCGAGCTGCTCCAGGGTGGCTGGTCGGCCCAGCGCTTCCGCCGGGTCATCGATCGCCACGAGGCCGTGTTCAACGGTCCGCACTGGCCGACGGTCGTGTTCAGCAACCACGACCAGCCGCGGATCGTCGACCGCTGGGGCGCGGCGGGCGGTCCCGACGACATCGCCCGCGCGGCGGCGGTCCTGCTGCTCACCCTCCGCGGGACCGCGTTCATCTATTACGGCGAGGAGCTGGGCGTCCCGGGCATCGTCGTCGACCAGAAGGACGCGATCGACCCACCGGCCCATCTGGCCGGCCCGGACTTCCCGTGGTGGAACCGCGACCAGGCCCGGGCCCCGATGCCGTGGGACGGCGGCCCGGGCCACGGCTTCACGACCGGCCGACCGTGGCTCCCGCCGCCACCGGATGCGGCGACCAGGAACGTCGCCGCGGCCCGGGCCGATCCGACGAGCGTCCTGGCCCTGTACCGGCGCCTCATCCGTCTCCGGCGCGATCTGCCGGCGCTCCACCGGGGCGCGCTGCGACCTCTCGCCACGAGCGGCCGCGACTGCCTCGCCTATGTCCGATCCACGACCGAGGGCCGGGCGCTCGTTGTCGTGAACCTCGGCGACCGGGCCCGCTCGCCGCTCCTCGAGGCCGTCGGTGGGGGGATCGTCTGGCGCCCGGTCATCTCGACCCACGATCCACCCGGCCGCGCCGTCGTCGACGGCGGCCGGATCCCGCTCCGACCGTTCGAAGGGGTCATCCTCGTCCCCGAGGGTGATCCGGTCACGACCAGGCACGCAGGAGGTCGATGATGGCGCGCAGCAAGAAGGCGAAGCAGGAAGAGGATGAGCTGGCCGAGGTCTGGCCCGATCGGCCGGTCACGACCGAGGGCACCCCTGTCCAGACGATCAAGGCCAAGGACTACCGCAAGGAGCTGTCCCGCCTCCAGGTCGAGTTGGTGAAGATGCAGGAGTGGATCAAGGCGTCCGGGCTGAAGGTCGTCGTGATCTTCGAGGGTCGCGACGCGGCTGGCAAAGGCGGCGCGATCAAGACCCTGATGTTGTGTCTCAATCCTCGCTATGCCCGCGTCGTCGCCCTGCCGGCGCCGACCGAGCGCGAGCGGACCCAGTGGTATTTCCAGCGCTACGTCTCGAACCTGCCGGCGGCCGGCGAGATGGTCTTCTTCGACCGCAGCTGGTACAACCGGGCCGGCGTCGAGCGGGTCATGGGCTTCTGCACCGACGAGGAGTACAGCGAGTTCCTGCGCTCCACGCCGGAGTTCGAGCGGATGCTCGTGCGCTCCGGGATCCTGCTCGTGAAGTACTGGTTCTCGGTCAGCGACGCCGAGCAGGAGCGGCGCTTCCAGGAGCGGATCGAACGACCCCCGCAAGCGCTGGAAGCTCTCGCCGATGGACCTCCAGTCGCGCTCCCGGTGGGTCGAATACTCCCGGGCGAAGGACGAGATGTTCCGCCACTGCGACATCAAGCAGGCGCCCTGGTACGTCGTCGAGGGTGACGACAAGAAGCGGGCCCGGCTCAACCTCATCCGCCACCTGCTGAGCCTCATCCCGTACACGGACCTGACGCCTGACCAGATCGTCCTGCCGCCGCGGCAGCGCGACGAGGGGTACGTCCGGCCGCCGATGGAAGAGCAGACCTTCATCCCGCAGGTGTACTGAGTCCCGGCCCGGGGGCCGCTGCTACGATACGGCCGTCGGTCCCGTCCTCCGCCCCGGAGTCCACCCGTGCCCCTTGATTTCCTGAAGCGTCGACCATCGGGCGATGACGAATCTGCGTCGAACGCGGGCTCGCCCGGTCCCACGTCCGGCTCCACGGTGCTGCCGGAGGAGGTCGTCGCCCAGGAGCATCAGCTGCGGCTGTACTACGGGGGCAAGAGCAGCGAGGGAGTCCGGATGCAGGCCGGGCCCCAGGCATTGGCCGAGCTGCCCTCGATGCTCGCCGGCCTGGCCCAGAGCGAGATCGAGGTCGTCGATCCGCTGCCGATCGAGTTCAGCCAGGCGTCGCCTGTCATCGCCCGGCCGTCCGAGGCGATGCAGTGGCTCAACGCCCACCACGGCCACAGTCCGATCACCCGCCACGCGCTCGTCGTGCTCGAGTCGATCGATGCGATCGACCTGGCCTTCGACACGTTCGTCTCGACCCTCCTCGACGGCGACGTCGATACGTCCGGCTACCCCGAGTACAACGCGATCGTCGGCGGCGTGGCGTCGCACTGGGACGAGGCGACCGGCGACATGATCGTCCGGGCCGTCGTCGGCTGGGGTGGCAAAGGCGTCCGCGGCGACACCGACCGGATCGCCGCCAAGCTGCTCGGCTCGATCCTCACGAACATCCTCGCGAGCCACCATTCGATGGGCCTGACGGCCGTCGAGCGGCCGGTCCCGGCCGCCGGGCGCGGGGGCCTGGTCTGCGCCCATTGCGGCTTCGCCTCGGCGCACGAGCGGGCGTTCTACTGCCCCAAGTGCGGGATGCGTCTGCTGCGCGGCTGACGTGCCGATCTACGACTACGTCTGCGGCGCCTGCGGGCACCGCCTCGAAGTGATCCACGGTGTCCACGACGATGGGCCGCGGTTCTGCCCGGCATGCGGCGCCGAGGGCCGGATGCACAAGGCGATCTCCGCGCCGACGATCGTCTTCAAGGGCGCCGGCTGGGCGAAGAAGGACCGCAGCGCGACATCGGCGTCGGGCTCGTCGAAGTCGGCGTCGGCCTCCGACGGGTCGAGTGGCTCGACCGAGAAGGGCTCGTCCGAGAAGGGCTCGTCCGAGAAGGGCGGGTCCGAGAAAGGCTCGACCGACAAGGGCTCGACCGACAAGGGCTCGTCCGAGCCGTCCTCCGGCTCGAAGGGGGATGCGAGCGGCGGTGCGTCGAACCCGGGCTCGGCCGGCGGTCCCGCGGGCGCCTCGTCGACGGGCGATTAGAGCGATGGGCGCCAAGGTCTGAGCATGGCTGCCACCGACTGGATCACCCTGGCCGAGGCGTCCGAGATCCTGGCCGCCGCGAACGTCCACTTCCGGCCGAGCACGATCGGGACGTGGGCCCGCACGGGCCGGCTCCAGAGCATCAAGCTCGGCGGGCGTCGCTACGTTCGCCGAGGTGAGGTCCGGGCGCTCATCACGCCGCCCCGCCGGGTCCGGGCCGCGGACCTTCAGACGGGCCTGTTCGAGGATCTCTGACGAGCGCGATCGTCGACCGCGTCATGGGCCTGTGGCTCGGCGTGGGCGTGCCGCTCCTCGACCGCGTCTTCCGCGTCGGGCTGGTCCGCGAGGTCGCGACGGTCATGTTCCTGTACGGCCAGGTCGGCGGTGGTGTCCTCGCCGCCGGGCTCGCGAACCGGGCGCTGTTCGCGCTCCTGCCGGGGCTCCTCCTGGCGGTCTCGGTCATCGGTTTCGTCGCCCGCGACCCGGAGGTCCAGGCGGCCCTGGTCAAGGCGATCGGCGAGCTGATCCCGCCGGTCCAGCAGCTCCTCGAGAGCACCCTCGCGGTCCTTGCGGCGGGCGCCGTCGGCTCGACGATCGTCGGCCTCATCGCGCTCGCCTGGGCGGCCAGCGGGTTCTTCAAGGCACTCGACGTGACGATGGCCGTCATCCTCGAGACCGAGCGTCGGCGGGACCCGATCCTGCGGGGGATCATGAGCCTGATCGCGGTCTCGGTCGTCCTCGGCGTCATGGTCATCGCCATCGTCCTGATCCTGCTCGCCTGGCGCGTCGCCGACGAGGACCTGTCGTCGATGCTGCCGCCTCTCATCTTCCGGCTCGGATCGATCGTCGGGTTCTGGGCGGCACTGACCGTCCTGCTCGGGGCCGCCTACCGCTGGGTCCCGACGGAGGCCCCGCCATGGCGACTTCATCCTGGTCCCGGCAGCACTCGTCGCGCTCGCGCTGGCAGTCATCACCCAGCTGTTCTCGATCATCGCGCCGTTCGTCGCCGGGATCGCCTCGCTGTACGGCGCGATCGCCGCCGTGTTCACGCTGCTGATCTGGCTCCAGCTGTCGATGAACCTCGTCGTCCTGGGCGTCGCGTGGGTGCGCGTCCGGTCGGGTGGCGCGCCCGATCCATCGCGGATCCCGTGGCCGACCGGGACACTGCGCCGACCGGATGAGCCGGTCGGGCCGCCGGCTGGCGAGGCCCGGACCTGAGAGGCTCGGTCAGTCGCCCTGACGTGTGCCGCAGCGGCGGCAGAACCGGGCGTTCGCGGAGAGCGACAGACCACAGCTGACGCACGACTGGACGCCGCCGGACTTCGCGACGTCGACGCTCGAGGCGGCCCACATCGCGTCGCGGACGCTGTCGCCCATGACCGGTCCGAGGTTCGTCGCCGTGGGCCATTCCGGGCCGGAGCCGTTCGTCTGCGGAAGCGGCGGCCACTGGGACACGCCGGACGGCACGCTCGTCGGGGCGGGGGTGGTCGGGCCGGTGTCCGGCGCGATGATCCGCCAGGTCGGCTGCTCGACGATATCGACCGGCTGGGCGGCCTCGGCCGCGACGGGCTCGGGCTCCGGCTCGGCCGCGACCTCGGCACCGATGAGCTCCGGCTCTGCCTCGGCCGCGACCTCTGCCGGGACCTCGGCTCCGACGAGCTCCGGCTCCGCCTCGGCCGCGACCTCTGCCGGGACCTCGGCACCGATGAGCTCCGGCTCTGCTGCGGCCACGGGTTCGGCCGGGGCCTCGGCTCCGATGAGCTCCGGCACGCGCTCCGCGGCGACGATCGGCTCGGGCTCCTCGCCCCGCTCGTGAACGTGCTCCACGATGCTCGCTGCGGCTGCCGTCTCGGCGACCGTCCTCGCGACGTCGACTTCCTCGTGCTCGCGCTCGTAGGCTTCGAGCTCGGCGTCGAGACTCTGACCAGGCCGGAACTTCGCGAACAGCGCGGAGGTCGCTGCGGCCGCGGCAGCCGCACGCTCATCGGTCACCGCCGGATCGACCGGGACGACCGTGGCCGCGGCGGCCTCGGCGACGACCTCGGTGGCGCCGACCGGCTCGGACTCGGCGATGATCTCTGATACGGCGGCGGGCTCAGGCGCGGGCTCGTCGGCGATGGTGGCGGCCAGGGCCGCGGCCGCGAGTGCGTCGCCCGGCTCGACGGCTGGCTCGGCGTGGTCGACCCCGTTCTCGACCCCGTTGGATCCGCCGACGACGGCATGGAGCCGGGCAAGGTCGACCTCCGGCCACGCCTCGGGGGCACTGGCCTCGAAGGCGGTCGCCGCGACCGGCTCGACGTGATCGTGCGACTCGATGTGATCGTGCGGCTCGACGGGCGTCTCGAGCGCGGCACCTGAGAGGCCGTGGGCGGGCAGATCCGGGAACGGCGCCGGCATCACCTCGCGGGCCAGGTCCGGGGCGCAGCTGAGACAGCGGTTCTCGGGCTCGTTCCAGCAGTTCGCGCACGTGTACTGGCGACACGACATGCAGAAGTTGAACGTCTGATGGAACGCCTCGAGCTGCTGGCTCGAGTTCGCCCGCTCATCGTCGCTCCGCGCGTCGGCGAAGGCCTCCTCGAGGGTCGTCTCGTCGCTGAGGACGTAGTTCTTCAGACCCTTGGAGAGCACCTTGATCCGATTCGTGCGGACCTTCTTCGGCGCAGCCGTCTGGAAGGTATAGCGCGTGCCACACCGTTCGCAGAAGGATTTGGTCAGGATCTCGGTCATGGGTCCCCGATCGCGCGGCCGGACCTCGGGCGGCCAGCCGTCCGAGGGTGCGAGAGTATACCGCAGGCCCTCCAGCCCACCCCCGGCCGCAGGTCACCCGTCATGGCACCCGAAGGTCACAGGCGAGAGCCCCGTGACCCGAGCGGCGAGAGCCCTCTGATAGACTCCCGGCCCACCATGCGACCCCTCGCAGCACTCGAGCGGTTCTTCGAGCGCCTTCTCGAGCGGCCGTCGGCGCGGCTGTTCCACACTCGCCTCGAGCCCGTCCAGGTCCTTCGGCGCGTCGAGCGTGCGATGGAGATGAGCCGCCGCGCGACGACGGACGGGACGATCGTCCCGGACCGCTACGCCGTGCGCCTCAATCCGTCTGACATCGCGACCCTGCCGGACGGTGGGTCGCCGCTCGCGACCGACCTGGCTGACGACGCGCTGCGGTTCGCCCGTGCCCACGGCTATCGACTGCTTGCCCGACCCCGGATCGATCTGGTGCCCGATCCCCACGTCACCTCGGGGGACGTCTCGGTCGACGCCCGGTTCGAGGCTCCCGCCGGTCAGCGCGCCGGAGCGACGGACGGCCCGCCGCCGGCATCCGCCGAGGGCGCGCCGGAGACCTGGGCAGAGACGCCGCCGCCGGACGCGACGATGGTCTATCGCCCGCCACGGACGGTCGGCCCGCTCGCGACGGTCCGGATCCACGAGCGCTCCGGGGCCGACCGGGCGATCGTCATCGATGGCACCGGAGCGTCGGTCGGGCGCGACCCGACGAACGACGTCGTGCTCGGCGATCCCCAGGCGTCGCGGCGCCACGCCCGGTTCCAGGTCCGCCAGGGTCCCCTCCTGCTCGTCGACCTCGGCAGCCGCAACGGGACGTACGTGAACGGGGTCGCCGTCGGCGAGATCGCCCTGGGCGTCGGCGACGAGATCCGGATCGGCGATACCCGTCTTCGCGTCGAGGGTCCGCCACCCGCCTGATGGATGCCTTCTACCTCGGCCTGTGGGTCGTCCGACTCCTCTTCCTCGCTCTCCTGTACGTCGTCCTGTTCCTCATCGTCAGGGCGCTGCTTCGGGACCTGAGGGCCGCGGCCCGGGAGCCGGGGACGGAGCTCGGTCGTCTCGTCGTCGTCACGTCACCGTCGGGTGAGCCACCCGCCGGCGTCGTCTTCCCGCTCGACGCGGTCACGACGCTCGGCCGCGATGTGAACAACGGCGTCGTCCTCGGCGACCCCTTCGCATCGGGCACCCACGCGATCCTGTCGTATCGCGGTCGGAGCTGGTACGTGGAAGACGCCGGCAGCACGAACGGCACATTCGTCAACGGGGTCGGCGCCGCCTCCGTGTCGCCCGTCGGGTTCGGCGACGAGATCACGATCGGCGAGACACGCTTCCGGCTCGACCGCGGCCGCACGCAGGGGACGGCGTGACTGCCGGCGCACCGTCGATCGCCTCCCGTCGCCCGATCGACATCCTCGCCGGGGCGCTGAGGGCGATCCGTCCCCGCCCGCGCTGGCGCGAATCGATGCTCCTGTTCGGCGTCGCGGTCGCGCTCATCATCGGCAGCCTGTCGCTCGGCGCGACCCGGTCGTGGCAGGCGTCCGTCCTGCCCGGCAGCACGACCCCCGCGTCCTGGCAGCTCGCCGACGCTCGCCAGCTGGCGATCTTCTTCGCGGCGTTCCTGGCCGTCCATCTGGCCCAGATCCTGACCGGACGGCGGACCGACCAGGTCCTTGTGCCGGCCGTCGCCCTGCTCGGCGGGATCGGTCTGCTGCTGATGGAGCGCCTGCCGCAGAACCTCGCCGGCTCGCTGGGCGGGCTGTCGCAGACGCAGCTCGTCTGGTGGGTCCTTGCCGCGGTGATCCTCGGGACGCTCGGGATCGTCGTCCGCTCCGACGCCTGGCTGCGGACCTACAAGTACACCTGGGCGGCGGTCGGCATCGCGCTCCTGCTGCTGACGTTCGTGTTCGGCGAGGAGGTCAACGGCGCACGACTGACACTCAGCCTCGGGCCGGCCAGCTTCCAGCCCTCCGAACTCCTCAAGGTCATCCTGGTCGTGTTCCTCGCTGGCTACCTGTCGGAGTGGCGGCCGCTCCTCGCCGAGGCCGCGACCCAGGTGGGGCCGCTCCGCCTGCCGCCGCTGCCGTATCTCGTCCCGATGGTCGTGATGTGGGCCGTGGCGCTGGCGGTCGTCGTGATCCAGCGCGACCTCGGGGCGGCCCTCCTGTTCTTCGCTGTCTTCCTGCTGATGCTGTTCATCGCGACCGCCCGCTGGAGCTACGTCTTCTTCGGGCTGATCCTGTTCGCGATCGGGGCTTACGCGGCCTACCTCCTGTTCGCCCACGTCCAGGACCGGGTCGACATCTGGCTCGATCCGTGGTCCGCCCCGCTCGGCTCGGGCTACCAGGTGATCCAGGGGCTGATGGCGTTCGCCCGCGGCGGTCTGATCGGGACCGGGCTCGGGGCCGGCCTGCCGGTCGTCGCCGGACGGATGCCGATCCCGGCCATCCACACCGACTTCCCGTTCGCTGCCTTGGGCGAGGAGCTCGGACTCATCGGCGTCCTCGCGATCCTGGGGCTGTATCTGGTGATCATCGAGCGCGGCCTCCGGATCGCCGCGTCGGCCGCGGATGACTTCCGGTCGCTTTTGGCAGCGGGTCTCGCGCTCGTCATCGGCGTCCAGGCGTTCATCATCGCGGCCGGCAACCTCAAGCTGATCCCGCTGACCGGGATCACCCTGCCGTTCATCTCATATGGTGGCTCGTCGCTCCTCGCCAACGCGGTGATCATCGGCCTGCTCCTGGCGATCTCCGACCGAGGTGTCGAGCCGCCGCCCCCGCCGCGCGCCGGTCGTCGCTGGCGCCGGTCCCGGGACGCGCCGGCCATCCATGTCGCGGGATCGGTCGGCAGCCCGGCGGCACCGAAGCGCGTCGGGCCCGAGGTCGAGGCGGCTCGATGAGCGCGACATCGGTGGGCCGGACGAGCGGTCGGCGGTCGATCGGCCGGACCGTCGTCGGCGTCGGGCTGGTCCTCTCGCTGGCGTTCGGGGGCCTCGCGGCGGCCGCCGGCTACTGGGGCGTGATCGTCTCGACCGACCTCGTGACCCGGCCCGACAACCCGGCCCTCATCGCCGCCCGGAAGAACGCGATCCGCGGGCTGATCGTCGATCGGGACGGGACCGTCCTGGCCGACAACGCCTTCACCAAGGCCGGCTCTCCGTACCGCGTCTATGCCGACCGGGCGGTGAGCCAGGTGATCGGATACGCCTCTGCGAACCACGGGACGGCGGGTCTGGAGCGTTCGTACGACGCGGAGCTGACCGGGCTTCGGACCGGCGACCCACGGCGCGACCTGCTCCGGAAGTTCGATCCGGACCCGGCCGACCCGCAGAAGCTCACGACCAGCCTGTCGCTGCCGCTCCAGCGGCTGGCGATCAGGCTGCTCGGCTCCGACAGGGGCGCCGTCGTGATGCTCGACCCGCGGACCGGCGAAGTCCTGGTCCTCGCCTCGACCCCGGTCTACGACGCATCGGCGATCGCGAACCCGGCGACCGAGGACAAGGCCTTCGCGGCGCTCGCCGCCGACCCGACCAAGCCGCTCCTGCCACGGGCGACCCAGGGGCTGTACGTCCCGGGCAGCGTCTTCAAGATCGTCACCGCGTCGGGCGGCCTCGGATCGGGCGCGATCACCCCGGCGACGACCTACCCGCAGCAGCCACGGGCCGAGAAGACCGGCTTGCTCGTCGACGGCTTCCGGATCACCGATGGCCACCACCCGGCGACCGGCTCGCGGGCCCTCGACCTGACCGAGGCGACCGAGGTCTCGTGCAACATCTACTACGCCCTGACCGGCCTCGCCCAGGGTGGCGGCGCCCTGACCGAGTACGCCGACCGGTTCGGCTTCGACGGCCCGCTGCCGTTCGACCTGCCGACCGCGACGAGCCAGCTGACGAACGGCGGCGGGCCGCTGCCCGGAGGGTTCGCCGACGATGTCGAGCTTGCGAACGCCGCATACGGCCAGGCCGAGGTGCTCGCGACCCCGCTCCAGATGGCGCTCGTCGCAGCGACCGTCGCCGATGGCGGGGTCCTGATGAAGCCCCACCTCGCGACCTCGCTCTCCAGCGCGGAGACCGGGGTCACGACGATCTCGCCGGAGGAGGTCCGGCGGGTCATCGACCCGGCCGATTCGACCGCGATCACCGCCGGGATGGTCCAGGCGGTCGAAGGCAAGCTCGGCCGGCGATACACCTCCGGGGCCCAGGTCCCGGGTGTGACCGTGGCCGGCAAGTCGGGGACCGCGGAGCTCGGCGGGACCGGCGAGCCGCACTCGTGGTTCATCGGCTTCGCCCCGGCGGATGCGCCGCGGATCGCGATCGCCGTGCTGGTCGAGCGAGGCGGTCGAGGCGGCGCGCGCGCCGCGCCCCTGGCAGGCGCGATGATGAAGGCCTACTTCGAGGCCTTCGGACGATGACCGACCCGACCGGCGACGCGGACCAGGCGACCGACCCGGTCGTGCGTCGCGATGTCCGGCCCCATGACGAGCCGCACGACCGTCCGCCGATGGCCGTCCGGCTCGGGGCGGCGACGGCGTCGTCCGCGCCGGGTGCGTCGGCGCCTGCCGGTTCCGGGCCGGCCGCCTCGGACGTGGCGCCCGATAGCGCGGGCGGGCCCGGCGGACCGCAGCCCGGCGAAGGATCGGACGACGAGGAGCGCGGCCCGCGTCCGCTCGTCGAGCGGATCGGGATGGCCGCCATCGCCCTCGTGTTCGCCGGCCTGTTCGGAGGCGTGACCGTCGCGGCCTTCGACGGCGGCGAGCCGTTCCTCGGGGTCATGGCCGGGGTCGGCTGCCTGATGACCCTGTGGGTCGGCGGGATCACCCTGTTCCGTGGCTGACGGTCACGGGCGCTCGCTGGTGGGTCGACGGGCCGCTACGGGGTAGCCAGCGCTCGACGGACGGACGCGACCATCGCCATGTCAGCGGCCGTCCGTTCGGGATGAACGCGGACCTGGACCAACACATCGTCCTGGCGGATCCACGCCGATGACCAGAACGAGTCGGTGGTGACGAAGCAGGTCGCACCGGAGGCCGTGGTACCGACATAGCCGGACGGGGAGAACCGGGGTGCCGCAGCCCGGGCCTGGGCGACGTCAGGAAAGATGAGGACCTCGACGATCGGCTCCGGCGCCTGGTCGGCGATCCACGTCTGCGCCGGCCAGCCCGCGTCACAGTCCCCCGCCCTCGATGGGTCCCGAACGGTGACGGTCAGGGCCGGCTCGACCGATCGCAGCCGCGCCACGGCAGTCATCACGTCGAGGGGCGCCCCACCGGTCGCGGCGTCCCCCGCCCAGACCACCTCCAGGATCTCGAGGACGTCGCCGCAGCCGTCGGTGTACGGGCAGTCGTCGCCGATCGGCCGGACCCGCAGGACGACAGGCCCGATCGGCAGCTTGCCGAGGGCGAACGGCATGACGACCCGCTGGGTCGCTCCTGCGTCCGGCGGACGGTCGGCGACCAAGTACGGCGGACAGGTCGAGAGCCTCGCGTCGGCCGTGATGAGCGGACAGAGGAACGCACCGGGCTCCGCGATCCAACCGCCCAGCAGCCAGGTGCCGGTGCCGTCGACCCGCTCGCCAGGACGATGGACGGGCTCGTCCGAGAGCTGCGACGGGATGCCGTCCGGAGCGCGGTCGACGATGCCATTCGGCGATGCAGCGGCTGCGGACGGCGACGGCGCCGTGCTCGGCCCGCCGACGGCCGCGGACGCGCCCGGACCGGCGGCCGAGGGACCGGGTGATGCCGCGGAGCTGCCGGGCGCGATGCTCGCGGCGTGGCCGTCCGGGGCCCACGGGCGGCTCGCCAGGCCGAGCAGCGCGACGACGGCGATGGCTCCGATCGCGACCGTCGCGGTCCGCCACCCGGCACTCGGGTGGCGCCACCTGCGGCCGCCGACGGCAGCGCCCCCGGAGATCGGCCTCGCGCGGGCCGCCAGGTCTCGATGGGCGTCGGCGACCTCGGTGGCGAACCACGCCGCGAGCCGAGCCTCGAGGGGGCCTCCCGACAGGTCGCGGGACTCATCCATCGGCGAGCTCCTCTCGCAGTCGGGCGAGCGCGACCCGTAGCTGGCTCTTCACCGTGTTGGTGCTCGTCCCCAGCGCGTCCGCGGTCTCCTGGACCGGGAGGCCGACGAGGTGATGGAGGACGACGGCCGCCCGCTGGCGGGCAGGCAGCCGCGCCAGGGCGGCCCGGACCGCGAGTCGGTCGACCTGGTCGATGGGTCGGGCGGGGACCTCGACGATGGTCGGATCGAGACGCATTACGCGCGCCAGCCGACGACGGAGTCGGAACGCCTCTCGGGTCTCGATCCGCAGCAGCCATCCCCGGACCGCCGCCGGATCGCGCAGCTGGTCCACCCGCCGCATCGCGATCTCGAACGTCGCCTGGACGAGATCCTCGGCCTCCCGGTCGTCGAGGAGGATGGCTCGGGCGGTCGCGAGGAGCAGCGGTGCCTCGCGCTCGAACACATCGGCCAGCCCGGTCGCCGTCAGTGCCTCCGGTGTCGCTCGGTCGAGGCCGTCGGTCTCCGACGGATCGGCCGGTCGGGCAGGGACGGCCATCAGGTCGGAGGCACGGAACGTCGATGCATCGATCACACCATATGGAGTCCTCGACCGCGCCGAACGGGTGAGTCCGCGCGTCCGACGACTGCGCGACGCATCGGCGGCGCAACGGATCGGCCACGCCACGCGACGGCGGTCCGAGGCGTCGTCGTGTCACGCACCGGACATCGCGGCAGCACAGCCGGTCGCGAACCGGTCGCGCGGACGCGGCGTACTATCTGGCGACGCACCAGGGGGGAGGTCGGGCGGACGCTCGGCCCGATAGCACCGGCGGCCCCGGACCGTGGGGCCTCGGTCGAGGGGAGGCCGATGACCCAGATCCAGCAGGCCGGCGAGAAGGTCGTCGCCAACGTCGAGCGAGTCATCGTGGGCAAGCACGAGGAAGTGCGGCTCGCCCTCGTCGCGCTCCTGTGCCGCGGACACCTGCTCATCGAGGATGTCCCGGGGACCGGCAAGACCGTCCTCGCCAAGGCGATCGCCCGGAGCCTCGGCTGCTCCTTCCGCCGGATCCAGTTCACCCCGGACCTGTTGCCGTCCGATGTGACCGGGCTCTCGATCTTCAACCAGAAGAACCAGGAGTTCGAGTTCCGCCCGGGCCCGATCATGGCCCAGGTCGTCCTCGCCGACGAGATCAACCGGGCGACCCCCAAGACCCAGTCCTCGCTCCTCGAGTGCATGGAGGAGCGCCAGGCGACGATCGACGGCACGACCTACCCGATGCCCGATCCGTTCCTCGTCATCGCGACCCAGAACCCGATCGAGTACGAGGGCACGTTCGCCCTGCCGGAGGCCCAGCTCGACCGCTTCTTCCTGCGGATCCGGCTCGGCTACCCGCAGCCACTCGAGGAGATCGTCATCCTCGACGAGCAGAAGCGGACCCATCCGATCGACGAGGTCGCCGAGGTCTGCTCGGTCGAGGAGCTCAGAGCCCTCCAGGAGGGCGTCCGGGAGGTCTATGTCGACCCGACCGTCAGCGACTACATCGTCCGCCTCGTGAACGGGACACGCGGCCACCCCGACGTCTATCTCGGTGCCTCGCCGCGTGGGTCGATCGCCCTGTACCGGGCCGGCCAGGCCCTGGCGGCGCTACTCGGCCGGGACTACGTGATCCCCGATGACATCAAGGCCCTGGCGGAGACGGCCCTCGCGCACCGGATCATCGTCAAGACCAGCTCGACGATCCACGACGTCACCGCGGCGGCGGTCGTCCGGGAGCTGCTCGCGACCACGTCGGTCGACACGCCGGCGACGATCTCGGGTGGGCCACGCGAGATCGGCGCCGCTGCGACGGGCTCGACGAGCGCCTAGCGCGGCATCCGAAGACCCCGAGCGGACGGCCGACGGATGCTTCGACGACTGCCGCTACTCGTCGCCGCGATCGTCCTTGTCATCGCGGCCTTCTCGACCGACTTCGACTTCCTGTTCTTCCTGCTGTACCTCGCGATCCTCGTGGTCGGGGGCAGCTACGTCCTGACAAGGCTCGGGCTGTCGGACCTCGAGGCCGGCTATGCGGTGAGCCAGCTCCACGCCCACGTCGGCGAGCAGCTCCGGGTGACCTACACGCTCCGCAACGCCGGCCGGGTCCCCAAGGTCAGCCTCGAGGTCCACAACCCGACCTCGCTGCCGGGTGGGCTGCCGGGCCGGGCGATCACCCTGGGCCCCCGCGGCGAGCGGTCGTGGCTCGTCCGGGCGCCGCTCACCCGGCGCGGCCACTTCCGGATCGAGCCACTCCAGATCCGGACCGGCGACCCGTTCGGGCTGTTCGAGTCGAGTGCCTCGGTCGGTCAGGGGGTGACGGTCGTCGTCTACCCCCGGGTCGATCGGCTGCCGTTCTGGCGCCTCCCGGCGGCCGACCTCGAGGGCAGCCACAGCCACCCCGAGCGGACCCTTCAGACCACCCCACTGGCGTACAGCGTCCGCCCCTGGGCGCCCGGCGATTCGATGAACCGGATCCACT
>CAVSMY010000001.1:0-13693 GCA_963729175.1 uncultured Chloroflexia bacterium | reverse complement strand
CCGCGCCGAGCGTGCGGCTGATGACGTCCGTCTCGCTGCCGGTCGTACGGGGCCCGTTCGCCCTCGCCAAGGCGCTCGCCGCCCTCGACGTCCTGTCCGGGGGCCGAGTCGAGGCGGGCCTCGGTCCTGGTTCGTCGGCGGCCGATTACGCGCTCGGTGGCATCCCATTCGAGGAACGCTGGCCGCGCTTCGATGAAGCGGTCCAGGTGGTCCGCGCGCTGTGGGATCCGTCCGCAGAGCAGGTCGTCGGGCGGTTCTACGACACGACCGGCGTGACCCTCGCCCCTCCCCCGGCGCAGCCCAAGGGTCCGCCGATCTGGGTCGGGAGTTGGGGTTCGGCGGCCGGCATGCGCCGCGTGGCGCGGCTCGCGGACGGCTGGCTCGCGTCCGGCTACAACACGACGCCCGACACGTTCGCGGCCACCCTGCCGGTCCTCCATGGACTGCTCGAGGCTGAAGGTCGCGATCCGTCGGCCTTCCCCACCACGATGGCGACGACCTGGCTGCGCGTCACCGACGACGATGCGGAGGCGCGAGCGGTCTTGGATCGGCTCGGTGGGATGCTTCGTCGCCCGGTCGAGGAGGTCGCCGACCGCCTGCCGGTCGGATCCGTCGCCAGGTGCGTCGACCTCCTCGGGCGCTACCAGGAGGCGGGACTGCAGCGCATCCTGATCTGGCCCGTGAGGGACGAGGTGGAACAGCTCGAGCGCATCGCGGCAGACGTTCTGCCCCAGATCCGGATGCCCTGAGCGACTGCGCAGGCGCGCGGGAGGCATCTGCGGGCCCCACCCGCGCGTATGGTGAGGTGATGGAGTCGCGACGGGGCCGAGGGCGATCGACCGCCTCCCGGCTGGCCGCCATCATGGGAGTCCTGTCCCTGGTGGGCGCGGGGTGTGGGTCAACTAACCCCAGCCCTCCCCCGCCTACGCCACCCGGCTCATCGGACTCCCAGACAGCCGCCAGCCCCGGCTCACCGGCCGCCGATGCGACCACGACACCGAAGCGCCTCGCGGCGCGAGGCCGGATCGCCGTGGACCACGCGGATGGATCCCTGTGGCTCGTCGACGTCACCGGGCAGGCGACGATGCTCGAGGGCGCGACAAGCGGTTCCTATGGTTTCCCTGCCTGGTCGCCGGATGGCACCCGGATCGCCGTGTCGCGAGCCGACACGGGCGGCGTGGTCTCGATCGTCGTCATCGATGTCACTGGTGCGACGGCCGGGTCCCCTCCTCCGCCGAGGGTGATCTTCCAGAACCCGGACGTGCAGCCCTTCTACCTGGCCTGGACGCCCGACGGCAAGACCGTCTCGTTCCTCGCCAACGAGGGTGGCGGCCTGACGTTCCGCGTCGTGCCGGCCGATGGCAGCGCTCCAGTCGCCGGCGGTGGCGCCAGCGCCGTGGTCCGCACCGGCTCGCCGTTCTACTTCGACTGGGTCGGCTCCGACCGGGTCCTCGCCCACATCGGCACCGGCGCGAGCGCCTTCCTCGGCGAGATCGGCCGCGACGGAACGCCGGTCGCGCCGGCGATCAAGAACGTAGGTGATTTCCGCTCGGCGGTCGTCAGCGGCGACGGGCACTACGTCGGCTACGTCCAGGCCGGCCGAGGAACCCCGGATTCCGTCGTCCTCACGACGCGGGACGGGAAACGCGGCTACTCGATGCCGGCATACGGCGTGGCAGCGGTCGGGTTCGACCCGACGGGCGATCGCCTGGCGACCATCGGACCCGCCGAACCGACTGGCGCCGCGGCCGACATCCCGATCGGTCCGCTCAGGATCGTCGCCCCGGTCTTTCCTGTCGGCTCGATCCGAACCCTCCTCGATGGTTCCGTCGTCAGCTTCGCATGGTCGCCCGACGGCCGGACTCTCGCCGCACTTCGGGTCGTGCCGCTCGCCGGCGGCTCCACCGTGGCGAGCGAGAACCCGCCGACGCCGGTGCCGACCGGGACGAACCAGGTCCGCCTGACCTTCGTCGACGTCGCCTCGGGTGCGATCCGCTCGGAGCCGGTCGTCGTTCCCGGAGCGACTTACGTCAGCCAGGTCCTCGCCTACTTCGATCAGTACGCCATCAGTCATCGGCTCTGGGCACCGGACAGCTCGTCGATCCTCCTGCCGGCGGAGGACGACGCCGGGCATACCCATGTCGACGTCTTCTTCCCCGACGGCGGCTCGCCGATCTCTATCGACGGCGAGGTCGGTTTCTGGAGCCCCTAGGATGGGCAGGGACGCGACGCGCGCGGCCGGGCAGCCGGGGGTGAGGCGATGAGAGCGGTCGTCCAGGATCGATACGGACCGCCCGAGGTCCTGCGGATCGCCTACGTCGAGCGGCCGGTCCCGACGGACGACGAGGTCCTCATCCGGATCCGCGCGACGACAGTCACCCAGACGGACACCCATGCCCGGGCGGCGACGCCGTTCTTCTGGCGGTTCTTCGCCGGTCTCCGTCGGCCGCGCTGGCAATCGCTCGGGGGCGAGCTTGCCGGCGAAGTCGAAGCCGTCGGCGCGGTGGTGACCCGCTTCAAGGTGGGCGACGAGGTCTTCGGCTGCCCGCGCGGCTTCGGGGCGCACGCCGAGTACATCTGCCTCGCGGAGACCGCCCCGATCGCCCTCAAGCCGGCCGGCATGAGCTTCCAGGACGCCACGGCGATCTGCGACGGGGGGTTCCAGGCCCTCTCGACGCTGCGGGGCGCCGATGTGAAGGCGGGACAGCGGATCGTGATCTACGGCGCGTCCGGGTCCCTCGGGACCGCCGCGGTGCAGCTCGCGAAGCAGCGGGGAGCCCACGTCACCGCGGTCTGCGGCACGAAGCATGTCGAGCTGGTCCGCTCGCTCGGCGCCGACGAGGTCGTCGACTATCGCCGCGAGGACTTCACCCGCAACGGCCCGACCTACGACGCGATCATCGATGCGGTCGGCAAGTACTCGTTCCGGCATGGCCGCCGCGCCCTCAAGCCTGGCGGGGTCTTCATCGAGACGGACGGGGGGCGGTTCCTCCTCGCGACCCTCATGTTCATGTTCGCCACTCGGTTGGTGGGCAGCAGGCGGGTCAAGGGCGTGATCGGGCACCGGAACCAGGCCGACGCCCTGTTCCTCAAGGAGCTCGTCGAGGCAGGCTTGTTCCGGGCAGTCGTCGATCGGACCTATCCGTTGGAGCAGGTCGTCGAGGCGCACCGCTACGTCGAAAGCTGGCAGAAGGCCGGCAATGTCGTACTGACCGTCGGCGGGGATGCCGCGCCCGTATCCTGAACGTGACGAATGGCAACGTGACGAACGATCACAGGCGACCGGAGGCAACGATGAACTTCAATAGCATCCTCATCGGATCCGAGGATCCCGCGCGGCTCGTCGAGTACTACACGCGGGTGCTCGGCGCGCCCGGCTTCTCCGAGGGTCCGTACACCGCCTGGCAGGTCGGCACCGGGTTCGTGTCAGTCGGGCCTCACTCCGAGGTGAAGGGTCGCAACGTGGCCCCGGGCCGCATCATCTGGAACATCGAGTCGACCGACGTCGCCGGCGACTTCGCCCGGATGAAGGCGGCCGGAGCGATCGTCGTCACAGAACCGTACGAATTCGAGATGGCGCCCGGCTCGTCCATCGCCACATTCGCCGATCCTGACGACAACTACTTCCAGCTCATGTCGCCGATGGAAGCGCTGGCGGGCTAGCACCTGGCGGGTTGCCGGGGTGGATAGGCTCTTGGCGAAGCCCGGAGGTGATCCACCATGACGACTTCCCCGGCGACCGACGCCGTGATAGCAGCGGCTCACGCACAGGTCCGTAGCGTCGACTGGTCGACGTGGCAGGTGCCGCCGGGCGACGCCCGGGTGTCCGAGTACCTCTTCGCCGACGAGCCGCCGCTGACGAACGGGCTGCTCGCCGAGTACTTCACGACGTGTTCGTGGATCTGGCAGCGGCCGATCCAGGACGATGAGGGTCAACGAGCGACGGCGGCCCTGGAGGCGACCTGGACCGACCGCGGCCTCGCCCAGGACTACGCGCCGTTGTTCGACGTCCTCAGCTTCGTGGCCCTGCCCGGCGTCATCCAGGCACTGGAGCCGGCGGCCATCGAGGCCCTCCGGGTCGAGCTGCTGGCCGCGGTGCCTGACGGCGCCTTTCCCGGCGTCGACTGTCCGGTCCCGGGCGCCGCGGCCGCCGCGGCCATCGAGCAGGCGAAGATCCCGGCCTCGACGCTCGCGACGCCCGACGCGACGGGAGTCGCTCTCGATGGGCTTTATGAGGCCACGACATTCGGCCTCCAGCTCGACATCTACGGGCCGCCCGGCTCTGGCTCATGGGGATCGACGACCGAGTTCTACGCCTTCTTCACCGATGGGGCATACCTCTACTTCCCGTCACGGGACGAGGTCGGCGCCCACATCCTCGACCCGGTAGGGCACAAGGCGTACGAGGGGCGATACGAGGTGATCGAGGCCACGCTGCGCCTCTACGACGCCTCCAACGGTGCGACGAACACGTCCGACTTCACTGCCACGCCCGATCGGCACCAGCTCACGTTCTACGGCAAGACGTTCACCTGGATCGCCGACACCGCGAACCTCCGCCCGGGGTCCTAGGCTTCGCCCATGGGCAGGCTGGTCTACTCGATGTCGGTCTCGCTCGACGGCTTCGTCGAGACCACGGATCGTTCCCTCGACTGGGTCCTCATCGACGAGGAGCTCCACTCGTTCTTCAACGACGAGGCGCGCTCGATGAGCGCGTTCCTATACGGCCGGCGGATGTACGAGCTCATGAGCGCCTACTGGCCGACCGCGGACGCCGATCCGGCCGCGCCGCCGGCCATCGTCGGATTCGCCCGGATCTGGGCCCCCAAGCCTAAGGTCGTCTTCTCGAGCACGCTCGCCGAGGTCAGCTGGAACAGCCGTCTCGTGCGCGACGACGCGATCGACGAAGTCCGCCGACTCAAGACGGAGCCGGGGTTCGACATGGACGTCGGCGGCCCGACGACCGCCGCGGAGTTCATCCGGGCGGGCCTGGTCGACGAGTACGGCCTCGCCGTCCATCCGGTCATCCTCGGCGCAGGGACGCCGTTCTTCCCGCCGCTCGAGGAGCGACTCGACCTCGCGCTCATCGAGACCCGCACATTCGACTCCGGCGTCGTCTTCCTTCGCTATGAGAGCCGCAGATAGCGACGCCACGCCGATGCCGTTAGAGACATCTGACGATGCCCGGCAGGAGCGCCGAGGGCGAACCTTGGGATCGGACCTCCCGTCCGAGACGCAAGGGGAACATCGTGATCGCATTCCTGTTCATCATCGCCATCATCGCGGTCTTCGGACTGCTCGCGGCCGCATACGGCACCGAGACGCGCGACGGCTTCCAGCCGCTAGGCGTGCCGCTGTTGCTTGGTCGGTCGACCCAGGTCGACCACGATCGGGCGGCCGCTGCCGTCGACGAGATGCCAGCGCACGTCTAGGTCCGCGTCGCGGCCGTCGGCGAGCAGCCGGACCAGGTCCGACGGTACCGTGTCCGGCCCGAGCGCGTCCATCGCTCGCCGGATCGCGTAGGCAGCGGTCGCGGCCACATCGCCGGCGATCTCACGCTGGGCGATGCCCTCAGGATCCGGCGCCCCGAGCTTCGTCAGCCGTTCGATGAGCTCCCACGCCCGGTCCCGCTGGGCAGGCTTGAGGTCGGTGAGCCAGCGGGGTTCCTTCGGCACCTCGGGTTCGGCCGGGACGCTCGGCCTGGCCACGGCCTTTCCGGCCCCGGAGCGCTTCTGGATCTCTGCTGCCCGGGCGACGAGGGGCGATACGGCCGGCTCACCGTCTCGTGCCGACTCGATAGCGGCCTTTGCGTCGCCGAGACTGCCGAAAGGTCCACGGATGAGCGGCAGGCCGAGCTCGTCGGTCTGCTCGCCGTCGACGACGACCCACGTCCCCGACTGAGGCTCGATCGTGAAGCGCTCATCTCGTGTCTGCCAGCGCCCGCCACCGAGCCGCCTGAGCGCGTCGTCCTTCTCGCTCGCCTTCGCCATGCGCCAACGATACGCGTGCGACGATGGGGGCCCACTGCGAGACGGACCTGCGGGAGGGCCAGATGGGCGGCGTGCTCGAGATGCGATTGGTCGTGACGGCTCCCGACTACGAGGCCGCGCTCGTGTTCTACCGGGACGTACTCGGCATGCCCGAGCTCGGCGCCTTCAGCTCGCCGGGAGGCCGGGTGACGATCCTCGATGCGGGGAGGGCTACACTCGAGCTTGCCGATCCGCCCCATGCCGCCTACGTCGACGAGGTCGAGGTCGGACGACGGGTCGCCGGGCACGTCCGGATCGCCCTCCAGGTCCGCGATGCAGAGGCGGTCACGACCCGAGCGATCGAGGCCGGGGCATCGCTCGTCGCGCCGCCGGTGGAGACGCCCTGGCGGTCGCTCAACGCCCGGCTCGAGGGACCGGCCGGCCTGCAGCTGACGCTGTTCGAGGAGCTCGACGCCCGGGGCTGACCCGGCGCAGACGTACGGCGGGACCTAGCGACCCGCTGGGGCGCTCGCCGCGTCGGAGACGAACCCGGTCAGGAGCGGGAAGAGGCGCTCGGGCACGTCCAGCCACGGGAAGTGGCCGGCATCTTCGAGGACCGCCAGCCGTCCGATTCCCGGCCGCAGCCCGGCGAGGATCTCCTCGGCCGCCGCAACCGGGGTTCCCGGGTCGAGCGCACCGACGACCACGAGCGTGGGGCAGGTCACCTTCGCCAGCTCGGCGACCAGGTCGAGCTCGCGCATCCGGGCCATCCCCGGTCCGCCGACGGCTAGGTTCTTGATGGTGTCGGCCATCTCATCGGGGCCGGGGATCCGGGGGCCGAAGGCGGCGTAGACGCGGGCCCACTCGGCGTCGGACACCTCGTCGCCGCCGTAATCGCGTCGAGCCAGGACGGCCACGTCGTCGCCCGCCACGGAGCGGAACCCTTCGGTGAGTCGGTCGAGGTCGAACCGGGCCATCGTCGACATGGCGATGAGTCCACCCGCACGGTCCGGGTGTCGAGCGGCGTATTCGATGGCGATCCAGCCGCCCATCGAATGACCGAGCACGATGGGGTGGTCGATCGAGAGCTCGTCGGCGAAGGCGGACAGATCGGCCGAGCACATCTCGAAGGTCCACTCCGCCGGATCGTGCCGGGCCGAGCGACCGTGGTCGCGAAGGTCTATCGAGACGACCCGTGCGAGCGTGGTGAGCGGCTCGACGAGCGGCTGAACGTAGACATGGTCGTAGCCGCCCGGCCCACCGTGGACGAGGATGACCGTCGGCGCGCTCTCGTCGGTCGACGCCTCAGCGACCTCGTACCAGAGTTCCGTCCCGTTCACCGCGATGTGCATCGCATCCCCCGTGGACCCCTCGCGAACGCGACCTCAGGCGCCTGCGGCCGCCCTGGCGGAACCCACCGCCTCGCGAGCCTCGGCGGCGCCTTGGACGATCCTCGCCACCGCGTTGTCGACCCCGAGACGGCCGAAGACGGTCGATTTCGGCCCGTCCGTACGCCGCGAGGAGGTTCCGGACGAGCCGTGCCGGCTCGCTCGGAGTGTGGTCGAGCAGGACGAACGTCTTCTCGACCTGGATCGCGTGCTCGCGGATGTGCGACGACCAGCGGGCGAACCGGAAGCCGACCGTCACCGGGAAACCCGACCATCGTGCCGCGAGGTCGAGCCGATCGTCGGGCACGCCCGCCAGCCGCTCGGTCACGAGGTCGAGGACGCCGTCGAGTCGCGCTCGAAGGTCGTCCATCGTGCCGGCGGCTTCAGTCGTGGCCTCATCGGGGAGTGCCTGCTCGTACGACGCCGCAACGCCCTTGGGAAGGTCGGAGTCGCCCAGGTGATGCGGATGAGCCAGCCACCAGGCGGAGCCCCAGCCATAGCCGCGCTGGCTCGAGATCGTGTGGCCGAGGGTGAGGCGGATCGTCCACTCCCCTCCCCCGGGATCGGCATCGAGCAGCGCCTCGTCGAGCGGCAGCAGGAGGCCGTGGAGATCCCAGCGAGCGGCCGTCGCAGGCCCGATGATCCGGGCAGCCCGTCGCTCCGCGCCATCCGCGGCCGAAGTCAGGGCCCGTGCCTCGACTTCGGCCTGCTCGAGGGCCTCGGCAGCGCGATAGGCCCCGTATCGCACTTCCTGCTCGCTGCCGCCGATCCAGCCCCACGGCCGGGTCAACGCCGCCTCCGGGATAGCGAGGAGATCACGCGCGGCGGTGGCGGCGTCCGCGCGTGCGACGGTCAGCGCGATCGGCATTGGCCGGGCGAGCGCCGGGTCGGTGTTCTCGAGGAACGGGGCGTCGACGGGAGTCGTGGCGAGATCGGTCATGAACGCAGGGTAGCGGCCGGACAGTCGCACATGCGTCTTATTCGGTCGGACCGCCGCCGAGCTCTGCGACTCGGGTCGCGATGAGCTTCGCGACGAGGTTGGCCGGCAGCGGGGCGTCGGGCGTGAAGTTGATCGTGCCCTTCCACAGCCGGTACGGGGCGAGCGCCTCGGCGTGCGCCTGGACCGGCGCCCGGCCGGTGTAGAACGAGCAGGCGGCCTTCGTCACGCCGAAGCCGAGGGCGTAGTGGCCATCGATCCTGTAGGCCGGCATGCCGTAGCCGATCGTCTCGGTCGCGTTCGGCAGCGCCGCCCTGATCTGCGCCCGGAGGCGCTCGAGCGCGGCGCGCTTGTCGTCGGGCAGGCCGGCGAGGTACTCGTCGACGGTCGCTGGAGCGATGGCTCGGCCTCCGGCTGGGTCCTCAGCCTATCGCGCGCATCAACCTTCCGGTTTCTCCTGGACGGTCCACGAATTCCCGTCGGGATCGTCGAAGAAGATGAACGAGTTCCATGGCCCGCCGGGCCCATCGATCCAGGACCCGGTCGCCTCGTCGACATGGCGGACCGGCGTGACGTCGACGCCGCGGCCGACGAGCTCGGCTCGAGCGGCGGCGACGTCCGAGACACAGAGCTGGAGCCCCTTGAGCGAGCCCGGCTCGCCCGCGCCGAGGCCCTTGCCGATCGTCACCGAGCAGGCCGACCCGGGCGGCGTGAGCTGGACGACGCGCATCTCCGACTGCATCGCCCGGTCGATGTCGACCACGAAACCGACCTGCTCGCTGTAGAACGCCTTCGACCGGTCCACGTCGGACACCGGCACGACGACGACTTCGAGCTTCCAGTCCATGTCGATCCTCCTGGTGATTCGGCCGGTGGAGCGGCCGCGACTCAGCTCGCCGGCTCGCCGAAGACGTAGCGGTCGAGGAATGCGTTGCGGAACTTTCCCTCCGGGTCGTACCGCTGCAGCAGGGCGGTGAAGTCCTCCAGCCGTGGGTATGAGGCTCGAACCCGCTCGCCGGGCATCGTGGACAGCTTGCCCCAGTGCGGACGAGGATCGAACGGCGCGAGTGCCTCCTCGATGGTCGGCAGGACCCGGCGGACGCCCTCCCAGTCGGGTTGCCAGGTGAAGTGGAGGGCGACCGAGGGGCGTCCGAACGCTGTGCTCATCCACAGCTCGTCGGCCGCGACCGTCCGGACCTCCGAGACCTGGAGGAGGTGGGCGAACCGCTGGCGAACGCGTTCGACGGCGAGGATCGCGGCCGGCGCGTGCCGTCGGTCGAACAGGAACTCGCTCTGGAGCTCCGCCCCCGCACTCGGGGTGTGGTCCATCCGGAAGTGCGGCAGCCGCTCGTACCACGGTCCGGGCACGCCGAGCTGCTCCGTCAACGCGTCGGCGGGCATCCGCCGGATCGGATGGATCGGGACGGTCGCCCGGGTGGCACCGAATACGATCGGCTCCGGTTCGAAGGGCACCCCGTCGATGACGCGGCCCTTGAACCAGACCTGCTCGAAGAGCGGACCGCGCCATTCCGTGAACAGGCTGACGCTGTCGGCGCTGGCGGTCAGCTCGTCGAAGTGCTCGACGGCTTGCGCGAGGGGCAGGTCCTCGTACAAGTCCTGGCGCATCCGGTAGGTCGGCTCGAGCGCCAGGGTGAGCGCCGTGACCACGCCGAGGCCTCCGAGGCCCACGACCGCGCCATCGAACTCGTCGTCGACGCCGCGGGTGACCCGCCGCGTCTCGCCGTCGGCCGTGAGGATCTCCAATGCCGTCACCGCGGTTGCGAGGTTGCCGCTCCGATCGCCCGAGCCGTGAGTGGCGGTCGCGCAGGCGCCGGCGACCGAGATATGCGGCAGCGAGGCGAGGTTGTGGAGGGCGAACCCAGCCGCGTCGATCCGCCCGCACAGGTCCCCGTAGCGGACGCCGCCGTCGATGGTCAGCGTGCCGGTCTCTGAATTCGAGCTCGAACCGCCGCGGCATCCGGGCGAGCGAGTTGAGCTCGCCGGTCGTGTCGGCGATGTCGTTGAACGAATGACGTGAGCCGAGTACCCGCAGCGACGGCGACCCGCGGACGACCTCCTGGAGCTCGTCGAGCGACCGCGGCTCGTGAAGGCGGGCGGCCCGGTACCGCTGATTTCCCGCCCAATTGGTCAGCCCGAGCCCGCGCCTACCGTCCATCGCCACCGACGGAGGGTAGCGCGCCGGTCAGGGCTGGGATCGCCGTGCCGGCGGGCGGACGTCGTGGAGCGCCATCCACGTCTCGAGCTGGAGGTCGCGCAGCGCTACCGCAACGCGGACGGCTTCGCCGCCGTACCGCGCGCGGACGATCCGCGCGACCGGCTCGCCGCCTCCCTGCCGGATGAGCGTGCCCAGGTCCCACAGCACCGGTCCGGCACAGCAGTCCTCGAAGTCTATCCAGACGATGCCTCGCTTGGTCAGCAGGGAATTGCGGGGGAACGCATCGCCGTGCTGAGCCTGGATCGCATCATCGTGCGCGAGCAGGCTCGCGACGAGCGTGTCGCGCCGCTCAACGAGCTCCGCGGCCCGATCAGCGCTGAAGACGCCGAGGGCCAGCCCGAAACCCACGGCCCGGTCGAGGTCGTCCTTCGCCGGGTTGAGCAGCGGCAGCTCGCCCGGGTAGCCCCGCAGCTGCTCGTGGAGCTCGTCGAGCGCCCGTAGGGTGGCGAGCGCGTCCGGCACGACCCCGCGTGCATGGTCGACGTAGGCCCAGGCGTTCATCGGCCAGCCACCGATGACGTGTGGGCCCGGCGGGATGCGCTCACTCGGTGGCATGACGGCCGCACCCACCGACGCGAGGTAGGAGACGACCGAGACCTCTCGCCGGAGCCATGGCAGCGGGTCGCCCCGGATCTGGGCGGTGAAGGTCGCGATCCGGAGCACGACCGGTGACGGCGCGAGGTGGACGAGGAGGTTGCTGCCGTCCTTGAGGACGACCATCTCGTCGTGCGGGAGGCCGTGCTCGTCTGCCAGTCGTGCGGCCGCCTCGAATGCCTTCGGTTCCCTCGGTGTCAAGCCTCGGTCCACCCGTGCAGGGTAGCGGGGGGTGATCGTCGGAACGCAGGCGGTCAGCGCCGATCGGTCAGGCTTTGCCCTCGTGGAACATCGATACCGACTTGGCGATCCGTCGAGACCTGGTCTCAACGGCCTTCGCGCCCTCGATCCCGAGGACATGCCGCAGCCGGTTGCTGTACGACAGCCCCGCGAAGAAGGCCGCCGCGGCAGGATCGGCGTCGAGGGCGGTCTGGAGATCCGCTGGCACGACGACCTCGCGCGGCGCCGTGTCGAGCTCCAGATCCACCTCGATCGTGTCACCCGCTGCGACGCCGGCTCCGGCCCGGTTCTCGGCGCTGACGCCGATCATCGAGACATCGCCGTAAGCGGCCACCGTATTCCGATAAGTGAAGCCGTTGATGGTGACGAGGACCGGCGGGCGACGACCCGATCCGAGGCCCTTGACGACCTCCTCCGGGACTCGGAAGCCGGTCGCCGTCTTGCCGTTGAGCTCGAGCGAGGTCGTGAAGCGCATGGCCCCGAGTATGACGGCCCGATATCAGCCGGATCGGATCAGCGGTCGGCGGCGATCGGGATGTCGACGTCGCGGTCCATGGTCCGGGCGAATCGCTCGGCCGGTGTCAGGAGGGCCGCCCGCCGGGCGTCCTGGAGCATCGACCCGAGGCTAGCTCGGTCGAGGTCGTCGCCGGGCAGGAAGGTGAGCCAGCGGACCCGCTTCGTCACACCGCGGCCCTCGAGAAGCCCAGCCGAGTCGTCCATGAAGACGCCCCAGTGGAAGCCGAGGTGGACGTGGATCGGCTCGAGGGCGATGTAGGCGAAGAAGATCGAGCCACGGCCCTTGGGGACGTCGTAGCCGACGATCCGCCAGCCGGTCTTGACGGCCTCGATCGACTCCGGCACGGCGGCCCGGACGATCCGGCGCAGGGATCGCGCGACGTCGCGCATCGGCTCAGGGTAGCCCTCGAGGAACAGCTCGACCGGCAGCGTGTCGACCATCGGCACCATCATCGCGCAGAGAACTTGACGAGCTATGTCAGGAATCGACGGCCTCCTGGTCCATCGCAGTCGGTTCGGCTGGTAGGCTCTCATCGGCGCGCCGGCCCTGCTCGCCCGTCTCGGAGACCGCCCGATGCCCGATCTCGCCGTCTCGATCCAGGCCACCGGTGTGCTCGTCGCACCGGGCTCGAGCACGACCTTTACCGTCGAGGTCCGCAACCTCGGCACGGTCGTCGAGCGGTATCGCTGCGAGATAGTCGGGATGGACCCGAGCTGGATGACGGTCACGCCGGCCTCGCTCGAGCTCTTCCCTCAGCACGGTGAGGGCCACGGGCGACCCGATGCGCCGCCGAGCGTCGGGCGGTTCACGGTCACCCTCCATCCGCCGCGACTGCCGGCCGCCACGGCCGGTCCGTGGCCGATCGGCGCCAAAGTCACGAGCGAGCACGATCCGAGTGGGCGGGTGGTCGAGGAGACCACGGTCGCGATCCTCCCGTTCGGGGCCCTCGATGCGACGCTCCATCCGTCGATCGCCAGCGGCCGCCGCGGTGCGAACGCGACGGTCCAGGTCGCGAACCAGGGGAATCGGCCGGAAGCAGTGTCGCTGGCCGGCTCGGATCCTGCCGGGAAGATCGGGTTCGAGTTCCAGCCGACCGATGCGACGATCGCACCGGGCGAATCGCTCGGCGCCCGGGCTCGCCTTTCGGCCGGCGGCGTCAAGCTCGTCGGCTCGACCGAGACGCGCCCGTTCCGCGTCGACATCCGGGCGGGGTCGATGGACACCGAACCTCGGGCGCTGAACGGTACGCTCGAGCATCTTCCGCTCATCCCGTCCGGCCTGCCGGTGGCCATCGCGGCTCTCGCCGCCCTCGCTCTCGGCGCGCTTGCGGTGTTCGGGCTTCTCCGCTCCAACGGGCCGTCGCTCGCCGACGTCCGTGCCTCGGCGACGCCGACGGCGATCGTGTCGGCCAGCCCGCCCCCGAGCCCGTCACCCTCGCCGAGCGTCGCTCCGAGTCCGAGCCCGTCGCCAAGCCCGAGCCCGTCGCCAAGCCCATCAGCGAGCCCGTCGGCGAGCCCGTCGCCGAGCTTCGAGTTCGGCCCGAACCAGTGCGTCCCCGGCTACGTCTGGCGGGCCGCTTTCGACGGGGACGTCGTGTGCGTCACGCCCGAGCAACGAGCCCTGGTCGCGGTCGACAACGCAGCTGCCGCGTCGCGTGTCGATCCGACGGGTCCCTTCGGGCCGAACACGTGCGTCAGTGGCTACGTCTGGCGCGTCGCCCGCGCCGACGACGTCGTCTGCGTGACGCCAGATGAGCGCACCCAGGTAGCGACCGACAATCTGGCCGCCCCGTCCCGACGGGTCGTTCCCTGA